>NZ_JVVM01000034.1 GCF_001054325.1 Corynebacterium vitaeruminis | reverse complement strand
CGCCCTCTCACGGCGGTAACACGGGTTCAAATCCCGTACGGGGTACAAAGTTACTCCCCAGTCAGTCGGCTGGGGAGTTTTTGTTTTTTAAGAATCGAAGCGACTATGACCAGGGGGCGACTATGACCAGTGAACGTTTCGCGCGACTGAAGCTTCTTCTAGGGGATGAGGGGCTGGAAACTTTGGCCGATTCTACAGTCATGGTCGTCGGACTCGGAGGCGTGGGGTCTAGCTGTGCCGAAGCTCTCGCGAGAGGTGGCGTGGGCAACCTCATCTTGATTGACGGCGACGTCGTGGAGCCGAGCAATCTCAACCGTCAGGCGCTGGCGTTTGTCTCCACAATCGACCGTGTAAAAGCCGAGGTCATGGAGGCCATGGTTGCCGATATCAACCCGGACTGTACGACCTACGCCCGACAGATTTTCCTCACCCGTGAGAATTTGGCCGAAACCTTTCGGCAGTTCCCGCGTCCGGATTACATCATCGACGCTATCGACGATGTCACCGGCAAGATTGAGATCGCGCAGTGGTGTGCGGAAAATCGTGTCCACCTCATTTCCGCTATGGGAGGTGGAAACAAACTCGATCCATCCCGGCTGACCTTCTCCAAAATTAATAAGACAAAGGTCTGCCCGCTGGCGAAGATTGTCCGTCAGGTGTGTATCCGCCGACGCATTCGCGGTCTTGAGGTACTGTACTCATCTGAAGAACCAGTGAGAATTGCGGACAAAGGCAGCGGCACCAAAGCGGAAACCCTCGGTACCATGAGCTACATACCGCCAATAATGGGGCAGATGTTAGCCGGGAAAGTCATCCGCCGGCTGCTCGGGTTCGAGGAAACCCCGCTCGCCCCGCGCATCGGCGGTCCGGCCGACGAAAATCAGCCACCCACGGAAAAATAATGCGGCTCATCGACACCCACTTTCATTACGACTTCCTGCCACAGGCTTCGCGCGAGCGTTTTAAGGCCGAGATTGCGCGGGAAGGTGTGGAGATTATCGCGCAGACGGTTCGGCCTTCCGGATTTGCCGAGCTAGGGCGCGAGAATCTGCCCATGGCCGCCGTGGGCTATCACCCGTGGTACATCGATGATAATTACGAGCGTGAGCTCGAGATATTCCGCGAGGCCCTTCCGTGCACCCGCTTCGTAGGCGAGATCGGACTGGACTTCGCGCCCCGCAGGCTTGACGACGTGCCGACCGAGACCCAAATCCACGTCTTAACCAGCATCTTTGACGCTGTCCGAGCCTCGAACCAGTCACATATCCTGTCCATTCACACAGTTCGCAGTGCCGGTGTAGTACTCGACCTGTTGGAACCGCGCATGGACTCCGAATCCGGCCAGGCTTCGGGTGAGAATTTCGTACCGATCTTTCACCGCTTCGGTGGCACCAGCGATGAGCTGACGAGGCTTATCCGCGCCGGTGGCTACATCTCCGTCAATCCGCTCATGTTGCGGACAAAGCGCGGGCGGGCCTATGTGGCGCAGGTGCCCGTCGATAGGCTTTTGCTGGAGACTGACCTTCCGCGCGAGCCCGTAAGCGGTGACGCGGCGGAGGTGGTCGCTGCAGAGGTAATCACTGCGTTGCGGGAAACTGTCGCGGACGTTGCATCCTTGCGAAAAATGGATGAATCGGAGCTTACAGACGCTCTGGCCAACAATGCCAAAACACTTGGCATTTAATGCGCTAACCTGCGGATTTGTAGTTACTATTCGTGTCTAGTGTATTGTTTAACAAGTCCGCAGCGCGCGGATGAAAAGTTCTAAGCCCCGTTCGTCTAGCGGCCTAGGACGCCGCCCTCTCACGGCGGTAACACGGGTTCAAATCCCGTACGGGGTACAAAGATATACAAAGCACAAGCCTTCGCCCGTGATTGGGTGGAGGCTTTTGCTTTTTCGTGCTTGCGTCTACATTGCCTACCCCTCCACCGCGGCACTGGATTTCCACAGTCCTAGTATCGAGAATATGAAACATTCAAAACTCGTTTGTATTGGTCTCGGTCATGTCGGTTCGTATGTCCTGACATATGCCATGGAATCCGGGCTGTTCGCTGAGATTGCCACAATTGATACAGCACCAGGCGTTGCGCATGGCGAGGCTCTGGACCAATCCCAGTCCACTGGTGTTCCCAGCACGGACTATGTCAATGTGCATGCTGGCAACTACAGCGATTGCGCCGACGCGGATATGATTATCGTCGCTGCTGGTGCGTCCATTCTCCCGGACCCGGACGACCCGGATTCCCGTCCGGACCGTGCTGGATTGGCCAAGCTCAGCGGGGAAGTTGTTCGCGATGTCATGCCGGGCATCGTGAAATATACGCGGGAGGCGATTGTCCTTTTCATTACTAATCCGCTCGATGCGGTGGTGCACTTGGCACATACCGAGTTCGATTACCCCGCGGAAAAGCTCTTTGGCACTGGCACGATGCTAGATTCGGCCCGACTGCGGTGGGTAGTTGCCAAGCAGCTGGGAATTGACCCAAAGTCAGTGACTGGCTACATGATGGGTGAGCATGGCCTTACTGCCGTACCGATTCTGTCCACGCTGAACGTGCAAGGCGTGAGGTGGACAGAACTGGAAAAATGGCATGGCTCACCGCTGCCTTCACCACAGGAGATTCAGGATGCTGTGGTCGGTGCAGCTTACGATGTTCTCAATGCCAAGGGCTGGACGAATGCTGGCGTTGCACGCTCCGCTTTGGAAATTGCCCGCGCGGTGATGCTGGATCAAAACAGCGTCCACCCGGTGTGTACGCGCTTGGATGGTGAATACGGGTTGCCGGATGTCTCGCTGTCGATGCCGGCAGTGATTGGCCGAGGTGGAATCATTCGCCGTATGCCGCCACAGCTAAACAACTGGGAGCTGGAGCGACTGCGTGAATCTGCTCAGTACATCTTGAGCACCGTCGAGAACATGTAGAAGAAATTATGTAGATTCCACTTTTGCCGAAATAACACGGGGAAGTACTTTGCGCTCCTAAAATATTGGCATGAATTCGGCCAAGTCCTCCTACGTTCCGGAGCTGACCAGCATCCGAGCCATCGGCGCATTCGGTGTCCTGCTCACGCATGCCGCGTTTTGGACGGGCAATTACACCGACGATTGGTGGGGGCGCCTCAACGGTCGATTCGAAATTGGCGTCACCATCTTCTTCGTGCTCAGCGCGTTTCTGCTCACAGGGCGTTGGCTCGGTTCGCCTGACGACGTCCCTGCGAACCGACCGGACATGCGGAAGTACTTCACCAGTCGCGCGAAGAGAGTTCTGCCGGCCTATTGGATTGTGGTTACTGCGGCTTTTCTCATTCACGCCGCAGATGACCCGCCACCATCGGGTGGGGGTCTGCAGGGCTGGTTGCGCACGATGTCGTTTACCCAGACGCTCCAATTCGGCTGGATTCACCCGGGCTTGCCGCAGATGTGGTCGATGGTGGTGGAAGTCGGCTTCTACTTGGTATTGCCGCTGGTGGGGCTTGCCATCTGGACAATCACGAAGGGGCGGCTGCGCCCCGGTCCGACGTTGGCCATCATTATTGGTTTTGGCCTCATTGGCCCGGTCTGGACTGTGCTGTCGCACCAGGAAAACCTGCTGCCGGTGGTGGCACGGCTGTGGCCGATGGCGTATTTCGACTGGTTCGCTATCGGCATGCTGCTGGCCTACGGGCGAAAAGTCGGATGGCGCGTGAATCTAGCGACCAGTTGGCTGATAGCGCTAGTGCTGTTTGTTCTATCCACTACTACCCATGTGGGACCAGCAACCTTGGTGCCGGATGATGTCGACCAGGCGTTGTGGAAGACCACGCTGTATGGCCTGTCCGCCGGCGCATTCGTGGCTCCGATTGCACTGGGTACGGAGGTAAGGTGGCTTCGTCATCCAGCCATGATTTGGTTGGGAGAAGTCTCCTACGAGTTCTTCCTCATCCACGTGTTGGTCATGGACTGGGGGATGAAGGTGATGGGTTATCAGACCTTCCAGGGGTCGATGTTGGCAGTGGCAATTGTTACCACTGCCATCGCCTTACCGCTGTCGTGGTTGCTGCGCCGCAACACTGATGTACTAACGCGGAGGCCGGGGCCTGCGAGCCCGTGGGCGGCCTACAGATCGTCGTCAAGCGGGCCGAGCTCAGCGACTAGTACTTCCTGCGCGACCTTCATTGCGGAAAGAGCAGCCGGTGCGCCGCAGTAACCGGAAGCGTGGACGATGGCTTCGGTGATCTCGGTGCGGGTCAGGCCGTTGGCGAGGGCGCCCTTGATGTGGCCGCGCAGTTCTTCGGTAGCGCGCAGAGCGACGAGCATTCCAATGTTGAGTAGGGAGCGATCGCGCTTGGCCAGGCCTTCGCGGCTCCAGACAGAACCCCAGACGGTGGCGGTGATGTGCTTCTGCAGGGTCTCTCCGTCGGAGCCGGCGTTACGGGCGAGGGCGGCATCGACGAATTCGTCGCCCATTACCTCGCGGCGGATTTGGATGCCGGCGTCATAGCGGTCGGCGGAAAAGAGTTCATCGTTGGGATTGCTCATGCTTGCTAAGTATAGGGCTAGCAATGCGGATAAATTCCGAAATGTCCCCACTAGTTTCACTGCCGCGACGCATAACGGCGCTGAGGTTGCGTTTAAAACGGGTGCCGGTGGGGACGATGACGATGCGTCCGAGTGTTATCTGATCGCGAATTGCGCCGCGGGCAATGATTGTTGGTGCTGCCAGCGCAATCATGCCGGCGCGTTGTGCTGACAGGGACCCGAATTCTGCCGCGGGTTCGGCGAGATCCCCCAGTGCATCTTCCACGACCTGTCTACTGCCGGAACCGGGTTCGCGAATAACCAGCGGGGTAGTGCGCAGTTCTTCGATGTTCACCACAGCCCGCCCAGCCCACGGATGCCCCGTCGGCACGGCGAGGACCAGCTCATCTGTGCCGATGACCCGCTCTTCGAGGTCGTGCCGACCAGCCTCGCCTTCTACCAGACCAAAGTCCACCGCACTGTCGGCTACTAGTTGCCGGACCTCCCGGGAATTTGCCTGCACCATTGACAGTTTGACTGCGGGATGTTGCCGGTGGAACTCGGCGGCCCAGCCGGGGTAATAGAGCTCAGCGACGGTATTCGACACCGCGAGGGTGAGGTGGCGGGGAACATTGTCGGAACGCAAGCTGGCGGCGATACCCGAAAATGTGTGGCAGGCGGCCAGGAGGTCCGGGAGTGCGTCGATAAGCACGTGCCCGTTTTCCGTGGGAGATACGCCGTAGGGGGAGCGTTCGAAGACGGTGATTCCCAGCGCTTTTTCCGCCCGCGCGATGCGTGCGGACATGGTCTGCTGGTTAATGCCTAGCTCACGCGCCGCCTTGGAGATCGAGCCTGCACGGGCGGCGGCTAAAAGTGCTTCGAGCTCGGCTACAGCGGAGGGGTACATGCATCTATGGTACCCCTCACAGGGTTTGGTGATAGCGGTAGTTGTGGCGAGAACAAATACGGTATGAGCATGACCAACTCTTCTCGCCGTGATGTGCTGGCACCCGCCGGGCCCGCGTGGGCAGGGTCGCTGATGGGCACATCCATCTTCGCCACCCTCGCGCACACCCATGACGTGTCGGTGATTCCGGAGCTTCTTCTCGTCATGGCGGTCGGCATTCTCGGCTTTATGATGGTCGGCTGGTTGCGTTTTCGAAACCCGCCGTTCCACTCGAAGCTGATGGCGCCGTGGGGCATGCTTTCGATGGGCATCATGGCTCTCGGGAGTGCTGCGACTGCGCTATCTAGTAACTCATTGTGGCAGCTGGTGTCCTGGTGGATCGGTGCGCCGCTGGCAATCTACGTCAGCCTTCGCCAACTGCGAGGATTCGAAGGCGAGCCAACTTTTCAGTGGGGTCTCGCGCTGGTTGCCCCGATGGTGGCGGCGACAAGCGGTGCACAGTTGAGTATCGACTACGGCACCTTTTATCACGTCTGCGGGAAAATATTCTTCTGGATGGCGCTAATCACCGTCCTGCCAATTTTCGCACGCTGCTACGTCGCGCTGTTCTCTGGCACCATGCGCATCCCCGACCCCATCGCTGGTACTGCCTGGATCCCACTCGGGCTGGTCGGTCAGTCGACGGCTGCCGCGCAGCTGCTTTTCAATCGGACCTTCGCTGTCGCTTACGGCGCTGTGGTGCTCAGTGTCGGCATCTTCCTCGCTGCCATCGCTTTACGACGATTCACTCGCGCCGTAATCCGTTGGGCCGGCTATAGCCCTGGTTGGTGGGGTGCAACCTTCCCCGTGGGCACGCTGAGCCTTGGTACACACATGCTGGGCGACACCATTGGAGCGCAGTGGCTGTACACCGTCAGTGGTGCACTGTTGTGTTTACTGGCTGTGCACTGGTGCGCGTGTGTGGCTCGATTTGTTTGGTGGGCGCGGGGTTAGTTAATCCAGCTCCACTCGCACCCGACCGTGTCGGTCCTGATCCTCCCGCGGCGCAATAGTCAGCGCGGCGGCGGGGAAGAGGGCCGTGACGGCAAACAGCGCGGGGAAGCCTGCAGCGGCCACAATGGCACCCGAAACCGGAGGCGTTGCCGCGTAGATGATGTTCTGGAATGTGTTCTGCGTACCCATTGCGCGGCCTGACCAGAAGGGGCCCGCGTATTCGGCAACTGCGGTGAAGGCAAGACCATTCGGGCTGACTACCGCAACCGCCAGTGCGCAGACCAGCACGGTGCCAAGTGTGCGCCAATCGGCCCAGCTAGCAACCATCATTGCGACAGCCAGAATAAAGGTCGCACCCGAGACCCAACGGTAGGGGCGGATGCGGGACCGAACTCGGTCGGAAATAACACCCATCAATGCCCTGGATCCAGCGCCGAGCAGCTGTGAGACCATCACAATCGTGCCCGCGGTGCCATCGGCATAACCCACGGACAACAGCCACACGAGAATGTAGGCGCCCATCATCGACTGCGGCCAGGACAGTAGCGCCGAGGCAATGTGGATGCGCACGAGGTACTTGCCGTCGCGGTAAGGGCTGGCCGTGACCGTGGGGTTCGAGGCATCAGGACGTGGGGGATTCTTCACGCCTACCAGCACAAGGAACGCCAGCACGGCGCACAGGATCGCGGGCATCGCGAGTGCGACGCCGATACTGTAATTCTGTGCGAGCGGGTGCAGGGTGACTGCGGACAACGCCGCGCCGAGGGGCTGAGCCATCTGGCGAATGCCCATTGCGGTACCGCGCTGGTGTGGTGGGTACCAGCCCGACACCACGCGGCCGGATGCTGAGTTCACGCTTGCCGCCGCGCATCCGGCGAGGAACAGTGTGGCCCCGAGCAGGGCCGGGCTTGACGACGAAGCCAGCGCCGCAAGCCCCGTTGTTAAGGCGGTAGAGGACAGGCCTAGAAAGAGAGCTGCGCGTTCGCCATAGCGGTCGACAAACCAGCCCCAGGCGATGAGCGTGAAGACAATACCGGCCGCCGGCATTGCTGCGACGAGACCGGCGGCAGAGAGACTTAGACCGTTTTCCTGTAGGGATGGGATGAGAAAAGGCACACCCATGTGAACGACGGACGAACCGACCGCCGCGAACATGGACAGAAGAAGGACAAGGTGACGGTAAGCGGGCATTACAGTCGGGAGCTCATCTCCTCAGCGGCGGCGAGAACCTTTGCGCCCCAGCATTCGTAGGGCGACGGAGTCATGCGCTCGACAGGGCCGGAGACCGACAGAACCGCAATCATGCGATGGTTGCTGTCGAAAACCGGGGCAGAGACGGAGGCGAGCGCGGGGTCGCGCTCGCCCATGGATTCGGACCAGCCGAGACGCCGGCAGTCGTCGAGGTCCTGTTGGTTGAAGTCGGCGTCGGGAAGCATTCGCTCAGCGAGGTTTGCCGGGCCAAAGGCCAGGAGAACACGTGCGGCGGAGCCGGCGGTTAGCGGCATGCGAGAGCCAACTGGCACGGTGTTACGCAGCCCGGTGGCGGGCTCCATGGAGGCAATACAGGTGCGGGTGTCGCCGGTGAGCCGGTAGAGCTGCACTGACTCGCCGGTGACCTCTACCAGCTTCGGCAGGATGTGCGCTGCGGCGTCGGCAAGCAGGTCAGTGGTGACAGGCGTGATCTCGGTGAGTCCGGGGCCCGTCGTCCAGCGGCCGTCCGGTGTGCGGGTGACAAGGCGGTGCACTTCCAGCGCTGTGGCCAGGCGGTGAGCGGTGGCGCGGGGCAGCCCGGTGTCCTCGCAGAGCTCGGCGAGGGTGCGAGGAGTTTGCGCAACAGACTTGAGAATGAGTACCGAACGATCGAGAACTTTAATGCCACTTAGAGCTGGCGTCTCGGATGTGCTAATCTGTCCCATGCCATGATATTAACATCTCATACTTTGAGATAAAAGCGATATATCCGGAAGGCGGCTCACCCACTATGCGCACCACGGACACTAGCCCGAAGACTCTGGCCGAGAAAGTCTGGCGTGACCACGTTGTCAAGCAAGGCGAAAACGGCGAACCAGATCTGATTTACATCGATCTGCATCTCGTCCACGAGGTTACCTCTCCGCAGGCTTTTGATGGCCTTCGTCTGGCCGGGCGCAAGGTACGCCGACCGGATCTGACCATCGCAACCGAGGACCACAATGTTCCGACCACGGTCGCCGGTGGCAAAATCGATTTAATTGAGGAACCGACGTCTCGCACCCAGATTGCCACATTGCGCAAGAATGCCGAGGAGTTCGGCATCCGCCTGCATCCGATGGGCGACCGTGAACAGGGCATCGTGCACGTTGTCGGTCCGCAGCTGGGCTTGACTCAACCGGGCACCACCGTAGTCTGTGGTGACTCCCACACTGCAACGCACGGTGCTTTCGGCGCAATGGCCTTTGGTATCGGTACTTCCGAGGTTGAGCACGTTCTGGCTACCCAGACTCTGCCGCTGAAGCCTTTTAAGACCATGGCGGTCAATGTCACCGGCGAGCTGCAGGATGGCGTTACCGCCAAGGATCTGATTCTGGCGATTATCGCCAAGATTGGCACCGGTGGCGGCCAGGGCCACGTTATCGAGTACCGCGGTGAGGCCATCGAGAAGCTGTCGATGGAAGCCCGCATGACCATCTGCAACATGTCCATCGAGGCCGGTGCCCGCGCCGGCATGATTGCTCCGGACGAGACCACCTTCGAATTCCTGAAGGGCCGCCCGCACGCGCCGCAGGGCGAGCAGTGGGACGAGGCCGTCGAGTACTGGAAGTCCCTGGTTACTGACGAGGATGCGGAGTTCGACAAGGTTGTTGAAATCGATGGTTCCGCGCTGACCCCGTTCGTTACCTGGGGCACCAACCCAGGCCAGGGTGTGCCGCTGGGCGAGACCGTGCCGGATCCGGAGTTTATCGCTGAGGACTCCGACCGTATCGCCGCCGAGCGAGCACTGGAATACATGGATCTGAAGCCGGGCACCCCGATGCGCGATGTCAAGGTCGACGTTGTCTTCGTCGGTTCCTGCACCAACGGCCGTATCGAGGACATGCGCGCCGTCGCCGACGTGCTGAAGGACCGCAAGGTTGCCGACGGCGTCCAGATGCTCATCGTGCCGGGCTCCGCAAAGGTCCGTGCGCAGGCTGAGGAAGAGGGACTGGGCAAGATTTTTGAAGAGGCAGGCGCCGAATGGCGTATGCCGGGCTGCTCCATGTGCCTGGGCATGAACCCGGATCAGCTGACTCCGGGCCAGCGTTGCGCCTCTACCTCCAACCGCAACTTCGAGGGCCGTCAGGGCAAGGGTGGTCGTACCCACCTGGTCAGCCCGGCTGTCGCCGCAGCTACCGCCGTCGCCGGTCACTTCGCAGCACCGGCTGATCTCTAATAGAACCAAGCAGAACTTCTAAGGACCTTCACCATGGAAAAGTTTGATACTCACACCGGCGTCGGCGTTCCCCTGCAGCGATCCAACGTCGACACCGACCAGATCATCCCGGCTGTCTACCTAAAGCGCGTCACCCGCACCGGCTTCGAGGATGGCCTGTTCAGCAACTGGCGCAACAACGAATCCGACTTCGTACTCAACCGTCCGGAATACGCTAAGGGCTCCATCCTCGTAGCAGGGCCGGACTTCGGAACCGGTTCTTCCCGCGAGCACGCCGTGTGGGCACTGATGGATTACGGCTTCCGCGTCGTCATCTCATCCCGCTTCGCCGATATCTTCCGCGGTAATGCCGGCAAGGCAGGGCTGCTCGCCGCACAGATGCAGCAGTCTGATGTCGAGCTGCTGTGGAAGCTGCTCGAGGCCAACCCGGGCATGGAGCTCACCGTCAACCTGGAGACCCGCACTGTCGAGGCCGGCGAACAGGTCTTCCCGTTCGAGGTCGATGACTACACTCGCTGGCGTCTGATGGAAGGGCTTGACGACGTCTCCCTGACCCTGCGCAACGAAGAGGACATTGTGGCTTACGAGAAGAATCGTCCGTCTCACAAGCCGAAGACGCTGTAGGCGTTAGACTTGCCGCATGTATCTGGCAATCACCAAACACTCACGGACCGATCAGCCTTCACGTACTGAATCAGCACGTGATTTGGGATTTATCCTGCGAAAGCATCCCGATCGCGTGCATGAGGCCGAGTTAAAGTTCGGGGTTGCCCGAGTCTTTTTCCCCACGGCTACCGATGCTGAATGCACGGCAGCCCTCTGGGTTGATATTGACCGCGACGAGCTGCTGAAACTCAAGCAGTACCGGGCCGATACGTTTAATCTGACCGGCTATATCAATGACCGGCAGTGGGCCGCGTCATCGCTTTTGACCGTGGCGCTGAAATCCGTTTTCTCCACGGCGATGGTCATGGAGAAGCCCTCGCCTTACGACGAAGCCCCAAGCGACCTCACCGCGACAGTCGCAGCGGTACCCGGCACTGAGGAAGAGATCCGGGAGCTGTTCGAGCCGCTGGGGTGGAGCGTTGCCTGCGATTTTTCGAGCAATATTGCTGGGCAGAAGTTCTCACCGACGGTAACGCTTTCGGGTAGGGCAACCGTCCGCGATTTGCTCAATCACCTGTATATTCTGCTTCCTGTCCTCGACGGTGGGAAACACTATTGGGTCGATGACCGGGAAATCGACAAGCTCGCCACGCGTGCGCAGGGTTGGCTACCGGAGCATCCGCAGCGGGAGAAAATCCTAAAGCGCTACCTTGCCGATCAAAAAGGCCTGGTCAACGAAGCCGTCGTGAAGCTTGCTGGGGAATCCGACGGAGCCAGCGGAAGCGAACTGGCCAACGGTGACCACACAGCCAAGCCACTTAACCGACAGCGTCAAGAGCGGGTGCTGCGTGAGGTATTTAGCCTGCGTCCGCGCAGCGTGGTGGACATCGGCTGTGGTTCCGGCGTGTTGCTGGGGCCGATGCTGGAGAATCCACGAATCGCGCAGATTGTTGGCACAGATGTCTCTGTAGGGGAGCTTCGAAAGGCACACAAGGCGCTGAACCTAGATCGGATGCCGGAGCGCCAAGCCGCGCGGGTGGAGCTTTTCCAATCCTCGGTCACCTATGCCGACGAGCGCATTGCGAACATGGACGTGGCAATCCTGATGGAGGTCATCGAGCACATTGATGCCGACCGACTGCCCGCGTTGGAGAACAACGTCTTTGGAGCAGCCCGGCCGCAGTACGTCATCGTCACCACGCCGAACAGCGACTACAACGCGTGCTATCCAAACCTAGCGCCCGGACAGTTCCGACACCTGGATCACCGCTTCGAGTTCAGCCGTGTGGAATTTCGCCAGTGGGCGAAGGGCGTGGCCGAGAAGTTCGGTTATCTGGTGGACTTCGACGGTATTGGAGACGTGCACGAAACCTATGGCCAACCGACCCAAATGGCAGTCTTTTCCTACGACTTCACCGCAGCAGAGGAGAGCTAACTATGAGTACCATCTCACTTCCTAACCTCAGCTTGGTCATGCTGGTCGGTGTCTCTGGCGCCGGAAAGTCGACCTTTGCGGTACGACACTTCGGCCCGTTTGAAGTTGTTTCTTCGGATACCTGTCGCGGCATTGTTTCCAATGATCCGAATAACCAGGCGGCGACGGCGCCTGCTTTTGAGCTGCTGGAGACGATCGTCGGCACGCGTCTGGAAGCCGGCTTGCTCACCGTGGTCGATGCGACGAATGTGAAACCGCAGGACCGCGCCCGGCTCGTGAAGCTGGCGCGCAGCCACCATGCGCTGAGTGCTGCTATCGTTTTGAATCTTCCGCTGAAGGAGGTGAAGGAGCGGCACAGCCAGCGCGCTGACCGCAACTTCGGAGTCGACGTGTTGGAGCGCCAGCACCGTGACCTGCGCCGAGGTCTCAAGCACCTCAAGCGGGAGAAGATTCACAATGTTTTCATTTTGAATTCCGCGGCGGAAATCGACAATGTCACCATTGAACGTGTGCCGCTGAAGGTCGACCGCCGCGATCTCCACGGCCCCTTCGACATCATTGGCGATGTTCACGGCTGCTACGACGAGTTGACCGCACTGCTGGCAAAGCTCGGCTACGAGCTGTCGGCAGATGGCAGCAATGCTCATCACCCAGATGGCCGTACGGCCATTTTCGTTGGTGATCTTGTTGATCGCGGTCCCAATAGTCCAGCTGTCTTGAAGCTGGTCATGGGGATGGTTGCGGCCGGTCATGCCCTCTGCGTGCCCGGAAACCACGACTCTAAGTTGGTGCGCGCCCTCGACGGCCACAACGTCACCACAGGTCACGGGCTGGCCGAAACGCTCACTCAACTCGCCGACGAAAGTGAGGAGTTCCGGAAGGGTGTCCGCGACTTCATCGACCACCTGCCCGTGCACTTTGTGCTTGACGACGGCGCCCTGGTTGTAGCCCACGCGGGACTGCCTGAGCACCTCCATGGCAGGGCCTCCGGTAAGGTCCGTGAGTTCGCGCTCTACGGTGCGACTACTGGCAAGCTTGATGAAAATGGCCTGCCAGAACGTCTGGATTGGGCAGCGGACTACCGCGGTTCCGCTCGTGTTGTCTATGGCCACATGGAAGCAGACCGCCTGCGTTGGGTCAATAACACCATGTGCATCGACACTGGTTGTGTCTTCGGCGGCAAGCTCTCTGCGCTGCGCTATCCGGAGCTAGAGACCGTGCAGGTCGATGCAAAGCAGACCTGGTGGGAGGCTCCATCCCGCAAGACCACCAATCGCTCGGAGTCCGAACTGCGCATCACTGACGTGTTGGACGTCGATGGTATCCAGACTGGCCGGCATGGCCGCATCCGCATTGATAGTGACCGCGCGGCTGCAGCGCTGGAAACTATCAGCCGTTTCACGCTCGCACCGGAGAAAATTCCGTACCTGCCACCGACAATGTCACCGGCGCCGACCTCGCAGCGAGAGGGATTCTTGGAACACCCGGAGGAGGCATTCCGCTACTACGCAGCGCACACTGACCAGGTCATGTGTCAGGAAAAGCACATGGGTTCCCGAGCTGTGCTGTGCCTGATTCGGCCAGGGGCGAAGACTCGTTTCGGTGCTAGCTCGTACGCCTACACCCGGACGGGGCGTGCCTTCTTCGACGACACGACCCCGGTACTTGATGCCATGACCAAGGCCGCAGAGCGCGCCGGGCTTTTCGACCAATTCGGCGATTGGATTCTGCTCGACGGCGAAATGTTGCCCTGGAATCTCAAGGCCCAAGGGCTTATCGACGACATCTATGCACCCACCGCTGCCGCTGGTATCGGTGCAGGGAGGCAGCTCGCGGCCGCTCTGCAGGCGGCAACCGACAGGGGAGTAGAGGTCAGCGGTCCTACTCCAGAACAGACTCTGGACGAGCTCCAGAAGTTCCGTGCTGCCTACAACCGATATGTCGACAGCGACAACAAGATTCAGTTTGCACCCTTCCAAGTGTTGGCAAGCGAGGATGCCACCTGGCACCACAAGCCCCACTCATGGCACCTGGATATTGCGAATCAGCTGGTCGCAGCAGACAGTGAGATCTACCGGCAGACGCGCTGCTTCGTCCTCGACCCCAGTGACCCGGAACAGGTGGAGGTCGCATCGAAGTGGTGGTTGCAGCTGACAGAGGCCGGCGGGGAAGGGGCCGTCGTCAAGCCAATGGAAAACGCAGAGACGTCGCGTCAGGTGCAGCCCGGCATGAAGGTGCGCGGACGGGAGTATCTGCGAATGATTTACGGGCACGACTACCTGCACCCGCAGCGTCAAGAGCGGCTGAAGCGGCGAAATTTGCAGCACAAGCAGTCATCGGCGCTGCGCGAATATGCCCTCGGCATCGAGTCGCTGGAGCGCCTAGCGGCGGGCGAGCCTCTGCATCGGATCCATGTTCCTGTCTTCGGCGTGTTGGCGCTGGAGTCAGAGCCGATGGATCCGAGGTTGTAGGGTCGGTCAACGCTGGGTGCTACGAGGTCAACGCCAGATTCCGTAGTACCTCTAGGGCATAGTCGCGGCGCAACTGATCATGGAAGCGCTGATTACTGTAGGAACGCAGACATGCGTAGCAAGAAGTATCAGCATCACATTCACAATCGGTGACACGTTTGATTGCGTTATCGAGGACTGCGGGGAAGTTAGCAACAATTTCCTTCGTGATTCCTGCACCGCCCGGCACGGCATCGAAGAGAACGAAATGTGGCTCGCCCCTCGACCACGAGACCGTGGCATCGATGTCATCGCGATTTAGCTCAAGCGTTACTGAAGCAGATTCCAATAGTGCATACATTGCCGAGTTCAGATGCGCCATTTCATAGTCCCGAAGTTGACTGCACTCGATGGTGGCGATGTCTGTTTGGTACAGATGCCCCAAAGCAACTGGGTCAGCGGTTCCAAAGCATTCCCGGTTAGTCCGAGGGTTCTTATGTTTTCCGCGACGGCTCTTTACTTCGGCGCCACAAGATTCACAAATAAGAAACCGCTGCTCATTGTTCTTGTTAATCACAAGAATCTGAGCTCGCTTGCGTGCAGACACCATCAAAGGGACCGCGCACGAAGTCTTGCATTCGAAAGAGTCCACAACCTCCATGTTGGTGTCAAGCACATACGATTCCCGAGACCAATAGTTCTTTGGCGCGCTCGTACTCACCGAACTGGTTTCTCGTGAAGCAACGAAACCAAAAATCGGTTGCAGGATTTCCACCTGCTTCCTTGAATACGCGGAACCGCAACCGGGGCAGGTTGTACCTGCTTCAAAAGGCCGGTGCGACTGATAGTTGACTTCGTTGCAGACCGGGCAAACAAGTAGGTATCCCCGTGGCAGGCCTCGCCCAGGTAGGATTCTGACTCCGGCTGAGGTCCACAGTCGGCCCCCTGCAACCACTTGAGCACCGGGTGCGTAGTCACCGATTGCAAGTGACAAATCCCTATTTAAATGAATTGTGTGGCCATCAATATCTGAATTAAATGTATCGAGTTTTACACTGTCGACCGGGAACCCATACTTTGGTAGCAAGTTCCGGGACGCCATGAAACCGAGTGTCTCTTGATTTTCCAGAGTATAGATTGTGAAATCATACCTGCGGTGATTTTTACGCTGCTTAAAAGCGTCGAGACGAATCGCCTTTAGGTCGTCCCATTCCTGTCGAAGCGCATCCTCGACGACCTCAATTAATTCGAGGTATTCAGTGGTCCAGCTACCGCCCGAAATTCCGATCTCATCCTTCAGCGAGGGAGGTACGATTCTTTCGAGTGCAGCCTGAACCTCTGCCGGTACTCCGTCGGCGAGGAAATCGGCCATGAGCTTGTAAAGAACTTCGTCCATGGAATCCTCTGGGAGGAAGAGCCCCTTGACCGTCCGCCATTGCCCCCATCGATTAGCATGCTTGCGTAGAAAAGCAGCGAAGAGTACTGAGTAACAGTGACGAGTAACAATGCGAGGGTTATCGATGCTGACATATGGGGTTCGCATGATGCCATCAATCATCTGCTCAGGGTGCTGATAAATTGACATATCATGGGCAGCTCGCCGCGCATAGGTCAAGACAAAGGCCGCTGAGCCAGCACGTCGTCCGGCCCGACCTGCACGCTGTACATAATTGGAGGTTCGGGGCGGCATATTTCGCATCATGACCGACTGCAGCTCACCGACGTCTACGCCTAGCTCAAAGGTTGTAGAACAGGAAAGGACATTAATCTTTCCTTCGATAAAATCATTTTGGATTTCAGCTGCCTTTTTGGGCTGCCACTGAGCCGTGTGCTCACTGGCCCTGAGCAATTGAATAGACATATTCCGTGCCAGCCAACGGAAGTAATGATTTTGGAATTCACTGGAAGTGGTGTTGAGCGGAGTCAGATTTCCGTCGCAAGAACGGTTTGGGCAAAGATCTGCACAATTATGGCAAGTAACCGTGCCGCATTTTGAACACTGATACCAGTCCGCATAGTTGCCATCCTGAACTACAACGGATGAGGCAGATATTCCCCTTGCTTGATTTTCCTCTGAGTATGGCAGCTGAACAAGAATGTTTTCTGCGATAAGATCTTTCCACAGTTCCGAAAGCACCATGGTCGCGACTTTTTGCAACTTTGATTCATCGGTGAGGATAGCAGCGAGATTACTGTTCTTTAGAGCTTTTTTGGTGAAAGCAAGCCGATAGTTATCTTTCCCGATCGCAGGGAACCACGAATAAATCTGCTTTTTATTGTCGCCTCCCGAATCGTGGCGGCATGCCCAACCTCCCCTTCTCGGCAAGAAGTGCTCATCACTAAACTCTGAACATCCAACAAGTTCAAGAGCACCCCGCAGACGTAAATCGCCTAACAGTAAATTGATAAATGCATGGCAATCGTTTGTGGTGCGGAAAATCTTTCGTAAAGCTCTATTACGACCTATAACGGCATCTAGTTTTTCCTGGTCAATGCTGTAGGCAGCTAGTGCAAGACCCTCGAGAGACAGGTTTCGCTCAATGCTAGTAGCCTCTCCGAATACCCAGTAACTGGCGTCTGTGTTTTTTCCATTGTGGTAGAGCTTCTTGTCTCGTGAGAGCAGGCTGGTTGCTTTAACCCATTGCAAAAGGGTGATGGGACCTTCGCTAGTCTGTTCAGCCAAAGCCGTGAGCAGAATTCGACGTTCAACATTTTTATTGAACATTCGCTCCAGATAAGGTGCTGCGAAGGCGGCAGCCTGGCGGGAATCGGAAAAGGTTAAAAGCTTTCGTCCTTGTCCGACAGCGGATTCTTTTCCGGGTGCTGCTGGCTGAAGCTGAAAAAGTGAGCTAGCAAGTGTGGCTGGGGCGAGATCTGCGTCCGTCAATAACCTAGATACTTGATTGTTCCGGCTAGAACCACAGTCAAGACAGCAGTCTAGGTCTTTTGTCGACTGGGTGGTTGAGTAGAACTTTACTGGGCGGATGGCGTGAGAACTGCAATCCGCATTGGCACAGCTGGAAAGCTCATCGTGGTAGATTTTCCCGCATCCAAAGCAAAGATAATTCGTGGTCTGAACCTGCGTTTCAGTAATATCCGTGCCTTCTTCGACAGAATCATCTTCGTTATACGAGACTGTCTTACTCTGTGGATTAAGCAGAGCCCAGTGGAATCCCTGGTTTGTCTTCTCGAAGCTCCCGGAAAGAAAAGTATCGCCGATAACTGTGCCCAAAAGATGGACTCCACCACATGTCTTACAAGTGGCCATCTCATACACAGGTCGGGACCCCATTGTTTTCTTTCGGCTCAGCGAAATTATTGGAGAGCCATCCTCTCGAAGACTGAGGAAGGCCCCTTCAGAAGCACGCACGAACATGTGGTAGCGAGCGCTGACTGCCGGTACTCCGCTGGCATCGACGGTTGTAGCACCGAGAGTCACCAATTTGTGCACTCGTTCCTGTGCTACCTCGATATTTGTGTCTGGCCAAAGGCGGTGCGCCAGCGCAGTTAAATCTTTTGACCCGTCCGCACAAAACTTACGCATGCTCACAATGTGAGCCTCGGTATTGAGAGCTTCGAATTCTGTGATACCTAGGTTACTAGCCTGAACTCGAAGCGCCTCTGCAAGGTCAGAGTTGGAGTTCTCTGAGTGGAAGAGAGAATCTTGGAGTGCCCAACTCTCGGTAACAGGCAGTGCTTTACGAGTTGCAGTTACCAAATCTTGTCGGTTCGGGTCGTCTTCGACGAACTCAAACGGTGCATCGAAAAGAGAAGATCCGAACTTCATTACTTCGGATTTCTCGCCCTGCAACGAAGCGGATGTGGCAATGCACTGGATTGATTGTGTTGGAGTCGAAACTCGATTTTTCAATCGGCGCAGAAGCATGCCGATTTCAGTTCCCTGAGCTCCGGCATAAACGTGAGCTTCATCCAGGACTATGAAGGACCAGGAATCTGCATGCACTCCGTCGAAGAATGCACTATCGGTCGGACGCAGTAGAAGGTATTCAAGCATCGCATAATTCGTGAGCAAGATATGCGGAGGAGTCTTCTGCATCTGGTCGCGGCTGATGAGTTCATTCGACAGCAACGGCTGATCGCGGTTGGTGTCCCTGAATAGATTTCGCGCGTCTTTCTCAGTTTGAGGGGTTTCACCGGTATAGCGTCCAAAAGTAATCTCTGGGGTTTCCGCCAAAAGCTCACGCAGTCGCTTGACTTGGTCATTTGCCAGCGCGTTCATCGGGTAGAGAAGTAATGCTCGGACGCCAGGTCGAAGTGTGCCTGCGTCACGTTCCCGCAGTAGGGAATCGAGGATTGGAATGAGAAAGCTCTCCGTCTTGCCGGAGCCAGTACCGGTGGAGACAATCAGATTTCTTCCGTCGCGAATCTTTTCAATTGCTGATTCCTGGTGCTGATACAGCGGACGGGACGCAGGTAGAGCTTTACCCAAGTTGGCCATTCCAGGAGATAGGACCCCTGAGCTAACCAAATCCGCAATTGTACGACCGGAAGCGTAGGGCGGGGTCAGCTCGATTAGAGGCCCCTTTGAAAGCGACGGGCTCTCGTCAACTGCCAGATGCAAGGCGTCGCGGATTGGTGCGCTTTTTGGGCGCAGGAGGGTCTTCAAAAATCGACGGTAGTCGTGGTCGATTAGCTTTGCCGCAGCGATTGGGTCGATGTTGCGTTTGGCAACTGCTTTTAGGCTTGCCGAATCTGTAATTGATTCTTCAACGATGGGAGTAGAGGATGCTGAGCCAGAGAGTTCGTCAAGCAGGCGCTCGAAATCTGATGTTGTCACTTTGCGTACTCCTTAGCGTGCAGTTACGAATCGTGCCTCGGCCCAGAGAAGGTCGTAGACAGTGAGAGTTGGAATGAGCCGAGCCATTTTTCCCCAAGCGAACAGATGCGCTTGAGAAAATATTTCGTCTGAACCGTCAGATAAGTGTGCACCAAATCGGCAGAAATCACTGAAGATAAAAGACACGAATGGTGCCCAAGCCCACCGTTGAACAGGGGTAATCGAATCGGGGTGCCCCGTGATTCCGGTCGCAAAATTGTACAGCAAATCTGCTCGCGATGAGGATTCAGAGTTCGTTAGCGTGTATCTGTGCTGTAGCGCAGTGCGAAGAAGGAATTCGAACTCTGGAATGCCTTCGAACTGTTTTCTATTTTCGACGAGTTCAGAAAAACCGTGGCGAAACGCTACGTTGTCTGCAGCTTTCCGCTTGCCTTCTGAGTCCAGCAGTTTGGCGACAATACCGTCAAAATCATTGATTAAAAGATCAAGCTGGATGCTGTCGAAAATTTCTTTCAACTCGGCACACTGAAGGTTCTCCGACAGAGCTCCATCGTTGACAGCGCGATGTGCAAGCTCAAAGCCAGCGGCAGCTTCGACATAGCTGATGGACTCTTTAAGTTCCTTTTCGGAGATAGAATCTAGTTCTTCTCGCGAGCGGAGCTTGGCAATGTCATTTATCTCACCAAGAATGCCTGCCCATCTACTTGGATTGAATTCTCCCTGTGTCGATCCAGTTGCGTGAAAGTGGTGATTGATAAGGCCAAACTGAATCGCGAGAGACGGCTGAACAGCAGGGGCGACAGTACTGTGGCCTAGTCGCTCCAAGCTACTTCTCGGGTCACCGCTGATGGCGTGGTAGGCGCGTGTTAGCAGAGGAGCGGACGCTCCGTGGAGCTCACGGTATGAAAGGTTCCTGATAATGGCTAGCTGATCCCATGTCAGGTTCTTTTGGATGAAGCTGCGGTCAACCTGGGGAGAGCTGGCGACAAGCGCGTTTTGTGACGGAATTTTCGGAATTTCAGCACGGTAGCCAGTTTTACCGATAGAAAAATCGACGACGAGCGGTCCTGCTTTCCGCAGCTGCGCAGGAAGAAGCGCTTTCTGCTGCTTGATATCGAGTATCGCTGGTTCCTCATCAGGGGTGCGCATCTGCCAAACAATTGCCTGGACGTTATCGCTACTGCGAATTGGCGAGCTGAGGATGAGGTCCTTCGCCTGAACAAAAACACTTCCCGAATAGTTCGACGACGAAGCTGTAAACAGGGTCGATGCTAATGGAGAGGGATAGGTCCAGTCCCAATTGTCATACTTCTTTTTGAAGGTAGACCAGTATGCGACCCTGCGATCCTTCTGCGCGGCCTTGTATTTTTTGTAAGTAGTGTTCGGGCTCTCCGGATACCACTGGATTCCGACAACAATATCTTTGGCAGTATCGATTGCTTCCAAAATAGAGCTAACAGGTACTTCAAAGATGGTTCTGTTCCTGCGGATATCAGGAGTAAAACGCATAGCCTTGCCTGCACGTTGACCTCCTCTAGAGTGGAGGGATTCTGCCACGTAGACCTCAGCCTTGCCTGACATTGCGTACGGAAAACGAATCTTTAGCTTTCCCCCTGGACGAAGCTGACTTTTGCGAATAAGGCTCGGCCGAGAAACCCACTTCAATGGCTCGCCGGAGTTCTCAATTGCGTATTCAAGAGTATCGGGGATCACAACTGCTTTAAGCTCAAAACCCTCAGGGTTGGTGAGTGTAAAGGCCATTTGGCCTGCATCTGGCTTGATAGAACTAAAGCCATTGAAGTCGGCAACGGTCCTCTTATCTTCAGAACTTTCATAAGTGATGAAGACCTCGGTATTGCCATTGTCGTGAATGTTGGTCTGCGGGTATCGGTAAGAGCAACTGGTACTACTTCCGTACTTCAATCGAACGAAAGCCCCCTCCGCCATGTTGAAAGTGCGCCGTTCTTTCAGCGTGCCATGGTCGAAGAGATTGACTTCGTACTCACCGACCCAGGCATCTCTGTAGTAATCGGGAAATACGGCGATAGGCTCGCCTGTTGTCGAGGACAGCTCTTCGTTCTGTTCGATTACGGTTCGATCCCCGAGTGGAGAGCAGTAAACGAGCGACTTAGTCCAATTCGCATTCTCGCCGAAAGGTAGTTTGATCCGTGGCGATGAATAATAGACAGGTTGTCCATTCTGTCCGAAAACATTCTTCAAGGTTAAATCTTCGTCGAGCCATTCAACCTTATGACTGTTGTTACTCCGGATATGACGAGTAGTAAACGTGGACGTGGAGGAACGACTAAGCGTGAGAGTTCTTACCCCTGTGAGTTCCTCAAAGAGAAAGACCTTCCAACCAATCCAGTTATCGAAACTCCAGATTTCTGCAGGTGCTACGGGGGACGTGCTCGAATCGCTTGTAAACTCCACATCCTCCGGTGCTAATACCAGGAATTTCTTGGGTGAAATGACAGTTTGGTTCTGGAGAATTTCCGAATCGCTGCGAAGGAAAATAGCTGGAAACTCACCGTCATAAAGCCGAAGCGAATGGATGCTTCCATTTTCCGCGTTGTGGACTCGAATTGCAGCTGTCGGCTGGCTAATGGGGATAAGTGTTTCAATCCAACCATTAAGGGCGTAATCGTATTGTGGAGACACGGAGATATTGTCATAGCCCAGATCAACGTTCCACTTACACGCTTTGCCGTTGTCAGGAACAGCGGGCAACACCAAATCGATGGTTCCTAGGTCAGTGTCAATCTTGATGTAAGGAGCTGCTTGCGCCTTTTTGGCCGCAATAGGTTCCAGATTGTCAGTCTCTGGAGAATTGAGATATTCGCGGAGTTCTGAAAACAGCTTCTGGGGAAGTCCATTAGTGCCTTCAAACTCTGCGTTGTACCAATCATTGGTGACATTCGTCCAATGGACGTACTCGACAATGCGCGCGAACATGAATTCTGCAAGAGACGGCTTGAGCACAGACAGTCGGTGCAGTGTAGACGCATCTCTTGTAGCTGCATAGGTGCCGACGAGATGCTTTCCTTCTCGGTCACCGTCCTCGGGGTCGTCGTCATCTTCGAGGAGTTTGTTGGCATCGTCGATGACGCGGTGAAGCTCTGCTGTTGGGATGCCAGCATGTAGTAACGCTCGTTCGACGAATTTTCGGGAACCTAGATCTGTATTCTCGAATGATTCAAGGTGGCAGGAGTTCAGCCAATTATTCAGGTTCTTCCGAATGTGGTTTTCTACGATATCGGATCGTTCGTCAACGTTAATTAGTTGAAAGAAAACAGGCCAAAAAGAGCCTTCTCCGGTAATGTGCGCCCCTGCTGTCGCAAGGGCAGTAACTACTACATTTGGATACCGTGAGAGAAAGTGCCTAATCTCCTGGGCTTTGTCGCTTCTGCGCAGCCCATTGCCAAGCTCGAGGCAAATCCATTCCTGTTCTTCGGGAGTGAGGTTTGTTTCAAAGAACATGATGGGATGCTGGCAGTCGCAGACTGAGCTAATACGTTTTGTGATTAGCTCCTCTGCTTTCATCAAGCGTGCCGGTCCGGTGATTTCCCGTTGAGCAACTTCAGCGATGCTCAAATGTGCTTTAGCGTGACGGCCGCCAGTGGATTTTTCTGCATGCACCGAATTCTTGCCAGGGGGCATTTGTTAAAGACACCTCATAAAACTCGTACTCGATACGGGTTGTGTTCAGCGCCATGGCCACAGAGTGAACAGAGGTGTAATGAAAACCCGCTACCACATTAATCTGAACTAACCTGAACGCTGGTCAGTTGAAATTATCACGGGGAGCGGATTGATCAGATTTATTTAGTTAACGGGGGGAAACGTATGTTCGATAACGGCGGTGAGCGGGGGGATCCCCGCTGTAACCTACTTCACAGGCAGCGCCGAGGCATAGTAATCAGCGGTGGTCATCACACCGTCGTTGAATCCCAGCACCCAGGCAGAGCCCTTCTTGCACAGGATTTCCTCGTCGAAGGGCAGGGTGCCCTCCGCGGACCAGGCGGCCAACAGGTCGGGGATAGTGATGCCCTGAGAGCAGATCACGCTGACTCCGCCCTGTGCGACAATGTTCTCGAAAGCCTTCTTGGACTCCACCTGGTTGGCAATCCAGTGCTCGTCGCCAAGCCGTTCGTCGACTGTGACCTGCATGCCCAGCTCTGCGGCGAGTGGTGCGACGGTGTCCTGGCAGCGCACAGGTTCGGCGGAGTAGACGCGCTCGGGGCGGAAGCCCTCCAGCGCAGAGACGAGCAGTTCCGCTTGACGACGTCCCTTCTTATCCAGTGGCCTCAGCGCATCATTGCCGTTCCAGTTGGCACGACGGTGTGCGCGCCCATGGCGAACCAAAATGAGGCGGGTGTCCGGTTCCTTGTTCATGCGCTTGCGGGCCTTGACCAGCACGTCGCGGTCGAGGTCGTAGGAAAGCAGCTGCTCGGCCTCGTCCCAGGAGACCCAGCGAAGCTCATTGACCTCGGAGTTCTGCTCGAACTCGCCGTCGAGAACCTCAGCGGTCCAGTACCAGACCAGCTTCGTGCGTCCAGCGACAGGGTAGGAGACGTTGCCGACCAGCTTGCCCAGACGGACGCGGTAGCCGGTCTCTTCCCAGATTTCACGCACCGCGGTGGCAATGAGGTTCTCCCCGGCATCCAGCTTGCCTTTCGGCAGCGACCAGTCGTCGTAGGAAGGGCGGTGGATCACGCAGATTTCGGGGTTGTGGGCATCGCCTCGCCATAGAACCGCGCCAGCGGCAAAGGTTGGCTTGGTGACATCCTGGCCTGGCTTCGTCGGAATCTGGCGCAGACGGCCGGTCACGGAGGTATCGCCCTTAAGGTCTTTGTCCTCTTCGTGCATCATCGTGATTTCCCTTTCAGTGCTTTATTGCCGACCTAGTTTAGTATCGCAGGGTGACAACGTCTCGCTAGACTTGTGGGAAATCAGAGACTAATAGAGGAAGGTCGCGGCGATGGTGCAGGTTTCAGTGATGGGTGCGGGCTCGTGGGGCACGACGCTGGCCAAGGTTTTTGCTGATGCAGGCAATCCTGTGCGGCTGTGGTCGCGACGCGCGGAGCAGGCCCAGCGTATTCAGATCAGCCGCGAGAATCACGACTATCTTCCGGGTTTGGGGCTACCTCGCAATATTGAGGCCACCTCCGATGCAGAGGCTGCGCTGACAGGCGCGGATATTGTGGTGCTCGGCGTGCCATCGCAGACATTGCGTGACAACCTCAAGGTCTGGAAAGAGTTCATCGGGCCGGAGACAATTTTGCTCAGCCTCGCGAAGGGCGTGGAGCGTGAGACGCACCTGCGCATGAGTGAGGTCATTGCGGAGGTCACGGATCTTCCAGCAGAGCGTATTGCGGTGCTGTCCGGCCCGAACCTCGCCCGTGAAGTTGCAATGGAGCAGCCAGCGGCGACGGTTATTGCCTGCGCTGATGAGAACAACGCCAAGATGATTCAGGCGGCTGTCGCCACTAACTACTTCCGTCCGTACACCAACACCGACGTCATCGGCTGTGAAATCGGCGGTGCCTGCAAGAACGTCATTGCGCTGGCTTGCGGTATGGCCTCTGGTCAGGGTTTGGGCGAGAACACGCTGGCAACCATCATCACCCGTGGGCTGGCGGAAATCACACGTCTGGGTAACGCTGTCGGCGCGGAAGAGAAGACCTTCGCGGGACTCGCGGGCCTCGGCGACTTGGTAGCGACCTGCTCCTCGCCGCTGTCGCGTAACCGCACCTTCGGTGACCGCCTTGGTCGCGGTGACACGATGGAGCAGGCTCAGCACGCCACGCGTGGTCAGGTGGCTGAGGGCGTGATTTCTTCAATCTCTGTCCGTGACCTCGCTCGCCGCGATGGCGTGGAAATGCCGATTACCGAGGCTGTTTACGCTGTCTGCCACGAAGGTGCGAAGGTCGATGAGACAATTCGCAAGCTGATGGGGCGCAGCCGCAAGTCGGAATAACCAATAGTGCGGGGTCGGGGCTAAACTTAGTCACCATGACTTCGTCGAATAGCTCGTCTGCAGATCACATCTCCGTCGCCGTCATCTACGGTGGCGCAAGCCCTGAGCACAGCGTGTCTTGTGTTTCCGCAGGCGCAATTATGGATCACCTGGATGAGGACCGCTTCCGAGTGGTTCCCATTGGCATTACCAAGGATGGTGTCTGGACCGTCGGCACGCGTGAGACGGACACGCTGCGCACGCAGGGGCGTACGATGCCGGAAGTCACCCCAGGCGAGGAAGTTGCGCTGAGCACGTCGCCGTCGCGCCGCGGTGAGTTTCGCTATGTCACCGGTGAACACGCCGGCGAAATCTTTGACACTGTCGACGTCATCTTCCCGGTTCTCCACGGTCCGCACGGCGAGGATGGCACAATCCAGGGGCTCTTTGAGCTTTCCGGCATTGCTTACGTCGGCCCGGGCGTGCTTGCATCTGCGGCGGGCATGGATAAGGAGCGCACGAAGAATCTTCTGCAGGCGGCGGGGCTGCCCATCGGCAAGCAGGTCGTTTTGCACGTTGGCGAGTCGCTTTCCGACGAGGACAAGGAGACCCTTGGCCTGCCGGTGTTCGTCAAGCCTGCCCGCGGTGGATCGTCGATTGGTATTTCCCGAGTCGATGATTGGGCGAAGTTGGATGCAGCGGTGGAGTTGGCCCGCGAGCACGACTGGAAGGTCATTGTAGAGGCGGGTGTAGACGGCGCCGAGGTAGAAATTGGTGTGCTGCAGCGCGCTGATGGCAGCCTGCAGGTATCGGTTCCGTCCTTGCTTCGCGGCACGGAGGACTCCGACGAGGGCTTCTACGGTTTTGAGACCAAGTACTTGGATGACATCGTTTCGGCGCAGATTCCGGCTGAGCTGCCAGAGGATGTCCTAAAGGCGCTGGACACGGATGCTCGACGGGCATTCAGGGCATTGGGCTCTGATGGGCTGACTCGCGTGGACTTCTTTGTCACGGATAATGGCCTGATTATCAATGAGGTCAACACCATGCCGGGCTTCACTCCGATTTCGATGTACCCGCAGATGTTTGCGGCCTCGGGTGTTGCCTACGAGGAGCTGCTCAGCGCCCTGATTGAGCGGGCGCTGGTAGCTCGTCGGTAAAAGCTGGTTCTTACTTCTCTTCGCTCGGCGAGATGTTCTCCAAGTTGTCAGCGATGACCGCGGAGAGCACCGGCATCAGAGAGCTGGCCTCCGACATTGGCATTTCAACGGCGACGAAGCGTTCACGCCCCATGGCATACCAGGTGGCGGAGGTACCGGAGGAAAGCGATGGTTCGTTGAACCAGACGATGTCGCCAACCTGCGTCAGCTGTTGATTGGTGGTGCTGTAACCAGCCGGCTCGTCGACTCCGCAGCGCAGAACCACCGGATCGGCTGGAGTGCCGCCCCAAATGACCATGTCTTTCGGCATGTCAGCCGGCATTTCCTCTGCGCTCAGACGGTGACGGTTGCCGAGATCGCGGGGGAGTGCGGCCTCCAGGCCACTGCAGCGCTTATCAGCCTCTGGCGCTGCCAGTTCGGCAAGTGGGACACCGCCTCGCTCCGGCTTGTTCTTGTACTCAGAGTCTGGGCGCAGCGCCTCGGCGAGGTCACGCAGTGCATCCTCGGCATCTGCATTTCCCTCGGCAGTGATGGCCACTACTGGCTCGCGGCCGACGGTAAACCAAGTCGCTAGGGACTCGTCGGTGCTGTCGACAACGCGCAGCCACGAAATGCCCTCAACCTCTTCGGTTTTGGCCAGCTCGTTGTACTGGCTGGGCACATTAGCGCCACAGCGTAGCGTGATGCGATCTTGTTCCAAGTTGCGGTACACGGCGGCACCGTCCGGAGCCGGATCGGCAATCTCGGCGCGAACCAGGCCCGCGACCCGATCCGGCAGCCGGTCGAGCAGTTCTTGGCACTCAGGCGAGTCATTGGCAGGAAGCTCCGGATTGGAGATTGAAACGGGCTTTGCCGCCTGATTATCCTGGTAAATTTTTGCGGCGAAGATGATACCGAGGATAGAGATAATGGCGATAGCGAGTGCAATGCCCGCGCGTGTCCGGTTACCCTTGGACTGAACTGTTTCTCCCGATGGGGGTGCGTCTACCATGGGCCTGATTCTACGTTGTCCGGTACCAATCCCAATTAGTTGGGGGCAATACTGAACTGCTAGCCAGCAATCGCTCCCCAGTGACCGCCAGCCATCGACAATTAGGAATGTGACTCGACACTGTGACTGAACTGACCATTGGCGATATTGGCGAGTTTGGGGTCATTGAGGCCATACGAGCGATGGCGCCGTCGGCACGCAATGGCGACGATGCCGCCGTGTTGACTCAGACAACTCCCAACGCCCGCTTTGTTACCTCCACCGACATGCTGGTGGAAGGGCGCCACTTCCGTCTGGACTGGTCGACGCCGCAGCAGGTCGGCGCGAAGGCCGCGGTGCAGAATTTTGCTGATATCGAGTCGATGGGGGCGCGTCCGACAGCGATGCTCTTCGCCATCTCGGCACCGTTGCACACTCCGGTGAGCGTGGTTACCGGCATCGCCGAGGGGTTGTGGCAGGAAGGTAAGCAGTGTCCGGCGGAGCTCGTCGGTGGTGACATGGTCAGTGGAGATTCGCTGGTGATTTCAATCAGTGCAATGGGGGAACTCGGCGGACTGGGGCGGCCGCTGCTGCGCTCGGCGGCACGCGCAGGGGATACGGTGATTGCGTCGGGGCGGATCGGTTACTCTGCAGCGGGTCTTGCGCTGCTGCAACACTGCGGAAGCCCGGCGAAGGTTCCAAACGAGTTTTCGCAGCTGGTGGCAGCACACTGCACGCCCGAATTTGAATACCGCAGGGGTGCCACGGCGCGGGCCACGGGTGTGCGTTCACTGACGGACAATTCGGATGGTCTGGTGGTGGATCTTCGCGCTATTGCACAGGCATCCAGGGTTACTTTGGAGGTCGATGGCAGCGCAATCAAGCCCGATGAGCTGCAGATCGCTGCCGGCGAGTATCTCGGTATCGACCCATGGGAGTGGGTGCTCAGCGGCGGGGAAGACCACACGCTTATCGGTTCCACGCCGGGGGAGCCTCCGACGGGGTTCCGCGCAATCGGCACGGTGTCGAAGGAAAAGTTCGATTCGGTGCTTATCGACGGCAAACCTCCTGCCCGTGATGCCGGTTGGGTTTCCTTTTAAGAGTTCGAAGAGGTCCTTAAAAAGAGGACTTGAGAAAGAAAGGCTGCATGACATGGATCCGTTGCCGGTCGAAGAGGGTTGGCAAAAGGCGCTGGAGCCAGTGACCGATGATATTCACCGGATGGGGCAGTTCCTGCGTGAGGAGAACGCGGCTGGCTACGGTTACCTGCCCGCGGGCACTGACGTGCTGCGCGCCTTCACGTACCCATTCGATGAGGTCAAGGTGCTCATCATCGGACAGGATCCGTATCCGACCCCAGGACATGCAATGGGCCTTAGCTTCTCGGTTCAGCCGGATGTGAAGCCGGTGCCGCGTTCATTGGCCAATATCTTTAAGGAGTACTCCTCCGACCTGGGGCTCCCGACTCCCTCAAACGGTGATCTCACGCCGTGGAGCAGGCAGGGGGTGGCCCTGTTCAACCGTGTGCTGACCGTGCGTCCGGGCGCCGCTGCGTCGCACCGAGGTAAAGGCTGGGAAGCAATCACGGAGCATGCCATCAAAGCATTGGTCGCCCGTGATCAGCCCCTCGTAGCAATTCTGTGGGGACGCGATGCGCAGAGTTTGCAGCGTTGGCTCCCGGGCGTGGATTGTATCTGTTCGCCGCACCCGTCACCGCTGTCAGCATCCCGTGGGTTCTTCGGGTCGCGCCCTTTCAGCCGGGCTAATGAGTCGCTCGTCCGTCAGGGAGCTGCTCCTATTGACTGGACGCTAGAATAGGAACTCATGTCTTCGCAGATAGGTTCTGCCGCCATTGTCGGCTGGGTAGCCAGGGGGATTGATGCACTTCAATCCCGCCGCGATGAGATCAACAGTCTCAACGTCTTCCCAGTACCGGACTCCGATACCGGTTCCAATATGCTCGCGACTTTGACTGCGGCGTATGACGAAGCGCAAAAAGCCGATGCTTCTGATGTCCGAGCAGTCACTGCGGCTCTGGCTGCCGGTGCGGTGCGCGGGGCCCGCGGGAATTCGGGCACCGTGCTTTCGCAGGTCTTTCGTGCGGTGGCGGAGGCTGCTTCCGGTAGCGGTATTGGCGTTGAGTCGGTGCAGCACTCGCTGAAGCTAGCCGTGCAGCATGTCTCCCAGGCGATTGCCAATCCGGTTGAGGGCACAATTCTGACGGTCCTGCGTCACGCCGCAATTGCCGCGGAGGAATTTAAGGGCGACTCGATCGATGAGCTTGCCGACATCATTGCGGATGCCGCTCGTGACGCGCTGGCGAAAACCCCCAATCAGCTCCCGGCACTGCAGCAGGCGGGCGTGGTTGACGCCGGTGGGGCGGGATTGGTCATTCTGCTCGACGCGCTTGCCGACGAAGTCAGCGGCCGGGCAACCGCCCCGGTCGATCTGCATGTCGACGCTCCACACACAGCCACCGTTGAGATGGAGGTCATGTACCTGATTTCCTTGTCGGATAATCAGGCGGTGGAGGAATTGCGGGAGCGGCTGAAACCGCTGGGAAATTCGCTTATCATCGCAGGTGATGCTGGTAACGCGGGAACCTCGCAGTACATGGTGCATATCCACACAGTGGAGCCGGGGGCAGTCATTGAGGCGGCGCTTGACTTCGGTCGCCCGGAGGGCATCCGCATCGAGGTGCTTGATGAACCGGTGCCAACACCGGAGTCCACGCGCATTCTTATTGCAGTAGTGCCGGACGGTCCGCTGAAAGACCTCATTACCTCATCGGGGGCGATTGCTATCAGCCCAACTCCATCAGAACGGGCAGCCACCGCTGATCAGGAGTTCGCTGACAATGTGGTCACCAAGGCGCTGACTGCCATGCGTGGCACGGACGAGGTGATCCTGCTGCCAAATGGGCTGGTCAGTGACCAGGAATTGGCCGATATCGAATTCAGTGCTGCCGCGGCTAATCCGACACTCGCGGTGGTGTCCACGGACTCAATTGCCGCTGGCCTTGCTGCCTTGGCCGTGCATTCCTCTGAGCTGCCGCTGGCCGTTGCCGCCTATGCGATGGGAGAGGCTGCCAATGGCACGCGGACGGCCGCAGTCGCTGCGGACGTCGATAAGCCCTTGAATGAAGCACTCACCGAAACCATCTCAGACCTGTTGGCCGACGGTGGGGAACTAGTGACTCTGCTGCTCGGGCGCGGTGCCGAGGGTGTGGACGTGGCGGATGTGCGGGCGCGGCTGGACAAGCCGGTAGAGGTTGTGGCCTATGATGCGGCCGGCATCGATGCGCTCGTGCAGGTAGGAATCGAGTAGCACGATGCTCGGATGGCTCGGCTCGGATTATGCGCGCACGCCCCTGAATATCGTGGTGGGGCCGAAGATTGCGAAGAAGCTCCACACGGCTTTCGGTATGGAGACCGTCTCGGATGCGTTGACGAATTTCCCAAAGCGCTATGTGGCGCAGGGCAAGAGCTTAGATGTGTCCTTTTCCGACATTGGCGATACGATCACCACGGTGGTGGAGGTGCACAGCATTTCGCCGGCACCCGCGTTCGCTGACCGCCGTAAACCGCTGAAAATCTATGTCAGCGACGGTGTGCGCATTCTTCCGGCGGCGATTTTCGGTGCCGAATGGCTGCGCAACATGTTGCACCCGGGTGTGCGTCTGCTTATTGTCGGCACGCTCAGTGAGTTCCGCAATCAGCTGCAGCTAAAAAATGTTGACTGCATGGTGCTGAAACCCGACGGTTCGGTCGGTGCTGCCACCGGTAAGTTGGCCACGCTGACGAAGACGGCCAAAGGAATCGCAGAGATGCAGCGCCTGCTCACGCGCCCGTACTTGCCCATTTATCGCGGCCGCAAAGGAGTAGCGGGTATTCACCTGGCCCTGTACATGCAGCGCATCCTCGAATGGTTACCACTGCAGCCAGACCCATTGCCCGCTACACCGCTGGGACTTACCGATTTCGACTCCGCACTGCGTGGCGCGCACTTTCCTTCCATCGCGGGGCCCGACATTGCGCTTGCCCGACTGAAGTATGACGAGGCGCTCGAGCTCCAACTCGCCGTTGGCGCGCGAAAACGCACTCAAGCCAGTCTCACCGCTCCGGCCTGCATGGAAGTCGCCGGGGGCCTTCGCGACGAGCTACGCAAGGGGTTGCCGTTTTCGCTTACCGACGGCCAGGTCGCGGTTTCGGCCGACATTGCGCACGACATGTCTCGGCCTAGTCCTATGAACCGCCTACTAGCTGGTGAAGTCGGCTCGGGTAAGACCGTGGTGGCCCTGTTGGGAATGCTGCAGGCAGTTGATGCCAGTCGGCAGTGTGCGATGCTCGCACCGACGGAAGTACTGGCTCAACAGCACTATCGCTCCCTGACGGCGATGCTGGAGCAGGCCGGAGTAGCAGCGACTGTGCGACTGCTAACGGGATCGATGTCGACTAAGGAGCGCCGGGCAACCCTGCTTGAGGCGGTCAACGGGGAGGCGGACATTGTCGTCGGCACGCATGCTCTGCTCAGTGAGGGCGTGGAGTTCTTCGATTTGGGACTGGTGGTTGTCGATGAGCAGCACCGCTTTGGTGTGCGCCAGCGCGATCAATTGCGCAGCAGGGGACGGGGCGGAATGACACCGCATTTGTTAGTGATGTCGGCAACCCCGATTCCGCGCACGGTAGCGATGACCATTTTTGGTGACCTCGCGGTATCGCAGTTGACGGAATTGCCAAGGGGACGGCAGGAGATTCAGTCCTTTGTCGTACCGACGCTGGAGAAACCCCGCTGGGAGACACGGACGTGGGAGCGCATCGGGGAAGAAGTGGCTAAGGGTAACCGCGCCTTCATTGTCTGCCCCCGCATTACCCGCGATGAAGAACAATTCCTCGACGAATCCGTGGAAGCGGTGTTCGACCGCGCAAGAAAGAAACTGCCCGGTGTACGTATCAGCCAGTTGCACGGCAACATGGCGCCGGAGGAAAAAGACCGCGTTATGCAGGCGTTTGCCGCAGGGCAGCTAGATGTGCTCGTGTCCACGACGGTTATCGAAGTCGGCGTGGATGTGCCAGAGGCCACGGTCATGATGATTCGTCGCGCCGAGAGCTATGGCATCTCGCAGATTCATCAGCTGCGCGGCCGTGTCGGTCGTGGCGACCGCGGGGGCCTGTGCTTCCTGTGTACGCACACGCATTCTCAGACACCGGAGCGCACCCGGCTGGAACGCATTGCCGCCACTACCGACGGTATTCAGCTGGCGGAGCTGGACCTGGCCACGCGCAGCTTCGGAGACCTGCTCGGCGATGACCAATCGGGGCTGGCCACTGGTCTCGGCCTGGTGGACCTCACCACCGACGGCGAGATTATCGAGCGCACCCGACACGATGCCACGGTGCTACTCGACGGCAACGAGAAGCTTGTGGCGGAGCTCATCTCGGATATTGATGAAGAGCAGTCGAACTACTTGGACCGTTCCTAATAAGACGTAAGTAGACTGTTGGGCATGGTAGATGTCTGTGCACCTTTTGCAGGAGTTGTCCGCTGGGAGGTCGTCGAGAATGACTCGGTGACGACCGGTCAGGTTATTGCAGTCGTGGAGGCTGTCAAGCTCGAAGCACCCGTTTTAGCGCCCTGCCCGGGCACGATTGCGGAGACGGTAGCAGGTCAATTCGTGGACGTCGAAGGTGGCCAGCTGCTGGCACGGATTACCCCAGCCGCTGGCAGCACTCCGGCACAGAACAACGGCAACGAGAATACAGCGCACGAAGGGAAGTAGATGACCCGCATTATTGCAGGTGAGGCACGCGGTCGTAGGCTAGTCGCACCCAAGGGAGAGACCACTCGACCAACTAGCGACCGCGCGAAGGAAGCCATCTTTTCATCCTGGTCCACACGCTTTGGCGTAGAGGGAACCCGTGTTCTCGACCTATTTGCCGGCTCGGGCGCACTCGGGTTGGAGGCAGCTTCCCGTGGCGCGCGTTCCGTCGTGCTGGTGGAAAACGATCCGAACGCGATTGCTGCCATCGAAAAGAACATCCGCACCGTCGGTCACCCCGATGTGTCCGTGGCTCCGATGAAGGTATCGTCGTACCTCGCGGGCGCGCCGGGCAAGCCCTTTGACCGCGTCATCGCTGATCCTCCCTACGAGCTGGCGGGGGAAGCCGTTACCGAGATGCTCGAGGCGCTGCGCAGCTTTCTCGCGCCGGGCGCAGTTGTGACGGTGGAGCGTCACCGCGATGATGAGGAGACGCAGTGGCCGGAAGGCTACGAGCAGCTCCAGCAGAAGCTCAAGCGCCGCATCCACGGTATGGCGCGATTCGACACAGCTATCTACAGCGCTTAACGTTCTTCTTTACGCTTTACGACGGCCAAAGGTGGTTTGACCTCTATGACTCACGCATGTTGCCCCGGTTCCTATGACCCCATGACCTGCGGTCACCTCGATGTGATTGAGCGTGCCGCGCGCCAGTTTGAGCAGGTGACTGTGCTGGTTACCCACAATCCGAATAAGCAGGGCATGTTCAATGTCGAAGAGCGCATGGACCTGATTCGACAGTGCACGGAGCACCTGGACAATGTGCGGGTGGATTCCTGGTCGAAGCTGTTGGTTGACTACACCTCAGCTCATGGCATCACCTGCCTGGTCAAGGGGTTGCGCTCGGCGGCGGACTACGAGTACGAGGCGCCCATGGCGCAGATGAATCGCCGTATGACTGGCATTGAGACTCTCTTTGTGGAAGCCAATCCGAAGTACGGTCATGTGTCGTCGACGCTGATGAAGGAAGTTGTACGCTACGGCGGTTCGGTGGAAGGGCTAGTTCCTGAGCCTGTCTTACACGCCCTGCAGCTCCGACTGAAGTAGCATGTAAGTCATGTTTCGCGTCTTCGAATCTCTTGATGAACTGGTCCAGATCCTAGAAGAGGCACACGGCGTGCCACTGTCGGCCAATTGTATGGTTCCGCGTCAGCGTGTTCTCGAGCTGCTCGACGAGCTGAGGGATGCTTTCCCCACTGAGCTCGATGATGCGCAGGATGTCCTGGACCAGCGCGATGAGATTATCAACGATGCCGAAGCCCGGGCGAACAACACCGTTTCCACTGCGGATGAAGAAGCCCATCGCATTGTCAACGAGGCCGAGGCCCGCGCTAACCACACCGTCGAGGATGCCAATGCCCACGCGGCCGGCACAGTCGCGGCCGCTGAGGACGACGCTCGTCGTCTCCGCGAGAATGCTCAGCATGAGTATGACAGCATCTTGGATCGTGCTTCTGCCGAGTCCGATCGCCTGGTTCGCGCTGGTAATGACTCATACGAACGCTCCGTAGCGGAAGGCCGTGAGGAACAAGCTCGCCTGGTCGCTGAGTCGACGGTCGTCCGCGAGGCCAACGACGAGGCGAATCGTCTGCTGTCGGACGCGCACGCAGATTCCTCCCGCCTCCGCGAAGAGTGTGACCGTTACGTGGACACCAAGCTCGCTGAGTTTGAGCAGACTCTGCAGGAGACCCTGCGCAATGTCGGTCGTAATCGCTCCGTACTGCGTTCGGGTGCCGGCGCCGTCGGCGGTGGTTCAGGTGCGCAGAACGCGCCGTCTTCCTTTTCTGATGGCCAGGAACGCCACCGGTACGAGCGTTAGGGCATCTTCGGGGTAGACTGAGGTCTATCATGACTGACTCATCCCCATTTATTCTGGACGTTTCTACATGTCTGCAGGACGACATGCCCGAACAGTTCCACAAGGTAGGCGATAGTCCTGTTCGCGTCGGTGCCGAGATGATTGGTGTTGCCGCAGGCGAGGAGGTTGTCGTTGACGGCATTGTCACCAACCTCGGCAGCGGTGTCATGGTTGACGCGACTGTGACAGCCAAAGCAACCGGCGAGTGCGTGCGCTGTCTTGCCCCGCTGAATCCGGAGCTCAGCTTCCATATTTCTGCTGTCTTTTCCAATGAAGAGGACTTCATCACCGGTGACGATGCCGATGAAGAAGAGCTCGAGGACGAGGTTGGCCAGATCGTCGACAACACGGTGGACATCACTCAGGCCGTCATTGACGAGGCCGGTTTGAACCTGCCTTTCAATCCGACCTGTGAGGATTTCGATTCCAGCTGCGCTGAGTCGGACTCGGATGTGCCGGAGCCGGATGGCATCTCAGGCGAAGAAGAGCGTATTGATCCGCGTTGGGCTGGCTTGGCAGAAAAATTTGGCTCGCTCGGGGACGATAAGTAATCGACGACGACTTAGACGAAGACTTTAAAGGAGATTTAACGGATGAGCCGCAAGCGTCGGCTAACCGGTGAGGCGGCTAGAAAGGCGGCCTTTGAGGCTGTCGATCACGCCCCGCTGCTGGAAAAACTCGGTGTTGAACTACCGGAGGAGTCCCTGAAACTCGCTCTGACTCACCGCAGTTTCGCAAATGAAAATGGCATGCTGACCAATAATGAGCGTCTGGAGTTCCTGGGCGACGCCGTGCTGGGCATGTGCGTTGCTGAAGAACTCTACCGTCGCTTCCCGGATCGCGCTGAGCAGGACATTTCCAAGATGCGCGCAGGTGTCGTGAACATGTATGCGCTCGCTGACCTGGCCCGCAGCATCGGGCTGGGAGAGCACATTCTTCTCGGCCGTGGTGAGAAGGCGACCGGCGGTGCGGATAAGCACTCGATTCTCGCCGACACCACAGAGGCGCTGCTGGGAGCTATTTACCTCCAGCACGGCTTCGACATTGCCCGTGAGACCGTTCTTCGCCTGTTCAACCAGATGATCGACGATGCCCCGACGGAGTCCCGCGGGCGTGACTGGAAGACGCTGCTGCAGGAGCGCCTGGCGGCCAAGCAAATGCCGGCTGCCGAGTACACCGTCCGCACCACGGGCCCCGACCATGACCTAACTTTCTATGTCGACGTGCTGGTTGACGGCGTGGTCAAGGGTAGCGGTACCGGTGCCACGAAGAAGGAAGCCGAGATGCACGCTGCTCATCAGGCGCATACTGCACTGGCCTAATGCCCGAGCTTCCTGAGGTCGAATGCGTCCGCCGAGGTGTTGACGCGTACGTCGTCGGTGGCCGCATCGAGGACACTTTCGTCTACAACGCCCGTGCCGTGCGGCGCCAACCCGGTGGTGCCGCGGAGTTTATCGGTCGGACGCGCGGGCGCACGGTTGTCGCCACGGATCGCCGCGGCAAGTTCATGTGGCTCACGCTTGACGACGACTCGGCAATCGCCATCCACCTGGGCATGAGCGGCCAATTGCGCGTGGAGCCTCCGTTTACTCCGGATACGATGCCTGGCCGCCACACCCGAGCCGCCTTCGACATCGTTTTGCCGGACGGCGCTCGGCACCTGATCAACTTCAACGATCAACGCACCTTTGGCTGGGTCTGGGCCTGCGAGCTGGTCGAATCCCATGGTCGCTTTGTGCCGGAACCCGCAGCCAAGATTGCGCCTGACCTGTTGGAACCAAAGTTCGATGTGGTGGCGCTCGCGCACCGCATGATGAAATCTCGCTCGCCGGTCAAGGCCGTGTTGCTCAATCAGAACATCGTGTCCGGCATCGGGAACATCTACGCCGACGAAATGCTGTGGGCAGCGAAGGTCGATGGCCGCGTGCCGGCGTGCGACCTTTCGGTTCGTCGATTAGCGAAACTTCTGCGGGAGGGACAAGCGGTACTCGAGAGGGCGCTAGCGGCGGGTGGGACGAGCTTTGATGCACTGTATGTGCATGTCAACGGGGAGAGCGGCTATTTTGATCGGAGCCTGAACGCCTATGGTCGAGCAGGGGAGCCGTGCTCGAGGTGTGGGCGTGCAATTGCACGCCTGCCATTCGGGAACAGATCGAGTTATCTGTGTCCCAAGTGTCAGCGCTAGAATTCTCCTATGAGCTTCATGGAACAAGCGACCGATTGGGTCAACGCCTGGAACGACAAGTACTGGCTGTTCATGATTGTGCTGCTTGTCATTGCAGGCCTGTACTTCTGTTGGCGAACCATTGTGGTCCAGCTTCGGTACATCCCGGAGATGTTCAAGGCAATTACCGAAAAGCCGTCTGACATCTCCGAGGGTGTCAAGGGCATCTCCGCCTTTAAGGCCTTCACAATCTCTGCTGCCTCGCGTGTTGGTACCGGTAACGTCGCAGGTGTGGCGGTGGCAATCACTACCGGTGGACCAGGCGCCGTGTTTTGGATGTGGCTACTCGCTGCGATTGGCGGTGCTACCAGCTTCGTGGAGTCGACGCTGGCGCAGCTGTACAAAGTCCGCGATAAGGACTCCTATCGAGGAGGGCCTGCGTACTACATCACGAAGGGACTGGGGGAGAACTGGCGCTGGATGGCGTCACTGTTCGTCATCGCTATCACGGTGACCTACGGGTTCGTGTTCAACGCGGTGCAGTCCAACTCGATTACGGCGGCTGTGGCTGAGTCGACTGGTCAGGATACGCCGATCTTTAAGTTCTGTGTCGGTGTAGTTCTGGCGGTCTTGGCTGGCGTCATCATCTTCGGTGGTGTACAGCGCATTTCTGCCGTGACGCAAATTGTCGTACCAATCATGGCCGTGGCCTACATCGTGCTCGGTCTGATCGTGCTGGCTCTCAATATCACTGAAGTGCCGAGCATGATCAAGCTCATCTTCGAGCATGCCTTCGGTATTCGCGAAATTGCCGGCGCTGCCGTCGGTACCGCCATGATGCAGGGTATTCGCCGCGGCCTGTTCTCCAACGAAGCCGGTATGGGGTCCACTCCGAATGCAGCGGCGACGGCATCGGTGTCGCACCCGGTCAAGCAGGGCCTCATCCAGACGATGGGCGTCTACTTCGACACCTGGGTAGTCTGTACCATCACCGCAGTTATCATCCTGTTGTCCGATCCGACCTTCGGCGGCGATGCGGAGGGCACCACGTTGACTCAGGCTGCACTGTCGGCACAGGTGGGTACGTGGGCGATCCACGCGGTCACGATTATCATCTTCTTCCTCGCGTTCTCCTCGCTGGTGGGTAACTACTACTACGCCGAGGCGAATATCTCGTTCCTGTCCAAGAGCAAGGCCGCGCTGAATACCATGCGCGTGCTGGTCCTTCTGTGTGTCATCGGCGGCGCTGTCGGTTCCGTGCCGCTGGTCTGGTCGCTTGCGGACACCTTCTCCGCACTCATGGCCACCATCAACATCATTGCCATTCTTCCGCTGGGTGGCGTAGCCGTCGCGCTGCTGCGGAACTACTCCGAGCAGAAGGCCAAGGGGCTCAATCCGGTGTTCCACCGCGATGATCTGCCGAACCTTCGCGGCCACGACAAGATTGAGTGCTGGGATGGTTCCGATCCGATGACGGTGCGTGAGTCCGATGTCGCTTAACGACGTCCGCCTCACCGCGTGGGTCCACGGTCGTGTTCAAGGTGTCGGTTTTCGCTGGTACACCCGTGCGACGGCGCTGGAGTTAGGGCTGGTCGGCTACGCCCAGAACTACCCGGATGGTCGGGTGCTGGTTGTTGCCGAAGGGCCACGGGAAGACTGTGAGCGTTTGCTCGCTTGGCTTGAAGGCCCGAATACTCCGGGCAATGTGACGGCAGTGGTGCCGCTATGGCAGAAATCGAAGGGTACATTGAGCACGTTTGACCGTCGTTAAGCGTGTGCTAACTGTGTACTTTCCCCCATCTCGGTGTAGGAAGCCGAAAAAATCGAAAAAGCTTTATCCCTCGCTCTGTGTGATTGATTTTGCGCAGGTAGCGGGGGATTTTTCGTGTCTTGAAGTAGTCGCAAGGGGCGCTGGAAAGGCCCCGGAGTACTTAAAAACTACGCAAGTGAGAAAAAGAATACGCAAATACGGAGGAAAAGTGATTTAAGTTAATAACTACCTACTGACAGACAGGGGAGGCACAAATGACGCCTGAAGAAGTAATTGCACAGTCGGGAAACTCAGCGTGGATGCTGATCTCGGCTTCGTTGGTCTTGCTCATGACGCCGGCGCTCGCGCTGTTCTACGGCGGCATGTCGCGACAGAAGTCGGTGCTCAACATGATGATGATGAGTTTTGGTGCTGTCGGCGTTGTCGGTGCCATTTACGTGCTGTGGGGCTGGTCGATGTCCTACGGGTCGCAGTCGATTGGCGGTGTATTTGCCAACCCATTCGAGTTCTTCGGCCTGCGTAACTCGATTACGGATGGCGACGGCAACTACATTGCGGGGGCGAATGGCTACCCGAACATCATCGACATCGGATTTCAGCTCACGTTCTGCTCGATCTCCGTGGCGCTGATTTCCGGCGCGCTGGCTGAACGCGTGAAGTTCTCCACCTGGTTGATCTTCGTCGGTTTCTGGACGACGTTGGTGTACTTCCCAATGGCGTTCATGGTCTGGGGCGGCGGACTGCTGAGCCACTCGGCAGAGAGTCTGTCGGCGAAGCTGTTCGGCACCGCTGACGGTGAAGCGCTTATCGCTCCGATTGACTTCGCCGGCGGTACGGTTGTCCACATTGCCGCTGGTACCGCAGCGTTGGTGCTGGCGATTATCGTCGGAAAGCGCAAGTCTGTTGCTACCAACGAGCACCGTCCGCACAACCTGCCGCTGGTCATGCTTGGTGCGGCACTACTGTGGTTCGGTTGGTTCGGTTTCAACGGTGGTTCCGCATTTGCCGCTGACGGTTCTGCTGGCCTGGCTTGGCTGAACACCACGGTGGCAGCGTGTGTGGGTATGCTCGGCTGGATTTCGCTCGAGCGGATTCGCGACGGACACCCCACCTCGCTGGGGGCCGCATCGGGTGTTATTGCCGGTCTCGTGACCATTACTCCGGCTGCTGGAGATATGAACCCGGTGACCTCTATCATTCTGGGCTACATCGGCGGCGTGGTGGCCTGCTGGGGCGTTGGGCTGAAGTACAAGTTCAACTTTGATGACGCCCTGGACGTGGTTGGCTTGCACCTGGTCGCAGCGATGTGGGGCACCATCGGGGTCGGCCTGTTGGCTAACGATCGCGGCCTGCTCACCGGCGGTGGCATCGACGGCCTGAAGCTGTTTGCCATCCAGGTCATTATTGCCGTTGTCGCAGCTGTGTTCTCCGGAGTGCTGACATACATCATCGCCCGAGTTCTGAAGGCGACCGTCGGCTGGCGTATCCACGGCGAACAGGAACACTCCGGTATTGACTTCGCTCAGCACGGAGAATCGGCCTACACGTCTGCCAAGCAGATGGCTGTGTAAACAAGAGTGTGCTTGGGGTAATTCAGCTCCAACCCGCTACTGCAGGTAAGATGTTGCCCCATGTATTTGAAATCGCTGACTCTGAAGGGCTTTAAATCCTTCGCTTCGGCGACGACGATGAAATTCGAGCCCGGTATCTGCGCCGTTGTTGGCCCGAATGGATCCGGAAAGTCGAATGTCGTCGATGCACTCGCGTGGGTCATGGGCGAGCACTCCGCCAAGACCCTCCGCGGCGGCAAAATGGAAGATGTTATCTTCGCGGGAACCTCCGGGCGAAAGCCCTTGGGGCGCGCGGAGGTCACTCTTACCATCGACAATTCCGATGGCGCACTTCCCATTGAATATAAGGAAGTCTCCGTCACGCGTCGCATGTACCGCGACGGCGCAAGTGAGTACGAAATCAACGGTTCCCGCGTCCGCCTCATGGACGTGCAAGAACTGCTCAGCGACACCGGCATTGGCCGTGAGATGCATATCATCGTCGGCCAGGGTCGGCTTTCGCAGATTCTGGAGTCCCGGCCAGAGGAGCGCCGCGCATTTATTGAAGAGGCGGCAGGTGTGCTCAAGCACCGCCGCCGCAAGGAAAAAGCACAGCGCAAGCTGCAGTCGATGCAGGCCAATCTCGACCGACTGCAGGATCTGACAGGTGAGCTTTCCCGTCAGCTCAAACCACTGAAGCGTCAGGCTGAGGCCGCCTCTCGCGCCCAGACCGTGCAGGCAGACTTGCGCGATGCCAAATTGCGCCTGGCCGCTGCGGACTTTGTGGATTTGCAGGACAGCCTCAATGACATTGCTGGCCAGGCCAAGATCATTGAGGAAAAGGTAGAGGCCGCCACTGAGCGCGCCGAGATTGCTACTGAACGCACCGCGGAACTTGAAGCCGAGCTGGAGGACATTACTCCAGCAGCTGACGCTGCCCGAGATCTGTGGTTCCGCCTCTCCGCGCTCGGCGAGCGTATCCAGGCCACCGCTCGCATCGCTGCCGATCGCGCAGCTGACCACTCCGTCGCTCCGTGGGTAGGCCCCGACCCGGACTTCCTGGAGCAGCGTGCCGAAGATGCCGCCAGCGAGGAAGCCACACTAGCTGAGGCGGAGGCAGAGGCTCGCGAAAAGCTGGAGGAAATCCGCGAAACGCTCTTCGATGCCGAGGAAACCTTCCGCGAAGCCGAAGCGGAGCACCTCGCTGCCGTTCGCGCTATCGCCGACCGCCGCGAAGGCGTTGTTCGTCTGATCTCCGCAGAAGAATCGTTGCGCACCCGCTTGGAAGCCGCTGAAGCCGAAGCTGCGCGCCTGACCGAGCAAACCGATGAGGCCGACGAACGTCGTGCCGATGCCACCGAAGCTGTGGAAATCGCCGCGCAGGAACTCGCCGAGGCCGAATTCGAAGGTCCCGAGCTACAGAGCGCATATGAGCAGGCCAACCGCGAAGCAGAGCAGGCTTCGACGCGTTTGCAAGAACTCCGCTCTGATGAGCGCGACCTCGAGCGCAGCGTCTCAGGTCTATCCGCCCGCATCGAAGCTCTGGAGACCGCCCGCACCGCCGCCGCCAACGACGGCACAGCGTGGCTGCGTGAAAAGCACGAGCTCGGCGCGCTCTCTGAGGTCATTGACGTTGACACCGGCTGGGAGAAGGCGCTCACCGTAGCACTCGGCGCGGCCGCCGAAGCGCTGGTCAGCGAGGGAAGTGGCGAATCGCTTATCGACGAGCTCGTGGCCTCGGGCAAGGGCAGCGCCGTCGTTATCAATTCTGCGGACGTATCCGACTCCTGGCGCTTGGACATCACTTTGCCCGCACAGGCCTCCTGGCTGCTAGACCACGTGACTGTCCCAGCCAACCTCTCCGGTCCTCTGACCTCACTACTCGTTGATGTCGTAGCCTGCGATGACGACCAGCTGGCCCGCGAACTGGTGGCGCAAGATACTCGACTGCGCGTTGTTGACCGCGATGGTGTGCTACGTGGCTCTGGCTGGGTAGCTGGCGGTGCTGGAGGCACTGCATCAGGTGTTGAAATCGCCGCGGACATTGCCAAAGCCCGCGAAGAGTTGGCGGAAGCGCAGATGCGTTTGAGTGACCTCGGTGGTGTGCTCTCCGGTGCCCAGGACGAAGAAGAGGACCGTCGCACGGACGCGGCGGCGGCCCGCGCAGCTTTGCGTGAGCACCAGAGTCGTATGAAGGTGCTTACAGATGCTCGCACTCGAGCAACCGCACAGCTGTCCGGCGTCGTCCATGATGCCGAGCGCGCTGAGCAGCGTGGGGCCGAGGCCGCTGCGCGAGTAACGAAGCTCCAGAAGGAGTTGGCGGAAGTCGCAGACCGCCTGGCTCGCGTTGACCGTGACCCCGAGGAGGGGGAACCGTCGACAAGCGAACGAGACCGTGCGTCGGAGGCGCTGACGGCGGTGCGCGCGATGGAAACGGAAGCACGTTTGTCGTTGCGAACGGCTGAGGAACGTTTGTCGAGTGTGCGTGGTAAAGCCGAGCGATTGCGACGTCAGGCGGCGTCGGAGCGCGTAGCGAAGGCCCGCCATGAGCAGGCGCAGATGGCGAAGATTGCCCAGCGGGAGCTTGCAGAGGTCGTTGCAGAGCTGGCTGAGGATCTGCACGGGAAGGTCAACGTGTCGCTGGCGCGGGCAGAGGCCGATCGTGACGATGCCGAGGCACAGAAGAAGACGGTATCGCAGGCACTGTCGGCCGCCCGGACGGAAGCGAACACAGCGCAGCGTGAGCTGGCACAGCTAACGGATTCCGCGCACCAGGGGGATATCGCCCGTGCGCAGGCGCAGGTGCGCGTGACCGAGGCTGCAGAGCGCATCGTTGACCAGTTGGGGCTGTCTGTCGATGACCTACTCGCGGATTTCGCCCCCGATGAGAACTTCGACCGCGCGGCCGTGACGAAGCAGCTCAAGCAGGCGGAGAAGGACTTGCGTGTGCTCGGCCGCGTCAATCCGTTGGCGCTGGAAGAGTACAAGGCGATGGAGGAGCGCTATTCATTCCTGTCCACGCAGCTCGATGACGTCCTCAAAGCCCGCCAGGATCTCACCGATGTTGTCGAGGAAGTCGATGCCACGATTCTGCAGCTCTTCGCGGACGCGTGGAAGGATGTCGAGGCAGAATTCCCCGCGGTCTTCCAAACGCTCTTCCCGGGTGGCGACGGACGACTGGTTCTCACTGAACCGGACAACCTGCTCACGACAGGTATCGAGGTTGAAGCACGCCCACCGGGCAAAAAGGTCAAGCGCCTATCCTTGCTCTCCGGTGGCGAGAAGTCGCTGACGGCGCTGGCAATGCTCGTTGCTATTTTCCGAGCTCGCCCGAGTCCCTTTTACGTGCTCGACGAGGTGGAGGCCGCGCTTGACGACGTTAACCTGCGTCGCCTCATTGCGTTGCTAGAGGAACTTCGCGCGACTAGTCAGCTGATTGTCATTACGCACCAGAAACCGACGATGGACGTTGCGAATGTGCTCTACGGCGTGACCATGCGGGGCGACGGTGTGACACGAGTAATCTCGCAGCGAATGTCACCGGCGTCCGCGCCCGAGGCGACGTCGGCGGAGTAGGTGATGAAGAGTAGTTGATACTGCATAATGAGAGTTATGACTCCAACTCAGTGGATACTCCTCGTCGTCGCGATTGTCGTTATTATCGCGCTGCTTTTTGTTGCGGGCTATGTCCGTAGGAAGAACCAGCGCATTTCTTTTTCCAAGGAAGATACTAAGGAACTCACCCAGCAGGAGAAGTCTGGAAATTACCAGGCCACTAGTGGTTTTAACTTCGCTCCGGCCGGTGGTGGAACGGATACCCGCGAGAAGCAGCCGGTTGAAAAACCGATGCCCAAGCCGGCGGAAAAGCCCATTGAAAAGCAGGTCCCGGAACCAGTTGAAAAGCGGGCAGATGAGCCTGTTGATAAGTCGACGGATGGCTCCCTGCTGAAGCCGGAAGGCCAACTGCCTATTCCCGATAACCCCACCGAAATGGAGGGGGATCACAACCGCGTAATGCGGGAGATTCCCATTGATTTGCCTACCGCGGGGGAACAGGAACCCGAATCTGAGCCAAAGCCACAGGCGAAACCAGAACAGAAGGCAGAGCCCGAGGAAAAGGCAGAGCCTGAGGTAGAGGTAGTCCCTGCACCGGATCCTGCACCGGAGCCGAAGCCTGCACCTGAGCCGGAACCAGTAGCAGAACCGCAGTCAGAACCGACCCCAGAGCCAGAACAGCAGATTGAGTCCATCGATCCCGCTGAGGGGCGTCTGGGTCGTCTGCGCGGTCGACTCTCTCGTTCGCAGAATGCGATTGGGCAATCCGTGCTGGGCATTCTGGGCGCTGGTGACCTCGATGAGGACGCGTGGGAAGAAGTCGAGGACATCCTGGTGATGGCTGACCTCGGCGCGACTGCGACGCAGCGTGTCGTCGATAAGCTGCGCGAGCGTATTGCCAGCCAGAAGGTGAGCACGGAAGAGCAAGCGCGTGCCCTGCTGCGTGAGGTGCTGATTGAGGAGTGCAAGCCTGAGATGGATCGCTCCATTCGCGCACTTCCGCACGAGGGCAAGCCCGCAGTGATTCTGGTGGTCGGTGTCAACGGCACTGGTAAGACCACGACGACGGGCAAACTGGCTCGTGTGCTGGTTGCCGGTGGCCACCACGTTGTTCTCGGTGCAGCGGACACTTTCCGTGCCGCTGCTGCAGATCAGCTGGAAACCTGGGGCCGTCGTGTCGGTGCCGAGACCGTTCGTGGCGCTGAAGGCGCGGATCCTGCTTCGATTGCGTTCGAGGCAGTGTCACACGGTATTAATTCCGGTGCTGATGTCGTGCTCATTGACACCGCCGGCCGCCTGCACACCAAGGTTGGTCTGATGGATCAGCTAGACAAGATTAAGCGTGTCGTGGAGAAGAAGGCTCAGGTTGACGAAGTCATCCTGGTTCTTGACGCGACGGTTGGTCAAAATGGCCTACTGCAGGCTCGTACATTCCGGGATGTTGTGGACATCACCGGCGTTGCGCTGACCAAGCTGGACGGTACCGCTAAGGGGGGCATTGTCTTCCAGGTGCAAAATGAGCTCGGTGTGCCGGTGAAGCTGGTTGGCCTCGGTGAAGGTGCTGACCACCTGGCGCCGTTTGAACCGGAGAGCTTTGTAGACGCACTCCTCGGTGGCCGCAAATAGTAGCTAGCATCGATGAGTGAATTTTCCATCGTTCGGTGAGTACAGCGTCAACTGTCACCCAGCAAAAATAAAGGCCTCGGAGCCATTGCGTAACTTTCCGTAGAGGATACGCGGGGCTCCGAGGCCTTCACTGCGTTAGGAATCCTTGGAGTTCTTGCGTGCGAGGCGGGTAGCTGCCACACCACCGACCAGGAGCGCGAGCGCGGCACCACCGAGGGCAGTCGCCTGAACGCCAGTGACTGCAAGGCCATTGCTCTTGGTCTCGGTTTTCTTGCCGTCTTTCTTGGGGTCGTTGGGCTTGTCGCCTGGTTTTTTCTCCCCAGGCTTCTCGTCGTTCCCAGGCTGTTCATCACCGGGTGCGTCATTATCACCGGGTGCGTCGTCGTCACCTGGGGTTTCATCATCGGAAGTCGGGCAGTAGCCGTAGACTCCGGTTGCCGGGTCGATCTTGCTCATATCACGTGGGGAGCCGTCGGGGCACGTTGCGGTGTCATCGACTCCCGGCGGAATTCCGTCATTCTCTGGGGCATCTTCATCAGGCTCCGGATCATCGGGCTCCGGAGTGGGGCCGGAATCATCTGAGGTGCTACAAGCGCCGAAGGCTCCGGTTGCTGGGTCGATCTTGCTCATATCACGCGGGGAACCGTCGGGACAGGTTTCGGTATCCTCAATGCCCGGTGGGATGCCATCGTTCGATGGCTCCCCTGGATCGGGGTTTGCAGCGTCATCTACACACTGGAAAGTACCGTCAACACTTTCAAAATGCTGACCCGCGGGACACTCCGATGGCACCGGGTCAGGAATCTGTGCGGTGGCGGCGCCAACGCCGATGAGCATGCCGGCTGAAGTGGCAGCGGCCACCATAGTCGAAGAGAGCTTCTTCATTGGGGAACCTCACAATTCCTATAGGAAAGCCCTGCTATCAATGGGCTTAAGGGGGAACACTGTTCACACTTTTGATTTTAATAACTAATTACAGTCTTTGATGGCATGAGTTTCGGGAGGGGGTAAAGCAAAATTGTTGACTCGTCCAAACCCCAGTAAGGGAAAGCGGGAACTTATATTTGCAACGCTGAGTGTGTACACCCGTTGTAGTTGGAGCGTTTATAGAACTTGCCACTGTCGACTCGGCAGGGGGCTTTTCTGTCTTCGCTGATGGATCCGAGTCTTCTAATGTCTTATAGTTTTCGCTCATCCTCGCTAGCGAAGTGTGGTACCTGGTTGTGTCGGGGGCGAAAGGCGGGTGGGGCGTAGAGGTTTGGTAAAAAATCGGTGCCTGTAGGGTTTATGCTTCGAGCTATAGGGTGGAGGTATGACGCACAAAAATGCTCCCGATGCTGAATTGGCATCAGGAGCATTTTATGTTTCGCTAGCGGGGCAGAACCCTAAACTTCTTAGCGGTTCTTGCGGGCGATGCGGGTAGCGGCGACACCGCCGACCAGGAGAACCAGAGCGGCTCCGCCCAGGGTGGTGGCATCAAGGCCGGTGGCTGCTAGGCCAGTGCTCTGAGTGGAAGAATCCTTCTTGGACTCAGAGATATTCTGCTCAGACTTCTTGGAGTCTGAAACCTTCTTTACGTTCTCGGAAGAGGTCGTCTTCTTGGACTCGGACGCCTTCTTTTCAGCCTTTTCCTTGGCCTTCTTCTCTTCCTTCGTGCACTTGTTTTCGTTCTTGCACTCAGCAGAGATCTTGATGTCAACGTTTACCTTGACATCCTTGCCGTCCTTGCCCGGCTTACCGTCCTTACCGTCCTTGCCGTCCTTGCCGTTCTTGCCTGGCTTACCGTCCTTGCCGTCCTTGCCGTTCTTGCCGTTCTTGCCTGGCTTACCGTCCTTGCCGTCCTTGCCGTCCTTGCCGTTCTTGCCCGGCTTGTCAGTATCCGGCTTGTCCGTGCCTGGCTTGTCAGTATCCGGCTTCGTCTCGTCCTTGACGCAGACACCGAAGACGTTCGGGTTGCCCGGAACTGGCTTGCTCATGTCGAAGTGCTCGCCCTCCGGGCACTGCTTATCAGAAATACCTGGGTTTCCGAGGTCGCCGGGCTGGGACTCATTGTTATCCGGCGTTTCAGGCTTAGGGGCTTCCTTGTCTGCGACGCACTGGAAGGTTCCGCCGACGTTCTCAAAGTGCTGGCCGTCTGGGCACTTGTCCGGCATTGGGGCTGGAATTCCGTCAGTGGAATCCTGCTCAGGCTGGTCTGCGACGCACTGGAAAGTGCCGTCGACGTTTTCAAAGTGCTGGTCGGCGGGGCACTCGGTCGGCATTGGGGCTGGAATCTGTGCAGTAGCGATGCCTGTGCTTGCAATCATGCTGGCGGAGAAGGCGGCGGCGATAGCCGTAGTGAACTTCTTCATGAAAACCTCTCAAGGAGTCAAACGGTCAGAGACCGATGAATATGATTTCGCCGCTCATCCCTCATCGTGCACGGCGGAAAATAAACCAGGCCAACTGCGGTTAACTAGGTTCATGGATAACCATAAACTGGTTGATGCATGAATGGCATTGGAGGTAGTTATAGGAATAACTCCAGGTGTGTAGCGGTACGCTTTGACCTGCTGCAATGCTGCCGGTTTGCAATTTGACTTACACCACTTCGGGGGCGGTATGCACTAAGGTTGCCCTTAGTAAAAGTTAGCTATTGGCGTTATTTGTCTGTTATCTAACTGGCGGTGGCTTGGTTGTGTAAACGTTCTTTATGCAGTAGGACAGCCCTGTATGAGGTCGTGCTTAATTGTTACATTAAAATAACGAATAGTAATTTAAAGTTCTCGAGAGTAAAAGAGCTTCACCTTATTGTCGTTTTCTACTTCCTATTGGTTACACCCGAATCAGGGGGTTTAGGGTGGATGGGATGCAATTGTTGTCGATAGGCGAAGCTGTAGATATGTGCCAAACGGAGTAGCCAGCGGGTACGGTAGAACAGTTAAGAAAAGACAAGGCAAAAGGGGAGCTGGAAACTTGTTTGAGTCTCTTTCCGATCGTTTGACGGGTGCCCTGCGGGGCCTAGGCGGGAAGGGTCGCCTGACCGAGGCGGATATTAACGCCACCGCCCGCGAGATTCGGCTGGCTCTTCTGGAAGCCGATGTCTCCCTCGAAGTTGTCCGTACCTTCATTAAGCGCATCAAGGAACGCGCCAACGAAATTATTGGCAGCCAGACGGTCAACCCGGCCAACCAAATCATTGAGGTTGTCAATGAGGAACTGATCAACATCCTCGGTGGCGAGACCCGACGTCTTAATATGTCGAAGCAGCCGCCGACGGTCATCATGCTGGCCGGTCTGCAGGGTGCTGGTAAGACCACCCTGGCCGGTAAATTGGCCAAGTACCTCACAGATCAGGGCCACACCCCGGTTCTCGTCGCCTGTGACCTGCAGCGTCCTGGCGCGGTGCAGCAGCTCGAAATCGTTGCTGAGCGTGCAGGCGTGCCATGCTTCGCGCCGTTCCCGGGCACTAGTCTCGACTCCACCCACGAGATGGGCACCAGCGAGGACAACCCAGTTGACGCTGCATTCCGAGGCCTTGCCTATGCGCGCCAGCACCGCCATGACGTGGTGATTATCGATACCGCAGGTCGCCTGGGTATCGACGAGGTGCTGATGAAGCAGGCGCGTGACATTCGCGATGCTATCAATCCGCACGAAGTCCTGTTTGTCATTGACTCCATGATTGGTCAGGACGCGGTCGAGACCGCCAAGGCTTTCCGCGATGGTGTGGACTTCACTGGTGTGGTACTGACCAAGCTCGATGGCGACGCCCGCGGTGGTGCTGCGCTGTCCATCCGTGAAGTCACCGGCAAGCCGATTCTGTTCGCCTCCACGGGTGAGAAGCTGGAGGACTTCGACGTCTTCCACCCAGACCGCATGGCCAGCCGTATCCTGGGTATGGGTGATCTGAAGACTCTGGTTGAGGTCGCTTCCAAGGAAATCGATCATGAGCAGGCCGCGAAATCCGCCCAGAAGATCGGTTCCGGCGAGCTGACTCTCGAGGACTTCCTCGAGCAGATGATGATGGTCCGCAAGATGGGCCCAATCGGTAACATTCTCAAGATGCTCCCCGGCGGAGCAGAGATGTCCAAGGCTGCCGAAATGGTCGACGAAAAGCAGCTTGACCGCATCGAGGCAATCATCCGCGGTATGACTCCGGAAGAGCGCGAGAATCCAAAGATTTTGAACGCTTCACGACGTCGTCGAATCGCCAACGGTTCCGGCGTGTCCGTCTCGGAAGTTAACCAGCTTATCGAGCGCTTCAATGAGGCACGCAAGATGATGGCTCAGATGGCCGGTCGTTTCGGTATGGGCGGTGGCCGCCCATCGAACCGCAAGGCCAAGCGTGGCCGAAAGGGCAAGGGCAAGAATAAGCGCAAGGGCGCTAACCGCGGCCCGACGCCGCCGAAGGCAATGCGCGGTGGCGGAATGCCAGGTATGCCTGGAATGCCAGGTATGCAGGGCATGCCGGGGATGCCTAGCATGGCCGAGCTGCAGAAGCTACAGAAGCAGATGGGCAACCAGCTGCCAGAAGGCATGGAGGACTTTGACCTCAATAATCTCGACTTCGGGCAGGGCAAGAAGTAGCTGGGGCAAGAAGTAGCTAGTCTCGCAGGCTCTTCTGGATTTGGCGGCCCATTTCGGCACTGAAGGTGGCCGCTAGTTCATCGGTGATGTGATTGCTATCGCGGTAGACGTAGATATTGCCGATAACATTGCGGCAGGTAGTCGGGCCGCAGAAGATGTCGGAGAAATCCAGACTGTGCCCGTTGGGGAAGTTCGCAAGAATCTCCTCAGCGGGATTTTCTGCATTTAGAGCAGTTTTGCGGTGGATGGTGCAATCTTCGTTCGCTTCGTCGCACACGCTTGGGGAGAACTGACTCAGATCCTTACGCAGTGCCCAGGGGTTATCGCGGATAGCGAAGAAATCAATTCCGCGTTCTTGTAGAGCAGCGAAAAACGAGACGTAGCCATCCGGCGTATAGTCGCCGGGCTGCGGTGGGTCCGCCTGGAACAAGGGCCTGGTCGAGGTGGTAAAAACCATCTCTGGCTGAATCTCGTCAATTTTCTGCAGTGCCTCGAAAGTCCAGGGCACGCAGATGTCGCCGACTCCGTGGATTGGCTCCAAGGTCGCCGGGCAGCCCTGTCGCAGGAGAACGACCACTCGGTAACCGTGCTTCTTGCCGTAGGCATCAATTGGGGCAAACCAATGTTCGATGTGAGAGCCCCCGATGATGACAATCGATTCACTGGCATCCGGGTCACCGTAGACACACGGCTGGGTCTCATCGCGCCAACGGCGATTTGGCGGGAAATACCCGACGTCTTCGCCGCCTGTCGCAAGGCAACCATCGAGGGCGGGTTCCGGCCAAAGGTCAGTGATGAAATCGGTATTCGGCTTTGTGGCTGCCTTCGGCACCTCGTACCCGTCGGTAAGCGCGAGCGCACCTGGATAGACCATTGGATCTAGGCTGGTGGCAGAGGCACGATTGACGCGCAGCTGCTGCACGTTGACAAGGCTGGTCATGCCAACCAACGCAATGATTACAACAGCGCCGACTACTGCTTGACGACGAGCCGGGCGACGATGCTTGATTGCGTGGATGGCATCGCCGACGACGGGTTGTGTCCGGGTCGGTCGACGAGTCGATTGGGCCAGCGGCAGCTCGACATATTTATTGGTGAGCTTGGCCAGAATGAAGGAAACGATGATGACCGCGGTACCGAGCTTCACCCCCGGGGCATCGCGGTTGAGGTAGTTCATGGCCAGGATAAGCAGCGACCAATGCCACAGGTAGAGAGCGTAGGCGCTCTGACCTATTTCACGCATTGGGCGGCTGGCCAGGAACTTGGAGATCCAACCTGCATCGGGGCCGGCGATAATAATCAGCGCGGCACCGCCGAGGGGCCACAGTGTCCAAGGCCCTGGGAACTGTGCGGCGCCGTCGAAGATGAACCCGGTGGAGACGACCAGTGCGAGGCCGATGCCTGCCAACAGCACTCGAAGAGGTTTGGCCATGGGGACGGCGCCCCGGACGAGGATTAGTCCGAGTAGTGCGCCGAGGCAGAGCTCCCAGAGGCGGCTGACGGTGGAGTAGTAGTTCCATCCCTGATTCTCGGAGTGCATATAAAAGGCGTAGGCAAGTGAACCTACAGTAATCACTGTCAACAGCGGAATGAGGATTCGGCGGAGTTTACCGCCGGTGGCATCGGTACGCTTGGCCTCCACAGGCGAGGTAACCGCGCCGACAATCTGGGGTGAGCGTGTCATCCAGGCGAGCAGGGAGATGAGCAGAATTGAGCCGAGGTAAAACTGCCCCTGTACCGACATGGACCACAGGTGCTGTAATGGGGAAGTTTCGCTCTCTGCGGCGGCATAATCCGAGCCCTGGAGCGCCAGTTCGTAGTTCTGGTAGTAGAGCAGGCTGGCACGGAGTTGCTGGGCAATATCGATAGTGCGCAGCGAGGGAATGAAGTAAATGACAAACAGGGTCGTCGCGAAGAGGACCAGCACCAGTGTTGGAATCAGACGACGCAGCGTGCGCCAGATGCTCCACCATGGATTGATGGATTGCCTGGGGTTGATGGCATTGCGGTACTGCGCGCCGAAGAAGAAAAATCCTGAGAGCAGGAGGAAAACGTCCACACCACCGGAAACGCGGCCGACGTAAACGTGGAAAAGGACTACAAGGGCAATAGAAATGCCCCGTAGTCCGTCCAAGTCATATCTATATTGGGTGCCGGTGGTTTTCATAGGTTGTTACGTTACCCCACTGTCAACGGCGTTCAGCTTTAGAAGATACCTAGCGTTTCGAGTGTGGGGTTTTGTTAGTTTTCGAAACCTGCTGGTAATATACCTCGAGTTGTTTCGGTGAGATTGCTCATTTGATTGAAAATGCTTGGCCGAGACACAACTGCGAATTCATCGGATCCGGCCACGGCCGCCCGGTGGTCACGCGCAGTGTAAATATCCCAAGGGCAAAACCGGTCCGAGGCACTTCGTTAGTAATTACTAGTGAGCTCGGATGCATAAGTATTGTCCAGTGACATAGAAGGAAGAGGAACTCCTCATGGCAGTCAAGATTAAGCTGCAGCGACTGGGTAAGATTCGTACCGCTCAGTACCGCGTTATCGTTGCTGATGCTCGTACCCGCCGCAACGGCGCGGTCATCGAGAACCTGGGTATCTACCAGCCGAAGGAAGAGCCGTCGGTTATCCAGATCGACTCCGAGCGCGTTCAGTACTGGCTGGGCGTCGGCGCACAGCCGACTGAGCCGGTTCTGGCTCTGCTGAAGGTCACCGGCGACTGGCAGAAGTTCAAGGGCCTCGAGGGCGCAGAGGGCACCCTGAAGGTTGCTGAGCCGAAGCCGACCAAGCTCGAGCTGTTCAACAAGGCTCTGGAAGAGGCCAACAACGGCCCGTCCGCTGAGGCCATCACCGCTAAGCGCCGTGAGGCCAAGGAAGCAGCTAAGGCTGCTAAGGAAGCTGAGGAGGCCGCAAAGGCTGCCGAGGCTGAGGCTGCTGAGTCCGAGGCTTCCGAGGACGCCGAGTAATAAGGACGCTGAGTACGCCGCTTAGCTAATCCGGGCGCTACCTTATACTTCAAGACGAAGTGTTGGGTGGCGCCCCTTTGCTTTACGCGGACGTTTTTACAGAGTCATTATAAGAGAGGGAGTGTGCACGTGTCGGTAGCTGACATGGTGCTTATTGGCCGAGTGATTAAGCCCCACGGTGTGCGCGGGGAAGTCGTCGTCGATGCAACAACGGATGACCCGGAGGGGCGTTTCGCAGCCGGGACCACGCTGTTGGGTGTACAAGCTGGCCGCGAGGAACAGCTGACCGTGAAAACGGCACGTCCGCACCAGGGGCGGCTATTGGTTCGCTTTGAGGAAATCCCAGGTCGCAATGAAGCCGAGCGTCATCGAAGTATGAAGTTTTATGCTGAGCCCGTCTTCGAAGATGAGGATTTTTACGACTTTGAGCTTGAAGGTCTGCGCGTAGTCCACAATGGCGCCGATATCGGCGAGGTCACTTCTATCGTCCGCGCACCCGCCCACCGTCTCCTTGAAGTCACGCTTGACGACGGCGCCCGGGAGGTTCTCGTCCCTCTGGTAGAGGAAATCGTTCCGGAGGTTGACCTTGAGAATTCAACAGTCACCATCACCCCGCCGGAAGGACTGTTGGAGCTGTGAGCTTACGTCTCGATGTAGTCACAATCTTCCCGGAGTACCTCGAGCCGCTGCGTCATGCGCTGCTAGGCAAGGCTATTGAACAGGGCATTTTGAGCGTCGGAGTGCACAACCTGCGCGACTGGGCGCCAGGTGTACACCAAGCCGTGGATGACTCGCCCTACGGCGGTGGCCCCGGCATGGTTATGAAGCCGGATGTCTGGGGTCCCGCTCTCGACGAGGTCGCGACGCTGAAAGTGGAGCAGTCGTTGACATCCGCTGTGCCCCATTTGGACAATGTCCGCCATGATCAGAAACTGGGTTTGGCCGAGGAATCTTCCTATGCTGCAGTGGAAGTGCCGTCGTTAAGCGAAGAAGATTCAGCGAAGCCCCTGCTGATTGTCCCGACCCCGGCGGGCGAGCCGTTTACGCAGCAGATGGCGCAGGAGTTCTCACACGAGGAGCACATTGTGTTCGCGTGCGGGCGCTACGAGGGCATTGACCAGCGCGTTATTGATGATGCCGCTAATCGTTATCGCGTGCGTGAGGTCTCTATTGGGGATTATGTGCTGATCGGCGGGGAAGTGGCGGTGCTGGTGATTGCGGAGTCCGTCGTGCGGTTAATCCCAGGTGTGTTGGGCAACCGCAAGAGCCACGAGGAGGACTCTTTCTCTGACGGTCTGCTCGAAGGGCCGTCCTACACAAAGCCGCGCGAGTGGCGTGGACTAGAAGTGCCGGACGTTCTCCTCAGCGGCAATCACGCGCTGGTGGACCGTTGGCGGCGCGATCAGTCACTCATTCGTACGGCCGAACGTCGTCCGGATTTGCTTGCCGACGTCGACCTCAGCGCCCGTGACCGAGAAGTAATTCAAGAAGCCATTGAGGAAGTAACCGAGGAGAACTGCTAGTGGCACGTGTTCGAATTGCGCGACCCCGGCACGTCATTGGTTGGTTAGCTGTCCTAGGGGCACTGGCGTGGTTCACTCAAACGCAGCTGGCGGGGAGCGTAGATCAGTCGTTTGCAGGCTGGGTCAGTGACCTGCATGGAGCACAGGATGGCCGCGTCGATAGTTTGATGCTGACTTTGAGCGAGATTATCCGACCGATTTACATTGCGCCGGTCACGCTCGTTGCGGCGGCACTCCTGTGGTTCCGTTTCCGCGCGTGGGCGCTGTTGCTGCCGGCATCATTCGGGTCCGCGATTGCGGTTACGTATGCCATGAAGTGGTTTTTGGATCGCGACCGGCCCGGGGATGAGTTCTCGCTGGTCAACCTGCATGATGCAGCGTTTCCTTCCGCGCATGTGGCGGCAGTTACTTCCAGCGGTATGGCCGCGATGCAGCTGGCCATCCCGGTATTGCGTCGCACAGCCCGTAAATTGCTCGACCTGGCCATCGTCGCGCTTATCGGCGCCGTGGCACTCTCTCGTGTGTGGGTTGGGGCGCACTGGCTCACCGATGTCATCGGCGGCCTCATCGCCGGCGTCGTGGGCTTGGTTGTTGCGCTGCTCGTACTTAGGAGATGGCCACGAGCACGGCGCTACGCGCTGCTTTAGTCTCCTCGTAGAAGGTCACGAGTTCGCGGTAGCGCTTGGTCGCAGTGGCTTCGTCGATAAGCGAACCGTTGTCCTTGATGCGGGCGGCGAGATCGATGTTCGCCAGCGTCTGGTACACATCCCCGACGCGATCGGCGCGGATGACTGCAGACAGCGGCTTGCGGCAGACGCGGTCGGCGCCGAGGATGGCCTCCGCCAGCGGGTCGCCGAGCGCCTGGCCGTCGATGGGATTGCCGGTCAGGGTGCGCAGCAGGGACTCCCAGTCCGTGTCGATGTCCAGGGCATCTTCGTCCGGAACGTCGACGAAGTGCTGCAGAATAATCTTCTCCGCGCCGTCGTTAACGAGCCCCGCCGTGCCGCCGTCGCTGGTCGCCGCAGGTGCTGCGACCTCAACTAACCGCGCTGCCTCCTCATCGGAAATGCGCAGGTATTCGGCACAGAGTTTTTGCTTCATGGGGCTCCTTTTCCGGTGTTAACTGCGAGCCTTCTGTGGGGCGTTCGCCAATTGGTACTTCCACGATAGTAAAGTTGCCCGGGTGATTTCATCAGTAATTGCCCGAGAACTCGCCGCCACTGGTGCGGACGTTGCCGAAAGTGCCGTCGCAGCCGCTATCAAGCTTCTCGACGAAGGCAACACCGTGCCTTTCATCGCCCGCTATCGCAAAGAAGTAACCGGCGGGCTCGACGACACACAGCTGCGTTTCATCGAGGAACGCGTCGTCTACCTGCGCGAACTAGAAGAGCGCAAGCAGACGATTCTCGCCGCCATCGAAGAGCAGGGAAAGCTTAACGACGACCTCAAGGCCGCCATCCTCGCCTGCGACACCAAGGCACGGTTGGAAGATCTCTACCTGCCGTACAAAAAGAAGCGCAAGACCAAGGCCGATATTGCGCGTGAGGCCGGTTACGAACCGCTGGTGGAGGAGCTCTTGGCCGACCCCGCGGCGGCCCCAGAGGCTCTGGCCGCCAAGTACGGTGAGGCAGCTGGCAAGGATGCGAAGGACGCCCTGACTGGTGCTCGTGCCATTTTGGTCGACCGCTTCGCCACCGACGCCGACCTTGTTGGCTCCGTGCGTGAGCAGGTGTGGTCTTCCGGTTCCGCCGCCGCTGCCGTGGTGGAGGGCAAGGAGACTGCGGGCGCGAAGTACCGCGACTACTTCGAGCACAACGAACCGCTGGAGACCATGCCCAGCCACCGCGTGCTGGCCGTGCTGCGTGGAGAGGCCGAGGGCATCCTGACTCTCAACATCGATGCGGGTGAAGATGAGACCTACGAGCACATGATTCGTGAGGCCTTCGAGCTTCCCGACGGTGGTGCCTCCAAGTGGATTGACCAGGCCGTTCGTTTCGGTTGGCGCACCAAGTTGGAGGTCTCTGCTGCTCTCGATGCCCGCACTCGACTGAAGGAGCGTGCTGAGGCCGAGGCCGTGGATGTCTTCGCCCGTAACCTGCGCGACCTACTACTGGCTGCCCCCGCTGGCCAACGCGCGACGCTCGGCCTGGATCCGGGGTACCGCAATGGTGTGAAGTGCGCCGTTGTCGACTCCACCGGCAAGGTGCTCGACACTGCCATCGTCTACCCGCACCAGCCGCGCAATGACTGGTCCGGTGCCAAAGAACAGCTGGCCACTCTCTGTGCCACGCACCGCGTGGAGCTCATGGCTATCGGCAACGGCACCGCTTCCCGCGAGACCGAAACCCTGGCCCGCGAAATCGCCGACCTCATCGCTCAGGCCGGTGGAAAGAAGCCGACCCCTGTGGTGGTTTCTGAGGCCGGCGCTTCGGTGTACTCCGCATCGTCCCTGGCCGCAGCTGAGTTCCCGGACATGGACGTCTCTCTCCGCGGAGCAGTCTCGATTGCCCGTCGCCTGCAGGATCCGCTTGCCGAGCTCGTCAAAATCGACCCGAAGTCCATCGGCGTCGGCCAGTACCAGCACGACGTTTCCCAGACCAAACTGGAGCACTCCCTGGATGCTGTGGTGGAGGACGCCGTGAATGCTGTCGGCGTGGAGGTCAACACCGCTTCCGCTCCGCTGCTCGGTCGCGTTGCTGGCGTGTCCTCGACCGTTGCGGACAATATCGTCGCCTATCGAGACGAAAATGGCGCCTTCACCTCTCGCAAGGAGCTTCTGAAGGTTCCGCGGCTCGGCCCTAAGGCCTTCGAGCAGTGCGCTGGCTTCCTGCGCATCCACGGCGCCACCAACCCGCTCGATGCGTCAGCCGTGCACCCGGAGTCCTACCGCGTCGTCGATGCCATCGCCGCTTCGACCGGCGTTAGTGTCCAGGAGCTCATCGGCAACTCCCGCGTCCTGTCCAAGGTGCGTGCCGAAGACTTCGTCGACGAGTCCGCCGGCATCGGCTTGCCCACAGTCCAGGACATTCTGACCGAGTTGGACAAGCCCGGCCGCGATCCGCGTCCCGAGTTTGTCACCGCCACTTTCAAGGAAGGCGTGGAGAAGGTCTCTGACCTTCAGCCCGGCATGATCCTCGAGGGCACCGTCACCAATGTCGCGGCCTTCGGCGCCTTCGTTGACGTCGGAGTTCACCAGGACGGTCTCGTCCACGTCTCCAACATGGCCCGCGGTTTCGTCTCCGACCCACATGAGGTCGTCCGCTCGGGCGAGGTCGTCAAGGTGAAGGTGCTCGACGTTGACGTCGAACGAAACCGCATCGGTCTATCGCTCAGGCTTGACGACGACACGTCGGATGCCAAGCCGAAGCGTGCCGGTGGTCGCGAAGAAGGCCGTGGAGGTGGCCGAAAGCGGGGCTCTCAGAATAAGAAGCGCGGTGGAGCTCGCGGTGGAGCCGGCGGTTCTATGGCTGACGCGCTACGCAGAGCGGGCTTTTAGCGTTTGACCTATTAGCGCATTGCGTTATTAGCGCATAGCGTCGATGCGGCTGTTGATTTCCCCTGCGACAGTCGAAGACGTTCCATCTGCCACGACGATGGTGTAATTGGCTCCCGAGGTCTCAATCTTGACGGCCTCGCCTGACCTGGCCGCTACGGTGATGCGGCCGTCATTGCCGAGGCGGAGGCCAATACCGCCACCGTCGGCCCAGTTGTATTTCCCCGGCTTCGCGTACTTGATGGTTCGAAGTTCGATGTGGTGCTTCATCTTTAGCGGTCCACAACCGTTAAAAACGGTGATGGAATCTGTCATCGGGTTAGTATCCAGCGTCATTCCGGTCTCATATGCGATGAGGAATAGCGGCGTGCACAGCAGAAAAACGATGCCGAGGCTCGGCAGGAATACCGCAAGTGCTATAGACGCTACGCACCAAACTGTGAAGGCAACCTTGACACCATTGGAGATAGTTACGCTGACATCGATGGGCGTCGGGTCTCCTTCTCGATGTGGCAACTCTGGCGATGTAGGTTCGGTGACCGTGGCGTCGGTAAGCGAAGAGTAGTCCCTGAGGCGGCGCGCAACGAGCAGGGCCGCGGCTAGGCCGATGACCACACCAACTATTGCATATACCCAGCTAATTCGGGCGGTCGTAGGGTTTGTCGTGCCGATTTGCGGGATGATGATTGCGAATTCTAAGGCGATTAAGAAGCCGCACAGGGCGAGATTGATTATCGCAATGGGTTTGCGAACGACTAGGGGCGTGCTGGTCTTAGCGCCGATCCAACCAATTTGCGCACATGCGATGACGACAACAGCCATGATTAATGTGCTCTGAATTGGCGGCATGAAACCGTTGGGGGTGTCGCTGCCGCTCCAGTGCGTTGCTATTTGCTCCGGTAGTCGATCGGAAATAGCAATTACCCACAGAAGCTGTGCAATGGCCAGTACGCACGGGGCGATGATTGTTCCTCGAACAACCCAGGGGTCAAAGCGTGGAATCTGCTGCATGGAGACAATTTAGCAGTTGAGGTGGGGCGGTATTGCACGTTGGTGATGCACGTTGCTCGTGTGCCTTGGTAATGCATGGTTCGGCTCGAACAATAAGGTCGAAAAGAAGTGCGATAAAAGTTGTCAAATAAGGGTTGCGCAATCGAAAGCGAGTGCTAAAATAGGGGTATCAAGAACTTGAAGTGCTTGAGCATCTTTTCTCGGTGTTGGGGCTTTTGGGGGAACAATGTCTAATCAAGTTAGTCCAGCCAACCGACCGTCCGATGTGTACGAAGCGGCTTTGCTGCCTGAAGCGCCGCAGTTTTTCCATGAGGCATCCACTAATCCGTTGGCCGTAGCGGGGATTCAGCGCAATCGCTTAGAGCTGGATATTTCTTTGAGCTGTGCGCCTCAGTCGCTTGAAATAGATGTGGATGCCTACATTGCTGAGATTGCACCTGAGCTGGGGATTGCCCGCGGTAAAGCGTTGGAGTATGTGGAGGTCGGCATCCAGCTAGCCCTCATGCCTCGCCTGGGGGCTTTCGTCAAGGCTCGTGCTCACTTGCCTTTTCGGCATCTGCTCACCATCGCCCGCGCAACGGCGCCGCTGCAAAACCCAGAGGTGCGCGAGGTCGTAGAGGAACAGATTGCGCGCTTTGTTATTCCTCGCAGACAAGGTGAAGTTCTCCGAGGAATTCGTAGTCTGCACAAGTTCTTGCAACAGGTAATCGAGCAAATTGAACCCCAGCTGCGTCCGAAAAATCTTCCGGGGGACGTTGACCCGCTAGTTCCCCCCGGTGAGCGCGAGATAGTGGGGGAGAGCATCGGATTTGAAGAAGGCGACAACTTCGCGGAAGTTTTCATGGAGCTGGAAAAGACCCGCGCTCTCGAATTCAAGACCACTCTCCAAGCTATCTCAACCTCGGCGGGCTGTACCCGTGTCGAAGCTCTAACGCATCTCATCCGTGGCACCGCGGAGGCGAAGGTCGTTCTCAACCTGTACTGTCCCGCCACCGAGGAACGCCCGCGCACGGCTTGGCTTGGTGGTGTGGGGTGGATCTCGCAGTTGGCAACGCAGGCGTGGATTGACAAGGTTACGCATATCCGCTTGCTTGCCGACGAATCTGCGGAGGGCTACACCCCAACCGAAAGTCAGCGGGCGTACATCCAAGGCCGTGACGGGACATGCCGCTTCCCCGGCTGCGATGTCCCAGCGGAATTCTGCGACATTGACCATATCGAGCCCTACAACAAGGAAAACCCAGCCGAGGGTGGGGCAACAGAAACTCCTAACCTCCACTGCCTCTGTCGCCGACACCACAACATGAAAACGGCTGGGCTATGGAATGTTGCACGGGATCGAGATGGTGTGGAACTTTGGACGTCGTCAAGCACGGGCAAAAAGACGGTGAGCATGGAAGATGGGCCGCTCGCCGGGCATGGGCGCTACACCTTTGACAAGCGGGGCCTGCGAATGGCGCAAGCGCTGGAAGAATATAACCAGTATCGCCAAGAGCTGATTGAGCAATCGCAGAAATTGGTCGAGGAAGCACGCAAGGGCGAAGACCCTGACTCGCCCGACACTGACTCACCCGACACCGATTCACCCGACACCGAAGACCCTCCGAACATAGATGAATTTGGTTTCTGACCAGGGGGTGTGTAATAATCGCCAAGTTGTCTTTATAGGCAGCTTTACCTGTTTCGGGCATGAACCGGCCGAGCGTCCCTCCGAGGGAAAGTGCCGCCAGGGTCCTCTGTCTATGCAAAAAGTAAAGGAATAAGTTTCCATGAACATTCTTGACAAGGTTGATGCAGCATACCTGCGCGACGATATCCCGGAGTTCCGCGCTGGTGACACCGTCGAGGTCGACGTAAAGATCGTCGAGGGTAAGACTGAGCGTATTCAGGTCTTCAAGGGCGTCGTTATCCGTCGCCAGGGCGGTGGCGTCCGCGAGACCTTCACCGTCCGCAAGGTATCCTTCGGTATCGCTGTTGAGCGTACCTTCCCGGTGCACTCCCCGAACATCGATGAGATTCGCGTTGTCTTCAAGGGCGACGTTCGCCGTGCGAAGCTGTACTACCTGCGCAACCTGCGCGGTAAGGCTGCACGCATCAAGGAGCGCCGCTAATCTTTTGGCGGAAGATAGTCCTCATCGAGTGTTGAGCTCGGTGGGGATTTTTCTATCGCGTATAGTCTTTTCCCATGACCGACGACGATTCGCGCGAACAGACTGACGGCCAAGAAGAAGACCGTGCTGAGGACTTGAAAGGCTTCCGAAAACTTGACGAGGAGCCTGAAAAGCAAACGCCGTGGTACATCGAAATTCCCATCATTATCGTGATTGCCCTGCTCATTAGCGCAGGTGTGCAGTCGTTTATCGGCCGCGTCTACGTGATTCCGTCCGAGTCGATGCAACCGACGCTCAACGGTTGTGCCGGGTGCACCGGTGACCGCATTTGGGTGGACAAAGTTTCCTACCAATTCTCAGATCCCAAGCCTGGCGATGTTGTCGTCTTCAATGGCCCGGAATCGTGGAACAGCACTTACGTGTCACAGCGTTCTACTAACCCGGTGGCGAACTCGCTGCAGACGGTTGGATCCTGGATTGGCCTTGTCGCCCCGGATGAAAATGCGTTGGTCAAGCGTGTGATTGCCACCGGCGGGCAGACTGTGCAGTGTCGCCCAGGGGATCCCGGAATCATGGTCGACGGCAAGATGACAGAGCAGGATTTCATTAAAACTCCGGCGGACAAGCCAGTGGTGGAGAATCTTGGCTCCGAACAGTGCGGCGGTCCTTACTTCGGCCCTGTGACGGTGCCGGAGGGGAACCTGTGGGTCATGGGTGACAACCGCACTAACTCCGCGGACTCGCGCTACCACATGGGCGACGAGCTGCAGGGTACTGTGCCGCTGGATAACGTCGTCGGCAAGGTGCAGGCAATCATTCTGCCGTTCAATCGCATCGGTGGCGTCGATGATCCGGACATCCAACACAACTAAATTCAGTACAACTAGTTTGCACAGTCTGCACAGTCTGCCCGCGCCACCCCTGGCGCCGAAACTGCGTCGATTGAAGCAAGCGCGCACGATGGAGGTCGCGCTGGCAAAGCGTGGCTTTGGCCCTGTGGCTGGGGTCGATGAGGCTGGTCGCGGTGCCTGTGCAGGCCCGATTGTTATTGCCGCCTGCTGTCTTCCTGAACGCCCCATCGCAGAGCTCGATAAGCTCACCGATTCTAAGAAGCTCACGCCGGCTGCACGCGAACGGCTCTTTCCGCTCATCGAACGCTTCGCGACCTCTTTTTGCGTGACGACGATTTCCGCGTCCTACATCGACCAATTCGGCATCCAGGACGCGAATGTCACCGGAATGAGACGCGCAGTGGCCGGGTTGGGGCAGCGCCCTGGCTATGTGCTTACCGACGCACTCAAGGTGTCTGGCTTCACGGCACCCTATTTGCCCGTGATTGGTGGCGATTCTGCCTGCCGATGCATCGCTGCTGCGAGTGTCTTAGCCAAAGTCACCCGTGACCGCATTATGGTTGATCTATCGGAGAAGTATCCGGACTATGGTCTGGCGGGGCATAAGGGCTACGGCACGGCATCGCACATGGAAGCGATTTCACGCCATGGCGCGACCCCGGAGCATCGGTGGTCATACCGCAATGTGCGCCTGGCGCACGCGGAGTACCTTGAGCACCCCGAATAGGCCAACATGTACAAAAGAGCAACATGTAAACACTCGAAGGAGCCGTCGCGGTCGTGAGCGCAGAAGATCTAGAAAACTACGAGGCTGACGTTGAACTATCCCTGTACAAGGAGTTCCGCGATGTCGTTAGCCAGTTTTCCTACGTTGTTGAGACGGAGCGCAGGTTCTACCTTGCCAACGCTGTGGAGCTAATCCCGCACAACAGCGAAAACGAGGTCTACTTCGAGCTGCGTATGTCGGATGCCTGGGTGTGGGACGTCCACCGCCCGGCGCGGTTTGTCCGCTACGTGCGCGTTATCACTTTCAAGGACGTCAATATCGAGGAACTGGATAAGCCTGACCTGCGACTGCCGTAGCTAGTCATAGTTTGTTATAGCTAGTTGCGAGTAGTTATCCACAGTCGAAAAATTATCCACAGTTAAGGCCTTCCGAGCACCTTTCGGAAGGCCTTTGTCATGCTCGCTGTGCAAGAGTGTTTCCCAACCGCCAAGGCAAAGATCAACCAAGGCACAATTCAACGGGGAGCTAGGGGGACCGCGGACATGACACAGAGCTTTGAAGAACTGACTACGAGGCAGCTCGGCACGTTTGGGGAGGATTTCGTCGCTGAGATGCTGGAGGATCAGGGGTGGGAAGTCATCGCTCGCAATGAGCGCGTCGGGCGCTATGAGCTCGATCTTATTGCTGAAGACGCCGACGGCAAGCTGCATTTTGTGGAAGTAAAAACGCGGCGGAGCTCGCGAAGCAGCCAGTTTGGGGACGGCAGAGAGGCAATCACAGCAGCCAAACTTCGTCATTTGCGCAAGGCAGTGGCGCAGTGGCTGTCGGAAAGCTCCACCTACTGGCTGGGTGCTGTAGTAATCGACTGTGCAGAAGTCACCGTGTCCAGTCCTTCGCCCAGTCCTCCCGTCGTAGTGGTGACGTACATTCCCGCAATCTGCGACACCACCATGTGGGACTGCTAGATGACTGTCGGAACAGCTCTCGCAGTTAGCCTCAGCGGCATTGAGGGAACAATTGTGCAGGTGGAAGCAGATGTCGGCCGTGGCCTGCCGGGAATGTACATCGGAGGGCTCGGCGATGCAGCCGTCGGGGAAGCCAAGCATCGCGTGCGCACGGCGGTTGCTAACTCGCAGCTGCCCTGGCCGAAGACAAAGGTCGTGGTGAGTCTGTCGCCGGCGCATATCCGCAAGCACGGCACCAGCTTTGACCTCGCCATCGTCTGCGCCATCCTTATCGCAACCAGCGATGACATGGAGGCCCGCGGCCGTCTCCGCCACACGGTGCTCATTGGCGAACTTGGGCTCGACGGTTCCATTCGCCCGGTGCGCGGGGTACTGCCACAGGTCCTTGCTGCCCGCGAGGCCGGTGCCCGCTGGGTTGTCGTCCCCGTTGCCAATGCCGCTGAGGCGGCCCTTGTTGACGGCATAGCCGTCTGCACCGCCGCCGATCTGACACAACTGTGGGGTTGGGTACTCACCGGTTCCGGTTTGACGCCTGCGCTTAACGACGACCCCAGCGAACCAGCCTTCTCGGTAGACCTAGCTGATGTCGATGGCCAACCCGAGGCGCGCTTCGCCCTCGAGGTGGCCGCAGCAGGTGGGCACAATCTGTTCATGCAAGGCTCTCCGGGGACGGGGAAGTCCATGCTCGCCGAGCGCCTGCCGACAATCCTGCCGCCATTGCAGAAGTGGCAGCAGCTGGAGGTCACCGCGCTGCATTCGGTGGCCGGAGCGCTCGATACTACGGACACTCTTGTGCATCATCCGCCTTTTGTGGCTCCACATCACAGCGCGACTGTGGCATCACTAGTCGGAGGCGGTGCTGTGCCCAAGCCCGGCGCGATTAGCCTCGCCCACCATGGGGTGCTCTTCTTGGATGAAGTTACTCTCATGCGCCCGGCGGTACTGGACGCGCTGCGGATGCCGATGGAAAACGGCCTGGTTGTCCATCTGCGCACGCATCATCGAGTGACCTTTCCGGCGAGAACGCAGTTGGTCATGGCGACTAACCCGTGCCGTTGTGGGGCCGCGTATGCCAGCGAATGCACTTGCTCTAGTACCGAGCGAGTCAAACATGGTCGCGCACTGTCGGGTCCGCTGCGCGACCGCATGGACGTCAACGTCACGCTCAGTCCTGCTGGCGCCACGCTCGGGATCAAAGACAAGGCCCACAATGAGACCTCTGCGGCAGTTCGCGAACGGGTGCAAGCCGCTCGCGACCGTGCATGTCACCGATGGCAGTCCCTCGGGCTTGCCGACGAGACCGCCGTCACCAACGCGAGTGTGCCACGCTCGCTTCTCCGTCGTCACGCGGAACTGGACGAGGAGGCCATGGCGTTATTGGACTTCCAGCTGAGGAGTGGAGAGATTACCCAGCGCGGAGTGGACAAAGTAGTCGCAGTAGCGTGGACGCTCGCAGATCTCGAGGGGGTCGACGCGTTTACCTTCGAGCATGTGCAACGCGCTTGCCAGCTGCACGACCGCGATAGCGGCTAATACAACGAGTGGCTAATACAACCGAACCATTATCAAGGGGGAGACAATGGACGAAATTCACGCATGGGCCTACCTGAACCGTGTGATAGAGGCGACGCATCCGCAGATTGTGCCGTTGGTGACGGAGTTTGGGCCGGTAGAAGTAGCGGAAAGAATCAAGGTTCGCGCCGGGCTGCCGGAGAGCCTGCTTAATACGACTCAGGCGCGGGCGGAAATTGACCAGAGCGCCCGTGATTTGGATGTGGCAGCGACGCTGGGGTGGCGGCTTATTTATCCAGGTCACCCAGAGTGGCCAGAGGAATTGCTTTCCTGCTTTACGACGCTCGAAGTTCGTGACCGCGCAGATGCGCCACCACTTGCGCTGTGGGTGCGTGGTCGTGACCTGCGGGAGATTCTTAGTGAAGCGGTGGCGATTGTAGGAACGCGGATAGCCAGCAGCTACGGAACACAGGTGGCGGCCCAATTCGCGGGACAGTTCGCGAGTGCCGGGGTGAGTGTCATCAGCGGTGGTGCGTTAGGGATTGATGCCGCGGCGCACCGAGCTGCGCTCGACGCTGGCGGCACTACGGTTGTGGTGGGAGCAGGTGGTGTAGGGGTTGACTATCCGCGGGCGCATGCAGAGCTCTTCGATCGGATTGCAGGGCGGGGTGCGCTGATTACGGAGTATCCACCGGGAGTGCGGCCGGCGCGCCACCGGTTCTTGACCAGGAATCGGCTGGTAGCAGCCCTCGCACAAGCAACCGCCATTGTCGAGGCAGGCTGGCGCTCAGGTGCGCGCAATACAGCGCACTGGGCAGTGCGGTTGAACCGGCCCCTCGGGGCGGTGCCGGGGCCGGTGACGCTGCAGACTACATCTGGCTGTCATGACTTAATACGCAACGGCGAGGCTGTGTTGGTGTGTAGTGCCGACAATGTGCGGTCACTGTATCGGACAGTTGGCACAGTGAATGAGGATGCTCAACTGGAATTGTTGTGGGAGCAGTCGGCGGTGCAGAAGCTCTCGCGTAACGAGCTCGCCGTCTACGACTCCCTGAATTCTGCGGAGCCAACGCCGGTGGGAGAGGTCGCCGCGCAGGCGGGATTATCCGTGGCGCTTACGACACATTTGTTGCTAGAGCTGCAGGTACAGGGGCTGACTACTCGAGTGGAGGGTGGGTGGTTGCGCCAGACATAGAAACGTGAGTGAGACATTCGTGAAAACCTCTGTAGAGAACTTCAAAAAAATTTTGAATTAGGTATTGCAATTCTCCGTACGCTCAGTAATATAGGCAAGGCAAGCCTAAGTAACTGTTACGGAAACGGGCTTGTGACATGGGTGAGGCAATAGGGCAGTGGCTCTGGCGAAAGTCGGGGTCACTGCCTTTTTCCGTATTAGCCCTGTAGGGTCATGACCGTGACGCGCGCATCCGATAACGACGAAAAGGCTAAGCAGGATCTGGGGGTATCCGCCAATATTGAGGCCGTACTCATGGATTTCCTCGATGAGTTGACGTATTCCCGCAGGCTCTCCGACGCAACCGTCCGCGCCTACCGGGCCGACCTCCTCCCCCTCCTCGTCGGGTTGGACCACATCAGTGAGCTCTCAACGCCCGTTATCCGTGCGCATCTCGGCGCGAAGTATGCGGAGGGTGCGGCGCGGTCATCGCTGGCTCGCTTGACGACGTCCATTCGGCAGTTCTGCAGCTGGCTCGTAGCTCGGCAAATTCTCGACGCGGACCCGTCGCTGCGCCTGTCAACACCCAAAAAGCACCAGCACCTCCCGGAATTGCTCTCTCCAGAGAAAGTTGAGACAGCAATCGAGAACCTGTCCTCTGAGGATGGTGCAGTAGCAGCTCGCGACTTGGCCATTGTTGAGCTGTTGTATGCCACTGGCATGCGTGTAGAAGAGCTGTGCAAAGCTGATGTCTCTGATGTGAACTTCTCCAGCCACATCATCTCGGTGGTGGGAAAAGGCAACAAAGAGCGCATCGTGCCCTTTGGTGCTCCAGCGGAGGCGGCGCTGAAAGACTGGCTGCAGGTGCGTGGAGACTTTCACCCTTCGTCACAGGCAGAGGAGGCGCTTTTTCTCGGCGTGCGCGGAGGTAGGCTGAATCCGCGGCAGGCGCGCCGAGTTGTTCATAAGTGGGCTGATGTTTCACCGCACGCGCTCAGGCACTCTGCGGCCACGGCCATGGTGGAAGGTGGCGCTGATTTGCGTGTGGTGCAGGAGATGCTCGGTCATTCGAGTCTGGCTACTACACAGATTTATACCCACGTCTCGGCGGATCGCCTCCGTGAGGTGCATAAGCGAGCACATCCGCGCGCTTAATGGCGCACAGGTTTGAGCACGATTGGCCTCCGCTGTACCAAATCAAGCGGATTGAGATAGTCCTTGCCGCGAAGAGCTCCCCAATGCAAGCCCGGTTCGGGATGTTTGGCGTTGACTGCAAGATGACCAATTACCTGGCCTGCGGTCACGTGGTCGCCCTTTTTCAGTGCAGTATCTATGGGTTGGTAGGTGGTGCGGATGCCATCGGCGTGCATTATCGACAACGACGTCATGCCGGCAATCGGACCGGCGAAGTGCACCGTACCGGGAGCTGAAGCTCGGATTGGCTGGCCCGGAGAGGCGTTCAGGTCCACTCCACGATGTCCGGACTGCCAGCGTTTTTCCGGCGGGGCGTAGTCGCGTAGAACTTTGCCGTGGACGGGGAGGGTGTGTGCAATAGTGGAAATGGGCTTGCTGGCCGCTACAGGTGGGCTTGGGGGTGTTGTTAGCGCGACAGCGAGCACAAATAGCGCTAATGTGCGCATTAGCGAGCGGCTGAAACTCTGATTGGTTGTCATGCGCGATAGTGTGGCGGACGCTGCACCCGTCGACAAGCGATAATGCATTGCAAATGGTCCTAGCTGTGGATGACCTTTTGCCCTGTGGATAGCGGGGTGTGTCAGATCTTGCGACCTGCACGATGTATCAGATAAGATGACGCTCGCGGTGTCTGCCTTAATGGGGCGGCCACTAGCACAAAGACTACGCGCGCGACCCATTCCGGCTGGTTCACGGGTGCTCGGCAGGAACGTCTGTCGGGTGTGAAGCAGCGGGGGAGCGCTAGGGCACAGGGAAAGCCTGTGCGTGAACTGTAACCACCTATATCGGATAAGAAAGGAAGGGAAGCAGCCGCAGCCCTAGTCAGGCTGGACGTGAGGATCTTCCCTGAATATGACATGGCTGTTGTATCCATGCGAGAACTGCTCGATGCAGGTGTCCACTTCGGTCACCAGACCCGTCGTTGGAACCCGAAGATGAAGCGTTTCATCTTCACCGAGCGCAATGGCATCTACATCATCGACCTGCAGCAGACCCTGACCTACATCGACGAGGCTTTTGAGTTCGTCAAGGAGACTGTCGCTCACGGTGGCAACATCCTGTTCGTCGGTACCAAGAAGCAGGCTCAGGAAGCCGTTCAGAACGAGGCAGAGCGCGTTGACATGCCGTACGTCAACCACCGCTGGCTCGGCGGTATGCTGACCAACTTCGCCACGGTTTCCAAGCGTCTGGCTCGCCTGAAGGAGCTTCAGGCAATGGACGCTGCTGAAAACGGCTACGAGGGTCGCGGCAAGAAGGAAATTCTGATGCTGACCCGCGAGCGCACCAAGCTGGAGCGCACCCTGGGCGGCATTCGCGACATGTCCAAGGTTCCGTCCGCACTGTGGATCGTTGACACCAACAAGGAGCACATCGCTGTCTCCGAGGCCAAGAAGCTGGGCATCCCGGTTGTTGCCATCCTGGACACCAACTGCGACCCGGATGACGTTGACTACCCGATCCCGGGCAACGACGACGCTATCCGCGCTGCTTCCGTGCTGACCCGCATCATCTCCACCGCTGTTGAAGAGGGCCGCAAGGCTCGCGCTGAGCGCGAGGCCAACGCTGCTCGCGAGGCAGCTGGCGACGCTCCGATCGAGTCCGCCACGGAGAACACCGACCAGGCTGCAGAGATGGACGCCGAGGGTTCCACTGCAACTGAGACGGCATCCGCTGAGTAAAGCTGAACTTTCTAACCACCACAAGTTCTAACCACCACAAGGAGGAACGCCCAGCATGGCGAATTTCACTGCTGCTGACGTCAAGAAGCTCCGCGAGCTGACCGGCTCCGGCATGAAGGCTTGTAAGGACGCACTCGTCGAGACCGACGGCGATTTCGACAAGGCTGTCGAGATCCTGCGTATTAAGGGCGCTAAGGACGTCGGCAAGCGTGCAGAGCGCACCGCTGCCGAGGGTCTGATTGCTGTTTCTGGTAACACCATGGTCGAGGTCAACTCCGAGACCGACTTCGTTGCCAAGAACCAGGAGTTCATCGACTTCGCCAACAAGGTCGCCGACGCTGCTGCAGCAGTCAAGGCAAACTCTCCGGAAGAGCTCGCTGCCGCTGACCTTGATGGTCAGTCCGCAGCCGACGCTACCCAGGAGCTCTCGGCAAAGATCGGTGAGAAGCTGGAGCTGCGTCGCGCCGCTACTCTCGAGGGCGACAACATCGCTGTCTACCTGCACCGCCGTGCAGCAGACCTGCCGGCAGCTGTCGGTGTTCTGGTTGCTTACACCGGCGAGGGTGACAACGCCGCAGAGACTGCTCACGCAGCAGCTATGCAGGTCGCCGCTCTGAAGGCACAGTACCTGTCCCGCGAGGATGTCCCGGCCGATCGCGTCGAGGCAGAGCGCGCTGTCTACGAGAAGATCACCCGCGAAGAGGGCAAGCCGGAGCAGGCTATCGCCAAGATTGTCGAGGGTCGTCTGAACGGCTTCTACAAGGACGTCGTCCTGCTGGAGCAGCCGTCTGTCGCTGACAACAAGAAGACCGTTAAGCAGCTCATGGACGAGGCTGGCGTTACCCTGACCGGTTTCGTTCGTTTCGAGGTTGGCCAGCACTAATTCGCTGCAGTTTGTGCATTAACCTCTAGCTGCGAGCTAGTTCACATGCCCCGCTCGGGAGTCCGAGTGGGGCATTTTGCTGTCATGTTGCCGACACTACGGAGCGTCAAGTGTGCCTTGCTGTCGTGACCGGGTAGACTCGTCTGCGACTTTTTAAACGGTGCGAGAAAGGTGCATGGTCATGGCAGAATCTGTCGAGCGCAATGGCTTCAAACGTGTGATGCTCAAGCTCGGTGGTGAGATGTTCGGCGGCGGCAAGGTTGGCGTTGACCCGGACGTGGTGCAGAACGTTGCCCGACAGATTGCGGAAGTTTCCCGAAAGGGTGTCGAGGTCTGCGTCGTCATCGGCGGAGGAAACTTCTTCCGGGGCGCGCAGCTTCAGCAGCGCGGTATGGACCGCGCACGCTCTGACTACATGGGCATGCTCGGCACGGTCATGAACTGTCTGGCTCTGCAGGACTTCCTCGAGCAGGAGGGTGTGGACTGCCGCGTTCAGACTGCTATCAACATGGCACAGGTGTCAGAGCCGTACCTGCCGCTGCGTGCTAAGCGCCATCTGGAGAAGGGACGCGTGGTTATCTTCGGTGCAGGTATGGGCATGCCGTACTTCTCCACCGATACCACCGCCGCCCAGCGCGCCCTGGAGATTGGTTGCGAGGTGCTGCTGATGGCCAAGGCCGTTGACGGTGTCTACTCGGCCGACCCACGTGAGGTGCCGGACGCTGAGCTCTTCGACGACATCACCCACCGTGAGGTTCTTGAACGCGACCTCCGTGTTGCCGATGCCACCGCCTTCTCTCTGTGCATGGACAACAATATGCCGATTCTGGTGTTTAATCTGCTTACCGACGGAAACATTGCGCGCGCGGTAGCCGGTGAACGAATCGGTACTCTCGTTCACAGCTGATAAATTTGTTCGTAATACGTTCTTTGCCCAGAGCGCTCTAGAACTCTCTATACCCGAGTACAAGAAACCCGAGGTTAAAAACACAATGATTGATGAAGTCCTGCTTGACTGCGAAGAAAAGTACGGTAGCTCCGTAGAACACTGCCGCGAGGAGCTGACGCACATTCGCACTGGTCGTGCGAATCCGGCGATGTTCAACGGCGTTATTGCGGAATACTACGGTGTTCCGACTCCGATTACCCAAATGGCTACCATTTCGGTTCCAGAGCCACGCATGCTGCTGATCAAACCGTATGAGCTGGGCGTCATGGGTGACATCGAAAATGCGATTCGCAACTCCGACCTGGGTGTGAACCCGACTAACGATGGCCAGGTACTGCGCGTTACTATTCCGCAGCTGACCGAGGAGCGCCGTCGTGAGATGGTAAAGGTTGCACGTTCGAAGGGCGAAGACGCCAAGATTGCGATTCGCAATGTCCGTCGTAAGGGCATGGAGACTCTGAAGAAGATTCAGAAGGACGGCGACGCTGGCGAGGATGAGGTGCAGGCAGGCGAGAAGGAGCTGGACCAGGTCACCAAGAACTACGTCGAGCAGGTTGACTCCTTGGTTGAACGCAAGGAAGCGGAGCTGATGGAGGTTTAGGCCTTCATATTCAACCGGGAGAGGGGATGTGAGGCGCCAATGCCAACGTTGAAGCCAGCGTCCAATAAGGATCGTGTTCTAGACGAGCTACGTCTTATCAAGCCACGCAACTCGGCAGGGCGAAATCTGCCGGTTGCGATTGCAGTGGGCGTAGCACTTGGTGCAGTCGTCATCATCGGCTTGCTGCTAGGGGCGCTTGCATGGACGGTACTTGTCGCAGCCGCGGTTGGGCTCGCCACCTGGGAGGTCTGTGAGCGACTCCGCGAGTCCGATTGGCAGGTCCCTCGCCCGGTAATGATTCTCGGTGGCCAGCTAATGGTGTGGCTGTCCGCCTATTGGGGGATTGACGGCCTGGTCATGGGCCTGGCTGTTACCCTGATGCTTTTGTTGGTCGCCCGTCTGTTTTTGCACGGCATGGCCGAAGCACCACGGAATTGGCTGCGGGATGTCGCAGTCGGAGTTTTCGTGGTGATGTGGATTCCGTTCTTTGCTGCGCTAGCTGTGCAGTTGGTGCAAATGGATAATCCCTGGGGAGTTGATCCCCGCCTGGTCATTGTGACCTTTATGCTTGGCGTTATTTCCAATGACGTCGGAGGCTATGCCGCCGGTGTCATGTTCGGAAAGCACCCGATGGCCCCGAAGGTCAGTCCCAAAAAGTCCTGGGAAGGGTTCGGCGGCTCTCTTGTGCTTGCCACTATTACCGGAGCGCTCTGTGCAATCTTTATGTTGCATGCGCCGTGGTGGCAGGGCATCGTGTTGGGCATAGCCCTGGTTATCTCTGCCACGCTCGGGGACTTGATGGAATCCCAGTTCAAACGAGATTTGGGCATTAAGGATATGTCATCGATGTTGCCGGGCCACGGTGGTCTGATGGATCGTCTGGACGGCATGCTGCCATCAGCCGCGATGACATGGCTGATGTTGCAGCTTTTCAGCCTGGTCTAGTCAGGTTGGGCTAGTCAGGCTGCTTTAATCAGGTTCTAGTTGTCGCCCTTACGAATCTGGCGTCGCAAATCCAGCATTCGCCAGCCGCCAATCAGCGCGGTGATGAGGGCACCGAGGATAGCAGCGAACAGCATTCCGACACCGACCGGGAAGTTCCAGGTCCAGCCGAACAGGTTTAGTGCGGTCTCCTGCTGATTCTGCAGGATAAATACCAGCAGAACAATCAGCAAAATTGCACTGATGACCAGGCCAACCCACATCGAGCCCGCTGTGGTCTTCTTTACCTTGCGCGGTCCAGGGGCAGGCGTCGGAGCCGGTGCGGGCTCCTTTTCTTCCGGCGCGTCAACGACTGGTTCTGGCAGGTTGTCCTGCTCAGTTGCGGGAGCCTCATAATCATTAGGGGAGTACGACGGAGCATCGTCGAAAAGCGGCCTGTCATTATTCGGCTGATTAGCGTTAGTCATACCTATCATTCAACACGTTTTGGCAGGTATGTACCACTTGTAAAGTTCCACTTAGCCGCGCTCGCCTAGTCGCTCATTAGGCCAAAACCGTCGTTACATGCGAAAATAGGTGCCATCATGGCAACTTCACTTCCAATCGTTCTTAAAGCTCCACGTCGCGGCATGCCCGCGACCCATTTTGCGGACCTCGATGTTGAGGAACGGAAGGCTGCGGTCAAGGAACTGGGTCTGCCGGCCTTCCGCGCCGATCAGATTGCCCGGCACTATTACGGTCGGCTTGAAGCTGACCCTATGACGATGACTGACCTGCCGGAAGCAGATCGTCAAAAGGTCAAGGACAGTCTCTTCCCACCTCTGCTGACGCCCGTGCGTCACATCACCTGTGACGACGGCGAAACCCGTAAGACTCTGTGGCGTGCAGGTGACGGGACGTTGCTGGAATCCGTGCTGATGAAGTACCCGGATCGTGCGACGCTCTGCATTTCCTCGCAGGCCGGCTGCGGTATGGCATGCCCGTTCTGTGCGACGGGTCAGGGCGGTTTGCAGCGTAACCTCTCCACTGCAGAGATTGTCGATCAGGTTCGTGAGGCCGCTGCCACCATGGCCGCAGAGGGTGGCCGTCTGACCAACATTGTATTCATGGGCATGGGCGAGCCGCTCGCGAACTACAACCGCGTTCTCGCCGCTGTCCACCGCATTACGCGCCCGTCGCCGGAGGGCTTCGGTATCTCGATGCGCAACGTCACTGTCTCTACGGTCGGTTTCGCGCCGAACATCCGACGGCTTGCCGACGAGGACCTGTCCGTCACCCTCGCGGTATCTTTGCACACTCCGGATGATGAGCTTCGCGACGAGCTGGTGCCAATCAATAATCGTTTTACGGTGGCCGAGGTTCTCGATGCTGCCCGCTACTATGCCGATAAGACTGGCCGTCGCGTATCTATCGAGTACGCTTTGATTCGCGATATCAACGACCAGGATTGGCGTGCCGATCTCCTGGGTAAGAAGCTTCACAATGCTCTGGGCTCACGCGTCCACGTCAACCTGATTCCACTCAATCCAACTCCGGGCTCGAAGTGGGACGCCTCCCCGAAGAAGCAGCAGGAAGAGTTTGTCCGCCGCGTACAGGCTCAGGGAGTGCCATGTACGGTTCGCGATACCCGTGGCAACGAGATTGCCGCAGCATGCGGCCAGCTGGCAGCCGAAGAGGATTAGCCAGCGAATAGAAAAAGATCCGCACCAAATCCGGTGCGGATCTTTTTGTGCTCTGTAGCGCTATAGAGCTGTTAGAGCCAGACTTTCTTTGAAAAAGCAGCTAGCTTTACTGATCCTGGCCTTCCGGCAAGCGGTTCCAGGAGCGCAGCTGAGAGTCAGTCAGGTCAGCGTAGACGCCAGTTCCGTTGACCTGGTCGCGTGCCCACTCAGGCTCAATGTGGCCTTCCGGCTTGTTGTGAGCAGTAACAGTGCGGACCTGGGAACCCTGCGGGGCGAACAGCTGCAGCAGCAGCCCAATGGCAATAAGGGCAGCAATGGCGACCAGCCACCAGTTCTCGACGTTGCCCTTGTGGTTACCGATGGTCATGCCCAGCAGGAAGATCACAGAAATCCAGCCGGCCTTCTGCATAGCGCTCTTGCTAAGGCCGTGCCAGCCCCACTTCGCCGACGGCTCGTCGAGGGTGCTGACGCCGCGGTAAATCTCTTCCTTTGGCTCGTGGTTGCTCACTTGAAAGTCCTCCTGTTAACACTTTCGGCGAATTGCACTCTATATGCACTTCAGTCTATCTGCGATTTTGCTGAAAGCGACTGAGCGCATTTTCAGACAATCTTGAGTATCGGGTGTAAGGATACCTTAGAACTTGCTGAAATTGGGACTTCGCCCGGCCGGAAACTCTCCGCCGGTGTTCTGGTTCGCCCAAAGTGGGGGTAGGGTGAGCACTCGTGACATTTCTTCTTGGAGTTTTACTCTTCGCAATCGGCATCGCGGTGACAATCGCCCTTCACGAATGGGGCCACCTCACCGCAGCTCGACTGTGCGGAATGCGAGTGCGCCGCTACTTCATCGGCTTCGGCCCAACGCTGTTTTCCTTCAAGCGGCATCACGCCGCGGCAGGCGGGCACGACACTGAATACGGAGTCAAGGCAATTCCGTTCGGCGGATTCTGCGACATCACAGGCATGACTGCAATGGATCCAATCGACCCTGCCGAAGAGCCCTACGCCATGTACAAAAAGCCGTGGTGGCAGCGCATTATCGTGATGCTCGGCGGAGTGGCTATGAACCTCGTCATTGGATTCCTCATCCTCTACTTCATCGCCGTGACGTGGGGGTTGCCAAATATGGGTAAGGAAATGGCACCACGCATTCAGGCGGTGCAGTGTGTCTCGCCGGCACAGCGTGCCGACGGTACCCTCGAGCCCTGCACCGGCTCCGGGCCCGCAGAGCGTGCAGGGCTGCGTGCTGGAGACGTAATCGAGAAGATCAATGGCACCAAAATCACTTCCTACCCCGAAGCTGTGTCCCTCATCGGCAGCTCTGCAGGCGGGGACATCAAAATGATCATCGACCGCAATGGCACCTCCCAGACGGTCACGGTCACCCCGGAAGTCGTCAAACGCAAGACTAACGACGGCCAGGACATCGACCAGCCAGCGATTGGTATCGCCTTCCAACGCCCAGAAACTGTTCTCCACGAGTACAACGCAGTGACCGCCATCGGTGGTGCTGCCAGCTTCACAGGCAGCCTTTTCGGGGCGGTATGGAACGGGCTGCTCTCCATCCCGGAGAAGGTTCCCGGTGTGGTTGCGTCCATCTTCGGCGCTCAGCGTGATCCGGCCAGCCCCATGAGTGTCGTCGGTGCTTCGCGTGCCGGCGGTGAACTTGTAGAGATGAACCAGTGGCCGTCCTTCTTCCTGCTGCTGGCCAACCTCAACTACTTCTTGGCCGTGTTCAACCTGGTGCCGCTGCCACCACTGGACGGTGGTCATATCGCTGTTGTCATTTACGAGCGCATTCGGGATCGAATTCGTAAGACATTCGGCAAGCCAGCGCTCGGCCCTGCCGACTACACCAAGCTCATGCCAATCACTATGGCCTTTACCGCAGTTTTGCTGGTGTTCGGTGTTCTGGTCATGGCCGCTGACGTGGTCAATCCAATTGTGCTGAACCGCTGACAGCAGGTTGCGGCGTGCCAGCATCGTCGTAAAGCAAAGCGGTGCTAACGTCAGCCCACATGGAACAAACTTCGCGCCGCAAGCCCCTGCTTCGCAGTATCTCGGCTGTGGCAATCACGGGTCTGGTGTTGTCATCCGCCGCGTGTACGCCGCGGCCTGACACCGGGCGCGAGGTGCTAGAGGAATTCCTGGGGGCGCTGGCGGGAGGGGATGTCGCTAAGGCGGCGGCGCTGACCGATCACCCGGACTCCGCTGAGGGGGATCTGAAGGCGGCCACTGACGGCCTGCAGCCGGAGGGGCTTGACTACGAGATCGAGGGTATCGATACCAGCTCGAATCAGTCCTCGGCCGAAGTCACCATGAATTGGCAGCTGCCACATCAGCGACGCTGGGGCTATGACACTACTTTCACGCTGACCAAGACTGAGTCGGGGCAACGGGATTGGGCACTGCGCTGGTCGCCAGCATCACTGCATCCACAGCTGGGGCGAAACCAGCACCCGGAGTTGCGCACTATCGCAGCTCCGCGTCCGTCTGTAGTTGGCTCGGACGGTGCGGCCTTGCTCGAGCCAGGGACTGTGCACCGCGTGATCGTCGATCGTGATCGGGTGGAGAATGTGCAGTCATCCATTAATCGGGCGGCGACGGTCATCAATAATGAAATGCCGGAAGACGGTCCGAAGCTCGACGCACGCGCTGTGGGGGAGCAGGCGAGCGGCGGAAAGGGTAATTTTTCGCTGATCGTGTTGCCGGCATCCACGCCACAGCGTGTCAAAGATGATCTCGCTGACATTGATGGAATTTCGGTTAACGATGAAGCCGCTATGGTGCGACCCGACCCGGGGTTCGCGCCCGATTTGATGAGCCGCGTGGAAAGACTAGTGGACACCGGTGATCACGGTGCCGATGGCTGGAATATTGTGGCGGCCAACGAGGGCGGAGCCGTCGTCGGCACGCTCTATGAGGTGTCTCCGGATGTAGCGCCGGCGGTGCAGGCATCGATTAGTAAGAAGGTGCAGGATGCCGCGCAGAAGGCAGTGGATACACGCCAAGATGCGAAGGCGATGCTGGTGGCTGTGCAGCCGTCGACCGGCAAGATTCTGGCGGTAGCGCAGACGGCGGAAGCAGATAAGGATGGCGACCTAGCACTGATGGGGCAGTTCCCGCCGGGATCGACGTACAAGATCGTCACTGCCGCTGCAGGTGTGCAGCACGAGGGGCTGAACGCGGGATCGACTGTGCCGTGCCCAGGGTCGATGGAGATTGGGCCGCGTATTGTCACCAACTACAACGGAAGTGGTGTCGGAGATACATCGCTGAGCGATGCGTTCGCGCGGTCTTGCAACACCACGTTCGGCAATATCTCTCACAAGTTGAAGCCCGGGCAGTTCAAGGAGGAGTCCAAGAACTTCGGTATCGGCATCAACTATCACATCGCAGGACTTGACACTATTACCGGCAGCGTCTCTGACGGCAGTGACGAAGTCGAACGCATTGATGCGGGCTATGGGCAGGGAAATGACTTGGCCAGCCCGTTTGGCATGGCTCTTGTTTCCGCGACAGTGGCGGCCGGACGCACCCCGACGCCGTCACTCGTGCCCAGCGCGGGGACCTGGCAGTCGCAGACGTCGGAGCCTCTGCCACCTGAGGTTTTGAATGAAGTTCGCACACTAATGCGTGCGGTTGTGACCTCTGGTACTGGTTCGGCCATTGCCGGTCGAGGCGAAGTCTACGCAAAGACCGGTGAGGCCGAGTACGCTGGCGGCTCCCACGCTTGGTTTACTGGCTACCGCGATGATTTGGCCTTTGCCACGCTCATCGTTGGCGGTGGCGGTTCCGAGCATGCCGTGGCGATTACCGATGCCTTCTTCGCCAATATGGATGAAGGTTCAGAGGCCGAGGGGTAGAGCACTACTGGCTTCGAAACCGGCACAGGCCGAAAGGCCAATCCGGGGTAGGGGTAGAGTATGTGCCATGACTCAGCGTTCTCCACTTACTCAGCAAAAGTCCACGCCAATTCGCACTGTTCCGGCTCATATTGAACGGCCGGAGTACGCCTGGAAGGACGAGGTTCAGGAAGGCGTAGGCGAGCCGCTGGTACAGACCCCGGAAGATATTGAAAATATGCGAGAGGTCTCTCGCATTTCCGCCAACGCCCTGGTGGAGGCCGGTAAGGCGGTAGCTCCGGGCGTGACCACGGATGAGATTGACCGGGTGGTGCACGAGTACCTGTTGGACCATGACACCTACCCGTCCACGCTGGGATACCGCGGTTTTGAGAAGTCCTGCTGTGTTTCTCTCAATGAGATTGTCTGTCACGGTATTCCGGATACTCAGGTTATTGAGGACGGCGACATCGTCAATGTCGATGTCACCGGTTACAAGAATGGCGTCCACGGCGACACCAACGCTACTTTCCTCGCCGGCAATGTCTCGGAGGAGCACCGCCAGTTGGTGGAGCGCACTTACAACGCTACTATGCGCGGAATTAAGGTCATCAAGCCGGGACGCGAGATCAACGTCATCGGTCGTGTGATTGAGTCCTATGCCAAGCGTTTTGGTTACAACACCGTTCGGGACTTCACCGGTCACGGCGTCGGTACCACCTTCCACAATGGTCTGATTGTGCTGCATTATGACGAGCCGAGCCAGGACACCGTGTTCGAGCCAGGCATGACTCTGACCGTCGAGCCGATGATTAACCTCGGTGAGCTGCCGTACCACATCTGGGACAACGGCTGGACTGTGCAGAATGATGACTTCAAGTTCACTGCTCAGTTCGAGCACACGGTGCTGGTGACTGCCGACGGTTATGAGATCCTCACCCTGCCGGATGAGCAGAACGTTCCCGGCCAGTTCCAGACTGGTTGGAAACCCGAGGCCTAACCCGTGCAGGCTCCTGCAGCTCTGATCGCCGGCTGCACCTCGGATGCCGGTAAGTCGGTTCTGGTCGCCGGTATGTGTCGGCTGCTCGCGCGCCGCGGCGTGCGCGTCGCACCCTTCAAGGCCCAAAACATGTCCAACAACTGCGCTGTCACGCTCGACGGCGGCGAGATTGGGCGCGCGCAGGCTCTGCAGGCGCTGGCCTGCGGGCTGGAGCCAGATGTCTCCTTTAACCCGGTACTTCTCAAACCGGGCTCGGATCACACCAGTCAGGTGGTGGTCAAGGGCAAGGCCGATGGGCACGTGAGCGCGCTGACCTACCGATCGCGGAGGAAAGCGCTGCGCGGGGTAGTCGCAGAAACATTGTCAGAGCTGCGGCAACAGTACGATGTCGTCCTGTGTGAAGGCGCCGGCAGTCCCGCCGAGGTCAATCTGCGAGAGTCAGACATTGCCAACATGGGGTTGGCAGAGCTCGCTAATCTGCCCGTAGTGGTTGCCGGTGACATCGACCGCGGTGGGGTGCTTGCACATTTCGTCGGCACGCATGCAATTTTGAGCCCCGAAGACCGCGCGCGGATTACCGGTTTTATTGTCAACAAGTTCCGGGGTGACGTGTCGTTGTTGACTCCGGGATTGGACGTGGTGCGCGAGCACACCGGCGTGCCCGTACTCGGCGTGGTGCCGTTTATTCCGGGGCTGTGGATTGATGCGGAGGATTCGCTCGGCACAGTCGCTGGTGCGTCGGTAGGGCCTGCGAGCGCCCCGCTGGGAACGGAAACGCTGTCCGTGGCTGCCATTCGCCTGCCACGTGTCTCCAACGCCACGGACATCGAGGCGCTGGCCTGTGAACCAGGGGTACAGGTGCAGTGGACCGTTGACCCTTCGGTCGTGGCTCGCGCAGATCTGGTCGTGTTGCCCGGGTCAAAGTCGACGGTCGCCGATCTTAAGTGGTTGCGCGAGCGCGGGCTTGACGACGTGCTGGAGAACCGAGCCGCCCGGGGGCTGCCGCTGATTGGCATCTGCGGTGGTTTCCAAATGCTCTGCACCACCATCACTGACTCGGTGGAGTCGGCAGCCGGAACCGTGAACGGGCTCGGAGTGTTCGACACCGACATTGAATTCGCGGACAAAAAGACACTGGTGAGCCACCCTGATGGTTGCTACGAAGTGCACAATGGGCAGGTTGTACGAAGCAGCGAGGCGCCCTTTATCACTGAGCCTGAGGAAGAAGGAGCGCGGCGTGGCATGCTGATCGGCACTCATCGGCACGGATGCCTAGAAAATGACCAGGTGCGCCGTGAGTTGCTGAGCGAAGTGGCCGCTGCCGTCGGCCGGGACGGATTTAAGGCCAGCTCTGATACCTCTTTTGCCGCAGAGCGCCTGCGGCAGGTCGACCTGTTGGCCGATGCGGTCGAAGAACACCTGGCTGGGCCCGCATTGGCCCAGGCTACAGGTATTGAACAGTTGGGCTAATTATCGAACTCCAGGCCCAAGATGGCGTTTTCAATCAGCTCGGGCAGTGCTGGGTGAATCCAGTGCTGGCCCTTGACAACTTCGCGGACGTCCATCTCGAAGCTCATCATCTGGATGCACTGCTGCACCAAGGTCGCGGCCTGCTCGCCGATAAAATGAGCACCCAACAGGTGGCCGGTAGCGCGGTCGGCAATCAACTTGGCAAAGCCGTCGCGGTCTTCCAGTGCCCAGCCGTAGGCAACGTCCCCGTAGTTTTGTACCTTCACGGTAATTTCTGTGTCGTTTTCCGCAGCCCACTCGCGAGCTTCGTCCTCGGTCATACCGACCTGGCCAATCTGCGGATGTGAGAAGACTGCCGACGGAATGTAGCGGTGGTCAAATGCCCGCAGATCGGACGGGTTCAGCACGTTGTGGAAGACAACCTTGGCCTCGTGGTTGGCAATGTGCTTCAGCTGATAGGGGCTGGAGACATCGCCCAGCGCCCACACACCTTCGGCAGAGGTGTGACCGTACTGGTCAACCCTGATGCGACCGTCGTCGTGCATCTCGATGCCACCGGCTGCAAGGTCCATGCGGTCGCCGTTGGGGATGCGCCCGGTTGCCACAAGCAGGGCGTCGGCGGCAAGCTCCGTGCCGTCGTTAAGCGTGGCCGTGACAATCTCGCCCTCCTGGGAGAGTTCGGTGATGGAGGTGTTCAGACGGATGTCAATGTCGCGGAGGGCAACCTCGTGGAAGCGCTCCGAGACTGCGGCATCGGAGCCTCTCAGCATGACGTCGGAGCGCACCAGCATGTGCACCTTCGTGCCGAAGGAAGCAAAGACGTGTGCGAACTCGCTGGCGATGTAGCCACCGCCCACGATAATCATCTCGTGCGGGAGCTTTTCGACGCGCATGATGTTCTCGTTCGTGTAGTAATCCACCCCGGACTCTGCGATGGGGCCCGGGACGTGAGGACGGGAGCCCGCGGCGATGATGATGTTGTCGGCTGTAATTTCGACGGTTTCCTCGCCGATGCCCGTACGGATGGTGCGGGGGCCGACGAACGTCGCGTGGCGGTCGTAGACATCGATATTGGGAGTCTCGTCCCCGCGGCGGTATGCCTCGCCGCCGACGGCAATCTGGTCGATGCGCTGGGCGAAAACGCGATCCTGAATTTGCTTGAGATCAACGGAGTCGTAGGTGCCGTGCACGCCCAGGCGGCTGGCCTCGCGGATGTTGCGGGCGGCATCAGCGGCCAGAACAAACATCTTCGTGGGAATACAACCAACGTTGAGGCAAGTACCGCCGAAACGTCCTTCCTCTACGAGCGCAATTCGAACATCGTCGTACTCCGGGGCGGGAATGGAATTACCGGACCCGGTTCCGATGATGATGACGTCGTAGTGGCGGGGGGAAGTCTCAGGGGAATTCTCAGTGGTCACAAGCACTCCTAGCATTCTGGTCGAACTAGTTTTGTTCAACCGTACTGAATGCTGATTTATTCCGAGCTCTTATTCCGAGCTGCCTTCCGGCTTGACCGTGGCGAGGAACTGGAAGGTCTCATCAAAAGCGCGTTTCAGGACCTCGGGCTCCGAGAGATACACGTCATGGAGGGCTCCCGGAATTGGAACATTGCGAGCCTGTGGACCTAGGTGGGCAGTGGCATCGGCAATCTGCTCAGTATTGAGGACCGAGTCAACGCGGCTGAGTTCCGGGGTGTAGTCGGAGCCGAGAAGGTAGTTGTCCGAGTGAAGGACGAGCGTCGGCACACCGGTGTCGATACCGCGGCTGACACGCTGCTGGGCGACGATGATGGCGTTGAGCCATCGCCAGTTCTTGTCATGTCCAGCCAGCGGCTTGAAGGTACGGTTATACTCCCAGCGCCCCTCGTGGTCGACGCTAATCGACTTGCCATAGCCGCCCGAAGACTGCACCGGAATGAGACTGTTTGGGCGCAGTCGCGACATAACGCGAGTCACCAGCGAGTACACGGGAGCCTTTGCGCGGGAAACGTGCAGAGTCAGCCACGGTGAGTTCAAGACAGCGGACGTGACGGAAATATTAGGTGCCTGCGGGCAATGGCCGCCCAGACTGCGTAGCCAGTCGAGCCACAGGACTGCAATGAGGCCGCCCGTGGAGTGCGCATTAACAGTGACAGTCTTATGGTCGGCGTGGTCTAGCACCGCGAGTGCGCCATTGAGGTCTTCGAAGTAATGCGTTAGATCGCTGCAACCATGCCAAGTCTGTCCCGGCTGGTGAGCGCGCCCGCACTTACGTAAGTCAATGGCGTAAAACGCGTACCCTTCGGAGTGGTAACGCTCTGCCACGTGCTTTTGGAAGAAGTAGTCCGACATCCCGTGGATCCAAAGAACTGCCGGACGCGCTTGGAAGTCGCTTGCCGACGAATCGGGGCAGTATCGTACCAAAACCGCGCGTACTGACCCCTCGCCGTCGGGGTCCTGGCCGAGTTCGATGACATGTTGGCTGTAGCCATCGCCTAGGTTATCGGGGTTAAAGGCGGGGGTAGTGAAATCGGGAATATCGGTAGTCACAGGGTCAAGCCTAGCGCCGATTACCGGGGGTAGTGTGAATGTGTGACACAATAGATTATGGACTGAGACGGCAGCTCTCTTTTGCGTCTTTAGTTGTGTGTGCGCGCATGTGAGCGAGCGCTAGTTTGAATCACTAATCAAGTTAGTAAGGATGTTGACAGCAAAATGGCTGATAACAAGCTTCCTGCCTCCAGTGGCGACGAGGTAGATGTCGTCCTCATCGGTGCAGGTGTAATGAGTGCGACGCTGGGTGTGCTGCTCAAGGAGCTCGAGCCATCCTGGTCACAGGTCCTGTTCGAGCGTCTCGATCAGCCCGCCAAGGAGTCTTCCTCCCCGTGGAACAACGCCGGTACGGGCCACTCTGCTCTGTGTGAGCTGAACTACACGCCGGAGAAGAACGGCAAGGTCGACGTCACCAAGGCTAAGACCATTAACGAGCAGTTCCAGGTTTCCCGTCAGCTGTGGACCTCGCTGATTGAAAACGGCACCCTGACTGACCCGAAGGAGTTCATCAACCCGGTTGACCACACCACCTTCGCTCAGGGGCCGGAGCAGATGGCGTTCATGCGTCGTCGCTACGAGGCACTTGAGAAGGAGCCGTTGTTCCACGGTCAGGAGCTCATCGAGGATCCGGATCGTTTCGCAGAATACCTTCCGCTGATGTCGGAGGGGCGTGACTTCTCCAAGCCGGTCTCTGCTATTCGTAACCCGAATGGTACGGACGTTAACTTCGGTGCACTGACTAAGCAGTACCTGGCCGCTCTGTCGGACATGGGCACCGAAATTCGCTACGGCCACGAGGTCACCGGTCTGAAGCGCGACGGTTCCAAGTGGATTGTTACCGTGAAGAACCTGCACACCAAGGACGTTCGCACCCTGGTTGCTAACTTCGTCTTCGTCGGTGCCGGCGGTGACGCACTGCCGCTGCTGCAGAAGGCTCGTATTAATGAGATCCGTGGTTTCGGTGGCTTCCCGGTCTCCGGACAGTGGCTGCGCTGCACCAATGAGGACGTTATTGCTCAGCATGACGCCAAGGTTTACGGTAAGGCTTCCGTCGGCACGCCGCCGATGTCGGTTCCACACCTGGACACCCGTGTTATCGACGGCAAGCGTGGCCTGCTGTTTGGTCCGTACGCCGGTTGGAACATGAAGTTCCTGAAGAACGGTAACAACCTGGACCTGATTAAGTCTCTGCGTCCGGCCAACCTGCCGTCCATGATGGGCGTTGGTGTTCAGGAAATGGGCCTGACCAAGTACCTGATTACTGAGGTTCTGAAGGACTTCGACGCTCGTATCGAGTCCCTGCGTGAGTACGTCCCGAACGCTCGCCCAGAGGACTGGGAGCTGATTGTCGCTGGTCAGCGCGTTCAGGTCATTAAGCCGATGAAGGCTCCGGTCTTCGGTACCCTCGAGTTCGGTACTGCGGTCATTAACTCTTGGGACGGCACCATCGCCGGCCTGATGGGTGCATCCCCGGGTGCTTCCATCGCTCCGGCTGTGATGATTAGCCTGATTGAGCGCTGCTTCGGTCGCCACATGGGCAAGTGGGCTCCAAAGCTCAAGGAGCTCGTCCCGTCCTACGGCACCCACCTGGCTGATGACCCGGCTCTGTTCAAGGAGGTCTGGGAAGCCTCCCAGAAGACCCTGAAGCTGGAGCGCTAATAACTCGCTGAAGAGCTTCAAAGAGTTCAATTAAGCCAACATTTTCTACCCCGCCGTGAGCCATTCGCTCGCAGTGGGGTAGAACTGTGTTTATGGAAAAAATCACGTCAGCTACCACTGCACAGACAGAGCCCACTTTTCCCTTTACTGCGATTGTCGGGCAGCAGCGACTACAGCTTGCGTTGATTCTGACCGCCCTATCCCCGGAGATAGGTGGCGTGGTCATCCGAGGTGAGAAGGGCACAGCCAAGACCACTACCGTCCGCGCATTGGCGCCATTTCTCAGCGGATCGTTGGTAAACCTGCCACTCGGCGCTACGGAGGATCGAGTCGTAGGCTCTATCGACGTGGAGACTGTGCTAACCACCGGACACGCACGGTTCAATCCGGGGCTACTCAGCGCTGCTGATGGCGGCATTCTCTACGTCGACGAGATTAACCTGTTGCCGGACCACCTCGTTGACTCCGTTCTGGATGCTGCAGCCACCGGACGTGTGGTTGTTGAACGTGATGGCATCTCGCACTCCGCCACCTCCAGGTTCGTGTTGGTGGGCACGATGAACCCGGAAGAGGGTGAATTGCGTCCCCAACTTCTCGACCGCTTCGGTCTCGCCATCGACGTCACCGCCTCCAAGGATCCGGCCGTCCGCGCGGAGATCGTCGCCCGTCGACTCGACTTTGACGCCGACCCGGAGAACTTCGTCACGCGCTTCGCCGCCGACGACGATGCGCTGTACGCTCGCATCGATCGCGCACGCACACTGCTTGACGACGTCGAATTGACTCCCAACATTCTTGGTCAAATTGCAACCGTATGTGCTGCTTTTGATGTGGACGGGATGCGTGCCGACATCGTCATTGCACGTACCGCCCGCGCTCACGCTGCATGGCGAGTAGCTGGGGACGAATCAGCGCAGCCACAACCGGGTAAGCCAATTGAGATCACTGCGGAAGACATCAGGGTAGCTGCAGAAATGGCACTGCCGCACCGTCGTCGCCGTGACCCCTTTGATGAACCAGGATTGGATCAGAAGCAGCTCGACGATGCTCTTGAGGATGCGGAAGAGCAGTTCCGAGATGACCAGAATCAGCCAGATTCGGGTCCGGAGACCTTAGACCAGCCCGAAGCCAAACCTGAGCAGCCCTCGGAGTTCGACGCCAATTCCGAGCCGCAGGAGCCACAGCAGCCGAACTCCGCCGGAACGAAGGGAGGTCGCGCCGCTGAAGGCGCCCCCTTTCGCCGTTCGTAAAATCAGTGTCGACGGCGTCGGCCAAGGAGATTCCGGCCGTCGCTCTAAGGCCATTGGCCCCCGGGGCAGCACCATTGGCGCCGAACGTGGCGGTCATGGTCTCCACGTGCCGGCGACAGTGCTGGCCGCGGCCAATCGTGGTGCCCGCATGGGCACCTCCATGATCCCTCTGGAACCGGAAGACGTTCACGGTGCCATCCGACAGGGAACTGAGTCCAATCTGGTCGTCTTCGTTGTGGACACCTCGGGGTCTATGGCCGCGCGCGACCGTCTGGCAGCCGTCACCGGCGCCGTCACTTCGCTGCTGCGTGATGCCTACCAAAGCCGTGACAAAGTCGCCGTTATTACTTTCCGAGGCAACAGTGCCGAATTGGTTTTACCACCGACCAAGTCCATTGATACCGCGGTGCGTCGTCTCGCAGACGTCCGTACTGGTGGCCGAACCCCATTGGCCGAAGGACTGTTGAAGGCGCACGAAGTGGTGGTGCGGGAAGCGCACCGGGAGCCCACGCGCCGCGCAATCATGGTGCTGCTCTCCGATGGCCGTGCAACCGGTAAGAATGGCCTGGAGCAGGCGCGGGCTGTGGCCGCAAAGATTCGTCGTCAAGCGTTGGCGGCGACGGTGGTTATCGACTGCGAACGCTCTCGCGTGCGACTGGGGCTAGCACGGGAACTCAGTGTCGAATTAGGGGCGACCTGCATAAACCTTTCCGAGCTTAATGCCGAGGCCGTGGCGGGCGTAGTCCATGCCTATCATCGAGACCATGGCACAAGGAAAGCTTGACCCCAAATCAATTCCCAACGACGGGCTGACCACCAGGCAGCGTCGCATGATTCCGATTACTGCCGTGCATACCGGCCCAGGTAAGGGTAAGTCCACGGCGGCATTCGGGATGGCGATGCGCGCGTGGAATCAGGGGATGAACATTGGTGTCTTCCAGTTTGTGAAGTCGGCAAAGTGGAAGGTTGGCGAGGAAGCTGTCATGCGTCGGTTGGGCACGCTTCACGACGAAACGGGAGAGGGCGGCCCGGTCGAATGGCACAAGATGGGCGAAGGCTGGTCCTGGTCGCGCAAGCAGGGCACCGAGGAGGACCACGCCGCAGCTGCTGCAGAAGGATGGCAGGAGATCAAGCGGCGCCTCGAAAATGAGGTGCACGACTTCTACGTCCTCGACGAGTTCACCTACCCAATCAAGTGGGGTTGGATTGATGTCGACGATGTGGTGGAAACATTGAAGAACCGTCCTGGGCGCCAGCATGTGGTGATGACTGGCCGTGATGCGGATCCGAAGCTCGTGGAGGTCGCGGATCTGGTGACTGAGATGACCAAGATTAAGCACCCGATGGATGTCGGACGTAAGGGACAAAAGGGCATCGAGTGGTAGCACCTGGAATTGTCATTGCGGCGACGGCTTCGGGCACGGGCAAGACCACAATTTCCACTGGTCTTATGCGTGCACTGTCGCGCCGCCACGCGGTGGCGCCATTCAAAGTCGGGCCGGATTATATCGATCCTGGCTATCACGGGGTAGCGGCTGGTCGCCCCGGCCGAAATCTGGATTCCTTCATGTGCGCCCCTGAGATGATCGGGCCGCTCTACGCACACGGAGCTGCCGATAGCGATATTGCTGTGGTCGAAGGCGTCATGGGGCTTTTCGACGGCCGAATTGGTGACGATCCGCTGTCGGTGGAGGGGTCGACGGCTGAGATTGCTTCGCTGTTGGGGCTGCCGGTGGTGTTGGTTATCGATGCCCGGCACATGTCGCAGTCGGCGGCGGCCGTCGTTCACGGGTTTTCCACGCTACGTACTGATGTCCGCGTCAGCGGTGTGATTATTAATCAGGTGGGCAGCCCGCGGCATGCGGACATCATTACCCGTTCTGTGGAGGCCATGGGTATCGAAGTGCTCGGTGCTATTCCGCGAGTGACTGATATCGAGGTTCCCAGCAGGCATTTAGGCCTGGTCACTGCAGTCGAGCAAGGCGAGCAGCTAGAAGCGGTCATCGAATCGATGGCCAACTTGGTGGAGACTTACATCGACATCGACCGGCTTGTCCAGCTTGCGCGGCAGCCTTATCCAGCTGAACCCTGGACGCCAGCGCAGTTCGTTGAATCGCTGGCTACTAAGCGCAGCGTGCGTGTAGCGGTCGCCGCGGGACCTGCGTTCTCGTTTACCTATGCAGAGCACCGTGAGCTATTGCAGGCCGCTGGCGCCGAAGTCGTGGACTTTGACCCGCTGGTTGACGAGCTGCCGGAAGCCGAAGGCTACATCGTGCCCGGTGGTTTCCCGGAAGAGCATGCTGATGCGCTGTCTGTTCGCGATGACATTCGCCGGGATCTACGGCAGGCCGCCGACGATGGCGCACTGATTCACGGCGAGTGTGCGGGGCTGCTCTGGCTGCTTGAAGATCTCGGTGGGCGCCGCATGTGTGGGATCATCCCGGGGCGCGCGAACATGGCGCGACTGAAGTTGGGTTACCGGGAGGCTGTTGCGCTGACTGATTCTGTCCTGTGCCCGACAGGGACGCGGATGCGCGGGCACGAGTTCCACAAGACAGCGCTCACCGATGACACCGCAAGGGCTGCTGCGGCGGACGGGTGGCAGCCTGCCTGGGGTTGGCGCGGATATCACGGTGAGACCGTCCGTGACGGCTTCGTTTCCAAGTCTGGGCGTATTCACGCAGGCTACCTGCATGTTCATCCGGCGGGTGCGCCGGGCAACGTCAGTCGCTTCGTCGCCTCGTGCGCCGGGTAAAGTATTAGCTATGAGTTTGCTTCTCAAAGACTACGGTGTGTTGGTGATTGGCGGTTCCACGGCTGCAGAGCGCGTGATTCCTCGGCTGTTGGACTCTGGCGCTGACGTCACTGTGTGTGAGGGCGGGGAAGTAACAACTGCCATTGAAGCCTGGGCTGCAGACGGCCGCATTACTTTGAGTCGCACCGGTTTTACCGAGGCGATGAGCTGGGGCAAGGCTCTCATGGTCTGCTGTGACGAGTCGCTGCTGCGGGAGGTGACACTCGAGGGGCACCGCCGGGGCATCCTCGTCGATGATGAAACCGGGTCTTCCAGCCCTCTGACTCCTGTGGCGCTAACTGGTCGTCGCGCGTCTCGCGCTGGTGACCTGGCAGGTCAGGTCGCACTCGTAGGTGGTGGCCCGGGCGATCCCGGCCTGATTACCGTTGAGGGGCGTCGCCTGCTCCGGCTTGCCGACGTCGTCGTGGCCGACCACCTCGGCCCACTGTCGCTGCTCGGCGACTTGGAACCGGATGTGGAGATTATTGATGCGGGCAAATTGCCTTACGGCCGCGCGATGGCTCAGGAGCGCATCAATGAACTGCTAGTTCATCGTGCTCGTTCAGGCTACTTTGTGGTTCGGCTCAAGGGCGGTGACCCGTACATCTTCGGCCGCGGTTTTGAAGAGCTTCAAGAGCTGCAAAAGGCGGCCGTGCCGGTGCGCGTCGTACCAGGTATCACCTCGGCACTTTCGGTGCCGGGGACGATTGGCATCCCGGTGACCATGCGTGGGGTCAACCACGAGTTCACTGTTGTCTCCGGCCACGTCCCCCCAGGGCACAAGACCTCCCTGGTCAACTGGGACGCTTTGGGGCGTATGCACGGCACCATTGCCATCATCATGGGTGTGAAGAACGGCCCCAAGATTGCCGAGGCTCTAATGAATGCCGGCCGTAGCCCCAAGACCCCGGCCGCGGTCATCCAGGACGGCACGCTGCCGAATCAGCGGTCGCTGCGCTGCACGCTCGGTGAACTGGGGGAAAAGATGGTCGAAGAAGGAATCAAGCCCCCGGCCGTCATCGTTATCGGTGAGGTCGCTGGCCTGGATGAGGGCGATGAGTAAGAACAGCGAACCGAGTAAGAACAATAAGTCGAACAAGCAGAATCCGAAACAGCAAAAGGCGGGACTGATTACCCGCCTGCTTGCCGACGAACAGCTGCGTAGTGCCATTTGGTTGGGCGCGGCGACCTTCCTGGTGTTCTACCTCGGGGCTATGATTATCTTCCGCCTGCTGCTCCTCGGCGGAGAGGGCTCGCGCTACGACAGCATTTTCATCGCTGTGATTGCTCTGATCGCCGCCATTGTGGCAGGCCGTAAGCGCTACAACAACGACATTTAGTTTTCCGGGACGCGGAAGATGAGGGTGCCGTCGTCAAGCGAGACGTCATGCCCTGCGGCGCGGGCGATATCGACGGCTTCTGTGGGGGAGGTCGGCGCGGTGTCGGCCAGGGCGATGGTGCGTGCGAACAGCCCTTTGTAGTGCTTGTTGAAGTGGCTGACGACTTTACCCTCGGCGGTGATCACGGTCATGGTCGTCGCGCCTTTGACTTTGCCCAAATTGGCGTAGGTGCCGGAACGAAGGTCGATGAGGAAGTCGATGTCATTGAGCACATCGGTGATTGCAGTGCCCCAACGGCGCTTCATCGTCGGGGCTGCGTCGGCGGGGTGATCTGCGAAGGGGAGTTTCACCGTGCCGGAGAGACGATAGTGGGGGATGAGGTCCTCGCCACCGATGACGCCGAAGAGCGCTGATCCGACTGCGAGTCGAGCACGGCCGGCCTCCGGTAGGTCAGCGGGGGAGAGCGCGTCGTAAAGCACTCCGGTATAACGTTCGAGAGCCGGCATGGTCGGGGACGCCAAGAGAGCGGCGTTGGCCGTGACTTCGTCAGCAAGACGCGGCCCCAGCTTCAGCGTTTCCATCGCGGCATCCCGGTCTGCGCTGAGGGCTACGAGGTCGGTTGCAATGCGCTCCCGGATGGGGTTGAGGGAACTGAAACTTAGCGAGGAAAAGTCCACTGCTGGATGGCTTCCACCAGTGGATTTGGTCTCAGATGGGGGTAGGACTACGAGCATGCGGACCATACTAATGCCCCGCATGTTGCGAAGAATGATCGACGGGTAAAATCAGCATTCATGATTACGCGAATGTCCCAGCTGTTCCTGCGCACCCTGCGTGAGGATCCCGCTGACGCCGAGGTCCCTAGCCACAAGCTGCTCGTCCGTGCCGGCTATATCCGGCGAACCGCCCCCGGTGTGTATTCCTGGCTGCCACTGGGCCTGAAGGTTCTGCGCAACGTCGAAAAGGTTGTACGCGAAGAGATGGAAGGCATCGGCGCACAGGAGCTCGCATTCCCAGCACTGCTGCCGCGTGAACCGTACGAGGCGACAAACCGGTGGACCGAGTATGGCCCCGAGCTGTTCCGCCTGAAGGATCGCAAGGGCGCGGACTACCTGCTGGGTCCGACGCACGAAGAGATGTTCGCGCTGGCCGTCAAGGATCTTTTCAGCTCCTACAAGGACTTCCCGACGACGCTGTTCCAGATTCAGACCAAGTACCGCGATGAGGCTCGTCCGCGCGCAGGTATTCTGCGTGGCCGCGAGTTCGTGATGAAGGATTCCTACTCCTTCGACATGGATGACGAGGGGCTGGAGAATTCCTATCTGCAGCATCGCGGTGCTTACCAGCGCATTTTTGACCGCCTGGGCATTAAGTACGAAATCTGTCACGCCACCTCCGGTGCGATGGGGGGTTCGGCCTCTGAGGAGTTCCTGGCTATCAGTGAAAACGGTGAGGACTCCTTCGTGGTCTCCACCGATGGCGAGTACGCCGCCAACGTTGAAGCCGTGCAGATTCCGGCCGTTGAACCGCAGCCGATTGAGGGACAGCCGGAGGCGAGAGTTTACGAATCGCCGAACTGCACCACCATCGCAGCACTTGTTGATTGGGCCAACGGTGCGGAGCTCGGCCGTGAGGTCACCGCTGCCGATACTTTGAAGTGTGTTCTCGTTGCTGTCGACCCGAAAAAGGTCGACAAGGAGGGTAACGCGCTGCCGGAGCAGCTCACCGCAATCTTGGTTCCCGGTGACCGCGAGGTCGATGAAAAGCGTCTCGAGGTTGCATTCGAACCGGGTGAGGTGCGTTTGCTGGATGAAAAGGATTTCGCAGCCAATGACTTCCTGGTCAAGGGCTACGTCGGCCCGCAGGGGCTCGCCGATTACGGTGTGAAGGTCCTAGCCGACCCACGCGTGGCGGAGGGCACGAATTGGATTGCGGGCGCCAACGAGGCTGGCAAGCACATCATCGGTGTGGTTGCCGGTCGTGATTTCCAGATTGACGGCATCTGCGATGTCGCAGAGGTTCGTGACGGCGATCCGGCTCCGGAGGGACACGGCACGCTGAAGATTGAGCGCGGCATTGAGATCGGCCACATCTTCCAGCTGGGCCGCAAGTACACTAACGCTTTTGAGATTGACATTCTCGATGTCAACGGCAAGCGCGCCCGCCCAACCATGGGTTCCTACGGCATTGGCGTGTCCCGACTTGTGGCTGTTCTCGCAGAGCAGCAGCTTGATGACAAGGGCCTAAAGTGGCCGGTCGCCGCAGCTCCGTACAAGGTTCACATCGCAGTGGCCGGTAAGAATGCCGAGGCTGCTGAGGCGGCAGAGCAGCTGGCGGAAGACCTCAGCCAGCAGGGTATTGAGGTGCTTTTCGACGATCGCCCGAAGGTCAGCCCCGGTGTGAAGTTCAAGGATGCCGAGTTGCTCGGGATGCCATTCGTGGTTATCTTTGGCCGCGGCTACGCCGACGGCAAGGTGGAGCTGCGCAACCGTCTGACCAACGAAACAGGCGAGGTCGCAGCAGACGGGATCGCGGCTCACGTCGCGGGACTGGTCCGCAAGGCCTAGAGCCCGGGCAACGGCTCCAAGTTGTTGCCACCCAGCGCTGCCGCTCCGGCGGCAGCCACGCCCGCTGCCTGCAACGCGAACATACGCATCCGAGGGTTATTGGCAGCGAGCAATACGTCTTCCCACGCCTGGGCGCAATAGCGCTCCAACGCAATCATGTAATCGACGGGTGCGGTGTCCGGCGAGGACGCGTCTTCTGGCATGTAGCCTGCGGCGCTTTCGGGCACCTCTGCGTCGGCATCCTCCAAAACAATTCGGGTGCGATCGCGCAAAATACGGTGGCGCTCGCCACGGGCCAAAAGCGCGGCAGTGGTATCGCCTCCGACGCGCGGTGCGGCAACACCGACACCGTAGATCATCATGTACTCAGCCTGCAGTGCTGTGGCCACCTGTTCTTCGGCACCCGAGATTTCATCCCTGTCACTGGGAACCGTGGGGATGAGCTCTTCCCACTCGGCGCCTGCAGTGCGCAGAGCGAGGACCAAACCGCCATCGACAGCCGTACCAAGGCGCGCAGCGTGCCTCTCCCGCAGTGCCGTGCGTGAATCCAGAGCCTTCGTCAGTACTGGATTATTTCGCGAGTCCGTGAGCAGTAACTTCGCATCGGCACCGGCAGCCAGGGATCCTGGGACTGCGACGTCCGAGCCGCATTCATCGACAGGTTTACCGTCCTTGCGGGTACCGCAGGCGCGTGTGATTTCCTTATCCAGTTCGGTGACCTGCGCGGAGCGCACGGCTGCGAGGGCAGGATTGCCGTCGATAAGCAAATGTGCATCGCGCGCCGCCAGCGCGTGGAGAACCTCAATGGCGTAATCCGGGCGTGGTGCCACCAGCTGCGAGCACGCGGAGAGCGCAGGAAGTGATCCCACGGAGAGAGCGGCAGTGAGGAAACCACGGCGAGAGAACGTACGAGGGCGGCGCGATGCGAAAGCAAAACTGGGGTAGGGAGGCTCAACAATCACCTCACTATGGTGCCACGGCGGGCGGCAATTTGTATCAATGTGGTGCGAGGAACGCGCCCAGGTGCGCAATTCGTAGTGCTTGACCTGTAGACTCTACGACTATGGCGATACCCGCACCCGAGAAAATTGAACAATTTGTGAGCCCTGTGCTCGCACAAATCGGCCTGGACGTAGAAGATGTCAAGGTCGTCCGCGCTGGCGCAAAGTCTCAGGTCATTGTGTTGGTTGACGCAGATCAGCGTCCTGACCTCGATGTTCTAGAGCAGGCCACGCATGAAGTATCTTCGGCTCTGGATGCCGCTGAGGCACGTGGTGACGCCGACTTCGGCGCACAGGGCTACACCTTGGAAGTTTCCACGCCTGGCATTGACGCACCGCTGACCCAGCCTCGGCATTGGCGCCGTAACCGTGGTCGTATCGCGGAGATTTCGCTTGCCGACGGTTCCGCGATCGCAGCCCGCATTGGTGCACTGTCACCGGATGAAGAGTCCGTCATTCTCGTTACCTCTAAGGGACCGAAGGGACGTTTGAAGGCGGTTGGCCAGTGCGTCCAATTAACCAATGTGTCTCGTGCAGTGGTACAAGTTGAATTCTCTAATCCGCCCGCAGCCGAGAAAGACTTTGCGGAACTAGACTATGACGATGCCTTGACCAGGCTGGAGGATAACAAGTGAAGATTGAACTAGCTGCCCTGCGAACCTTGGAAAAGGAAAAGGGTATTCCTGTCGACGAAATGCTGGGACTGGTCGCCCGCGCATTGCGTGAAAGCTACCGTAATACCACCGCACCGGCTCAGTACGCGCGCGTCGAAATCGACCGTGAGACCGGTGACGTCATAGTCTTCGCCCAGGAGCGAGACGACGAGGGCAATCTCATCTCCGAATGGGACGACACTCCGGAGGACTTCGAGCGCACCGCTGCATTCGCTGTCCGTCAGACCATCCTTTCGCGTTTGCGTGATGCAGAGAGCGACAAGGTTCTCGACGAGTACGCCGACCTGTCTAACCAGGTCATCTCCGGTGTTGTCCAGCGCGATGTCTATGCCAATGAAAAGGGCATCGTGGTCGTACACATCGGTTCGGAAGCCAATGGTCGCGATGGAATTTTGATGCCGGCAGAGCAGCTGCCGGGTGAGGAGCTCAAGCACGGCGACCGCATTAAGTGCTACGTCGTCGGTGTGCATAAGACGCCGCGCGGTGTTGCGATTCACCTTTCGCGCACGCACCCGGAGCTCATTCGCAAGCTCTTCGAACTCGAAGTTCCGGAAGTTGCCGATGGGGCAGTAGAACTGATTTCCATCGCCCGCGAGGCGGGTCACCGCACCAAGGTAGCCGTGCGTCCGACAGTCAAGGGCCTCAACGCTAAGGGGGCCTGCATTGGTCCGCGGGGTCAGCGCGTGAGCTCGATTATGAACGAGCTCAAGGGAGAGAAAATCGACATTATCGACTACGACGACGACCCGGCGAAGTTCGTTGGCAATTCGCTGGCGCCGGCCAAGGTCGTAAGTGTAAAGGTTGTGGACATGGATGAGCGCCGTGCTCACGTTGTGGTTCCGGATTACCAACTCTCGCTTGCTATCGGCAAGGAGGGCCAGAACGCCCGTCTGGCGGCTCGTCTGACCGGCTGGCGGATCGACATCCACTCGGACGCGGAGTAGCCGCAGGAGTAAACGCAACGTCAGCGTCCTAAAAGTTGCGAAAAGGCGGGAAAGTGCCTAGGGGGTTGGCACTTTCCCGCCTTTTCGGGTTATGCTTGGAAGCGGCCAAACGACAAGGCGTGATTTTCTTATGCGAATTTTCGCGCTGATTTTCTGTGCAGGAAGGTGGGTGCGTCAGGAGTATGACGGCTTCGCGGGTGATAAACCCGAATTCGACAACTCATACACCTGGCCCCACACGCACCTGTATTGCAACTAAGCAGCGCCGCAATTGCTCGGAGCTGCTGCGCATTGTCGCCACCACCCGTCCAGACGGCTCCGTTGCGGTCATTGCTGATCCGCGTCGTCGGATGCAGGGACGGGGCGCATGGATTACCCCAACGCTAGAAGCTTGGGAGATCGCCGACAAGCGCCGCGCATTTGGCCGCGCACTGAAGGTATCTACGCAGGTAGATGCGTTTCCGGTTAAACAGTTTATCGCCACGCACTACGAAGCGGAGGCGGAGGATTCCATTTCCGTCGTCGATGTGCACGTCGATAAGCAGGGAGGCAGGAAAGATGACAACAGAAAGACCTGAACACTGATGAGCACACGATGAAGCATCAGCGATGAACGGCAATAGATAAGAGGGAGCCCTGCAGGCGCTCTCGGTGCGCGGACAAATCCGCCATCGGGCGCTGCTCGGCCCCCACTAGTGAGGAGAGCAGTGTCCGGAAAGCTACGTGTCCATGAGCTCGCAAAGCAGCTCGGGGTCACCAGCAAAGAACTACTCGCCGAGCTGAAGGCTCAGGGCGAGTTTGTTAAGACCGCTTCGTCGACGGTGGAACCACCCGTCGTCAGGAAGATGAAGAAGGTCTACGAAGAGAAGAACGCTGGCGCGGGTGCTGACGCATCTGCACAGGCGCCAGCGACTAAGGCTGCGCCTAAGCCAGCAGCTAAGCCGGGTGCCAAGCCAGCAGCTAAGCCGGGTGCCAAGCCCGCTGCACCAGCGGCGGCTAAGCCGGGTGCCAAGCCAGCAGCTAAGCC
>NZ_JVVM01000033.1 GCF_001054325.1 Corynebacterium vitaeruminis | reverse complement strand
AATGGCTTGAAAGTGTCATAAACTCGCACAGTTTCACATTTGCAGCCCGTCTTTTGACGTTGTCAGGTTTGCTACTTAATCAAAAACGCCCGACCGTTCGCGCATCTACTGCACAGAACAATCGGGCGTGAAAAGGCTTTTGGCTATCTAGCCGCCTATTTACTTCTTGCGAGCCTGACCCGGCTTCGGAGCCGGCTTGGACGGCTTGGAAGAGATCTTCTTAGCGTCGTCAGCATTCTTCTTCTCGGTCTTGACCTCGTCGACCTTGATCTGAGCCTGCTTGGAAGCCTCTGCGGCCTTCTCCTCAGTGGTCTCCTTGGCCTCAGCTGCCTTGCCCTTGGCCTCGTCGGCCTTGTCAGCTGCCTTGCCCTTTACCTCTTCAGCCTTTTCCTTAGCCTCAGAAGCCTTCTCTTCAACGGTCTCCTTGACCTCAGCGGCCTTGTCTTCGACCTTGTGCTTAAACTCTTCAGCCTTCTGCTGGTACGGAGCCGGGTCGACCGGGAGCTTGTCGTCCTTGCGCAGCTTCCAGACGATGACACCGACAATTGCTGCAACAACAGCGAAGACCAGGGAAGCGGTTGCGATGCGACCGTTCTTGGCGCGCTGCTCTTCCTTACCGGTTACCTTGTCGATAGCCTTCTGGGTACGTACCTCGAGATCCTTGCGAGCCTTCTTGGCCTTCTTTTCAGCCTTCTTAGCCTTGCAGCGAGCCTTGCAACGAGTCTTCTTGCCCTTGCGCTTAGCGTCCTTCTCGGCCTTCTTCGCCTGCTTCTTGGTCTCCTCGGACTTCTTCTCAACCTTGCCGGTCAGTTCTTCAGCCTGCTCAGCGAGCTGATCGCGAGCGTCGGAAACTTTTTCCTTAACGTCTTCTGCCCAATCGGATGCTGCGTCCTTCGCAGCCTCGTTCTGTGCAGCTGCCACTTTCTTAGCCTCCTGCATCGTGTCGTAGAGCTCTGCAGCCTTCTTGTCTCGGTAATCCGAGTAGCTGTCATAAGCGGACTTGAGTCCCTTGACAGCCAGCGAGATTGCCTTGGGGTTCATGACTCTCCTTAATTAGTACGTCGCCAACAGGCTTCGCCTTTAATTATCAATCAATGATTAATGCTGCTACGGCACTAGTGCTTCTGAGACCAAGAGCTAGGGCTCAGTTAGGCCCAGCACCGAAATATCTACAGCAGGGTCATATTCCAGCTTAGGCACTATTTGTTCGTCATGGGGGTCAACGCAGAACTCTTTTCCTTATCCTGAAAAACATTTTCGGTGGGTCTGCCACCGAGAAGCTCACCAGTTGGAGCAATTGGTCAGCAAGGCCGGTATCCTGAAGAACGTGACTATTAAGACTGCTACTGCAACTGTGCACACCAACCATGGCGATATCGTGATTGACCTATTCGGCAATCACGCGCCGAATACCGTCGACAACTTCATCGGTCTGGCAGAGGGCACGAAGGAGTACAAGGGCCAGAACGCTTCTGGTACCGAGTCCGGGCCGTTCTACGATGAGGCCATCTTCCACCGCATCATCGCCGGATTCATGATTCAGGGTGGTGACCCGCTGGGCACCGGCACTGGCGGCCCGGGCTACATGTTCGACGATGAGATTCACCCGGAGCTCCAGTTCGATCGTCCGTACCTGCTCGCTATGGCAAATGCTGGCAAGCGTGGCGGTCGCGGCACCAACGGTTCTCAGTTCTTCATCACCGTTGTTCCGACTCCGCACCTCAATGGAGCTCACACCATCTTCGGTGAGGTCGCTGATGACGCCTCGAAGAAGGTCGTCGACGAAATCGCCCGTGTTGCTACCGACCACTGGGATCGTCCGCTGGAGCCGGTCGTGATTACCTCTATCGATATCGAGAAGTAATCCGCTAGCTTCTACGCCTTTAACCCGCCCGTTCGTCCGGGCGGGTTTTTTCATGTCCGTTTTCGCTTTACGACGGCCCGTAACTTCAATGTTGCATTTAGGGGTAGCGGGGGTAGTAGCAAATTGGGCTGATTCTCCACATGTCCACAACCCTGTGGACAAAATTCTCCACTGTTCACCTAGGTGAACCCCAGCCAAGAAGCACGTTACGGCTCTCAATTTTCATAAATTACAACAATCCACAGTTGTCCACAGACTTGTGCACATGTGTGGATAATTCCATTCTTGTAATTTACGAACCCGCGTTCGAAAGTGATCGAATCCCGCAGAATATTGGAGTTACCCACAGTTTGACTTGCAGCTATGTTACTTGTTCACAGAGTTATCCACAGGCTGTGGATACTGTGGATACAGGAAAGGGGAAGAAATTTGTCATGCTTTACGGTTTCCGCCCCGTAACCCGTGAGAAATTTGGGACGAAATCTCTCCACAGTTATCCACAAATTACATGATTGTTACACAGGTTTCTGTGGATAACTTTTTTGCATGACCCGCAGGAGTAAAGTCTCCATTCGTCGAAAAGGGTGTGGGAATCAGGGGTAGTTGCAGGGGTAAAACGGCCTGCGTTTTTGGGCATGAAAAAGGCGCATCCGAAATTGGATGCGCCTAAGAGGTGTGGAGCTGCGGAGCGGACTAACGCCAACCCATGGTCATCAACAGGCCGACAATGAAAAGACCAAAGCCGATGACGTAGTTCCATGCGTTAAGGGTCACCATGAACGGAATGTGTGGTCCTGCGATGTAGTTGACCAGCAGCCAGCCCAAACCGATCAACATGAACCCGAACATCAGCACCTTGTACCACACCGGGGTCTGGGTGCTATTGATTTTGACCGGGGTGCGGCTGATGGAAGAGCCGCCGGATTGCGGTGAATTAGTGCTTTCGATCTTTGCCTTAGGCATAGCGCTTTGAATTCCTTAGGTTACGGTCAACAGGTTGCGATCAACGCGGTATCTACGCTCCCGCGGTATATGCATAATTGTAAACTTTGCATCCGAACTTACCAGTGAAGTTCCCAGGCAGTAGAATTCCCAGTTATGCAGATTCTCGTCGTCGATAATTATGACAGCTTCGTATTCAATCTGGTCCAGTATCTAGGCCAGCTCGGTGAAACGGTGACTGTCTGGCGCAATGATGATGCGCGTCTCCGCGATGTTGACGACGTCGTAAAGCAATTTGATGCAATCCTACTGTCGCCCGGTCCCGGTGAGCCCTCTAATGCTGGGTGGACCGAGGACATTATTCACGCGGTGAGCAGGCAGGATGAGCCGACACCGGTGTTGGGTGTGTGCTTGGGTCATCAGGCGATTGGTGAGGTCTTTGGTGCGCGGGTCGTGCGTGCCGACGAGCTGTTGCACGGCAAGACCTCCCCGGTCACACACGACGGCACGGGTGTGCTGGCCGCTGTGCCGAGTCCTTTTATTGCTACGCGCTACCACTCGTTGACGGTGGATCCGGAGTCATTGCCGGACGAGCTCATTGCGACGGCGTTTACGGATTCGGGCATGTTGATGGCTATGCGCCACCGTGACCTGCCGATTCACGGCGTGCAGTACCACCCGGAGTCGGTGCTCACCCAGTACGGGCACCGCATGCTGGTCAACTGGCTGCGTCTGGCCGGTGGCGAGTACTCCGAGGAACTCCTGGCGGAGTTGGAAGAGCAGCAGGCCGTGTACCAGCGCGCCTTCTCAGACGTGCTGGCACACTAGCCGCTAGTTAGGCAGCAAATCCGGCAGCCTCAGGGGAGGTTCCGGCGCAGGCCGTTCGTCGGAAGAACTCTCCGGGGCAACCCCAAGCCGGTAGACGCGCAGGGTGACCTCGCCGTCCTTGTTCAGCTTGGACCCGGCCGACGGATTGGCCTTCTCCACGTGGTCGACCTTGGACAGATCCAGGGTGGTGACGTCCTCAGTGCGGATATTGCCCTCGAATCCGGCATCGGCAAGTGCTTTCTCCGCGTCACTGAGGGTCTGTCCCTCAACCCGTGGCATCTTAATTTGGTTACCACGCGAAACGTGCAGCTCAACCGTCGTACCGACAGTGAGCTCCGAGCCCTTCTGCGGAACCTCAATGACGGTTCCCTGCTTCTCAGCGGAGTCCACCTCTACCACTTCGACAACGAAACCAGCGGACTCGAGAGTTGTACGTGCGGAATCCAAAGTCTGACCAGTGACATCCGGAACAGTCTTGGTCTCGATACCGGAGGAGACTGTCAGCGTTACTCGCGTGCCCTTCGACACCTGAGAACCGGCAGCTGGAGACTGCTCGATGACGTTGCCACGCGGGATGTCCTCATTTGGTTCTTCCTGAAGCTTCGGATTGACGACAAGCCCTGCTTCCTCGAGTAGGCGGCGAGCTTCCTCGGCCTGCTTGTCACGCACATCCGGCACATTGGTCAACTCAGGGCCGGAGGATACGCGCAGCTTGATGCGCGATCCTTCCGGAAGACCCGAGCCGACACCCGGTTCCGTGGCGATTACCGTATCTCGCGGAACATCTGGGTTCGGCTCGTCGACGCGGTTGACCACGAAACCCGCCTGTTCGAGAACCTGAATAGCCTCATTGACATTTAGACCCTCGACCTGCGGAATGGCAACGGTCTCGACCTCGGTGGATGAGTTGAAGAACTGGTAGGCACCGTAGCCGACACCGCCGAGAGCCACCATTGCAGCAGCCACCAGCGCGATAGTTTTTCCTGCGCTGCCCTTCTTATTCTCGGGCTCATCAGCCTCAGCAATCTGCGCAGGGGCCTCCGACTGGTCAGCTGCTTCCTTCGGTTCAGGATCCGGGACCGGAGCCGGAACCGGAGCCGGAGTTGCCTGCTGCGCAGGGGCCACCCGCGTCTCAGCATCCGACGAAGCTGCCGGAAGGAATTCGGTGGTCTTGGCGTCGTCGTCATGCGCGCCGTGATGCGCCAGCGCCAACGGATCCTCGCCGCGTGCAAGACGACGCAAATCCTGGGCGAAGTCCTCTGCCGAGTCGTAGCGCTCCATCGGATCCTTGGCCATCGCGGTCAATAGCACCGCGTCGAGAGCCTGCGCCGTGTTCGGGTCGGTGTCGAGCTTCCCCGAAGGGCGCGGTGGCTGATCCTGAACATGCTGGTAAGCGACAGAAAGAGGGGTTTCTCCGGTGAACGGCGGGGCGCCTGTGACGGCCTCGAAAAGTACACAGCCGACAGCGTAAATATCGGAACGGGCATCGGCGGTCTTACCGCGCGCCTGCTCCGGCGAGAGGTACTGCGCGGTACCCAGTACCGCCGCCGTCTGCGTCATCGTGGTGGAATCGCCAAGTGCGCGGGCGATGCCGAAGTCCATCACCTTCACCTTGCCGGTGTTGGTCAACATGATGTTCGCCGGCTTGATGTCACGGTGAATGATGCCGGCATGGTGGGATGCCGTCAGCGCATCACACACCGATGCCATGATCGACGCGGCTTTCTTCGGGTCGAGCCGCCCCTCACGACGAACAACGTCACGCAGCGTCTCACCCTGAATCAGCTCCATGACAATAAAAGGCACGCGCCCCATCGGGCTGTCCGTCTCGCCGGTGTCATACACCGATACGATGGCCGGATGATTCAGCAGCGCTGAGTTTTTCGCTTCACGACGGAACCTTGCGAGGAAGTTCTCATCCCTGGCAAGGTCGGCCCTCATCATCTTGACTGCGACAGAACGACCGAGAACGGTATCTTCAGCTCGGTAGACATCGGACATGCCGCCAACGCCAATGAGCTCGCCGAGCCGATAACGGCCGGAGAGGAGATCGTCATTGCCAGACATTGTTCGTCAGTCCCTTCGGAAGGATTTCCACCAAAACTTCTTGTACCTGAATATTACTGTGCATCTGGAGTCCCCAAGGTATTACCGGGCCCATTTTCCGGGGGCAGTTGAATACCGGGCAGACCACCGCCAGTGGAGTCGTCGTCATTGCCATTGCCCGAATCCTGGGTCGGTTCGGAGGTTTCCGGAGCGGTCTCGCTGGTGCCCTGGTCAGTAGACCTGTCAGAGGACCAGCCGTTGTTGCCGTCGGAGTTACCGCCGGAGTTGCCGCCGCTGTTATTTCCCCAGTTACCGGAATTGTCGCCTGACCAGCCGGATCCAGATCCATCGTTGGAATCGGTATTTTCCTCCGTGGTCTGCTGCTGTGACTGGTTCGGAATGTACTGCTCCAAGTTCGGAATGGTTGGCAGTGAACCTGTTGTCGACAGCGAATAGACGACTGCGATGGCACCGGCCAGCAACACGAGCAGCACCAACAGCACAATGCTGCCGCAGCCACAACCACAGCCGATGCGCTTCTTTGCGGGCTTGGGCTGACGAGCGGGTTGCTGTGGTCGTTGCTGTACTGGCCGCTGTGGTTGCTGCGGCGGCTGCGGCACCGGCATGGGCGGCCGTGTCATGGCGCCGAGTTCGGTGGTCGCCGGGTTGGCAGCATTGGACTGGCGGTGCACCGTCGGGGTCACGCCGCGCGGCTGTGGTGGGCGGTGTCCCGCGCGCACTCGCAAAACAGCCTGTGCCAGTTCGCGACCATCGGCATAGCGACGCTGTGGATTCTTGCGCAGCATAATGCCGATAAGTTCGCGGATATGCGGATTGACCGTCGGTGCCAGCGCGGGTGGTGCCTCGTTGATGTGTGCCACGGCAACCGCAACGGTGGAGTCGCCCTGGAAGGGGCGAACACCGGCGACCATTTCGTAGGCGACACAGCCAAGCGAGTAGATGTCCGTCGCCGGGCTCACCTGCTTGCCCTGTGCCTGCTCCGGTGAGACATACTGCGCGGTACCGACGACCATGCCGGTACGCGTTAGCGGCACCGCTTCGGCGGCCTTAGCAATACCGAAGTCGGTGATTTTCACGGTGCCCTCCGGCGTCACCAGCAGGTTGCCCGGCTTGATATCGCGGTGGACGAGGTTCGCAGCGTGAATTGCCGACAGGCCGTGCGCAGTCTGCTCCAGTACGTCGAGCATCAGGTGCTCCGGCAAGGTGCGACGTCGCTGCAGCACCTGCGACAGGGATTCACCACGGATGTACTCCATGACGATGTAACACGCGCCGTGGCTGCCGATGTCGCCTTCCTCGTAGGTGACAATCTTCACCACGTTCGGGCTGTTGACGCTGCGGGCAGCAGCAGCTTCGTTCTGGAAGCGCTGCCGGAACTCGTAATTGTCCGAGTACTCCTGGTTCAGAAGTTTGATAGCAACCAGTTCGCCGCTGTTGGCGTCGTCGGCAAGCCAGACGGTGGACATGCCGCCACGGCCGAGCAGACGGCGGACGTGATAGCGGTTGCCGACGATATCTTGAACTTGGTGGGCATCCATACTTATCCACCTGCCTGTTCGACCGCGTTAATGAGCGCGCGGCCAATCGGGGCAGCGACGGATGCGCCGGTGGCGCCTTGGCCCTGACCGCCACCGTTTTCCACGACGACAGCCACGGCGACATCGGAGTCCGGAGCAAAGGCAATGTACCAGACGTGCGGTGCGTACTCGCCGCGGACGGCACCGTGTTCCGCGGTACCGGTCTTGGAGGCAATACGCGAACCGTTGCCGCCCGAGTGTGACTCGGAACCGCGCATCAGCTCAGTCACGGTCTCCGCGACCTCCGGCGAAATGGCCTCACCAACCTCGATCGGCTTGAAGGACTTGATTTCGGAGAGGTCGGCGCCGCGCACCGATTTGATGATCTGCGGTTCCATGCGGACGCCGCCGTTGGCAATCGTCGCGGCGATGATCGCGTTGTCCAGCGGCGTGAAGGACACGTCGCGCTGACCGATCGAGGTCTGTCCCAGCGAGGACGTATCCGGGATCTCACCGACGGTGGAGGCCTCAATCGGCAGGCCCGTGTCGTCGTGGGTCTCACCGATGCCGAATCGCTTAGCGACGTCCTTGAGAGCATCGGCCCCGTACTGCATACCGAGCTCAGCGAATGCCGTATTACAGGACTGTGCGAAAGCCTGACGGAGAGTAGTACTGGCCCCACCACAGGTCGAACCACCGTAGTTCTCCAACGTGGTGGTGGTATCCGGCAGCGTAATCTGCGGTGCGCCAGTGACCGAGGTGTCCGGGGAGGCACCTTGCTCCAGAGCCGTCACCGTGGTTAGCACCTTGAAGGTGGAACCCGGTGGCAGCGGACGCTGAGTGGCATGGTTGAGCAGTGGAGCGCCTTCGTTGCTGTTGAGGGACTGCCAGGCGGTCTCGTCGCCGGCGGCGATGTCGTTCGGGTTGAACGACGGCGTGGAGGCCATCGCGAGAATCTCACCCGTCGATGGGCGAATGGCGACGGCGGAGCCGACGTAGCCGCGCTCGGCGAGCTGGCGGTACGCAGTCAGCTGAGCCTCCGGCAACAGTGTCAGCTCGGTGGAGGCGCCAGAGGGTTCCTTGCCCGTGACCATGTCGAGGGCGCGGGAGGTAAACAGCGAAGGGTCGCTGCCGTTCAAGATTTCGTTCTGAGAGCGTTCGATACCGGCGGAGCCGTAGATGTCCGACAGGTACCCGACCACTGCGGCGTAGGCCTCCGGATCGGTGTCGTAGCTGCGGTCGTAGAAACCGTTATCGCCCTTGACCGAGTGGGCCAAAATGGCGCCATCGGTGGTGATCTGGCCGCGAGGTTTGGACTTTTCCTCCAGGAACTGGCGGCTATTCAGCGGATTGTAGGCGTACTTATCCTGCTGGAAGCCCTGAATGTAGGTCAGGTTCGCCAGCAGAAGGACGAAGAGTCCAAGTACGACAACAAAGATTTGGCGAATGGTCTTATTCATCTACTGGTTCACCCCCTGAGTCGTGTTGGCAGCTTCGTTGGAGCTGGAAGGATTGCTCGGAATACCCCAGGGTCGGTTGGCCTCGTCGGACACGCGCAGCACGATAGCCAACATGATGTAGCTGGCCAGCAGTGAGGAACCACCCGCTGACATGAACGGTGTGGTCAGACCGGTCAGTGGCATCAGCTTGGAAACGCCGGCTGCAACCACGAACAGCTGAATGGCCATCGAGAATGCGACACCGGCCGCCAGCAGCTTGCCGAAGGAATCACGCACCGCCAAGCTGGCTGAAATAGCGCGGGAAATCAGAATCGCGAACAGCAGGATGATGGCACTCAGACCGGTGAAACCGAGCTCCTCGCCAAAGGCGGAGAGGATGAAGTCAGAGTGTGCCACTGGGATGTTCTGCGGGTAGCCCTGGCCCAGGCCGGTGCCGCTGATGCCGCCCCAGCTCATGCCGAACAGTCCCTGCGAGAGCTGGTAGCCGCCCACGTCGTAGGAACCCAACGGGTCCAGGAAGTGCGTGACGCGCGCCTGAATCTTGTCGGACACCATGTAGACGCCGACGCCACCGATGGTCACCAGCACCATGCCGATAATCAGCCAGGAGCCACGACCGGTGGCAGCGTAGAGCATTGCCAGCACGGTACCGAAGAGCACCAGCGCCGGGCCAAAGTCATTCTGCAGGGCCATGATGACGGTAGCAATGCCCCAAATCAGCAGAATCGGGCCGAGGTCGCGAACACGTGGGAAATCAATACCCAGGAAACGCTTGCCTGCGACATTGAACAGCGAACGCTTATTCACCAGCAGCTGCGCAAAGAAAATCAGCAGCATAACTTTGGCGAACTCACCCGGCTGCATGGAAAACGGGCCGATGGAAATCCAGATACGGGCATCGGAGTTAATCGACGACGGCCACACCAGTGGCAGTGCCAGCAGAATCAGTCCACCGAGCCCCAGCAGATACGAGTACTGCGACAGTGAATGATGGTTGCGCACGAGGACAATCACGCCGATAAATAGCGCCACGCTGAGCACGGTCCACATGATCTGGTTGCGCACCAACGAGGTGTCATTGGCCAGGTCAAGGCGGTGAATCATCACCAGCCCCAGCGCATTGAGCGTGGCCGCAACCGGCAGCATCACCTGATCGGCATTGGGTGCCACAAAGGTCAGCGCGATGTGCGCCACCGCAAAGATCACAAAGAATCCACCGATGATGTAAAAAACATCGGAGGTCAGGGAGTTGCCCTGAGCCAGCTCCAGCGAAATAAGTGCCAAAAGCAACAATCCTGCCGACAGCAGCAGCAGGAGCATTTCCTTCATCCGAAGCTGTCGCTTCGTGGTAGTTTCACTCATTTTCGCACCTGCCTACAGTTGACTCCTGGCTTCGAGCCCAGCTTTTCATCTTTCTTGTCGGCGGATGTGGTGTCCTTGTTGCCATTGGTGCTGTCATCGTCGGAAACGGACAGACATACCGGCAGTGCCGACTCCGCTAAGCGGCCGATCTGGTCGCTGACACCGTCGTAGGAATCAGCCGGCAGACCATCCAGCGAATTGCGTGCCGCCGGCGAGAGATCACCCGGCGTCATGATGTGGCAGTTGACCTTCTCCTTCGGCGTCCCGGCCGGAGGCAGCTGAACCTCGTTGTCATCGGTCAAACAGATGAACTGATGCGGCTCTTGCAGATCGAAGCCCAGCAAACTACCGGGCACGCCGTGCATCAATTGCACGTTCCCGTCAACCACTGCGAGATGGTACATCGACTCCTTCTTCTGCCAGCCCCAAATACCAAGGCCGGCCAAACCGGCCACCAGCACCAGAACCACAGAGATAACGAGCCACTTGCCCTTGGAAGCCTTCTTCTCCGGCTCCGAAGTCACGGCAATTTCCTGCGACTTCCGCGGGCGCAATGCTGCCGCGCGACCCGCTGCAGTATTGGGGCGGGGGAGTTCCTCATCCGCACTCTGCAGGGCGCCGGCCAGGGCGGGCTCGTAAGGCGTGCGTGCCGACGAATCAACAACATCGGCAATCACCACGGTGACGTTATCCGGACCACCGGACTTCAATGCGTAGTCAATGAGCTTGGTAGCGGCCTCGTCCGGAGTGCCCTCGGAGAGCACATCCTTGATGGTGTCCGCAGACACCGGATCGGACAGACCATCCGAGCACAAAAGGTAGCGGTCGCCCTCGTGGACATCGCGATAAGACAAAGTAGGCTCCACCGGACGACCGGTAAGAGCCTTCAAAATCAGTGAGCGCTGCGGGTGAACTGCCGCTTCTTCTTCGGTGATATTGCCCTCGTCCACCAGCGACTGCACATAGGTGTCATCCCGGGTAATACGAATGAGTTCCCCGTCGCGCAGCAGATAGCCACGCGAGTCACCGACATGGCACATGCCCAGGCGGGTGCCGTCGAAAAGCAGAGCAGTCAGCGTGGTGCCCATGCCCTGCGTCGAGGGGTTCTGATCAATTTCATCCGCAATGGAGTTGTTGCCCTCAATGCAGGCACGGCGCAGGGACTCGAGCAAATCGGGGCCGGGCTGATCATTGTCCAGCCGAGAAACGGCCGCGATCATCAGCTGGGATGCGATTTCTCCGGCGGCGTGGCCGCCCATGCCGTCGGCAAGCGCGAGCAGACGCGAACCCGCATAGGCGGAGTCCTCGTTGTTCTGTCGGATGAGGCCGCGGTCAGAGCGGGCCGTGTAATTCAGTGCAAGACTCATGGTTGCAACCTCAAAGTTGTACGGCCAATGCGAAATTCCATACCCGGAGCTAGGCGTTCCGGCTGTTCCACGCGCTGGCCATTGAGGAATGTGCCATTGCGGGAGTCCAGATCCTCCAAGTACCAAATGCCGTCGCGGTTGATGACGCGAGCGTGCTGGCCGGAAGCGAAATCATCGTTAAGAACGAAAGCATTCGACTCTGAACGACCAATAGTGATGTCCCGTTGACTATTCAAGTTCATGCGCGAACCCGCCAGCGGCCCCGAGGTGACAAGGAGCTGATGCGGAGTCTGCGAGCGCTGGAAACGCTTGGCCGGAGCGCTGCTGGTCTGCCGAAGTGGGCGCAGCGGAGCCGAACCTGTTGTTTCTGTACGCAGGGTGCGAAGTGTCATCCAAATGAAAAACCACAGGACGACCAGCACACCGATGCGCGAAAGCAGAAAAACGATAGCTTCCACGTCCGAGGAACCTCCTTATATAGAGCTGGTGGGTCCGCAACCGAACACACGGACGTAATTATTCCAGGAATGTGTCGGCAAACCTAGGGGAGTGACGCCCGAACCTGGTGAATTTCACTACTTAGCGGGTCTGAATCAGCGAATCTGAACTTCGAGAACAGAGTGTCCCAGCGAGATCTCATCACCGTCGGCCAGCAGCCAGTTATCAATGGGTTCGCCATTGACAATGGTTCCGTTGGTTGAATGCAAATCGACGAGAACCGCATCCTGGCCATCCCACGTGATTTCCGCATGCTGGCGAGAAACACCAGTGTCCGGGAGACGGAAGTCGGAAGCGGTGCCACGGCCGATGATGTTCGAGCCCTGGCGTACTTCAAACACGCGGGAGGAGCCATCCTGCAACAGCAGAGTGACAGTCTTTTCCTGCGGCTGGCCGCCGCCCATGGCCGAGTTGCTTAGCTCAGTTGCCGCTTCCGGGTCGGCGGTAGGGGCGGGACGGGAAGCAGTGGGGAACTGCTCAGCTTCCGGCTGTGGGTGGTAGGCGGCAGAGGTCTCTGCGGCTTGGGGTTCGTCATCGCTTTGCGACGGGGCTGCGTCAGTGTTGGCATCATCGGCGTTGTCAACGAAAGGCACGAACTCCGAGGTGCCTACGGTGTCCTCGGTGAAAGTGCTTGCGGTCTTCAGCTGACCGGTGTGAAGCGACTCCACTGCCTGCAGGTGGACGCTGATGGAACCGGTGAAACCCCAGCCGTTGTTTCGGCAGTAGCGCGTCATGCGGTCGGCCAACTGATTCGGCAGGTTCGGCTCGGACGCGGAAAGGTTCTTGTAATCGGCGGCGCTGATACCAATGCGGAAATCATTGGGAGCCAAGTACTGACCGTTGGCGTCCTGCATCAGGAAGTCTTCAATTTCCTGCTTCAGGCATTCTTCTAACTCATTCGGGACAACCTTGCCGCCGAACACGCGCGCAAAGCTGTTGTCGAGCCCGCGCTGAAGCGAGCTGTCGAGCTTGCGGATGCGTCCTAGGAAATCCATATGACTAAAGAAATTCGCCTTCTCCCGCCAAACCGCGGCGGGTTACGTGAGAAATGTGCACTAAAAATTATCGTTACTTAAGAAACAGTATAGAGCCCTACACCTTCAGTTGAGGGCTAGGAACTGCTGAGGTTTATCAAATAGTGACGGTGATTGTGCAGTAAGTGGCTGTTGCTAAGCGTTAAATGGCGCTTAAAAACTGTTGAAAAATGGTGAAAAACGGGCGCTGTCCTGGGGATTTGGTAGTGTATTAGCGCGGGGTGTTATAGTTCTATTCGTTCCCACGGGCGAGTGGCGGAATGGCAGACGCGCTGGCTTCAGGTGCCAGTGTCCTTTACGGACGTGGGGGTTCAAGTCCCCCTTCGCCCACAGTGAAGATCCCCGGAAGTGTAAAAGCTTCCGGGGATTTTTTGTTTGTGGTGGCGGTTGGAGTGGGGCTTGGGTTGAAGCAGAGGCAGGTTGTTGGGGCAGTTTGTTGGCTTGTCCGGCACTTATGGCCAGGTTTCGGGCACTTATCGATGTATTTGTCTCACTTATCGATGTTTTTCGGCACTTATGCGCACGCTGTGGGCCAGTCCCTCTCACCTATCGATGCGCTATTCACTTGTGGACACGCTACAGCGCATCGATAGGTGAATAGCGTGGCCACAAGTCGTCGGATGCGTCGGCCGTTTCAATTGCCACGCTCGTACCAGCCGCACCCGGTATTGGCAGTCGCAAGTGCTGGGGCGTTGGTCTCGCGGGTGATGAGCAAGTGGAAGCGCGAGGGCATCATCGATTCGGGCCGACGGTGGACGGCCATTGTTGATGAGGATGCCCTGGCGGATTTAGCGATGTAGGTGGGTTTGGTTTGAGTCTGGCCTACCGCCAGAACTTGGTCATCCCGCGCTTGTCCTCCATGTTGAACTCAATCATCTTGGCAAGCAGGTCCAGCGGCATGGACTCGGCCTTGCCGTCCTTCGGCCAGGGGAAGCGGACCATCATCTTGCCGTAGGAGAGGCCACTATCATCGAATTCGTCGGCGAATTTCACGATGCCATCGCGCTCCGGGGCGATAGCCATGTGCTTCTTGGCGTAGGAGAAGCCGATAATGAAAGTGCCATCAACTAACATGACTCCGAGTGGCTACAGATTTGAATACTCAGTTTGATCCTCAAAAGGCGTGGCCAGCGCTGTGGACCGTATTGCTCGGCTTCTTCATGATCCTGGTCGACGCCACTATTGTCACTGTTGGCATCAACACCATCCAGCATGAACTGGGCGGTGAGCTCAACCAGGTCATGTGGGTGACCAGTGGTTATTTGCTGGCCTATGCGGTGCCGTTGCTTATTACCGGCAGGCTCGGTGACCTCTGGGGAGTCAAGCACACCTATGTAGCGGGCTTGGTTATCTTCGTGTTGGCGTCGCTGGCGTGTGGGTTGGCGCCGTCGTTAAGCATGCTGATCATTGCCCGCGTGGTGCAGGGACTGGGGGCCGCGCTGCTGACACCGCAGACGATGGCGCTGATTACGCAGATGTTTCCACCGGCGCATCGCGGTGCGGCGATGGGCCTGTGGGGAGCGGCGGCCGGAATTGCTTCGCTGACGGGGCCGCTGGCTGGTGGCGTGTTGATTCAGCTGCTGAGCTGGCGTTGGATTTTCCTTATTAATGTGCCAATCGGCGTAGTCGGGCTCGTCTTCGCGTTTCGCTATCTGCCGACTTTCGAGACGCACCGCAACAAGATTGACTATCTGGGCGTCGTGCTCAGCGCGATTGGTATGTTCCTGCTGGTCTTCGGCATTCAGGAGGGGGAGAGTGCCGGCTGGTCCGGTTGGATCTGGGCATTGATTGCCGGTGGCGTGGTGATTCTTGGACTGTTCACTGCGTGGGAGGCCAAGACCACGGCCGAACCGCTGATGCCGCTGTCCCTTTTTAAGGATCGCAACTTCACCATCTCCTCGCTGGCCATTGCCGTGATGGGAGCGCTGGTGGTCGCGGTTGGTTTCCCGATCATCCTCTTCGCCCAGAATGCCCGCGACCTGTCGACCATCCAGGCCTCACTGCTGCTGGTGCCACAGGCGCTCATTTCCGGTGTCATGGCGCCCTGGACTGGGCGAATGCTGGACCGATTGAAGTTCCGCGAGTTCGCGCTGATCGGTTTTGGGTCCTCGCTGGTGGGCATGCTCGGGTTTCACTACCTCATTCACGAGGACCTCTCCGTGCTGTGGCTGCTACTGCCGGGTGCTGCGTTCGGTGTGGCCAACGCGTTTATTTGGGGCACACTGTCGACGGCCGCGACCCGCAACATTGATCCGTCCCTCGCCGGTGCCGCCTCCGGTGTGTACAACACCATCCGACAGATTGGCAGTGTGCTGGGCAGCGCGCTGATTGCCACCGTCATGGCTGCGGCGCTCAGCAGCAACCGTGGCGACTTCACCACCGCAATGAGTAACGCCATGTGGTTGCCGGTAGCACTGTCGGCGGCAGGCGTCGTGGCATCGCTGGGGCTTAAGAATCCGAAGTAAAACGCTCCACCATGTAGTCCGCGATGCCGACGGGGTCGGCTAGAAAATCCCTGGTCGCCCGTACCGCGAGGGTGTCTTCGAAGTGGGTGGTGTCGGCGTCGTCAAGCGAAATGATCGTTGCTTCCGGTGCGGCGAGCAGGATGGGGGAATGCGTCGCCATGATGATCTGTGCGCCGGCTTCGGCGAGCGCGCCGAGGCGGCCGAGGAGTTCCAGCTGGCGCAGTACCGACAGTCCGGCCTCGGGTTCGTCGAGGAAGATCAGCGATTCGGCACCGAAGCGGCGTTTGGCCAGCGCCATGATGGATTGGCCGTGACTCATCTGGGTGAGGTCCGCCATGCCGTCACCGCCGGGGAGACTGCCGATCGATGCATAGAAACGCGCGAGGTTCAGGTGCGCGTCGCCGCGAAAGAAGAACGTATCCGGGGGATTGCGCCTGGTCAGCGCCAGCGGGACCGGGGAGGTGCGCTCCTGCGTTTTAAACCGCGAGCCGCCGTCCGTATCGACACCCATCGCCGATGCCAGCGCCTCCAGCACCGTCGACTTTCCCTTGCCGTTTTCGCCGGTCAGGATGGTAATTGGCGTGGTGAAGGCCATGGGGAACGGCAGGGCGAGCTTTACGACGTACGCCGGGAGCTCGGCATCATCGTGAATACGGGCATGGCGGAGGTAGATCATGGTTGCGGCAGCTGGTCGATCTGTTTGAGCAGCTTAAAGCCGTCGGCGCCCTCGATGAACGGGACCTCCTTGTTCTCCAGTTTTTCAATCGGCACTGCCGTGCCGTGGGAGAGCACGTGCTCGCTGGGAGTGAGGTTGCGGATCGCGATTGCCGCGACCTTATCGGGATGCTCCGCCGCTGCCGTGCCGTAGATGAGCGGGTCGTACTGGCCATCATCGCCCACGAAAATCCAGTTGATTTCGGGGAAGTCAATAAACAGGTCCCGCAGTCGCACCTTCTTGTGTTCCTTACCCGAGCGGAACAGGCCGGTGGGCGTTGGCCCCCAGTCGGTGAGCAGTAGTGGACCCTTCGGCAGGTTGTTGCGGTGCAGGAATTTTTGCAGCGTAGTGAAGGTATTCCACGCGCCGGTGGAGAGGTAGATGACGGGAACGTCCGTGTCCTCGTCAGTTTTGCTCGCGTAACGACGGCGAAGTTGCGCATAGAACTCGCTGAATCCAGCGACGGCCTTGCGCTCGTCCGTCTCCTTAACCCAGGAGTTGTAGGCGGCGATGAGGGCGCGCGGCAGCATGGTGACCAGCACCGTGTCATCAATATCGGAGACGATGCCGTATTTGGTCTCCGGGGAGAGGATGAGGACCTCGGCCGGAGTGTCATTGATTTTAATCTCGTGCCAGCCGGGTTCGAGGCCGTGATTCCTGATTAGTACCTCGATGTAGCCGTTGCTATCCGTGGTGGTTTCCACCGTGCGATTGCCGGCAGTGATGGTGACCGGAAAGTCCGCGAGTTCGACGGTGAAAAACTGCCAGAAGCCGCGTTTTTTGTTTTGTTCCTCGTCTCGTTTTTTGGCTGGATCCTTCATGAGGACACGGCCGAGTACGCGAACGCGCTCTGCATTTCCGTACCCGGTGAATCCGATGATTTCCGGTTTCCAACCAGCGTTTTTGGAACGCTTGGCGGCCAGTGCGTTGATTCTTCTCTCGGTTTTGCGGACGACATCTGCCACGGACATGCTTTCCAGGATACGGGTTGACAGGGTGGGGGAGGGTGCGCGTAGCTTGGTCGCCCAAGAGAAAAGTCAACCCTTTAGGAGTGTTCTCTCTTTATGCGTTTTTCCGGTAAGTTCATCGCATCCGCCGCCGTGGCAGCAGGCATGATTGCTGCCCCGACTGCTGCCGCCAACGCTGCATCAGTCAGCGCCTGGGATCAGGTTGCGGCATGTGAGTCCGGCGGAAATTGGCAGACCAATACCGGTAACGGCTACTACGGCGGACTGCAGTTCTCGCAGCAGACCTGGAGCGGCCACGGCGGTGACCAGTACGCACCAACGGCTGACCAGGCCACCAAGGAGCAGCAGATTGAGATTGGCGAGCGCGTGCTTGCCTCCCAGGGTGCTGGCGCATGGCCGAACTGCGGTGGCCCGCTGGGTTAATCCTCCCCATCATCAAAGACTAGATCTGGCACTGCCGCGAATGACAGCCACCACTTCATGTAGTGGTCATGGCGTGCTTTCGTCTTCTGAGTAGCGCGCTTGTCAAAAGTCTGTCGCCCGAACCCGGCTAACGGTCCGGCCGGGACGGTCGCCGCGGTAACGCCGTCGGCAGAGGACCACACCTCTGAGCCGTCCTCATAAGCCGTGATATCCCAGAGCTTGTGGGTTTTCAGGTTGTGGTGCTTCCGGCAGAGGCAGTGCAGATTCTGCGTGTCGGTAGGGCCACCGGCTTCGGGGTCTTCCTGGTTGTACGGTGCGATATGGTCAATATCGCACTTGTACGCTGGGACTTCGCAGCCCGGGAAGCGACACGTGCCGTCACGACCGTGGACGCGGGCAACCTGCGCTGGGGTTGGGCGGTAACCATTGGTGGCGCTGTCTGCTGAGAGGCGGACATGCGTCACCTTTTGCATCCACTCTTCCGTGACCAGCGCGCCGAGCCAGCCGGCGCCGTCCAGCCAGGCGTCATCACTGTGAGGCTCGCGGAAAACATTGAGCACAACCTCCGCATTGGTGCGCTGGTGGATTAGATCCACAAATGCATCCGCCTGCGTCATTTCTTCATTCGCGCGGAAGACCGTTTCAATTGCGCACATGGCGAAGTAGGCGCGGTCCGGGCGCAGCGTGAGAATGATTTGGGAGTAGCTGTCGGGACGTTCCACCAGAGTCACCGATTCAGTATCGGTAATAGTGGGAATTGTGCCGTCGGCGCGAGCACGGTCATCCAAATCCGCAGCAATATCACCAATCTTGGTAGTGAGCGTGCGCGGACCAATCATCGCTTGACGACGCTTCCGTGGTGTAACCAATGCCAGAATTTTCTTCTCCGCATCGGGTATTTGATCAGGCTCGATGCCGACCACGCCATGTGCAATGATGCCGAGTTGCCGCATAGATAATGCGCAGCTTTCCCGGGCGTAGGCCGCTAGCTGAGGCATTTTCTCCAGCAACAGGCCAATGTCACAGATACGCAGTGCTTCACTGCGGGTGATTCCCAGGCGAACGCTGATGCGAGCGGCATGGTTTTCAACGTCATCATCGCCTGCAGGGCAGCAGGCTTCAATCAACTCAAGGTGGGCGCGGTTGGTAGCCCGCGCGAGTGCTGAGAGCTCATCTTCAGGATTTTCATGAGCCCAATATGGTTCGGGTACTTGTTCGGACTTCATTGGATCCCCCTGGTGTTCCAATGGTTGTCGGCCTTCTTTCGAACTTACTTGCTATCGTACAGGTGCCGTTCTGGTTTGTAAAGAGAAATGATGAGAGATTTTGAATGGTTTTTGTAGATGTTGGTTAGCCATAAAAGTGTTTGTTACCAGGTTGTTTGCGGGTGGCGCTTGGAGGGTTGCGGAAAAATATAAATAAAACACCCGTTCGAAAACGGAAGCTTGATAATCTCGCATTTATAAAGGCGGAGTGTAGAAACCAGCGCAGAAAACGGGGCAAAACCATGATCATTCGGCAAGCAACGCGGGAGGACGCCGCGGCAATCGCGGAAATCTACAACGAGACCGTGATTAACACCGTCGCCATCTGGAACGATGACACGGTCAGCGCGGAGAATCGCATCGCATGGCTGGAGGCGCACTGGGGCAAGGGCTACCCGGTTTTCGTCGCCACGCTTGACGACGAAGTCGCTGGGTATGCCACCTTTAGTGACTTCCGTGACTTCGATGGGTTTCGGTACACGGTGGAAAACTCCATCTACGTGCATCCGAACTTTCAGGGCCGGGGCATTGGCGGGGCACTATTGAACAAAACCATTGATGCTGCCCGGGAGGCGGGAAAGCATGTTTTGGTTGCAGCAATTGACGGCAGTAATGAGGGGTCGATTGCGCTGCATAAAAAGTACGGCTTTCAGCGTGTTGGACTGTTGCCACAGGTGGGGACGAAGAACGGGCGTTGGTTGGACATGATGTTGATGCAGGTCATGCTGACAGGCGGGCAGCCACCCGCTCAGCCGCGCGCTTAGCGAAGGGGCCGACACCCATAATCGTGGCGGCACCGGGGCCAACCCAGTCACCGTAGCCGACGAACTCGATGAGGTCGGAGTCGACGCTGCGGAAGGGGCCGAGCGCGGGGCGGAAACCGGTGCACCAGATGAGGTGGTCCGCGTGGACGTCGTCAAGCGAAGAGAACATGGGTGTCCAGGTGAGGGCACCGGAGTCGCGGGCTTTGCGGACGGACGGTAGGACAACGATGTCGCCGATACTGTCGGAGGGGCCGGGGTCGGGTTCGCCACGTGCGATGGCGAGTGCTCGCTGACGGTTGCGTTTGAACAGGACGCGGCCGTCGACGTCGTCGGGCATCCAGCGCGGTTCGTGGCGGGTGAACCAGGTGGTGTCGATGTCGGAAAGTATCAGTTCAGCGGCGATTTGGGCGCCGGAGTTCGCCGCGCCGACAACGGCAACGCGGGAGCTTTCGAAGGGTTTGGGGCCTGGATAGTTGGCCGAATGCCACTGCTTTGCGGAGGTCGTGCCGGGGTAGTGCGGGACGAAGGGGCGGTTGCCGGTGGCGGCGATGAGCTGGCGGGATTCGAAGTCGCCAGCATCGCTGGTGAGGTGGAAGGTGCCGTTGTGGGTGACGTGGGTGACGTTAACCGGGCGCTGAACGCGCAGTTCGTAGCGCTTTTCGTAGGAGCTGAGGTAATCAATCACATGGGAAGCGGGCGGAAAGCCGTCATAATCGGGCATCTGGATGCCCGGAAGGTTGGAAAAACCTGGGGTAGAAAAGAGTGTCATCGAGGGCCAGACATTGCGCCAGGAGCCGCCAGGTGCGGGCTGATTGTCCAGGATGAGCGGATCAATGCCGTGTTTGCACAGGTAGTAGGCGGTAGCGAGGGCAGCTTGGCCGCCTCCGACGATGATGACATCCTCAAGCATGGTCCCAGTTTAACTGCGAGTGCGGCGACGGTTCGGTTGGGTGATTCGGTGGCAATGACTAAGCTTGCCCCATGGATACTTTCGATAAACAAACGAATGTGTTGATTATTGGCGGCGGCTTTTCCGGAATGGCAACGGCCGTTGCTCTGCAAAAAGAGGGGATTAACGACTTCCACATCATTGACCGCGGTCATGATTTCGGTGGAACGTGGCGGGATAACTCCTACCCTGGAGCTGCCTGCGATGTTCCGAGCCATCTGTATTCACTTTCATTTGCTCAGGACTTCGACTGGTCCCGCAGCTTTGGCACGCAGCCCGAGATTTATCAGTATCAGCGCGAGGTTGCGAGGAATCATGGGCTGTACAGCAGCGCTCACTTTAAAACTGAGATGGTTGATGCTCGCTGGGACGACGACGCTGCCCGCTGGGTGGTAGTAACCGAAGACATCGATTCTGGTGCCCGAACAACATGGGCGGCCAAAGAGCTGGTGCTGGGGGTGGGCGCACTATGCGAGCCGCGTATGCCTGACATCCAGGGCATTGAGACCTATTCCGGAGACGTTTTCCACTCCTCGCGCTGGAATCACGAAGTCGACCTGCGCAATAAGCGAGTCGCAGTTATCGGCACTGGTGCCTCGGCGATTCAGATCATCCCCAAGATTGCGCCCATTGTTGGCCATCTTGATGTGTACCAGCGCACCGCGCCCTACGTGATTCCGCGCCTGGATCGGAATTACACCAGTATTGAACGTACCGCGCTTCGTAAACTCCCAGGGCTACGCCGAGTTATGCGGGCTCAAGATTGGTTTTTCCGCGAGCTCCAAATTCCCGGGTTAACGCGGGATAGCCGCTTCATGGTGCCAATTAAGCTTGCGTCGCAGGGACTGCTTCGCATGCAGGTGAAAGATCCCGAATTGCGTGAGAAGCTCACGCCGAAATTCACTATCGGCTGCAAGCGGATGCTGATTTCGAATACGTATTTCCCCGCAATCGCCCGGGACAATGTGGAGCTTGTCACGAGTCCAATCGACCGGGTCGGTCCGCATTCAATTACTACTGTCGACGGCACTGAGCGCACGATTGACGTGCTAATTATTTGCACCGGATTCCATGTGACGGACTCTCCGGCGTTCGACCTGATACACGACGGAGGTGGACAGTCCCTAGCTACTAAATGGCAGCGTGAGGGCATGAGTGCCTACAAGGGGGCCACCGTGCCAGGTTTCCCCAATATGACAATGATCATGGGACCTGCCACAGGGCTTGGGCATTCGTCCATGATCTACATGATCGAGTCGCAGGTGAAGTACTTTGTCGAAATGCTCAAAGCCAAAAAGCGTGCCGGGGTGAACGTCGCGGAAGTCCGCGAGCAGGCATTTAATAAATGGAATGACTGGGTGCGGGAGCGGGTGAAGACGACAGTTTGGATTACCGGCTGCGGTTCCTGGTATCGCGACGCCCACGGCAATGCCCCGGCCGTATGGCCGAGCTGGACATGGCTGTTTAGGGCCAAGACCAGGAAGTTCGACGATGGAGCCTATGTGCTCAGTCGTTAGCTACGGTCGCGGCTGTGCACTGGCCATAATGGCAGCCGCGACTTGTCGAGCATCATCGACCATGGGCACGTGGCCGAGCTTGGGTAGTAGGTGGAGCTCAGCATTGGGAAGCACGTCGTAATGACGCTTCCAGCCTCGAATGAGAGTCAGATCCGTGGTGCCCCAATAGCACGTCTGAGCTGCCTGGCCGGTGTCGGCGGAAAAAGAGAACTCAGTGTCGAGCGCGGACAGGAAGATATTGTTCTTGAGCAGCCCCGCGGCATCCCGGCTGACCTGCTCAGGCGACAATTTCCAGGGGCGTGCGGAAAACATTCCGAACATCGCCGTACGACCCACTTTTGTTTTTGCCATTGTCGGAAGCAGCTTTCGAAGCACCTTGGCAGTGCCATACAAAACCAGGAATTGGCTGGCAGTGCGGATTTGGTCGAGTTTGCCGTGGAAAAAGCCGGCGGGGTTAAAAGCCACCGCCGATGCGGCATATCCCTGACGTGCAAGTTCAAGGGCGAAGTAACCGCCCAGAGAGTTTCCTGCGATATGCGGTTTTGCATCGGCGCCGGGAAGCGTGGTGGATAGCTCATCCAAGAAAGCGCGCAGTTCGGCCAGCATGCGCTTGCCCATGTCCTCGCTGGCGGAGGTTTTGAGTGTTGGCCGCCCCGATTCGCCATGCCCAGGAAGATCCACAGTGATGACGCGGAAATCGTTGACTAGGTGCGTAATTACGTCATTCCAGGCATGTCGCGAATGGCACACACCATGAATCAGCACCAAGATCGGGAGGTTGGAACCGCGGTGCTGGTGTAGCGAATAGGCAATCGCTGTCTTGTCCGAGTGGTGATTCGTGGTGAGGAAGTTACTAGTCGTGGAGTCCATTCACCGATAATACACTGAGCAAAACTAAAAATTCCGCGGTTTTCGCGGCGGCAGCTGTACTACCGTGGAGCACCATGAGCTCGCTGTTTGATCTTTCGGACAAGCCCATCGACGAACTGCCCGGTTACCAGCGCACATTCGCGCCGGGCCGACTCACGGTGGGGCTCAGCCTGCCCATCGAGCAGGACGCCGAAGCCGAACCCAAGGACGCGCTGAGCAATCAGATTCGGCTGATTCAGAAAGCCGAACGCGCAGGCATCGCGGCGGTGTGGGCACGCGACATTCCGCTGCGCGTGGAAACGTTCGGCGACGTCGGCCAGGTCTACGACCCCTGGATGTACCTCAGCTACATCGCTGCACACACCAGCGACATCGCGCTCGGAACGGGTGCAATCGTCGTGCCTTTCCAGCATCCGTTGGTGATGGCCAAGCGCGCTGCCACGCTGGACAGGCTTTCCGACGGCCGTTTCCTCTTCGGCGTTGCCACCGGCGACCGACCCGAGGAATTCCCTGCCTTTAACCAGGACAAAGGCAAGCGCGGTGAGCGTTTCCGCGAGCACATCGAGGTCTATGAAAAGGCCCTCAGCACTACCTACCGGCCTATCCGATGGTCCGAGGGCAAGATGGGCGGATCCGATGTGGTGCCCAAGCCGCTGGCCCGTCGAGTTCCGCTGTTGGCCACCGGCTCCTGTCAGCAGAGCCTGGAGTGGAAGGCTGCGCATACCGACGGGTGGTTCATGTACCACAAGGGTTTGGAAATGCAGAAGAAGAACATCGCGCACTGGCAGGAGGCGGTGGCCAAGGAGTGTGGTGAGGACGTGTTCAAGCCCTTCCTGGAATCACTGTGGATCGACCTGCATGAAGACCCCGACGCGCCTGCGCAGGGCGGTCACTTCGGGTACCGCCTTGGCCGCAACAAGCTCATCGAACTGCTGCACTCCCAGCGACAGCTCGGCATCAATCACGTCAGCATCAACTTCCGCACCTCTAAACGCGATGCGGAAGAACAGATTGATGAGCTGATTGAGTATGTGCTGCCGGAGATGGTGTAGCGAGGTTTCTGCTGAGTTAATGCGTATTGGAAAAGTCAATTAAATCACCGAAAGATACGTACCCAATTTAATATCATCAAAGAAGATTGTTCACGTCCGCAGTCTAAAGAATTTAAAAGACCGAGGGAAGGTATTGAGCCATGTCTGAGTTATTGAGTATCGCACGCACAGATATTCCGGCGGAGAAAGATCTATTAAGCTTTACTGATAAAGCAAAAGGTTTAGCATCATTTATCCAATCATGTCCTACGCCGATGACCCTAGCAATTCAGGGGGGCTGGGGAAGTGGTAAATCTACGATGATTCAGCTTGTCCAGAACGAGTTAAACGATGACAACGTCACATCGATAAAAATTGAAACGTGGAAGTTTGCTCATATTGCAGCAGAGGAGGACATTCCAGCAGCATTCGCGGCAGAAGTATATCAACAGCTATTTCGAGTAAGTCAAAAATTCCAAAAAGACCAGATTAAGAAAAGTGTTCCAGATAAGGTTAAAAGGGTTCTTGGTGCGATCAGCCCAACTGTAAGAAAAAATACCGAGAAGTTCTTGTTGGATAGCGGGGTCAAAGGTAGCGCAAGTTCAACTTTGCTAAGTGTCGCAGCAGGGGCGCTATTCGATCTAACAGAAGAAGCGTTTCAGGGACAGAGCGAACTCCAGAAGGATTTCAAAGAGGTATTTTCCGAAACTTTAGAAAGTATCTCTGGGACTAAAACGTTCGCGATATTTGTTGATGATTTAGACCGTTTGCCACCAGTTCGTGCTGTCCAAATTATGGAGACTATCAAACTGTTCTTTGAGACAGAGAACTGTGTGTTCATCCTAGCGATTGATTTTGACGTCGTGCAAAAGGGTGCGCGTGCAATCTATGGTGAGTCAATGGATGAAGCGAAAGCCAAGCAGTTTTTCGATAAAATCATCCAGGTTCCCTTTAATGTCCCTTCTCCAGGTAACGAAATTGAAGCACTGATTGTGACACTGCTTGCGGACCTAAAATCTGGGAAAAGAAGAACTTTAAAGAATGCGGATAAATTCGCTGAACTCTCGCAGAAGTTGCTATTTTCCAATCCCCGCTCGATTAAGCGCGTGGCAAACTCTATGTTGCTTTTGAAGCTAATTACGGAAAATGCGAATCATTCCGGTAGTGATATTTCAAAGGTATTCGAGAATGATGATGATTTGCTCTATCTTTACTGGCTGCTGTGTATTCAGGTCACTGACTTCAAGTTGGCTAATGAAATAACTGAAGATTTGTCCGATTCTAATCCACCAAAGCTGCAACTTGTACTTCAAACTGATGACAGCGACGATGAAGAAGGTGACCATGATGGCACCGAAATCGGCGATACCATCGACGAAATCAATCAAGAATTAGTTGTGGGCGATTTGAACCCATGGCTAGCCCCAATTGGCAATACGGGAGTAAACGCTTTAAGCATGCTGAGAAACTACGACGGTTCGGGGTCAACTCAGCTTACAGCTAAGCAGTGGCATAAAAGCTTTGAAAAAGTGGTACAACTAGCTCGGCTAACAGCAGTAGAGGCGACTTCAACTAATAAGGGAGAAAAGACTGGAATTGGCATTGAGCGAACTGCTGAAAATCTGGACGCGACCTTCGTTGAGGAAAATAAGCCTCTAACTATGGCCGCGAGGAAGCAGATTGATGAATTTGCGAAGGTTTTTGGCGAGATTCCTGACTTTGATAAATACTTCTATGTTGAAAATGGTCCTCGTCGGATTCGGATTCGTTTGAATCAGAAGTTTTTAGATCGCATCAATCTCCGTGGTAATGGCGTTTTCTATCTTCGTTATCCACGAACTGGAAAGTACTGGCTAAATTTCAATCATCCATCTCTGCGTCGAGGAGATTTCTTGTCCGACAATGTTCAGACAAACCAGCTGGCACTGGAAGAAAAGATTTGTTCGGTTGTGGGGTCTGAAATCATGGAGACATTACCCTGTGGTGCACAAAATGGAGATTCGGTTCACGTTGAAGTCATCACAAACGATGCTTTTATCTCCGATTTCAGAGTCGTTCGATCTATTAGCCCAGGTTCTGAACAAGCGCAGAGCGCGACCCGCTTTATGAAGGCCTACCTCGAGTTCATCATTAGAGAAATCGAGGGAGACCCTCAAAAAGTGTCCTAAGAAGCCTCAAGGCCTAGTCCTACACAGACTCCGTAGCGCCCTGCCACTGATTGATCCCGCGGTCGACGGCCCACTTGTCGATCTCCGCGAGTTCTTCATCGCTAAACGGCGCAGCGTCCAGGGCGCCGAGGCTGTTTTTCAGCTGCTCCACCGACGAAGCCCCAATTAGGGCGGAGGTCACTTCGTCACGGCGAAGAACCCACGAGATGGCCATCTGTGCCAGGGACTGGCCTCGTCGTAAAGCAATGGCGTTGAGCTCACGGATGGCGGTGAGCGTGTCGTCGTTGAGGAACCCCGAGTTCATCTTGTGCGCCCCGAGACGCGAGGACTCCGGCACGCCATCCAGATAGCGGTCGGTGAGAAGCCCCTGCGCAAGCGCGGAAAAGGCGATGACACCCATGCCTTCGTCGGCGCAGGTTGCCAGCAGCTCGTCCTCGATCCAACGGTTGAACATGGAGTAGCTCGGCTGGTGAATAGTCAGCGGAGTGCCCAGCTCACGGGCGATTTTCTGCGCACGGCGAGTCAGCTCGGGGGAGTAGGAGCTCACGCCGACGTAGAGCGCGCGTCCCGAGCGGACGAGGAAGTCGAGGGCGGCGACGGTTTCCTCGATAGGCGTATCCGGGTCGGGGCGGTGGTGGTAGAAAATGTCCACATAGTCCAGGCCCATGCGTTTCAGCGAGGCATCGCAGCTGGCCACGAGGTACTTCCGCGAACCGCCGAAGCCGTAGGGACCATCCTGCATGTACCAACCGGCCTTGGAGGAAATGATCATTTCATCGCGGTAGGGAGCGAAGTCCTTGGCCATAATGCGACCGAAGTTTGCCTCCGCAGAACCCTGCGGTGGGCCGTAATTGTTGGCGAGATCAAAGTGCGTGACGCCGTGGTCGAACGCGGTGCGCAGGATCTCACGCTGCGTCTCGAGCGGCCGGTCATCACCAAAGTTATGCCAAAGCCCCAGCGTAATGGCTGGAAGTTTCAGGCCGGTGTTGCCGGAGCGGTTGTATGGCATCGTTTCATAGCGGTTGTCATTGGCGTGGTACACGTCTGGATAAGCCATGTGTTCGAGGGTACGCGGGCTTTACGACGGATAGTTGCGCACGAGGTGGCCTTCAACGAGGCACGTGGCCAAATGGTTACCCCTGGAATTAATAAAAGTGAGCTTGCTGGGGAACAACTGAGGCGGTTCGTCCGACTAATAGAGCATGACTTCACTAGCCACAGGCGATGCCGCTGGAGTACCAGCCGCAAACCCCGTCGCAAAGACTCAGAAAAATGGTGGGCCACGAGCATTACTGCACCGAATCCATGTCGTTGCAGGCATCCTCGTTGCGCCGCTACTCGTTATTGCAGCTATCACAGGCGTGGCATATGCCCTCGCCCCGAGCATAGAAAAGGTGGTTTACCACGAAGAACTAACTGCAACTTCAAGCCTTCCCGCACAGCCTCTGGAAAAGCAGGTTGAGGTCGCGCAGCGCGTGCATCCTGAGCTGCCGGTGACCGCAGTGCAGGTCCCGGAAAAGCCGGGGCAGACAACGCGAGTTATGTTCAACGATGAGCAGCTGAAGTCGGAGTCCTACCGACATGCGGTGTTTGTCGACCCAGGCGACTTGAGCATCAAGGGTGATCTGGTGCAATACGGCTCCTCGGCGGCGCTGCCACTGCGGGCGTGGATCTCGGAAGGGCACCGCAGGCTCTGGATTGATAGCAACTTTGGTCGCCTATACTCCGAAACGGCAGCATCCTGGATGGGTGCACTGGCTATTGGTGGCCTTTGGCTTTGGTGGGACCGTTCGCGCCGCAAGCGGACACACGGAACAAGTAAGAGGGCGCATCATATGCGTCGTCACGCGAATGTTGGCGTGGCAGTTAGTGTTGGACTTTTGTTCCTGACCGTCACTGGCTTGACGTGGTCGTGGGTGGCTGGAACGGGCATCGCAAAGCTACGCGAGACCATGGATTGGTACGCACCGAAACCAGCTGTGACTGCGACTGCCCCTGCGAATTATGACTGGTCAGAGGCAGATAGTGTTATGAACCTCGCGCGTGCCGAGGGCCTGTCCGGGAAGGTCGAGCTGACTCCACCGGAAGCTGGCACGGTGTGGATAGCCAAGGAAGCCCGTGAGGAATGGCGGATGGGCATTGAGACCGTCACCGTTGATGGCTCGACCGGAGCGATGGTCGATCGGATTCACTTTGCAGACTGGCCGCTGCCGGCGAAGCTGACCGAGTGGCTGATTAACGCGCACATGGGCATCCTGTTCGGGTGGGTGAATCAGCTGGTCCTGGCGCTTATCGGTGTTGCTCTGTTGGCGATGATTGTGCGCGGCTACGCCATGTGGTTTGGGCGCGGTCGTGGTGGTCGTCCGGGCAGGTTCCCGGCACCGACGCGCTGGCGGGATATTCGCCCGGGTGTTGCAGCGGCTGTTGTGGCGCTGTTGATTGCGTATTCAGTGGCTGCGCCACTGTTCGGTGTGACGCTCGTTGGCTTCGTGATTGTGGATTGGGCCTGGCGGAGGCTCCGGAGAGGTTAGGGTAGGTTCTGTCGCCCTCGGGTTCCCTGTGTGAGCGGGGATGTTCCGATTTGATTATGAGGGGCGATGTTATCCCCGCGGAAGCGGGGATTTTCTTATGTCTGTGCTGCACTTGTAGAGAGCGATCAAATTATATGAACATTTGATTATGTGGGGTACCAAAGGGGGTATTTTCCATGTTGAATGAAACTAATATCTGAGTTATCTTCGAGATTAGAACAGAGGCCGGATAAGGGTTCGGCCGGACGGAGTCGTTATGTCGAACATGGACTCGAACTTGGCAGATGCATTGTCTGAAGTAGCCCGCTTGCAGTGGGCTAAATGGGATTGGCAACGCGAAGAAGCGTTGAGTCTCGCGCAACATTTAAATGATTCCCAGGATGTGGCTTTTTATCTCTGGGATGAGTGGTTGCCGGAATCACTAAGGCAAGTACTTACCGATGAATTCGGCTCGAAGGGGCAGGCGCGTGCATGGTTGGCTTTTTACGCTGGGTGTCACGATATTGGGAAAGCATCGTATTCTTTCTCCGTCAAAGTTCCCGAACTGTATGACCGAGTGTGCTCGTATGGGCTAGGCGCTGCGACAACACTTTCCTCCAAAGAATTACGTGGAGCACCCCACGGGGCTGTCGGCGCATATACATTGTGGGTTTGGTTGGTGGAAAACCATGGATTCGATGAAGATGCTGCCGACACATATGTTGCACCAATTGGTGGCCATCACGGCAAGTTTCCCGATGAGAATCTGCTGCATTCTGCCGAAGATTTCGTTGAGGAGCTCGAAGATGAAAAGTGGCAACAGATTCGTTTTGAATTCTTCGACGTCATGGCCACAAGGGCAGGTTTAACGGCGACTTATTTTGAACAACGCCGAGAACAAGGACTGTCAGCGTCAACGCAAATGTTGCTGACGGGCATTGTGGTCATGGCTGACTGGCTTGCTTCGAATACTGATTTATTCCCCCTGTCGATGTCTGATGCACCGTCGACAAACAGAAGCGATGATGCAATCAACAAGTTAAATCTTCCTGATCCGTGGGATCCTCGCCCGGAAAGTAGTGCGGATGACCTATTTCGCGCTCGGTTTGACCTGCCCGCTGGTGCCACCCCATACCCAGTTCAGCTTGACGCAGTAAAACTTGCTGAGGAAGTGGATAAACCAGGTCTGTTGCTGTTGGAAGCACCGACTGGTGAAGGCAAGACGGAGGCTGCGCTTGCGGCCGCGGAAGTATTTGCAGCCAAGTTCGGCTGTGGTGGTGTGCAAGTCGCGTTGCCTACATGCGCCACATCAGATGCCATGTTTTCTCGTGTTTTGAAGTGGCTCGATCGTGCGATTGCGGAAGACCAGTTGGCCTCTGCGATGCTCACACATAGTCGCGCGCAGTTTAATGATGAATTCCAAGGTCTTAAGTTTCCGTCACAGAGTTTTTCGGCTATTTATGACGAAGAATATGGTGCCAATTCTAAAGAGCCTGCAGTTGAGGCTCATTGGTGGCTACGATCTCGAAAAACTGCAGCGCTGGCAGACTTTACTGTTGGCACAATCGATCAGTTCCTTTTCTCGGCGCTGCAGTCGAAGCACATCATGTTGCGGCATCTGGGGCTTGCCGGAAAGGTATTGATTCTCGATGAGGTGCATGCTGCAGACATTTACATGCAGCAGTATTTGTACCGCGCATTGGAATGGTGTGGTGCATATGGAGTTCCAGTCATTGCGTTGTCGGCAACGCTTCCACCGGATACTCGTTTTCATTTGATGGAGGCCTACGCCTCGGGAATTGCACAGTTAGAAAATGCGCAAATTTCCAACAAGATTCTTGGCGAGATGGAAGTTGCCAAAGATGAACGGGCTTATCCGCTTCTGACCTTTGTCAATGCTGACGGCGTATCTATCCGTAAGCCAGAAGCTTCTTCTCGCAGACAGGTTGTGTCACTCGAATACTGTGACGACTCATCTGTAGTTTCGATGTTGACGGAAGAGCTTCGTGATGGCGGTTGCGCTGTAGTCGTGTGTAATACAGTTCAGCGTGCCCAAACGCTTTACGACGAAATTTTTGCTGACGGCAGCTTCACTGATGAGGAAGTATTTTTGCTTCATTCACGCTTCGCTGCGGCAGATCGACGGGCTAAAGAAGAAGAACTTGTTGCCAAATATGGCAAGTCTGGTGTGCGTCCACGACGGGGAGTAGTGGTGTCAACACAAATTGTCGAGCAGTCTCTTGACTTGGATTTTGACATTATGTTCAGTGATTTTGCGCCTTCGGACTTGCTAATTCAGCGGGCGGGTCGCCTCCACCGTCATGGCCGTAAAAACCGTCCGGAGCGACTTCAAGCGCCACGACTGGTGCTCTTCGGGGTCACTGAGATTAGGGATAGCGATGCTCCAGAGTTTGTGAGCGGTAGTAAACGGATTTATGGCACTGCGTTGTTGATGCGGACGGCTTCAGCTTTGATGGGGCGGAAGCAGTTTATATCGCCAGATCATGTCGCAGGGATAGTTCGTGAAACGTATGACATAGACGCACAGTGTCCAGTCAGTTGGCGAGAAGACTGGGATGCGGCGGTGCAGGAGCAGCGAGAAAGTGGAGAGAAGCTTGCTGAAAAAGCGCAACGGTCGCTCGGTCCATCGCCAAACGAAAAAGAGATGAGCCTGTGGTTCCGGCATGGGTCGGAAGAAGAGTTTCGTGGACAGTCGCAGGTCAGAGACATCGAAGAGTCAATCGAAGTAGTTCTTGTGGAACAGCGAGGCAGCGAACTCTATTCATTGCCGTGGCTGGAAAATCGCGGTGGTGAGTCACTGAGTGATGCCAATGGAGTTGACGACGAGTTAGCACGTGAAGTTGCCAAATGCACTATTTCGCTTCCTTTTTGGCAAGTCGGGGGAGTGGACGAGTTCATCGCTGAATTGGAGCGGTTTGGTAGCCCTTCTTGGCAACTCAGCTCTTGGCTAAAGGGACTTCTTCCATTCCCTTTGGATGAAAGTGGGGAATGCCATGTGAACGAAGTTAGTTTTTCATACGATATGAACTATGGTTTGCGGTCCATTCGAGAAAAGGAGTCGCAGTGAGCGGAGCTGAGCCGAGTTTTAATCTGCTCGATGAGCCCTGGATTAAAGTCACGGGACACGATGGCAGTGGTCGGGAATTAGGCCTTCGAGATATCTTTGCGCAGGCTGGTGAGTTAAAACGGATCTCTGGTGAGTCGCCAGCGCAGGATTTTGCGGTTTTGCGGGTGGCTCTTGCGGTTCTTTATCGCGCATTCAACTTTGGAGAAGATGTCAAGGAAAACCGTAAACAATGGGCGGCAGCATGGGAGGACAAAAAGCTGCCGTTAGAGCAGATTAACAACTATTTGGATGAATATTCGCACCGATTCGATTTGCTCGATCGGGAAGCCCCTTTCATGCAAACTCCTTCGTTGGCTACAAAAAGTGGGGAATGGAAGAGCCTTGAAGCAATTATTCCGGACTCACCAGAGCTAGGTGACCTCTTTTACCGGCGCTCAGCAATTGAGCCACTTCCATTGGCGGAAGCAGGTCGTTGGCTGGTTCATTGCCTAGCCTTTGATTTCTCGGGAATTAAATCAGGTGCAGTCGGTGACCCTCGCGTCAAAGGCGGGAAAGGTTATCCCATTGGCATTGGTTGGGCAGGCTGGTTAGGCGGGACCGTACTCGAAGGACATAGTCTCCTTGAAACGCTGCTGCTAAATATCGTTGATCACAATCCCGCTGCCTGGGCCGGTGCTCCTATATGGGAATTGCCGGTTCCGACAGCGGCAGTCTCGGCCGAACCGCTTCCAAAAGGCCAACTCACTCTTATGACGTGGCCACAGCGACGTATCCGTCTTCATGTGGAAAATGGCATGGTTACCGGAGCACTTGTTTGCAATGGCGATCCGGTGGACTATCTGTATCAAGATGCACTCGAAATGATGTCTCCATGGCGTTATAGCGAGCCGCAATCGAAGAAGGCCAAAGAAGATATCTACATGCCAAAGGCCATCAATCCTGATCGCGCGCTTTGGAGAGGACTCTCGGCTGTGCTACCTGAAGCGGACGTTGATACGACCAAGGGGCGCACTGGTAGCGAAGTAACAGTTTCAAAGCCCGCCGGTGTCATGGAAGCGTTGAAGACTCGTACAGGTCGTCGCAGTGGCATTGTGCCGCAGAATTACCGGTTGAGTCTTCGGATGGTTGGTTACGAATATGGTCCTCAAATGGCTTCGTACAACCGCCTATTAACAGACAACCTGGCGTTCCCTGCCCTTTTGGCTGCCGATAAACAAACCGTCCAATTCGTGTTGTTGGCCGCAAACCGAACACAAGATACAGCAGCCGAATTGCGAAAATTTGCCAATAATTTGGCCATTGCATCTGGTGGCGAACGCGGGGCTGCAGGCTTTAGTGCAGAGGGGTCCTTCTACTCGGATGTAGACCCAGTATTCCGCCAGTGGATTAATGGACTCACACCAGAAACAGACCTAAATAGTCATCTTGCGCTGTGGAGCGATCAATTGCGGAACTTAGCAACCACGAAGGCTGCAGAGTTGATAGCGGGTGTGCCCGACAGCGCATGGTCAGGTCGTGAGGTTGATGAGCGTCAGTACAACGTGGGGCACGCTGAGCTGTGGTTCCGACGAGGTCTCGGAAAAGTTCTGCCACGGCCGGAAGAACGAAATCCTGGAGAGAGAGTTAAGTAACAATGGCAGATATGAATAAGTCGCAGTCGCGCAGCTCCCTGCTGTACAGGTTTGTTGCCGGCAAAGCACAAAGCTTAGCAGGCGGTCTGGCCAACGAAACCTCGGAAGCTCGTGCCTCGCTTGCAGTGCTCCGCCGCTCACTGAGCGCGCCGCTGGCAGAGCAGCCCCAGGTGTGGTCAGAGGTATTCAATTCTTTCCCGGCGGAGCTTGAAGGCCCTCGAGATGAACCCGGCGTCTATGAAACTGCAGCGCACCTTGCATTGGCATTTTTTGCACTTCATCAGCAATCGAGAAGTGAATCCATGCATAAGGCCAACGAAGGATTCGGAACGGCCATTTGTCGTCTTCATCAAGTAGCAGGTGAAAACCAGAAAAAGGGTATTGAGCGACGCTTTAACGCGGTGCTTACTGCACAGACAACCGGTGAGTTGGTTCACCATTTACGCGGACTAATTCAGATGCTGAGGAGTTACAGCATTCCGATGGATTACGGCCAGTTGGCTAATGATTTGGTGGCGTTGACCTATTCAGATTCAGCTCGCCGTGTGCGACTTCGTTGGGCCCGGGATATGAACAGAGTTCCGCAATCCGAAATCGATGACCATGACCGCGCAGTAGAAAACTAGTAACAACAGAAAGGCACATCATGACCATCTACATTGATATTCACGCGCTCCAAACTGTTCCGCCATCAAACCTCAACCGAGATGACACCGGCAGTCCAAAGACTGCCAACTACGGCGGTGTACGACGGGCCCGAGTTTCCAGCCAAGCTTGGAAGCGCGCAGCGCGTAAGGAATTCGAGAACTTACTTGACCTAGATAAGTTGGGACAGCGTACTCGCTTCAGTCCGTCATTGATTGCCGCGGAAATCATTTCGCAGGCTCCGGAGCTGGAAGAAAGTGCTGAGCATTTAGCGCTCAGTGTTCTGCAGAAGACAAAGCTGAAGCAGGCAAAGCCCAAGAAGGGCGAGGAAGATACGCGTATCCGTACTGAGTACCTGCTTTTTGTGTCCCGCGCGCAAATCAAAGCGCTAGCTGATCTGGCAATTCGGTACCAGGATGATCCCGCAAAAATTCCTGCGAAGGAAGCGAAGGAAGCATTAAATAACGAGCATTCAGTCGACATTGCACTCTTCGGTCGCATGCTGGCTGATGCTCCAGACCTCAATGTTGATGCAACGTGCCAGTTCAATCATGCTATTTCTGTTCATCCGACAGTTACAGAGTTTGACTACTTCACTGCGGTTGATGACAACGCAGCAGAGGACAACGCTGGTGCTGGCATGATCGGCACGGTGGAGTTCACCTCGTCTACGCTGTACCGTTACGCAACGGTCAACGCTAGTGAACTGGCTCAGTCTTTGGGGTCAAAGGAGGCGGCATCGGAAGCTGCTGGTGCGCTACTCAAGGCATTTGCGCTTTCGATGCCAACTGGTAAGCAGAACACGTTTGCTAACCGAACGCGACCAGATTTGATCGTGGTTCAAGTTCGTGATGATCAGCCTGTCAATCTGTCAGAAGCTTTTGAAGACCCAGTGGAAGCCACTCGTGGCCGCACAGAAAACGCATCCATCAAGCTGGCAGAGTATGCCGCCGAGCAGGACGGTGCATACGATTCTCATCCACTCGGAGGTGCATACCTTGCCACTGGTGGCGCAGCTACTGAAGCCGCAATGGAAAAGTTGAATGTCTTTGGCGATCGCACTGACATGGCTGGTTTAGTCAATTTAGTTGAGCAGGCTGTCATGGAGAAGGCTGAGTTCTAATGTCGGTTCTCCTCTTGAGGCTCGCTGGACCTATGCAAGCATGGGGAGACTCGAGTCGATTCAATCACCGTGGTACTCGGAGAGAGCCGACGAAAAGCGGGGTAGTGGGTTTGCTTGCAGCTGCAAGCGGACGTCGCCGTACTGATGCGATTGAAGATTTGGCGTCACTCGGCTTTGGTGTTCGCACTGATCAGATTGGAAAGGTCGAGCGAGATTTCCAGACTGAAATTGATTGGCGCAACAACAAATCCAAGCCCCTGACGTATCGTGATTACCTCACTGATGCCATCTTCATTGTTGGAATTGAAGGTCCACGCAGCGTCCTTGAAGGGCTTGCCGACGCGGTACAGCGACCAGCTTTCCCCCTCTACTTAGGCCGCCGTGCATTCCAACCGACAGGAAGAATGGTTCTAGGAATTGAGGAAAAGCCACTGGAAGACGCTCTGCGTGAGGCTCCTTGGCAAGCATCGACTTGGTATCGGAAACGTCAGCCAGAAGTAGTTTCGCTGCCAATTGTTAGAGATATGCGTGATGGTGAGACCTACGATGAGCTAATTCCGGATACTCCAGTCAGCTTTGATCCACGAGAACGAAAACACGAGATGCGACCAGTGGTTCATGGATGGCTAGAGATTGAAAATAAAGAAGGAAAGCGTCCTGTGTTTTCTCACGATCCGATGTCGTTGCTGGGAGGTGACTAGTCGATGTACCTTTCACGCATGTTTCTCAATCCGCAACGGCGGGGGACTCGTAAGTTGTTAGCCAGCCCAGAGGCCATGCATGCCGCAGTGCTGTCAGCTTTTCCGCCAAATAGTGACCTAGTCAGCCATGATGGTCGTGTTTTGTGGCGAGTTGACCGGGAAGCCCATTCCCTTGCACTGTACGTGGTGAGTCCTGAAAAGCCATCATTTGAGCATCTACAGCAGCAAGCAGGCTGGGAAAATCAAGTATCGTGGGCGATACGTGAATACGAACCGGTCTTGGGAAGTATTTCCGTCGGAAAGCGATTTCGTTTTAGGTTGGCAGCGAATCCTGTGAAGTCAGTGCGTGACCCTCAGACGGGTAAGTCTAAGAGACTTGCGCATGTAACTGCAGCCCAACAGCGAAATTGGTTGTTAGAACGCGCTGAAGTTATGGGTGTGCGATTTCTACCGACTGAGTTTTCACATGCAGATAGCCATGACACCTCCAATGATGATTTAGCTGTTTCCGTTACAGGTAGGGAAGTAGTGAAGTTCCGTAGGCAGGGACGGATGGTCACGATCGCTCGGGCACAGTTCGATGGAGCCATCGAGGTAGCTGATGCTGAGAGATTCCGCCGTGTTTTGACAAACGGAATTGGCAAAGCAAAGGGCTATGGGTGTGGATTGCTGACTGTTGCTCCAATGACTTCCAAAAGTGACTAGGCATGGCCAATATTCCAGGAGCGCGTCCGTCGAAACCGATCGAATTGGCGAGGGCTGAAGACCGGATTTCTTTTCTCTATCTTGAGCACTGCACCATCGGTCGAGATTCTAATTCTCTCACTGCGACTGACGACCAGGGCGTCATGCATATACCCAGTGCAGCACTGGGAGTGCTTATGTTGGGCCCTGGTACACGGGTTACGCATCAGGCGATGGTGGTTATTGCAGATGCCGGTTCGACAATTGTCTGGGTGGGAGAAAACGGTGTGCGATATTACGCGCATGGCCGACCGATAGGTCGGTCGACCCGGCTTCTGGAACAGCAGGCAAAGCTAGTGAGCAACCGAAAAACCCGACTAGCGGTTGCGCGTGAAATGTATGGGATGCGTTTTTCCGGTGAGGATGTGGAATCCCTAAATATGCAGCAATTACGGGGCCGAGAGGGTGCTCGGGTTCGTTCGGTTTATAGGGAATGGTCAAAGATAACCGGGGTTGAGTGGTCGCGCCGTGAATACCGCCCTGACGATTTCTCGGATGGCACGCCAATCAATCAGGCCCTCTCAGCAGCACATTCTTGCCTGTACGGTGTCGTGCATGCCGTGATAGTTTCCCTGGGAATGAGTCCTGGCTTGGGGTTTGTGCACACGGGGCACGACCGCGCATTTGTTTATGACATTGCGGATTTGTATAAGGCAGACATAACGATTCCAGTTGCTTTTACTGTGGTTTCTGAGCTTGGAACCGAGGTTGATACTCAAACACTAAGCACTACGGTTAGGCGACATGTGCGTGATCGGATTCGTGAAGAAAAAGTTATTTCGCGCTGCGTTAAGGACCTAAAGCTCTTAATGAAAGAGCCTCTTGAAAACGAGGAATTCGGCGAAGTTATCGAGTTGTGGGATTACAGCCGCGGCACGATTAAAGGTGGTACAAACTACTCCTCCGGAGAACCACCATGGTGACAATAGTTTTGACGAGCTGTCCTGCCGGATTGCGGGGCCATTTAACTCGATGGCTTGAGGAAATCTCCCCAGGTGTATTTGTTGGGAAAGTTAACTCTCGTCTCCGTGACATCTTGTGGGGACTCGTCATCGAAATGGTCGGCAGCGGTCGTGCAATTATGGTTTATCCGGATTGGAATGCCGAACAAGGGTATGCCTACAAGGTGCATCGGCATGAGTGGGAAGTAGTTGATGTTGAAGGACTGTCCCTGATTCGGCGCCCGTTCAAAAATGAGGCTAAAGGCGATGTCGGATTAAAGCCTGGGTGGTCAAATCCAGCTAAACGGCGTCGTGCTCGACACGCTCGTCGTTCTGAGTAATATAAAATTCTTCACTGGGAACCGAATTTTGCTGGTGAAGAAGTGTTTTCCCCGCGCGAGCGGGGATGTTCCCGGCCCGCACACCACGATCAGCGCAGACATCTGGTTTTCCCCGCGCGAGCGGGGATGTTCCACCTCGGGTCATGGATCAACGAAGCGGAAACCGGTTTTCCCCGCGCGAGCGGGGATGTTCCTGCTCGGAGTCTGCCGCTTCTGCCCATCACGCCGTTTTCCCCGCGCGAGCGGGGATGTTCCTGGTGTTGTTGTCCATCGGGGTGCGTGGCGCTGGTTTTCCCCGCGCGAGCGGGGATGTTCCCTGTCGGCAGCACGGACACCATCAGCCACCCATGGTTTTCCCCGCGCGAGCGGGGATGTTCCCGGAGCTTTGGAGATTGCGTCGCGTCTGCGTGCGTTTTCCCCGCGCGAGCGGGGATGTTCCCGTATCTGGCTTATCGCTGGCGATGATGCCGCGGTTTTCCCCGCGCGAGCGGGGATGTTCCGCAAGCAGGGGAACCACAGTCAAGCCAAGGCGCGTTTTCCCCGCGCGAGCGGGGATGTTCCCATCCAACTGTCCATTAGCGCCCACAGTGGCACGTTTTCCCCGCGCGAGCGGGGATGTTCCTATTTCGGGTCGGACGCTTGTACACACCCATAGGTTTTCCCCGCGCGAGCGGGGATGTTCCCTCCGGCACCGCATTCAGCGCGCCACCAACAGCGTTTTCCCCGCGCGAGCGGGGATGTTCCCAGGGGTATCAACCCATCCCCGTCCCGCATCCGGTTTTCCCCGCGCGAGCGGGGATGTTCCTCACCATTGCTGACGGTGCCCCGTATCTCGTCGGTTTTCCCCGCGCGAGCGGGGATGTTCCGCAGTTTGCTGGGGCGCGGTTGATTGATGGCGTGTTTTCCCCGCGCGAGCGGGGATGTTCCCCAGAGCAGGGAAGCAACGCCAAACATCAGCCAGTTTTCCCCGCGCGAGCGGGGATGTTCCTCGATGACAGCGAGGTGAACGCGTCAATCGCATGTTTTCCCCGCGCGAGCGGGGATGTTCCCACCATCCGAAAAGCCATGCCCGGCGACCTACTGTTTTCCCCGCGCGAGCGGGGATGTTCCCATTGGAACAGATGCTCGCCGATAAATACCTGCGTTTTCCCCGCGCGAGCGGGGATGTTCCGGAGAGCGTGAGAACCGAGTGGCTGTCCAACCAGTTTTCCCCGCGCGAGCGGGGATGTTCCTACTCCGACGCGGCTGGCTCCTCAATAAACCCCGTTTTCCCCGCGCGAGCGGGGATGTTCCAGAAAAGGCCTGCCCGTGCAGCAACACGGAACAGGTTTTCCCCGCGCGAGCGGGGATGTTCCGGTGTGGCAGTTGTACGGCCCTGCCGCGTACATGTTTTCCCCGCGCGAGCGGGGATGTTCCGTGGGGGACGTTGCCTTATATCCGTGGGCTGGAGTTTTCCCCGCGCGAGCGGGGATGTTCCTTGAGAACGATAACGATTTCTGGGCAGTCGCAGGTTTTCCCCGCGCGAGCGGGGATGTTCCCGCTGAGGGTGGCATTATGCGCGCCTACATCGAGTTTTCCCCGCGCGAGCGGGGATGTTCCCGGGACGCTGCTGCAGAGCCAGGACAATCGGATGTTTTCCCCGCGTGAGCGGGGATGTTCCCACCATGCGCTCGAATTCCTGCGCTGTGTCAAGGTTTTCCCCGCGTGGACGGGGATGTTCCGGTTTAATCATGAGGGGGATATTATCCCCACAGAAACACTCAGGAGAGTAAACGCATGACGAAGTACTGGGATCACAACGGCAGTATCTACAAAGACGACGGCCAGGAAGATTGGTGCGTTTATAACCCGTCTTTGCGTGATTGGGAGCGCACCCCGCGCGCTAAGGAAGCCTACGACAAGGCAGGCCAAGACTCGTTCGACCCCATCACCGAGCAGCAGGCACTCGTCGATATTGCAGAGCAGCAGGAACGCTACAACAACAAGATTCAGGACAAAATCAAGGAACTGCGCGCGAAAATGAAAGCTGTCGGTGCGCAGGACAGGCAGGCTGCTGAACAGCCGTACCCAACCTTTGCCGAGCAGTCCGCCGCATACCGTGAGGGCGCGCAGGCCTATAACGAGGGAAAATCTTGGCGCGATAACCCGCATGCCCCCGAGTCAGGCCTAGCCGCCCCGTGGCGCATGGGGTTCAATACCCGCAAGCAGCAGGTAGCGGAGATCAGGGCACAGCGAGCCGCCGCTGTGAAACAGGAAATGGCGAAATAGGAAAACTAGGTCCTGCCCGCAAAACGCCCAATCAAAACCTATGCAGCGCCTGCGAGTGTCTGCGCTATGTAAGCGTTGAGCGAGACTCCTTCGCGGGCAGCTGCCATTGCCAGTTTCCGGTGCAGTGAACTGGGGATTCGGACGTTGAATCGCCCCGAGTAGGAACGGTGACCGAAGGGCTCTGGGACTGCTTCATCGGAGGCTTCCATATCCATAAGAACCTCAGTAACGAGGTCTCGAAGTTTTTGTTCCGCTTCCGACGAGTTTTCAGCTACCCACGACAGTGAAGGAAACTCCAGTACCGTCGCCACATATTCTTGATCAGGTTCTGACCAGAAGACCTGGTAGGTGTACTTTTCAGCAGGATAAGACATTGTTATTTTCCTTCGAGTAGAAGTTTGTCGACGGCGGCTAGTACTTGATTGACCTGGTAGGGCTTTGCTTTCCCATTTCGGTTTTGAATGTTGACTCGAGGGTCGCTGCGCCACGGTGTTTTGTATGTTTCATGATCGCCCCCGCGCTTTTTCTATTTTGTCCCCCACACCTTTGATAGTACCGTCTGTAGTACCACCCCGGTCAAGGGGGTAAACAGCAACCAAAGCCAAAATTCTCCAAAACATCCCGGGTCCAACCCCACCTAATCTGTTACACTTAGCAAAACGAAACCCAGGAGCTTGGTGTGCAGTACTTTTTCACGGTTCATGGCCGCAGAGATATCAACGCGTATGACTCTGATGAGGAAATGCACGCTGCCTTTGATCGCGTTGGACGCTTCAATCAGAAGCTCCAGGACGAAGGCCACTGGGTTATGGCCGGCGGGTTAGTGCCGCCGGAGCAGGCCATGACGGTGCTACCGGATGGTTCGCACAGCGATTTGCCGTATTACAACGCGATGACTTTCCCCTCGGGGTTCTGGATCATCGAGGTAGAAGACGAGCAAGAGGCCATCAACTTAGCCCACGAAGCCTCGGAGGCGTGCGCGCAGGCAGTCGAAATGCGCGCCATTGCGGAATAGCACGCTTACTCACCGCAGCCCATGCACCCGACGCATGATGGTTAACATCGCCTGCGTCGGAATTCGCCGCATCAAGGGCACAGCCACGCTTGCCGACGACCCCCGCGCCACCAGGGCCAAAGGTCGCTCGGCAGCCACCTCGCGCATGACCACCTCCGCAATCTCGGAAGCGGGAATGCCCCCTTCCTCATTGGCATTCAACTTCGTCAGCATGCGGTGGACATCAGCAGCGTAAACGGAACCCTCATCGCTATATGTCGTCCGACGTGCAGAAATACCGGTGTTTATGGCACCCGGCTCGACAACGGTCACGCCGATACCGAACTGCGCGACTTCACCGCGCAGCGAGAGTCCAAAGCCGCGGATAGCGGCCTTGGTCGCCACGTAGGAAGAACGGTAGGACAGTGGCAGCCCGCCGAGCATCGAGCCAATCAGTACGATTCGGCCACGACCGGCCCCACGCATGCCGGGCAGCAGCTGCTGTAACAGCTCCACCTGTCCTAGAACATTGACCTGGAAGAGGCGCTCAAGCGCTTCGCGGGGTAGTTCCTCGAAAGCGCCCGACTGACTCTCGCCGGCATTGGCAACGACGACGTCGTAAGGCCCGTGGGCGACCACGGCAGCGATATCGTCTGCGCTGGACATGTCGAGCGCCACCATCTGCACGCCCTCGGGGTGTGGTGCCTCGGCGCCTCTGCGGGACGTGCCAATGACCTCGAAACCGGCCCTGACCAGTGCCTCCGCGCATGCCCAACCGATTCCGGAGGAAGCGCCGGTCACTAACGCGCGACCGCCACCTACAGTCGGCAGCTTCGGTCCGCGGGTGAGATTCGCAAAAGTACCGGTCAGGCCACCAATCATCGAGCCTGCACCGCCTCAATGGTCATGCCGCCGACGCGGAGACGGCGGGACAGAGCGTCGCCAAGCGCGACGGTAGGAGTGAGCACGCCGGTGGTGTCCGGCAGATCGTCGTGAACGAGTGCGAGGGCGGCGCTGGAAATCATCATGGCGGTGCCTGCGTACCCTGGGTCTTCCTCAAGCGACACCCTGGAGCGCCAGTGAATGCCGGAGGTATCGACTGTGTAGGCCTCGATGGTGAAGCGACCCTCGGCCTGTGCTTCAGCGCTCGGACCCTCGCCCGGCTTCGGCAACTTCTTATCGATAAGCTTGGCCGTCGGCCCAAATGCCAGCGCTGCCAGTGCCAACCTGCAGACAGCTGCGAAAGCATTCGCGCGCACGAAAGCTTTCGGACCGCGGCCGACATTGAGCAGCTCGCGGTAGCGGAAGGAATCACCGTAATCCGCCAGCATCGCTGAGCGCTGAACAACGCGGGTATTGAAAGGCGCCATGAAGAAGGGAGCTCGCCAGTGGCGGCGGAAGCGCGCCGGGCGCAGGTCGACGCCGAACTTACCCTGGTCGGGGCCCGGCTCAGCCAGCGCGTACTGATCGGCGATGATGCGACGCAGCTTGGGATCCTTCTTGGCCTGTTCAATTTGAACGCGAACCGAATCGATAGTTCCGCCGGAGACACCACCCTTGACATGCTTGAACAGCAGGGTCGTCTCACCGAGCTTGGTGTGGGCCGCCTCGTGGAGCTCCCGGACAGCGACATCGGAGGGAATCGAGTCGAAGCCACAGGAGTGGACAATCTTCGCCCCGGTCTGCTGCGCTACCTCGTGATTGTTCGCGATGGAGTCGTGGACGAACAGCACCTCGCCACACAGGTCGACATAGTGAGTGCCGGCCTTGGCGCACTCGGCCACCAGGGTGCGACCGTACTTCGCGTACGGTCCAACAACGGTCAGCACCACCTTTGTACTGGCCGCAAGCTTTGCCACCGCCTGCTGGTCGGCGGCATCCGCAACAATGACCGGCCAGTCCGATACGCCTGCGTTCTCCGCGACGTCGGCAAGCTTCTGGGCATTCCTGCCCGCGAGCGCCACCTTCGTCTGACCGGCGTGGTTAGCCAGATAGTCCACAATCAAGCGGCCCACGAAACCCGTGGCACCGTAGACGACGATGTCGTACTCGCGGTCGTGGTTGCGACTTTGCGGCTGTGCAGGAGAAGTAGTCATGCCTACGAAACTAATAAAACGAACGCGATACCGCGCGCGAATTAAAAAGGTTTTTCAGATCCGGGTATCCAGCGAGGGGTTTGGAGGGAGGGCTAACGTAGGACAAGTGACTAGCGCTAACGAAAACCCCGAACAGATCGAAGGACTACGGCCAGAAGATCCTGGATTCCGCCGCGCGCTCGTCGCCGTGCTCTTCGCCGGCCTGGCATCGTTCCAAGCGCTCTACGCAACGCAGGCGCTACTGCCCACGCTTTCCGACGAGCTATCGGTCGACCCAGCCACCGCCGCACTGACGGTATCCGCCACCACTGGTGGCCTGGCCTGTGCGATTATCCCGGTGTCCATATTGTCCGAACGCTTTGGACGCAGACGTGTGATTGTCATCAGCGCATTTGTGGCAACGTTGCTGGGGCTCGTGGTATCAATCGCGCCGGGCATCGGTTCGATGATTGCGCTGCGCCTGTTGCAGGGCATTGTCATTGCCGGTGTGCCCGCGGTGGCAATGGCTTATGTCAGTGAGGAAGTCCACGCCGACCATGTCAGTCGCGTGATGGGGCTGTATATCTCGGGCACGACGGTCGGTGGCCTCCTCGGCCGTATCATCCCATCCATTGTGTTGGAGTTCGCCTCCTGGCGGGTGGCGATTGCGGTCTCGGCGACGGTGGCGTTCATCTTCGCCATCCTGACCTGGTATTTTCTGCCACAGCAGCGCAGGTTCCAGCCGAAGAAACTGTCGTTTGCGGGGGAGGGGCAGGCCATTGCGCGGCACTTGCGCGACCCGCGCATCCTCGCGCTTTGCGCCCTGGCATTCCTGTTTATGGGCTCGTTTGTCTCCCTGTACAACTACCTGGGTTTCCGACTGGGCGATAAGTTCGGGCTCTCCCCGGCGCTGGCAGGGTTCGTATTTATTCTCTACCTGTCGGGCACGTGGTCGTCGGCACGCGCGGGCGTGTGGGCGAAGACGGTGAGCCGCCGTCGCCTCATCGCCATTGCGACTCTGGCTGCGTGCGTAGGCCTGGGGCTGGCGCTGCTGCCGTGGCTGCCCGCACTGATTGTGGGCGTGCTGATTTTCACGGCCTCGTTCTTCGTGGCGCACTCGCTATCCTCGTCCGGCGTGGGGCTGGTGGCGCAGCGCGACCGCGCCGAGGCCTCATCCATGTACCTGTTCAGCTACTACGCGGGCTCGTCCATTGTCGGTTGGGTATCCGGCATGGTGTTCAGCCGCTTCGAGTGGGCAGGGCTGATTCCGTGGCTGGTGGTGCTGTCCTTCATCGCGGGCGCCTGTGCTGTGGCGGGGCTGAAGCCGCGGCGGTAGGGGCACAACCGGCAGCGAAGTGCATTTAGACACCACGAAAAGAACCCTTAATGTAAAAAATCGCTGTTTTTTGCATTAAGGGTTAGTTTTTAGGGCACTATATGTAGAAAGCATCATGTAAAAAGCATTGGAAAGAGAGGGGGGGGGGAGACTCGTCGTGAAGCACTATCCGCTTAAGAGGATCTTCCACATGTCTGCGAATGAAGCGGAGCAGGCAGTGGAGAGCGAATACCAGTTACGCAAAGACTCCCCGTCGACGATTCAGTGGAACTTTCCGCTGGGGCAGTGGCCGCTCTTTTGCTGCATTACAAGCGATCTCGCAGCCAAGGTTGAAAAGATTCTGTCGTTAGAGCTGCAGATTTCACAGTTGTGGAATCGCCTACCGGGTGCTGCGCGGACGCACTATCTCTTCAATCTTCTCCTGGCCGAGGTGGTAGCCACCAATGAGATTGAGGGAATCCACTCCACACGGCGAGAAGTTGCCGAAGCGTTGGACAACACTTCCGGAACCCAGCACAAGCGGTTCCATGAGTTCAGTCAGCTCTATTTTCGGCTGGCCAATGATGAGCGGATTGAGTTTCCGACAACGCTCACAGGAATCCGGCAGCAATACAATCAACTTCTCGGCGATGAAATTGCCGCCGAGGATGAGTTAGACGGTGAACTCTTTAGAGCATCAACGGTCACAATTACCGATGGGCAACGACAGGTCCACCGCGGTGTTGAGAGTGAAGCTGCTATTCACCAACTTCTCAATGAGTTCCTGGAAACTGTGAATTCCTCAGAGGACAATCGGCTTATCCGACTCTTGGCAAGCCATTTCATGTTCGAATTCGTTCACCCGTTTTATGATGGCAACGGCCGGATGGGACGTTTCCTACTGTCAGTGGCATTGCGGGAGACACTCTCAACCGCCACAGCGCTGACTATTTCTCGTCAACTCGCTGAGGATAAAGCGAAGTATTACAAGGCTTTTACCACTACGGAAGACCCAATGAACCGGGGCGAAGTTACATTCTTCGTCGAGGTGATGGCTGATGTCATTCTGAATGCACAGCAGTATCTGCTGGAAGAGCTGCAGGTGAAGTCCCACCAGTGCGAGAGGCTTGAACGGCGGATAGCGGAGCTAACCAATTCGCCAGAGCAGGAACTGTCTTTGTCGCTGACAGACAACGAAATTGGCACGTTGTTTGTCCTGGCACAGGTTCGGCTGTTCGGACCCGATTATGGAATCAAGCTCGAACACGTCGCAGACACCATCGGTAAGGAAAAGCGGACAGCCCGAAAGTATCTCGCCGAATTAGAGGCGAAAGGGCTGGCAACGCCGACGAGTCGCCGCCCGCTGCGATTCCAGCTGGCACCGGCAGGCGCAGACCTTTTAGGCCTTGACTCCACCGATTACTAATCTGCTTCCGGAGCCTACTTCTGACCCACAATCAGCTCAGTGCCGTTGGCCGATAGCGACGCCTGGCCCGCGGGCTTACGCGACGGGCCAGAAACAACCTGACCAGTAGCAATATCAAAGTGGGAGTTGTGGTTCGGGCAAATCATCACACCATTGCTGACCTCAGTGATGCGACCGTTCTGGTGCGGGCACGAACTGGAGAAAGCGGCGAACTTGCCCTCCTCCGGCTGCGTGACGACGTAATTGCCGATAACCACACCGCCGCCAACCGGAATGTCGGCAGCGGCGACCTTCTCAACTTCAGACTTCGGTGCACAGGCGGCTACGAGTGCGCCAGCTGCAGTGGCGGCAGTTCCCAGGAGGAAACGACGACGGGAGCACGGGGAGACATGAGAACTCATGGCACTGAGATTACCTCTATTTCGCGGCCTCTATTTGCGATACACGCGTTCACCGAAGATCGCGCGTCCCACACGCACGGTGGTCGCCCCCTCAGCGATGGCGTCGCGGTAGTCGCCGGACATGCCCATCGACAGTTCATCGAGGCTGACACCCTCCGGCAAATCACCGAGCAGACTGTCGCGCAGCTGGCGCAGCTCCGCGAAGGTCTCGCGCACATTCGGATCATTCTGGGCCGCGATGGTCATAAACCCGCGCAGACGCAGGTTCGGGTAATCGCCATCGGGCCCGAACATGCGGACAAACTCCGCTGCGTGGCTCGGCGCCAGCCCCGACTTCTGCGGCTCGCGGGAGACATTGACCTGAATCAGCACATCAAGCGTGCGCTCGGCATCAGCCAAGCGGCGCTGCAGCGCCCCGGCCACCTTCGGGCGATCCAGAGCCTGAAACTCATCGGCACAGCTGACCAAGTGGCCGGCCTTATTCGTCTGCAGTGGACCAATGATGGCCATATGTGGTGCCTTCTCGCCGAAAGCTTCCCGGAATGCCTCCGCCTTGGCCACCGCTTCCTGGACGCGGTTTTCCGCCAGGCCAGTGCAGCCGGCTGCCGCGAGCTCCGGCCAGGATTCCACCAGGGCGTCGACAGGCACAGTCTTGCTGACGGGCAACAGGCGGACCTCGGAGGGCTGGCGCCCGGCTCGTCGGCAAGCGTCGTCAATCTCGGAGCGAACCATGCGATAGTTTTCCACGAACATACCTCCCACTCTAAGGCCTGAGTAGGAAGAACAGTGCGGTAGTGTCGAATCATGCTCATGGACAGACTCTCGACGCTTTCCGTTATGCAGCGACGGATTTTAGCAATTGTATTTGGGCTGGTGTCGCTGGTCGTTGTCATCGACTTCATCTATCTTGCGGCAACTGCCTACATGATGGACCTCGAGGTCTTCCAAGACGCCGGCTGGGCTTTACGACGAGACCAGGATCTCTACTCACCAGAGTTTCCCACCAGATCGGGTTTCCGCTTCATCTACCCACCGTTTGCGGCGCTGCTGTTTTACCCGCTGACCTGGGCGGGACCGGTGACCCTGCAGATCATCTGGACGCTTGCCACGATGGCAGCGGTGTGGGCGATGCTGTGGATGGTTTTCACTCGCCTCGGTTCTGAACGCCCGAAGCTGATGGCCACCTGCCTGCTCGGTGTTGTGTTGCTGCTCGACCCGCTGCGCGCCAACGTGCTCTTCGGACAGATTAACGTCTTCCTCGCGCTGCTGGTGGTCTCCGATGTGCTGGGCTTTTTGCCCAAGAAGCTGCGTGGACTCGGCGTGGGTATCGCAGCGGGTATCAAGATCACCCCCGCGGCGTATGCGCTGGTGTTCCTCATGCGCCGTGACTTTGCGGACGTGGCCAAGAGCTTCTGCTGGTTCCTGGCGACCGTCGCTATTGGTTTCGCTGTGCGCTTTGAAGAGTCCATCTACTTCTGGACAGATGAGTTCTTCGCCGGCAACCGCGGTGGCGCCCCAGCCTATGAGGCCAACCAGGCATTCAGCGGTCTGCTCGCCCGCGCCGGGGTGGAGGGCACTGCGCTCGATGTCGGCATTTACGGTTTCTTCCTCTTTGGTGCCATCGCCGCCGCTTTCGTGGCGTGGATCTACCACCGCAATGGCTATGAGGTCGCAGCCCTCGGTTTCGTTGCGCTGGCAGTCAGCTTCGCCGGACCGTACGCGGTCAGCCACCACTGGTCGATTGTCATGGTCTTCGTGCCGCTGGTGCTCTTCGTCCGCGAGATTGGGCACATCGTTGTCGGCACCCTGTTCATGATTGCCAACTGGTGGGCGCCGTACAAGGTCTTCGTGGGCAACGACTTCGGTCACGCCGCGGGCGTGGGGCAGTGGTTCTACGGCAACATGCAGGGAATCATGGGTGGCGTGCTCTTCTTCACCTGCCTGGGCTACGCAATCTACCTCTGGTGCAATCCCAGTCGCGTGCGGGTACAGGCAGTTGCTTAACGACGGCGCTTCGTTCTCGCAGTAGCCTGCTCCTCCCACGGGTTCTCGGGCCATGGGTGCTTGGGGTAGCGGCCCCGCATCTCGGAGCGGACCTGAGCGTAGGCGCCATTCCAGAAACTTTCCAAGTCTCCAGTGACCGCGAGTGGTCGCTGAGCCGGTGACAGCAAGTGCATTGTCACCGGCTTTTCCAATATTTGTGGGGTCTCCGCCAGGCCAAAGCACTCCTGCAACTTCACAGCCAGCACAATCTGCGCCTCTTCGTCCGTGGGGTCCTCCGGGTACTCCAGGCGAATCTTCGAACCGGATGGGACCTCCAGGCGCTCGGGCACCAGCCTGTCGAAGTCCGTGGCCTCCGGCCAGGGCAGCAGACGGCGCAGGTGCTCGGCATCCAATGTGGGTGGGGTCGGACGGTCCAACTCACCAGCGAAAAGGAACTCGGCCTGGGCCGCGAGCCCTGCGGGGGAGACATCCGGCCACGGGTCACCGCGATGTGTGTGGAGAAAGGCCATGCGGCGGCGGAGCTGTTCGGTGTCGCGGTCGAGGTTGGGGATGGCGTCGGCAAGCGCGTTGGCAAGCCAAGCGGAGTTGGCGGCGATGCACTGCTCGGGCGTCGGAGAGACCTGGCGGGAGGAAAGTTCGATGGCGCCGAGCAGGTCGCGCTCGCGGGCGCGAACGCGGCCCTGTTCGACGCGCGCCGTGGTCTCCGTGCGGGCGAGGTGACCCGCGGCGAGCATGGCGATCTCCAGATCGATTGCCTCACCGGCGCGGATTATCGCGCGGCCATGGGAGAGCCGCGAGATGTCGGCGGCCGCAATCCACTCGTGGCCGTGCAGGTCGGAACCGCGTGCCAGCTCCGCTGCGGTGCCGCCGGTGAAGAGGTACTCGTCGGAGTTCGCACTGCGGCGCCGCCCGATGAAATCCGGCCAGGCCAGAGCGGTGACCAGCGCGGGGATGTCCGAGGGCAGCAGGTTGGCGGGTGCTTCAGTTTCGAGCTCAATGCGGCGCACCTGCTTGGCCAGACCGCGGGCATCGGTGAGTTTTTCCACTGCGCGCGCAATCGTGTCGACGTGCTCCGGCATCATGGCTGTGGCGGTCAGTAGCGCGCGTCCCATGCGCGGATGCACCGGCAGGGTAGCCAGGGTGCGGCCTAGCTCCGTGATGTCACCGGTCTCATCAACAGCGCCCAGGCCAGCGAGAATGCGGTTTGCAGCCTCCGCGTGGTGGGGTGGTGGGGCGTCGAGAAGCTTGAGTCCCTGCATCCCCGGTGTGCCCCACGCGGCGGCATCGAGGAGCGCTTGGGTAAGGTCGGCGACCTCGATTTCCGGCGCGGGCCAGGCGGGGAGGGACGCGAACTCCGACTGGGAGATGCAACGCACCACGATGCCCGGGCCCTCACGTCCCGCACGGCCCGCGCGCTGGTTCGCCGAGGACTGAGCGCACGAGCTGGTGACCAGGCCGGAGAAACCGCGTGCGATGTCGAGTCGCGGTCCGCGCGCGAGGCAGGCGTCGACGACGGCGCGCACGCTCGGCACGGTCACGGATGATTCCGCGATTGCGGTGGATACAATCACGCGCCTACCGCCCGCTTGTCGACGGAACACGCGGTCCTGCTCCTCGGAGCTCTGCTGGCCGTGCAGCGTTAGCACTGTCGCATCTGAGGCGTCGGCGATATAGCCTGCGCAGCGTTCCACCTCGCGGATGCCGGGGAGGAAAACCAGGACATCACCGGTGACTTCCTCCACCAGTGTCCTGGCCTGCGCTGCCACGTGCTGCAGGAAATCGTCGGTCACACCGCGTGCATCCAGTCGCTGTGGGAAGGGCGAGTAGCGAATATCCAGCGGGTGGATTGCCGCCTCCGCAGCCACGATGGGAGCCGGGGTGGAGCCGCCGAGCAGGGTCGCGAACTTCGGCGCGTCCACCGTTGCCGACATAGCGACAAGACGCAGGTCATCGCGGATATCCCGCAAGTCGCGCACCATCGCCAGCACTAAATCGGTATCCAAGCCGCGCTCGTGTACCTCATCAATGAGCACCGCGCTGGCGTCCACATCGCCGTCGCGCAGCAGGCGGCGCAGCAGCACTCCGGGAGTGACAAATTCCACGCGGGTGGCGCGGGAAACCTTGGCGTCGCCACGCACCGAGTAGCCAACTTCCGCACCGAGCTTCGTGCCCGACAGCTGCGCCAACCGCCGCGCCGCCGAGCGCACCGCCACGCGCCGGGGAGCCGTGACCACAATGCGGCCGCCCAGGGTGTTGGCCACCGCGGGTGGAACCAGCGTGGTCTTGCCGGTGCCCGGTGGGGCCTGGACTACCACGTCGTGGTCGCGCACGGCGTCGGCAAGCGAAGAAAGCTGCGACGCGAACGGCAGGCCTGCAGAAATGTTCTGCAAATTGAACTGGAAATCGGTGCTCATAGAACTGGTAGTGACTCCGGGAGGGCGAGTAAAGTGCCTGCATATGCAGGATTTATCTCGTTTTGGTTGGCTTTCAGTGGGGGCGGCGGTCGTCACCATCGCGCTGAAGTTTTGGGGCTACGCTCTGACTGGATCGGTGGGCCTGCTTTCCGACGCGACGGAGTCGATTGTCAATCTGGTTGCGGCAATTGTCGCAATTATTGTGCTCAAGGTTATCGCGCGACCTGCAGACCGCGACCATGAGTTCGGCCATTCCAAGGCGGAGTACTTCTCGGCTGGGCTGGAAGGTGCCATGATTTTCGTGGCGGCGGCGGCCATTATTTATGTCTCTATCGAGCGTTTGGTGAACCCGCAGCCGATTGAGCAAATTGGCCTGGGCCTCATCGTGACCGTAATTGCTTCGGTGATTAATGGTGTCGTGGCACTGATTCTGATGAGGGCGGGGCGCCAGCACAACTCCCTGGCGCTGACCGCCGACGGCAAGCATCTGATGACCGATGTGTGGACCTCCGTCGGCGTGCTTGCTGGCGTGGCGCTGGTGTGGATTACCGGCCTGTGGTGGCTCGACCCGCTGATCGCGCTGGCCGTGGCGGTAAACATCCTGGTCACCGGCTACAAGCTGTTGCGTGATTCCGGCGGCGGCCTGATGGATAAGGCCATGGAGGGCGAGGACCGCGAGGCAGTGGACGAGATTCTGGCTTCGCACCGCGACCGGAGCCGGGGTATCGACGTCCACGAGATCCGCACTCGCGTGTCGGGGCATCAGCAGTTCATTGAGTTCCATGTGCTGGTGCCGGGCGCGTGGAGCGTGGAGCACGGTCACGATGTGCTCACCGCGATGGAGGATGAGCTGCGGGAGCGCTTCCCAGGTGTGCATATCTCCTCGCATTTGGAGCCAATTGAGGATGAACGCGCCTATGGGGATGTGCAGTTGTAACGCGCGCGAGGCTGCTCGATAGAACGCTCGGTAGGGGAGCAAATGACTCAGCAGTACCCAAAGTGAGCTAAATTCCACGAAAGTGCTGAAAGTGATGCGTCTTACACTTTAAGATTGTGTATACAAAATCATGCACTGTTTAAGTCCACTCGAAGGAACTGCATAAATGACCTCCGAAGCCTCAACTACTCCCACAGGAAATATCGGTTTTTCCGCGAAGAGCCCAAAGTTGCCGGAGCCGTGCCCTCGCCAGGACATCATTATTCCGGCTAATGACCGCGTCCTGCTGCGCGGAACCATGTTCCGTCCGAAGGAGAACCCGGAGAACATTTCGAACGGCATCATCACCGTTCACTCCGGTACTGGTGTGCCGCAGGGTTTCTACCACCGTTTCGCTGAGACCGTGGCAGAAAAGGGCTACGGCGTCATCACCTATGACTACCGCGGAATTGGCCAGTCCGCTCTGAAGACTGACCTGAACAATGAAGACATCCGTATGTCGGACTGGATCACCAAGGACATTCCGGGTGTGATCGAGTGGGCCAAGGAGACCTACCCGGACATGCCGCACTTCGCTGTCGGCCACGCGGTTGGTGGTCACGGCATCGCCTACGCCGGCTCCGAGGGCACCTACGATGCAGCTGCGCTGGTCAACTGCCGCGGTATGCGCATTTCCAAGGTGCCGTCCGTGGCGGGCAAGGTCCGCGCATTCTTCACCTTCAACATCCTCGGCCCAATCAGCGGTTTCATCACCGGTCACATCCCGGCATCGGCATGGCGTCTGGCAGTGGAGCCGCCGAACGGTGTCATGCGTCAGTGGGCTCGCTGGGCTCGTAAGGAAGGCTACTTCTTCGACGACTCCGAGTTCGACTTCGCTAACCGCTTCTCCAAGGCTACGCAGCCGTTCCTGTCCATCCGCGTTCCGGATGACTATTGGACTGAGGAGTCCTCGGCAGACCTAATCACCAATGTGATGAGCTCTGCTGAAAAGATTGAAAAGCGCCAGGCTCAGCCGGCTGGTGGCAAGGGCGTAGGCTACGGTGGGTACTTCCGCTCCGGTCACGAGAAGGAGTGGGACGAGCTGCTGGACTGGTTCCAGGCCAACAAGGGCTAAGTAGGAGGTTTCATGGCGATTGCCCAGGTGGAGACGCCTTTTGGCGCGCTTGGAATCGCCACCTCCGTCCGCGGGGTCGTCGAAGTCAATCTGTTAGGCCCCGTGCTTGACGACGACCCCAGCGCCGCCGACCCCGAAGCGCAGGCGGTGGCGGAACTGGCCGCGCAGCAGTTCCGCGAGTACTTTGCCGGGCAGCGCCGTGAGTTCGCGCTGCCGCTGGACTGCGACTTATTCACCCAGGATTCTTTCCGCGCTCGTGCTCTGACCGCACTGCGCGATGTACCGTATGGCCAGGTCGTAACCTACGGCGAGCTCGCCGAGATGGCCGGTTCTCCCCGTGCCGCTAGAGCCGCCGGGTCGGCCTGTGCCACCAATCCACTGGGTATTCTGATTCCCTGTCACCGCGTGGTTCCCGCCAGCGGGGGAGCGGGGTCCTTCGGATCCTATGCCGGTGGCCGCGAAATGAAGCGCTGGCTACTCGAACTCGAAGGTTGGCGAACCGCTAATCTCTAATGCATGACTTCGCATTCTCCGCGCGACCAGTTCGCCACCGAATTTGAGAACATCATCCGCAACCGCCGTGCCACGCGCGTCTACGCTGACGAGCCGCTTGACGACGCCGACGTGCGCCGCCTCCTCGAGCTATCCCTGGAAGCTCCCAGCGCTTTTAACATTCAGTCCCGCGCAATCGTGCGTATCGAGGACCCTGAGGTGCGTCAGAAGGTAGTGGAAGCTGCAGGTGGCCAGCAGCAGGTTGCCAACGCACCGCTGCTGCTGGCCTTCATTGGTGAGCCAACCGGCTGGAAGCGCGGTATTCCGCGTCTGGTCGAGGCCAACAAGGCCGCTGGCCTGTGGGATGAGGTTGCCGCCGCCGAGCGGGAGGCCACGATGATCTCCTTCCACGAGGCCCGCGAGGAAAAGGGCCTCTCCCGCGAGTTCGCAATCCGCGACGCCATGATTGCGGCCTCCTTCGCCATGGTCACCGCCAGTGCCTTTGGTTGGGCCAGCTCTCCGATGACAGGCTTTAGCGAGCAGGGGGTCAAGGAAGCTATCGGTGCCGGTGACACCGATGTGGCGGTGGCGCTGCTGTTGGCCATTGGTGCCCCGGGCGAGTTTCCGGCTCACCCGGGCCGCTTCGAGTTCGAGCAGCGCGCCTACACCGACCGCTACGAGGCGTAGACTTACAGTGCTAGGACTTACAGCGCTAGCGCGACCTCGACAGCCTGGCGGATGGCACGCTTTGCGTCCAGCTCAGCGGCCACGTCTGCGCCACCGATAATGGTGACATTGGAGTTATCACCGGTGACGCTCTCGCGGTCCTTACCGCCCAGGCAGTCCAGATTGGATACCTGACCAGTACAGACAATCACGTTGTCAACCGCGATAACCTGTGGCTTTTCATCGATGGTGATGTGCAGGCCATCGTCATCAATGCGGTTGTAGGTTACACCGGTGTACTGCTTAACACCGGCCTTCTTGATTTCCGCACGGTGAACCCAGCCAGTGGTCTTGCCAAGACCCTTACCGATGCGGGAGGTCTTGCGCTGCAGCAGGTGTACCTCGCGCTCAACCTCAAACTCCTCAGCCGCGCCGGAGACCGTGCCCGGCTTAGTCAGGCCCGCGCGGAACTCCGCCGGGTCACCGACGCCCCAGGCATCCTTCCAGGCCTCGATGGTCTGGTTCGGCTTGCGAGTAAGGTACTCACATACGTCCACACCGATACCACCAGCACCGATGACGGCCACCTTGTTGCCGGCCTGCTTCGCACCCGAGAGCAGCTCGTCGTAACGGATGACCTTCTCGTGGTCGATACCGTCAATGCCCGGGATACGTGGGGTGACACCCGTGGCCACAATTACGTGGTCGAACTTGGTCTTGAGCTCGTCGACGTCGGCACGCGTGTTCAGGTGAACCGGAACTTCGAGCACCTCCAGGCGGCGGGAGAAGTACCTCAGCGTCTCGCCGTAGTCCTCCTTGCCCGGGATTTGTGCGGCGAGGTTGAACTGGCCACCAATCTGGTCGGCGGCCTCGAAAATCTCCGGGTGGTGACCGCGCTGAGCTGCGGCCTCCGCGAAGGCGAGACCAGCCACACCAGCGCCGATGACGGCGACGCGCTTGGCCTTGTCCTTCGCAACCGGCACGGAAACCAGCTCGGTTTCGTAGGCTGCCTTCGGGTTGACCAAACAGGTGGAGCGCTTGGCCGCGAAGGTGTGGTCCAGACAAGCCTGGTTACAGGCGATACAGGTGTTGATTTGGTCAGCTCGGCCATCGCCGGCCTTGATGGCGAAGTCCGGGTCAGCCAGCAGCGGGCGGGCCATGGAAATCAGGTCCGCGTTGCCGTCAGCGAGGATCTTCTCCGCAACCTCGGGGCGATTAATTCGGTTGGAGGCTGCCACCGGGACGTCGACAAGCGAACGGAGACGACCCGTCAGATCTGTGAATGCGGCGCGCGGCACGGACGTGACAATGGTGGGAACGCGTGCTTCGTGCCAGCCGATACCGGTGTTGAAGACATCGACGCCAGCTTCGACCAGACGCTGTGCGAGCTCGGTGGTCTCGGACCAGGTCTGGCCGTCTTCCACCAGGTCAAGCAGCGAAATGCGGTACTGAAGCAGGAAGTCTTCACCCACTTCGGCGCGAATGCGGCGGACAATTTCGATGGGCAGACGCATGCGAGCCTCGGCGCTGCCACCCCAGTTGTCCGAGCGGTGGTTAGTGCGCTCGGCCAGGAACTGGTTGAGCAGGTACCCCTCAGACCCCATAATCTCGATGCCGTCGTAGCCGGCACGCTTCGCGAGCTTCGCAGCGCGGACATAAGCGCGGATGGTGCGCGAGACATCAAAACCGGTGAGGCGGTGAGCCTTAAACGGGCTAATTGGCGACTGGCCGGTGTCAGCGGAGCGAGCCAGCGGGCTGTAACCGTAACGACCGGCGTGCAGAACCTGCAGCACAATGTGGCTGCCGTGGGAGTGCACGAGGTCAGTAACGCGGCGGTGATTGTCCGCCATACGCTTCGACGCCATCATCGAACCGGCTGGAGTCAGCCAGCCTTCGATGTTGGGAGCATAACCGCCGGTGACGATGAGTCCCACGCCACCTTCGGCGCGACGCCCCAGGTAGGCGGCCAGCTTGGGAATGTCACGGGTGCGGTCTTCCAGGCCGGAGTGCATTGACCCCATGATGATGCGATTGCGCAGAGTTAGAGGACCGACATCGAGAGGAGAGAGAAGATGTGGGAAGTGAGGCTGGTCAGACATGAAACCAGTATCGCGGTTTTGGTGGCGGCGTATGGGGTGAATCGGAAAAATTCCTGAACAGTTTTATCTAGGTTTCACGTGGAACATCAGGTGTGAAGCATCCGCAGTCTTCAGCACGAGAGCGCGGCATATGACTACAGTCGGGAATATCAGTAGACGCATGCAGCAAGGAGATGAGCCCCCATGACCTCTGAAACTTCAACCAATGGCCAGAAAGTAGCTGTTGTTACCGGTGCTTCCTCCGGTATTGGTGCGGCCACTGCGAAGCAGTTCGCAGCCGAAGGTTTTCGCGTTGTGCTGGGAGCCCGCCGCGAGGACAAGCTCGAGGCGGTCGCGGAGGAGATCCGCGCTGCCGGTGGTGAAGCGACGGTCTACAAGGTCGATGTCACCTCCGATGAGGATGTGGCGGCGCTGGCTAAGGCCGAACCACGCGTTGACGTGCTGGTTAACAACGCCGGTGGCGCCTGGGGCATGGAGTCGGTCGAGGGCGCTGTCGAGGAAAAGTGGCGCTGGATGTACGACGTCAACGTGCTGGGAACGCTGCGTGTTACCCGCGCGCTGTTGCCTGCACTGAAGACCACTAGCGGCATTGTGCTCACCGTTGGCTCGATCGCGGGCCGTCAGGTCTACACCGGTGGTGCCGGCTACAACGCAGCCAAGCACGCGGAGCGCGCCCTGGTGGAAGTCCTGCGCCAGGAGGTTGCCGCCGACGGCGTGCGCGTCACCGAAATCGACCCGGGTCGCGTCCACACTGACTTCTCACTTGTGCGTTTCGACGGCGACGAGACCAAGGCCGCAGCGGTCTACGACGGCGTTGAGTCGCTGACCGCCGACGATATTGCCGACATCATTGTGTTTGCAGCCACCCGTCCGAACCACGTCAACATCGACTTCCTGCAGGTCACCCCCATCGACCAGGTGGGCGGGGCCAAGCCGAAGAAGTAAGCCCAAAACCAAAGTCAAGTACATACCGACTAAATAAAGGAGCCGTGCATGAGCATCGATATTGCCGCTGATACCAAGATTGCCCTGGTCACGGGCGCAAGCCGTGGTATCGGCCTGGCGGTTGCCAAGGATCTCTCCCGTGATCACCACGTCATTGTGGGCGCTACCAGTGCTGAGTCTGCCGAGAAGGTGGCGTCGCAGTTGCCGTCGGCAAGCGTATTCGTTGCTGACCTGGGTGATGCCGACGCCGTGAACGCGGAAGTGGCGAAGTTGCTGGAGACGCTCGGTGAGCGCGGGCTAGATGTGCTGGTGCACTCGGCGGGTGTGTACGTCGATGGGGATGTGGCGGATGTTTCGCGTGCGGACTGGTCGCGGATTATGGACATCAACGTCGTCGCCGTCGCCGACCTGACTCGCCAGCTGTTGCCGGCGCTACGCAAGGCGGAGGGCACGTTGGTGACCATCAACTCGGGCTCCGGGTTCCGCGCGTCAGCTGGTACTTCGCCGTACGCAGCGTCGAAGTTCGCGCTGCGTGCCTTCACCGATGCGCTGCGCGAGGAAGAACGCGGCGCAGTGCGTGTCAGCTCCGTGCACCCCGGGCGCGTCGATACCGATATGCAGGTGCAGCTGCAGTCGAATTGGCACCGCGATGATGCGGATTGGCGTTACGACGGCACGAAGTACATGCGACCGGAATCGATCGCAGCCGCAGTACGTCTGGCCGTTGATGCCGGTGCGGACGCAAACGTGGATGAAATCCAGGTGCGCCCGCGGGCCTAACTGCGAGCTTCTTACTGAGCGTCCAGGTTCAGGCGCTCGTGCATGGCCTTGACCTCGCGCGGGACAACCTTGCCGATAGCGTTGCGCGGCAGGGAGTCGACGAAGAAGACACGATCCGGAGTGGAGTGCTCTGCCAGAGTTTCGCGGACGTACTCGCGCAGCATCTCCTCGCTGAGATTCCTACCTGCCTCAGTTTCCTCGCGGACAACGTAGAGGAACAGGTCAGCGAAAATCTCGTCGTTCTCGTTGGAGCCGTGGCAGTAGACGTCGGCAATGCCCGGCACTGGGCCGAGGATTTCTTCGACCTCGCGCGGGAAGATGTTCTCGCCACCCTTAATCACCATGTCGTCGGAGCGGCCGCAGATGTACAGGTAACCGTCCTGGTCGATACGACCGAGGTCACCAATCTGGAACAGACCATCGACGGTGGTGAACTTGTCCTTCTTGTTCAGGTAACCGATGAAGGAGAGCTCCTGAGCGGTGTGGATCATGCCGACCTCACCCGGCTCGACATCCTTGCCGTCGTCATCCAGGATGCGAACCTTGGCGCCAATTGCCGGTCGACCTGCGGAATCCGGGCGGGCTGCGAGGTCAGCACCAGATGCGATGGAGCACAGACCGGCCTCGGTGGAGCCGTAGAAGTTACAGATAACCGGACCGAAGCGGTGAGTCAGCGCGGATACGAGCCAACCTGGGATGGCGTTACCAGAGGAAACGATGAAGCTGAACGGGCCAATCTTGCGGTTCGGCTCCTCATCCAGAACGTCCTTGATCTGGCGCAGGAAGAAGGCTGCGGAAATCATGCCGTTACAGCCGTACTGTTCACACTGGTCGACAGCCTTCTTCGGGTCGAAGACGCGCATGGTGACAATGGTCGAGCCAGTAGCCAGACCAATCAGCACATTTGCCCAGCCCCAGGCGTGGAACATGGATGCAGATTGGTGAATGACCATGTTGCGGCGCCACGGGATGCGCTCGGCAATTGCGCCCACAGTTGCTGGCGTCTTTGGCTCATTGCGCAGGACACCCTTCGGGATACCGGTGGTACCGGAGGACATAATGATGATGCGTCCCTGCTCTGGCTTCGGATCGAACTTGGTGTTCGACGTACGACCTTCTTCGATGAGGTCTTCCATGAACACGAAGTTCTTGCGCGCGATCTTGCGGGTCTCCGGCTTGGTGACGGAAGTGATAACGACGGTGACATCGTCCAGGTCTTCCGGAAGGTTGCCCAGGAACTCGTCATCGACGAAGAGGAACTTGGCCTTGTTCTGGTCAATGACACCGCGAATCTGAGTCGGGCCGGAGCCGATGTTCATCAGCATAATTTCGGAGCCGATGAATCCCTTGATAGCCATTGGCAGAATAATGCCGCGGCCGTTACGTGCGATAACGCCGAAGCTGGACTTCTGGGTCATGCCACGGTCCATCAAGGCGCGAGCCAGTGCGTGGGAGTTGTCCAGCAGCTGGGAGTAGGTCAGCTCGCCGTCATCATCGACAAGGGCAATGCGGTCTGGGTAGCGCAGCGCCCCCATGGAAATCAGGCTGGCGGCGGAAAACTTCAAGCGACGCAGGTAGTCGAGCATCTTCGGTGCCGTCTTCGGGGTCATATGCAGGGCGCCGGTACGCAGGAGTGGCGCAACCGACTGGGCAAGAGCCTTGATTTGGAGCCCAAGTGGTACTTGCGGAGCCTTCATTTCAGCTGCCATGAGTGAGAATCCTCCAAGATGATGGACAAGCGATTAATAGCGCCAAGCGACTCTTCAGTCACATTGACACCACCAGTCACGATAGTGTGATTTTGTAACAACCAGACTTTAACAAACCCGTGCCGCGACAAAAAGTAGTTTCGGCGAAGAAAAGTAGAAATATGCAGTTGGTGTGCGCAGCGCTTTACGGCGGACACCTTCTTGCGTGTGAATTCGAGGATACAGCGTTATCAAACAGTTACGAACCCCTCAAAAGGGACGATTATAACGAAATGATAACACTGCAGTAACAAAATCAATTTCGGTATTGACGTCTTTGGCACTGTATGGCCCAGGGAATCTCAACTGGCTTGTTTGAGGGGCGGGCAGTGAGTGAATAGCGGTCGCCCCCAGAAATTAGGGGGCTAAGAATCCTCTAGAAACAGAGGATTGTTCGCGACTGCGAGGGGTGGGTTACGAGCACGTAGCTAAATAGGCGACATGTTCGTTCGCTCGAGCCTAGAGGTGTGGCACTGGCGAGCGCTGGGAGGGGTTGCCCTAATTCGGGGTTAGGGCAGCCAATGCTGGCTCGTCCGCTGGTGTGCAGGTGGAGAGCCAGCGGTTCATGGCTTCGTGCTCCGACTCGGTGACCCACAGGTTGTATTTGTGCTTTACCGCCACCTGGCGAGCGGCATACTGGCAGCGAAATGGCTTGTTGGCGGGTACCCAGGATGCGGCATCGCTATCCCGCTTTTGCTGATTAGCTGAACCGTCGACAGCCAAGAGGTTGATAGGATCATTGGCAAAGTCCTGCCGGACTTCGGGTGAGAGTTGCTGTGCGCCCTTTTGCCAGGCGTCGCTCAAAGCCACGACGTGGTCAATTTGGACGGCGGAAGAAGTGTCGCGGCCACGTTGGAACTCGATCACCGTGCCGGTGTAGGGGTCGAGTAATTGCCCTGAAAGGACGACGCAATCGCGAGTATTTGGTTTGTACTCCTTATTAATAAGGTCACGATTCAAAATGTCGTTCCGGGTGTCGCATCCATTGTGTCCAAACTCTGCAGAGACATCATCACTCCAACGCTGCCCAAATTGGTCGCGTGTGTAGCCGGTTTTCGGCGCACGTCCTTTTATCTCCAGTTGATTGAGGGCGCTACGGATGCCGTCGGTAGGCGATGCGGCGGGCGCAGGGATGTCGGGGGCGTCGGGGGCCTCGGGAGCCTCAGGGGCGAGGGATGCCTCAGGTGCGGGTTCCGCTGGCTCGGGCGTAAATGCGGGTGCCGGTGCGGGGCTGTGCGACTGGCTCTCTGGGGTCGGGGCTGTGGGAGCTGCGCAGCCGCTGAGGATTGCCACTGCGCCGACGAGGAGGGCGATGCCCTGCAGTGGTGAGCGGAGACGACGGTTGGCGAGCATGGATTAACCATAGCGGTGAGAGCGGATTAGGTATGTGCGGGATTCGGCAAGGAATCGAACAACTGTGCGCAGTTTGCGGGGGTGATGGCTCAATTAGGGGGTTATGAGATTAAAACGGGTAGTAAAAGCCCGGTTTTATTCGAAATAGCAAGCCGGCCTAGCTCCTTCGGGGGTGGATAAATTTCCTTAATTACCTTATTACGTATTGCGATACGCCTAGATGAAAGTGCATTGTTAAAGCAGTTGGAAATATAGATAACCCGTGTCCCCCAATTGGCACATTGCACCTATAAGGGGAAAACAACTATGACAGCCATGACAGCCATGACTCTGAATGAAACAACGACCACATTGCCTCGTGGTCACCAGAGGGAAGGCCTCTACCATCCGTCGAACGAGCACGATGCGTGTGGCGTGGCCTTTGTCGCCGACATTTACGGCCGCCAGACCCACGACATTGTGGAAAAGGGCATTCAGGCACTGGTCAACCTCGACCACCGCGGTGCTGCTGGTGCCGAGAAGACCACTGGCGACGGTGCCGGCATTCTCATTCAGGTTCCGGATGCCTATTACCGCGCTGAGCTGAGTAAAGAAGGCGTCATTTTGCCACCGGCTGGCACCTACGCCACCGGTATCGCATTTCTGCCGCAGTTGCGCATGGCTACTCTCGACGCCATCCGCGCTATTGAGGACATCTGCGCCGAAGAGGGCATTGAGATCCTGGCATGGCGCGATGTGCCGATTAACGCTGAGGGGCTTGGCCAAATGGCTCGCCAGGCTATGCCAGTGCTGCGTCAGCTCTTCGTCACCGCGAAGAACCACGAGGGCCGCCAGCTCAGCGATATTGACCTCGACCGCAAGATGTTCTTCCTGCGTAAGCGCTGCGAGCGCGAGCTGGGTGAACAGGGCGCTGGTGAGGGCTCCGGTGGCGACACCGTGTACTTTCCGTCGCTGTCCAGCCGCACGATTGTCTACAAGGGCATGCTGACTACACCGCAGTTAAAGGATTTCTACCTTGACCTGCAGCAGAAGGAAGTCACCTCTGCGCTCGCCATCGTGCACTCGCGCTTTTCTACCAACACTTTCCCGTCCTGGCCGCTGGCGCACCCGTACCGCTACGTCGCTCACAACGGTGAGATCAACACCGTGCGCGGTAATGAGAACTGGATGCGTGCCCGCGAGGCGCTGATTCGTTCCGGCAAGCTGGGCAACATCGATCGCGCACTGCCGGTGTGCGACCCCAACGGTTCTGACACCGCGCGTTTCGACGAGGCTCTGGAGCTCCTACATCTCGGGGGTCGCAGTCTCCCGCATGCGGTCATGATGATGGTTCCGCAGGCCTGGGAGCACGACGATAACCTCAGCCCGCAGGTCCGCGCCTTCTACGAGTACCACGCTTGCCTGATGGAGCCGTGGGATGGCCCTGCCGCCATCTGCTTTACCGACGGCCAGGTCGTCGGTGCCACCCTGGACCGCAATGGTCTGCGCCCGGGGCGCATCTGGGTTACCGACGAGGGCCTGGTGGTCATGGCTTCCGAGGCCGGTGTCCTGGACATCCCACCGGAGCAGATTGTGCAGCGAACTCGCGTGCAGCCAGGCCGGATGTTCTTGGTCGATATGAAGGCCGGTCGAATCATTGAGGACAAGGAGATTAAGTCCACACTGGCCGCCACTGGTCCGTACGAGGAATGGGTCAAAGAGGGGCTGGTCGACATCACTGATCTGCCACGAGAGCGCTACCAGTACATGCCGCATGCTCGCGCGGTGTTGCGCCAGCGCGTCTTCGGCATCACCGAGGAAGACGTGGACCTAATCATCCGCCCGATGGCCCTCACCGGTGCGGAGGGCCTAGGCTCGATGGGCTCGGATACGCCGATTGCGGCGCTGTCCAACCGTCCTCGCATGTTGTTCGACTTCTTCTCGCAGCGGTTTGCACAGGTGACCAATCCGCCGCTGGACTCGCTGCGCGAAAAGTCCATCACCAGCATGAATACGTTGCTGGGTGCAGAGACCAACATCCTGGAGCCCACTGCCGATGCCGCCCGTCGCATCCGGCTCGAACATCCAATCCTGGACAACCACGACTTTGTCACCCTGTGCCAGGCGGGCAAGAACGAGGAGTACTCCGAGTTCCGCGCCGAGGTCATCTCCGGCCTGTACCCGGTCGCCCGCGGTGGCCGTGGCTTGCGCAACGCTATCCGCCGCGTTCGCCGTGAGGTCTCCGAGGCCATTGACCGTGGTGCGCGACTGATTGTGCTGTCTGACCGTGAGTCCAACGAGCGCTTTGCGCCCATCCCATCACTGCTGCTGACCTCTGCGGTACATCACCACCTGGTGGAGGAACGCACTCGCACGCGCGCCAGCCTCATCATTGAGGCTGGCGACGCCCGCGAGGTGCACCACATGGCCATGCTGTTGGGCTTCGGTGCCGATGCCATCAATCCGTACATGGCCTTCGAAACCATCGATGAGCTGCGCATGAAGGATCAGCTCGGTGATTTGACGCTGGATCAGGCCTGCTCAAATTACTGCAAGGCAGCCTCCAAGGGAGTGCTGAAGGTCATGTCCAAGATGGGTATCGCCTCGCTGCAGTCCTACCGTGGTGCTCAGTTGGCTGACACCGTCGGTCTGTCGCAGGAGTTCTTGGACGAGTACTTCACCGGCGCTGTTTCTCCGCTGGAGGGCATTGGCCTCGACGAGGTCGCAGAAGATGTTGCCGCTCGCCACCGCAGCGCATTCCTGCCGCGTCCGGAAGAGCAAGCACACCGCGAGCTGGATCTCGGCGGCGAGTACAAGTGGCGTCGCGAAGGCGAGTACCACCTGTTCAACCCGGAGACCATCTACACGCTGCAGCATGCCACCCGCACTGGTCAGTACGCGGTCTTCCGCGACTACACCAACAAGGTCGATGAGCAGACGAAGCAGCTGGCTACGCTGCGTGGCATGCTCGAGTTTGCCTCGGACCGCGAGCCAATCGATATCGATGAGGTCGAGCCGATTTCCAGCATCGTCAAGCGTTTTTCCACTGGTGCGATGAGCTACGGTTCCATCTCCGCGGAGGCGCACGAGACGCTGGCTATCGCCATGAACCGCCTGGGTGGCATGTCCAACTCCGGTGAGGGCGGCGAGGACCCGGACCGTTTCGAGATGGAGGCCAACGGTGACTGGAAGCGCTCTGCCATCAAGCAGGTCGCATCGGGTCGATTTGGTGTGACCAGCCATTACCTGTCCAACTGCACCGACATCCAGATTAAGATGGCCCAAGGTGCAAAGCCCGGCGAAGGTGGTCAGCTGCCACCGAACAAGGTCTACCCGTGGATTGCGGAAGTCCGCATCACCACCCCGGGCGTGGGCCTAATCTCGCCGCCGCCGCACCACGACATCTACTCGATTGAGGATTTGGCGCAGCTCATTTACGACCTCAAGAACGCCAATCCGCGGGCTCGCATTCACGTCAAGCTCGTCTCTGAGCAGGGCGTGGGTACCGTCGCGGCTGGTGTGTCGAAGGCGCATGCCGACGTCGTGCTGATTTCCGGCCATGATGGCGGAACCGGTGCCTCGCCGCTGACCAGCCTCAAGCACGCCGGTGGTCCGTGGGAGCTGGGGCTCGCTGAAACTCAGCAGACCCTGATGCTCAACGGGCTGCGTGACCGCATCCGCGTGCAGTGCGACGGTCAGCTCAAGACCGGCCGCGATGTTGTGGTCGCGATGCTGCTGGGTGCTGAGGAGTTCGGCTTTGCCACCGCTCCGCTGGTGGTTGAGGGCTGCGTCATGATGCGCGTCTGCCACCTGGACACCTGCCCAGTCGGTATTGCCACCCAGAATCCGAACTTGCGGAGCAAGTTCACCGGACGTGCCGAGCACGTGGTCAACTTCTTCACCTTCATCGCCCAGCAGGTCCGTGAATACCTCGCTGAGCTAGGCTTTCGCACCATCGACGAAGCGGTCGGACATGCCGAGTGCCTGCGTCCGCGCAAGGATCTCGACAACCTTCCGCGCGTCGCAAAGCTAGACCTGGAGCGAATCCTGCACGTTGCGGAGAGCCCCTTCTTTGCGGACCAGGATTCCTACTGCACGAAGGCGCAGGACCACGGCCTCGAGGGCGCGTTGGACGAGCGCCTCATCGACGAAGCGCAGCCCGCACTGCGCACGGCGCGCGCGAATGGGTTGGCGCCGACGCCAGTGGCATTGCACCACGCCATCAGCAATGTGAACCGTTCCGTGGGCACGCGGCTCGGGTACGAAGTCACCAAGGTCGCAGGTAAGCAGGGGCTTGCCGACGACTCCATCGTCGTCAACCTGCTCGGTTCCGCCGGTAACTCGCTGGGTGCGTTCCTGCCGGCCGGTGTGACCATCAAGCTGGAGGGCGATGCCAACGACTTTGTGGGCAAGGGGCTGTGTGGCGGCAAGATTGTGGTCCGGCCTTCACGTTCGGCTCCGCCGACCGCGGATCTGGCTACCGACACCATTGCCGGTAACGTCATTGGTTTCGGTGCTACCAGTGGTGAGATCTTCGTTCGCGGCACCGTCGGCGAGCGCTTCTGCGTACGTAACTCCGGTGCGACGGCCGTGGTCGAGGGTATCGGTAACCACGGATGTGAGTACATGACCGGTGGCCGCGTCGTAGTGGCAGGACCAGTGGGGCATAACTTCGGTGCCGGCATGAGTGGCGGTATCGCCTACCTGCTGGATAACGAGGCAACGCGGGCGAACATCAACACCGAGTTGGTCGATATCGTGCCGCTGGGTGATGAGGACATCAGCTGGCTGGAGGTCACGCTGGCGAAGCACCGCAAGCTCACGGGTTCCAAGACTCGGTTCCCATCCGCACAGTTCATCAAAATCATGCCGCGTGATTACGCCCGAATTCTCGACGTAGTCGCGAAGGCAAAGGGCAACGACGCCGATATCAACGAGGCAATCATGGAGGCAGTAAGCAATGGCTGATCCGAAGGGTTTCATGAAATTCCAGCGCGAAGAGCCTGCTCATCGCCCGGTTCCGCTGCGCCTTATGGACTGGAAAGAGGTCTACGAGGAACAGCGCAAAGGGCAGGTGCAACAGCAGGCCACCCGCTGCATGGACTGTGGCGTGCCGTTTTGTCACGCGGCCTGCCCGCTGGGCAACATCATTCCGGAGTGGAATGACCTGGTTCGTCAGAACCGCTGGCACGAGGCTTTCGAGCGCTTGCACGCCACCAACAACTTCCCAGAGTGGACCGGACGCCTATGCCCGGCTCCGTGCGAGGGTGGTTGTGTGCTCGGCATTAACGACGATGCCGTGACCATCAAGAACATCGAGTTGGCTATCGTCGAGCGAGGTTTCGATGAGGGCTGGGTGCAGCCGGTTGTGCCGACTTTCGACACTGGCCAGCACATTGCTGTCATCGGCTCCGGCCCGGCGGGTCTTGCGGCTGCACAGCAGCTCACTCGCGCCGGGCACGATGTCACGGTCTTCGAGCGTGACGACAAGATTGGTGGTCTGATGCGCTACGGCGTGCCGGACTACAAGATGGAGCAGCGCTTCCTCGACCGGCGCCTTGAGCAGATGGAGATCGAGGGCACCGAGTTCCGCACCAACGTCTCACCGACAGCCGCTGACCTGGCAGAATTCGACGCAGTTGTTCTGGCTACCGGCGCAACTCTGCCCCGTGATCTGCCCGTCGATGGCCGTGGCCTCGAGGGTATCTATCAGGCTATGGAGTACCTGCCGGGCGCCAACCGCGTTGCCGCAGGCGAGCTAGACACCCCGCCAATTGATGCCAAGGGCAAGAAGGTCGTCGTCATCGGTGGTGGTGACACCGGCATCGACTGCTTCGGTACCGCGCTGCGTCAGGGCGCTGCGTCCGTCACACAGTTCGACATCCGCCCGCGTGCCCCGAAGTCCCGTGCAGCGTCGACACCATGGCCGATGTATCCGCTGGTCTGGCGTGTGGCCACCGCTCACGAAGAGGGCGAGTACACCATCACTGGTTCCGAGCCACCAGAGGTTACCGAGGCGCTCGGACTCAACGCCCGCGTCACCGGTGAGACTCTCGGCAAGCGCGTCTTCAATGTCAACACCGTCTCCTTCCACGGCGAGGACGGCCACGTAACCGGCCTGTCTGCTAACGAGGTTGAGGTCATTGACGGAAAGCGTGTGCCCATGGAAGATACGGATTTCGAGCTCGACGCCGACCTGGTTCTCATCGCTCTGGGCTTCTCCGGCCCAGAGCGCGGGGGCCTGCCTCATGAGCTGGGTATTCAGTTCACCGATCGCGGTGTGATGATGCGTGACGACGACTACCTCGCCGTGCGCAGCGACATCGAGCAGAACTTCGACGGTCCGGTGTTCGTGGCCGGTGACAATGGCCGTGGTGCCAGCTTAATCGTGTGGGCTATCGCCGAAGGCCGCGCCTGCGCCGAGGCTGTGGACCAGTACCTGATGGGCGAGTCCAACCTGCCTCGCGCGGTGGAGCCGGAGGATGCTCCAATCAAGCTGTAAACTCCGGTGTCTCTGCAGGTGTGAGCTGGCACACCTGTAGTTATTGGAAGCACCTTGAACTAGTTCACCACTATGTCGCCGCGCGCCCCCATTTCGGCATGCACCATTTGGTGGTCAACGAAGCGGTACGTGCCCGGCTCCGGGAATTCGGCCTCAACATAACCACCCTGCGCGGCACCGAGGTCAAGGGCTTGGGCGCCGCCCACGCCGTCGTCAAGCAAAAGCGTTCCCTCTTTGTACACGCGGTGGAACTGCGTGCCGACGATGTGGAAGCTCGTGCCCTTGTTGGGGCCTGCGGCAAGTACCCAGAAACGCACGGTTTCACCTGCGCGAATACGAATTGGGTGGGTGAGATACTGGTCGGGGTAGCCGTTGAACTTGTAGATATCGGGGTCCTCGACCATGGTCTTGTCGGCATCGGGACCGGCTTCGCCCCAGTAGCTTTCGGACTGCACCAGCAGGACCTCGTGGTCGACTTCTGCGAGGTTCGGCGGGTCAATGATGACCGCACCGTGCATGCCGGCGGCGATATGCATCGACATGGGCATGGTCGCGCAGTGGTACATCCAGATGCCCGCGCGGTCGGCACGGAAGCGGTACTCAAGCTTCTCGCCAGGGGCAATGTCTCGCATCGGCTCATCCGGCGAGACAATGCCCGCGTGGAAGTCGATGGAATGGCTCATCGTGCCGTCATTAATGAGCGTGACGACGAACTCGTCGCCCACCTTGCCGCGCAGAGTCGGACCCAACGGTTTGCCGTTGTAGACCCAGTGCTGCTGCTCGACACCCGGGGCGGCATAACCGGTGAATTCGCTGGCCCGCAGCGTGACGTGGTGAACTGTGGTGTCCTCGGCGGGCTCTAATAGCGGGTTGATGGTGGGGGAATCCGGGCCGGGTTGCTCGCCTACTGTGCCGAGTGCGCCGGGAGTGGCATGTCCGGTGTGGTTGCCATGTCCATTGTGGTTTGAATGGTCAGTGCTACCTGTATTGACTGTGAGGGTCATGCCCATCTGACGGTGCCCGGCAATGGTGCACCAACCGTCAATGTCACCGGGAACAACCGGCACTTCAATGGTGGCGGAGTTGCCAGGGGCGACACGTCCGGTGTCCTCGCCGGTGGCCAGGCGCAGATCATGGACCTGGGAGTCGGCGTTGACCAGGGTGATGACCAGGCGGTCACCGGGATTGGCCTCGATGACGTTCGGGCTATAGGTCATATCGCGGGCGGTGACGGTGACCTCGACTGTCTCCCCGGTGGGTGTGACATCGCTGGCAGCTTCAGTGCTACTTGCACTGCTACCGACGCCACCGCTCAAGGCGACGCCGACGGTCACCACCAGCCCCAATACTGCCAGGGCAGCGGTGGTTTGAGCTCCGAGGCGACGCGCGGTTGCCTGCAGTTCGACCGGCTTCGGCGACGGCTCCTTGTTCGCCATTGCCTGTCGACGCGCCTTCAATGCACCAATCTGCGCCTTTGCCGCGCGGCCAACAAGTGGCAAGTACGACACCAGCGCAAGAGAGACCAGCGCGGACACCGCCACCTTGATCCACGATGGCAGTGGCAACAGCCACAGAGCCAGGCCGATATTAATAGTCGCCCATCGGAACGCACCTGCGCGGTCAAGTTCCTTCATACCGGCAGAGACTGGGCCAGCACCTCCGCCGATGGTGGCGGGCAAGAGTTGGCTCATCATGCCGATAAGCAATTGTGCGCCGAAACCGATTATCAGCGGCAGCGTAAGGGATGAGATTACGAAGCTGTCGTCAAGCGCCTTGACTGTGGCGACTGTGAGTGTGCCAATCAGCCAGACGACCGCAGCCGCAACAGACAGCGCCGGGTAGCTGAGGCGGTCGCGGGGGTCTTTAGCGACAGCCATGACGTTGTGCGCCCACGGGATAGCGGCGATGATCCAGCCGATAGTGATGATGCCAATGCCAACCGAAGCGAGCCAGTTGATGCTGGTCAGTGCACCGATTGTGGTAGTCGCGATACCTATGAGCTGTACTGCTAGTGCCAGCTTCGGGCGGGAATGCGGTGACATCTGGGTTCGCCACAGCGCTGGAAACATGGTGATGAGCGTGCCGCAGGCCGCGAGCCCGAGGAAGCCAATGAGGTTGATGGCTTCGTGGGCGAGCAGGAGGTCGTCGTGAAGCGTGTCCCCCTTTGGGGAGGCGAGGATAGCGCCGAGCGCAGCGCCGATGGGGAGTAGGCATGCGGACGCGACGTAGTGCGCGACGGAAATGGCAAATGGTCGATCGCGCTTCGCCATCAGGTCGCGTCCGAGGGAAATCGCATGCCATGCGACGGCGACGCCGACGACCGCCGCGCCGGCGGTGGTCACTTGCCACCAATCGCCCAGCTTGCCGACGACCGTTGCGACAATACCCGCGTTGAGCAGGTAAATCCTTGCTAACTGAATATGTCGATTGCCATCGGGCACGTCGATTTTCAGTAGCTTCTCGGTGAAGTGGCGGCTCCAGATAAGGATGGAGTTGGTGACGGCGCCGAGGGTAAAGAGGTGCACCAACAGCCAGCGCCCATCGGTGACAAATGGGTGGAATAATGCGGCCACAATGATGGCAGCGAACCACCAGCGTACCGGCATACCGGCCTTGCGATGCCAGGACATGCGGTGACTCTTGCCAGCTTTAGAAGGCGGTTTGGTTGTGGGGGATTGGGGTTCTGGTGTGGCGGGCGACGACATATATCAATAATACGCATACTGGTTGCGCATTTAATAGGGGCGCATGTAAGAGTGCTTTTATTTGGGCAGGTCTACGCCGTTTTTATAGGCCTGCCAGAACTGTGTGGCCTGCTGTGTCTGACTCATCCGGTTTTGAACCAGCATCAGGGTAGCAAGCAACAGCGCCATCACCGTTAGAACTGAAACGGCAGTAATCAGTGCAGCTAGGCAAGGCTTCCGGATGATGAAGGAGCGTGTCCGACGCATGGATGAGGTACTCACGGGGAAAGTGTAACCCTTTTGTCAAAAACGATTGTTTGAGTATTTACGCAAATACTTCCTTGAATAAGTATCTCAATAAAGAGATGATTTTGCATTAATTGCAATCGTCGGGAAGTGGTTACGTTAGAAGTTAGTTTGTACAGCTAGTTATATGAATGTAAACAGATTGAAGCTTCGGTAAATAGTTGATGAAACGTTGTTTTACCAGGGAGAATGATGGGTGAAAAGGGTGGCTTTTTGGCTACCCGATTGAAGGGGTGGGTATATCTATTGGGGGCTGTAAACGTAGTTCATATCGCATATTATGCCAAGTCTGAGGTACGCGTCGTGCGTTTAGATTTTAACCAGTAGTAAAAGGCCTAAATATGTTTATCCGAGACTGGAAGCAGCTCGCCTGGTGTGTATTTGATGTACTCGCCTGGCTGGTTGCGCTGTCCGCCGCTAACGGAATCGTCCGCGGTGAATTGGTATCTTTCTCCGAGATATCAGGCACTAATTTTTTGGTTGTCGCTGTCGCCGTGGTAGTCATTGTCCTGCTTGGCCTGCTGCTCGGGGAGTACACCAACCCGCAGCGCGTATGGCCCGGCAGTCGAACTGAAGATATTGTTCTGCTGAGCATCAGCATGGGCGGCGCTACCGCAGCCACTGGTTTGGCACAAATCCTGAAGACCTTCCCGGAAATTGCGTGGTACGTTCCGTTTGCCGGTGGCTGTGTCGCAACTTTGGCAAGTATCTATACCCGTACTCTCGCTCGCTGGATTACCGACAACTTTGGCTCCCGCCAGACGGATGACCGCTTGATTGTTCTCGGTGCAGGCCGGCGAGCCAAGTTCTTTATCAACAGCCTTACGGATTCCGGTATCTCCCGTGAGAACCGTTTCCACTTGGTCGGAATCGTCGATCCCGAAGACAACGGCGAGAACCATATTTCTCGCATCCATGGTCTCCGCGTGATTCGTGGCATTGATCAGCTGAGCGAAGTCGCATCGCGGACTTCGGCGGAGTCAGTCATCATCGCTACTGATGAACCACTGTCCACGGAGTGCATCAACGTCCTCAACCATATCTGTGAGGAATCGTCGCTGCGTCTGCTCATTCTGCCGCCGGTGGAGGAGTACTCGCGCCACCGTGGTGCTGTCGCTACCTCGCAGGTGCGCGAAATTAACATCGCCGACCTCATCGGCCGTCAGCCGCTGCACCTGGATGAATCCAGGGTCGCTTCCATTATTCGCGGTAAGAAGGTACTGGTCACGGGTGCTGGTGGCTCTATCGGCTCTGAAATCTGCCGACAGGTTCACCGCTTTGAGCCGGCAGAACTGATCATGCTGGATCGCGATGAGGGCGGTTTGCATTCCACGCAGCTGTCGCTGACGGGTTCGGCGCTTCTCGACGGCTCCGATACCGTCCTGGCTGATATCCGTGACGCGGAAATGCTGACGCAGATCTTCACCGAGCGCAAGCCCGATGTTGTCTACCATGCTGCGGCTCTGAAGCATTTGCCACTGCTGGAGAGCTACCCTGCAGAAGCAGTACAGACCAATGTCATCGGTACTCAGAATGTGCTGGATGCAGCGGCTGCGGCCAATGTGTCGACCGTTATTAATATTTCCACGGACAAGGCTGCGAACCCGGCCTCGATTCTGGGGGAGTCCAAGCGTGCTGCGGAGCGCCTGACTGCGCAAATGGGGCGTACCCATGAAGGTGTCTGGGCATCCGTCCGCTTCGGTAACGTGTTTGGCTCGCGAGGTTCGGTCATCACGACTTTCCAGCGTCAGATTGAAGAGGGCGGGCCGGTTACGGTGACGCATCCTGATGTTCAGCGCTACTTCATGACCATTCCGGAGGCATCGCAGCTGGTGCTGCAGGCTACCGTTATTGCAGAGTCCGGTGAAACACTGGTGCTGGAGATGGGCAAGCCGGTCAGGATTGCTGAGCTGGCGGAGAACCTCATCAAGCTCCATGACGCAGACGTAGAGATCGTCTATACGGGTCTTCGTGACGGTGAAAAGATTTCTGAGGACTTGGTCGATGACCGTGAGATTCCCAAGATTGGTGACCGTCATCCGCTAATCACTGAGGTACGTGTTGAGCCGGAACAGCTGAATTCGCAGATTCTCCCGTGCACACATGATCACGATGCTGCACGTCGTTGGCTTGCAGAGCACGGTGGCTCGGAAAACAGTACTGCGGTGCATCTCAGCGGTGCGCAAGCACTTGCTGACACTGGTTTGAATACAAAATAGTTAGGAAGACTCCACACCGTGACAACCACCAGCTCCTCTAGTTCCGGGCAGCTGGCGCAAAGAGTTCGGACAGTTGCGACGATTTCGGCAGCTTCAGCGCTCGCCGCAATCGTCGCTTTTGTGGTCAGTATTCTTTCCGCGCGAGTACTAGGACCCACCGGTCGAGGTGAGGTCGCCACCGTTTTGCAGTTTGCCTATATCGTGGCACCATTTGTCGGTTTCGGCGCCGACCGGCTTTTGCTGCGCCGCGATGATCACGATCACGGTCTCATTCCGAGCGGGATTGCCATGGCTGTGGTCGCTCTGATTGCCTGTGTCATTGCAGGTGTCGTCTACGGGCCGTGGACGGCAATGGCCGGCGTTGTCGCCTTGGTCACCGTGTCATTTTCCATGGTTCGTGCCATGGCTATCAGCCGCCATCGGGTGTCCTTCTTCGTCGCGGTATTCGTCTGTTTCCAAGGCTCAGTACTGCTGATTAGCACTGCATTGTATTTTGCAGGAGTCGAGGACTGGCGCTGGTGGGCTGCGGCCTACATTTTCCCGGCGCTGCCCCTGGCAATCTGGTCGCTGGCGAAGTCACGCGAGTATACCGATTCTCGTGTTGGCGGAGTTGTCGAGACGGCTCGTACAAATGCCCCGTTCATCGCATCGGGTCTGGGGCCACTGACGACGACACGCTTGGGGCGCGTTTTACTGCCGGCGCTGGCTTCGCCGGCGTCGTTAGGCCTTTTCGTGGTCGTGGCGACGGCGACAGAGCCGCTGTATTGGGTCGCGCAGTCGGTCGCCGATCAGCGCACCAGCGACCAGAGGGGGCGCGAACTCACCCCGTCTCGTGTGCTCCGACACCTTGGCATCGTCACTGCAGCGTACGGCGCACTTGGTGCGCTCGGTGGTGTGGCGCTTTACTTCCTCATCGTGCCGGTATTTGGCCATGAATTTGAGCCTGCCCAAGAGCTGGTGCTGCCACTGACTATCGCGGCTGTGGTGCTCGGCTGCTACCGACACCTGTGCGGTGAAATTCTTGGCAGCGACAATCCCCGCCGAATCGGCCGAGTGGAGCTCATTTCCGCAGTCATCGCTGTCGTTTGTTACCCGATTGGCATTCTCCTCGGAGATGCCCTCGGCCTCGCGTGGACCAGCGCAATTGTCTACTTTGCAGCAGCCGTTGTTGCAGCAGTGGCGCTGATGCAGCCAAGCGGAGACCAGAAAAATCCATCAACCACCAACGAAGAACTCCCCGTCGACGTAATCGAGGAAAGCTAAACAATGCGAATCACTTATATCCACCAGCACTTTGTTCTCCCCGGTGAGCCGGGTGGTTCCCGTCCCTACGAGTTCGCCCGCCGAATGGCCGCCGCAGGCCACGAGGTGACAATGATCTGTGGTCGCGATGAGGCCATGGATAAAACTGTTGATGGCATCCACGTGCGTCGTCTAGCGATTCCGTACCGCAATGAAATGTCGAAGCGCGAGCGTATCACCAGTTTTCTGAACTTCCTGGTGCGTGCCTCCGTGGTTTCTGCACGTGTGCCTGCCGACGTGGTTTACGCGTCCTCGACTCCGCTGACTGTGGCGGTACCGGGAATTGTGGCGAAGTTTACCCAGCGTGCGCCGTTAGTAGCGGAGATTCGTGACCTGTGGCCAGAGGTGCCGATTAAGTTGGGGTACCTCAATAATCCGGTGGCGATTTTCCTGGCCAAGCAGCTGGAAAAGGCGTTTTATGCGGCATCGAGCGAGGTCGTGGCGCTGTCGCCGTCAATGGCCGATGGTGTTAAGGAAGTGGCGCCGAAGAAGCGTGTGACCGTCATTCCGAATGCGTCGGACTTTGAGCGCTTTGATATTCCAAACGAGCAGCGCGCGGCTTTCCGTAAGGAGCAGGGCTGGGGCGATGACGTGGTTGCCGTCTATGCCGGTGGTTTTGGCATGTCCTACCAGCTGGAGTGGCTTGTTGACCTGGCGGCGCAGCTGCGTCGTGATGGCGTGGAGAACGTGCGCTTTGTCCTGCTGGGACAGGGAAGTGACTCAGACGCGTTGTACCAGCGCGCCAAGAACGCTGGCCTCGATGCCGATGCCATGTTCCTCGGCCGCCAGCCGAAGGAAGATGTCGCGAAGTATGTCTCTGCCGCCGATATCGCACTGTCGCCGCTGCGCGATGACCCCTGTCTGGAGGGTAACTCGCTAAACAAGGTCTTCGACGCCATGGCTGCATCGCGCCCGGTGGTGTTCAACCACGGTGGTTGGCTGGAGGAAGCAGCGACTGAGCACGACGCCGGTTGGCGTCTCTCTCGGGACATTCCGACAGCGGCCAAGCGATTCGCTGAGATCATCTCCGACCGCGATGAAATGCGCGCAGCGGGACAGCGCAACCGCGAGCTAGGCGAGAAATGTTTTGCTCGCGACAGCCTGTACAACCAGCTCATCGAGGTTCTCAACCGCGTCCGAAAGGTTCAGTAGTAATGACAAACTCCGCCGCTAATAAGTCCAATGAGCGGATTTTTCTTTCGCTTGCGACAGTCACTGAAGCAGAAGAGCAGGCTGTCGTCCGCGCGCTGCACTCCGGTTGGGTCGCTCCGCTGGGCCCCGAGGTAGATGCGTTTGAGGCCGAGATTGCCAAACGCTGCGGTGTCGAGCATGCGCTTGCACTGGCTTCCGGCACCGCTGGCCTGCACTTGGCACTGCTTGCGTTGGGCATTGGGGAAGGCGACTACATCCCGGTGTCCACCATGACCTTTGCGGCCACGACCAACGCCATTGCTTATGTCGGCGCAACGCCGGTGTTTGTCGATGCCACAGAGGATGGAAACATCGATCCTGAGCTGCTGCTCCGCACCGTCGATGAGCTGCTTGCCGAGGGCAAGAACGTTCCCGCCGTGATGGTCGTGGACCTCTTCGGCCGCTGCGCTGACTACCCGGCCTTCGCGCCACGCCTGGAAGAACTGGGCGTCGCGCTGATTGAGGACGCCGCCGAGGCGCTCGGTGCCAGTGTCGATGGTCAGTCGGCTGGCAGCTTTGGCCGTGCCGCTGCGCTGTCGTTCAACGGCAACAAGATTATGACCACCTCCGGCGGTGGCATGTTGCTGTCCAACGATGCTGAGCTCATCGCCCACGCGCGCTACCTGTCCACGCAGGCGCGTCAGCCCGTCGCTTGGTACGAGCACACCGAAATCGGCTACAACTACCGCCTTTCCAATTTGCTTGCCGCACTGGGGCGAGCGCAGCACTCGCGTCTGGACGACATGATTGCTCGCCGTCGCCAGATTCGTAATGCGTACATCGATTTGCTTGCCTCGCTTGACGACGATGCCCCTGGTAAAGGTACTCGCTTGCTCTCTGACTCCGATGAGCGTTTCACCGAGAACTGCTGGCTGACCTCGATTGTGCTGCCACAGGAGGCCGTCGATAAGGGCGTGCTGAGCCCGGACAGCGTGATTGCGGCGCTGGGTGAGGCCAACATTGAGGCTCGTCATCTGTGGAAGCCGATGCACCTGCAGCCGGTGTACGAGGGCGCGCGGGCGACCATCAACGGCACCGCTGAGAATCTTTTCTCCCGTGGCATTACTCTTCCTAGTGGTCCTGCGTTGGATGATGATGACGTCGCGCGGGTGATTGGTGTTTTGAAGGAAGTGCTGGGATGACTTCTACTGAGGTAGCTGGAGAAGCTGTAAAACAGCGAAAACCAATACTGCAGTCGCTGCTTATTGTGGTGGCCGCCGGAATGTTTGCTGGTGTCCTCTACGTTGGCGACACGACGATGAAGGATGTCTCCGCAGCGCTTCCTGATTTATCTTTGGCATTGCCGATTTTGGTGATTGTTGCAATCCTTACCACCGTCGGCACTCCAGAAGCGCAGCGCCAGAGTTTACTGAATGCGATGAAACGCGCTGGCGATATAAAGCAGTGGCCGATGGCCGTATGGGCATTAGTGGCGTTCTACGCCTGGCTGTTTTGGATGATGCTGTCCGGACTATGGGCTCCTGAAGCCGCCGAAGTAGCTCCTGTCGTTGCTGCGTTGATAATGCTTGAGCTCATCGCCACGATGTCAGCAATACTGTTTTATTTGCATCCGCAGGCACTGGTGTGGCTGTGGTTAGCCGTAGCCATTTGCTCACTTATTTTTCTCTACGGTGGCATTACTGGTCCGAAATATGTTGGACGTATGACTGCGTTCGGCGGGGGTCCGAATGTGTTTGCCCGTTTCATGCTGTATGGCATCGCGGCAGCTGTGTTTTTTATGCTGTGGCGTAAGTTCATGTGGGCAGCTCTCTTGTTCGCAGCGCCATTTGCTTACGGTCTCGTCGCTTCGGGAAGCCGCGGTGTACTGGTTGCCACCACGGTAGTAGTCCTCTTTACCGCTATAGCTGTATTTTTTCACTGGGGTTGGAAGTGGGCGACTGTATTTTATGTCGCTGTAGTCGCAGCGATTGCATATGGATACTCGCGGTTCATCGCGGGTACGGAGATTGAAGAGTACTTTAAGACGCGCTTTATCCAGTTGACCTTCGAAAAAGAACATGATTCTGGGCGCGGTTATCTTCACGATGAAGCTTTCCGAATCATGGGAGAACACCGCATCTTTGGTGGTGGTCTACACAGTTTCGTTGTGCTGTCGACACCGAGGTCTTCACGCCCGCTGGAACATCCGCACAATATCTTCTACACAGTCGGATCTGAAGCGGGTGTCATAGGTATCGGCCTGCTTGTGATCGTGCTGGTTGTGTTGGCAATCGCCTGTCGCCACTTATTCAAGTTTCTTCAAGCTGGTCTAACCGCAGCTGTGGCATTCGCGGTTCTTGTGGCACAGGTTTTTTCTGGTTACTACTACGATTCCCGTTCGTTATGGCTATTTGGTTTTGCAGCAGCATTTGCAATGCTGAGCCTACGGCGCCGCGCACAGGACACAGCATCGGCAGAACCAGAGCTGGAGCCGCAGCCGGAAGCGAAACCAGAACCCGCAGCTGAGCCCGAACCAGTCATGGTCACCGATACCGCAGAGCCGGTTGTTCCGGAGTCGAGGCCAGCGGTGGCCGTCGTCAAGCAAAGTGCGCCTGACAACAAGGATGACAACAAGAAGCTGCGCGTTGCGGCAGCTGCGTTTGCGGCGGCCGGTGCGGTCGGTGCGGTCGGTTGGCTGGTTGGGAACCGTTCAAATGCGGAAGTCGATGCGCGTGCCGAAAAGCTCTTGCGCGAAATGTTCAACGAGAAGTAGGAGATGACCAATGGATTCACTGAGCATCCGCGCGCAACGGGTAATTAAGCGTGGCATCGACGTCGCGGCGTCTGCAGCAGGCCTGATTGTGCTGTCCCCAGTTATGGGTGCTACGGCGCTGGCAGTACGGCTTTCCATGGGGAAGCCAGTCCTATTCCGCCAGGAACGCCCGGGTCAGGATGGTGAGCCGTTTAATATCCTCAAGTTCCGGACGATGCACCACGTCAATCCGGCAAAGGGGCTTGTCGACGATGCGTCCCGCCTCACGGAGGTAGGAAAATTCCTTCGTTCCACAAGCTTGGATGAGCTTCCGGAGCTCATCAATGTTCTGCGTGGCGATATGAGCCTCGTTGGCCCGCGGCCGCTGCGCATGAAGTATCTAGAACGTTATTCGCCGCGCCAAGCTCGCCGCCATGAGGTGCCACCGGGAATTACGGGGCTTGCTCAGGTGTCGGGCCGCAATGGCATCACCTGGGAAGAGCGTTTCGAGTACGACGTGCAGTACGTGGATAATTGGTCGCTACTGCTCGATGCGAAGATTCTCCTCGACACAATCTTGGTGGTGCTGAGGCGCGAAGGCATCTCAGAAGAGGGCCAAGTGACTATGACCGAGTTCACCGGTTCGTCGGACAAGGGGGCGTCGGATAAGGACGTCTCGGCTAACGCAGATTCTTAATCACACTTGCGGGAACACCGGCGACAACGGAGTAGTCATCGACGTCTCTGGTAACTGCGGCTCCGGATCCGACGTACGCTCCCTCGCCGACAGTGAGGCCGGGGTTGATTACGGAATTGGCTCCTAGTGTGCAGGCTTCGCCAAGTGTGACAAAGCCCGACACGGCATTGAGTGGGAAGATTGTGCAGTAATCCCGCAGCACCGCATCGTGGCCGATTGTGACATTCATATTGATTTGGGCATGCTTGCCAATCTCAATATTGCAGGTCAGGCGTGCTCCGGGGCAGATGACCGTGCCCTCGCCGAGCGTGACCAACGCGCCAATGCTGGTGTCTGGGTGGACCAGGGTTGCGGGCACGAGCCCCGCGGCATCTGCGCGTTGCGCAATCGAACGTCGAGCAGCACCGCTGCCGATTGCGACTGTGTAGTAGGCCCCCTTGGGCAAGTCCGCGAAGATGTCGGTCTTACCTAAAAACTGCACGCCCATTTTGTGGAAAAATGTCATATCCGGGGCGCCATCATCAATAATGCCTAGGATCTCCCACTGCTTTGGCATTCCGTTTTCCACGGCGTAGTCGTTGATGTCCTTGATGAAGCTGACCACGTTTCGCCCAAAACCACCAGCGCCGACGATGACAATCTTTTCGGTCGTCGTGTTGTTGATCCACTGCTTTGGCATGAGCACAATTGTCCCATGCCGTATAGCGTCACCGCCAGGGCAAAAGAAGCTGCACTGGACTGACGAGAGCATTAGCCGGAAATTGGATATCGCTAAGGCGATAGCTGACCACGACAATATGAATGCAATCGTGTCGCATTATGGTGAGGCATCTGGAAAAGAGGAACGATTCCGCCGCAAGTGTCTAGAGCAGATTTACTACGAGTTAGACCAGATGGGCATTAATCGAGTAGTGATGGAGAGCCGATCTAAGCATCAAGATGCGAAGGACCGTGGACACATTGTCGCGCTGCAGGGGCGAGGGCTGTTTCAGAATATGAGAATCGAGCATAAGCGTGGAGGAGATGAACCTCTTTTGTGGATTCCAGATGCCGTTCTCGGTGCACTAAACCTACGGGAAAGGGTCATGCTGAGTGTTGGGAGTTTTTGGCAGAAAGCATTGTGGTGCTGACAAAGACCTCGGATTCCAACTAGCGAGCGTGAAAAGCGACAACCCCCAGATCCAACCGTCCGGCTGGGGTTCTGAGGGGCGTCTTCCAACCTGTCGTAACAGGCGGCGTTAAGTCCATTCTATTTATTCTATTTCTCAAACTCAGATTGTCCAGTGTACGGAGCGTTAAAGCTGACGAGATGCTATAAGACTTCTGTTCACCCAGCAGGGAAATGAGTTCTAGGTAAAGACCCGTATGGCAGTGCGGTACCAAAGTGACGGTTCGAATTTGCTTTCTTTCTAGTGGCATTACTGGGTGTCAATTGCGTTAACACTGTCTAGCTGGATTGTATAATTCGCTATTCTGAAACTGAGCTCCCCTCTATCGTAGACGAACAAATACGAAATCCAGTTTCGCGGGTGGGGTGAATAATGATGCCCATGCGAGTGTTTTCGAAGCAGTGAATCGCCGATTTAGTGGATGTGTAGCCTCCATTGGTAACGGTGTGGCGCAAAAATTATCCCCTTGGCAGCGATGCTGCATTCCTGGAGTCGTTATAGCCAGCTGAGTCCTCTCCGGAGAAAGTTACTCAACTGAATTTCGAGGCCTGTGAAGCTGTGACATGGTTGGACGAGACTAAGCTTGGAAACCCTACGAGCCTGACCGAATTGGTGTATCGCTTGTCGTCCATGCTCACAGCTACCAGGAAGCTCGGGAGATGCTGTTCCCTGGAGCATTCGTGTCATTAGGCTCTTTTAAAGAGAAACATTGAGCAAGTTGTGGTCACCGCAACGTTCCTGTTGAAGTTGTGTTGTCGTAACCAATATGCTGTCGACGATTGTCTAGCAACGTCGTTCGCGAACGAGGCTTTCCGAGAGGATTCATGATGGAATGACGCGTTACATGAACCAGCAGTTAAATGACGCAGAGACTAATACTGGACTCGTGAAGCTATGGAAGAAGTTGTTGAAGGATCCAATCATGGTGACGTTCGGAGCTACCCTGTTGAACGATGAGCTGACGTTTTCGGCGTGATTTCTCCAAGTGAGATCACAGTTGAACTGTTGGGCGACGCTGTCTTAGCGGAAATCACACGATGGGTTGATGCAAAATTTACTGATACATCTGCTCGGCCTGGGTGTGCGTGATGATGGCAAAGCAAATCTGCGCCGGGCAGTTAGTCGCAGTGCTGAAAATGCACCTATCCGCGGGGTCACAAGTAAGACGCGGTACCACGAGTCTACGAGTAGATGGAGAAATCCGTACCTATGTGTGCGATGAGGGATGAAGGAGAGAATGAAAAGTGTCTCGAAAGAGTAGGAAGAATAGTAAAAAGAAGACAAAGAACAATCTTCCTGGAGGGTTAGAATATGAGCTGAACAACATATTCTATAAATCCAATCCGAGTGAATACTTTATTATGAAAACGGAAATGCTCTCTCTTTTAGTGGTGGATGACCAGGAATTAGAGAATATATTTAAAAATGAACGAAAACTGGGTTCTGTCACTATAGGTGGAAGTCCGGTGCCACGTCGGGTATTGCGGGAGCGTATGCTTGCGACTGAGGCGGTCGTTTTATTTCACCATGCAGCGGAAACTCTTCTTAGATTCTATTTTTCGCATAGGGATTTTTCATCTGCACCATGGGTAGCTATTTCGAAAGATAAAGATTTCGCCGCTTTCAAGAAAAAGATTCTAAAGGAATTCAATTGTGGTTTTGACGAGCAAGAAGTTTGCCGAGTCTTTTTGGGGGTAAATGAGGTCGATTATTCAGACTCTCGCATGGTTGAAGCGGTTGAGTCTTTTCGCATCCTTCTTAAGTTTGTAGCAGGAAGGTATTTAGATGAGTCATTTCTATACAATTCGGTTAAGCATGGATTATCAGCAATTTATCCAGAAAGTGATAGCGAAATGGTCTTGAAGGTTGGAGACGATGAGCTTCCAATGCTGTCAGGGCACCCATTTATATATTTGCATGAACAGCGTCAGCCTGGTGTACGTAAAGGGGAGTCGAGCTTTTATAGTCTAACCCAAACCCTTGCAGAGCAGGATTTGGGGCTTGTGGTTTGTATTGCAAACGCGATTGAATGTATCTGGAAAGCCGGGAGGAACCTCACTTTAGGTTCGTCAGAATCGCTAAAGGTATATACCGTAAAAGCGGTTAAGAATATCCTGTTTGGGCCGATTTTAAGTCAAAGAAAACATATTAGATCATTCATATGTGAACTCCCTTATGTCAACGATGAAGGAGATGTTAATCCAATTAATATTTTTCTCAAGCGTGAAGAGATGGACGAAGAGTGGATAAAGTATAGACAGGATAAAACTGCCGAACTAGAGCACTTTATTCTCAACTTAGACAGCAGAAAAACCTCTTTGCCACATCATCTAGAAACACATAATCGTTATCTTCCATTTTAAACAGGCTCAGGGAGTGTTATTGAATGCCGTTGGTGTTCAAAAATACATTTAATTACCACCAGTACGTCGGATAGCGAAGGCCGCGCAGCCGGTTGGCGAGGATTCCCAGCGCCACGATCATGATTGAAGAGGCGAAAACGAAGCCAAGGAGGCGGAAGTCGTTGCCGATGTCGGGGCCGTGCGGCATCAGTGCGGTGACAATCGCGGTAGCGGTGGCCGGGGAGTGAGCTGCCCGAGCGATGAGCATAAGTGCGAATGCGATACCGGCGGCGATTGCCGCGGTGATGATGGAGACGCCAAAAAGTCGCGAGATTAGGATGCCAGTTATGCAGCCGATCAGGTGTCCAACCACGACATTTCGTGGCTGTGCCAAAGGCAAGTTCGGCGCACCGACGATGAGTGCCATGGCGGCCCCAATAGGGGGCAAAAACAGCAGGTCGGAAATGGAGTTTGAGATGAGCGCCATTGTCATAAGCGGCAAACTCACAGCTACTGAAGCGGCGACAATATGACGCAGCGGCGGGCGGGGTGGCGCTTCGCTGGCGATTCGGGGCCGCTTCGGAGACCGTGAATTAGACATGAGAAAGATGTTAAGGTGTGCTGCCTCATCTGTGTGGCGGTTCGAGATTATTACCGGATATGACACACTTAAGGGCATGGAGCCTATCGATGTCGCAATCCGGGATGAGTCCATCCGTCTCGGGCAATTCCTGAAGTTGGCAAACCTGGTGGAAACGGGCGGTCTGGCCAAGGAACTCATTGCTGAGGGCCAGGTCAGCGTGAACGGTGAGGTCGATACTCGTCGTGGCAAGGTGCTGCGTCCAGGGGACGTCGTCTCTGTTGCCGGTATGTCGGCACGCGTGGCCACCGCCGATGAAGTCGACGATGACTACTTTGATGAGGCCACCGCCGATGATGACTTTGATCCTGAAAAGTGGAGGAACCTGTAACTCATGCCTGCATTTCCCGCCGAATTTGGCATGCCCCTGCGCGTAGATCTGCTCTCCGCCGCACCGCGTAAGACCGAGCGCTTCTACCGTGGCGTTCTCGGGTGGGCTTACCGCAACACTGCGCCAATCCATGAGGATGCCCGCGAGGCTTCCGCGGGTCGCCGCGTTGCCATGCTGTCTGGAATGCCAGTGTCGGTACTGCTTGAGGCCGATAAGGACGCTGAGGATGCCTTCGTCAACCAGTGGCGCGTGAACTTCCATGTCGACTCCGCCGCTGGTGCCGTCGACAAGGCGCGCGAGCTCGGCGCCGAGGTCTTCCAAGAGCCGACCCCGCTTGTCGACGGATCCACGATGGCCGTCGTTTCCGACCCCGCCGGTGGCCTCATTGGGCTGCTGGAACAGCCGGGTGAACAGGCCTTCATCGCAGCGGGCGAGCCAGGCACCCCGGTGTGGTTCGAGCTGGTTGCAGGCCCGGAGGAGACCTTTGAGCAGGTCGCGGACTTCTACCACAACTTCTTTGGCTGGGAAATTGCAGTGCGCAACAAGAACGAGCACGGCACTTTCGCAGTCGCGATGGAAGACGGGGCGCCATTCGCTGGCTTGGTAGCCAGCTCGGTTGCCGCACAGACCGATGCGGCCGATAAGAGCTTCGTCGGCTGGCTGGCGTACCTCGGCGTGGAGAACATCGACACCGCTGTCGCCAAGGCTGAGGAACTGGGCGGTTCCGTGCTCGTTGCCCCGCAGGCCACCGAGTTTGGTCCGTTGGCAACCGTGCAGGACCCGTGTGGTGCGGCAGTTGTGCTCTGCGAGGTGCCGCTGCCGCCGGAGGAGGACATCCGCGAGTCCGACCCGCTGGAAGGCATTGACCTCAGCCAGTTCCAGTAGGAGCTGAGGGGCCTACAACCCCAGCTCTGCCCGCACTGCAGTCACAAACTCACTGGTAGTCGCGGTACCACCCAGGTCCAGCGTCGGCGCGGTGCGAGTCGCGGCGTAGACGGCCTTGCACAGCTTGGCTGCGGGCGCAAGCTCTGAGGCCGGTGCCCCAAGGTGCTCCGCGCACATTGCCGCAGAGAGCAAAAACGCAGCTGGGTTAGCAACGCCGCGCCCCGCAATGTCAGGCGCTGAACCGTGCACCGGCTCGAACACCGCGAAGTTGTCGCCCACATTCGCTGACGCCGCCAGCCCCAGCCCGCCAATCAGCCCAGCGCCGATGTCACTGAGGATGTCGCCGATGAGGTTCTCCGCGATGATGACATCAAAGCGCGCCGGGTCGGTCACTAGCTGCATCGCCACGGCATCCGCATTCGCAAAATCGAATGTGACCTGCGGATACTCTTCCGCCACCTCTTCAATCGCCCCGCGAATCACACGCGCAGAGTCCCGCAGGATATTCGGCTTGTCCGCCACCGTCACCGTCGGAGTGGCCTCCGAATCCGGGTGCGCCGCCTGCCGCGCGAGAGCCAACTTGGCCGCCGCTTGCGCAAGGCGGTGCCACGCAAAGGACGTCGTCACGCGCAGAGAAACCGCAACGTCGCCACGCTTATCGACGGCGCGAGCCACCGTCGAGTCCTCCGCCACCTCTGCCCACAGGTGGTGGTGCGGGGAGTCGGCCGGGGCGTCGTGAGGCGGAAGGAGATAGTCGTGACTGTAGAGGCCCTCGGTGTTTTCTCGGACGATGGTGAAGTCGGCAGCCGCGCCGGGCAGGGTGACCGGGCGGATGTTGGCGAAGAGGTCGAGGCGCTGGCGCAGTTGGAGAACAGGGGAGCGGTAGGTCAGGCCGGTGCCGCGCAGATGAGGTGCTAGTTCACCCTCAGCCTCGCGAGCGGGCTTGGAGGTAATCGCCGCGAGCAGAGCAGCATCGCTGCGTCCGAGTGCTTCCCAGGTTTCCTGCGGGACGGGATTGCCGTGCGCGCACCACTGTGACCAGCCAATTTGTGCCTCTGTTAGCTCCCAGTGGGGGAAGACATCGGCGATGAGCCCTCGGCAGGCATCGGTGATTTCGGGGCCGATGCCGTCGCCGGGCAGGAGTGTGATGCGGCGGGTTGTCGCGTCTTTGGCAGTCGCAGGTTGGTCGGTTTCCATGGCTCTTAGCCTAGGACTGCGACGCCTGCGCGTGTGTGGTTTGGCCTACTTTGCGAAGGTAACCGGGATTTCGGTGACGTCCTCGAAGCCCTCGCTGTGGTCGCCGAAGAGCTTCAGCACGCAGTCCTGCTGAGTACAGTCCACGGCCTCGCCGGTGGGGACGACACTGAGTTCGAAGTGTGCGGTGTTGTCGTCGGCGATGGTGGTGGTGCCACCGGACTTCTTGGTAATCCACTGCTGCGACTGGGTGCCGGCACTGCGGTCACCGGTGCAGTCTGGGACAGGGTTGCCTGGAGCCTTCTCGGCGGCGCAGAGGGCGGCGTAGTAGCCGTAGTCAGGGTCGAGACCGGAGAGCTCGACGGAGATGACATCGCCCTCGGATAGATCGTTGACCGGCTCGGCCTCCATGGTTACTTCGCCGGCGGTGGTGTCCGTGTCAGCGTCGGTGTCTTGAGCCTCAGTTGAGCTGGTGGTTTCCGAGCCGCTGGCAGCGCCCTGCGCGGTATCGTCTGCGTCATCTGCGCCACAGGCGGCGAGAAGCGGCAGCGCGGCGACGGCCGGGATAGCTAGGAGAGCTGCGCGGCGCTGGAGTGTGCGAGTAGTCATGGGAGGTAACGTCCTTCCGAAGATTGTAGAAATTACTATCTTTATTTAAGGGTAGGCTAACCTAGAACCAAAAGATAGCCTAAGATTCTTTGGGTAAGTGGGTAAAGTCCGTTCTAGGGTCTTTGTTACTAGTGTTAGTCGTTATTTAGCCATTATTTTTCGTCGTCTATCTCCGTGCAGCGTTAGCTCACAGAGGGGGAGTATGTTCACCGTGCCTGCCTGTCGCGTTCGCAGCCTTGCCGGAACACTGCTGAGTGTTGTCCTGGTCGCAGGGTTAGTCGCCTGCGGTTCCGATGATGCCGCGCCGCAGGAGGCATCGTCGTCAAGCGCTGGCGTGACGACGGTACCGCGCGCCGACAACATTTCCGCTCACGGCGCCGCGCATGCGAATCTACCTTCGGAAAACCCCGAGGTGCTGCTAAAGGACCCGAAACCGGCGGCGGACAAGGACTACCAGCGTATTCTCACCCTTGACCGGGCGGGAGCGCTCAGCCGTGCGGTCTACACGCTTGGTCTCGGGGACCGCTTGGTGGGGCGCGACTCCACCTCCGATTTCCCGTCGGTAAAGGATCTGCCGAACCTCACTATCGGCGGGCATGCGGTCAATGCCGAGTCGGTTATGAAGCTGAAGCCGGAGCTCATCATTACCGATGGTTCCATTGGCCCTAGCCGCGTGTTCGACACGTTTGAAAAGGCGGGCATCACCGTCGTGCATGTGTCGGATGAGCGCACTCCGGAGACTATCAATACGCTTATCGACGAAGTTGCGGATGCCGTTGGCCTGGCTGACCAAGTTGGCCCTGTGAAGGAGTACCTGGACAAGGAGCTGGCAGCTGCGACGGAATATGCGCAGGCTAAGGCCGATGGCCGCAAGATGATGATTCTGTATGTGCGTGGAACCGGTGTGGCTATGATTGCGGGACCGGACTCCGGTGGGCGTTCCCTGATTACACGCCTCGGCGGTGTTGATGCTGGTGAGGGTGTTGGTATCCAGGGTGCGTTCACGCCTATTACGCCGGAGTCGCTGATTGCTGCGGCGCCCGACACCATCTTGGTTATGTCTGGTGGCCTCGAGTCCGTCGGTGGGATTGAAGGTTTGAAGGAAATCCCGGGCATCGCGCAAACCCCGGCGGGACAAAATGAGTCCATTGTGGACGTGCCGGATTCGCAGCTGCTGTCCTTTGACTCGCAGTCGCCGCGTGCCATCCGCGCCATTGCGGATGCTCTCTACGGTGGTGGCGCTGGTTCTGGTGCTGATAATGGTGCTGGTGCGAGTGCTGACAAGACTGCGGGGAAGTGACCGGCTGAGCAATGCAGACAACCGCGAACAAAACTAGTCCGTTCAGACAGGCAGCCGTTTTCATCGGGCTCGTCCTAGCGCTGGTGCTGGCAATTGGCTGGTCGGCCTCCGTGGGGCAGTTCGGTGCCACCATCGGGGAATCACTGAGCTCAATGGTGAGGTTAGTGTTCAACGGCGGTCTCGGTGACACACCGGAGCCCATCGATACCGTGCTGTGGCAGGTGAGACTGCCTCGCATCGCGCTGGCCTGCCTCGTTGGTGCGGGACTAGCCCTTGCGGGTGTAGCACTGCAGGCGGTGTTCGGCAACCCGCTTGCCGAACCCGGTCTCATCGGCGTTTCCTCCGGCGCCGCCGTTGGTGCTGCTACCGCCACTGTGTTGGGCACCGCTGCCGGACTCTCCGGGGTGTTCGGCGGAGCGTTGGGCATCTTCGCCAGCAGCTGGGCCATTGCGGTCTCGGCTTTTGTTGGTGGCGCGGTGGCCACGGCTGTCGTGGCCGCCAATGCGCATGGTGGCCGTGACATCGCCCGAATCATTCTGGTCGGTGTGGCTGTGAACTCCATTTGTGGTGGCCTGGTGTCGCTTCTGACATTCGTGGCCTCCACGGCGGCTCGGGACCGCATCGTGTTCTGGCAGATGGGCTCTTTTGCCAGCGCCACCTGGATGCAGGTTGTCATCATTACGCTGGTGACAGTTCCGGCCGTGATTGCCATGTGGGTCAGCTATCGCAAGCTGGACATTCTGAGCCTGGGTGAAACGCAGGCGCGTCACCTGGGTATTAACGTAGTCACGCTTCGTCGCGTCATCATTTTTGGCACGTCTCTGGTCGTGGCGGCGGGAGTGGCGTTTTCCGGCATCATCGTCTTCATCGGTCTGGTTGTGCCGCACGCCGCGCGGCTGCTGCTGGGGCCAGCTCATCGCACGCTGATTCCCGCATGCATCCTCGGCGGAGCGCTGGCCACAACGCTGGCTGACCTTGCCGCTCGCACCATGATTACCGGTGCTGACTTGCCGCTGGGAATGCTCACCTCGATTGTCGGTGGTCCGCTGTTCTTCTGGCTGCTCCTGCGCTCAAAGAGGGCGGTGCACTAATGGAAATTCACCCTGGTCTGGGTATTTCTGCCGACAATGTCAGCATCACCCTGGGCGGGCACCGCATCCTGAACAATATTTCCGTGCTTGCCGAGCCCGGCAAAGTCACCGCGCTGGTCGGCCCCAACGGTGCCGGAAAGTCGACGCTGCTCGCAGCGCTGTCCGGCGACCATGAGCTCAGCTGCGGCGACGTCCGGATTGGCGAGCACTCTATTGCCAAGCTCTCCATCGCCGACCTGGCCCGCTACCGCGCTGTCTTAGTGCAGAGCCAAGAACTGACCGTGCCATTCACTAGCCGCGAGGTCATCGACTTCGGACGCAACCCCTGGGGCTGCGCGAACGAAGAGCTGCTCGCGGAAGTCATCACCGAATGCGACGTCGCGCACCTCCTTGACCGGGAAGTCCCGACCCTCTCCGGAGGTGAGCGCGCCCGCGTCCACTGCGCGCGCGTCTTCTACCAGGACACTCCCGTCGTGCTTCTCGACGAACCGACCGCGGCCCTGGACCTCCACCACGCCGAAAAAATCATGGGAATGATGCGCGCCCGCGCGGCGGCGGGCAAAGCCGTGGTCGTGGTCCTGCACGATTTGTCCGCCGCAGCGGCGTATGCCGATCACGTTGTGGTGGTGGCGCAGGGGCGCGTCGTAAAGCAAGGTCCGCCGGCGGAAACCCTGGATGCACAGACCGTCAGCGAAGTCTACGGCATCGGTGTGGAAGTGCTTCAGGACTCCGCGGGCAACCCCGTGCTGGTGCCTCAGCGCGCGGGCCACAATCTCTCACCCCAGTCTCCGAACCTCACAGAGAAAGAAGAAAATCATGGTTGAAAACACGATTAAAGAGGGTGGCAAGCAGGCTGCTCAGCCTCTGGCAGAGCGGCTTAAGGTGGAGACTGCGGGTGTCCACAGTGAAGCGGAGAACTCGGACTTCATGTCGAGACTGCTTGCGGGGGAGTTGAATGCGCAGGCGGCCATCGATTTAACTGGTCAGCTCTACTTTGTATACGAAGCCTTGGAGCAGGCAGTGCGGTCCACTGCGGAGTCGACGCAGGTGAGTGCGGTCTATGATGCGCAACTGGAGCGTCTGGAGGCGCTAGCCGCCGACCTCGAGCATTTGGTGGGGTCTGATTGGCGGGAAAAGATCTCGCCTGTGGAGGCGACCAGGAACTACGTGGCCGAGCTTCGTGAAATCGAACGTGATGGCAATGCCAATGCCGCGTTGGCGCACCATTACGTTCGCTACCTGGGTGACCTTTCTGGTGGTCAGGTGATTGCGTCCATGCTGGCCAAGCACTACGGCATCGGTGCGGAGGGAACCCGGTTCTATGACTTCTCCGCGATTGGAAAAATTAAGCCCTACCGCGATGGCTACCGGCAGCGTCTATCTGAACTGGGTATCTCGGATGCCGACAAAGATGCTGTTGTGAAAGAGGCTAAGAAGGCATTTCGCCTGAATCGGGCGATTTTTCACGACCTAGACGGCGGTCGCGACGACGCCGTGGCGTAGGTTGCGGCGTAGGTCGCGGACTGGAGTGTTGCGACGGTGGTTGTGGGTGGTGGGCGTTAGCCGATGTACACCACTGCATTACGACCACCCGTGCACTTGATGTTGCTGCCAGATGGGCGGCACCACATGTTGTAGGTCAGACCAGTCGTCGGGCTGTAGGCCGTGATGGTGCCGGATTCCACACCAGTGGAATTGCGGTAGCGGACGTAGGCGCTGTGGACATTGCGGACGAACGGATCGCTCGTTGAGGACGTGCCCTTCCATGCGCTGGAGAGGTTGCCGCCAGCCAGGCCACGTGACGAGCCCGAGGACCCAGCAGAGCCACCGGAGTTCGCGGAGTTTGGAACGACCACGGTCTCAGTCTGCGTGACCGGTGGGTTGGGCTGACTCGAAGCATCGGCAGCGACCTGTGTAGTGGCAGCCGTCTGTGTGTCGGCCGCAGTCACCGAGTCATCTTTGCCTAGGGTGACATAAAGTACCGCGCCAATCAGACCTAACAACACCACACACAGCACTGAGATGAGCGCAATCAAGGCACCGGAAGTGCGTGAGTTCTGCTGCGGATACGCCGGGGCTGCGTAAGCGAAAGTTGGTGCTGGCTGCGCAGCGAATTGGGGCTGCTGTTGAGGTTGGGGTTGGGGCGCCTGGTTTGGGTACACGGGACCGAACGAGCCGGTGGAAGGATTCGAATTGTAGTTGGGGTCTGAGTTGGGGAACTCGTTATACGGCATGCTGGACGTACCAATCACGAGGAGGGGATGTTCCCCTGTGATGAGACCAACCCGCTTAGCGAACGGTATTCCATCCTTGGGGACTCGGTTAACGTCTTTTATTGTATTACCGGGAAAACTTTAAAGCATGTTATGGGGCGCATGTCATCCCAAAATGCGGCAAGGATGCGTTTAGCTAGACCCGAAATGAGGTGGTGAGCCTCAAATGAGGGCGCGGCCATCGAGAAACTGCGTAAGTTTATGACAGTTTCGGCATTAATTTTTGCTTGTTTTTGTCATAAACGCAGTCACTAACTTATGACCCGACTTATGAGCTGGCCCGAGACACCGGGACTGCACATGCGAAACTGGGATGCGCATGAGACTTCATGGCCACTTTTCGACCGTTTCGTTCATGAGCACCCCAGTTTGTTGCGAGGTGGGGCTGGTAGCTACCAAGTGGTTAGCGGTCAGCGGTTAGTGGCTACATCCCCAGGATTTCCTTGAGCTCGGCCTTAATCTGGTCGAGCCGCTCGGCCGCAGCCACGTGCGGAATCGCGACCGGCGCGACAGCCGCACTGCCGGTGTCCTTGCCGGTGCCACCATCGTCATTTCCGTCATCACCATCAACCGGCAGCACCACCTCCAGGTAGCACTTCAGCTTCGGCTCCGTGCCAGAAGGCCGGGCAATGACGCGGTCGTTGGCCTCGGTGAGGATGAGAATGCCGTCGGTAGGCGGGATGTGGTAGCTCTCGCCCTTGGCATCGACCATGTCCAGGCCGTCATTCATGTCCATGACCTGCGTGACCTTCGATCCGGCCAGCTGTGCAGGCGGGTTAGCGCGCAGAGTGTCCATGCCCTTGGTAATCAGCGAGCGGTCCTCGACGCGGAAGGTAAGCGGGGCGGTTTTGTAGAGGCCGTGGGCGCGGGCGACATCGTCCAGCAGGTCCTGAATGCCCAGCCCCTGGCCCTTCAGCCGGGCCACGGCATCGGCGACACGCACCGCCGCAGACACACCGTCCTTGTCGCGAACGACTGCCGGGTCAGTGCAGTAGCCAATGGCCTCCTCGTAGCCGAAGATGAGCCCGTCCACGCCAGCAATCCACTTGAAGCCGGTCAGGGTAGCACGGTAATTCAGCCCATGACCTGCAGCAATCTTGCCCAGCAGGCGTGAGGACACAATCGAGTTAGCCATTGTGGCCGGGAACTCTGCGCCCTCATCATTGGTCACGGCTGTAATCCCACGAGCCTCGGCATCCGAGCCGATGACTTCACCCAGAAACGCACCGATGTCATCGCCGGAGAGCTGTCGCCAGCCGCCGTCGACATGGCCGTCCGGAATAGCTACCGAGCAGCGGTCCGCATCCGGATCAGCCGCGATAATGACATCCGCGTCTTCGGCACGCGCCAGCTCAAACGCGAGGTCCAGCGCACCGGCTTCCTCCGGGTTCGGGAACGACACCGTCGGGAACTCCGGGTCTGGCGCAAACTGCTTTTCCACGACGCTGACGTTCGAGAAACCTGCCGCGTTCAGCGTGCGCACGATAGTCTCGCCGCCGACGCCATGCATCGGGGTGAGGACAATCTTCGCTGCCTGCTTCTCTTCGCTTGACGACGTCGTTGCGAGCGCAGCCGCCCGCGCCACATAGGCATCCAGCAGTTCAGGACCAACCTGCTCGACAGCGTCGAAGTCACACGGGACTTCATCAGCTGGTGGAGCAGCGGCGATGGCCTCGGCAATTTGCTTGTCATGGGGCGCGATAATCTGGACGCCTCGGCGGGAATCCGACTCTACCGCGCGGCCACCGAGGTAAACCTTGTAGCCATTGTCCTTCGGCGGATTGTGGCTGGCCGTGACCATAATGCCGGCATCGGCATTGAGGTGGCGCACTGCAAAGGCGGTCACCGGAGTGGGCAGCTGCTGTGGCAGGGCCAGGGCCTTGCCACCAGCGGCGGCGACCACTGCTGCGGCATCGCGGTGGAAATCAGCGGAGCCGTGGCGGGCATCGCAACCGATGACCACGGTGAAGTCGTCGCCCACAATGTTCTTCAGATGAGCAACCAGTCCAGCGGTGGCGCGGATGACCGTGGCGCGGTTCATGCGGGACTGGCCGGCGGCAACGACGCCGCGAAGACCTGCGGTACCGAACTCGAGTAGACCGGCAAAGCGGCTTTGCAGCTCAGCGATCGCATCGGGGTTGGCGGCCTTGGCTTCGTCGTAAAGCGAGGAGAGCTCGGCGGCGGTGGCCTCGTCCGGATCGTGGGCAATCCAGTCGGTGATGGTGGCTTGTAGCTGTTCGGAGAGCATCTGGGTTCGCCTACTTCAGACCGTCGAGAACGGCGGCGGAGGAGGAAAGGCCCAGGCGGGAGGCGCCAGCGGCGATCATTTCCTCAGCGGCGGCGGCATCGCGGATACCACCGGAGGCCTTGACTCCCAGGCGATCGCCCACGGTTTCACGCATGAGCTTCACAGCGTGGGCGGAAGCGCCGCCGGCTGGGTGGAAGCCCGTCGAGGTCTTGACGAAGTCTGCGCCTGCGGACTCGGAGGCCTTGCAAGCGGCGATGATTTCCTCATCGGTCAGGGCGGCGGATTCGATGATGACCTTCAGGATCTTGCCCGGAATGGCATCGCGAACGGTCTTGATTTCGTCCTCAAGGTCGTCGAAGCGGTGCTCCTTGGCGAAGGCGATGTTGATGACCATGTCGATTTCTTCAGCACCTTCGATTACGGCGCGGGCGGCCTCGGTGGCCTTGACTTCGGCCTTCACCGCACCGGAGGGGAAGCCGACAACAGTGGCGATGTGTAGGCCCTCCGGAACCTCGACCGGGAGCTGCGATGGGGAGATGCAGATGGAGTAGGTGCCGAGCTTCGCGGCTTCGTCGATAAGAGCCCTGACCTGGTCAGAAGTGGCCTCTGGCTTGAGCAGGGTGTGGTCAATCATCTTGGCAACATCAGCGCGGGAAGTCATGGGAGAAACCAAGTCCTTTCGGAGATTTGGGAAAGCGTAAGAGGATGAGTGGAAATAGGCGGCGGGCCCGAGGCGAGTTCGAGGGGACGCGTGAGCCCGTCAAGTTTTTTTAGGACACGCGATCGAGGATAATCTGACGCTCGGCAGTCGGTGCAGTGTCACCGATTTCAATGCCTGACTCGACAGACTCGAGGGCGCGCTCGAACTTATCCGGAGATTCAGTGTGCAGCGTCAGCAGCTTCTGGCCCTTGACCACCTTGTCGCCCGGCTTGGCGAAGATCTCAATGCCGGCCGTGGCCTGCACCGGATCATCCTTACGAGCACGCCCCGCACCCAGGCGCCAGGAGCCAACGCCGAGAGCCAGTGCATCCAGCTTGGTCAGGTAACCATCGGCTTGTGCAACCACATCGTGCGTGTGAGGCGCCACCGGCAGCGCGGCATCCGGGTCGCCGCCCTGAGCGCGGATCATCTTCTTCCACGAATCCATAGCGCGGCCGTCCTTCAGAGCCTGCTCCACGTCGGCGTCGTGGATGCCAGCCAGCTCCAGCATGTTTCGGGCCAGTTCACAGGTCAGCTCTACGACGTCTGCAGGACCGCCGCCAGCGAGCACTTCCACCGATTCGCGGACCTCGAGGGCATTGCCGATGGTCAGACCCAGCGGAGTGGACATGTCCGTCAGCAGTGCACGGGTGTTAACTCCCGCATCGTTACCCAGGTCAACCATGGTGCGAGCCAACTCGCGGGCCTGATCCAGGTCCTTCATAAAAGCGCCCGAACCGACCTTGACATCCAGCACCAGGCTGGAAGTGCCCTCCGCAATCTTCTTGGACATGATCGACGAGGCGATCAGCGGAATGCAGTCCACCGTCGAGGTGATGTCACGCAGCGCGTAAATCTTCTTATCCGCAGGTGCCAGACCCGCACCGGCTGCTGCGACGACGGCGCCGGAATCCTCCAGAATCTGCATCAAGCGATCATTCGGAACATCGGCCTGCCAGCCCGGAATTGACTCGAGCTTGTCCAGGGTGCCGCCAGTGTGCCCGAGGCCGCGGCCGGACAGCTGCGGGACGGCCACGCCGTAGGAGGACACCAGTGGGCCCAGCGGCAGTGTGATCTTGTCACCGACACCGCCGGTGGAGTGCTTGTCCGTGGTGGGCTTGCTCAGCGATGCGAAGCTCATGGTCTCACCCGAATCAATCATCGCCTGAGTCCAATCCACAATCTCACGGCGATTCATGCCGCGGATGAAGATGGCCATGTTCAGCGCCGCCATCTGTTCGTCGCCCACGACACCGCGAGTGTAGGCGTCAATGACCCAGGCGATTTCTTCCGAACCGAGTTCACCGCCATCACGCTTTACCTTGATGATGTCAACTACATCGAACTTTTCAGCCATTGTTCGCTCCTTTTATTGGCGATTGTGCTTAGCGATATTGGTCTTGTGAACTCTGCTGATTCCGATTATCATCAGTACTAGAACAAATGTCAATGGATAACTTTCCATTTGTACCCACATAAGTATGTTCGCATAAACACCTCGAACAGGTTCGGGGAGGGAGAGCACAATGGCCCACATCTCAGACGATGAACTGCTGGCCAAGGCATACGCCGCCACGGAAAACTCGTACGTTCCCTATTCAGGTTTTCCTGTCGGTGCCGCACTTTTGCTTGACGACGGCACGGTGGTCGCCGGCTGCAACGTCGAAAATGCGTCCTATGGGGTGACCAACTGCGCAGAGCGCACAGCGGTGTTCCGCATGGTCGCGGAGCATGGCGGCAACCATAGGATTGCTGCTTGCGCCATTGTCGGCGCCAAGGCGGCTCCCTGCCACCCATGCGGTGCCTGTCGGCAGGTCTTGCACGAGTTTGGGTGCAAGCGCGTCATAGTGGAGTCCGAGCGCCCCTCAGATTGGGGACGGGGCACTCCGACCAGCATTGATTTCGAAAAAATTCTCCCCTACGCCTTTGGCCCCGAGGATCTGTAGGCGCCGCCGCCACAGTCTCGTTTATCAGAAAGAAGACCTAAGCCATGGATAGACTGCAAGGGTTACTGGGCATCATCCTCATCATCGGATTTGCCATCGCTATCTCAAAGAATAAGAAGGCCATCAACTGGCGCACACTCGGTGTTGGCCTGCTGCTGCAAGCGGTATTCGCGCTGGTAGTGCTGAAGTGGGAACCTGGCTTCCAGGCGCTGAAGAGTGTGGCCGGTGCCATTGAGAAGATGATCGACTTTACAAATGAGGGCACCTCTTTTGTGTTCGGTAATCTTTTCGACGACACGGGTAAGAACTTCGTCTTCGTGCTCAACGTGTTGCCAGTGATTATCTTCCTGGGCGCCGTCCTCGGTGCCCTCTACTACCTGCGGGTAGTGCAGTACTTCGTTGAATATGTCGGTTCCGCGCTGAAGTTCATCATGGGAACGTCGAAGGTGGAGTCCGTATTCGCTTCCACGGTGATTTTCCTCGGACAGTCGGAGGCTCCGCTCGTCGTCAAGCCGTATATTCCGAAACTGACCAAGTCGGAGCTGTTCGCATGTATGTCGGGCGGTTTTGCGTCGGTGGCCGGATCGACCTTGATCGGTTACTCCCTGCTCGGTGCGCCGTTGGAATACCTGCTGGCGGCATCGGTAATGAACGCGCCGGGCTCGCTGCTGATTGCGAAGACTTTCTGGCCGGAGACAGAGGAATCCGATCTGGATGCGTCGGTGAAGGATGTCCGCGATACCGAGTCGAAGAACGTCATTGATGCACTTGGATCGGGTGCGCTGGCCGGCGGACGTATCGCTGTGGTTGTGGCATGTCTGTTGATTGCGTTCATCGCTGTGATTGCGATGCTGTCGGCGATGATCGGCGGCATTGGCGGCTGGTTCGGTCAGGATAACTGGTCTCTGGAAGGACTGTTCGGCCTGATCTTTGCGCCAATTGCATGGCTGATTGGTGTGCCGTGGGAGAACGCAGGGCTAGTCGGTAGCTTCATTGGTGAGAAGACGATCCTGAACGAGTTCGTCGGCTACACCTCGTTCTCTGAGCACGTCGACTCGCTGGATCCGAAGTCCATCATGCTGGCAACCTTCGCCCTGGCTGGGTTCGCCAACCTGTCGTCGATTGCAATTCAGATTGGTTCCTTCGGCGCGCTGTCGCCGGAGCGCCGCGGTGAGATTGCCAAGAACGGTCCACTGGCGCTGATCGCGGGGCTGTGCACCAACCTGCTCAACGCAGCAATCGTGGGTGTAATTGCGCTATAGCTCTTCCTCAGTTCGGAATTCGACCGCCTGCTGCTCTAGGTTCTGGTGGATCTTCTGCTCGCCCTCAGCAGCAGCGATAGCCCGAGGTGGCAGCAGGATGTAGCGCTCAGCTGGCAAACCTGCGCGCAGTTGACGCATCCGCTCAACCTCGGCATCCAGTTTGAAGCCGAAGACCACGACCACATTAATGCTCCAGAGTGCGGTCATCAGCGCGATAACCGCACCCATGGCGCCATAGGGGTTCGAGGCTGCAAAATTGAACAGGTACAGCTGGAGCGCCTTGCCAATAATCAGCGAGCTGATAATCGCCAACGCCGAACCGGCGCTCAACCAGCGGAATCTACGCATCCGCACGTTTGGCGTGAAGTAGTACAACGAGCCAATCAGAATCATCGACATCAAGATAATGACCGGCCAGCGCACCCAACTCCAGACGGAGACGGAGAAATCAATAATTTGGCGCGTAGTCGACTCAATACCCAACGGTCGCGCGATTGGTTCCACGATGGTGATAATCAGTTGGTCGTTGACGATGATTGAAATGAGCAACACCACCGTGCCGAATAGCAGCAACAGCGTAATTGCGACCATAAGCAGGTGGTAGCGAATCAGCGTGCGACCTTCGGAAACACCATAGATGGAGTTAGCCGTGCGCGAAAAAGCGCGCGTATAAGCCGACGATGAAATAAGCGCAAAGGCAATACCAATGATCAGCGCTACAAGACCGCCAGTGGCGGAACCAGTAATTGTCGAGATGACATTGCGAATCGTATCGGCATACTCAGACGGGACATAGCCTTCAATGAAGTCGTCAGTCAGACGGTTTAGGTCATCGGTGTAACCGGCCAACATCAGCGTGGCAATCGAGTAAATCGCCAGCAGCGCAGGCGCGAAGGTCAGCACCGTGTAGTAGGTCAACTTCGCTGCCGCATCGAGGCCGAGCTCCAGGAAAAACTCAATACCCGCACGCTTGAGGGCATAGCACGCCCCTTTCCACCCCACGGGTGGCAGCTTCTTCGTGGATTGGGCGAATGATGCATCCGCCGACTCGTAGGCCTGGAGTGTGTGCTTGATCTGCTGTGCTGGTGACACCTAAAGAATCGTCCTCTCCGACCGAACAGCGGCTGCGGCATATGCGCTGACATGCAGGCTCGCTTAAGTCTATCGGTCGAAGAGGACAAAGACTCTTCTCGGGCCCGGGTGTCAGTTCTTTGTACTGATGCGTCCCGGGACGGTTATTCCGTGGCAGGGGGAGGAGTGGGGCTAGCGAGGGAGCCCGGTGAAGCCGGTGCAGCCGGTGAGTCGAGCGCAAGCAGCCGTTCTGCAGTGGCATCATCGATGACCAGATGAGTGGCCAAATTCGTTCGGAGTGCCACATCGATGGCCTCGGCCTTGTGTGCGCCACCGGCGACGAGTACGCGCGTTGGAATCCGGCGCAGGTCAGAAAGACTGATGCCTACCGTGCGGGCATCGACCTCTGGCAGCGCGATGCCACCGTCAGCGCGATAGAACCGCGAGCAGGCATCGCCCACGGCGCGTTCGACAAGCAAGTCCTTTTCGGTTGCCGACAACTGTCCCAAATTCAAGGCCAGCGAATCCTGGTCGACGGCACCGACAGTGAAAACCGCAATGTCCACCGTCCGGCCGAGCGCCAACACGCTGGCGATGAACCGATCTTGTTCCACGATTCGCTTGGTCTCGACGGAATCGAAAATCACCGGCAGCGGCAGTGTGCGGGCATAGGCGTGGAAAGCGTGGCAGAAAGCGCCGATCGTGCGGATGTCGTTCGTGGACTTATCGGAATGACTCATGCCACCCTTGAGCTGCACAATTTCCACGCCCGAGACATCCTTGGACTTCAGCTGCGTGGATACGGAGTACATGGTCTTACCCCACGAAACACCGAGAAGGGTACCGTCGACCACCAGCTCGTCGAGAAGCTCGGCGCCCACACGCCCCAGCTCGCGGAGCAGGACTGCGTTGCCAGCGCGTGCCGGTTGCGCCAAGCGGACATCGTTGAGCTGGTAGCGTTCCCGCATCTGTGTGGCGGTTTCTGAGGCTTCCTCGCGCGGATCGTGGATTTCAATGCGTACGTATCCGCGCTCACGACCGAGATTGAGCAGTTTAGAGACCGTTGGGCGGGAAACCCCGAGTTCGGTTGCAACCTGAGACTGTGTGAGCCCCTCGCCGTAATAGAGTTTGACGGCGGTGAGTGCTTGGATGTCGCGACTGTCCACAGCGGCCTCCTCCAACAAGAGCACTTAGCAAGCGCACTTGTAACAGGAACCTCGCTTGATTGTGGCCCTGCCCGACTTGATCATCGGGAAAGCGTGCGCCTCACCTGTGATTTTAATTCCACGTTTGCAAAAACAAAAAGTCAGCTTTTGCATTTGTAGTAAACGGTGAGGCGTTGGCTTTCCCCGGAGGGTGTCGGAAGGCATCGGAGGGCCCCGAAGGTCTCGGAGGGGAACGCAGCGCAGGTTGGGCTTCCGCAGCGCTACCAGATATTCACGCGCTCGCTCGACTCACGCCACATGCCGTCGCCCGCTGAAGTGCTGAAGGCCTCATGGAACTCATCGATGTTGCTGGCAATGACGTTGCAGCGGAACTCCGCTGGTGAGTGCGGGTCAATCGCAAGCAGCTGACGCGCGAACTCCGGGCGAATCTTAGAACGCCAAACCAGCGCCCACTGCTTGAACAGGTCACGGTAGGTCTCTGGGGTGTCCTCCAGCCCGAGTTCCTCACCGCGGGCAGCGAGGAAACGTCGGAAAGCGACGACGGCAATGCCGAGCCCGCCCAAGTCACCGATGTTCTCGCCCAGGGTGAAGCGGCCATTGACGCCGGGCAGGTCAGCGCCTTCCTCGGCCTGTTCGCGCAGGGCCTGCGGCACCAAACCCTCGTACTGGTCCACCAGCGCGGCGGTCAGCTTCTCAAAAGCTGCGCGATCCTCATCGGTCCACCACTGGTGAAGATTGCCGTGGCCGTCATACTGCGAGCCCTGGTCATCAAAACCATGCCCAATCTCGTGCCCAATAACCGCGCCGATACCACCAAAGTTCTCCGCTGGCGATGCGTCCGGAGAGAAGAACGGCGACTGCAAAATCGCAGCTGGGAACGTGATGTCATTGACCACCGGATTGTAGAAGGCGTTGACCGTCTGCGGAGTGCCATGCCACTCATCGCGATCGGCCGGAGTGCCCAGCTTCGCCACCTCATAATCGTGCGCAAAAGCGCTGGCAGCACGAGCATTTTCCATTAGCGAATCCCCGAGTTCCATCGCCGAGTAATCACGCCAGCGCTCTGGGTAGCCAATTTTGGCCTTAAACAACGACAGCTTCTCCAGCGCCCGTTCCTGCGTCGCCTTCGTCATCCACGGCAGCTTCGAAATACGCTCTCGGTATGCCGCCAGCAGGTAGTCCACCAGTTCCAGGACCTGCTCCTTGTACTCCGGCGGGAAGTGCTTTTCCACATACAGCTTGCCGACGTCATGTCCAACCGCACCGTCGGCAAAGGCAACACCACGCTTCCAGCGTGCACGCTGCTCAGTCGAACCCTGCAAGGTGCGACCATAGAAGTTAAAGCTCTCCGCAGAGAAGTCATCCGACAGGTAGGCAGCACGCTGGTGGAGAACGCGCCACAGCGCCCACAGGCGCAGATCTGCCAGGTCAGTGTCCTGCCACAGCTTGCTCAAGTGCTCGAAGTACGACGGCATCATCACCACGATGGTGTCGATGGCAGTCTGGTTCGTCTCATTCACGCCGGTAGCCGCGAGCCATTCCGCGACCGGGAAGCCGGTGGGGAGGTCGGCAATAGCGGTCTTGTTATAGGTCTTCAGTGCGTCGCGGGTATCGACCACATTCCAGTGACCAGCGGCAATGCGCTTTTCAAAAGCCACGATGCGCGCCGCCGCAGCGGCTGGGTCCACCAACTCGAATGCAGCAAGCGCGGTGGAGAGATCCCCCGTGCCGTCGTCATGCGAGGAGAGGAGCTTCAACATAGCGGCAACATGCTGCTCATAGGCAGCGAGAGTGTCGGCGTGACCAGACTCGCGGTAGTAAGCCTCATCCGGGAGACCGAGGCCCGACTGCAGCAGGTAGAGAGCATCCAGATCCGAGCCGGAATCCTTCTCCACCCAGTACCCGAGCGCGCCGCCGACACCAAGGCGGTCGAGGCGACCGAGCGCCAATGCCAGTTCATGCGCGGTCTCGGCGGAGGCAATCATTTCTAAATCCTGCGCGAGCGGAGCAGCGCCGGCGTCATTAATAGCGCCTTCGTCCATAAAAGAGTTGTACAAGCGAGCGACGCGGGAATTCGGGTCTGCGTCGGCGGCAGTGGTGATGAGCTCGCGGACGTTTTCCTCCGCCTCATCCCTCAGTTTGTAAAAGGCGCCATCGATCGGGCGGTCAGCCGGGATGACGTGATTGCTAATCCACTCACCGTTGGTGGCCAAGTAGAGGTCATCCTGCAGGCGAGGTGTGGTTGAGAATTGGGACGTTGCGGACTGGGCCTCAGTATTAGTGCTATTTGTCATGCCGCCAGTCTAGGGGCAAGGGCGGATTGAAGCTGTGACTGGAGGGGCGGGATAAGTTTAGCCTTACGAATGGGGCTAAAGTGATTTAGGGGGTAAGGTGCAAACCATGAATTTTCTTCCACTTTCCGCGACCGCGGTGCTGAAGCGACGCCCGAGCCGCGCCGCATTGGCAGGCATCGTGGCCGTTGCCCCGCTGACCTTGGGCGTAATTTCGCCAGCAGGAGCACAGCCTCAGGAGGCATTCGCATACGCCAATCAGTCCGCTGGCTCGAAGGGCTCGCTCGACTTTTTGACCGAATCACCGAGCATCACTGGCGCACCGTTTGTGCCGGATGTTCAGGAGCCGCAGGATTCTCGCGCCAACGGTTCGTCCACTAACTCTGAGTCGAGTGCTGCGGCTCAATCCACCGAGAATGCATCGTCGAACTCGGCGCGCACCGGCTTCTACATGGGGCCGACCGGTGTGGATGTCTCCAAGTGGCAGCGTCCAGGTGGCGTTGCACTCAAGTGGGACAAGGTTGCAGCCAACGGCCAGAAGTTCGCCTTCATCAAGGCCACTGATGGAGTCGAGGGCCACCAGAAGTACTTCCTCGAGGACTCCATCGCTGCAGCGAAGGCCGGTCTGTACGTGGGCAGCTATCACAAGGCGCACCCGGATCGCTCCGCAATCTCGCAGGCTGACCAGTACGTAGAAGCCCTGCAGCAGCGCGATGAGCAGATCTCCACGGACAAGACCCTGCCACCGGTGCTGGACATCGAGCTGGACAATGGTCTCAACCCGACCCAGCTGCAGAAGTGGACCAAGGACTTCCTCGAGCGTGTCGAGGAAAAGACCGGCGAAACCCCGATGATTTACACCTACCGCTGGTTTTGGCAGAACCCGATGGGTAACTCCACCGACTTCACCGACTACCCGCTGTGGCTCGCCGCCTACGAAGACAGCGCTCCGACCTCGCTGCCGGGCGGTTGGCAGAGCATGACCTTCTGGCAGCGTTCCTCCACCGGCCGCATCGATGGCATCCCGACCATCGTGGACGAGGACGTCTTCAACGGCACCGAAGCTGAGCTGCAGCAGCTGGCTGCTGCTCACTAGCAGTGTGTTGTGGGGTCTGGGGCCGGGCTAAAACTTCGTCCGCCCCGCACGCCACGCAATCAACGCAGGTAGGAGCTTGTCGACGTCGTCGACGACGATAAGCGCATCGAGAAGCTCCGGCCGCACAAAGCCCGCATCCACAACATTGCGCAGGAGCACCAACAGGGGCTCCCAAAATCCCGAAGGCCCCAGCAACGCCACTGGCTTGGCATGAATCCCCAGGTGCTGCTGGGTCCACACCTCGAAGAACTCTTCCAGTGTGCCCGCACCGCCGGGGAGCGCAACAAAAGCATCGCCGAGCTCATACATACGCGACTTTCGATCGGCCATAGTCGCAACAGTTTCCAGGTGAGTCAGCCGCGGATGGGCAATTTCCTTCTTGACCAGGACCTCGGGGATGACACCGGTGACACTGCCGCCGTCGTCAAGCGCTGCGTTAGCAACCGTGCCCATAAGACCAATCGCCGCGCCACCGTAGACGAGCTCCACCCGATTTTTCGCGAGTGTCTGGCCGAGGCGTTCGGCGGTGACGCGCCAGGCGGGATCGTTGCCGAAGCCGGAGCCGCAGAAAACAGTTAGTGACGACAGTGCGCGCTGTGGCTGTTCACGGCCAGCGGCAAGCTGCGGCAGCTCTTCACGGAGCTTCGGCAGAGTGGTCTCGGCCAGCATAGGGGCGATTTTCCCGGTCGGCAGCCAGGGGTCGAGCCAGCGGACCTCTTCAATCTCGGCGTGGGGCTGAACGTTCGCCAGCTCATCGGTGAACTCGCCGACATAGCGCACATGGTGGCCGACGACCTCGAAGCCCGCCTCGTTGGCGGCGGCTGCGCGGGCGATATTCCACGGACGCAGTTGCGATCGCTCGATATCCACGCCGAGCTCCTCGGAGACCTCGCGCGCGGCAGTGACCTCCGGGTTATCGACGGACTCACCCGGCTCGAACTTGCCGCCGGGCAGCATGAACGTATCCGTACCCCGCTTACGAACGCACAAAACCCGCCCCACCGGGTCAGTCACAACCATTGCGGCGACAACGATGGAACGGGTTTGTGCAGTCACTCGGGCTCCTTAGGTGAAGGAAGCGCCGAGGCTCTTTCGCCTAGGGATCCTTCACAATCATCTTCCCGGGCGAGTATAGACCCGAGCGAGTGATATCTTCATACTCAATTTCGGCGACATCCGGCTTGACCTTGTCCTTATTCGGACGCGGCGAGAGCTTCTCGACGGAACCCCAGTCGCGGCGCCAGTCGTTCTTGAGGTAAGTCGGTACGGACGTAGCCTCATTCACAGCGTCGGAGAATCCGAGCGGACCACCGCCATCGACCGACTGCCAGACATCTGAGCCGACGACCTTCAGACCACGGTCCGGAGTGATGCGGTACTCCGGAAGTTCCGCGACACCGGCGTAGTGGTCGAACGGACGCTGGCACGGGAACTGGAAGGCAACCGGCCAGTCCGGGATAGTCGCAGTTTCCGGTGAGATGACATCAGTCATCGACTGCAGTTCGGCCAGGCGAGGCGGGGTCAGCGCCAGCCACTGATCCTCGGAGACATCATTGTCCTCCGCGACCAGTCGCACAGCGGTGGCTCCCTCTGGGATCTCCTCGGTCAGGAAGCGCAGGTTACGCCAGGTCGGAGCAGGGCCGATATCAATCGGCTCCGACTCGGAGAGGACCTCGAAGCCGTCCTCGTCGCCGCCCTTGCGACCGTACTGTGCCACCAGCTTGCGACCCGGCTGAGCAACACCGTTGATGTCGTGGTGGAAGATACGGCCGGCCGCCGATACGACGAGTAGCGGGTGGTCCTCGTCAATCTCAGGCAGCTGGAACCAGGAAGTTTCCAGGCTTGCCGGACGCTGAATGTCCTCGGAGTAGGAGCCAAGCACCGGCACCTTATCCGGATTCAAGCCAAATGGCAGCTCGACCTGCGAGCCGTTGACACCCTTGTCGGCGCGCTTACCGCCGTCGGTGCCCGACGCGGAACCGCCCTCAACTGTGGCTTCCGGATCAGAAGATTGATCATCAGTGTCGGCAGTACTTGCCTGGCTCTGGCTGGTGTCCACAGCTTCGGCCTTCATGTTTGACGGGACGCCGTTCGGGTCGAAGCCACGGCTCTTGTCGCCACCGCGCAGCGATTCCGCTAGCGGCTTGCCATCGACGGTATTCAGGAAGCCATCGTTCGGATCGGTTTCCATCAGCACATCGCTCGCCAGATTACATGTCTGACCAGCCAAGGAGCGGATATTACCCGCGGCGACCGAGTAGGCCGGGTACTGCGATACTGCGCCCTTGCCCAGCGAAGCCACCATGAACATTGTCACCAACAGTGTCGTCACCGCAATCGGGGACGATGCAACTGCATTGATGCGGCGCACGCGTGCCGACTTTTCCTGCGACTTCGGCTTGGTACGGAACTCCTGGACGAAGTTCATTACGGCACCAGCCAGCAGCAGTAGCAAGGCCAGAGCCAATACCGCTGAACCCAGCTGGTGGCCGCGCAACTGAATGGTCTTGTCGAACCACGGCACACCGTAGGACGACACATACCACCAGCCGTTAATACCCATCAGCGAGAAAGCGAGGATGAAGGTGATACCACCGGCAAAGAACAGCTGGTTGCGCGGGTTACCTGCTACCCAATGGCTAATGGCCATGGCGGCAAGTGCTGCCAGGGAAGCCGCGATGCCCGCGTATACGCCGAAGTGGTGCGTCCACTTTGTCGGCGTGAAGGTCAGGAAGAACATGGTGCCGATGAACATGAACACCAGGCGTGCCGACGGACCGGCCAGAGCCCCCGGAACGGTGCGGTGACGAAGCAGAGCGGCAATCGTGATGCTCAAGCACGCCAGTGCAATCAAAACCGGGAAACGACGCGGGAAGGCGCCGTCGACGGACTGCAGCACCAGCCAGTAGTAGCGGACGTACTCGTTGTACCAAGGCTCCGACGGGCCGATGATGCTGCGGACGCGAATGGACTCGCGGACCGTGGCCAAAGTCTGGTCGCCGAAGACACCGACCAAGATGGCGGTGCCCGCAGCCAGGAACGGTGCAATCTGCATCAGTGGGGCCTGCCAACCACCACCGAGAGCCTTATGGCGCTCAACGACAATGCGCACCAGCATCGGGATGCCTGCGAGCAGGGCAGCAACTGCCATTAGGCCCGTCGGGCCCGAGCCCAGTGCCAGCGTGGCGATAACCACTGCGACTGCAGCTGGCAGCAGGCGTCGAGTTAGAATTGCGCGCTCGATAAATACCCAGGTCAGCAGGGATCCCAGAGCAATGACCGGCTCCGGTCGCAGTCCGTTGTTGTACGGCAGCCAGAAGGCCAACAGCACACCAGCAGCAGACCAGTAGGCCACCCGGCGCTGGGCAATCTTCTCGCCGAGGCGCGGGATAACCATTCGGGAAATAATGAACCACACCAGCAGTGCGGACAGCAGCGCCGGCAGTCGCATCCACAGAGACGAGGTCGACACCTTCACCATCAGCGACAGCAGGTCGTAGTAGGGGCTGCCGAACGGTGACTCAGGAGCGCCGAACCAACGGTAGTAGTTCGCCATGTAGCCCGACTCGTCGGAGACGCGCGCCATGGTGAAGATGTAACCGTCATCGGAGGTGTTGCCACCGATGAAGTGCCAAACAACCAAAATCGTGCCAACCAGGATGTCCAGCGGAGTCGGCTTCAACGCACCGCGCTTGAACAGCGGAGTGAAGGGGGAACCGTCGATACGGTCAATGCGAGCTAACGCGACCAGGGAAGCCAGCGTCAGAAGCAGCCCCAAGTACATGACGATGTACTTCACCACAGTCGGGTGTGAGGTGTAGCGGGAGTCGATGTTCATGTGGACATTGAGCCCATCGGCTACGGCCTTGGCCACGTCGCCGTCAGCGGGCAGGTCAGTGTAGATACCGGTGACCTGCGGGCGGTAATCGCCCTGTGCGGTGGCGGTGAGCTTCTCACCATCTGAGTTCTTGGCGCCGTCGATGTTGACGGTGGTCTCATGCTCGTTTGAGCGGATCTCCAGGATCTTGCCCTTGTTGTTGGCAAGCTCCTTCTTATCCAGGCTCATCACCACGCTGTCGCGCAGAATGACGTCGAGGCCGTCCTTGCCCGAACGCACCATCAAGCCCCGTTTGGTCGGCTTATCCGCGGTCGGCGGGATAGTCGACAACAGGATTGTCCGCTTGTCGGAAAGTTCATCCGTCAGCGACAGAGGCAAATCGACGCTCAGGTCCAACGGTGCCTGCGCCATGAGTGGCGCATCCACTGAGTTCAGTGTGTCGCGCTGAGGCCAAGACACGGAGGACTGAGTATTCACGACCGGGAGGAACGGTGTGATGACAAAGCAAATGAAACCGACGATTCCAGCGATAATCGCTGTCCAACGAGTCAGCGTCGTAGGAGAGGGGCCGTCCATAGGCGGTCTCTCCACGCGGTCGATGGTCACTTCGGGTGAGCCGTCGACACTTTCTTTGATTTCTTTAGTTTCGGCAGTCACAAGGAAAGATACTACGGTAATTGGCCTTTTTCTTTGAGTTTGCAACGCGAAAGTTACATCACAGTTTCCACATTAGTAACAGGAATCACGTTTGTGGCAGGGGACAGTCGCCCAATACCTACTTGCCAACACCTACTTGCGAACCGCCACTACAAACGGGCCGACCTGGTTTAGCTCCCAGTGCTTCTCAAATGCAGAGCGGGCAAAATTCAAGCTCCGGAAGACCACATTCGGATTGTTCGGATAGATATCATCCGCGATGTCCAACGTCAGCGGAGCGGCATCCTCGCCATCAGGCGTCTCAACCTCGCCTCGCAGCACAATGGCATCTGGTCCGCGCCACGGCGTTTCGTCCATTGCCTGCACGAGCTCATCGGGGTCGCGAATCTCCGACCATTCCTCCAATGCCTGATTACGGCGGTCAAACTCACCCAGAGGGTTAGCGTAGTGGCTGGTCAGTGCCTGGAATCCGTACCAGGGATAGAGTGCCTGGAAATTCTTCTCATCCGTCAACACCACTGTCTGGGCCGGATCGAGCCCAGCCTCCTTCAGCGTTTGGTCCACCGCTGAGTACCACGCCCCGGCATTCGGTGGGAAGCGGTCCGCGCGCTCGCCGTTACCGTCGGTGTCGGTATGCGCCAAGTCGATGGCGCCATGCAACTTATTCGGAATCGACTGCGCGTAGCCAATGCCCGCCAGCAGCAAGACTGCCGCCATTACCGCGGAAACACGCTTGGCAATGTGAGCTGGTGCCGCCTGCGGCCAGTACTTCTCGATTCCGTTGAGACGGGCGTCGGCAAGCGCGACCACACCAGCCGCGATCAACATGAACGTAATCGGTGCGGTGAGGCGAAACCCCAGCAGCGTGCGTCCGAGCAGTGTCGCCACCATCGAGGCCACTACCCAGCCATAGAGCACCAGCGTGCCCAGGCCGAGCGCGCGGGCATCCGGCTCTGTAGCGCTGACCAGCATGCGCACGACACCGATGAAACACAGCACACCGATCACGCTGGCGGCGAGCATCGGCAAAGGCAACTGCGCGCCCTCCGGCGGCAGGTAATGCGTCGCTGTCGCGCCCGAGCGCGGTGCCCCCGTCGCAACCGCCAGCATGTACGGGCCCCACACCGTCGCCGCAATCAGCATCGATCCCACGCCCATAATGATCAGGCGCACTACAGGCATCCACGAGCTTGACGACGTCCACGCGACCACGGCCAACACGACCACGATAAGCGCGCCTACGGCAGTGTAAAGAGTGTAGAAAGTCGCAGAAATACCCAGGAAGACGAGCACGCCAAACATGGCGGACCAAGCGCCGGTGAGACCGCGCCAGGCCATCACGGTCATCGCCGGAAGACCCATAGCAACGACTGCGGCGTAGGGCTCATCGGCGACAGTGGCCAGGGCGACGGCCGTGGTTGTCAGCGCAATGCCAGTGGCTACTGGCAGGGAGCCACTCAGGCGTTGCCACACTGGAACCAAAACACAGCCAGCAGCGGCGAGTGTCATCAACGCCCAGGGCTGGAAGACCTCCCAGCCGGCGATGCCCAGGATATTGGCCAGGCGTCCGCCCAGGAAGAACCAACCAGCGGGGTAGAAAGACGGGATGTCGATGTACGACATGTCATGCAGGCCAGGCTCCGCGGCCATCCTGGTGAGGTATTCAGTGCGGAACTCCTGGTCGACAGAAAGGCCGTCCAGCCACAGCTTGGTCGAGCCCAGCGGTAAGCCGACGGCAGAGACCACCAAAATGGCCGGTGACATGTAAGCCATCAGGTACGTCAACCACGTTAGCCACCGGGGGCGATTGTCTTTGCCCTTGGTGGCGAAGAAATACAGCAGGACGGTGGTGAGTGTCAGCGTGATGACAATCATCGCTGTCGCCACCGCTCTGGTCAGCTGCGAGCCGCCAAAGGCCGGCAGCGACAGGCGGTGGAACACAAACCAGGACGCTAGAGCGATAACTGAACCGCCCAAAAACGCAGCAATCAGGTAGAGGAGGGCAGCCTTGAGGGAGAGCTGGTCATCATTGAAGATCTCATAACGGTCTTCGTCGACCAGCTCACTATAGGATTGTGTGCCCGTTGTGTTGACGCTAGCGGTGTCGGCACCCGTGGTGTCAGCGCTCGAGGTTTCGGCCTGCTTGTCTACCATGCCCTCAAGTTTTGCACAGGAACCGGACTCCGACGAACGGCGGAGCTAAAGGTGGGTAGGCCAGCTTGCCTAGCCCCGCCGAGTTCCATTGAGTCGACCAAACGCGCTCTTAAATCGGCAGCTTCTTGAAGATCGGGCGTGGGATGTGCTTCAGCACCATCATCACTAGCTGGAATGCCGGCGGAGCCCAGACCAGGGTTTTACCGGCCTCGACGGATTTCACTGCGAGCTTGGCGACATCTTCCTTGTTCACGGTCAACGGAGCCTCGTCCACGTCAGCGGACATACGGGTACGGACCTGACCAGGGCGGATAACCAGGGTCTTGACACCGTACTCCTCCAGGGCCTCACCCAGGTTCAGGTAGAAACCATCCAGACCGGCCTTGGTGGAACCGTAGACAAAGTTGGAGCGACGCACGCGCTCACCAGCAACGGAGGACATGGCAATGAACTGGCCATGACCCTGTGCCTTGAACTTCTGACCAACCAGAACACCCATCGACACCGCGCCGGTGTAGTTGATGTTCGCAGCCAGGACAGCCTTGCGCTGGTTCTGCCAGAGCTCCTCGGCGTCGCCAAGCATGCCGAACGCGACGATGCAGATGTCCACGTCGCCGTCGGCAAATGCCTTATCGACGACCTCCTGGTGGGAGTCGAAGTCCGTTGCGTCGAAGTCGAGGGTGACCACCTCGGAAGCGCCGGCGGCCTTCATCTTCTCAGCGGAGGCCTCGCGCAGCGGATCGTTTGGCAGGGAAGCCAGGATGACCTTGGCCGGGCCCTTCTTCAGGAACTCGGCGGTAATAGCCAGACCGATTTCACTGGTGCCGCCGAGCAGCAGGATGGACTGGGCAGCGCCTACAGCATTAATCATTGGGGCTCAAATCCTCTCGGTTCTTTTAGTGCAGTTCCAGGCGACGAGACATGTCAGAGGCGAAGACACCGTGCGGGTCAATCGCATTGCGGGTGTCCAGCCAGCTCTGCATCTCGGGGTACATCTGGTGGAAGTTAGCGGCGGAAGTGCGCGACTCCTTGGCCAGGTAGAGGCGGCCGCCGAACTCCATGACGCGACGGTCGAGGTCGTCCAGGAACTGGCCGAGACCCGGCTTAATCGGGAAGTCCACGCAGACGTTCCAACCCGGCATCGGATAAGACAGCGGAGCGCGGTTACCCTCGCCGAACAGCTTGAACACATTCAGTGCCGAGTAGTGGCCGGAGCGCTGGATATCGCGGACAATCTCCTTGAACGGCTCGACGGCCTCGCGCGGAACAACGAACTGGTACTGCAGGAAGCCCTTGGAGCCATAGCCGCGGTTCCACTCACCGATGAGATCCAGCGGCTGGTAGAACTGCGTGAGGTTTTGCACCTGGTTCCGGTAGGTACCGGACTTCAGCCACCACAGCTCACCAATGCTGATCATTGTCAGCTTGTTCATGGTGAAGGACGGGAAGATATCCGGCACGGTCACCAGCTGCGGAGCGTTGAACTTCAGCGGATCCTTGGCCAGCTTCGGGGCGTATTCCTCCAGCTGAGCCAGGGTTGCCAGCGAACCGCGGGAGATTGCGGCGCGTCCCAGCTTCGGCTCCGGCGAGATGGCATCGAACCACGCGGAGGAGTAAGTGAAGTTCTCCTCGGAGCCATCGGAGTGGAACTCGATGGTCTCGTCCAGAGTGTGGGTCATGTCGCCATCGGCGATGAAGTAGGCCGTCTCGGTCTTGGTCATCTTGATCCGAGCGCGGACAATAATGCCGGTCAGTCCCATGCCGCCGACAGTTGCCCAGAACAGCTTGCCGTCCGGGTCATCCGCGGAGCCCTCCGGCTCGAGGTGCAGAATACGACCGTCGGCGACCAGCAGCTCCATCGACAGCACATGGTTGCCGAAGGAACCTGCGGAGTGGTGGTTTTTACCGTGAATATCCGGGCCAATGGCACCACCGATGGTGACCTGGCGAGTACCCGGCAGTACCGGCACCCACAGGCCGTAGGGCAGCGCGGCCTTCATCAGCTGGTCCAGTGTGACACCGCCGTCGACATCAACAATCGCCGACTCCTGATCAATGGAGTGGATTTTGTTGAGCTTCTGCATGTCGATGACAAGACCGCCCGAGTTCTGGGCGGGGTCGCCGTAGGAGCGGCCCATACCGCGGGCAATCACACCGCGGCGCAGGTGGGCAGGCTTGTCGGAGTTCTGGTCTGCGACAGCCTTGACGGCGTTAACGATTTCATCCAAGTCCGGCGTCGACAGCACCTGGGACTTAGCGGGGGCAGTACGACCCCAACCGGTTAGGGTCCTGGCTTCTGTGTGTACGGCTCCGTAGGCACCGTTCGAAGCATCGGTGCTGGACTTGCCGTTAGTGTTAGTGGACATCAAGGCTAGGCTACCCCCTTGCACCGGCTCCGTCGCCCGTGACGCTCCGAGGTGTTGGTCACGCTTGAGGCCGCGCACGGGCCGTCGGAAAGCGAGCGAAATGTACGGAGGGGCTATAGATCCATAATTTTTCGGATCTCTTCCGGCAGCATTTCCTGCGAAGTAATCTGCGGGCCGTCGTAGGCCTCGAGTGCGCGGTAGACCTGTGCGCGCTCTGCGCTGTCGAGGATGGGCAGTTCCTCGGCGAACAGCATGACCATCTGGTTCGACAGCGGGGTATTGGTGTACTCGGCGGCCATGTTGATGGTTTCGCGCGGCTTCTTCTTAAAAAAGTCGAACATGCGATACAGGCTACCCCGCTTCGAATCCGCCACTCGCGATACCATCAACCTCATGACGTCCACGCCTGTTACCACTCCGCAGACCCTTGCTGTATGTAGTTCCACATCGCCCGTTGTCATTTGGCATGTGGAGCTCTCGCCGTCCTTTGCAGGCGAGAGGTTGTCGGGTGCATGGCTGGTGGGTCCGCTTGACGACGGAGCCCTGGAGACCGCCACCAATCTGCTCACCGGTTGCTTTGTTGCGCTGGTGACAGCTGACGATAGTGACGGCGGTGCCGCGGCTGCGGTTGAGAGTGCTGAGGGGGCTGAGGGGGCGGACCTACTATCGAAGGCGATTGAGCAGGCGGGGGCCACGGTGGTGGACCTGCCGGCATCGGTGGCCGGTATTCGTGACCACATCGGACAGCTGCGCGCTGCCGCGAAGGAAGAGAAGGCCAAGCCCGGCAAGGGAAATCTGACGGAGCCGCGGTTTCCCAAGGTCAACGACGTGGAGGTCATTGACTTCCCGCATGTTGGCGAAGAGGTCGCAGGCCCGGTGCTGGGGCTTGCCCGCGGTGTGGAGGAGCTGGTGGCGCAGTGGATGGCTGTGGAGTCGCAGCGCCTGCGTCGCAAGTACTTGGCAGAGCCGTGGGGTGCGGAGCCGCGCCAGATTCCGTTGGTAAAAACGCCCGCATTGTAGCGAGTTTTCGCGCTCCAGCCCACCTTATTTTTCCTGCGTACGCTGTGGGGTATGGCAGCACAGACCGATAACGTTGTCGCCTTCCCAGGCGTTCGCGTGGCCACGGAACCGGCTACGCTCATTATCGGTGCCTCTTTAGAAGAAGAACCGTGCAGTGCGCACCGCGTCTTCGGCATCAATGATCAGATGGATTTGCGGAGCCTGTCCCGCGTGTTAGCGGTCATTTTTGGGTGGGGCGACGAAAGCGTGCCGACAAAGTTTCACCTGCCGGGCTCTGCGGTGGAGTCCGCGGCGCAGCTGGCGACTGGCGGCAAACCCACAGCGGTCGGAGTCGTTGATGTTCCTCTGTCCACCACAGTTGCCGAGGTGCTGCAAAGCCCCGGCGATACCCTTATCTGGCAGTGGGGCCTGTGGGAGCATACGCTGCAGGTCAGGGAAGCTTTTGCCCGTGATGGGGCCACCCCGGATGCCCTGTGCATCGGTGGCTCGGGTTCTATCCGCGCACTGGGGGATGTGGATGCGGAGGAGCCGGTAGATATTGCCGCAATCAATAGGGAATTGACCGGACGGGACTCTATTCAAAATACGTTGGCCACCGCTCGCGCGGATGTCGTGGACATCATCGAAAGGTCGGGGGTGTTTGAATTCGTGCCCTTGCTACAGGCTTTGGACCTGCAGAGGTCGGGATCAACCGCGCTGCAATTGACCGGGGAGGCGGGGGAGAGCGTCGTCAAGCGATTGCGTGCATTGCCTATAGAGGACGCCGCGGAAGACCCAGCCGGGCACGACGCGGCGTTGGTGGAGCTGTTGTGTTTGGCGGCGCTGACCTCGGATGAGCTGCGGCATGATGTGGCGGCGCATGTCATGGAGCGTCTCGGCTGGGAGAGCGATGAGGGCCTCCCGCTATCCGGCGGGGACGTTGAGGAATTGGCGGCGGCTAGCTGGGCGGAGATGAGCGCGCTGGGGCTAGCTGGGGAGGATGCGCTCTCGCCGGTGGAGCGGCTGGACCTGCTGCGTGAGGCGCTGCGGCGCTAGTTTTTGCGGCCTCTTTATTGCCTCTTCATGCTCGCGCTGGCTGTTTGTTAGCTGGCCGGTGGCCTAGAATTTCTAGGCGTGTCAGCGAATGAATCAGCAAATGAGAACCGGAACCGCGAAAACGGCAAGCTCGGAAACGGCTCCCACGAAAGTGGCTTTGTCGTAGAGGACTCGGCCGCGGTGCCGATGGCGACGGATGTCAAGGACGAGCATGGTCTAAAAGTGCAGATGATGCGCTTTATTATCTCCGGCGTTATTGCGGCGGTGGTGGACTTCGGCCTGACGTTCATCATGCTCAATGTCTTCGGGGCGACCAACTTCTGGGGTAAGACGGTTGGCTGGATTTTCGGCACGATTACGGCGTACATCATCAACAGTCGCTGGACATTCAAGTCGAAGTCCTCGGCGAAGAAGGTGCTGGCAGTTGCGGTGCTGTACCTGATTACTTACGCGACGCAGGTCGGCATCTTTAACGCGTTGCAGCCCTGGCTTGTTGAGGCCTGGGATTGGAACGCGCAGTGGGCACAGTTCGGTGCGTTCGTCGTTGCGCAGGGCGTTGCGACGGTAATTAACTTCATCATTCAGCGTGTATTCATCTTCCGTGTGAAATAGCGCGATACGCTGGGGGACGTGACTTCGACTGCTTCTAATAAGGAATCCACTCAGCTGACCGCCGAAACCGATGTTGACATGCTGACTATTCAGCGCGTGCTGTTTGCTCCGCCCGCAGACTGGGTGGAGCCGGATTTGTACTACCGAGTCGAAGGCGTTGGCGCCTACGACAGCTCTGTGCAGGCCACCCGTAACTCGATCACGATGGGCCGCCACACCGTAGTGCGCACCGATACCTACTTCGGTCGCTTCCGAGCCTCTTACTGGCAGCGCTGGACCTCAATTAAGCAGGTCGAAATCCGTGCGCGCGTGGTTGGCTCCGCGCGTGTGCTGGCCTACACCGAGGACATTGGTGGGCACCTCCGCCTTGAGGATTCCTGGGCAGCCGGTGGCGCAGATGCCGATGGCAACTGGACCGGGGAGCACTCGCCGATGTCCGGCTCCGCAAATGAAGAGGTACGTCTGACTGTTCCGCTGGATCGCTTCGCCGATGGCGGTGCTATTCACCTGCGCTTCGACACCGATGATGCGGGCGCAAAAATTTCAGATGTCCGCTATGTCGTGCCCAAGTCGGCTATCAAGCGTGATATTCCGACCGACCTGGTCATTTGCTCCTACAACCGACCGGTTGACTGTGCTCGAACCGTCGCCACGCTGGCTGAGGACCTGCCAGCTCTTGAGCGCGTTCGCACAATCCGCGTCGTTGACCAGGGCGAACAGCACCCGGCCGATGAAGCCGACTTCATCCAGGCCAAGGAGATTCTCGGCGAGCGCCTGAACGTTGTCCACCAGCCGAACCTCGGCGGCGCCGGCGGTTTCTCCCGCGGCATGCGCGACGCCACCGCTGCGGGCGACTGCATGGTGCTGCTTACCGACGACGATATCCGCCCCGAGCCCGAAACCACCCTGCGCCTATCCGCTCTGGCTGTGTGCGCGGAAAAGCCGATGCTGCTCGGCGCGCAGATGCTCTTCCTATTCAACCCGACCAGCCTTTTCCGTACCGGCGAGACCTACAACTGGAAGACTCTAACCGTCGAGGAGAACGACCCCAAGTTCGGTTACGCCGACGTGGACGTGCGCAAGTACCACCAGCTGCGTCGCCTGGGCGTTGACTACAACGCCTGGTGGACCTGCCTGGTGCCGTCCGAGGTCATTGAAAAGATCGGCCTGGCGCTGCCGCTGTTCTTCCAGTACGACGACATTGACTACGGTTTCCGCGCTGCCAAGGCCGGTTACCCGACCGACACCATTCCGGGCGCAGCCGTCTGGCACGCCGATTTCTACTGGAAGGACATCGAAAACGCCGCCCAGTACTTCGGCTTGCGCAACTCCCTCATCGCCGCCACCATGCACGGCGATGTCACCGCGAAGGACATGGTCAACGTCGCTTCACGACGAATCCTCTCGAACCTGGTCTCCATGCGCTACGGCTTGGCCTGGACTCAGATGGAAGCCGTCCGTGACCTGCTGCGTGGCCCGGAGGTGCTGAAGAACGCATCGCAGGGCGACTTCGCCCGCATTTCTGCTGGTCGAAAGAACTTCTCGGAGACTGAGCTGCTGCCGATGCACGAGATGCCCGGTGGTCTGACTCCGGTTCGCCCGCCGTCACACGAGATTTCCAGCGAAAACAAGACGATGGCCAAGCGGCTTGCGTACACGCAGATGGGAAAGAAGCGCCCGGGTCCGGTGGCCGTGGCCTTCGAGGACTCCTTCTGGTGGCACATTTCCACCTTCGACGATGTCTGGGTCACCGACGCCTCCCAGAACGGTGTGCGTCACCTGGTCCGCGACCTGGCTAAGGAAAAGTCCATGCGTGCCGAAACCATCAGCCTCATGCGCGAACTGTCCTCCAAGTGGGATGACATTGCTGAGCAGTGGCGCGCCGCCGTGCCGTCCTTGACCAGTGAAGACAACTGGGAGAAGTTCTTCCAGGGCGAGTAGTCTTGCTGAGATTGGGCTGAGCCTGGGCGGGGTTAACCCCTAAAGTGCAGAAATCGGCGGATAGCAGGAAGTCCGCCAGCTTCTGGCTTTAATATTGTTTATTCACCTTAAAAGTTCATAAATTTTCAAACGGAGTCTCGCCTCGCATGACTACTCCCACGCCCCCGAATAACACAGGCGACAAAACACGCAAACAGCTCATCACCATTCTGGTGCTGCTGGTACTAATCATCCTTGCAATGGTCGTGTTCCTGTTTGTCACGATGTCCAGGGATCGAGGTGGCGATTCGGCGGCTGCTGAGAGCAGTGTGTCGTCGTCAAGCGAAAATGGCGATGCGCAGGCGGAGAAGGCCGTCGTTGTGTACAAGCAGGTGCTGGCGAATCCGGCGCCGCTGCAGACTTTTGTCGGTGAAGTTAGTCCTGGTGGGGCGATGTCGTATGCGCTCGTGCATCTTGATGATGGGTGCGTGCCCGAGCTGGTGCTGAACTACGGCACAAGTGCGATGAGCGCCGAAATTGATGCGATTGGTGTCTACGGCGTCGACGAAAACGGCCAGGAAATTCAGTTTCAGAATTCCTATCATGACGGCGCGGCTTCTGCGGGCGGTGTACGTCGCGCCCTTCAGCGAGCTACTGGGCAGCCGGGTATGTTCTCGTTTTCTGCAGAGAGAGGCGGACGTAATCAGGAAGATTTGCTGGTGACGCGCCAGGGCAATGAGCTGGTGGAAACGCCTGCGAATCCGGGTGCCGGGGAGTTCGAACAGTTTAACTGGATTCCGGCTGGCAACCTGAATATCGTCGAGGCCATTGCTGCTGGTAATGACTGCGCGCCGGGCTCGGGCTCGGGGGCGGGTGCTGGCGCTGATGGTGGTGACGGTGCCAACGGTGGACCGAATCCGACGGCGGGGCAGCAGGCTGCGGGGTCTGGGTCTGGTTCGGACTCGGACTCGGGTTCGGGTTCGCAGTCTGGGGCTTCGGATTCTAGTCCGCAGGGGTCGAGCAATGGCACCAGTGGCCAGCAGACGGTGACCGGCACGGTGAAGATTTTCCAGAATCGAGCCGAGGTTCTCGCTTATCAGCAGCTTGAGGATCCCAACCCCCATATTGCCGACGATCGACAATTTGCGATTTTGGTTCTTGACCAGCCAACTGAAGTGACAGCCAAGCTCGCAGGAAGTAATGAACTTGAGACACGCACTATTGACCATGTCGTGATTAACCCAAATCTCCACAGTGACGGAGAAAAGGCAACGATTAGCTTCTCCGCTGACGAGAAGTATTGGCCGTCCGACACTGGAATTCCGTTCGGACTCGCAGCTGAGGACGGCGCCAAGGGGTAAGTAAGCCACAGTTCGGTATCTGCAGCTAGTTATCCACAGCCGCCAAATTGTCCACAGAAACGGGCAATTCGGCGGCTTTTCTGCTGCCAATTTTCACGGAGTCGGCAATAACTAAAGGCACTGAACCCAATTCCTGCAGCCAAGCTGCAACTAGCCTCGGGGAGTGCCGAATACCAATGCCCATCTGGACTTACGACGCCGATGGCCTCATCCACGCGGCTGCGCAGAAGCAAATCAAGCATCCTTGTGAATATGTCAGTGCCAAGTCAGAGCTGGATAATCTGCACGGCCACGTCGAAAGCACAAGTATTCGAGATAAATCCCTGCTCAGACTGGCGCACGGCACCTACATCGAGTGCTCTCGCTGGAATGCGCTGTCAGCATTTGAACGTTTTCAACTGCAGATAAAGGCACTGGTCAAGCCGGGTTCCGGGACAATCATTACAGGCGAAGCAGCCGCTGCGTTGCATGGGATTCCGTTGCTTGTTCGAAATGCCACAATCGCGCTTGCCAATTCCGGCCTGCGCCGACCTGGCGGCGGATTGCGCCATGTCGGTGGCAAAATTCTCGAACAAGACATCGTTCGCATTGGTGGGCGCTGCGTTACCGATGTGCCGAAAACCGTCATCGATATTTGCCGCACCAGCGAGTCCGAAAACGGGCCAATCATCGTTGACACCGCACTACGACAGTGGTGTGCCCTCGAAGAATTGCATACAGTCCTCACAAACTACCCACGTTCGCCGGGGACCCGTCGTGCCCGTGAGCTACTCCGAACTGCCAGCGAACACAGCGAAACCATCGGTGAGTCAATAACAAAGAAATGCATAATCGACTCAGGAATTGCCACGCTTTACGACGAAAAATGCGTGCTCATGCAGCAAGTCGAGTTCTATGACAGTGAAGGATTCATTGGGCGCGTCGATTTCTATGTGCCTCATCTGAATTTGATTATTGAGTTCGATGGGCTGACTAAGTATTCCGGTGGCGGGATAGCAGCCACTGAGACTGTACTTCTGGCAGAGCAAGCTCGCGAGAAGCGTCTGAGGAACCTCCACTTAGATGTACTCCGCTTCCAATGGTCACAGGTCATTAATGGGGACTGCGTGGAGGTCTTGCGACAGTTCGCTATTCGGCAGAGGCAGCGTATTCAGGCAGGTGGATTGGTATTTTCACCCGAGGTTGGGCGTTTTCGTCAAGCCGCTGTCCCGTACAAAGATCGGCAGCTTCGTGAGTCCAGAATCCAGCAGCGTAAGCAGCGTTTGCAGCTTCTGGAAAATGCATCGACCTCGCGTGGCTCCAGCTAAGTTCAGCTGCTGATCTGTTGCGATTGCGCTGACAAGGCTTGGAACGATTTCGAGCGGATTGGCTCGGATTTCCAGCGACTTATGGCCAACTTCCCGCCACTTATCGACGGTTTTTCAAGACTCATCGACGCTTTCTGGCCGTCGTGCTCACTTATGGCCAATTTCCTGGAGCTTATCGATGTTTTTCCGGGACTTATGGCCAACTTCCCGTCACTTGTCGATGACATTTCAGGACTTATGGCCATGCTGTTGGCCTGGCCCGCGCACTTATCGTAGGACTATTCACTTATGCGCAGGCTGTAGCGCATCGATGAGTGAATACCTCATCGATATGTCAGTGGAGTAGAAGGGAACCAGGGGTTAGGTAACACTTTTGCGCACTGAGCACTCGAAATGCGGACTACACGACCCGGGTGAGGTCAAATATGCAGGCCAGCGCAACCTCGGCCCCACCAGCCACACCAGCCCCAGCGCCGCAATCCCAACGCCAGCGCCGCAACCTCGGCCCCACCGACCCCAGCGCCGCAACCCCAACGCCAGCGCCGCAAGCCCAGTCAGCCCCAACCAGCCCCCCCCCAACAGCCCGAACTACGTCGACTTCGGATCAAAGCGCTCGAAGTTCTCCGCGCGGCCTTGCTTCAAAAGCTTGAACCAGCGGTAGAAGCCGCGGACATCGCGACGCTGGACCAGGAAGAACCAGCCGAAACGCAGGAACTCCTGTGGCATGAGCTTGCGCATGCCGGGCTGGCTCATCAGGTAGCCGCGGTTGCGGTAGGTGAAGTAACGCTTGAAGTCATCGGTCGGGTACTGCGTGTGCATCTTGCCACCGAGAATGGGCACAAATTCACCCGATCCGGAGGGGTGCAGGTAGGCCGTCGTCAAGCATGTGCCGAACCGGAGGCCGGAGCGGACCAGACGGCGGTGGAATTCGACCTCGTCGCCGCGGATGAACAGGCGGTAGTCGGGAACGCCGAGCTGTTCCAGCGAGCGGGCACTAAACAGCGCGCCGTTGAACAGGGACGCGATGCCGGGCAGAAGGTCGTGGTTGCCGTCGATGGTCTCGAGGTCGCTCGGCAGTTCGAGCCCGGTCGCAGCTTTCTGAACTGCGAAGTTGGTGAACCACTTCGTGCCTTCGGCGTCGTGCACTGCCGGGAGCTTGGGGTTGATGCCGCTTTCGAAAAGTTCCTCGCGCTGACGGCGCCACACCAGCCCGCGGCGCAGGGGGAATGCCAGCTTGTTCGGGGCCTTAATGTCGCAGACCACCGGCGAGACAGCGTCGAGCTGGTGGCGTCGCGCGCAGCTGTGCAGCGCTTTCAGCACGTAGGAGTCCTCCGGGCGGCCGTCGTCATCGGCACACCAAATCCACTCCGCGCCCAGTGACAGTGCAGTTAGCATGCCCAGCGCGAAGCCGCCGGCACCACCGAGGTTCGTCTTGGAGCCGAAGTAGTGGATCTCTGGCGCTAACCCGCTTGCCGACGACTGCCGCGCCACCACCTTCTCAGCGAGCTCCTTGACCTTCGGATCATTGCCATTGTCAACAATGATGAGCCACTTCGGCATGTGGGTCTGGCTGGCAACGATGGGAAGCGATTGACGCAGGTCCTCGATGCGGTTGTGAGTTACCACGATTGCGGCCGTTGTCGCCTCATCGTGCTTTGGGTGGTCAGCCGAGTTTTCGCTCACTTCGTTCTCCATCGGGGACGTACCGTTTATTACTGTTTTTATTGCTGTCTATCTTGCCATGTTGCCCCGGGTGAGCAATTCACTAACCACCCGCGCCGCCCGCAATCTACCCGCAATCTACCCGCGAGCCACCCGCACGGCCGCTGCCACATCGCAGCCGAGCGACCCGCGAACCGCAGCCGAGCCACCGCCGAGCTACTGCCGCCGCTGTGCGAGCACGTTGCGCACCTGGTCGGCGGCCTCTTTACCTTCGTAGGCCTCGACCACTTCGTCGACAAGCCCTGCCTGTCGAACCGTACCGTGATCAATCCACAGCGCCGTGTCGCACAGCTGCGCCAGGAACTCATTCGAGTGCGACGCAAACACCAGCAGACCGGAGCGGTCGACCAATTCGGTCAACTTTGTCCGGGCCTTCGCCATGAATGCGGCGTCGACGGCTCCGATGCCTTCGTCGAGAAGCAAGATCTCCGGCTCGATGGACGTGACCACACCGAGCGCCAGGCGCACGCGCATTCCGGTGGAGTAGGTGCGCAGCGGCATGTGCAGGTAGTCGCCGAGTTCGGTGAATTCTGCAATTTCGTCGAGCTTGGATTTCATTTGCTTGCGCGTTTGCCCCAGGAAGAGGCCGCGAATGATGATGTTCTCCATGCCCGAGATCTCCGGGTCCATGCCGACACCGAGGTCGAACACCGGAGCCACGCGTCCGCGCACATCGGCAGCACCGCGCGTGGGCTCATAGATGCCCGACAGCAGTCGCAGCAACGTGGACTTACCCGCGCCGTTGTGACCTACCAGGCCGACACGGTCGCCCTCGCGCAGGTGGATGTTGATGTCCTTCAGCGCCTCAATGACCACGACATTGGAGTCATTGCGACCAATCGCACCACCCGCGGCGCCGAGAAACGCCTTCTTCATCGACCGCGATTTGGCGTCGAAAATGGGGAAGTCAACGCACGCGTTGTAGGTGTCAATGCTGACCATGCTTATCCCTTGCTAGTTCTATTCGCTTTACGACGGCCCTTGCGGCCTAAACCCAGTAGCTCACGCGGGAGCGCCACAGCCGCATGGCCCCGAGTGCCAGTAGCAGGCCAACTGCAGTGCAGGCGAGGACGACCCACCAGTGGTAGGTATCCACCGGCTGGCCGGTCAGTGGGGCGCGGATGATTTCGAGGTAGTGGAACAGCGGGTTAATCTCCGCGATGCGTGCGCGTTCAGCGACGGCGCCGCCCTGTTCCTCCAGCGTCTTGGTGGTCCACACAATCGGAGTCATGTAAAACACCAGCTGAATCAGGGAATCCAGCAGGGGAGCCACGTCGCGGTAGCGCGTAGCGATGATGCCGAAGAACATGGTCACCCACACACCGTTGACCACCAGTAGCGCCATTGCCGGGATAACCAGGAAGAAGTTCCAGCCCAAATCCGGCCGGAAGACCAGCACGAGAATCAGCCAGATCACCATGTTGTGAGCCAGGAAGAGCAGTTGGCGCCACACCAGCCTGTAAACATGGACGCTTAGCGCACTGGGCAGCTGTTTAATCAGTCCTTCGTTTTCAATGAAGACGGTTGCTCCCTCACGCACGCAGCCGGAGATGAAGCCCCAGATAATCAGGCCAACGGTCACGTGTGGCAGGAAGAACGCTAGGTCCTGCTGGAACAGCAGGGAGTACAGCAGGCCGAGTGCCAGGGCCATGGCGCCGGTGGCAATGGTGATCCACAGCGGGCCGAGTGTGGAACGGCGGTACCGCTGCTTGATGTCCTGCCAGCCCAGCTGTAGCCACAGCTCGCGCTGCCCGAAGCCGGTAACTAGGTCGCGCCAGGCGGCGCCTATGGTGCGGGAACGCGACTTGAAAGCCGGTGCCTCACCCGTCGCATCAATCATTCGCGCAATGTCGCGGCGGAGGGTCTCCTCCGTGCGGAGAGCGGAGTCATTGCGCACAGTCTCGACAGATCGGTTGGCTGTATCTGCGAGTTGGCGATCGTTTTCTGCGTTAGTCACGTCTCCAAACTACTAGCTAGGGCGGACTAGACTGAATTCCGACGGTGCCGGGCGCGCCATTCTTCCACGTAGCGGCGCTGAATGGCAGTCACCATTGGTAGCTGTAAGTGGAGCTTATATGGCCGGTTGTGTGGCCGGTTATGAGCCCTTGGGAAACTTACATACAATCGCCGCTGTAACTGCTTTTTGGCATGTGGGTGGTGCACATCGTTTACATTTGGGTGCGCTTCCATGTGGCTAGAAGCCGGAAAAATTCAGCTAATTTTAAGTAGATACTAAAAGGGATTAAGGGTTCCCCTATGGGGGATTGCTTCGTTAGAATTGGCTCTAACTAAGATGGGCGATTGATACACGGTTCGATGCGTGGATGCTCGATGTGTGGGTGATTGCACAGTTAATTCTGAAATAGATATCGCAGCTTGAATTCGAAACCGGGAAAGGGTTTTCATGGCCTTCGATGTGCCAACAACCAGGGGTGCATACTCGTCGCTTTCCGACGGATGGACGTACCTCAATGCGGGTCAACGCACCCAGGTGCCCGAGCGTGTCCAGGCTGCGATGATTTCTGCATTCCGCAGCGCACAGAAGTCCCTTCCCGGTGAGACCGGAGCGGGGGCTCATGGCCAGTCGCGCAGCTCAGGCGTTCCCGCTGCGGATGAGCTGACCGCCAGTGCGCGCCGGGCCTTTGCGGACCTCACTGGTGGTCCGGTCGCAGGTGTGGTGCTGGGCTCGTCGCGTGAGGTGCTCATGGAGCAGTTCGCGTCCGCTATGAGTCGCCGCCTATCGCTCGGTTCTAATCTGGTGATTTCCCGCATCGGTTCGCAGGTTGTGCATGCGCCACTGCGTCGCGCTGCCAATCTCTACGGCGCTAAGGTCCGCGTTGCTGAAGCGGACTTGTCCTCAGGTGCGTTGCCGTCCTGGCAGTTTGATGATCTTGTGGATGAGCACACGCGCCTCGTCGTCGTTCCGGCTGCGGATCCGTACGTTGGCACCGTCGCGCCGGTAGCTGATATTTCTCGGCGTGTGCATGCGAAGTCCAACGCCTGGGTATTGGTCGATGCGTCAGATATTGCCGCTTACCGCGATGTATCGATGAGCAAACTGGGCGCCGACATTATGTTGGTCGACACCTCCGTGCTGGGCGGGCCCGAGGTCGCGGCATTGGTATTCAAGAATCCTGAGATGTTCGAGCGCATGACGTCGTTAAGCTATGTGCCGAATGCGCGCGGTGTCGAACGGATCGAGGTTTCGCCGGTGTCGCCGGCGCTGCTCGGTGGTGTGTCGGAGTCGGTGCTGCACCTGGCGTCGCTGGATAGTGCGGCGAGGGGCTCGCGTAGGCATCGCATTGAAACAGCGATGCCGCAGGTTTCTCGCTACTTGACGACGCTGTCGGAACGCCTGATTGCGGCGCTGATGACCCTGCCGCGGGTGTACATCATCGGCATGGATACCGAAGATGATTCTTTCGCGAGTGTGACGCGGACGCAGCACATTCCGCGCATTAGCTTCCTCGTCGATGGGGTGTCGGCGAAGGTGGTCGTGGACAGGCTGCTGGATAATGGCCTCGTGACCAGCATTGTTGATGCATATGAATCTCCACTGCTGGAGGCTATGGGCATTGACGAGGCTGGAGGTGCCGTGGGGGTCGGCCTCCAGCCGTTCAACACGCCGCACGACATTGACCAACTTGTGCGCGCTGTTGCCTCACTCGGTTAGTTAGACGGTCAGCACGATTTTGCCGCTGACCGCACCGCTGTCGAGCAGCTCGTGGGCCTTGGCTGCGTCGCGCATCTCCATGACCTCATGAATTTGAGGGGTGACGGTGCCGTCGGCAAGCATTGGCCAGACGGTGTCCTCGGTGGCGTTGACGATGCGCGCCTTGTCCGCGAGATCGCGGTAGCGCAGACCGGTGGCGGTAATCGAGCCGCGCTTGCTCAGCAGGCGGCCGATGTTGAGCTCGCCCTTTACGCCGCCCTGCATGCCGATGATCACCAGGTGGCCGTCCTTCGCCAGAGCCTTGACGTTTCGGTCGAGGTACTTTGCGCCCATGATGTCCAGAATGACATTGGCACCGCCTTCAGCTGTGATGATTTCCTCGAAGTCCTCTTCCTTGTAATTGATGAGGATGTCGGCGCCGAGCTCCTTGCACTTAGCCAACTTCTCCGCCGAACCGGCGGTGACTGCGACGCGAGCGCCAAGCTGCTTGGCCATCTGAATGGCGAAGGTGCCGATGCCGCCCGCGCCACCGTGAACCAGCAGCAAATCGCCTTCCTTCAGGCCGGCAATCATCACGACATTCGAGAACACCGTGCAGGCAACCTCGACGATGGATGCGGCCTCGGTGAAGGAGTAGCCATGCGGCAGCGGGAGAATCTGCCCGGCCGGCACTGCGACCTTCTCGGCGTAAGCTCCACCAGAGAGAAGGCAGCAGACCTCGTCGCCGACCTTCCAGCCCTGAGAGTCGCCCTTGACCTCTTCAATGACACCGGCGCACTCCAGGCCGAGGGTGTCGGTCACGCCCTTGGGCGGCGGGTAGTGGCCAGCGGCTTGCAGCAGGTCAGCGCGGTTTACGCCAGCGGCCTTGACCTTGACCAGTACCTGCCCATCCTCGAGAGTCGGCTCCGGAGCATCGGCCCATTCCAGGGCTCGGGGGTTGGAAAGATCAGTCTGAATGATTGCCTTCATAGTCTTCAAAGGTAATGCAAAAACTAGTTCTGCACGCGGTATTTCCGACTCTTTTGTAATTGGCAAAAATAGTTATGTCTGCAGAGGTGGATGCTTGGGGTGTGGTTTGGGATGAGGGGCTAGTGAAAGGTACTGGCAAGGGCTGTTATGAGGGCGTTTGCTGCCTAACGACGGTATGCGGTTATGATGTTGGCGTTGGAAGTATGGCAGAGCGGCCGAATGCACTGGTCTTGAAAACCAGCGAGGGTCACACCTCCGGGGGTTCAAATCCCCCTGCTTCCGCAGATGGAAACCCTCAGTAGTTGTTCTACTGGGGGTTTCTCATTTCCCTCAAAAGTTGACATATGTGTTGAGGCTGGGGCGGGTATTGAGATTGGGGTGGGTAGGCGGGCCTTCGGGATTTTTGCCGACAACCCCGGAACAGTATGGGCGGGTTGCCAGAACCGGTAAGCTCGGTCTTGCTGCAACATAATTTCAGCGTCATAATGGCGGACGGTATTGAGGGAAAAGGTCGAACAATGGCAACGAATCGGAGTAACCACTCGGACGACTCGTTCGGTGAGTGGAGCATTAATCCGTACACGTCAGATGATCAACCCTCTGCAGATGCGCCAGCAAATGCGTGGAGTGCGGTGGAAGAACCGCAGTGGGGGCAACCCGAGAGTCAAACGCAGAGCTTCCAGCCATTGCAGTCGGAACCATACCGCCCCGCTCCCTATGTCCCCGGTCCGCAGCTTGGTCCGGCTGCTGACCCGAGCAGCGGCAACAAGGGGTTGACCATCGCAGTCATTGTCCTGGCAATCATTGCGGTCGCCCTCCTTGTCGGCGCAATGGCCTACTTCTACTTCTCCGATTCGAGGGGTGTGAATTCGGCCAGCAGCAACTCATCCCAATCCCAGCCAGCTCAGTCCGCTAGTACCGAGGATTCCTCTACCACGTCGGGCACTGAGCAGAAGCATCGCGCTGAGGGGTTCCAGCCGCCGTCGAGTTGGCGCCACTGCTCCGGCTCTGGTGATCCGGGTGATTTGAACTTGGTATATGCAGAAGATGTTGGCGGTAATATCACGACCTGCCCGTTTGCCACCAACGTGCGCAATGCCTTCGTTGAGCATTATCAGCTTACAAAGCAGCTCAGCGGCACCGTCACCGCTAGCAGTCCAACAACTGGCAAGACTTACACCATGACCTGCCGCGATAACGGCGAGGTCGTCACCTGCACCGGCGGTACGAATGCGACGGTGCACATTGTCTAAACGCCTCCGAGTAGCTCTCGCTGTAACCACCGTCGTCACGCTCGGCCTCAGCGCCTGCACCATCGACACGGACTCCGACTCGTCGGCCATGCCGTCGCCGACGCTGTCCAATCCGCTTGACGACGGCCCCAGCGGCGCATCCTCCGATGGAAAAGTTGTGCCTGGTGAGATGCCTCGCGAAGTTGTCGAGGCCGTGAAGTCCGCGCAAAAGGAATTCGGCGGTCTGGCCGGCGCCGCTCTGGCAACACCGAACAACGACTCCCAGGTGGTTTCGACGGGTGACTTTAAGACTGGTCCGGCTTGGTCGACCTCCAAGGTGCCAATCGCCGTGGCCTACGTGCGTCAATCCGGGGTGGACCCCCAGGTGGAAGCTGCAGTCACGGTTTCCGACAACGACGCGGCTGAGTCCTTGTGGTACTCCCTGGGCGATGACGCGACCGCGGGCGCGACCACCGATGAGATTCTCCGAGAGGGGCACGATACCCGCACCGTCATGGGCACTGACCGCATCCGCGCGGAATACACAGTCTTCGGACAGACGCAGTGGGATTTGCGTGACCAGGCGACCTTCGGCGCCAATCTGCAGTGCATCGAGGCGGGACCACAGGTCGCTGACCTCATGGGGCAGATTGCCGAGGAACAGTCCTACGGCCTCGGACGCATCCCTGGTGCCCACTTCAAGGGTGGTTGGGGTCCCGATGATGAGGGTATCTATTTGGTGCGACAGTTCGGTTACTTGCCGGGCAAAAAGCCGGGCACCTTCGTTGGTGTCGCTATCGCAGCCCAGCCTGACGACGGCACCTATGAGACCGGCCAGCAAATGCTCGACCGCATCGCAAAGGCGATTGAGCGCAGTGGTGGCGCGACCACTGGCCGCGCTGGCACCTGCTAGCTGAGCGATAGCTGCTAGTGCTCAATTCCTAGCGCAGCCAGCAGCTTCGAAGTCTCTTCTTCGGTAGTGATGGTGATGCGGGCACCTTCGCTGGCAAAGCAGCGGATGAGAATGTTGCGCTTTGCCAGGAAGTCACCGAGATCCGTGGTGGTGGCCACGGAGACGTCGTCAAGCAAAGAGAGATCGGCAATCCGATCCTCGCCGATCCAAATGAAGTTGGCCTGCGAGTTCGGCAGCACCGTCTCGCGGCCGGTGGCGGCGTTGATGGCCTCGGTGACGGCGACGCGCTGTGCGCGGACCTCGGCGATGCGGGCGGTGAGCTCTTCCTGTGCGTCCAGCGAAGTGAGCGCGGCGATCTGCGCGAGAGTGTTTACGGAGAAGGGGATAGCGACCTTATTCACGGCCTCCACAAGCTGCTCCGGGCCGAACATGTAGCCCACGCGGAGCCCGGCCAGGCCGTAGACCTTGGAGAATGTGCGCAAGCCAACCAGGTTGGGGTAGGTATCCAGCAGCTCGTGTGCCAACGGGGTAGCGGCATGAGTGGCCTCGTCCACCAGCTCGATGTAGGCCTCGTCGAGAGCGACCACAACATCGCCCGGAACCTGCGCCATGAACTCCGCGAATGTCTCGCGAGTGACGGTCGTGCCCGTTGGGTTGTTGGGATTGCAGACGAAAATCAGGCGCGTGCGGTCGGTGATAGCGGCGGCCATTGCCGGGAGGTCATTGCGGCCCTGTGCATCCAGCGGCACCGGCACCGGAGTAGCCCCGGCGACGCGAGCGAGGATGGGGTAGGCCTCGAAGCTGCGCCACGGGAACACGACCTCATCCCCATCCGCACAGGTCGCCTGCACGAGCTGCAGGCACAGAGCGGAGGAACCGCAACCGACCGCGACCTGTTCCATAGGCAGCCCCAGGTGCTCGCCGAGCTTAGTGCGCAGGTCAACCGCGCCCATGTCCGGGTAGCGGTTCGGGCTGGTAGTTGGGTCGGAAATGGTCTGCGAGATGGCCTTCACCACCGCGGGCAGCGGCGGCTGAGTCATTTCATTGGACGCGATCTTCAGCGCGCCGGGCACAGCTTTGCCCGGGACATAGGCCGGAACCTGCTCGAGGTCGGCGCGAGTTTTGGGCTGAACTGAAGATGCATCGTTGGTCATAGGCCTAACTGTAGAACATGGCCCGGATTGGGCAGTACAAAATCCCCGCAAAATCCCAAGGTGTGGTCGCTATTTGTGGTGCCGTATTCGGTGGCTTCGCGGGTGTTTTGCTTTTCAATTCTTGTGTTCTGTAGGATTGGCTGCGGTTATTTGGTCTTGTCAACGCAATGGCGAACAGCTTTGCTGAAGCGGGATCGATGCCAGTGGTTTTGGAGGCGTGCCAGAGCGGCCGAATGGGGCTCCCTGCTAAGGAGTTGCCTGTCTTGCGACGGGCCGGAGGTTCGAATCCTCTCGCCTCCGCCACACGCGCCCGTAGCTCAACGGATAGAGCATCTGACTACGGATCAGAAGGTTAGGGGTTCGAATCCCTTCGGGCGCACCAGTTCAGACCCGTACCTTGTAGGTGCGGGTCTTTTTGTATTTATTACCTGGCAGTGCAGCGCAAGCCGAGGCATTGCGGGGCGGGGCAGCGCGGTCCTTCACTTGTGGCCAGGGTTCGGTCACTTATCGATGGTTTCTCGTGACCTGTCGATGGTTTTGCGCCACTTATGCGCGCGCTGTGGGTGCTACGTATGCACTTGTCGATGCGCTGTTCACTTGTGGCCAGGCTATAGCGAATCGATGGGTGAACTATGCATCGATAAGACAACGAACCAGCTCCCTTGCTTCAGCAACGCGCAGCACAGGCAACAACGCGCAGCAACAGGTAGCAACGCGCAGCACAGGCAACAACGTGCAATAACAGGCACCAACCCGGACCTGCCGCCCGACTCACCACCTCCCTGAGCCGCCACGGCCGTACCTCCAACACCCCCGCGCAGCCTTTGCCTGGCCGAATCCGATTAGCCTGGCCTTGTACTTGGTCAATCGGGGCTTCCGCCCCGCGCCGTCCACCTCGCGTACCGAGGGACATTTTCCTATCCTGAACAGTTGGAATAGACTTGAACCCCGGTTGCCCTCCCCGTATTTCGATAGGAGCCTTGATGGACGCCCGTCTAGCCGTTCGCCGTAAGCCCGAGTTCCGCAATGAGGAAGCGACGCTGCTGTCCTCGATCGGCCAGGACGGTGAGGTGGCAATCTACTATCTCTACGATGCTTTCGATGCGACGGAGGAGGATCTCGTCGCGCTGCGTGAGTCGGTAGTTGCTGATTCGCGTGTCGACGAGCTGGCCGAGCTCCCGGCCCCCGCCGAGCTGGGGAACTACCTTGCTGTCGAGCCACTTCCTGGCCAGTACGACCAGCGTGCCGATGCCGCCGAGCAGGCCCTGCGTCTGCTCCGCCCGGAAACCCGCGCGCAGATCACCTCGGCCACGCTCTACGTTTTCGACGCACCGGTGAATGACGCCGTGCGCTCCTTCCTCATTAACCCGGTCGAGTCGGGGGAGAAGAACCTGAGCGTCCTGCGTCGCCCGAGCATGGGCGAGATTGAGCCGCTGAAGGAGTACCCGGGCTTCACCGAGCTGGATGACGAAGGCTTGGCCGAGCTGCTCGCAGCCGACGGCATGGCCATGTCGCTGGCCGACCTGAAGACCATCCAGGACTACTTCCGCTCCGAGGGCCGCACTCCGACTGAAGTTGAGCTGTCCGCGCTGGACACCTACTGGTCGGACCACTGCCGCCACACCACCTTCAATACCGAGCTTACCTCCATCGAGAACAACGAGCCGCGCTTTGCCGCGCAGCTCGACCGTGCGCTGCGTCGTTACGACGAGCTGCGTGAGCTCAACGGCCGCACGCACAAGCCACGCACCTTGATGGACATGGGCACCATCATGGGCCGCGAACTGCGTCGCACGGGCGTGATGGAGGACCAGGAGGTCTCCGAGGAAATTAACGCCTGCTCCGTCTACGTCGATGTCGAGGGCGATGACCGCAAGTGGCTCCTCATGTTCAAGAATGAGACCCACAACCACCCGACCGAGATCGAGCCTTTCGGTGGCGCCTCCACCTGTCTCGGGGGCGCAATCCGCGACCCGCTGTCGGGTCGCTCCTGGGTCTACCAGGCCATGCGTCTGTCCGGCGCAGGTGACATCAACACCCCGCGCGAGCAGACTCTCGAGGGCAAGCTGCCACAGCGCGATATTTCCTCTCGTGCCGCAGCCGGCTACTCCTCCTACGGCAACCAGATCGGTCTGGCCACCACTGGTGTGCGCGAGCTGGTTCACCCGGGATACGTCGCTAAGCGAATGGAGCTCGGAGCCGTCGTCGCCGCTGCTCCGGCAGACAACGTCAAGCGCCTCGAACCCGCGCCGGGCGATGTGGTGATCATGCTCGGTGGCCGAACCGGCCGTGACGGCGTCGGCGGTGCGACCGGTTCGTCGAAGGCGCACGATGAGGACTCGCTGGGCCGTTCCGGTGCTGAGGTGCAGAAGGGTAACCCGGTCAACGAGCGCAAGATTCAGCGCCTGTTCCGCCGCGAGGATGTCGCCACCAAGATTGTCCGCTGTAATGACTTCGGCGCTGGTGGCGTGTCCGTTGCGGTCGGTGAGCTGGCGGACTCCATCGACATTCACCTCGAGCGCGTGCCGCTGAAGTACGCCGGTCTGAATGCCCGCGAGATTGCAATTTCCGAGTCCCAGGAGCGCATGGCGCTGGTCGTACGCCCGGAGGACGCCGACTTCATCATCGCCGCCGCTGCCGAAGAGAACATTGAGGCCGTCGCACTGGCCGACATCACCGACACCGGTCGACTGCGCATGTTCATGGGCGACGAGGTCGTGTTCGACCTCTCCCGTGAGTTCATTGACACCAACGGCGCTGACCGCGCCCAGAACGTCGAGATGGTTGCTGCGGAGGGCGGCGTCGTAAAGCAGGCTCCGGCGAGCGTGCTTGAGTCGCTGCGTGCGGCGACGGCGGGCTCCCAGGAGGGCATGATCGAGCAGTTCGACTCGACCGTCGGCCGCTCCACCGTGCTCATGCCGTACGGCGGCGCGTCGCAGAAGACCGACGAGCAGGCGTCGATCCAGACACTGCCGGTCGATGGCGGCACGACCACCGCATCCATCATGACCTGGGGTTACTCGCCATCGCTTGCCGACGAGTCCCCGTACCTCATGGGTTCCTACTCCGTGGTGGAGGCTCTGGCTAAGCTCGCAGCGGCCGGTGGCGATCCGCGCGGCGCCTGGCTGAGTGTGCAGGAGTACTTCCAGCGCCTGGACCAGGATCCGCAGCGCTGGGGCGAGGTTGCGCAGGCTCTGCTCGGCCTGCTCGAGGCTCAGGACGGCTTCCAGGTTGCGGCCATTGGTGGTAAGGACTCCATGTCCGGCACCTACGGCGAGGACCTGCACGTGCCGGCGACACTGGTGACCTTTGCGGTCGCTGCAATGGACGAAACCGACGCTGTGTCCGCTGCAATCCCGGCCGGTAACTTCGACCTCTACCTGTTTGCGCACAAGCCGCTCGAGTCCGGGGAACCGAACTACGAGCAGCTCAACGAGCTGTTTGCTGCTGTGCGCGAGCTGCGTCCGGCTGCTGCTTCGGCTGTTGCCAATGCGGATCTGGCTGCGACCTTGGTGAACATGGCTGTGGGCAACGGCGTGGGCCTGGAGGCATCGTTGCCGGAGGCTCCGCTGGGCTCCATCGTTGTGGCTGTTCCGGCTGGTCAGGCTGTTGAGGGTGCCGTGAAGATTGGCGCTACGGACGAGTCGGGCACGCTGCGCTTCGGTGAGGAGTCCTTCACTGTCGCTGAGGCTCTGGAAGCGATGGAGTCCGGATACAGTGAGGTCTTCCCGCTCAATGAGTACGAGGGCGAGGCCCTGCCGGAGTTCGCTAATCAGGTCAGCGCGACTGAGACCGACCTGCAGAGCCCGGGCAAGAAGGATGTCCACGTGTTGCTGCCGGTCTTTCCGGGTACCAACTCCGAGTACGACATGGCCGAGGCGTTCGTCGCGGCTGGCGCTACCTATGAGTTCCACGTGATCCGCAACCTGACCCCGGCAATGCTCGCGGAGGACACGAAGGCGTTTATCGAGAAGCTTCAGGACGCCGATATCCTCGCCTTCTCCGGCGGCTTCTCCCTGGGTGATGAGCCGGACGGGTCCGCCAAGTTCACCGCCGCGTTCCTGCGTTCCGACGATGTCGCAGCCGCCGTCAAGGAGTTTGTGGCCGACAACGGTCTTGTGCTCGGTATTTGTAACGGTTTCCAGGCGCTGGTCAAGTCCGGCTTCCTGCCGTATGGCGACCCGGCGCAGCTCCGTGAGGATTCGCCGACCCTGGCCCACAATCGCCAGCTGCGTCACGTTTCCCGTATCGCCACCACCCGCGTGACTACCGTGGATTCCCCGTGGCTGCGCGGTTTCGAGCCGGGCCAGATCCACCTCATGCCGGTTTCTCACGGTGAGGGCCGTTTCGTGGTTTCCGAGGACGAGGCTCGCCGCCTGTTCGAGGCCGGTCAGGTCGCTTTCCAGTACGTCGATACCGATGGCGATGCCGAGGGCGTGCCGACGATGGAAGCGCCAGCCAACCCGAACGGTTCCTGCTACGCCATTGAGGGCATTGTCAGTGCTGACGGCAGGATTCTGGGCAAGATGGGCCACCCGGAGCGTTTCCGCGAAGGCCTGATGCGCAACATTCCGGGCATTGGTGAGCAGGACATCTTCGGCAACGCTGTCCGCTGGGTCCGCGGCGAGTAGTTCCTCGGTTTCTCCGGTCCGCGCCGGTGCCGGCCTCCGGGGGCCGGTTAGACCGGGGTAACCGCAACGAAACCTGTTGTTAATGTGCAACGGATATGTACTTGAATAAGTGCCCAAAAAGGTTGCTTGAACAGGTGATTTTGTAAAACTTCGCAGGTTGAGTAAAGTATCTATTCGTTGCAGGGACCGAGGGAATTACCCAGAGTCGCTGAATAACAACATAATGCGCCCGTAGCTCAACGGATAGAGCATCTGACTACGGATCAGAAGGTTAG
>NZ_JVVM01000032.1 GCF_001054325.1 Corynebacterium vitaeruminis | reverse complement strand
CGCCGCCCTGTCACGGCGGAGGTCGCGGGTTCAAGTCCCGTCAGGGTCGCAATTCTAAACACCAGTTCCGGTTGGAGCTGGTGTTTTTGCTTTTGGTTAGTGGTGTGCTGGGTGTCGGTGGGGGCAAAAAGTGTGTCTGATTCTCAAGATAGTGACTGGTCAGCCTCCAACTGCGGCAGCTCCACAACCCAGGGTTAAGTAGCAAAACTGATCGCCCGAAAAATTACGGGCTGCAAATGTGAAACTGTGCGAATTTATGACACTTTCAGGCCAGTTTACGGGCCATTTTTGACATAAACGCAGTCAGTAACTCGCATTAAGGGCTAAGTGGCAAAAAGGGTCCACCCGGCGACATGCTGAGCGGACATACTTTGGTCTATTAACCCGTAGCTGCCACCGGGGGCGCCACAGTCTAGGTTGCCCCGAGCCCCCGGGGTTCGGATGTCAGTTTTCAACTTAAAATATCTGCCATGAACTGGCGATTTGCTTATGTTTGGCGCGGTTCTGTAGAGTAACAACTCGTGCACAGCGCTGGTAAGCCAGAAAGTTGAGCACGGTATTTAAGGCCCTGTGGCGCAGTTGGTTAGCGCGCCGCCCTGTCACGGCGGAGGTCGCGGGTTCAAGTCCCGTCAGGGTCGCCACTTGATTAATTTCAAGTCTGGCCAGATAGCTCAGTCGGTAGAGCGTCCGCCTGAAAAGTGGAAGGTCAGCGGTTCGATCCCGCTTCTGGCCACAATTTATCCCCAGTCCGGTAACGGGTTGGGGATTCTTTGTTTTATCAGGTGCTTGTCGCTGGGCTCGTCGTAAAGCAAAGTGCGTTGAGTCGAACGAAAACCTTAAAGTGGGGGAAATTAAACCGCGTACACGCCCTAGCGGATAGGATGTTGTGCATGAGTAAGGAATTCGCCTCAGCAGGAACGCTGTCCCATGATGAGACATTGCCGTGGGTCGTGCGCATCTTCGTCTACACGGATGCTGCGGGCAGTCAATCGGCTGCTGAGAAGGTTCGTGGGGTGCTCACGGAGCTGATTCCGGATCAGGAAGTCAACGTCTACGAGGATGTCATGCCTGACGTGGGGCGCACTTCCTCTCTCGCTGATTTGTGGGCGGAGGCAAACCCGGGCATGGATCCGGGGGATCGTAAGCGTTACCGCATCAGCGTGGTGGCTCCGGGTCTGTCCCACTGTGAATTGGCGGATCTCGCAGGCCCGCTCGCTGAGGCCGTCAGCCCGGGGTGGGTAGAAGGTGAGGCTGCGACCAAGGTCGCGAAGGGCGATGTCCCGTGCCGTGTCGCTGTCGGGCGTGCCGACGAGCACCCGGGCGAACCCCCTCTAGTGCAGAACTAGCCAAGATTCGGAATTAATCTGAAGTGAGAGCTGTTAGTTGGGTTACATCCTAAGAGTCGTTTGCAATGACGACGCTTCAAGATCACGAGAGGGAAGTGACTCCGAAAATGGCACACACTATTTCGCATGATGAGGCCGGTCAGCGCTACGTTCTTACTGTAGAGGGGCAGGAGGCTGGCTTCGCCGCTTACACCCCGGTGGAAGGCGCGCTGGATTTTGACCATACGGTTGTTGACAACAAGTTCCGCGGTCAGGGGCTATCCAAGCCGCTTATCGCAGGAGCCCTGGATGATGTCCGGAAGAACAACCGCAAGATTCGCACCAGTTGCTCCGCTGTTGCCCGGTTCGTGAAGAAGAGCCCGGAGTACCAGGATCTGCTGGCTGACTAGTCGCCAAAATAGTTAAAAGAAAATGGCAAAGAAACCGACCGGCTGCTCACGATAGAAAGAGCAGCCGGTCGGCTTTTGTATGTAGAGCTAGTTTTAGGACCGAGCTAGATAAAGTCCCCGTCACCTTGGACGTAAACCGCCGGATCGCACAACGGCTTGTGTTCGCCGGGCTTGGCCGGGCGTACGCGGCCCGGAATTCCTATCACGATGGAATCGGGTGGGCAGCTGTGGGTGACCACGGAGTTGGCGCCAATCGACGAGCCAGCACCAATAGTGATCGGGCCAAGGACTTTTGCACCTGCGCCGACGGTGACGTTGTCCTCCAGCGTGGGGTGGCGCTTGACCTTCTCCAGCGAGCGACCACCGAGGGTCACGCCGTGGTAGAGCATGCAGCCGTCACCGATCTCTGCGGTTTCACCAATGACAATTCCCATGCCGTGGTCGATGAAGAACCGGCGACCAATTTGGGCACCCGGGTGAATCTCAATACCAGTCAACCAACGGGCAAATTGTGCGAGGACTCGTGCAATGCCCTTGAAAATCCCACCGCGCTTCCAGAGGCGGTGCGAGAATCGGTGAATCCAGATTGCGTGTAGGCCGGAGTAGACAATGGCATTTTCTACGTCACTACGTGCAGCTGGATCATGCGCACGGGCATTGTCCAGATCCTCTTTGAGGATTCGGAAAAAGTCACTCATGGCCGTTAATTCTATCTGGTCGGAAGTGGGAACAACGCAAAAACCCGCTTGCCGACGGAAAACTGCCAGCTAGCGGGCTTTGCGGAAAAGGTTAAGGGCGCTTATAGCGCTTGGTTTAGTCGCGCAGATCCTCGTAAAGGATGGAGGAGACGTAGCGCTCTCCGAAGTCAGGAACAATCACGACGATGTTCTTGCCCTCAGCCTCCGGGCGGGCTGCAATCTCGAGTGCGGCCTTGATGTTTGCACCGGCGGAAATGCCACCGAGGATACCTTCGGCTGCAGCGACCTTGCGGGAGACCTCAATAGCGTCCTCGTTGGTAACCGCAATGATCTCGTCGAGAAGCTCCTGATCGAGAACCTCTGGGACGAAGTTAGCGCCCAGACCCTGAATCTTGTGCGGGCCGGCGGTGCCCTCAGTCAGTAGCGGGGAGGCCTTCGGCTCGACAGCAACCAGCTTGATGTCCGAGTTGTGCTTCTTCAGCGTGCGGCCAGCACCGGTAATGGTGCCGCCGGTGCCGACACCAGCGACGAAGTAATCAACCTTGCCGCTGGTAGCTTCCCAGATTTCCTCACCGGTAGTTGCCTCGTGGATAGCCGGGTTGGCCGGGTTGGCGAACTGGGAGGCCAGGATTGCATTGTCGGTATTAGCCACGATCTCGTTAGCCTTATCGACCGCACCGCGCATGCCATCCGCACCCGGGGTGAGTACAAGCTCAGCGCCGAATGCGCGCAGAACGACGCGGCGCTCCTGGCTCATAGTGTCCGGCATGGTGAGGATAACCTTGTAACCGCGGGCTGCGCCGACCATAGCGAGGGCGATACCGGTGTTGCCGGAGGTGCCCTCCACAATGGTGCCGCCCGGCTTGAGCTCGCCAGAGCGCTCAGCGGCGTCAATAATTGCGTTGCCGATGCGGTCCTTGACCGAGTTGGCAGGGTTGTAAAACTCCAGCTTGGCAATCACGTTGCCCGGCAGGCCCTCGGTAACACGGTTGAGCTTAACCAGCGGGGTGTTGCCAATCAGTTCAGTGACATCGTTATAAATAGTCATTAATCTTATCCATTCTGGAAATCACAGAGGACTTCCTAATGAGTGTTCGTACGTAGCCGTAGTGTACGCCTGATGCTGCAATTAGTACAGACCAGTTCGTCTATTTTGGGGATTGCGTGGGGAAGGGGGCTATTAATTCCTGCGCAGGCGCCGTTGCTGTCACCGCTACAGCTGCCGTTGCGGTCGCCGTTGCAGCCGCCCTCTGTCACCGCACTTGCCCTGTCTCCGCCACGTTAACGCCATGCCATTGCCTTGGCCAGAGTCTTCACCTCCATTGTGAGGGTAAAGAACATTAAAGTTTCTTAGATTCCACTATTCTGGGACTTGATTTACGGTGCACGGGAATGCCTTGCAAATAGGCAGCGGCCCTCGCCACTGTGATTGGGTGCGATTGCGGCAGTTGTCTGCGCAGCGGTTATCTTCGATAACCGACGATGCAGCTAATGGGCCAGACAATCGCGGTGCGTCGTCTAAGCCACTCAGGGGACTCAAGCCTTTGGGGAAGGGAGGCGGGGCATTACTGGGAAGCAAAAGAGCTTTCCTCAGCCCATCAGCCAGGAGACCGACTGTAAATCATCCAATTCGCACCCGCGTATTGGCGGTCGAGCGGTGCTGTCGAGGTGAATAGTGCCGCAGAAAGAAGATTTACATCATGCATATCGCTGAGGGATTTCTCCCAGCTACTCACTGCATTGGGTGGGGTGTAGCTGCCGCTCCCTTTGTCATCCACGGCGCAGTTCAGGTCAAGCGCACTATGAAGGAGCATCCCGGTAGTGGCATGCTGCTCGGCGCTGCTGGCGCGTTTACTTTCGTGCTCTCCGCCATCAAAATTCCGTCCGTGACGGGCTCTACTTCGCACCCAACTGGTACCGGTTTTGGTGCCGTAATCTTCAAACCTCCGGTGATGGCGCTGCTTGGCTCCATCGTGTTGCTCTTCCAATCAATCTTGCTCGCGCACGGCGGCATTACGACGCTTGGTGCGAACATCTTCTCCATGGCAATCGTGGGCCCGTGGGTCGGCTACGCCTTCTACGTATTGACCCGAAAGCTCGGCGGTGGCCTGCTACCAGGTGTCTTCATGGCAGCGTTCTTCGCTGACCTCTCCACTTACGCCGTGACCTCCATGCAGCTCGCTCTTGCACACCCGGCAAACCCGGGCGGCGTTGGTGGCGCGCTGGCAACTTTCCTGGGGCTCTTCGCTATCACGCAGATTCCGCTAGCAATCATTGAGGCGCTGGTCACCGTTATCCTCATGCGCACACTGCTGGCAGTAGCACACTCCGAGCTTCTCGACCTCGGCTTCCTGTCTCGCTTCGGCGATGCACCGGCACCGGAGGCTAAGGCTGCAGATGCCACGACCGACGCTGTTGCAGAATCTGCCGCTTCTCAGGATGCTGCAGCTGCCTCCGTATCCGGTCAGAAGCAGTAGCCGTCGTCAAGCGAAAAGAAGCGAAAGAGAGCACGATTATGAATGCAAAAAACACGGCACAGACTGTAGCCACACAGACGGCGAGCCAGCCGAAGAAAAACTCCGTGTGGGTCAGCATTGGCCTCTTTGTCCTGGTTGTCCTGATCGCCATGTTCCCGCTGTTCTTCAACTACGGGGACGACGACGCCGAGGAGCCGTTCGCAGGCACCGATGCCACCGCGACGGAGACAATTCAGGAAATTGACCCGGATTACGAGCCATGGTTCGAGCCACTCGTAGGCGAACTGCCAGGTGAGGTGGAGTCAGGACTGTTTGCGCTTCAGGCTGTTATCGGTGCTGGCGTACTGTTCTACGTTATTGGCTACTACCGAGGGAAGGCTGCTGCGCGCACTGACAAGCGCGAGAAAGAGTAGTGAATGCGCTAGAAGCCGCAGCGGCGCGCAGCGCTTGGGCGCGCCGCAATGTCGGTGAAAAAATTCTGCTGCTCGGAGGGCTGCTAATTCTGGCGGTTGCGCTTCCGCCAATCCCCTTTGCGCCAATTATTGCGGTCATCGCCTGGAGCATTGCGTATATCGCCCGGGTGCCACGCAAGCTGTATGTGGCAATGGTGTTGGCGCCGGCGGCTTTTGTGCTCGTCGGCGCATTTCCGCTCTTAGTGGCGCTTACCTCCGACGGCCTTGAGTGGTCGCCGGATGGTCCGTTGCGAATGGCGCAGGTTGTGATGCGTTCGTTTGCGGGTATTAGCTGCACGATGGTCTTTGCGCTGACCACTCCGATTTCGGAACTTATTGCGTGGCTGGATAAGCACGGCATGCCTCGGTATCTCACTTACCTCGCCGAGGTGATTTACCGAATGACCGGCGTGCTGATTCACTCCGCGCGCTCGATGACGGAGGCCCAAGCACGGCGTCTGGGACATTCCACGCGCCGGGCAATGATTCGCGATGCTGCGGCACAGTCCGCCAGCCTCTTTGTCATCGCTTTTACCCGCGCGCGCAAGATGCAAGAGGGAATCGAGTTGCGTGCCGATCCGAGCGCGATGAAAGTACTAGTGATTTCGCGGCCCAGGCAGCCGAAGTTCATCGCGATATCCAGTGCATTACTGTTGTCGTTGATTGCAGCCTGGGCACTGCTGAAATGGGGTGTATAAGAATGCCGATTGGCAGGAAGAATAGTGCTGGTTCCGCGCAGAGTACTAGCGGCGCAATTGTGGAAGCGACCGCCGTCACATACGCCTACGACGAAACCCACGTCCTGAAAGGCGTGGATCTGACAATTTCGGCGGGGGAACGCCTGGCGCTGCTGGGCGCAAACGGTTCGGGCAAGTCCACGCTGCTGCGGATGCTCGCGGGAGCGTTCAAACCGGATACCGGCGAGGTTCGTCTCGATGGTGCCGCCTACGAGTACTCCCGTCGCGGCCGCAATACGGTCCGGCGCTCAGTGCAGATGGTCACGCAGGATCCGGACGAGCAGATCTTCGCGGCCAGTGTGTTTGCGGACGTCTCGTTCGGTCCCGTCAACATGGGGTTGGAGAATGAGGAAGTCGAGCGGCGCGTCCGGGAGGCTCTCGTCACCGCTGAAATCGCCGATCTCGCCGAACGCGTCCCGCATCAGCTTTCCTATGGCCAGCGCAAACGTGTCGCTCTCGCAGGCGCACTGGCAATGCACCCGCGCGTGCTGCTTCTCGACGAACCCTCCGCCGGCCTCGATCCGCAGGCGACCCGAAAGCTTGCGCACACGCTCGATCAATTGCGCAATCAGGACACGGCGGTTGTCGTCGCCACGCATGACATCGACTTCGCATGGAATTTCGCCGATAGGGCGGCAGTGCTTGCCGACGGTAAACTGCGCGTCGGTTCCAAAGAGGAAATTTTGGCAAATCAGAGTTTGGTTGAAGAAGCTCGATTGACTTTGCCCTGGGCGCCTGTGGTCTCCAAGACGATTGGTCGGGATGTTCTCTATCCAGAGGATGTCTAGGGGAGCGGTTTGGTTGTTGAATGGTGCATTGATATGTGCAGCTAAACCAAGCTAAAAACGAAAAACGCCCGCGGGCAGGGCGTAATGCCTATAAAAATAGGCCTAGAAATATAGGCGAAGCTGTCGCATTTCTTCGCTTCCATTTCACGTCACACCTGTCCGCGGGCGATCTCCGTGGCCGTGGCACCTTGCAGGAGCCCCGGCGCATCAGGCAGGTATTCGGACTTCCTGGCGTGACCAACAATAAGGGGATGACGACTGCCGCTTGCTTCAATGCCTACGCGCAGAACCTTATTATCGATTTTCCTACTTTTCACCGCTTCCCAAGGCTGAAACAACCTCAGTGCCGTTGGCGAATTTCGTTCCAGATTACCGCTGCGGGACAGTTCCGGAATTGCACCGGATTCCCTCTTGCGTCTGCTGTGCACCACCTCTGAATGACCACGTGGAGGACGTAGCATTAAAGATGGAACTCAACAAAACCTGTTGCAGTGATAACAATAGCGCAATGAACTAAATAAGCGAAGGTCTTTTTCGAAAATGTCCGCTTTGGGGGTAAAACGTCATTTTCCACCCGCTGTTAGCGATATTTACGCTGTTCCATGACGGAAAAATAGCTACCCCTACTTTGTATTTTTGTGGCAATCGCGGGGCTAATGACAGCCTTCATTCAGGCGTTTTCTTTATGTACTTGTAGAGAAACCTAGTTGTTTCCTAAGATTATGTGACGGATGCCTTAATGCAGGTGTACCCGTTCGGAGGGTACTATCTACTTTGTACGGTTTACAGCCCCCGAAAGGGTCAGTAGCCGCTGAGCGGTAGTTGGCCATTTCGTCGGATTGTAAGTCGGCGCGAAGTCACAGGCTGAGGGTGCCCCCGTGGGTGCCAGTGAAGCAATTTGCCCGTTACGCAGGAGGACGCGAGATGGATCCCCACCGCATTCTGGACGACAATGAGGTTATTAAGTCGTCCTTGGTCGCTCTAAAGAATGCGACTGGTATTCCGGTCACAATGTATGCGGAAGTCACCGATAACTCGAAGATGCAGATTAACAACTGGGTTGGTCTGCGCACCCCAGCTCTGCAGAATCTGACTGTGGAGTCGGGCGCGGGTGTTGGTGGTCGCGTCTTGGCCACGCGCCGCCCGGTGGGTGTCAGTGATTACCTGCGCGCCAAGGTTATTACCCATGAGTATGACGACAAGATTCGCGATGAGGGCCTGCACTCGCTGGTCGCCGTGCCGGTGATCGTTTCGCGTCTCGTTCGAGGTGTGCTCTACGGTGGCGTGCACTCATCGGTGCGCCTGGGGGACAAGGTTCTTGAAGAGGTCACTATGACCGCGCGGTGCCTGGAACAGGACCTGGCGGTCGTCGATGCCTGCCGCAACATGGATCGCTCCGGCAACGGCAAGGGCGGCCGAATTATGAATGGTGCCGAGTGGGAGCAGGTTCGCTCCACGCACTCGAAGCTGCGCATGCTCGCCAACCGCGTGGACGACGAGAAGCTGCGCCAGGAGCTCGAGGTGCTCTGCGATCAGATGGTCACCCCGGTCCGCGTCAAGCAGACCACCAAGCTCTCGGCTCGTGAGCTGGACGTTCTCGCTTGTGTTGCTCTCGGCCACACCAACGTGGAAGCCGCAGAAGAAATGGGCATCGGCGCCGAGACCGTTAAGTCCTACCTCCGTTCCGTTATGCGCAAGCTGGGCGCCCACACTCGCTACGAGGCCGTTAACGCAGCCCGTCGCATCGGCGCACTGCCGTAAACTGCTTGACGACGGGCACCGCGTCCAACCCCGCAGATGCTCTAGGTAGTCTTAGCCGCCATGCGGCTAGCGCCGCGCTCCTAGCAAACTTGGCTAGCGAGCGCGGCGCTTTTTCGCATCCAGGGCCGCTTGGCGCTCATCTTCGCGTTCGCCACCGGGAACCCACTTGATGTCGTTGCCGTCATTGGCCACCCGCGAAAGAATAAACAACAGGTCAGACAAGCGATTGAGATACTTCGCCGGTAGAACTGAGGTTGTTTCCGGAAACTCGCGGCAGGCAGCCCATGCCGCGCGTTCGGCCCGACGAGTAATCACTCGAGCGGTGTGTAATAGTGCCGCAGCTGGGGTGCCCCCAGGGAGGATGAACGAATCCAATTTCGGCAGTTGTTCATTGAACTGGTCGCACCAGTGCTCGAGTCGCTCGATGTAATCCGGCTCAATGCGCAGCGGTGGATACTTTGGATTTTCTTCAATGGGGGTTGCCAGGTCTGCTCCGGCATCAAAGAGGTCATTTTGTACGTAGCGGATGACGGCCGAGACTTCGTCGTCAAGCGTGCCCAGGCTGAGCGCCTGGCCGAGTGCGGCGTTGGTCTCCTCGCACGTGGCGTAGGCGATGAGGCGGGAATCGTCCTTGGGGACGCGGCTGAAATCGGACAATCCGGTGGTGCCGTCGTCGCCGGTGCGAGTGTAAATGCGGGTTAGGTGAACGCTCATAGTCTCAAGCCTAAGCGCTATATTGTGAAATGTGGTTGGCTGGGGGAGTGGGAAATGAGCGATTTCTGGTTAAAGGCGGAGCGACGCTAAACGGTCAGGTTCAGGTTTCCGGGGCGAAGAACTCGGTCCTGAAGCTGATGGGGGCGGCGCTGCTCGCCGAGGGCACGACAGTACTGACAAACTGCCCTGAAATTGACGACGTGCCATTGATGCAGAAGGTCCTCGAAGGGCTTGGCTGCTCTGTGGTGCGCGAGGGTGACCGGATTGAGATTACGGTGCCCGAAAAACTCTCGCATCACGCCGATTTCGATGCTGTGCGCCAGTTCCGCGCTTCGGTCTGCGTGCTTGGGCCGCTGACGGCACGTACTCTTAATGCGATTGTCGCGCTACCCGGCGGTGACGCGATTGGTTCGCGTCCGCTGGACATGCACCAAGCTGGCCTGGAGAAATTGGGCGCGCGTACCTATATTCACCACGGTTGCGTGGTGGCTGAGGCGGATCGACTCAAGGGTGCGAATATCAAACTGGACTTCCCGTCTGTCGGTGCGACCGAGAATATTCTGACGGCTGCCGTTCTGGCTGAAGGCACGACCGTGCTGGATAACGCTGCCCGTGAGCCCGAAATTGTCGATCTGTGCGAGATGCTCATGGAGATGGGTGCGAAAATCTCCGGTGCAGGATCCAACACCATTACGGTTGAGGGCGTCGAGAAGCTTCACCCGACTGAGCACAAGGTCGTCGGTGACCGAATTATTGCAGGGACCTGGGCTTATGCTGCTGCAATGACCGGCGGCGATATTACTGTCATCGGTATCAATCCAAAGTACCTGCACCTTCCCCTGGAAAAGCTGAAGAACGCAGGCGCCCAGGTCGAAACCTATCCGCAGGGCTTCCGCGTGCGCATGGATGGACGTCCGCAGGGCGTGAACTACCAAACGCTGCCATACCCGGGCTTCCCGACGGACATGCAGCCCATGGCTATCGCTCTGTCCGCGGTGTCCGAAGGAACATCGGTACTTACCGAGAACGTTTTTGAGTCGCGCTTCCGGTTTGTCGACGAGATGATTCGCCTTGGCACTGACGCCACCATCGATGGACACCATGTGATGATTCGCGGGAAGGAAACACTGAGCTCGGCACCTGTCTGGTCTTCCGATATTCGCGCCGGAGCTGGCCTAGTGCTTGCTGGGCTGTGTACTGAAGAGGGGGACGTCACTGAGGTGCACGATGTCTATCACATCGACCGCGGTTACCCGGGCTTCGTAGAGACACTCAATTCTATTGGCGCATCGGTTGAACGGGTTAGCTAGTGATTGTTGGCTAATAGCTAGGTGCGCGTTGCGGAAAGCCATCGCAAGTCTTCGGTTCTGGATGTTTCAGAACTATTAGGCGGGATTCTCCAGTTGGACTTGTGATGGTTTTTGGTGCTTTACCTGGAGTTTTGTGTCTTTGGTGGGGTGTGTGTAATGTATTCGGAGGTCAGCGCGGCCGGGCAGTTGTTGTTTGGTTGGCTGATGTGGGGGAAATGTTTTCGTGCGGTTAGCCGCTGGGAGTCGTTGGTTTGACTTTCTGGTTAATTGTTTGTTAATGTTTTCTTCCGCTGCTCACGGGGTGGCTGCTGCTTGGTTGTGGTGGTTGTTTTGTGGGTG
>NZ_JVVM01000031.1 GCF_001054325.1 Corynebacterium vitaeruminis | reverse complement strand
AAACCCATTGCGCTTGAACACATTGCCAACGGGGCATCAGCAAGCGCGGTTGGGCGCGATTTAGGGATCCCCTCACCAACTGTCAGGCGGTGGGCGCGGACAAGCCGGAGGTCGTCGCCCTCGTTGACAAAATGAGCACTCTTCTCATATCGAAAACTCCTGCCCAGACGGTGAAAAAGTATCTCCGGGGTGACCGTGTATACCCGTCCATCTCAGCCCGACAGACAACAGGTCGTCTATCAACCACGAAGCCTGGAATGACCGTTTTTGGGTCACGTGAAGAACGCCTTGTGGCTCAGCAATCCATCATCCTGCCGGATCAAGGCGAGGTGCTCATCAGCATTGATCTCAGCCAAATTGATGCTCGCTGTATGGCAGCAGGATCTGGTGACGCGAATTACGCGGCGTTATTTGAACAAGGAAGGGACTCTCATACAGAAATGGCTGCAAGAGTCTTTGGCGATCCGGCTCGACGTAAAGATGCTAAAGCCCTCGCTCACGCCGCGAACTACGGTATGGGAGCCGCCACTTTTGCCCGCAACGCCGGTATTCCCCTCCATGATGCAGAGGTTCAGTTGGCGATGCTGCGTGAAGAGTTCCCTCAGTTGGAGCAGTTCAAAAATCACCTTCGCGAGCAGGCAGAAGCAATGGGATACATCACCACGGGCTTTGGACGACGTGTCGCGGTATCCCCTGACCGGGCCTACACCCAAGTCCCGGCAGCATATGGACAAGGAACAGCCAGAGACGTGTTTCTCGAAGGAGTGCTGGCACTTCCTTCTTCAATCGCGTCCATGATTCGTATCTTTGTCCACGATGAAGTTGTGCTTTCCGTGCCGCAGGAGCAGGCGGAAGTTATTAAATCGCAAGTGATAAAGACTTTCGAATCGGTACTAATTCCTGGTGCGGAAGGGATTGCTGTGCCAACTTTGGCTGATTCAGCTGGCCCAGCCATTGATTGGTCTGGATGCAAATAATGATGGTAGCCGTCTGGCTAATATCGAAAACATATAAATAAAAATAGGATTCATCGAAAGGAGATGGAGGGGTGAACTCTAAATGGGTTCGCTGAGATATTGGAGTAGACGATTGAAAGTTAAATCTTTATTTGTATCAGTAGCTGCCGCGATGCTTGTTTTTGGCTCGGCATCACCTGCATTCGCCGTACAGCTCAACGGCCTTGAAGAAGGCGAAGTTAGCGGCGGACCTGCTACTGTGCCCGATGAATATGTCTATGATCACCAAGGGGATCATATGCAGCCTGGAGATGATGCAAAACTGTACAAGGGGCGACATGACTGGTGTACCTCATCTCCTGACCAACCTGGTGTGGATTTCAGAGGCCCCTGCGCCCGCCACGACATGTGCTATGACGCTAATCCAAATGCCGTACCTACCGTAAAAAGTGAGGGCAAAATGAACTGTGACGAGGAGTTTCGTAGCAACTTGTATGCCAACTGCAACGAGAAGTACGCTACCGATCCTGACTCCGCGCTCGATTGTCGACGTACTGCGGATGGATACGTCTTTGCCGTTGAACAAAACGGTGGAAAGAGCGGAGACCCCAAGCCGCCAATCTTTAACTAAGGCTTAAGTATGGAACATTCGAATAAAAAACTCATATACCAAGTCGGTTACCCATTTGCACTGCTCGGATCTGCTGCCTGCGTTGCGCTAATTCCATCTCCAGAACGGGGCACCGGAATCATACTCGCTTACGCTTTAGCGTTAGCTATTCAAGTGGTGTGGCTGCTTTTGTTCTTCTCCGACCGGTCAAGGGGAAGGGCATTGTACACAAAATTCGCTGTAGCTGTTAACGTCTTAGCCTTGATTTTGGCCGCCATTGCTATAGTTGCCTATTCGATTAATGGTGAAGTCTTTGGAATTAACTTAGACTTGGCTTTCGGTCCCCCGGTAGCCGCTTTTATTGCTGTCGTTTTGCTACTCCTGTTGGTAATTGGAGCAGTAACCAGAGTTTTTCGAAAGTAGTTTATTCTTCTAGCCCCCTCTCAACCCCGCATGAATCTCTCATGTGGGGTTTTCCGGGTTAATAGACAAAAGGTGTGTCCGCTCGGCGTGTCGCTGGGGCCCTTTTTATTGCATCGGTCCTTTCCGGATTCCTATGTTGTGTTGGTATTCGGTTGGGATAGCGTTGTCGTAGAAGGCTGGTCGTCCTGTTTCTTGGTCGGCTGTGTTGTGGTCTTCTGGAGCAAGGTCTGGAACTTTGGCGAGTTGATCTTGTCCGGAATTGCACTGCCTGGCGATCTTTAATGGGTCGTCAGGCAGTTGCGTTTTCGAGTGCAGATACCATTCGAGCATTCTGCGTTGACGTTCTCTGGATCTGCCGCGATGCGCGTCGGCGATGCGTTTGAGCCCGGCGTTGATGCCGCCTTCCAGACTGTTTGTTGTTGATGCCCAGCGTTGAGGCTCAAGCGCGTTCGGTGGTGGCTGCAGGTAGGTAAACAGCCAGTTGTTGCGCGATAGATGCAGCAGTGAGTTGTAGGCTTTGCGCACCCGTAGGTGGGTCCATTCCCACTGGTTGTTGAGTGTGTGGCGCTCTTTTGGCACGGGTGTTTTCTCGTTGAGGAATGCTTTGAATACCTGTCCGAAGTTGTGCAGGCGTAGTGTCCAGTCGCGTGCTTGGTCCACGGTGGTGATTTTGGTTAGTTTCAGCGCTAGGGCGTAGATGGCTTTGCCGGCGTCGGTGCGTGGTCGTGATGTGGTGTAGCGGCGGATGACGCGCTGGGCATGGACAAGGCATCGTTGGATCATTGCGTTGGGCCAGCAGGATTTAATCGCAGTAAGTGCGCCTTGTCCGCCGTCGAGGACGACGCAGAGCGGCTCAGCGATTTTGCGAAGTAGTTGCGTGTAGGCGTGGGCGGTTTCGGGTTTGGTCCAGTGCCAGGCGATGACGTGGTCGTGGCTGGCTGCGACGAGCAGGCAGCCGGCGTCGGTGTAGGTGCCGTCGATGAAGATTTGGTCGTAGATGCGGTTGGGGTCTGGGGTATTG
>NZ_JVVM01000030.1 GCF_001054325.1 Corynebacterium vitaeruminis | reverse complement strand
TTGTTGCCTGGTTTTTGTCGGTGGTGTTAGCGGTGGGGTCACGCCCGGTCCCATTCCGAACCCGGAAGCTAAGTCCACCAGCGCCGATGGTACTGCACTCGGGAGGGTGTGGGAGAGTAGGTCGCCGCCGGCATAGAATTTTTTTGTGGGTCGTGGTGCTCATCCCGTGTGGGGTGGGTGCCACGGCCCCTTTTTTTTTACACCCAACAGTAAACAACATTTAATTGATATATGTCGTAGCTTATGTCTCGGTGATGGCCACTGATTTTGCTTGGTTATGGGTACTTGAAAGGGCGCCGGTGCGCAGTAGATCGGTCGCGGAGGCTCCTCGAATTCTGGCACTTAGCTTGTTGGCATGTGCGATTCATCTATTGCACGTCTGTGACTATCACCGCCACTCATCCCTACATACAGGTACCCCGGTTCAAATGAGGCTTTAGTACCAAGCTGTCCAAATAGGGAGACATACGCTTACTTAGTAGTCAGCTCTGATTTTCGAGTCGTACCTACGAGATACTGTGGCGGCTTTCTCGATCGCGCCAAAAGAAAATCCCGTATGGGTGAGGTATTGCCTGCGCCCATACGGGAATGTGCCGTATTTAGTTAGGTTAGCGCTGCCTGGGATTAAGCTATGCAGCCGCGCTAATCAAAGTACCGAAGTTAGTTATTACTGCTCGGCTTAGCCATTGGGACGTCGCCGTAGCCATCGTGGTCCTCATCTTCAGAGTTGATACCGCCGCGGAAGGTGTCGTGAGCGCTCGGCTCTACTGCGTGTGGTGCGCGGTCGGCCGTATTGAACAGCAGGTTCAAGATAATCGCAGCGACGGAACCAACACAGATACCTGAGGCCATAAAAGTCTGTGCCCAGGCAGGAAGGCCGGTAAACAAGTCCGGTGATACCGCCGGCAGTAGTGCCAGAGCCAGGGGAATTCCGACCACAATTACGTTGGATTCAGTGAACTTAACCTTGGACAATGTTCGAACGCCCGATGCTGCGACCATACCGAACAGCGCGATACCTGCACCGCCCAGAACCGGAGCCGGGATGGCAGCTACCAGCGCAGCCGTCTTCGGAATCAAACCCAGAATCAGCAACATGCCACCTGCAGCTGCGGTTACCCAACGGGATCGGACTCCCGTAATAGACAGGACTCCGATGTTCTGCGCAAAGGCCGTGTACTGGAAGGTATTGAAAATACCGCCGATTACGGTCGCAGCACCGTCGGCACGCAGTGTGTCGGCAATACGGCGATCATCAATCTCTGAGTTGGTAATCTCACCTATTGCAAGCACGTCGCCAGTCGCTTCGACCATAGTCACAAGCGAAACAATGCACATGGCAAACACGGCTGAGAAGACGAACTCAGGCATGCCGAAATAGAACGGATGCGTCAGTCCAAAGATCGGTGAGTCCTTAGTTCCAGACCAATCCACCATTCCCAATGGAATACAAAGCAGCAAACCAGAAATCATGCCCACGAGGACGGCAATTCGGGCTAGCCATTCCGGCGCCCAACGCTCGATACTGAGAATTAAGACCAACACAAACGCAGCTACTGCCAAGTTTTCGGGTGCGCCGTAATCAGGAGTGTCCTTGATTTCAGCACCGCCGCCTACCCAGTCGGCTGCGACTGGCATTAGCGTCGTACCAATAATCAACAGCACTGTACCAGTGACCAACGGCGGAAATAGGCGCAGAAGGGACGCAAAAAGTGGTGCAAAGAGCATCATAAAAATGCCCGATGCAATCACCGAACCGTAAATCGCGGGCACGCCGTACTGCGATCCGATAGTGACCATCGGAATCGCAGCAGAGAAGGTACAGCCCTGAATCAGTGGAAGCCGCACACCAAATCGCCAAATACCCACCGACTGCACAATGGTGGCGATGCCGGCAACGAACAAGTCCGCGGCAATGAGGTGTGGAATATCGGATGGGGACATACGTCCGGCATCCACAAGTGCCCAGCCCACGAAAAGCGGGACAGCCACCGCGCCTGCATACGCGGCGAGCACATGTTGAAAGCCGAGTATTAGCAGTTTCACATGGCCCGGATATTCATCGACCGGATGGACCGTCCGAGCATCGGTATTCGCTGATGTAGTCACAGCTCGACTCTAGTTCCCAAGCCCAACTTTTCCCCACTGGCGCTTTGTGTTGGGGTGGAATCATTCAATTTCGCTTTACGACGGAACCTTCCAGCGGTCATCAGTTGCTGCGATATTGAGCCGAAAGATGTTGGTCACTCATGCGCGCGTTCAAAACAAATGAACTTTAAGTGAAACTCTAGGGTTCAATCCCTCCAGGGGGCTGCGATAGGCTTGAATATGAGATTTGACCTGCGGATTCGCTTTGTCTGTGAATCATGTGTAATGTAATCGAAGTCAGCGCGACAGCGTCGCTGCCAGGGAGTTTAGCTCCCTAGGTAGGATTCTCAGTCAGCGTTGAACACGGGGGAACATTTTCTTCACTATTCGTTTAATGTTCGTCAGTTGTTTGACTAAGAACTTGCGAATTTGGTAGTGTTCCTTCTTGCCGCTCACGGGGTGGCTGCTGCTTGGTTGTGGTGGTTGTTTTGTGGGTGTGT
>NZ_JVVM01000029.1 GCF_001054325.1 Corynebacterium vitaeruminis | reverse complement strand
CCGAGTACGACCCTCGGCCGGTTATTCAGCAATGCCTCCGCCTGGGCGACTTCCTGGTCGGTGACATCGGTAAAGTTGGTTCCTTTGGGGAAATAAAACCGGATATCCCGGTTCATCCGCTCATTGCTGCCTCGCTGCCACGGTGAATGCGGATCGGCGAAAAACACCTGGATATTCTCCGCGACGGAAAACTCCGTGTGCTTGGCAAACTCCACCCCCTGNTCCCAGGTCAACGTCGACATCGTGGTGTCCATCGACTCTTTGAGCCGACGAATCATCCGCACCATGACCTCATTGACACTTGCGGCAGTATGGTCAGTGCCGAGTCTGCCGAGGAGCACAAACCTGCTGCGGCGTTCCACCAACGTCGCCAAAGCACTGGTGCCATCTGCGCCAATAATCAAATCGCCTTCCCAATGACCGGGTACAGCACGGTCGTTGGCTTCCGCTGGGCGAAGTGAAATATTGGCATCATGGGTCCAGCGTTTTCCACGTGGTTTGGGCACCCCGGCTAAAAGCGAGCGGGGTTTACGCCCTGGCCGGGTAGTCCGGCAGGACTTTTCAAACACAAGTTCTTTGCGCAAGCTACCTGCCCCTTGCACGTAAAGGGCCTGGTAAATCGACTCATGGCTAATAGTCATGGACGTATTATCACCCCANNNNGCAGCCAACCTGTCACTGGCCTGACGCGGTGAGGCCCCACGGTTGAGCAGATCAACAACCTGGGCGCGTAAGAACCGATTGTCATCGAGTTTGCGCAGCTTAGGGCGAGCAAGACGCCCGCGGCTGGCCTGGTCAGCGTGATAGGCATCGTAGATACCATCGACGCTGTTGCGTGCGATTTCACGGCTGACGGTGGATTGACTACGACAGACTATCTGGGCGATACGCCGGTGCGAATGCCCTGCTCGCAGAT
>NZ_JVVM01000028.1:281-623 GCF_001054325.1 Corynebacterium vitaeruminis | reverse complement strand
GGAGAAGTAGTGAAGCAAACCCGCCGATCGAAATACAGTGCCATCAAACCGATTGCGCTTGAACACATTGCCAATGGGGCATCAGCAAGCGCGGTAGGGCGCGATTTAGGGATACCCCAACCAACTGTCAGCCGGTGGGCGCGACAAGCCGGAATTGCGATTCAGCACCAGTCGCACTGCCCGAAGGTCTCGATGATGGATAAGCATCGCGTGATCTACGAGATGCTTATGGCCGACACATATAGTGTTGCCCAGATTGCTGCACAGGCCGGGGTGTGCACATCCACGGTGTATAACCAGCGGGCTAGATTAACCACTATGAATACCCGCAGCCGGATAACA
>NZ_JVVM01000028.1:0-181 GCF_001054325.1 Corynebacterium vitaeruminis | reverse complement strand
ATCTGCGAGCAGGGCATTCGCACCGGCGTATCGCCCAGATAGTCTGTCGTAGTCAATCCACCGTCAGCCGTGAAATCGCACGCAACAGCGTCGATGGTATCTACGATGCCTATCACGCTGACCAGGCCAGCCGCGGGCGTCTTGCTCGCCCTAAGCTGCGCAAACTCGATGACAATCGGTT
>NZ_JVVM01000027.1 GCF_001054325.1 Corynebacterium vitaeruminis | reverse complement strand
GTGTCTGGTTCGGTGACATCGTTCCGCATGTCTCATGAGATCGTTCCGGTGCCGAGAACCATCATGTCTCGTCACATCGTTCCGGCGAGAAACGATGTGCCCGGCAACACGCCACAGTTGCCCCAAACACGCTGAAACTGATGTCTCGCGACATCGTTCCTCCATGCTGAAACCATGGAGAAACCAGCTCCGAAAATCATCATCGAAACCATGCTCGCCACCGGCATGACCCAAACCGAAGCAGCCCAACACTTCGGCGTGACAACGCGTTGGATCCGAACATTACAAAAGCGCTACACCGAAGGCGGCATCAAGGCACTGACCCCTAAATCAAAACGCCCTCATACAAATCCACGCGCTACCGCCCCTGACGTAGTCGACCGCATCCTCCAATTACGCTACGAACTAACCAACCGCGGCACCGACGCGGGAGCCCACACCATCCGCTGGCACCTCGAGCAAGAAGACACAACCCCACTGCCAGCAACAGCAACGATTCATCGCATCCTCAAAAACAACGGACACATCACACCCCAACCACAAAAACGTCCCCGCAGCTCATGGATACGATTCCAAGCAGACCAACCCAACGAAACATGGCAAATGGACTACAGCGACTGGACCATCGCCGGCCACCAACGCGTCGTCATCCTTACAATCCTCGACGACCACTCACGCTATGTACTTCACTGCCAAGCCTTTAACAGCGCAACCGTCACCCACGTCATCGAAGCCTTCACCTACACAGCCACCATCCACGGTTACCCACAATCAACCCTGACCGACAACGGACGAGCATTCACAACCAGCAACGACCGCACCAACCCAGCACGCAATGGCTTCGAACAACTCATCCTAGACCTAGGAATTGAACAGAAAAACGGCAAACCCTACCACCCGCAAACCCAAGGGAAAGTTGAACGATTCCACTACACACTCAAACTGGCACTACGTAACAGACCCCAAGCTAGAGACATCGACAACCTCAACGAACAACTCGATGACATCATCGACTACTACAACAACAAACGCCCCCACCGAGCACTCAACCGATGTACCCCTGCGGAGGCCTACAACGCTTTACCCAAAGCGCATCCCCGCCCAGGAAACAAGACTCATGACTACCGCCTGCGCACCGACAAAGTCGCCAAAAACGGCAAAACAACACTGCGGTGGGGCGGACAACTCAGACGCCTCTATATCGGACGCCGATGGGCCGGAGAGCCCATCACCATCATGTGCGTAGACAACACAGCAGACATCAAAATCACCGCCACGGGGCAACACATAGCCCACTACACACTGACCTCAGACAAGATCTACTACAACCAAAAAGACAACGAACTAAACCCCACCCCGGGCAACAAAAATAAAGGAAGCCTCGAGACATAACCGGAACGATGTCTCGAGACTTCACATCGTGCCCCCGAGAGGAGTCGAACCTCCGACCTTCGGTACCGGAAACCGGCGCTCTATCCACTGAGCTACGGGGGCCTGTAGCACAAGTACAACAAGTGCAACGAGAAAAGATGTTACCACTTGGCTGGGGCGATTAGCGAAATGCCCCGCGCCCCAGCCAAATCCGCACTACGCAGCCTCCGAAACCTGGTCTTCCTCAATAGGACACACCACGGGCACGCCTTCGTCATCAAGCACGCGGGCTCGAATTCCATAGACGCGGGCCAAAAGGTCCGGAGTGAGAACATCAGCAGGACTCCCCTGGGCAACCACGTGGCCGTCGTGAAGCATGACAAGCTCATCGCAGTAGCGGGCAGCGAGGTTGAGATCGTGGATTGCGACGAGTGCCAAGGAGCTCCGCGAGGCGACCTCCGCGCGGATGAGCTGTAGGAGTTCCACCTGGTGGCGCAGGTCGAGGGCGGAGGTGGGTTCGTCGAGAAGCATGACCTCGGGGTCGCGCACAAACATCTGCGCGACGGCGACGAGTTGACGTTGGCCACCGGAGAGCTCACCGACGAAGCGATCGGCAAGGTGCTCAATGCCAACCTTTCGGAGAACTGCCGCCGCGTGCTCAATCTCAGAGCCGCGCACGCGCAGTCGCCCGGCGCGTCGCCCGGAGACCAACACCGACTCGAATGCGGTCAGCGAGGCACTAGCGGGCAGGTCCTGTGGCACGTAGCCTACGACATCGCGCAGCTCGGAGCCGATAACCCGCTCATTGTCACGGGTCAGGACAATCTCCCCGGACATCGGCTTTCGAATCCCCGCCAGCGTCGTCATCAGTGTGGACTTGCCCGCAGCGTTTGGCCCCAGCAGCCCCGTCACCGTCCCCGGCTTCAGGGTGCGAACTAACGCCCCGCGCAGCACTTGCCGCTTGCCATAGCCGGCGACTACGTCATTGACATCGAGAAATACACTCATTAGTTCCACACCGTCCTCTTGCGTAGGAAAACCAAGCCGACAAAGAATGGGACACCGACGATTGCGGTAATGATGCCAATCGGCACAGCCACGCCCGGCACCACCGTGATGGATACCGCATGGGCTGCCGCAAGCAGCGCCGCGCCCGCCGCCATTGATGCCGGGGCAAAGAAGCGCTGTTCCTCACCGACCAGCATGCGCGCAATGTGCGGGCCGACCAGTCCGATGAACCCGATGATGCCGGCAAAGGCCACAGCGGTGGCCGCCAGCAACGAGGCTACAATTAACGTCGCAATGCGCAGCCTATCCACATTGATACCCAGGGCTTTTGCGCGGGCATCGCCAAGCCGCAGCACTGTCAGCGCCCAGGCATAGCGGATGGTGAACGGAATAGCGATCAGCAGCGCTGCCGCGATGATGCCGTTGGCCACCCAGTTCGCGCGCTGAAGCGACCCCATCGTCCAGAACACAATCTGCTGCAACGCCTCGGTGGTCGCGCGGTACTGCAGTAGGGCCAGCAGCGCCTGAAACAGAAATACCAGGCCAATACCCAGCAGGATCATCGATTCCTTGCCCGAGCCACGCCACACCGACGCCGCCGCCACAATCGCCACAGCGATGACCGACGATACCCAGGCCACGGCCGCGAGGTTGAACTGTGCGTGCGGAATAATCACCCAGCCCAACACAATCGATGCCGCCCCACCGAACGCCGCTGCGGCCGAAATGCCGAGCGTAAACGGTTCCGCCAGCGGGTTGTCGAGGATTGTCTGCATCTGCGCGCCGGCCAGCGACAGCGCTGCACCAATCAGCACTGCCATCACCGATGCAGGCAGACGCAGCTTCCACAGCACCGTGCGGGTAGTTTCGTCAACATCATTCGGGCTCACGATGCCGCGGACAACGTCCCCCACGCTCAACGACATCGGCCCCACAATCGTCGCCACCACGAACGCGCACAGGGCCAGGCCCACCAGCACCGCAATGATGGCAACCTTCCGCGCCGAGCGTCGTCGGTACTGTCGCGCAGAGTCGTAGGCCGTGCTTGACGACGGACACTCGTGCTGGTCGGTGACGGGCTGCGACTCTTGACCACCACTGTCGTTGGTGGAGGTGGACTCGCGGGGTTCGTCGTCAAGCCCTGGCTCGGGGGCGTGCAGATTGGTGTAAATCATCGGATTCCTTCTTCGGTGGCGGAAGGTGGGTTACTTGGTTGGCTCCAGGGAGGTGAAGAAGGTGCCGCTGAGCTCGAAGGGCAGGTAGTCCTTGTGGAACTTGGCGAAGTCCGCGACCGGATCGAGATCAGCGAACTCTTCGGGGTGGATCCACTTCGCAAACTGCTCGAGGGCGAAGACGTTGTACGGCGAGTCGTAGAACTGGTGGAAAGCAGCGTGCAGTTCGCCCTTCTTCGGTGCGTTCAACGTGTCGAAACCTGGGGTCTTCAGCAGGCCTTCCAGAGTGCGCTGTGCAGTCTCTGGGCCGACGGTGTAGCCGAGTTCGACGTGTGGCAGGACTTCCGGTTTCTTCGGGTCGAGTGCCCAGGATCCACCGGTGGCGATGATCTTCTCCGGCTGGACGGACAGGACCTTCTCTGCGGTCACGTCGCCGGATTCGGTGTCGAGAAGGGTGTCACCGAGGTTTTCACCTCCGGCGGCCGTGACGAGGTCGCCGAGGTTGGACTTATTGACGGTCGAGCAGCAGTCCTTAAGACCAGCTGCTCGCCAGACGAAGGTCTTGGGCTTGTCTTCGAGCTTGGCGGCACGTTCGCTGATCTCGTTAACCCGCTTGGTGTAGAAATCGGTGAACTTCTTGGCATTGTCCTGCTCATCGACAATCTGGCCGAGGAGCTCGACGGACTTGGCGGTGTTCTCCAGGGGCTTTTGGCGGAAGTCAGTGAATACGTACTTCAGGCCTGCCTGATCGAGCTTGGTGAGGAAACCGGACTGCTCCGCGGCCTTCTTGTGGTCAAGGGTCATGACGACCACGTCCGGGTTGTGGGAGATGAGGTTTTCTACCGTAACATCGCCCTTGGCGATATTGCCGATGGTCGGCATGTCCTTCAGCTCTGGGTTCGTCTCGAAAAGCTTGCTTTCAAACGACGGTGCACCCGAATGCAGATCGCTTCCCATGGCGACAACGTGGTCACCTGGGTTGTCCCGGTCAAGCATCGCGGTAACAAACATGGCGCGACCTTCACCAAGTACAATCCGTTCTGGCTGCTTATCGAAAGTCACCGTACGACCGGCGACATCAGTGACAGTGAGTTCTCCCTTGTTGTCGGCAGCGTCATTCGACTCCGCGTCTGCACCGCAAGCTGCGGCGACGAAGCTCAGCGCGGCGCATCCGATGGCAGCGAGGGTTTTGGTTTTTGGCGTGGTTTTTGCCTTGGCGAAAATATTGGCTCTCATGCGTTTTTGTTTCTGCCTTGTTTATCTCTGCGTAGTTTTTTGGTGTTTAGGGTGCACAAAGGGAAGTAAACACTCATCCCTTTGTATTAGGCACGCCTTACCTTACAACTTGAGCTGAAGATAAAAAAGAGCCCTGCTAGTCAGGGTTTTACTAGCAGGGCTTGGAAGTCTTACTTCCTTTCGAGAACCGCCTGGAAGCACCTCAGCATCGCTTCTCGGTCTTCATCGGCAAGTGGGGTAATAACTTCCTCGCGGACGGTGTCCACATAATCCGGCGCGGCCTCGGCGAACACGTGTCGGCCAACCCCGGTTAGGACGACGACATAATCCGAGTCCGGGTCCTCGCCGTGATCTTCGGTGTGAATAAATCCGCGCTTTTCCAACCTGTTGGTATGCAGCAGCGCGCGCGGGTGGTTCCACTTCAGTCGGTCACAAATCTTGTCAACGTGCAGGATGCCATCCTCCACCTCATGCAAAGCGATGAGCAAGGTAAAGTCCGCGAATGTCAGCCCAGTTCGAGTACGCAGGCTCCGCTCAATATTGCGCTCTACCTCGCGAAAAGAAGCCACCATCGACTGCCAAAAGAGCTGTTCTTCATCACTCAGCCATTCATACGAGTTCATACTGCTCTAGGCTAATGGTGAAAGCCTCGGAGTGGAAACGAATGAGAAAAACAGTCACAGAAAAACCTTTAACTACTCCGATTTTCCGCCAATCGGATCGGTGACGGTTGCATTAGCGGTCTCTGCGATTTTATCGAGCACAGCGGAAATCCCCTGATAATCAATGTTTTCGCCCAGTACGTCGAACACCACATGACGCACGAGCTTCACATGATTCGGCGCCGCCTTCTCAATCACGGTTCGACCGTGCTCAGTTAACGTGACATCGATACCGCGGTTATCGCAGGCACAGCGTTCCTTGGTTACTAGTCCCCGTCGCTCCATGCGAGTAATTTGGTGCGACATTCGGCTGCGGTCCCAGTCCAGGGACTCACACAGTGTGCGCATGCGCACGACATTGTTTTCGGCCTCAGAAAGAACAACCAGAACCGAAAAATCTGCAGTGGAAATATCGAGAGTTTCTTGCAACTGAAGGTCGATTGACCTGTCAACGGCCCGTTTTGCGCTCAGAATTGAGCGCCATAACCGCTGCTCTTCATCACTTAACCACGGAACATCTTGCATATATACAGAGCCTACTATCTTGTAACCAAATCCTGAATTTTCATAAATTCCGCTCCTGTCACACGGTCAAAGCGTGCTTCATCGCACGTCAGGACTAGTACCTGCATATCCCGCCCTGCTTTGGCAAGAGCATTATTCATCCGCCGCAAACGGTGTTCGTCTGAATAACCTAATGCATCATCAATAATTACCGGCGCACCTTGTCCGCCCTCCATTACGCCGGCGACGGCCAAGCGCAACAGAATGTCCAACTGTTCCTGTGCTCCACCAGATAGCTCATCGACATCGAACTTGCCGTCGGCATTGGACCGTGACTCGATCTGCAAGTCCTCGGTCATCGTGAACTGGGTTCCCGCACCGAACACACCCCCGCCATACTCTTCGAGCTTGCGGAGCAAAGGTTCAGCTAGCGCATTCCGCGATGCCGCGCGTGCCTGTGTCATTACCTCCATCAGAGTCTTGGCGGCAGCTGCACGTCGACGCATTGAGTCTCGATCTCGCTGTGTTCGCTCCACTACGCCTTTTGCTGCTGCCAGCTTCTCATTCGCGCTGTCGAAATAGTCCAAGTGCACCCGAATTTCTTGCCGACGCTTTTCCAGCTCAGCCAGGCGCTTCTCCACTGCATCCCGTCGCTGCTGAGCGCCCGCGAGCGATGCCTCCACATCGTCGGCGTCCCGCTGTGCCAGCTCCTTCTGAGCCGCGGCAAGCTGCTCTTCGGCGACCTGGAAGTCCTTGCCCCGGTTTTCCACTGCAGCAAAGATCTCAGCATCCGAGGCCTTTTCTCGCGCCGTCCTGAGCGAATCTTCTCGCACCTTCAGCACAGACCGGAACCCTTCAAGCTCGCTGCTGGCCTTCGTATAGTTGGCGTGCGCAGGACGCTTTTCCAACTTCGACAGGCGCATATCCGCATTGTCGCGATCCGACTCGGCATCCTTACGCCCTGCTGTGGCTTCTTCCAACCGCGCTCTTGCCGACGCCAAGTCAATCTCCGCCGGCGCATCTTCGCCCGCGAGTTCCCGATACCGCTCACCGTGTGCTCGCGCTTCCTCCGTCGCGTCGTCCAACTCTCCTGTGAGCTGGTGATACTCCGCGCCGTCGGATACCGCAGTAATGGATGTCTCCACCTGGAACTTTGCTTTTTCCGCTTCACGACGTCGTGTGTGAGCCTTTTGTGCTTCCGCAACGGAACCAGCGCCCGCAGCCTCAAGCTGTTCCTTGAGCGATTTCTCTGCCTTTTCTAGCTTGCGCTGCTGTGAGTCTGAACCGTCACCGGGCTGGATAGCAACCGTCACATCGCCAACTTCAATCGCCACCGGCTTCGTAACCGCGCGTTGGACTGCCCCGGCGTCCGGCGCTAACCCCACTTTCTCACCGTCAACCGTGACCTCTTGCGCGCTGCAAGCCGAAAGCTGCACACTCGGGCTGGACGCTTCCAAAACAGCGGTTGCTGTTGCAACTTCGCGCTCGCAGGTCAATAGCTTTTCCAGTGCCTCCTCGGTTACAGCATTCCGAGCGATAACCTCCTTGTGCTCTGCCAATTGCGCGCGGAGCACATCGAGCTTCTCCACTCGCTTCGACAGAGATTCAACCAAGCTGCGCTTGTCTCCCAACGCAACCTCGGCAGCAGCCAGCTCTTCCGTCTTCCGCGCTTCGCGGTAGGCGCTCACAACCGCATCGCGGTCTTCCTGCGCCTGTTTTAATGCCGCCGTCTCCTTATCGAATGCTTCCTTGAGTTCAGCGACTTTCTTCTCTGTGGCAGAGTGCTGGTCCAAAGCTTCCTGCGCTTGTTGAATAAGGGTCTCCCGCTCTTCCTGCGCCTGCTTCGCCAAGTCCAGCTGCTGCTGTGCCGCTGCAGAAACCTCCTGCGCCTTCGACACGGAGAGCCTAAACTGCTCGAGCTCTTCAAGGGCTTGTGTCCAGTGCTCGACCTCAGTCTTGGCTTCTGGCAACGACGCCCGCTGCGTATGCTGACTCTCTTCATTACGAGCAGCTTCCTCATTGAGCGCTTCGAATTCCCGAACCTTTTTCGCCGCTTCGTCACGCACCTGCTGGGCTTCCACCAGCTCCTTGTCTACGTCGGTAAGCTGCTTGCGTTCCTTGCCATTTTTTTGGAAATAATTGTTGTACTCAGCTTCGACGGCTTCAAATAGGCCAACTTCTTCTGCGGTTTCCGCGCGCTGCCCCGATGCCGACTGCAGTGCGCTAGTGACCTGCGTGTAACCGCCCAAGGATAGGGTCTTTTGAGCTTGCCCTTGTTCGGCAACAAAGACCTGCCACAGGTTCTTGGTGTCTGCATTTTGCATTCGGGCGGCTAACCATTCTTCCGCCTGGTCGTCTTTAAGTACCTCGGCTGTCGGCGAGTGGACAGTGATGATTGTGCCGGTGTCCTTGGTGCTACCGAAAATCTTATCCAGAGTAAATTCGTAACCGTCGAGCTCCACCCGGAGCTTAACCTGTGGCTTTTCCTGGCTGTAGTGGCTGTTCAGACTAAGCGCTTCGCTGGACCTGGACTTCCATTTTGTCGTCAGCGCCACGTGAATGGCTTTGGCGATTGTTGTCTTACCCGACTCGTTTTCACCGGAAATCACTACCACGCCACGCTCGGCGAGCCCCGTGATTGAGAGTGAATCAATCGCACGTACATTGTGTAATTCGATGTCGTGGAAGCGCATGATTTATTCCTTCTCTCCTGCCAAACGAGCCAGCAAGCGAAGTGCATCGGCGGCCGCGGTGGTTTCTGATTCAGGTAGTGGGCTACCGCTCTCGGTTCGCCCCTTACTCAAGACCGTTAGTTTTTCTGCAGCTATCAGCGGATACCCGGTGAGGTTGAGGTTGGAGATATCCCCCTCGGACGGAACCACTGTCAGATCAGAGCCACTTTCCCGGCGGTAAAGTGCAGCGAAAAGCTGTTGATACTGCTCAAGTCGTTTTTCAAAGGCAGTCGACTCTGACAGTGTCACGGTTCCTCGCAGGGAATACTTCACCGCTGTATCTGTCTTCGCCTCTATACCGTCCAGTTCGGCAAAGAATTCACCGAGATCTTCCGCTCCAGTGATATCCATGTCGATGGCATGAAAAGCCCACTGTCCCACTCTGTGGGAGGTCACAGTGACGGATCCCTTTTCGGGACCGTCCTCTGTGATGTCGACGACTAGCGCATTGCCGGAATCTCGCTCTTTGTCGTCATACGCTGTGGTTTCGTGTGCGCCGGAAAAGTAAACCCGACCGGCATGATCAAGTTGGCTCGTGGAGTGGGAATCCCCGAGCGCAACATAGTGCAATGCCCCTCGATCAATAGCCTGTTCTAGACTGGTCAGGTCAATGGTGGCTCCGGCATCAGCGCCAAAACCTTCCACTTGGCCGTGTGCCACCATCACTCGGATTCCCACTGCGGGCTCAAGCTCTGTGGCGATTTCTGCCACGATGTCGTCTGCCGAATACTTTCCGCGTACTGGCACACCGATGAGTTCCACCTCGTCACGGATGGAAATGGGCTCACTGTCGTGGATTACGAAGACTCCTTGGTCTTCCAAAGATTCGAAGGCACTACGTCGATATATGGAAGAAGCATCAAGCGCATCATGGTTGCCCGGTAGGAGATAGACCGGCACTGGTAGCTTGGCGATGCGGTCGAGAGCCCGCAAGAACACCTTGTCCGGCAGCGTATTGGAATCGAACACATCTCCAGCGACGACAATGAATTCAGCGCCTTCGCTGATCGCTAACTCTCCGATACGGTCGATGGCACTGAGGCGGCTTTCATGGAATCTTGCTTGAGCTTCACCGCCATCGAGCTCTAGGAACCACCGAGTCATTCCTAATTGCCAATCTGAGGTGTGAATGAATTTCATGACTAGAGCTCCTTTTGTCCCAGGCTCAGCGATTCCTGCAGATGTTGCCAACAGTCTTCCAAATCGGCGACTGCACGAATGGTCTCTCTCGAAATTACGCAGGTTGGCTGCAACGCTTCATGCAGCATGCTGCGGTCGGTAACTGCTAGTGGGTCGATTATCTCAAGCGAAGGAACACTGACTCGTTCCAAATCATTGCCCCAGTAATCGGCTTCGACAGCGAAAAGCTCGGTAACTTTTTGCTGTTCGGTGTCACCACCTTTATTTTCACCTGTGTCATCCGAATGCTGCGTGGTTTTATTGGGATTTTCCCGAACTGCGCCACCAAGTCCGAGTCGCTTTGGCCCAGTTCGGGTTCTGAGCTGTGTTAGTTCCTGAAGTCGGCGTTGTAACTCGCGCTGCGGATAATCGCGCAGCTGCATTAGCGACAGCGGGTCGCGGTCGATATCAGCGACAAGTTGAGCGGCAACTGCGACGGTGTGCTTACACACAGGCGCCGGATCTGGGCACGTGCATTCGCTGTAAATGTGCTCTTCACCATCGCACAACAGCATTTCCATCTGCTCATACGGCAATTCGCCGTGCTCAAACTCCGTAAAAGCCGACGGATTGTTTACCAACCACCGCAGTACGTCGTCAGTTTGTTTCTGCTCTCGCCGTGGAAACCGAATAAAGACTGAAAACGGTTCCGGTTGGCTGCCCTGTACTTCACCGATGACGTAGCCATCCGCGATTCGAAGCCCCAGCACATTGCCGTCGAACCTGTACTTCTCACCTCTGTGAATACGACCAGAATCGGCGCCACGGATGATGAACTCCCACACCCACCGGGCAAAAGTGGTACGTGGCTCGACTGCCACGCGCGCCGCGCTTCCACGTCGCTGCTGCCCGGTAAATGCACCCGCCCAGTCCTGGGTGGCCAGGAGTTTTTCTATCGTCGAGCTGGTTGCCGGTGCGCTTCGCGCCGTAGTCCTTTTACGACCACGCTTTCCAGAGGGGCCCTTGCCAAACTCGGCAAAGATGACATTGTCACCCCATGTCACGTCTCCGTCGCCGACCATTAGTACCACCTCTTCTGGACTCTAAACGGTGTCACATTATTGGGGATTGAATCGTTATCCGAAGTCGCGGCATCCGATGCCTTAACCTCCGAATTGATCCCATCAGTCACCGTCTCACCGGACTTTGACTCCGCTGCATCCATCGATTCACGCAGTGACTGAATCTTGTCCTTGTCCAATTGCCACAGTGAACGCAATCGGTGAAAGTCCATCTCCGTCAACTTGGTTTCACCAGCGCGTACAACCGCGTCGGCCAGTTCTGCCTTTTCAAAAATCAGCTCATCGATACGCTCTTCAAGCGTTCCTACGCTGACCAGCTTGTGCACATGCACGTCTTTCCGCTGACCAATGCGGTAGGAACGGTCCGTGGCCTGGTTTTCAACCGCAGGATTCCACCACCTGTCAATGTGAATGACATGGTTGGCGGCAACCAGGTTAATTCCGACCCCCGCCGCAAGAGTCGACAGCAAGATGATTGGTGGCCCATCCGGGGCATTAAACTCTGCCACTACTTTCTCGCGCTGAGCCGGCGTCATCGCCCCCTGAATAAACGGAATATCCACGCCCAGGCGCTTACTGAAATAAGGAGCAAGCATCTTGCCGAACTCCACGAATTGTGTGAACACGAGCGCACGTTCACCGTTTTGCACAATCTCATCGACGAGCTCTTCCAGACGTGCAACCTTGCCCGAGCGATGCTGCCCATGATTGAGCAGTCCCGAGCCATCGTGCTGGTAGTGCGCTGGGTGGTTGCAAATCTGCTTCAACTTCATGATGCCGCCAAGAATGATGCTCTTTCGTCCGAAGTTGCCAGAGCGATTCTGCTTCGAGCGCTTGAGCTTGTCCTCCAGGTCCTTTACGGCTTCCTGATACAAGAAAGCCTGCTCCGTAGTGAGAGGCACCATCTCCACCTGCTCATTCTTCTTGGGCAGATCCGGTGCGATAGCTGGATCAGACTTGAGTCGGCGCAGGATAAAAGGTGCTGTAATCGACTGTAATTGCAACAGCATTTCCGCATTCCCGTCACGCTCGATTGGAATCGCGAACTTGTTGCGGAATGCGTTCGCCGACCCCAGCATGCCTGGGTTACAAAAATCCATGATTGTGCGCAGCTCGCCCAAATCATTTTCTACCGGGGTACCGGTCATTGCGATGTTGTGCCGCGAGCGCAGACTCCGCAGCGCCCTGGATACCTGTGCGTTGGGGTTCTTAATCGCCTGCGCCTCGTCAGCAATCACATGGTCCCACTGCACTTGGGAGAGCTCGCCCACGTCACGGGTTGCCACACCGTAGGTCGTCACAACGACATCGTGGTCTGCGATGAATTCTTGTAATTCCTCATCATGAGGGCGATTTGAACCATGCAGCAGCCCAACCTTGAGCTCAGGAGTGAACTTTGCTGCCTCTGCTGCCCAATTGCGCAGCACGCCTGTGGGAACCACCAGAAGCGAAGTCTTGTGATCTTGATCCACCGCATCCGCTTGACGACAGCAACGCTCATATTCCAGCAGCGCCAGAATTTGCACGGTCTTACCAAGACCCATGTCATCAGCGAGAATGACACCAAACCCGCGGTCGGACATATCCGCCAGCCACTCCACGCCGCGCTGCTGGTACTCCCTCAGCTCACCGACAAAACTGGGTGGCACCTCGACTGACTCTGAGGGAGCCGCGGAACCGTCTGAGTACTTCGACACCAGCGCCTTAAGCCAAGATGGATCCCTGGGGGCCACTGGCACCGGCGCTGGAGCTTTCGACTCCAAGCCACCATCGAAGACCAGCTCTTTCAGGGTGGCTTGTCCCTTACCGGTTTCCTCCCCGGCCTTGGTCTGTTCCACCAAAAACTTTAGGGCTTCCCGAGCTACCTCTGGGTTCGCGTGCACCCAGTGGTCTCGAAGATGCACGAGCCCCGTACTCGATGCAGCGAGCTCACGCATTTCTGCTTCCGTCAATACGGCATCGCCCACGGCCAGCTTCCACTCGTAATCAACCAGTTGGTCAAATCCAAGTTTCGGTTCCGAGCGACGCCCGGCTGGACCCGTCGGATCTAACTGCACGATTTCAGTGTGCAGCTGCAAGGTTGTTTCCACCGACTTCCAATTCGGCGGCAACATCACATCAATATCGACCTTGGCCAACTGCGAGATACCGTCAGTCATAAGCTCTATAAGCTGTTCTGAGGTCAGCAGCAAATCCAAACCCGGGTGTCCTGCGGATTTCGCATATCTGAGCGTTGGGAATGCCTCTTGTGCGGCCAATAACTGAGGGCGAAGAAGCGACAGCACGGACCGACGACACATCTCTGGGTTCAGACGCTCCGGAGCTGCAACGCCAATGCGATAGTACATCCGCAATGGCCACAGAGTCTCATGTTCCACCGCAGCCGCACGCGGATCGAAACGGGTCACAGTGCCGCCTTCTTCATCCGCTCGGTCCCGCAACTCCAGCAGTTGCGGAAGATCAACATCCGGCAAGTCTTCCAGCTGGCCTTCAAATCCTACGGGCTCCTGCACCATTAGCTGCAGGCGAACATCCTCGCCATCGGCCGACAGCCTCCACTTTGCCAGCGACTGCGCCACCCCCGGCGTCGCACGCCCCAGGGACTGCGACTGCAACAACGACCGCACGAAACTCTGCCGCTGTTCTGCCGGCTCGTCCAAATCTGCCAGAAGCGCGTTGGTGACCCAATGAAACATCCGATTGATGAAATCCTCAGCCACCGTGGCACCTCCATTATCAATCAACACCGGTGGTGTACGAGAGATGACCTGGCTCTGCCATGCAATCTCACTAAGCCCCTCCGACATCCGCCACGTCGGCCACCACTCATTGTCTTCCCACGTCAGAGCCACCAATGCCCGCCCAGACCGCGCGAAAACATCCAGCCCCTGCACGACATCTACAAAAAACCGAAGATCCGGTGCCATCGCTGCCGAGGAAACTTCCTCCTGCAATTGCACCAGCGTTGTTACGGCCGACCACGGCGGGAACACCCAGGTGGGTACAACTTTCTCTACTTCCCGCCCCTTCGGTGTACGCAACTTTAACGTCAGTTGTGCTCGACTCCCCTGCCCCAGGACTGCAAAAAGCCGACGCTGATGCGCCGGAACTTCCAGCAAATCCACGTCCGAAACAATCCGGTGCCCCTCTGGCCGCTCCACCCACAGATGAAGACCCGAATCGCCCTTCCAGACCGCGTGCAGCAGCAACGGCACCGCTGACTTAGCAACTTGGTCCATTACTTCCTCCCCACTGCTTGCTCAGTCATCACCGTCTAATCACCCGGCGACTTCACCACCAGATATTTCTTCAATGAAGATTCTGCCACGCACCCCGGATCAGACTTTTCACCACACCATCAAATTAGTACATCTGTTCGAATTGCACATCTTGCAAAAATAACTCCGCCCCTACCCAAATACCCCTTTTTCCAGGTAGTTTGTCGGACTTAACCGATTTTTATAGCCTTTTTCAACGCTTCTTATCTTGCAATGCAGCGCATCACATGCAAACGTCGTATGAGCTACAACAATTAAAAATTGTGTGACTCGTGCAATAGTTCTGCCATAGTTCGCATACAACAGTAGGCTCCGCCGACTGTCATCGATAGTCCTGGAGCTGTCGTTGTGTTTCATTGCGACTCACAAGTTCCATCATTTACGCGGGCCGCTTTCTGGCTCAATATGGCTCGATGCTGCTGCGGCGCTGTAAACGTCGTCAAGCGGACTTGATTAAGCGAAATTGAATTGTGCGCCGGAAACGATTTCTGGCGTGCTGGGCAGTGTGCGAGTCCGACTGTACGACTAATAAATAATGAGGAGTTGCCCTGTGGACCAACACACATGGTTCATCATCGCACTAGTCATTTATCTGCTGTTGATGGTCTACATCGGTTGGACCGGATGGAAAAAGACTGCAGAGTATGACGAATACATGATTGGTGGTCGTGGCCTGCATCCGTTCGTCGCGGCACTATCGGCGGGCGCATCGGACATGTCCGGCTGGCTGCTGATGGGTCTGCCCGGCGCGATTTACCTTTCCGGTCTAAATCAGACGTGGATTGCAATCGGCCTGGTCGTAGGCGCATGGCTGAACTGGAAGTTCACCGCACCACGCCTGCGTAGTTACACCAAGATTGCTCGTAACTCGATTACCGTGCCGTCGTTCCTGGAGAATCGTCTGCACGATACGTCGAAGGTGCTGCGCGTTGCTGCAGGCCTGATTATTTTGTTGTTCTTCACCTTCTACGTCTCCTCGGGCATGGTCGCAGGTGGCCGCTACTGGGAGTCGACGTTCGGTGGCAACTACCTTGTCGGCATGCTGTTGGTTGCGGCTATCACTGTCGCATACACCCTGTTCGGTGGCTTCCTGGCTGTGTCCTACACGGACACTGTACAGGGCGTCATTATGTTCATCGCGTTGCTGGCGGTTCCGACTGTCGGCATCATTTACCTGGCCAACAATGGCAACTCCGCCTCGGACATCTTCAGCTTTGCTGCTAACAACCCCTACCCGGGCAGCGAGGGACAGCCGGTCGAGACCTTCTTCGATCCGTTCGCTGGCATTCCGCTAATCACGATTATCGGTCTGCTCGGTTGGGGTCTGGGCTACTTCGGTCAGCCGCACATTATCGTTCGCTTTATGGCTCTGCGTAGCGCAAAGGACGCAACCGAGGGCCGCCGCTGGGGCGTTGGCTGGCAGGCACTGTGCATGCTCGGCTCCGTCCTCGTGGCGCTGACTGCAACTGTCTTTTTCGCTACGAATCCGGATGCTTCGGTCACGGATGCATCTTCTTACGAGACCATCTTCCTGGACATGACCCGCATCCTGTTCCACCCGCTGATTGCAGGTCTGATTCTGACTGCGGTGCTGGCCGCCATCATGTCCACGATTTCCTCGCAGCTGCTGGTGTCTTCCTCCGCGCTGATTGAGGACTTGTTCAAGGCAACGGTCAACAAGTCGCTGCGCCCGAAGACCTACATGACTCTCTCCCGCGTCGCTGTCGCACTAATCGCCGTCATCGCCGCAATCATCGCGGCTAACCCGAACAGCTCCATTCTGGATCTGGTTGGCTTCGCGTGGGCTGGCTTCGGCTCGGCATTCGGCCCGGTTCTGCTGGCTTCGCTCTACTGGTCGCGTCTGAACACCCCAGGTGCGGCAGCCGGCATGATCACTGGTGCGGTTGTCTCCTTCGCATGGGGCATGAGCTCGCTCAGCGATACTCTCTATGAGATTGTCCCGGGCTTCGCCGCTGCAACTGTCGTGATGATTATCGTCACACTGGCTACGAAGGAACCGAACGAGAAGATTAAGGAAGAGTTCGACCACGCAGCCAAGCAGGCTCTGGTCTAAGACTTTGATCTAGGCTCCGCCTCCGCTAGCCCCGCAGGCTAGCCCCGGCGCATACCTCAAAGGGAACCGAAAAAGTATTTTTCGCGCCCAATTAGGTATGCGCCCTTTTTTATTTGCCACCCTCGCCGCCCTCTTCCTCTCATCTTTTGCCGCCACGCGACTTTTTGTTCCATCCTCCCCCGCGGGGCCGGACGCAGAGGTCGTCGTTAAGCAGTTGCGTGCCGTGCGCGTCGTCGCCGACCGCCCCACCGTCACTGGGTACAAACGCGAACGCTTCGCCGTCTGGGAAGGCCCCTCCGACTGCAATACGCGCCGCAAGGTGTTGGTGACGTGGTTCGGGGGTTCTGCATGTTCGCTTGACGACGGCTCCCCGCGCGAGATCCCCGACCCTTACACGGGTGACCCGGTGGGTGCGCATGAGGTTGATATCGACCACGTTTATCCGTTGGCGGCGGCGTGGGATTTCGGAGCCTACGCCTGGAATGCCGAGAGGCGTCGGCAATTTGGTAACGATATCGAGGCCAACCTCGTGCCCACGCGGAGCGCGGTCAACCGGGATAAAGGCGATGCCAGTCCGGCGGAATGGCTTCCTGAGGAGGCAGAGTCGTGTGACTATTCGCACCGCTATTTGACCGTAGCCATTAAATGGGACCTGCCCGTGTCCTCTGCGGACTGGGAAGCAATGGCAGCTGCGTGTGGAATCCGAGCTGGGAAAGGCACGAAATAGAGAATTTAGTGCAAGCGCGTTAAGTTAGGGACTGGTCTTAACAAGGAAAATATTCAGGCCACTCCTCGCTTGAACGCGAGGCCTACATTCAGTCGTGGAAAGGTAATACGTGCAAAACGTAGTTTCTATGGTTCACGTCCTAGCGGCAATTCTGCTGCTTGGACCGGTGACTGTCGCAATTTCGATGTTCCCGAAGCTCGCGCTTGCAGCCCGCGGCGGAGAGGCTGGAACGGTCGGCTCCGCGCGCACCATGCACGCCATTTCGCGCACCTACGGCATGTGGTCACTGCTCGTGCCGCTGCTCGGCTTCGGTGTCATGTTCACCGATGTGTCGACCTACATGAAGTCCGGCGCAATGCACGCCGCAATCCTGCTGGCAATCATCGCCTGGGCACTGCTGTTCTTCCTGATCATTCCGCGTCAGCGTCTGATGATGGCCGGTCTCGGCATCGCTGACGAGGACGAGGATGCCGACGACCCGGAGTTCGTCGAGCGCCGCAAGAAGGCTGATGAGCTTGACTGGGACAAGCAGAAGGGGCAGCTGGCCATGTTCTCCGGCATCTTCTCCCTGCTGTGGGTTGTCGCCGGCATTCTGATGTTCTTCATCTAAGAATTGAGCACTAGCGCCTAGGCAGCGCGCCTACGCACTCGCTCAGACAAAACAAAACTGCCGGTGCGCGTGTACGTTTCGGCCCAACTTATAGGGCTTGAAAGTACGTGCGCACCGGCAGTTTTTATGTGTAGGTTCACTCCCCGGACGATGGTCGCCTGACGACGACCACCTCGCTTACTTCACCTAGCAGGGTTAGCGGCGTCCACCACGGTAACCACCGCGGCGGTCATCACGGTCACCACGGTAGCCGCCGCGTCCACGTCCGCCACCACGACGGTCATCGCGACCGCGACCACGGCCACCGCGGTAACCTCCGCGACCACGGCCACCACCACGACGATCGCCACGGTAACCACCACGGCCACCGCGGTAGTCATCGCTGTCGTCGACCGAGGTGCCGTCGTCAAGCGTCAACCCAATGAGCTGGCCGGAGATGCGGGTGTCGGCGAGATTATCGATGACTTCCTGCGGCAGGTTAGCCGGCAGTTCGACCAGAGTGTGATCACCGCGAATGTCAATGTGACCGAAGTCCTTGGAGTTCAGGCCACCCTCGTTGGCGATAGCACCGACGATGGCACCCGGGCGGACGTGCTGGCGGCGACCAACGCTGATGCGATAGGTTGCGGTGCCCTCGCGGTCGAATTCGACCAGATCAGCGCGCTTGCCCTGACCTCGCTCGCCACGGGAGCGACCATCGTGGCCGCGGTTGCGGTCGCGGTCAAAACGATCACGGTCACGGTCATTACGACGGCCACGCGGCGGCTCCTTCATCAGGAAGTCGCCCGACTGTGCCTGGGCTGCGATGGCAGCGGCGATATCGACCAGCGGGGTGTCGTGCTCTTCTGCGTACTCCTCGATAAGCTCGCGGAAGACCGGAACCTGGGAATCGGCAAGTGCCTCAGTCAAATCATCAGCGAACTTCTGCTTGCGCGAATCGTTGACCTCATCGACAGTCGGCAGCTTCATCTCGTGCAGCTGGGACTTGGTCGCACGCTCAATCGAGCGCAGCAGACGTCCCTCGCGCGGAGTGACAAATAGCAGCGCCTCACCGGAGCGACCTGCACGGCCGGTACGGCCAATGCGGTGGACGTAGGACTCGGTGTCGTGCGGAATGTCGTAGTTGACCACGTGGGAAATGCGGTCGACGTCCAGGCCACGAGCAGCCACGTCAGTTGCCACCAGAATGTCCAGACGACCGTCCTTGAGCTGGTCAATCGTGCGCTCACGCAGGGTCTGCGGGATATCACCATTGATGGCGGCAGCGGAGAATCCGCGGGCACGCAGCTTCTCGGCGAGCTCCTCAGTCTCGTGCTTGGTACGCACGAACATGATCATCGCTTCGAATTCCTCGACCTCGAGAATGCGGGTCAGCGCGTCCAGCTTGTTGCGGTGGCTGACCATAAGGAAGCGCTGACGAATGTTGTCCGCCGTGCGAGTCTGGGACTTGACGGTAATCTCTTCCGGCTCCGTCAGGTACTGCTTGGACAGGCGACGAATCGAAGCCGGCATGGTAGCCGAGAACAGTGCGACCTGCTTGTCATCCGGAGTGTCGGCAAGAATGCGCTCGACATCCTCCTGGAAGCCCATCTGCAGCATCTCATCGGCCTCGTCCAGTACCAGGAAGCGCAGGTCGGAGATGTCCAACGAGCCCTTTTCCAGGTGGTCGATGACACGACCCGGCGTGCCGACGATGATCTGTGCACCTCGACGCAGACCCGACAACTGCACTCCATAGGACTGACCACCGTAAATCGGCAGGACATGAATCTTGCCCAGGTGATCAGCGAAGGACTGGAAGGAGTCCGCAACCTGCAGCGCCAGCTCACGGGTCGGAGCGAGCACCAGCGCCTGAGGTGCGCGAACGGAGCGGTCAATGCGTGCCAGAATCGGCAGCGCAAACGCGGCGGTCTTACCGGTACCAGTCTGAGCCAGGCCGACAACGTCGCGGCCGCTCATCAGAGTCGGGATGGTTGCAGCCTGAATTGGGGACGGAGTCTCAAACCCAACCTTGCGAACTGCATTGACAATGTCATCCGGCAGCTCAAGCTCATCGAAGCCAACGGTGTCTTCGCCATCTTCGGCCACTACATCCTCGGCCTTCACAATTGCGTCCTCGCGCTGGTTTTCGCGCTGATCCTCGCGCTGATCCTCGCGGTTTTCCTCGACGCTGCCATTCATTTCATTATTAGCCATTTGGGGCTCTTCCTGGGCCTTCTCGCCCGCACACTCAATATTCAACAGTTGATTACTCACAGTTGGGTCGCACATACATGACCCGCCCAATTTACGTTCTTGTTTTCAGTGCTCTCACGTCGGAATTGCGATGACATCGCTTCTTTTGCACATACTTCGAAAAATTGCGCCCAAACCCATTTCAGCTATTGCTTTCGAACAGGGCGCCCATCATGCACTATGCACTTTCAAGCGTTTCACCAGCGAATTTATACCGCTGCCAGATTCTCTGCGACATTGTCGTCAGGATTTCACACCGATGGTCCAGGTTACGCCACCGTCGGTCAAAAAACCATTTTCCGTCACCAAGGTCACAATGCTGAGAGCACAATTTCTCGCTCAGAGTCGGCGCTCGGACCGTCGTCAAGCGAGCGCATTGCACCCACTTCGGGGTGCCTATTTTGCAATCTCCCGGGGTGAGGTAGTTAACATTTTCCCTACACGTTTGTTCACGTATCACCAATTCTCCGCCGTGGAACATCCAGCATTCGGCGGACTTTTGCAATTACACAATGTATAAGCCCAAGGTCCCTAGAAAATGTCCAGCAATAACAACGCATCCGAACTACAGCCATCGTCGCCCCACAAATTCCCGCTAAAACCACATTCTCCCGACGAGGTTTCTGGGAACAGCGGACAGGAGAATAAGGAGCCGTCGAAGCTCTCGGCGATGATTGAAGTCCTCGGTTTTCCGGGCTTTATTTTGGCGGGTTCGGCGCTGGCATTCTTCTTCCCCGCCCCTTTTACGCCGCTGACGGATTACATCACGTACTTCCTGATGATCATCATGTTCGCGATGGGCCTCACCCTGACCATCCCGGACTTCAAGCAGGTCGCTAAGCGTCCACTGGCGATTCTGTTCGGCGTCATCGCGCAGTTTGTCATCATGCCGCTGCTAGCGATTGCCGTGGCGAAAGTGCTCGGGCTCAACCCGGCGCTGGCCGTCGGCCTGCTGATGCTCGGATCCGTCCCAGGCGGCACCTCGTCGAATGTCATCGCCTATCTGGCGCGCGGCGACGTCGCACTATCCGTCGCCATGACCAGTGTGTCGACGCTGATCTCTCCGATTATGACGCCGTTTCTCATGCTCGTGCTTGCCGACGCACACACGGAGGTCGACGGCCTTGGAATGGCCTGGAGCCTCTGCCAGACGGTCCTCCTACCCGTGATTGGTGGCCTGATTATTCGCTTTGTGGCCGATTCGTTTATTAACAAGATCCTTCCGATTCTGCCGTGGATTTCCATCCTCGGTATCGGTGGCGTGGTCTTCGGCGCCGTGGCCAAGAATGCGGAAAGCCTGGCGCACATTGGCCTGATCGTGTTTGTGGCTGTGATTATCCACAACATGCTGGGCTATGTGCTCGGCTTTTCTGCAGGTCAGCTGGTGGGCATGCCGACTGCGGGCAAGCGCACGGTGGCTGTGGAGGTCGGCACACAATCCGCGGGTCTTTCTTCCGGTATGGCAGCGAAGTTCTTTACCCCAGAGGCAGCGCTTCCGGGCGCGGTGGCCGCTGTGGTGCACAACATTACTGGCGCCATCTATGTGGCTGTTTGCCGAAAGCTGGATGAAGGCAAACCGGTTAACGAAGCTGCTTCTGCTTAGGCTGTTTTTGCTTTAGCTTCTGTTGCCCCGCCATTCGACGAGTGGGCCGGTAGAGTCTCGCGACCGAAAATCCAGCCCACCATTGCGACCAGCGAAATGACACCGCAAACCAGGAAACCGGCCTTGAAGCCTGCGGCATCCACGATTGCACCGACAATCAGCGGGCCGGAGATAGCCCCGAAGTCCTGAGCCATCTGGAAATTCGCGAGCACCTTTCCACCTTGGCGGTTGGCACCGATGACGTCGGCAAGCACGGCCTGCTGCGAAGGATTGATCATGCCAGCGCCGAAGCCGGCAAGGACTGAGAGAGCCAGTAGCGGAATGACCCCGCTGCTAAACCCGATAGCGCCGGTGAAAACGCCGTTGATGAACAGACCCGTGATGAGCAGCGGGCGACGGCCAATGCGGTCGGACAAACGACCGGAAAACTGCAGCGCCGTAACATTGCCGAGCGCGAAGGCCGTCAGCGCAAAACCAGCTGTGGCAGTGGCAGCTACTGCCCCATCGCTGCCCGGTTCTGGGGCGCCAACATGGGAGAACGTTGCCGCAGCGAACAGCGGGACAATCGCGACGCGCACGCCGAAATTTGACCAGCCGTTCGCGAAGGCTCCGACAAGTGCGCTTCGATATGCCGAGTCACGGATTGCCTCGGAGAACGTCAGCACCGGAGTCGTGCGCTTGGGCACTACGTGGCGAAGATGCTCAGCGCTCATCGACATGCCGACCACAATCGTTGCCACAATCAGCGCGCCACCGTAGATGAAAAACGGCACCCGCATACCCCATGCCCCCATTGCCGCACCAATAATTGGGCCAAAGACATTGCCCAGTAGGAAGGCGGTGCCGTAGGCGGCCGAGCTCTTGCCACGGATCTCCGGCGGTGAAATCCGAACGATTAGCCCCATTGCCGAAACCGTGAACATCGTCGAGCCGATGCCTCCGAGCGCGCGGAACGCCAGCAGTTGCCAATATGTCTGCGCAATACCGACAAGCAAAGTCGAGATCGCAACGATGCTGATGCCGGTTAGGTACGTGCGCCGGTATCCGAGCTTCTCCACCAGTGAGCCGGACGCCGGTGCGAAAATCAGCCGGAAGATGGAGAACGAGCTGACCACGAAGCTGGCCGCGAACACGCCTACATCGAAGCTGCGCGCATACTGCGGCAAGATCGGAGCAATCAGACCGAAGCCCAGCGCAATGATGAACGCAGCGCTGACCAGAATCCAAATCTCTCGCGGAATCAGCTGTTTAGTCCGGTCTAATTCAGTCGGCTGAGGACCCGAACCTTGTGGTTTACTTCCCACCTCCGACGTAATGTCTGGCTGAGATTCGCACTTTGCTTTACGACGAAGCAGGTCGCGCGAACGGGAAGCTGACAAGGTAACGGTCCTTTCTACTGTGCAAAAGAGAAAATCATAACCCGACAACTCACCATAGCCCGATCTGCAAACAGTGACGATTACTAGAATGAGGCGCAATGACAGAACCCGGAGTTGAGATGAAAAAACGAATCGAAGTTGTAGGTGCGGTTCTTACCTATGAAGGAAAAATCTTCGCCGCCCAACGAGGCCCAGGTCGCTCGATGGAAAACTATTGGGAATTTCCCGGTGGAAAGATCGAAGAAGGCGAGTCCCCTCGTGAGGCTCTAGCCCGTGAACTAAGAGAAGAGCTAAAACTTGACGCTGAGATTGGGAACCACATTCTCACTGTCGACCATGAGTATGACTTCGCCGTTATCTCACTTGCGACATACTTTTGTTCCGTTTCTTCTCCCGAAATCAAGCTAACGGAGCACACTGAATATCGTTGGTTAGAACCGGCCGAACTTTATTCCGTTGATTGGGCGCCAGCGGACATCCCTACAGTCGACATTCTTGTAAACGAACAGTAATCAATACAAGCGACGCAGCGTGCATTTAGTATGCTAAAACAATGATGAATTCCCTGGTCGGAGACCTACGCTACGGCTTCATCGATAAAAACATCGTTGCCGACAAAAAATACAATCCCCGACTCATTCGCAACGATGAGTCGGCCACTATGTACAATGCGCTTCGCGAGGAGCTACGCACCGCTACGAGTTTCATATTTTCAGTAGCATTTATTTCTCCGGCCGCTCTTGCCATGCTGAAGGAGGATCTCCTTCAGTTTTCTGGCCCAATGACGATCATCACGTCGAACTACCTTGACTTCAATTCACCATCGATGTTCAGAGAACTACTCGAAATTGAGGGACTGAACGTCTACATCTACCCCGAGGATCATCACCGAGGTTTTCATCCAAAGGGATACCTCTTTTACAAAGAGGTTGAGCTTTCAGCCATCGTCGGCAGCGCAAATTTGACGCAAAAGGCGCTCCAGGAAAACGAAGAGTGGAATCTGCACTTTTCCAGCCACCAGAATGGTGATATCACGTTCCAAATTGAGACGGCCATTGATATGCAACGTAACCGTTGCATCCCACTAACTCATCAATGGGTCGATGAGTACGAACAGAACCGCGTACCTCCAGTTTCGAAAAACACGCACACAAAGTTGCTGCCCGAGGGCCCAGTTATCGCCAATCAAATGCAGCAGGTAGCGCTGTCGAATATCGCTGACTTGAGGCAGTCAGGCGAGCGGAAAGGCCTCATAATTTCCGCTACCGGCACGGGGAAGACGATCCTTGCTGCACTAGCAGTTAAAGAAGCACAGGCCAGGCGCGTCTTGTTCGTCGCCCACCGGGAACAGATTCTGGAAAAGACTAAGAGTGAGTTCCAAAAGGTACTTGCTTATTCCGGTTCTGAGCTTACGGACGCCGACTTTGGACTCTTGGTTGGTGGGAAAAAAGAAACTGATGCACGATACCTTTTTGCCTCAGTTCAATCCTTGTATTCCCAATCGACTTACAAAACCTTTTCTCCAGATGCCTTTGACTTCATCATTATCGATGAGGTTCATCGTGGCGCTGCTAATTCCTACAAGCCAGTTTTTGAATACTTCAACAGTGAGTTTGTCCTCGGCTTGACCGCAACTCCCGAGCGTCCAGATTCAGGGGACATCTTTCGCCTCTTTGATTTCAACGTTCCTTACGAAATCCGACTGCAAGCCGCTCTTGAAGCCGACATGCTCGCACCATTCCATTATTTCGGTGTCACCGATTTTGATGATGGAGTTCGAGCGATCGGTGATAAGACTGCATCCATCGATGCTCTCGTCGCTGAAGATCGTATCGACTATTTCCTGGAGAAGCTCCGTGTCTACGGGTTTCCTGAGAGAGTTAAGGGGCTCATGTTTTGCAGTCGGAAAGACGAAGCGAAAGCGCTGTCGGAGCAGCTCAACCAAAAGCAGCTCTTTGGCCGGCAGCTACGGACGAAGGTGCTTCTAGGTGAAGACTCAATCTCGACACGAAATGCTGTCGTTGCGGAGTTATCTGCAGGCGAACTCGACTACATCATCACCGTTGATATTTTCAACGAGGGCATCGACATTCCGGCAGTAAATCAAGTAGTGATGCTGCGCGGCACCGAGTCAAACATCATTTTTACCCAGCAGCTGGGCCGTGGTCTTCGCAAAGCCCCAGGAAAAGACCATCTTCGAGTAATTGATTTTATTGGAAACTACAAGAACAATTACATGATCCCGATGGCTCTTTTCGGCGATTCATCTAGAAATAAGTCGAAGCTCAAGAGCAAAGTCGTTGATCCCTCCAATATCCCATCGGGCTCCACTGTGAGCTTTGATGAAATTGCCAAGGAGAAGATCCTTCAAGCCATCGATACAGCCTCGGTAGACACGATTGCTGAATTTAAAAAGGATATTCAACTTCTCCAGTACCGACTGAATCGTGTACCACGACTAATGGATTTTGCTCGGTTCAACCTCGTTGACCCTGCAGTGATCTCGACCAGGCGTACCAAGAATTATTGGGAACTCCTCCACCGAGTAGACAAAGCAGCAACAGGACCAACGGATAAGCAGAGTGAATACTTGAAGTTTTTGTCCCGCGAGCTACTTCCCGGAAAGCAACCCCAAGAGTTACTTCTACTTGACCAGCTTATTAAGCATGGTTCCATCACACGTGAAGAGTTTTCTGGCTTTCTCGACACAAGGGCTGTTTCTCACAGCGAGCTGGATCTCTCTGTTGTCGAACGAGTGCTCAACCTCGAGTTTTACCCGAAGCGGGCCTACGAAGAAATTAGATTGGTCCAGTACGATGACGAAACCTCACGTTACAGTCTGACTGAGGAATTTTTGACTTTGTACAACAAGTGGGATTCGACATATCCAAATAGCTTTCGAGAGCATGTGGATGACATCATTCAAACTGGTCTTTTCCTCTCCCGCGAAAATGGTTATTTCGCAGGCTCGCTTCGCCGCAATCACCGCTACTCCAGAAAGGATGTTTCTCGTCTTTTGAGGCTTCGGTCGGATCAAACAGGCACGCTAAATGGCTACAAGATTGATTCCCACTCGCAGACGATTCCAATCTTTGTGAACTACCGCAAGCACAAGGGGCTTGCTCCAAGCATCGCTTATGAGGATGAGTTTATTGACCGTTCGACGATGCGCTGGTTTACACGTTCAAATAGGACACTCAAGAGCCAAGAGGTCCAGAGCATCATCCAACACAAGTTCCCAATCCATTTGTTTGTGCGCAGGGATGATTTACCAGATGAAGGATTCACCTACCTTGGCGAAGTGACTCCCAGCGATCCACAACAAACGACAATGAAGGGGCTAAAAGACAAAGAATTAGATGTAGTCACAATGAAGCTTCACCTTGAACATCCCGTTCCCGACACATTCTTCGAGTACCTTCACGCAAAGCCGATTGACTAACGAAAGCTAAACCCCCTACCCCGCCGCTGTGGCGGAATAGGGGGTTAAACGGAGCGTCGTAAAGCAAACGCCCTATCTACGAGACTGCAGTGACCTGATTAGAACAGGTTCGGCAGACCCGCCTGAGAGGAAACGCTGCCGACTGCCTGTGCTACCTGAGCAGTCGAGTCCGACAGCTGCGGGGACGGCAGCTCCGGAATCGGCAGCTCCGGGAGAGCCGGGCTTTCCGAAATAATGTCGGCAATCTCCGGCGGGACCTCAACGCCCTCTGGCAGAAGCTCACCGATGGGACCCAGCTCCGGCTCTTCCTGCTCGACGTGCTGCTTGGTGAACTGGACGTCGTCGTCAATCGTGCGGAACTCGGACTGAGGCTCAGTGGAGGTTTCTACCTTGAAGCGCTCGTTAACCTGGCCGTCCGGGATGTCGTACTGCTCTTCAAGAGCAACATCAATCGGCTGGAAGCGGCTCAGCGGGCCAATACCCATGGAGTTAACGCCGATGGCCTCGCGAGTCTCCGGGTTGTAGGCGTTTCCGCCCGAATCGCCGTGGTCAATCGGAGCGATGGCCCAGACACCGTTGCGGACGCGGAAAATCTGGTAGCCGCAGCCGCGACCGGTACGAGAACCGTCGGTGCACACTGGCTCACCGAAGTTGTCGACGGAGATCTCCATCGGATCGAGAGTGCGCTTATCCTCAATACCGACAATCTGAACCGGCTCGCCGTGGACATTGCCAAACTCATCCACAGAATGCGACATAGACGTGGTCTTGATGTCGTCCTGGACCTCGATGATGCCGTAGTCAGGGCTGTTGAAAAGCTCGTTGAAGAACTCCGGAGCAGTGGTGTTCTCGTCGAAATCGGACTCTTCCGGCATGACATCGGTGCCCATGTAGTCCTTATTGACCAGCTTGTCGCCATCCTTGGTTGGGATGAAGAACTGGCCGGTGACCTCTTCGCCGGTCTCAGTATCCTTCGCCACAACACAGTGGCCGGCAGTCATGATGACACGGTGGGAAACGCCATTCTGGTCGACAACGGTGCCAGGAACGCCCAGCGAGCACATCGGGGATTGAACATGACGTCCATCGATGTTCTTGCTGCTCGGGAACGGCATTCGCAACGGCGAGCCCGGGCCGATGACAACATCCGAGCTTGCCGGTGCCGACTCGGCCGGCGCCACCCCAGCTGTCGCGATTCCCGGCGCAAAACCACCCGCAGCTACCGACAGTGCAGCCGTTAGTGCGGCTACCTTCTTCGAACTGGCCATAGTGTGCGGTACTCCATTTCTGTACAGAAAACTTGTCCAACACAGTGTATTAGGGGGCACCTTTACAAAGCTCTCCGAAAGCGAAAGCTAGGGTGAAATTCTCAGCCAAAGAAGTATTTATTCGCATCCATCCCCCGCGCATTACACATCAAAAAAGTTTGTTTAGCAGCAATGCAAGAGCCAGAACCATCCGGCTTGGATAGTTCTGACTCTCTTAACGGTTCGGGGGTGATTTTTGCCAGATTCTCAGACTGGTGCTAGCCCTCAAAGCTTGGAAGCTGAATTTCTGCCAACTGCGGCAACTCAGGCAGATGTGGCGATTGTGACAATTGGGGTGATTGTGGCAGGTCAGGGAGCTGTGGGAGTTGCGGCAACCTGTCCGCGAGATCGGCTAGCTGCGGAACAGAATCTTCCTGCGAAGGCTGCGGATCCTGCGCCTGTGCATACTCCCGATCCGCTGCCATGTCCTCATTGAGGGTGCGATAGGACGAGTCGCGCTGAGCAGTGGAATCCGATACCTCAAAGTGGTCGCTTACCTCACCGTCAGGAATACCATAGGCCTCCTGAATAGCGATGTCCGCCGGCATCACACGCGAGACCGGGCCAAAAGCCATCGAATTCACGCCAATGACCTCGTTGGTGGTCGGATCATAGGCATTTCCACCGGAGTCGCCGTGGTCAACGCCAATACCTACCGTCCAGATGCCATTTCGAGCTCGGAATACCTGGTATCCACAAGCGCGTCCGGTGCGCATGCCATCCTTACAGATTGGCTTGCCAAAATTATCGAAGGAGACTTCGCCACGCGGCAGATCTTCGTTGTCCTGAATGCCAGTCATCACTACAGGCTCCCCGTAGCTCTGACCATTTTCGTCAATAGAGTAACTTGCGCCAGTAGTCTCTACGTCCGAATCAAGGTTGATTACTCCATAGTCTGCGCCATTAAAGGCTGCCGGCAACGACTCCAGTCCGGCATCTTCTTGTGGCAATTCCCAACGGTGAGCACCGGCCGTGCCGATGCGCTTATCGCCTTCAGTGGTTGGCACATACACCTCACCAGTGACGATTGGCAGACCCACATCTGGAGCATCATTCAAGCAGTGCCCAGCCGTCAGCATGACCCTGTGCTTTTCTCCATTGCGATCCGTCACCGTCCCTGGCACACCCGCCGAGCACATCGGCGAGTTGATATTTCGATGCCCATCCCACGGACTGCCCTCCATAGGAGTACGAATCGGGTCACCCGGACCAACCACGACAGCATGCGCCGCGACCGGGGCCGCCAAAGACAAGAGTGCTGCGAAAGCCGATACCGCCAGTCGACTTCTTGCGTGCTTCATTGAGATGAATCTTTCAAATGTTTAGTTTTCCTTTAGGACCATCACTCACACTAATCCACCGCCCCACCCCCAGAAATAGCGTTTTCTCAGACTCCTGGGCTTTTACGAAAGTCGTTATCGAATCGTTTCCACAACCTCAGGTGCCCCTGCATTAACACCAGTCACTTAACCAATTAGCTACCCCCACTTGGGTTGCTTGTTGATGCTGATTTTATCTCGAACACATGTTCTACCTGTTCGAAAATATGAGTCCGGGATGTTCGATAGCTTGTGAGCCATGAGTACAACAAACGAGTTTCCCATTCATCGTCGTCTAGCTCTTCCCCCGCTATCCTCTACCTACCGTGCCGAATGTTCCGAGGATCTCGGTCTCATCCGCACAATCCTCTGTCACCCCACCATCGGCCGGAGACACTCGCCCGGCGCGCTAGATCACAGCTTCTCGCTTCCCGATGGGCCTGTGGTCACCGTCCGCGCGTCGCGGATAGCTCTTCCTCGCGTACTCGTCTCCCAGCTTGCCGACGTCCACGCGGAATACTTCATCCTGAAGGATGAGCCCATGTTCATGTATTCCGTTTCCGTCAAGGTGGAATCCTCATCAGAGGTGGTCCTCCGTGGAATTGGTGGTTCAAATCGGACGCGGGAAGAAAACCGCCGGCGCACTCGGGCAGTGGCTGAGGCTCTCCACCGTGTACAGGACTGTAGCAAGATACACGAAAACGGCACTGACCTTGCGCTCCCCGGGCGCCGTTATAGCTGGATCGGTACCAGGGACGCGCGGCCACTGCCGTGTCCTAACGAGCTCTTTTCGTCTCGCCCATCGGCGGCTTAACGCTGGCGCAGCACTGCCTCAGTACAGCTACTCGCTGTCGTCGCCTTCTTCGTCGTCCTCGTCCTCGTCGTCGTAGTCACCATCGTCGTAGAGGTCGTCATCGTCATCGTCCTCGTCGTCATCATCCTCTTCCAAGGAAGCAACGTGATCAGAGTAGATGTACTCCGCATACCCGTCATCGACGGGTGCCAGCTGATCTTCCCATTCCTCCGCGCGGTCTACCACAAGGGCAAGGACGTCCAGCAGTTTGTCAAAGTCCCTGAAGGTACCAAGCGTCAGAACCTCATTGCGCAACGTCTGGATGTCAGAGTAGAGGTCAGCGAACATCTTGCGACGGTCATCATCAGTGAGAACCGTCTCGGTGTCAGAGTCCCAGAACTCTGCGATGGCCTGGTCGACGATGTCGTCCAAGTTCGCGTCCTGGGAGATGAAGCGGACGTGTGCGCTGGGCTCGTTGTTGTGGGCAGTTACCAGAACCTGAACCAACGAGGAGGTACCAACTTCGGCGGTGACCAAGGTTGCCTCTTCGGGGTCCTGTTCAAACTCCAGGTCAGCAATGCGGTCATCATCGCCATCGAGCAGAGTGCGCAGCAGGCCAACAACCTGGTCAGTAGCTACATGGTGGGCGACTGCTGCGACAGCATCTTCGACGGAAAATACAGCGGAGACCAGAACAGCTTCGAACTCGTCATCCTCATCATCTACATCGGCAGCGGCTACGTAAACTTCGGCAGCCGGGATGTCCTCGTCGATGGTGACAAACTGAACCTCCAGGTCAGAGGTAATGGGAACGAAGAGGGTGTCATCATTGACACGGCTTTCAATGCCCTCGCGGTCCAGTGCCGCAGCAATCTGCTCGAAAAAGCTCATGGGTGGAATCCTCCCTTGAAAGATAATTGGCCTCTACCCGCAGCCAATCGTAGCGACAAACGCGCAACCATGCGGTGGCTCATGCCCCCGACAATCGCTGTAAAAGGTCACGTAGACAGCATGCTTGCTCCATCAAAGTCACCGACGCGGCCGGTAGAGGCACAGGACGGCAGCTGTCTGCTACGGGCAGCAAAGCGGTCAGTAGCGCGCCCAGAGTTGATGGCGTTCCTCGCGCGAACGTTTCGGACACGAGACGCACAGGTCGGCTTCGGGGCTGAGATAAATCATGCAGCAGGTAGCTCTCTCCAAGTGAGTAACTACGTCGAAGCCCGGCTCTTCTCCCGCCTCAGCGGCAGCTTCATCCCAGGGGCTCACCTCGCCGCTGCAGGAATCCATGAAACGAGGAAGAGGAACTTTATGCACTCTGTGCATTCCTTCAACAACATGCTTGCCGACAAGCGCACCGCGCCAAGGCTCCATCAGCTCATTTCCGGCGGCGACTGCGGCGTTAGCCACGGCATCTGCGGCCACGGCCCACAGAGGGGCGGGCTTGATTTCCCCGACTTCTCCAACAACCTGAGCCAACGGCTCCAAGAAATGAGCCAACGCTTCACCGGAATCCCTCAGCTCATCCGGATCCTCAGCGGAAATGTCTTCAAACTGTTGAGCTTGGAACCCCACCCAATAGTCATCTCGGAGAAAAGTGAACCAAGAAGACCACTGCCACACTGGCACTCGATTGGAAACCAACACGCATGCCAGCGATGGTCCCACCAATGCTCCGCACATGGACCACCACCAAAGCTGTGCTTGGAATCTAGTATCCCGCTCGACTTCGGGCATGGGAAACAGCTTCCTGCCGGACTCAATTCTGGCAGCTACAGCTTCGGCGGAAAGGTGCCACTCCACAGCACCGTCGTGAGGCATAACATCTGCGGAAAATCGGGGAAAGTCCGCCACCAGTTGAGAGTACTCGGGAGGGAATACGGCACCTCGCGTGACATCGTTCACCAGTCTCACCCTTCTATCAACCTTAGTAATCGCCGTACACCTACCTATTTTCCACCAACCACGGAATTTCCCACAGCTCAGTAGTGTTTATATGGGCATATGGCTCTCAACAGGGTCTGTTTAGGAGGTCTAGTACTTTGTTCCAAAAGACGAAGAAGGATTCAACTCGTACAGTAACTGATGCGGTGAATTCAACTCCCGAAGCCATCGAACGTGATGCGGGAAAACTGGGAACACTTCTTATCCAAACACTGGATAAGACCATGAGCTGGCAGTCATCTGCCATCACCGGGTACGTGGGTTCCCTGCACAAGCGCAAAAAAGATGAAACTCCAGCGCAGGTGCAGGAACGTATTGATGCCCACTACCTCAACATAGTCACCGGCACCGGTGGTGCAGCTGGTGGCAGCGCAGTTCTTCCCGGCGTCGGCATGATTACGGGCTTGGCTGCAGTTACCGGCGAATCACTGCTGTTCTTGGAAGCATCAGCCTGGTACACACTCGCCTCGGCAACCCTGCGCAATATTGACATCACCGATCCGCAACGCCGTCGCACGTTGATTCTGGCAGCGATGAGTGGATCTGAAGGAACAGCTATCATGGCCTCCCTGCTTGGCGAGGAATCGCTGCGGAAGCAAACCAAAACTTCCGTCAATTCCCTACTGCCACGGCTTGGCGTACCACAGCTGGGTGCAGCAAACCGGTTGCTGATTCGCGAGGCACGCAAGCGTTTGATGAAGAACGCTCGTCTGGCCATTATCGGTAAGATTTTGCCATTTGGCATTGGCGCCGTGGTCGGAGCCTCCGCAAACCGCAAGCTCGGTGGCATTCTTATTAGCTCCACCCGAGCATCTCTGGGGCCACTTCCCCAGGACTGGTCGGATTTTGAACGAAAGCTGCCGGCTAAATCTGACAGCTCTGGTGGCTCATTTGGAGGCTCTAAGTCATCGAGGTTCTCTATTCCCTCGGCGCTGAAGTGGCCTAGGAAAAAGAAGAATAAGTAGTTCCTCGTACCCCGATTACCCTTCAGCGACGTTTTTCAATGGAAGAGCGGTACCACCATGGCCCAGAGCAAACCCCTCAGAACTTCTCCCATGAAGTTCTTGTGGAAACAGTCTCTTCATAGGCCATTACCGCTCTATGGCGTCATTGTCGCCGCACTGATCGTTGTCGGACTGGAGTCCGTCCTTCCGCTGCTCACTCGAGATGCCATCGATGTGGCAACTGGCTCTTCCGATGGCGGTGTCCCCGCACGCCTGCTACCTTCCCTAACTTCCCTGCAGGCAGTCATTTCCATATTCCTGGCCGTCGCGTTGGTGCGCTTCGTCGCCCAGGCGGGGCGAAGATTCTTCTCCGGCAAACTCTCCATCGATGTTCAGCACGACCTGCGCCTAAAAATCCTTCGCTCCCTACAAAACCTCGATGGTCCGGCACAGGACCGCGTCAACACCGGCCAGGTTGTGTCACGGTCAATTTCAGACCTCCAGGCAGTGTCCGGACTACTGGCGATGTTGCCGCTGACGCTGGGATCCGTCGTCAAGCTGTTCATCACCGTCGGCATCATGCTCGCCCTCTCGCTGCCACTGACTTTGGTCGGTCTGGCCGTGACACCAGCGATTGTCTACATTGCGGTGAGCTCACGTGACAAGCTCCACGCCGCAACCTGGGCAGCCCAACAGCAAGCTGGCGAGATAGCCGGCCAGGTCGAGGAAACAGTTTCGGGCATCCGCGTTGTCAAAGCGTTTGCGCAGGGCGACAACGAAGTTGCGAAGATGGAGCGTAACTCGTCTCTGCTCTATTCCCTCCGCCTGCGCGCGGCTAAACTCAGCGCTCGATTCCAACCGGCGCTGCAGTCGTTGCCGCAATTGTCCCTCGTCGGAAATATCGCGGTCGGTGGTTGGCTCGCGATTAACGGGCACATCACCCTTGGTACGTTCGTGGCTTTTGCCACGTACCTCACCAGTCTGACTACCCTGTCGCGCTTGGTCTCCAACATGGTCATCTCGATACAGCTGACGTCGGCAAGCATCGACCGCATTTCCGATGTCATCGACGCTCGACCAGACAACCCCGAACCCGCCGACCCTCTTCCCCTCCCAGACGGTCCCGTCGGCATCAGCTTCAACCACGTCACCCACATTCGTGGCGAACGCACGCTTATCGACGATGTCTCATTCTCCGTCGCACCAGGGGCGACCTTAGCGTTGATTGGCCCGCCGGGATCCGGAAAGACTATCGCCACGGAGTTGCTCGGGCGTCATTATCTGCCGGATTCGGGGACTATCACTATCGATGTGCCCAGCCACGGCACATCCACAGATACCGCACGAATCCGCTCCAACGACGTGTATGACGCTATTACTGTCGTTCCGGATACTCCTTATTTATTTGCGGGCACGTTGCGTGAGAACATCGCATTCGCCAATCCCGAGGCCTCCCAGGAAGAGATTATCGCCGCAGCGACAGCCGCCCAGGTCAACTTCGTCGACGACCTGCCGCAGGGTTGGGATACCGCGATTGGCGAGCGCGGGCACAACCTCTCCGGCGGACAGGCTCAACGCGTGGCATTGGCACGGGCATTCCTCGCCCGTCCGCGGATCTTGGTCCTCGATGACGCGACCTCTGCCATCGATGCCGCAACAGAGTTGGAGATCTTTAACGCGCTGACTTCCCAGCTAGCGGATACGACCATCGTCATCGTGGCTCATCGATCTTCCACTCTCGAGCAAGCGGACCACATCGCTATTTTCGAAGACGGTGCCATCACCGGCATTGGCACCAAGGCCGAACTGATCGTTTCTCATCCGCGCTTCACCGAGCTGATGGACATCGACCGGAGCGTGTACCCCGAAATCGAGAACCTCGTCCTCGACCCCATTGACAGTGACGACCCCAGTCCTGAGGAGCTCTGGCCCGACGAAGCCGCATCGACCTCTAACGCGTCCGCTTCAGGCACCGCTTCCCGACGTCCCGGAGGTATCACCTCTCAAGTAACCGGTGGCGCTGGTGGAGCCGGAGGCCGTCCCGGTGGCCCCGGTGGTCCCGGTGGTCGCGGTGGCGGTCGTGGTGGCATGGGGGCGGCTCTTGCCAATGCTCCCGCAACACCTGAGCTTCTCGAGCGTGTGCGAAACCTCCCGCCCGCCACCGAAAAACCCCGTGTGCCAGCTCGTGCACTCGACAACTCCGAACCTTTTTCTCTGCATCGACTGCTCTCCTATGTCCGTGGCCTATTTATAAGTGTCATTGCGCTGCTCGCTCTAATTGCCGTTGCCGACCTGGCGTTTCCCATGCTCGTGCGCTACGCCATTGACCACGGCATCAGTGAGCGCAATGAGGCCGTGCTGTGGGCCTGCGCCGCAGGTGGTTTGGCGACAGTCCTCGTCAGCTGGATTGCCGTAGCTACAAATGCTGTCATTACCGCGCGCACGGGTGAGCGGCTGCTCTATGCCCTGCGCGTGCGCTGCTACCGTCACCTGCAGTCACTTGGCATTAACTACTTCGAGGTCAATCGCTCGGGCGCCATCATGACCAGGATGACAACCGACATCGACGCGCTGTCCTCTTTCCTGCAAACGGGATTGGCACAGGGCGCGATTGCCACGTTTACTCTGCTCGGTGTCTCGGGGCTGTTGCTTGCCACGCAGCTGTCGCTTGCCGCGGTAGCGTTGGCGTCACTTCCTATCATTGTGGTGGCCACCCTGGTATTCCGCCGAATCTCCTCGCGCTTATACAAAGCTGCACGCGAGCAGCTTTCCTTGGTCAACGCTGACTTTCAGGAGACCATTGGTGGGCTTCGCGAGATTCAGATGTACCACCGCGTCGCCGATATCGAATCTTCCTTTGCCGAGGAATCCGATAAGTACCGCGCAATTCGTCAGCGAGCACAGATGGCCGTGGCTCTGTTCTTCCCCGGTATCAACTTCATCTCTGAGTTGGCAACGGCTGCGGTGTTGGCTGTCGGTGCCCAACAGGTCGCTGCGGGAACAACGACGCCCGGGGTACTCGTTGCCTTCACGTTGTACCTGGGCATGCTCTTTGGCCCAATCCAGCAACTGTCTCATGTTTTCGACGGCTACCAGCAGGCGAAGGTCGGCCTCAATCGCATTAGTGACCTCCTAAAGACCGACCCCATGCCAGATCACGGCACCACCGACGGCGCATCCTGCGCAGCTGCTGGCGACCTTCGTTTGGACAAGGTGACATTCTCCTACCCCGCCGCCAACTCCGACCACGAACGCCCGCAGGTTCTCGATGCTCTCGACCTGCACATAACGGCCGGCGAAACGGTCGCAATTGTCGGGTCCACCGGCGCCGGCAAATCGACAATCATTAAGTTGTTTGCCCGTTTCTACGATCCGGTCGACGGTGCGGTGCGAGCCTCCGAGACCGACATCCGCGACTTCCCTCTTAACGATTGGCGACGCACCCTCGGTTATGTTCCCCAAGAATCACACCTGTTTTCGGGGACGGTAGCAACAAATATTTCCTACGGGTTGCCGGACAGCAGTCATGCCGAAATTCAGCAGGCCGCAAAGAACGTCGGTGCCCTCAGCACGATTGCCAGCCTGCCCGGTGGCTTTCACCACCCCGTCGGCCCAGATGGCCGCGGACTCTCTTCCGGTCAGCGTCAACTCATCGCACTCGCTCGTGCCGAAATGATGCGTCCTGAACTGCTGCTTCTCGACGAAGCCACCGCGACACTGGACCCGGCAACAGAGTCGGCAATCCTTGAAGCCACCGACCGTGCGTCGCGTCAACGCTCGGCAATTATTGTGGCGCACCGTCTAGCTACCGCTGCTCGAGCCAACCGGATATTGGTACTTAACCACGGGCGTATTGTCGAGGACGGCTCCCATGACGAGCTTGTCGCGGCGGGTGGCCAGTACGCAGAGCTCTGGAACAAGTACCATATGGGGAGCGCGACGGTGTAGTGATTCAGAATTTTCGTTATCCTTAAATGACACTTTGACGCTTGCGCTCATTAGAATAAACGTGAGTTAGTAAAACTAAGACGAAAAGAGGCGAGTACCTGCCGTGAGCAGCGACATGAGCTTCGGCCAGAACGAATGGCTGGTCGACGAGATGTACCAGCAATTCCAGAAGGATCCACAGTCTGTGGGTCAGGAATGGCGCGAATTCTTCGCAACCCACACCCCATCCCAAAAGGACGGGGACCTTTCCGATATGGCAAAGCCCGCAGCAGCCACGAAGGAGGAAGCAAAGGCAACCGGACGTCGTGAGTCCAAGGGTGTCGAACCGACTAAGACCCCGAACAAGCCGGCGTCTCCGAAGCCGAAGAAGTCCCCGATGGATGCAGCAGCCAAGGTTTCGGCTGTTGAATCCGGCGAGGAGCCTCTAAAGGGCGTCGCAAGGGCTATCGCTAAGAACATGGATGTCTCCCTGGAGATGCCAACCGCTACGTCGGTTCGCGATATGCCGGCACGTCTGATGTTTGAAAACCGCACCCTGGTTAACAATCATCTGGCACGCGCCCGCGGCGGCAAGATTTCCTTCACTCACATCATTGGTTACGCCATGGTGAAGGCCGTCATGCTCCACCCGGACATGAACAACAACTACAAGGTTGTTGACGGCAAGCCAGTTCTGGTTACTCCGGAGCACATTAACCTCGGCTTGGCCATTGATATGCCGGCTAAGGACGGCTCGCGTTCGCTCGTAGTTGCCGCTATCCGCGAGTGTGAGACCCTAACCTTCAAGCAGTTCGTCGACGCCTACGAGGACATCGTCGTTCGTGCTCGCCACGGCAAGCTGACCGGTAAGGACTTCCAGGGCGTCACCATTTCCCTGACCAACCCGGGCGGCATCGGCACTCGTCACTCCGTCCCGCGCCTGACCAAGGGCCAGGGCGCGATTATCGGTGTCGGTTCCATGGATTACCCGGCTGAGTTCGCTGGTGCTTCCGCTGACCGTCTGGCAGAGATGGGCATCGGCAAGCTGGTGACCATCACCTCTACTTACGATCACCGCATTATCCAGGGTGCAGAGTCCGGCGAGTTCCTGCGTACGATGAGCAACCTGCTTGTCGACGACAAGTTCTGGGACCACATCTTCCAGACCATGCGCGTCCCGTACACCCCAATCCGTTGGGCACAGGACCTGCCGAACACGGGTATCGACAAGAACACCCGCGTTATGCGTCTGATTGAGGCCTACCGCTCCCGCGGTCACCTGCTGGCGGACATTGACCCGCTGCGTTCTGACCAGCCGAATACTTCCGCTCCGAACCACGCTGACCTCGATATCGAGGAGCACGGTCTGACCCTGTGGGATCTGGACCGCACCTTCAACGTCGGTGGTTTCGGCGGCAAGGAGACGATGACGCTGCGCGAGGTGCTTTCTCGCCTGCGCAACGCATACTGCCTCAAGGTCGGTTCCGAGTACGCTCACATTCTCGACCGCGAAGAGCGCGAGTGGCTGGAAGAGCGCCTTGAGGGCGGCCAGCCGAAGCCGTCCCACGCTGAGCAGAAGTACATCCTGCAGAAGCTCAACGCTGCCGAGGCATTCGAGAACTTCCTGCAGACCAAGTACGTCGGTCAGAAGCGCTTCTCCCTAGAGGGTGCAGAGTCGCTGATTCCGCTGATGGACTCCGCTATCGACACCGCTGCTGGTGCTGACCTCGATGAGGTCGTCATCGGTATGCCACACCGCGGTCGACTGAACGTGCTCGCAAACATCGTCGGCAAGCCGCTGCGCCAGATCTTCACCGAGTTCGAAGGCAACATCGACCCGGCACAGGTCGGCGGTTCTGGTGACGTCAAGTACCACCTGGGTACTACCGGCCGTCACATCCAGATGTTCGGCGAGGGCGAGATTGACGTCACCTTGACTGCGAACCCGTCCCACCTCGAGGCCGTCAACCCGGTCGTTGAGGGTCTTGCTCGTGCACGCCAGGACAAGATCAACAAGGGCGAAGAGGGCTACTCCGTCATGCCGCTGCTGCTGCACGGCGACGCTTCCTTCGCTGGCCTGGGCATCGTCCAGGAAACCCTGAACCTGATGTCCCTGCGTGGCTACAAGGTCGGCGGTACCGTCCACATCGTGGTGAACAACCAGATTGGCTTCACTACCTCGCCGGACTCCGGTCGTTCCTCCTACTACGCAACCGACATCGCCAAGGCATACGGCTGCCCGGTCTTCCACGTCAACGGTGATGACCCAGAGGCTGTCGTCTGGGTCGGCCAGCTGGCTGTTGAGTACCGTAACCGCTACGGCAAGGACGTCTTCATCGACCTGGTCTGCTACCGCAAGCGCGGCCACAACGAGGCCGATGACCCGTCCATGACTCAGCCGCTGATGTACAAGATCATCGACGAGAAGGAAAGCGTTCGCGCTCAGTACACTGAGGACCTCATCGGTCGCGGTGACATTTCCGAGGAAGAGTACGAGGCAGTACGCCGAGACTTCCACGACCAGATGGAAGCGGTCTTCAACGAGGTCCGCGCAGCTCAGGACGCAAAGCCGGGCGACCAGCACGGTATTGCAGGCTCCCAGCCGCTGCCGCACGGCCTGGAAACCGGCATCGAGAAGACCGAAATCGTCGAGATCGGTCAGTCTTACGTCAATCTCCCAGAGGGCTTCAAGATTCACCCGCGTGTTGCGCCGGTCGCTAAGAAGCGCGCTGAGATGACGCAGGAAGGTGGCATCGACTGGGGTATGGCTGAGCTGCTGGCAATCGGTTCCTTCACCGGCGCTGGCATCGACGTCCGCTTCGCTGGCGAGGATGTCCGCCGCGGTACCTTCACCTCCCGTCACGCAGTTCTGATTGACTCCGAGGACGGTTCGGAATACAACCCGATCGACGCCTACGGTAAGTCCAAGAACGGTGGCCGTTTCATGATCTACAACTCGGCCCTGACCGAGTACGCAGGCATGGGCTTCGAGTACGGTTACACCCTGGGTAACCCGGATGCAGCAGTGTTCTGGGAGGCACAGTTCGGTGACTTCGCCAACGGTGCTCAGACCACCATTGACCAGTACGTTTCCTCCGGTGAGGCCAAGTGGGGTCAGACCTCCAAGCTGATTCTGCTGCTACCGCATGGCTACGAGGGCATGGGTCCGGACCACTCTTCGGCACGCATCGAGCGCTTCCTGCAGCTGGCAGCCGAGGGTTCCTACACCGTTGCTCAGCCGTCCGAGCCGGCTAACTACTTCCACCTGCTGCGCCGCCACGTCCTGTCCGACCTGCACCGTCCGCTGGTTGTGTTCTCGCCGAAGTCGATGCTGCGCAACAAGATGGCAGCTTCTTCTGTTGAGGACTTCACCAAACCGAACAAGTTCCGCTCGGTCATCGACGACCCGAACTTCGACTCCAAGGACAAGTCCGGCATCAAGACGCTGCTGCTCTGCTCTGGCAAGATCTACTGGGAGCTGGAGAAGAAGCGCAAGAAGGACAAGCGCGACGATATCGCAATCGCTCGCCTGGAGATGCTGCACCCGCTGCCGCACAACCGTCTCCGCGACCTCTTCGAGTCCTACCCGGATCTCGAGGAAGTCCGCTGGGTCCAGGATGAGCCGGCAAACCAGGGTCCGTGGCCATTCCTGGCACTGAACCTCCCAGAGGCTCTGCCGGATATGCCGAAGCTGACCCGCGTTTCCCGCCGTGCTCAGTCCTCGACCGCAACTGGTGTGGCCAAGGTTCACCAGATTGAGGAGAAGGCACTGCTGGAAGAGGCTCTCAAGTAGTTTTGGACAGACCTATGGTCTTGTGAGACCGCGGTGAAGTCGCGTGTTTGAGATCGCCGCTTCACCAGGTGGTCTTCACAGGTGGTCTTTACGAGCTGGCGATCAAACGCTAAGGGGCTCCAACCACTCGGTTGGAGCCCCTTACTTGTTGCTTGTGAGACCGTTGCCAGGCATCCAGGGCGAATAGACAAAAAGCGTGTCCGGTCGGCGTGTTACCGGGTCGGCACCATTTACTACTGAGTCCTCAATGCGAGTTACTGACTGCGTTTATGACAAAAATGACCTGAAAAATGGCATGAAAGTGCCCTAAACTCGCACAGTTTCACATTTGCAGCCCGCGTTCAAGGACTAATAGACAAACGCAGAGCAGCCAACAGCAGATACGCGTCAGATACCACCCGCAACTAGCCCCTCCCCGACTACGCCTTATCCAGCCACTCCTGACCCACCAACTCAGGGTTGGCACCGCTGGCCACAGCCCGAGTCATTAGCTTTAAATCCTCAGTGCTCAAAGAACCAGCAATCTCGTTGAGTACCCGGACTCGGTCGCTCCGGTCCAACGCCGGCTTGGCGTAGAAAGGCACGATCCACTGCGGCAGGTTAGCCCCGGGGTTGTCAGCTGACACATCCGTGCACCCCTGGGCCATGCCCGCGTCGGTGGCCATAACTTGCCCCGGCAGCGACCGCGAAAAAGCATCGTAAACGCGGTCGCGCCACTCGCCACTGAACTGCTTGTCCGGAGTGGAGTCCTCTGCGTAATCCTCGGCCAACAGCTCCGCCGACGCCGGGTCACTCAAGCCGAGCAGTTCACCGGTGCACCCGAAAGAAACCAGAACCGCTTCATTGCGCACAGCTCGCAACCGGTCCTCAGCATCGCGAATGCCGACGACCTCCGCTTGGCGCCCTACCCTCTCAAAACTTTGCGCATACACGTACGCGAGAGCTGCTTGCTCGGGGTTGCGCAGGTCTGCCCCGATAGTTACTACCGCCTCCTGCTCGGGAGGAACAGGCATCTGCGGATCCAAATCAGAACACGCGGAAAGGCCGAACCCCGCTGTCCCAGCGACCAACGCCAGGGCAGCAAAAGTGCACACAGCAGCCTTGGAGCTACCCCTGTTCCCCATTGAGCCAGTGCAATAGTGGAGCTCGCCGCTCGCACGTCTAAAATCAATCATCGACACCAGCGTAACCTACGAACGGATTGTGAGGTCTCCCAGAATGGGTGATACGAATAGCCGCAACAACAGCGCTTCGGCGAAAGCTCGCAATCCGCGAACTAACTCGACAAGTAAAGGCTCAACACCGTCGGCCGCAACAAAACCCGGCAAGACCGCTCGGGCAACGAATGCCGCTAAATCTGCAGCAATGTCAGCTGTCTCGAAGGTGACGCGCACCAACGGATCGTCGTCAAGCGTGGGAGAAACGCAGTCGGAGGCGGTGCGCGACGCCCTGCGCGATTGCGGCGTCTACATCGGCGGCAAGCGTTTGCCGGGCACCTACGACCACTTCTCCGGTCTGTCCGAGGTGCGTAATTTTGGCGAGGGCTTCACGTGGCTGTCGTTGTCGCGCCCCAACGCGACGCAGATGGACGCCATCGCTGAGCTCTACGGCCTGGATGAGCTGACGGTGGAGGACGCACTGACCAATCGTCAGCGCCCTAAGATTGAGATCCACGATGATCACGTGGTTTTTGTGATTCGTTCGATTCACTACTCTCCGGAAGGTCTCGCGGACGACGAAAATGAGATCATTCGCTCTGGCCAGCTGATGATTGTTATCGGCCAGGAGTACGTCATCACCATTCGCATGGGCATGCCGAGCTCGGATATGCAGCGCATTAGCGCGCGTGTGGAAAACACCACCGACGCCATCGACTACGGCCCCGCGGGCGTGCTGTGGGCGCTGACGGACAACCTCGTCGATGCGTACCTGCGCATTGCGTTGCAGCTGGAAGATCGCGTGGAGATTATGGAAGATGCCGTCTTCGAGCCGAATTTGGTGTCGGATATTGAGGACATTTACATCCTCAAACGAGAAATCCTGGAGATGCGCCACGCGATTGATCCGCTGACGCCGGCACTGCGCTCGTTGATGAATCTGCGGGAAGACATCATGCCTAAGGACGTCAGCCGTTATCTTTCCGATGTTCTCGACCACCAGCTCGCCGCGGCGGACCTCGTAGCCGGACTCGACGAACGCCTCTCATCCCTGATCGACGCCGCCGCAGTGAAGATCCAGCTGCAGCAGAACCAGGACATGCGTACCATCTCGGCCTACGCAGCTATTCTCGCCGTGCCGACCGCACTCGCCGGCATCTACGGCATGAACTTCGACCGCATGCCCGAACTACACTGGGAGTACGGCTACTTCATCGTCCTCGCCATCATGTTCGCCATTGTGGCGTTTTTGGTGTGGCTCCTGCGCCGCAACAAGTGGCTGTAATCTCTGCTTCTTACAGCCCTCGCTTTACGACGGTCATTGCGACTCATCCCCCGCGTTTAGCTGGGTAGCTTGTTGCCCGCGTTTAGCTGGGTAGTTCGCTAGCTCTGCGCTGATGGTTCCTCTAAGTGGGGAGCTTTCCCCATTGGGGACTGGCCGCGCTGGACAGGTTAGTAAACTTAATTAAGGTTTAAAAAATTTCTTACTGATTTTAAGGCACCTTAATGAGTAACAACCCCTGGGAGCTCCCACCACCCGAGGAAAATGGTTCCGATTCCTGGGCACTTCCTGCAGATGACCACGATGAGTCGCATCCGAGCTTCGATTCGGCTGGAACTCGGGACGCTGCTGAGCCGGAGTCGGTTGAGCGGGAGCCGGAGTCAGTCGCGTCGGAGCCAACGCCAGTTGAGCCTTCGGAGCAGCCAGCATCGGAATCGCCGGTCCCGTCAGAATCGCAGGAACCTGTTGCCCCCTCGGAGCAGGCGGCACCCGAACCGTCGGCACCACAGGATGACGCGCCGGAGTTAGCGTGGAGCACGCACGCTCCCGATCCCGAAACCTTGCAGTTCGCTCCCGAGCGAGCCCAAACGGAATGGACGCAGTGGGGAGAGTTCAATCCGGACCGCCAGATACTTCCGCAGTCGTCTGACCAGTATTCTGACCAATATTCCGAGCAGGCGCCGTCGGACACAGAGCGCGGCAAGAAGAAATCCGGCCTGAGCGGAAAAGTGTTAGCACTTATCGCTGTCGTCGTTTTGGTCATCGCCGGCGGCACCACTGCCTTTTTCCTTACCGGTCGAGGCAAGAGTCTTGCGGCGATGTCTTACATTTCTTCCGAAGACCCTGGACCGAGTCCTTTTATGAATTCCACGGTCAACGAAAAAGCGGTCGCAGCGCCAAACAACTCGAGCTTAGTTAACACATCTTCTCAAGGTGCTGTCGCCGGAAACGACCCCAACCTCTACGGCGGATCCGGCCAGCTCAGCGTCTGCGATGCAGATGCACTCGTTACGAACCTCAACGACAACGCTGACCTCAACGCTGCATTCGCCGAGGGAATCGGCATCAATGCGTCTGATGTGCCGAGGTACGTTAAGTCCCTGACCCCAGTTGTCCTGCGCCAGGACACGTGGGTCACCAACCACGGCTACGACAACGGCCGAGCAACTCCTTACCAGTCAGTTCTGCAGCGTGGCACCGCAGTCATGGTCGACGCTTACGGCGTGCCCCGCGTCCGCTGTTCCTGTGGCAATCCCCTCGCTGAAGCATGGAACGGCTACACCGCGCCAGAGACTAGTAAGGCCAACTGGGACGATTACGAACCGCGAAGTGTCGTGACCATCTACGAAACCGACATCACCATCAACAACATCAACGTCATCGATATTGAAGATGGCACATCAATCAATATCGACATTGACGATGACGATGTCTCCACACAGGAAGAGGTCCTCGATGCCGTCGCCGAAGACACTCCAACAACCACGCCGAAAGACATGGGCGTGCGTCCCGACGGCGCACTCCTCGGCAAGTTAGGCCTAGCCGAGGCCGAAGGCGACGCCTCCGAGCGTCCCACCGGCGCAGACCGTTTCGACGATTACCAGCAGTGGGCCGAAACTGGCTGGGGCGGTGTTGGCGATGACTCCGGTGAGGAAGCTGACAGCTCTGACTGGAAGTCTCAAACTACCGAAGTTGATCCTGAGGAATTCTGGACTGACAGTGTTGCGGACTACATGGGCCACTACTACATTCAGTTTTCCAACCGTGACGTAGGGTGCTTCATCAATCCAAAGAGTCAAGCAGTCAATTGTTTTGTGAAGGCTTTTCTGGACTCTGGCCGAGAAGGTCGGACGATATCTATTGACCCGAAGTATCCAAATTCTTCTGGTAACAACGGTCCGCTGAATTACCTCATTGCCGGAGGGCCACGGGAGCGGTTCCTTGCGGTCTCGCTAATGCTCGAGAGCCCACTTATTGGCTTGAATCCTTCCAAGCTCCTTGAACCAGGTGAATCTGTCACAGTTGGCGGAATGTCATGTTTCAACCTGGGCGACACCATTGGCTGCGATGCCATTGCATCGGGATTCATCATGGATAAAAACGACGATGTTTATGTCGACCATTCAGAAATAGCGGTATTAGACCAGTAAGTCACGCCCCAATGACACTGATTCGAAACCACTAATAGAAAATGAGCCGGAGTCTTTTCAGACCCGGCTCATTTTCTTACCATTGTGCTCTAACGCGGAATCAACGCGTAAAGCCCAACAACCTATCCACGGTTCCCACCGAGCGCCCGCTGCGCAAGCAGGTCACGGGCGCGTTCGGCATTGCGGGGGTTGCACAAGACGTCGTAGCGACGAGCAACGATCTCCGTGGTGGTGGAGAAATCCCGCTTGCCGTTCTGCATAGCGTATGGGACTGCGGCCAGCACGATGCCAAAGATGGCGCCCATACCGAGGCCAACAATCAACGGGCTAACCCAATCTTCCTGGAAAAGCCCCAGAATAAGGCCGAAGAACAGGCCCATCCACAGGCCGTACAGCGCGCCACCACCGAGAACCTTCGGCCAGGTCAACCGGCCCACCACGCGCTCCACCTGCATCAGGTCAACACCGACGATGGTGAGATCTGACACCGGGAACTCATCGCGGTCACTGAGCGAATCCACTGCCGCCTGCGCGTCAGCGTAGTTGGTGAAACTGCCCACCGGCCACCCTTCGGGCACCTGACGCTGAGGCATCCGGGACTTCATGCTCTGTTCCCGGCCGCTCCCCCAGCCGCTGTTCGCTTCCCCATTTGCCATCGGTACTCTCACCGTTCCCTTGCAGTTGTTGTCGCAGTAGTTGTTGTCACAGTAATTGGTGACGCAGTTGCTAAAAGTGTTGCTAAAACTATTGCCAAAAGGCGTTCTACCGAAGACAACGCCTAACAGTTTCCAATTGTTCCACCGCCTGCCCCACCACACATTTCGCCACCACCGCGCTTACCGCAGGGGCTGGGCGCTATGCCCGTCGTAAAGCGGAAAACTGCTGATTTTGTCAGTAGTTCTTTGTCTTACGGGGTCTCACGATAAGATTCACTACATAATGTCTACGATTACTGAAGCTGAAGTTCGCACCGCCCTGGCGCAGGTCGAAGATCCTGAGGTACGTCGCCCGATTACCGAGATTGGCATGGTCAAGTCCATCTCGGTGGCGGACAACAACGACGTGGCCGTGGAGATTTACCTCACCATTGCCGGTTGCCCCATGAAAAACACCATCATCGAGCGCACCGAAGATGCGCTGAACGGTATCGAGGGCGTTGGCAACGTCACCGTCACCACCGATGTGATGAATGACGAGCAGCGCCGCGAGTTCCGCAACGCCGTCCGCGGCACCGCCTCCGAACCGGTGATCCCATTCGCCCAGCCAGACTCCCGCACCCGCGTGTTCGCCGTGGCATCCGGTAAGGGTGGCGTTGGTAAGTCCTCTGTGACCGTGAACCTCGCCGCCGCGCTGGCCGCGAAGGGTCTGTCCGTCGGCGTGCTCGATGCCGATGTCTACGGCCACTCCATCCCGCACATGATGGGCTCCGAGGAAAAGCCGCACCAGGTCGACGACATGATTATGCCTCCGCAGGCACACGGCGTGTCGCTGATTTCTATCGGACACTTCGTCGACGACAACGCACCGGTTGTCTGGCGTGGCCCAATGCTGCACCGCGCAATCCAGCAGTTCCTCGCGGACGTGTTCTGGGGCGACTTGGACGTCCTGCTTTTCGACCTGCCCCCAGGAACCGGCGACATCGCCATCTCCGTGGCGCAGCTCGTGCCGAATGCTGAGCTGCTGATTGTTACTACCCCGCAGATGGCCGCCGCCGAAGTCGCCGAGCGCGCCGGCACCATTTCGCTGCAGACCCGCCAGCGCATCGCCGGTGTCATTGAGAACATGAGCTGGATGGAGATGCCCGACGGCTCCAAGATGGAGGTCTTCGGCACAGGCGGCGGCGAGACCGTTGCCCGTCGTCTTACTCAGATCACCGGCGGTAAGGTCGAGCTGCTCGGCCAGGTGCCACTGGACACCGAACTCCGCGAGGGCGGCGACAAGGGCACCCCGATTGTCCTGTCTAAGCCGGATTCTGGCGCGGGCGAGGCTCTGAACGCTATCGCTGACAAGCTGGTGGTTCGCCGCGAGTCGCTGGCCGGCAAGTCGCTCGGCTTGGGCGTGACTCCGAAGTAGGCCTTCGCTTTACGACGGTCACAGCGACGCCCCCTTTCCGGTATTTCGGTGCCGGGAAGGGGGCTCTACTCATTGTGGCTGCGGTGTCTGGAGCGTATGTGTTGTGAGTGTTTTCGGTGGTGTGGGTCTTGCGGGTGTTGCTGGTGGTGTTTTCGGAGGTGCTGGTGGTGCATCCGCCGAAGCGGCTGCGTGCACTTACTGACTAGGTTTATGACAGTTCCGTGGCAAAATTCGTGCGGTAGGGTCAGGCGGTCATTGCATCATGGATAACACCAGAGATTACCTC
>NZ_JVVM01000026.1 GCF_001054325.1 Corynebacterium vitaeruminis | reverse complement strand
TTCAGGCTATTTTTCGGGCCATTTTTGCTATAAGCGAGGTCACTAACTCGTGTTGACCCACCGTCGCTGGCCATAAATGCGGTCACTAACTTGCATTGGGGTAAGTAGCGAAAGGTGCCCACCCGGTGACACGCCAGGCGGACACACTTTTGTCTATTAACCCTTGCCAGAATTTAAACAAGGAACAAAAAGAAATGCCCCGGCGGTTGAATCGTGGAGATTCGCACGCCGGGGCATTTGTGCGCCATCAGGGACTCGAACCCCGAACCCGCTGATTAAGAGTCAGCTGCTCTGCCAGTTGAGCTAATGGCGCTTACCGTTTCCTGCTTGGTGCTCTCTTTGTGAGCTCCTCGCTGGCAACGAGAAGATATATAACCAGGTTTCTGATTGTTTGTAAAATCGGCTGGTCAGACGCTGTTTTTGAGTCGATGTTTCTGTATGTTTTTGGGAAGGTTTTGCGCAACCGTTTGAAAAAAGTTCAAAAAAAGTTTGAAAATCCTCAAAGTGGGGCTGGAGGGCGCCTGTATCAACGTCGGGAGCGTGCATAGATGCCGCGGTGGCGTTCGGTGTGGTTCGGCGGTGGTGTTCAGTGGTGGCGGTGGCGTTCGGTGTGGTTCGACGGTGGTGTTCAGTGGTGGCGGTGGCGTTCGGTGGTGGCGTTCGGTGTGGTTGGGCGGTGGCAGCGGTGGCGATTTGGAATACCGAACTGATTACTTTTCGGTAACAATCCCTGAAGGTGTCCCGTTTTCCCTGGTCGATTCAAGTGCCCCGGCTTTTGGGGGTTGCACAGCAATTTTCTAGAGGGTTAACTGTAGGAACCGTTGGGCTACTCTGCGTGCTGTGTCCTGTGAGGGGTTTCAGGCTGCAATTGGGCAGTTAAAAAGGCTTTTCACGTAGGGTGAGCGTTTTGTCGGCGGCTAGTGCCATCGCGGGGTAATCTAGCTTTTTCCCGGACATATCAGGGCTTCGCTGTGTTGCTCTGTGGCCCGGGAGTTACTACTTAATAATTGCACTGTTGGAGTGAAGCACGATCATGCGGCAATCATTTAAGCGCCTGTCGATGGCGGTGGTGACGTTTGCGACCACCATTTCTCTGGCTGCTTGTACCGTTGGTGGAGATAATTCCGGGCAGCAGGGAGCAGAGGAGCCAGACGCTGGTCTTGTCGCCAGTGTGAAGGACGACGCTACCGATGTTTCGGTGGTTGATCCGATTTCGGTTCAGGTGGGCGAGGGACATCGCCTGGACAAGGTTGTTATGACCAACCCTGAGGGTAAAGAGGTAAAGGGCAAGCTCGACGACAGTGGCACCAAGTGGACCACTGCAGAACCTTTGGGGTACTCAAGGACCTACGAAATTAACGCCACCTCGGGCACAGAAAAGCTGACTAGCTCATTCACCACCGTCGAGCCGACTAATCAGGTAAATGGTTACCTGTCTCCACTGGATGGTTCTACCGTGGGGGTTGGCCAACCTATCGCCGTGAAGTTCAGCGCGAGTATCTCGGACCGAGAGGCCGCTGAGGAAGCGATTAAGGTGACCACCGAACCTAAGGTGGAAGGCGCTTTCTACTGGCTGAACAATACTGAGGTTCGCTGGCGTCCAAAGGATTACTGGAAGCCGGGCACCAAGGTTACCGTGAAATCCGACATTTACGGCACCGATCTTGGTGACGGCATGTACGGTGCGGAGTCCGCTGAAACTAGCTTCACCATTGGTGATGAAGTCATTGCCATCGCTGATGATGCGACTAAGACCATGGTCATTAAGAAGAATGGTGAAGTCGTAAACTCCATGCCTATCTCCATGGGGTCGAATGTTCACCCGACTCCGAATGGTCAGTACATTCTCGGCGACCACAATGAGAGCATGGTGATGGACTCTCGCACCTATGGCCTGTCTTTGGCAAACGGCGGCTACGTCACCCCGGTTAACTATGCAACGCAGATGTCCTACTCGGGTATTTACGTTCACGGCGCACCGTGGTCCACGTGGGCACAGGGCAGCGTCAACCAGTCTCACGGCTGCATCAACGTCACGGACGCCAACGCTAAGTGGTTCCTGGAGAACACCAAGCGCGGTGACATCGTGATTGTGAAGAATACTGTTGGTGAGACGCTCTCCGGTGTCGATGGACTAGGTGACTGGAACATCCCGTGGGAGACTTGGAAGAAGGGCAACGCCGACGAGACCAGCTCTTGGTAGCCCATATCGCCTAAAGTGCGGCCATCGTTTAGGCCGCACGGGCTAGGCCGCCACCTATTCACCCAACATTCCCAGCTCCTGCGCCCGAGCAACAGCCGCGGTGCGGGAGCTTACGTCTAGCTTGGTGAAAATATGCACCAGATGCGACTTCACAGTCGCTTCGGTGAGCACCAGCTGTTCAGCAATTTTCCTATTCGACATACCCCGCGCGACCAATTCGAGCACCTCGAGTTCGCGCGGGGTTAGTGCTGTATTGGGGTTGCGCATCCTACCCATCAGGCGCCCGGCCACCTGCGTGTTCAGTACGGTTTCACCTCGAACGGCACGACGGATGCCGTCGATGAGTTCTTCCGGCGCAGCATCCTTCAGCAGATAACCAACTGCGCCTGCGGTCACAGCGCCGAGCACATCGGAGTCTGAGGAATAGTTGGTCACTACCAACACTTCGGGAGCCTTCACTCCCCGCCCGGCCAGTGCGCGGATGGCCGCGGTGGCATCAACCCCGCCAGCGCGGGTAGCGGTGCCAGGGGCCTCGCCAAAGCGAAGGTCCATGAGTACCAGATCGATGTGGTCGCAAGAGTCGTCGTCAAGCGATGCGCGCACCTTCTCGACCGCTTCGTCACCGGTAGTAGCCTCGCCGACCACGACGATATCCGGCGCCGATTCAACGACGGCGCGAAGGCCAGCGCGGACGATGGGGTGATCGTCGGCGATGAGGACTCCGATGGGCTTGGTCACCTGGCTATCTCCTCGGGTGATGTGAATGGTCGTTTCCTACCTGCCTACCAGGTGCGCGACTTTAAGGGTTGAGGTCGTGCGGGATGCTGACGCTGACACCGCAGCCGCGCCCCGGTTCCGATTCGATGGTGAAGGTACCGCCGAGCTTTTCCACACGTCGGCGCGCGTTGGCGATACCGACGCTGTCGTCGCTGGTTGGTGTGATGGGGTCGAAACCGATGCCGTTGTCGACGCAGTCGAGAAGGACCTCGTCGGGCTGGTAGGTCAGGGTGACGCGGCAGCGGGTGGCGTTTGCATGCTTGACGACGTTCGCCAAGCTCGCCTGGGCCACCCTGATAATGGTGGCCTCGACAGTGGCTGGCAGCCGCGTGGGTGTGCCGTCGACGCAGAAGGTGACGGCATCGCCAAGTACCGTGGTGGAGCAGACTTTCTCCAATGCACTGGAAAGGTCAGAGCCTTCGAGGGGCGCCGGCTGCAGCGCTGCAATGATGCGCCGGGTCTCGGCGAGATTGTCGGCCGCGACCTTGCGGGCGAGCTGTAGAGAATCCAGCGAGGCCTGATCATGCTGGATGGGGGCGTTCTTCATTCGTGACTCCACCGAATGCAGCAGCAGCTGGATGGAGGACAGCCCCTGCGCCACCGTGTCATGAATGTCGGCCGCGAGGCGTGCGCGTTCGTCCAGCTCACCGGCGCGACGCGACAGCGCTTCCGAGCGGGCACGGGCAGCCGAGAGCTCCTCTAGCGCCTTGGTCTTTTCGATGGTCTCCTTCTGCAGGAGCCGGAACCCCAGCCCCACAGTGAGTACAAACGTCCCGCCGAGGATGGGGCCGAGGACACCGCCAAAAGTCAGGGGAGTGTGTATAGCGATGGCGCCGATTGCGGCCGCCGTTGTCGCAGCCACCATGATTACGGCTGTAATCCCGCCGGTGACCTGCAAAATTACGAAAAAAAGTGGGAAAACCAGAAACGAGGCGTCCAGCGTCGCGAACGCCAACGCCGCCCAGCACAGCAGCAGAATCACAAGCCAGCCCAGCAGCAGGCCACGTGGTTTAGTCAGTGCAACCTCGTTGGCTACGTTGCCATGCCGAGCCCGTCCAATCGGCCCGACCGAACCGGCAATGTACACCACCAGAAAGCACGCCGCATAGGTGATGATTCGCCACTCCGGGTTCGGTATCACGCACACCGCCAGCAGCACCAGCACCAAAACATCCAGGGCAAACCGCAGTATCTGCCAGCTGCGGTTCAGAGTCTCAGGAGTATCCACGCCCTCGAGCTTAGGTCAGTTCCACCTGCCAAAACACTGCTGACGAGCTGGAACCATCAACATCAACCGAAAGTTGGAGACGAAGTTCAACCTCCATGGCGATTAAATCCGCCTGTGAATCCACGACCATAATGAGTATGTACCAGTCAATGAAAGAACTTCGAGCCGCTCCAGGCCGTGCCGCACTGATCACCATCACCGTCGGCATGATTGCTGTGATGGTCACATTCCTCTCGGCTTTGGCTGCAGGTCTGTCCGACCAGTCCGTTTCCGCACTTGACGAGGTCTACGGCAAAAACGACGCCGTCGTCATCTCCGAGGGGGCTACGTCGCTGTCGTCGTCAAGCATGGGCGAGACAGCACGTAAGAGCGTCCAAACGTGGGCGAGCGACAGCGGCGCAAGCGTCCGCGATGTCTACGTCAGTCGTGCGCGCGTCAACGAAACGCCCGTCACCGTCATCTCCGACTTTTCGCTTGACGACGACCAGGTGGCCATCACCGATGGCGTCAGCGAAACCGATATTGCGGAAGGTGACTCGCTGACTCTGTCTGGTGCGATGGGTGAACACGAAACCACGGTTGCACGCGTGGTGGGGGACAAGTGGCTGGATCACCAGGCAGTTATTTACGCCGGTCGCGGTGTGATGGAAGACCTGACCCCGGGGCAGATGGTGCCGGCGGCGATGGTTGTCGACGAGTCTGCGGCACAGCTGCCGAATGTTGCGGAAGGAACCATTCTGCGTGATGGCGAGCGCAATAACCTGTCGGCTTCCTACCAGGGAGAGCAGACTTCGCTCAACGCGATGACCTCGATGCTGTATGTCATCTCCGCGCTGGTAGTAGGCGCATTTTTCACCGTGTGGACCGTTCAGCGACTGCGTGGTGTGGCTATCTCATCGGCACTCGGTGCTTCCCGCTCCGTGCTGGTGGCTGACTCTCTGGCACAGGTGCTGGCCGTGCTCGCAATCGGAGTTGGCGGCGGCGTGGCGGTGACTGCAGCTGCAGGCTGGGCTCTGCAGAGCGCCAATGTCATGCCGATTGTGGTCGATGCTTCAACGACTGTCGTGCCGGGGCTCATTCTCGCTGTGACCGGCGTGGTTGGTGCACTGCTGGCGCTGGTGCCGGTCTTCCGTGTCGATCCGACGACCGCACTAGCGAATGCATAGGAGTGCGTTACTGCGGCGGCTCCCTGCACCATACACACCACACACCACGCACCACGCGCATCACGAACAACCCTGCAACTGAGGAATTGAGGACAAAATGACTACCTACATCGACAACAAGGCTCCCGTAGCACTGGCGCTGAAGAACATCTCGCTGACCGTCCAGGACGGTGAAAACAAGCGCACCATTTTGGATGACATCTCGCTGAAGATTCGAGCTGGCGAGGTAGTGGGGCTGGTGGGGCCATCGGGTTCCGGTAAGTCGACATTGCTGACCATTGCCGGTTGCCTGAAGAGCGCCGATTCCGGATATGTCACTCTGTACTCCAACAAGCAGGACTCGAACGGTGCAGGCGCTGCCGAGAACACGGAACGAACAGCCATTGACTTGAGCGCTCGCGGCGCGGATGCTGCCAAGATTCGTCGCGAACACATCGGTATCGTCTTCCAGCAGCCGAATCTTCTGCCCGCCTTGACGGTTAAGCAGCAGCTCATCGCGATGCGGCGACTGGGCCGCGTCTTCGGTTGGCCCGCGGGTGGCCGTCGTGAAGCGGAGAAGCGCGCGGATGAGCTGCTAGAGGCAGTTGGCCTGGCAGGGCTTGGAGACCGTCGCGTAAGCCAGCTTTCCGGTGGTCAGCAGGCGCGCGTCAATGTTGCGCGGGCACTGATGAATGAGCCGGAAGTGCTGCTAGTCGACGAACCGACTGCGGCCCTGGATCAGAAGACCGCCGGTGCGGTGACACGACTGATTATGGATGTGACGCGGAAAATGGGTGTGGCCACCCTGTACATCACCCACGACCTGGGCCAGCTCCACGGCGCCGACCGAATCGTGGAGATGGTTGACGGCAAGCTGCAGACATCGGATGCAGGCTTGGTAGCTACTCGGTAGGCACTGGGGAGTAACGGGGGATTCGGTAGCTACCAGCAGCGGCTATCCGCTGGGTAGCTAACCGGTCGCGTCGGCTTACCAGGTGGCGGGAAATTACCAGGTGACGTAGGTATCCTTGCCGACGGTAAAGCCGTGGTCACCACTTACACAAGTCATGTTGTTGTCCTTGGAACCGCAAGTGACAGTCTCGTCGGATTCAAAAGACATCCGGACTTTGATTTTCTTGCCATCCTCGAGGGGGGTACCCGTACCTATCGAAGGGAAAGTTCCCTGCTGCAGCCAATTCTTCGGCTTGGTTCCCAACGGAGAACGCACTGGCATCCAGCCAACGTTGGTTGCCTTTGGCGGGTTCGGCATATCTCGGACACCGTCGTCAGCACGCTCATCATGGGGCCACTCACTATGGTCGCCAGGCACGGCACAGACAGCTTTGTCAACGACAAAGTGGCACTGCACCGTTTCGTCCGGTGTCATAAAACGCGTGCCTGCCAGTTCTCCAGAACCGTTTTGCGTGTAGAACATGGCATCGACTTCCTCGAGGTCGTCGAGGATGCTCGCGTAATCCTTGGCGCTATCTGCAGCGGTGCTCGTAGAGTTCGAGCTGCTTCCCGACGTCGAAGTCTCAGAGCTGGTCGAGGTACTGGAGTCTGATGAGCTCGAGCTAGAGGTACTTGAATCAGAAGTACTTGTGGAAGACAGGGTGGAAGAAGATGCGCTTGAACTGACGGCCTGCTCTGAGCTAGCGCTGCTTGCGTCGGAGTCGTCCCCGTTACAAGCTGCCAAGCTGCCTGCGATGGCAACACCTGCAAGCAATGCGGCTACTTTGCGGGGAATGGAGATTGGTGAGTGCTGGTGGGGTGCGGGGTTTTTGAAGGTCCTCATGCACGACAGAATATCCTCGCAGCTATAGCTGGGTAAGCGTTTTTCACCAATTTATTTAGGGTTAATAGACAAAAGTGCGCCTGATTCTCAAGATAGTGACTGGTCAGACCCCAACTGTGGCAGTTCCACAACCTGGGGGTAGGTAGCAAAACCGGAAAACCCAAAACCGGAAAACCCAAAAACTATGGAGTGCACATGCGAATACGGGCTGCACATGTGAAACTGCCCAACTTTATAGCACTTTCAGGTCATTTTTCGGGCCATTTTTGCTATAAGCGGGGTCAGTAACTCGCATGGGATTGTCGTTGCTGGCATAAACGCAGTCACTAACTCGCATGGAGGGCTAAGTAGCAAAAGGCCCCACCCGGTGACACGCCGGACAGACACACTTTTCTTTACTTAGCCCTATTAACCCGCGACCTGCGTAGGGCGGATTCTAGGGGGCGTGGACACAGAAGACCCTCGGCCGGGAAAAATTCCTGGCCGAGGGTCCTATTTGGGGTGACTGACGGGGCTCGAACCCGCGACACCCAGGATCACAACCTGGTGCTCTACCAACTGAACTACAGTCACCATTACCGCGTTAAGAGAGCTATTTTCTCGGCTCATCTCTGCAGCGAACTATATGGTAGCCCACAGTAGGCTGGAAACAAAAACGGCAGGTCAATCCGGATAAATTTAGGAAAGGGCGGGGTTTGGGGCCGTCGTAAAGCGAGCTAGCCGCGAATTTCGCCGTACTTTTCTGTGGATTCGTTGCTAGCGGTGGAAATAGCGTCGGCGTCCGGGCCGGGGTGGGGTAGGAGCATTGCGCGACGGTAGTAGTCCAGCTCGCGGATGGACTCCTTGATGTCGGCGAGAGCTCGGTGAGCGAGGCCCTTCTCTGGAGCGCCCTTGAGGACCTGTGGGTACCAGCGGCGAGCTAGCTCCTTGAAGGATGAGGCATCAATCATGCGGTAGTGCAGGTGCTGATCGAGCTCTGGCATGTAGCGGTGGATGAACTTGCGGTCGGAGGCAATCGAGTTACCTGCCAACGGAGCGGTGCGCGGCTCGGGAACCCACTGGCGGATGTAGTCCAAGACGGCCTGCTCGGCGTCAGAGACATTGGTCCTGCTTGCGCGAATCTCCTGATCTAGGCCGGACTTTGCATGCATCTTGGTGACGAAATCATCCATCTGTGCCAATTCGGTTTCGGAAGCGTGCACGACAATGTCCACACCTTCACCAAGAACATTGAGGTTGGCGTCTGTGACGAGAGCCGCGATTTCGACGATGACGTGGCGTTCGGGCTCGAGGCCTGTCATCTCGCAGTCAATCCACACGATGCGGTCGAGCTCAGGGGAGAGCTGGAGGTCGGGATCGGACTGAGTCATGATTTCACCTTTCGCTGAGATTCGGCTTGAGCCTGCAATGAGTTTTGTTTCGCGTCTGGAATGTGCTGTGGGCACGTGTTGACTACGCCCAGCTTAGCGAGGCGGATCGTGGCGTGGTCTGGGTATGGATTGAAAGGCGGATTGTGGGGAAATGAAATTAATTGGATGTTGAGGTTTTAGGATTGGACGACGGGGTATGAGCTAAATCAACCTATTTGCCTGCTAAAATTACTTCTGAATTCGAATTCCAACGGGAGAAATAGTTACATGGATGAGACGAATCGTGCCGACGGCGCTGCTAATAGCGACACTGCAGCACAGAAACCATCCGTCGATGATGTCATCATTGCCGCCGCGCGCGAAAGCGTTATGACCGTGGGCTTGCGTAGGACTTCGATTGCAGAAATTGCTCGCAAGGCAGGGGTTTCCCGGCCGACCGTATATCGCCGATATGCCGATATCGGTGAGCTTCTGGCGGAAGTGACCAACCGCGAAATTTTGCACATGCTTGAGGGGCTCCGTTATGTCCCCGGCAATTCGCGCGCTCGTATGTTGCTGCGTATTCGAATCGTCGTTCAGCGCATTATTGATAGTGACTTTTTCCCTGGCTTGGTCAAGACTGACCCTGACCGCGTATTGCAAATGCTCACAGGAGAGATGAGCGACACACAGATGGAAATTGTGGAGAAGTTTATTCTCCCTGGTGTTCGCCACGGGCAGGAAGACGGCACTATTCGAGAACACGACCCATACCTGCTTGCGCGCAACATTTACCGTCTGATCCAGACGATGGTGCTGGTGTGGCGCCCGAATGGAAAGGACGCGGAACTCGACAAGGAATCTGTCGAAGAAGTTGTCGATATGGTTGACCGCTACTTGCGTCCGGACCCCACGGATAGCAAGAAGGACTAAGAGGTAAAAACCCGCCTGATGCTGGTATACAACCAGTTCAGGCGGGTTATTTTTGCGCCCCCAGAAGGATTCGAACCCTCGACCAATCGGGTAGAAGCCGACTGCTCTGTCCACTGAGCTATGGAGGCCAGCTAAGAAAAGCATTGTAGCGTCTCCAGCGCGGCCAATCACAACCGGTTCGCATCCCAGTGCTGTAACCGGTTCTGCTCTAGCGACTTTGGTCGCTAAGCTTAGGGCTATGACTGCCACAACCAAGGCCGAGACCTCTCCGCCTGTTAGCAAGGATAAGAAAGTCCGTAAATCTGCTGGTTGGTACGTTGTTTTTGTGCTTATCGGCGGCGTTTTAGCTGGTTTGCTCTCGATGGCGTTCAACATGGATTCGCGCGCCACGTTGGGCATTCCTGATCCCGGCACAATCACTACCTTCGGGTTCCCGTTCGCCAAGGCGGCCGGTGAGTTGCTCGCTTGTCTCGGTGTCGGCTCGTTTATGCTCGCCGCTTTCGGTACGAAGCAGCGTGCCGACGGCACTTTGGGCCTCGACGGCTACACAGCATCCCGCACGGGTATGTGGGCCATGCTCGGCTGGGGTCTCATGGCGCTGATGGAGATTCCGCTGGTTCTCTCCGATGTGTCGGGCCAGCCGCTGTCAACAACAATTCAGCTGAGCAACTGGGCTGTGTCCTTGGAGCAGACCAAGGAGGGCTTGGCGTGGCTGTGGGTAGCTATTTTTGCGGGCATTGTGGCGCTCGGCTCATCGCTGACTCGTAAGTGGATTTGGCAGCCGGTGTTCTTCGCCATCAGCTTGGTGTCGATGATGCCGCTGGCTGTTGTGAGCCACAACGCCTCCGGTGGTGCGCATGACTACGGCACCAACTCCTACATCTGGCACTTGACTTTCACTGTGTTTTGGGTCGGCGGTTTGATGGCGTTGGTTGGCCACGCGCGTCGTCGTGGTGAGTGGATGCCAGAAGTCGTGAAGCGCTACTCCTTCGTGGCGTTGGTTGCATTCATTGCAATGTCTGCCTCTGGCTTCATTAACGCAGCCATCAATATTGACTGGTCTGACCTGGTCAGCAATAACTACGGCATCATGGTGCTGGTCAAGGCGGTGCTCACCATCTTGCTGGGCCTGTGTGGCTATGTGCACCGCAAGATCACCATTCCGGAGATTGAGCGTGCCCAGTCGAATCGCCCGTTCTGGCGACTGGCCATTGTTGAGGTCATCATTATGGCGCTCACGATTGGCGTTGCCGTGGCCCTCGGCCGTACTCCGCCGCCACCGAATTTCTCTGAGCAGGCCGGTGGTGAGGGCCTGCCGTCCATTACACAGATGCAGGTCAAGCTCGGCTACAACCTGGAGATTCCATTCGGTTGGGAGGCCATGTTCACGCAGTGGCGTTTTGACATCTTCTTCGGTTCGGCCGCCATCATTGCCGCGTGGATTTACCTGTACTGGCTCTATCTACTGAAGAAGCGCGGCGGTACCTGGCCGCTATCCAACACCCTGTGGTGGCTCGGCGGCTGCGCAACCTTGCTGTTTACTTCGTGCAGCGCCCTGGGCGTGTACATGCCGGCTCTGTTCTCGGTTCACATGATCGCCCACATGCTTTACTCCATGGGTATCCCGGTCATGCTGGTGCTGGGTGGGCCGGTCACGTTGGCGCTGCGTGCGCTGAAGCCGGCCGGCCGCGACGGGTTGCCGGGTATTCGTGAGTGGCTGGTGGTCTTCATCAACAACCCGGTGTCGCGTTTCCTCACGCACCCAGTGGTGGCAACGGTGCAGTTCGTTGCAGGTTTCTATCTGCTCTACATGACACCAATCTACGACTTCCTGGCCGATGAGCACGCCGGTCACGTGTTCATGAACATCCACTTCTTGATCTCCGGTTACATCTTCTACTGGGTCATTATCGGTGTCGATGCCGCACCGCAGCAGATCGCGCCGTCGGTCAAGCTGGTCACGCTGATGGGTTCGTTGCCGTTCCACGCTTGGTTCGGTATTTCGCTGATGCAGTCGCAGAAGGTACTTGCCGAGACCTACTACGCCAGCCTTGATCTCCCGTGGGCAGTCAATCTCCTGGAGGATCAGAACGTCGGTGGTGCCGTCGCGTGGGCCGCCGGTGAGGTTCCGCTCTATATCGTCACCGTTGCGCTGTTTGTGCAGTGGCGACGTTCTGATGAGAAGGATGCCGCACGCTACGACCGCGTCGCAGACCGCAACAACGATGAGGAGTTGGCTGCATACAACGAAATGCTCGCGCGTATGAGCCAGCAGGTCGGTGTCGGTGGCGAAGATGAGCGCGACTACTACACCTCGGAGGTTGACGCGCAGCATCCGGTGCACATGGACAATCCGATTGATGCCTCGAAGAGGCGCGGAAGGTAGCGTCGTTAAGCAGATTTCGTTCGCTTGACGACGAGGATTGCTGCGACCCCGCCCCTCAACTTCATATGAAGCCTGTGGATAGTTGTCTTTTAGACGAACTTATCCACAGGCTTTTTGTTTGCCTCTTTCGCTTGCCTCCCGGAGCCGGAAAAGTAGTTGGCACGGCACGAATGAGACATCTTCGGATTATTCGGCCGAAGTAGGTAAACGCTTTCTTTTGGGGGAGGAGCCCGATGTCTGAGGCAGTTATTACCGTGGTGGGAAATGTGGTCCATCACGTGGAAAATCGAAATACCAATTCTGGGGCAAAGGTCTGCAAGTTCTCTGTGGCATCCAGCAAGTCGTGGAAGGGGGAGAACGGTTGGGAGCAGTCGGAGACTTCGTACTTTGATGTTGAATGCTGGGGCAAGCTGGCCGAGAACGTGAATAACACGGTGTGGAAGGGCCAAGCTGTCATTGTTCATGGGCATGTTCGTACGGACCGGTGGGAGGGCGATGATGGTACGAAGCATCAGCGTCAGAAGATTATTGCCAAGGCGGTGGGGCCGAATCTGCGCCGTCACCTGGCAACGGTCAAGACCATGACGGAGAAGCCGCATGAGTCGCCGACTGGTCTTGGTGCAGCGTCGACCGGAGATTCGGACGCTCCGGTTACTGAGACAGTGCGCACATTCAGTGTTGGTGCAGGTGGCGCTGGTGAAGCTGGAGACGCAAGTGCAGCCAATTCTGAGAAGCAAGAAATGGCTGGCGCAGGTGCGAGTGCGCCGTTCTAGTAACGGAGTTAGTGGGGCGTTTTAGGCCAGGAGTCAGCTCGTTGTTGTAGAGCGGAATTCGGGGGGATCCGCTGAGAGAGGGGAGGGATATTTGCCGCGCGTGAGGCGACGCCGCTGAAGTGGGGAGGGATTACTAAAGATTCGGCGGCGTTATCTCGCGACCAGTTTTGCTGGTGGCCTTGCGGGAATTTTGGTGGGAAAGGATTGCGGGTACGCCCATGTAGATTGTGCCTTTTCGTTCGTATGCGTAACCTCTACAGGGATTGCTTATTTCCTTTCGACGAGGGGACGAAATTCCACCATGGGTGAGTTCATCTACCAGATGAAAAACGTGCGTAAAGCGCACGGCGATAAGGTTATTCTCGACAACGTCACCATGGCGTTTTACCCGGGTGCCAAGATCGGCGTAGTCGGTCCGAACGGCGCAGGTAAGTCGTCGATTCTGAAGATTATGGCTGGTCTGGACCAGCCGAGTAACGGTGAAGCTTTCCTGGAGCCGGGTGCCACTGTTGGCATCCTGCTGCAGGAGCCTCCGCTGAATGAGGAGAAGACCGTTCGCGGCAACGTTGAGGAAGGTCTCGGCGACATCTTCGAGAAGAAGGCCCGTTTTGAGGCTATCGCCGAGGAGATGGCCACCAATTACACCGACGAGCTCATGGAAGAAATGGGCAAGCTCCAGGAGGAGCTCGACGCAGCTGATGCTTGGGAGCTGGATTCCAAGATTGAGCAGGCAATGGATGCGCTTCGCTGCCCGCCGGCAGATGAGCCGGTTACTCACCTCTCCGGTGGTGAGCGTCGTCGTGTAGCACTGGCGAAGCTGCTGCTTTCCGAGCCGGATCTGCTGCTTCTCGACGAGCCCACTAACCACCTGGATGCCGAGTCCGTGCTGTGGCTCGAGCAGCACCTGGCTAAGTACCCGGGTGCCGTCCTGGCCGTGACCCACGACCGTTACTTCCTGGACCACGTTGCTGGCTGGATTTGTGAGGTCGATCGCGGCAAGCTCTACCCGTACGAAGGCAACTACTCGACTTACCTGGAGAAGAAGGCTGAGCGCCTCGAGGTTGCAGGTAAGAAGGACGCCAAGCTGCAGAAGCGCCTGAAGGACGAGCTGGCATGGGTCCGCTCGGGCCAGAAGGCTCGCCAGGCCAAGAACAAGGCCCGTCTGGAGCGCTACGAGCAGATGGTGGAGGAAGCCGAGCAGTACAAGAAGCTCGACTTCGAAGAAATCCAGATTCCGACCCCGCCGCGCCTGGGTAACCAGGTTGTTGAGGTCAAGGACCTGGAGAAGGGTTTTGATGGTCGCGTCCTGATTAAGGACCTGTCGTTCACCCTGCCGCGTAACGGCATCGTCGGTGTGATTGGCCCGAACGGTGTGGGTAAGTCCACCCTGTTTAAGACCATCGTGGGGCTGGAGCAGCCGGATTCCGGTGAGGTCAAGGTCGGTCAGACTGTTCAGCTCAGCTACGTTGACCAGGGTCGTGAAAACATCGATCCGGAAAAGACCGTCTGGGAGGTTGTCTCTAATGGTCTCGACTACATCGTGGTCGGCCAGAACGAGATGCCGTCTCGTGCATACCTGTCCGCTTTCGGTTTCAAGGGCGCTGACCAGCAGAAGCCGTCGAAGGTTCTCTCCGGTGGTGAGCGCAACCGTCTGAACCTCGCGCTGACCCTGAAGCAGGGCGGTAACCTGATCCTCCTGGACGAGCCGACTAACGACCTCGACGTCGAAACCCTGTCTTCGCTGGAAAACGCACTGCAGAACTTCCCAGGCTGCGCCGTCGTCATTTCCCACGACCGTTGGTTCCTGGACCGCACCTGTACCCACATTCTCGCGTGGGAAGGCAACTTCGAAGAGGGCAAGTGGTTCTGGTTCGAGGGCAACTTCGAGGGCTACGAGAAGAACAAGATTGAGCGTTACGGCGAGGAAGCTGCACGCCCGTCGCGCGTCACTCACCGTCGCCTGACCCGCTAATCCGTTTCCTGCGAATCTGATTTTCGCCAACGGCAAAGCCCGGCAACCTTGGGAACTGGCTCGCGCCAGTGCAGAGGTTTCCGGGCTTTCGCGGTTTTCGCAGGCTCATGGCTCTGGAAAAGCCTATAGTTCTGGGTATGACTGAATCAGCACCATTTCGTACCAACGTCGCTATCCGCTGGTCTGATTTCGATCAGTATGGCCACGCGAACAATACGGCTTTCCTCGAGTACGCTCAGCAGGCTCGCCTGGACTTTGTTATGCGCGGTCTCGGCGGCGGGGCAGGAATGCCCGCTGCAGTGGTGCGTCGCCTGGAGATTGATTACGTCCGGGCCATTTTGCCGGACACCCAGGAAGTTGTGGTCGAAACCGAAATTATCAACTTCGGTCGCACCTCCTTCACGCTTCGCCAGACTATCTCCGATCAGCATGATCACATCGTTGCTGTGCTCGAAACCGTGATGGTGATGTTCGACCTCAAGACCGCCAAGGCGGTCGAGCTCTCCCCGTCTGCCCGCCGTGAATTGGAACGCTTCGCAGCTCCCGCAATTGAAGATAACAAGGAAGACGAAGACAACAAGGAAGACCAGGACAAGTAACTCGCTGTGACCACTCCTCATCCCACCCCCGAGCTGACCTTCGGCACTCCAGATGCGTTGAAGAATCTAGGTGTCCTGGCTCACAAGGCCTACGCCCTCGACGAGAACACATTGCTGCGCATCCGAGCACGCAAGACCACCGCCGGCACGGGTTCCGCCTCGGGTTCCGGTACTGCTACTAGCTCCTCGTCCTCTGCTACCTCGGCACCAGCGATGTCGCAGGTATGGGTGAAGACTCCCATCGGCCCGCTCGCGATGCGCACGATTGCGCTGCACTCGCTTCCCGACGACATCATCGTCACCGCCGCGGAGATTAAAGACATTGCCGTGCGTGCCTTTGCGCAAGCAAAATCATCCGACGATGCGGAGGACAAGGAAGCTTCGCTCACCGCGCTGCCGTACCGGGTGCAGGCGCAGTCGGCATCCTCCTGGCCGGGATTCCTGCCGGTGCCGGAAGGGTGGCAGGTTGTCGATTATGTTCCGGCCACTGCTTTCCGGACTCTCGAGAAGCAGGGGCGCGCGGTCGCTGTCGAATCTTCCGGCCCCATGGGCATGCCGCCATCTCTGCTGGATCAGAAGGTTCTTACTGTCAGCGGAGGCACCGGTGAAGCCGCCACCGGCACCTCCACCGGCACAGCCACTGCCTCCGGTGAAGCCGCCGTTCACACTGGAGAGGGGCAGACGCGGGAAACGTCGGCAAGCGTTGTCGACGTGACCATGCGGGATGTGTTTGCGTTGTGTGCGATGGGCTTCATCCCGGAGCATCCGGACGAAAAAGAGCCGGTGCGCGTGTCCACGAAGGGACGGTGGCACCGGCTGGATGGGCGTTTTGGCTCAATCTTTACGCTTGAGTCTTTCGGCGTGCTGCCGTTGTTGAACTAGCGGGGTAGGAGCTTAATTCCTACTGCGCGTCGAAGCGGTTGATGAGCATGTCAGCAACCTGCACCATGTGGTTCCACATGGCCTCGCGCTGGGGACGGGGGAGCTCCTCATCGGGAATGTCTGCGAGTGAGGCGCTCATAATTTCCAGCCAGCGGTCGCGTTCGGCCTCTCCGATGGAAAACGGCATGTGGCGCATGCGCAGGCGCGGATGACCACGCTGTTCGCTGTAAGCACGCGGCCCGCCCCAGTACTGGACGAGGAACATGCGCAGTCGATCTTCGGCGCCCTCCCAGTCATCGCTGGGGTACATCGGGCCGATGAGGTCATCGGAACGCATGCGTGTGTAGAAACCATGGACGATGCGATTGAAGACATCCTCGCCGCCGACGGAGTCAAAGAGCGTCTGAGAAGTTGTCATGGCACCAAGTCTATCGACTTGATGCCACGATAACGATAATCGGCAAAGCGCCGACCGAAACCAATTGTTACTTCGCGTCGAACTCGCGAGCGCGAAGTGCGAGCTTCACCAGGAACTGCTGCTCAGAGATGATGCGCTTGACCGGCGACGCGGTCTCGTCGCTGTCGAGGAGGCGCTGAGCGGCTGCAATGGCCGATTCGCTGATCTCCCAGGTGGGGTAAAAGCCCTCGAGCAGCGTCTGTGCCGTCTCGGAGGAGAACTGCTTCCACCAGCTGTTGGCAACAGCGAAGAAGTGCTCCGACAGTGAGGTTGCCGACTGCTCCGCGTTGATGGTGGCGCGGGAGTCGTCGTCAAGCGCCTGTGCGAGCACCGCACCCGAGCCCGGCGCGTTGAAGCCGGCCAGCAGATGGCGAATGACAAGGTTCGACGGGGCCTCATCGCCAGAGACCGTCGCGTCAGACCAGACGCGGGCCTTGTTGGCGAGCGTCGGCACGGAGGCGCGGCAGGCGATGGCGGCCTGCGCGCCGAGTGCCGAGTTGTCGGCCTTCTCAAGCTCTGCGATGGCTTCCTCGCCTTCGAGACCAGCGGAAACCAACGCCTTCAGGGCGCGCCACTGCATGTCGGTGTCGACAGTGACAGCGGGGAAGCCAGCCTTGGCGGCGTCGCCAGCGTAGATGTCGCGCAGTGCGCCCACGACATCGCTATTCGACGAGCCCACGGTGGTCAAAGCGTTAACGAAAATCAGGGCGCGGTCGGCGTCGGTTTCCTTCTTCGCGTAGTCCAACAGGCCCTGAGCCAGCAGGTCGCGGCCGGTGGAATCAGCCCACTGTGGATCGGCGTAGACATTGACAGCGCTAACCGCCTGAGCGATGACGCGCTCCAAAACGGAGAGCTTGTCCTCGCCCGGGATGCCGCGGAGCACCAGGTTGACGAAGTCGCGAGCGCGCATCTGGCCTGCGCGAACCATCTGCCAGGTAGCGGACCAGCACAGTGTGCGTGCCATCGAATCGGTGAAAGCGCCGATGTTGTCGATGACGGTGGCAAGCGAGCCCTCGTCCAGGCGAATCATGCTGTAGGTGAGATCGTCGTCGTTGACCAGCACGACATCGCCGACTGGGGTGTCGACCAGCTCTGGGACTTCGGTGCGTGCACCGCGGACGTCGAGTTCGACGCGCTTGGTGCGTTCGAGTACGGCATCCGCGCCGGTGCCGCGCAGGTTGTAGATACCCACGGCGATTCGGTGATCGCGGAGTTCTCCGGCACCCGGCTCGGCACCTTCCTGTGTGACTGCGAAGGAGGTGTACTTACCGGCCGACTGGCGGAAATCCGGTGCCAGGGTGGTGATGCCAGTAGTGGTCAGCCACTGATCGGCCCAACCAGACAGATCGCGACCGGAGGCCTCAGAGAGTGCGTCCAGCAGGTCCGCGAAAGTGGCGTTGCCATAGCGGTGGCGGGCAAAGTGAAGACGAGCACCGGCGAGGAAAGCATCCTGACCGACGTAGGCGGCCAGCTGTTTGAGGGTGGACGCGCCCTTGGCGTAGGTGATGCCGTCGAAGTTCTGCTCGACGGTATCAATGTCGCTGGCATCGGCGGCAATCGGGTGTGTCGACGGCAGCTGATCTTGCTTGTAGGCCCAGGCCTTTTCGACGTTGGCGAAAGTGGTCCAAGCGTGGCTGTAATCGGAAACCTCGACCTGAGCGGCGGCAGCAGACCAGGTGGCGAAGGACTCGTTGAGCCAGAGGTCATCCCACCACTGCATGGTGACCAAATCGCCGAACCACATGTGAGCCATCTCATGCAGGATGGTGTCGTTGCGGCGCTCGTAGAGGTAATGGGTGGGCTTGGAGCGGAAGACGTACTCGTCGCGGATGGTCACGCAGCCGGCGTTTTCCATCGCGCCCATGTTGTACTCCGGGCAGAAGATCTGGTCGTACTTACCGAACGGGTACGGCTCACCGAAATGCTTGGCGTAGAAGTCGAAGCCTTCCTTGGTCTCCTTGAACAAGGTGTCGGCATCGAGGTACTCGGCGATGGACTGGCGGCAGTAGAGTCCCAGTGGAATGGTCAGTTCGCCATCCGGCTGGTGCTCAGCAGGGGTTTCCGGGTGCGGTGCGACAGTGCCGGTCCACGAGTCAGTGACCTCGTGCCATGGGCCCGCACAGACTGCGATGAGATACGTCGACAACGGAACGTCCACCGAGAAGTCGAAGGTATCGGCCTCATTGCCGTGGACATCGGTGGTGGCGCCGGTCTTGGCCACCGAGTTGGAAATAACCTTCCAACCCTTCGGTGCCACGACGTGGATTGAATACGTCGCCTTCAAATCCGGCTGGTCAAAGCAGGCGAACACGCGCTTGGCGTCGGCAGTTTCAAACTGCGAGTACAGGTATGTTTCGCCGTCGGCAGGATCCTGGAAGCGGTGAATGCCCTGGCCGTTGTTGGTGTAACGGCAGTCCGCGTCGATAACGACGGTGTGGTCACCTTCGGTCAGGTCCACGTTAATACCGGTCTCGCTGGCATAGCGAGCGGCCTCCGTGGCATCGACGCCGTCGATGGTCACACTCTTAACAACAGCATCACGCAGATCAATAAAGGTGGAACCGGCGCGCTTCGTCGTCAGAGAAATTGTGGTCTTTGAAGCGAATGTTGGTGCGCTGTGCGGCGCGCCAACAGGTGCGGTAGTGAGGTCGAGAGAGATGTCGTAGTGGGACACCTCGAGCATGGCCGCACGGTCGGCGGCCTCGGTCCTGGTTAGGTTCGTGGAAGTCATGCGACAAGTGTAACCACGACCCCGGATTGGGAATCGGGCAGTAGTGGGATTGGTGAGGCAGACCCGAATTCGTAACCCATTCGGTGTCGATTGGGCAAGATTTTGGCTAGTACGGCATGCGAGCAAAGCCAGGCGTGAATACACTTCGTTTCATGTACGAACTCAGTGATGATGCAAGCAAAGTTGAACGGGTCAACGCGGCGTGGGATCGCATTGAGGCGAAGCTTGACGACGATGCCCTGGAGGCTCCGGCGACAGAAGCGGAACTGGATCAGCTTGAGACTGACCTCGGAGTAAAGCTGCCAGACTACGTGCGAGCTTCGTGGCTGCGGCACGCGTCTGTGGACGGCGAGCCGTGGGACGGTGGCTGGATTGCGCCGCCTACGTCGATTCTGAACGACTACAAGCTGTGGACCCAGTTGCAGGCAGACGGCGACTTCGATGATTTTGAAGCCGAAGGCATGGACAGCGCCGACTCGGATGACAAGTGGTATCACGAGGCATGGATTCCGCTGGTCATGGACTTCGGCGGAAACAACTACTGCCTGGATATGCGCTCGGGGAAGATGGTCTCTATGGATCACGAGGTGGGCCCGGAGTTCCTGGACTATGCCGACTGGCCTGCCTACTTGGAAGCTGCTGCTGATTCCCTGGAGGCCACGGGCTTGCCCTGGAATGGCTAGGTAAGCAATCTGGACGGCGTCCGATGAGGGGGGAGTCAGTTAACACCGGCCCCAATAGAACTTCGGACCCATCCGAATTCATAAATGCGAACCGAAAAATTCCGCCCTATAGTCGTTGATAAGTCAATCAATGCTTTAGGAGGACTTTCACATGAGCAATCGAGACAAGGTCACTTTTTACTTCGACGTTTCCTGCCCGTTTTGCTGGGTGACATCCCGCTGGATTAAGGAAGTCGAAAAGGTCCGCGACATCGAGGTCGAGTGGAAGCCGATGAGCCTGTCAGTACTCAATGAAGGCCGCGACGAGCTGCCGGAAGAGTACAAGTTCATGATGCAGTGCAACTGGACTCCGGCACGCCTGTTTAATGCAGTGTTCTCCCAGGATGGTCAGGAGGCTGTCGACAAGCTCTACACCGCGCTGGGCACGAAGATTCACAACGAAAACCGCATCGATCGCCACGCGCATGTCGACGAGCCGGAGCACGCATTCGACGAGCTGATTAAGGAAACCCTCGCAGAGGTTGGACTGCCGGAAGAGCGTCTGGCCCAGGCTCTGACCACAGAGTTTGATGAGCTCATGCGTGAAAACCACGCAGAGGCCATGAAGGAGGTCGGCAATGACGTCGGCACTCCGGTAGTTAAGCTCAACGACGTTGCTTTCTTCGGCCCGGTGCTGACCCGCATCCCGCGGGGCGAAGAAGCGGGCAAGATTTTCGACGGCTCGGTCGCCGTGGCCAGCTACCCGTACTTCTTCGAAATTAAGCGCTCTCGCACTGAGGATCCGCGCTTCGACTAAGAAACCTGTAGCAGCTGGGCCGTGTGGCTAAGAAACCTGAGCCGTCCCAGCTTCGGCATTCTGCCCGGTAGAGGCCTGCCGTTCTTCTTCGCTCATTGCAGCCCACCGTGGCGGAATGTAGATGCAGGTCGGGTCGGATGCGGTGTAATCCCCGGTCAGTGCATAGGCAGTGGACCGGGATCCACCACAGACGCTGTGGTATTCACAGACGCTGCACTTGCCGTGCCAATTGTCCGGGTCGCGAAGGGCTTTGAACGCCGGTGAGTTTGAATAGATTTCCTGGAATGGTGTGGCCTTCACATTGCCGCAGTGCAACGGCAGGAAACCATTGGGGTAGACATCGCCGATATGGTCAATGAAGGCAAAACCGGAACCAGAATTGACGGCCATCGGGGAGCGCGGTCGGCGTGGCTTTTCCGGTACAGCGCCGAGCAGCTTAGTCGTTTCCTCCGTCAAGTAGTGGTAGAGCTCGCCGCCCTCATAGGGTGGCAGCCCCTTTTCCTTCGCTTCCTCCTGCTGCATGACGACGCGCCGATACTGCGGCGCCTCCGTCGTCTTAATGGCAATTCGGTTGGACACATCTGACAACCAGTGCAGAACGTCCTCGCGTTCCTCCGGCGACAAAGCGCCTAAATCCGCACCGCGACCAGTGGGGACGAGGAAAAAGACGTACCACATCTTGGCTTGCATCTCCATGACCGTCTTCAGCAGCGCTGGTGCCTCATGGATATTTCCCTTGGTCAGGGTCGAGTTGATCTGCAGTCGGTAACCGGCCTCGTTGATGTGCGGAGCCATCTCCAGCGTCTTTTCAAAAGTGCCTGAAAAACCACGGAACTTATCATGGGTCTGGGCGGTCGCGCCATCGAGCGACATCGACATCGCCTTACCGCCAGCCTCTCGCAACGACTGAATCCGCTCCGGCGTCAGCCGCGGCGTCACCGATGGCGACAGCGACATATTCAGACCGTGCTCGGTGCCGAATCGCACCAATTCTTCCAGGTCATCACGCTCAAACGGATCACCGCCGGTGAGCACCACAAGCGGCTTCGGCTTGCTATACGACGCCAAGGTCTCCAACAACACCTTGCCTTCGGCAGTCGAAAGCTGAAGTGGATGCGGCTCATGTTGCGCATCCGCACGGCAGTGCTTGCAGACTAGGCCACAAGCCCGAGTGACCTCCCAAATGACAATAAATGGCTTTTTATTAATGTCATGTCGAACCGTTCGCACCACCGGTGCGTGATGATTCCCACGGGAGCCATGAGCTTCCGGATCGACTTGGAAGTGAGCCTGTGGCGCAGGAGACACGGTAAAAGCACCCAATTTCCGGTTTCGAAGACATGCTGAGACGCAAATACAGTCACTTTTCACCCTATTCGGCTGCGCAGGGGACGTCGTCAAGCAATACCTAAAACGGGTGCAGACACCGTCGAATCCGTGAGAACCGCTAGACTTGCTGCCATGCGTATTTACCTTGGTGCAGACCACGCCGGTTTTGAGATGAAGAACCTGATTAAGGCCCACCTGGAAAAGGCTGGCCACGACGTCGTAGACTGCGGCGCTCACACCTACGACCCTGCAGATGACTACCCAGCATTCTGCATCGAGGCGGCTTCCCGTACCGTCGCCGATCCGGGCAGCCTGGGTATCGTGCTCGGCGGTTCCGGTAACGGCGAGCAGATCGCCGCTAACAAGGTCAAGGGCGCTCGTTGTGCGCTGGCTTGGTCGGTGGAGACCGCGAAGCTCGCCCGCGAGCACAACAACGCTCAGCTGATTGGTCTCGGCGGTCGTATGCACTCTGAGGAAGAAGCCCTGGCCATCGTCGATGCTTTCGTCTCCCAGCCGTGGAGCGAGGAGGAGCGCCACCAGCGCCGCATCGACATCCTCGCAGAGTACGAGAAGACTGGCGTTGCTCCGGAGCTACCGGAGGCCTAAGCGCTCACCGCAGTGCCCTTCACGCCGTTCTCGCTTGACGACGGTCACGGAGGGCAAAGTAACCGCAAAAACCCGGTCAGCCTTTCCCATCGTGGGAGGGCTGACCGGGTTTTCGTGGTGCCAGGGCTAGGGGAGTCGGGGCCAATCGGGCCCTATCGGGGCCTATTCGCCGAAGCCGTCAAAGCCGCCGTCGAAGAAACCGTCACCGTCGCCACCGCCGAAGAGGCCGTCGAAGAAGCCGCCACCGTCGCCTGCGTCGCCGGCATCAGCGGCACCGCCACCGAAGTCGCCGCCACCCAAGTCATCTCCACCGAAATCGTCGCCACCGAAGTCTTCGGCTCCAAAGTCCTCGGTGCCGCCGAAGTCATCAGCGCCGGTGCCCATGCCGCTGGCGAACTCATCAGCGCCGTAGGCCACACCGGCCATACCGTGGAAGAGGGTAGAAAACAGCAGCATCGAGCCTGCGGTCCAGACACCGGTGCGGAGCGCGGACTTCCACCATGGCTCGGAGTACCAACCGGCTGGAACCGGACGGCCAGCGACACGGCCGCCGGGGTAGTAGTTCGGAGTCTCTGGGGTGGCGTATGGAGAGGCGGTAACCGAGTGGCCTTCGTGCTCAATGGTGCGAGTTTCGGTCACAGAACCAGCGGCCTTCTGCCCCTCCAGCGGTGGCAGCGTCGGTCCCGCCGGCAGGCCCATAATTTCGCGAGCTGCATTGATGTAGTGCAAGCCCTCCAGCGCCGATTCGCGCGCCATTCGTGCCTGTGCTGGGGTGCGTGCAGTAGAAATCTGCGAGGAAGCGGCGTTGTAGCGCTCGGATGCATCAGCAAGAGCCTGCGTGGAAGCCGAATCCGTGCCAGAGAGGTTCAGTACCTGTGAGCCCAGTCGCTCAATCCATCGGCGGGCGTCTGCGACGGCGTCTTCCAATTGATTGTTCTGGCGGGCATCAAAGGCCCTGTTAGAACGGTTTTGAGCCATCGACGCGATGATAATTGCGCCGCCGACGGTGATAGCGATCAGGATTAAAGCCCCCATGGGCTAGGCCTCCAAAAAGGAAAATTGCGGGTACTGCTAGTAATTACTTGAAATAACGCATGTAGAGCGCAAAAAGTTCCCGAGCTGACATCTCTATTCGGCGGATGCAGTTCGGGAAGCGGAAAATAAGGGGTTATGGGCAGGTATCTATGACTCAGCGGAATCGTTGCGCTTGGTGCGGCTCTTCCGATTGGCGTGCCATTCACGCACCTCTTCGGAGTCCCACAGGGTCAACCCATGGAGCTTCGCGACGGGCTCCGGGGCCTTTTTGCGGCCAGCGTAGCTAGTAAACGTGCCACGTGCGGTGCCGGAAAAAGCAGCGCATTCGACCGCGGTCCATAGTTCGTGTCCAGTATCGGCATCGATAATGGTGGGCTTCATGGTGCCCAGAGTACCCGCGGCACTAGATCCTGAACAGAGCTTAGAAGAATTTCCGCCCCAAGGGCTCGGTGGAAGAAAACAAAAACCGGGAGCAATGCTCCCGGTTACATGGAGGGGATGACGGGAATCGAACCCGCGTCTTCAGCTTGGAAGGCTGAGGTATTAGCCACTATACGACATCCCCATAGACAGAAATCCGGCTTAGATGCGCAATCGCCTCCACCAGACTGTGTCTTGGTACAAGGCATATTAACCCGTTAAAGCGCACATACAAAAATCGATGCCAGGTTTTTCTCGAAGGCTTTAAAGAAAAGTGGCTGTGGCCGGTAAAAACAGAAACTGAAGTTAAATCAATGTGGGGTATATGAAACAGGCATATAGCCGTTGATTACACTGTCACACGACTCAACAAAGGGGCAGTCGTTTGAGAGGCTTCTTTGAGGAGTCGGCCGACGAATGGAGTGTTTGCAGTAAACGAGGCCGCCAAAAGCAGTGCCGAGGTGATGCAAACGCCCGGTGATATGCATGGATTTCATGAAACCAGTAGTAGTTGGCAGGTTGGCTCTCGATGGCGTCGTAAAGCGTTTTCAGACAGAGCATTAGCCTGGTTGAACGCGTGGTTTTGTGATTTCATTAATCGTCAGGTAAATCTATACGGGTCCGTTGTGGAAACGCGATTTCGCGCCTATGAGGGCCCCGGTGCAGATGCTCCAAAGGGGTTTCTGCTAGGTTTCGAATGACGCATACGGGGTATGGCGCAGCTTGGTAGCGCGTCCGCTTTGGGAGCGGAAGGCCGTGGGTTCAAATCCCGCTACCCCGACCAGTATCACGGGCACTCCCGTGGTCTATGAATTAATCATCGAGTTGCAGGAGAGTGCACCAGTGAAGTCTTCCGTTGAGAAGCTCAATGAGACCCGAGTAAAGATTACCGTCGAGGTCCCGTTTGATGAGCTGAAGCCAGAATTCGACAACGCCTACAAGGCGCTGGCTCAGCAGGTCCAGATTCCGGGCTTCCGTAAGGGCAAGGCCCCGGCAAAGCTGATTGAGGCCCGCTTCGGCCGCGGCCCAATCCTGGAGCAGGTGCTCAACGACATGGTTCCGTCCCGCTACGACGAGGTCGTTCGCGAGGAGGACCTGAAGGTTATCGGTCAGCCTGAGGTTGACATCACCAAGCTGGAAGATGGCGAGCTCGTTGAGTTCACCGCTGAGGTTGACGTCCGTCCGGAGATTGAGCTGCCGAAGTTCGAGGACATCGCAGTTGAGGTTGACCCGCTGGTCGCCGACGAGGAAGCTGTTGAGGCTGAGCTGCAGAACCTGCTCGCTCGCTTCGGCACCCTGACCGGCGTCGAGCGCGCAGTCGAGAAGGACGACTTCGTCTCCATCGACCTGTCCGCCACCATCGACGGCGAAGAGCTGGAAGAGGCTTCCACCGAGGGGCTGTCCTACCAGGTTGGCTCCGACGACCTGATCGACGGCCTGGACGAGGCTGTTGTTGGCCTGTCCCAGGGCGAGTCCAAGGAGTTCACCACCAAGCTCGTTGCTGGCGAGCACGAAGGCGAGGACGCTCAGGTCACCGTTACCGTTCAGTCCGTCAAGGTCCGCGAGCTGCCAGAAGCTGATGACGACTTCGCTCAGATGGCTTCCGAGTTCGACACCATCGACGAGTTGAAGGAAGACCTGGGCCGTCAGGTCGAGAACACCAAGAAGGGCGAGCAGGCTCAGCAGGTTCGCGACAAGGTTCTGGCTGCCGCTATGGAGCAGACCACTATCGCTCTGCCGGAGGGCGTTGTCAAGGAGCAGGTCGAGGGCCAGCTGCAGCAGCTGCTTGGCCAGTTCGGCGGCGACGAGAAGGTCCTGAACTCCATGCTGGAGGCACAGGGCACCACCCGCGAGCAGTTCGACGAGGACTCCAAGAAGTCCGCTGAGGAAGCTGTCCGCACCCAGCTGTTCCTGGACGCACTGGCTGAAGAGATCCAGCCGGATGTTTCCCAGCAGGAGCTCACCGACCACATCCTGTTCACTGCTCAGTCCTACGGCATGGACCCGAACCAGTTCATCCAGCAGATTCAGCAGTCCGGCCAGCTCGGCAACCTGTTCGCAGACGTTCGCCGCGGCAAGGCTCTGGCTACCTCGATTCTGAAGGCTTCCGCCAAGGACACCGAAGGCAACGAAATCGACCTGAACGAGTACTTCGGTGAGGTCGAGCCGGAGGCTGAGAAGGCTGAGTCCGACAAGGCTGAGGACACTTCTGCTGAGTAAGCCCCGCACTTAGCGCGGCGCGTTCGACATGACGCAACGCTTATAGCGAACAAGGGCCGTTCCCGAAACAAAGGGGCGGCCCTTTTCGTTACCCTCTAATGAACGACAAAACTCGCACACGTACGAAAAAGGAGTACACAGATGAGCGATAACCCCCAGATGTCGACGAACACGGTTTTCGACAAGCTGCTCAAGGAGCGCATTATTTGGCTGGGTGAGCAGGTCGACGACGAGATTGCAAACAAGCTCTGCGGTCAGATGCTGCTCCTGGCAGCTGAGGATCCGGAGGCTGATATCTCGCTGTACATTAACTCCCCGGGCGGCTCCGTCACCGCCGGCATGGCTATTTACGACACCATGCAGTTCGTTCCGTGCGACGTGGCTACCTACGGCATGGGCCTGGCAGCTTCCATGGGCCAGTTCCTGCTCGCCGCAGGTGCTAAGGGCAAGCGTTACGCACTGCCACACGCTCGCATTATGATGCACCAGCCGTCCGCAGGTATTGGCGGTACCGCATCCGACATCACCATTCAGGCTGAGCAGTTCGCTGCCACTAAGAAGGAAATGGCTCGCCTGATTGCGCAGCACACCGGTCAGCCGATCGAGCGCATTGAGGAAGACTCGGACCGCGACCGCTGGTTTACCGCGGCTGAGGCTAAGGAATACGGCCTGGTTGACCATGTCGTTACCGCTCTCAAGGACACCGCACACTAGAAGCGGATAGTAGCGAAAAATTAGAGGCGAATTAATCAACATGGAGATGAACAATATGCAGATGCCGCAGTCGCGCTACGTGCTTCCTTCTTTCGTGGAGCACTCCAGCTTTGGTGCTAAGGAATCCAACCCGTACAACAAGCTCTTCGAAGAGCGCATTATCTTCCTCGGCTCTCAGGTCGACGACACCGCCGCTAACGACATCATGGCGCAGCTTCTGGTGCTCGAGGGCCTGGACCCGGACCGTGACATCACGATGTACATCAACTCCCCAGGTGGCTCCTTCACCTCGCTGATGGCCATCTACGACACGATGCAGTACGTGCGTCCCGACGTGCAGACCGTGTGCCTGGGCCAGGCTGCTTCCGCGGCAGCCGTGCTGCTCGCTGCAGGTGCACCGGGTAAGCGTGCAGCTCTGCCGAATGCGCGCGTGCTCATTCACCAGCCGGCTACCCAGGGCATCCAGGGGCAGGTTTCCGACCTGGAGATTCAGGCGAACGAAATCGAGCGCATGCGTAAGCTGATGGAGGAGACGCTGGCTCGCCACTCCGGTCGTACTGCGGAGCAGATCCGCAAGGACACCGACCGTGACAAGATTCTGACTGCTGATGAGGCCGTCGAGTACGGCATAATCGACCAGGTCTTCGAATACCGCAAGCACAACGCTTAAAGCACAACACTTTAAGGTTGACGCGGTCTCTGGGAGTGCTGCGCACTGGCCGTCGTAAAGCGCTGAGCGAGATTGCGTGAAATTCGCATCGCCCCTGGCGTGGAAGCCGGTATTTGCGCACACTCACGGTAGGCTGGTCTGAAGCAGTTATTGGCAACGAAGCGGAAAGGCGGCGGCGGGAGCCTCATGGCGCGTATGCAAGAAAGTGCGGATTTGCTGAAGTGCTCTTTCTGTGGAAAGAGTCAGAAGCAGGTCAAAAAGCTGATTGCCGGACCTGGTGTGTACATCTGTAATGAGTGCATCGAGCTCTGCAACGAAATCATCGAAGAAGAGCTCAATACCGGCGGCGAAGCAACCAGCAACAATGACCGCCTGCCGCGTCCGATGGAAATTCGTGACTTCCTCGATGAGTACGTCATCGGCCAGGACACGGCTAAGCGCACGCTGGCCGTCGCGGTCTACAACCACTACAAGCGCCTTCGTGCCGCAGAGACCAAGTCGGACAACGACGTCGAGTTGCAGAAGTCGAACATTCTGCTGCTGGGGCCGACCGGCTGCGGCAAGACCTACCTTGCACAGACGCTGGCGCGGAAGCTGGATGTGCCGTTTGCAATCGCTGATGCCACCAGCCTGACCGAAGCCGGCTATGTCGGCGAGGACGTGGAAAACATCCTGCTGAAACTGCTGCAGGCTACTGATTTCGATGTCGAGAAGGCGCAGCGTGGCATCATTTACGTCGATGAGATTGACAAGATTTCGCGCAAGTCCGAAAACACCTCCATCACCCGCGATGTCTCCGGTGAAGGTGTGCAGCAGGCGCTGCTGAAGATTCTCGAGGGAACCGTAGCCGCCGTGCCCCCGCAGGGTGGGCGCAAGCTGCCGAACCAGGAGTTCATTCAGTTCGACACCTCCAACGTCCTGTTCATCGTGGCCGGCGCGTTTGCTGGTCTGGAGAAAGTCGTGCAGGAGCGCGTCGGCAAGAAGGGGCTGGGCTTCGGCGCAGATGTCACCTCGGCTAACGACGAGGACATGAAGGATCCTTTCCGCGACGTGCTGCCGGAGGATCTCGTTCGATTCGGCCTGATTCCTGAGTTCATCGGCCGCCTGCCGGTTATCGCATCCGTTACCAACCTCGATGAGGACGCACTGGTCCGTGTACTCACCGAGCCCAAGAACTCCCTGGTCCGCCAGTACCAGCACCTCTTCGACATGGACGGTGTGCGCCTTACCCTCGATGACGAGGCACTGCGCGCCATCGCCGCCAAGGCGATTAGCCGCAACACTGGCGCCCGCGGTTTGCGTGGAATCATGGAGGAAATCTTGGTCCCCGTGATGTTCGAAGTGCCAGAGCGTGACGACGTCGCGGAGGTCATTGTCCACAAGGAGTGCGTCACGGACGGTGCAGCGCCGGAACTCATTGAACGCGGTGAGGATAAAAAGACTGCGTAAAGGTAGCTGAAAACCCGGTTAGAGTAGCCGCTCTAACCGGGTTTTAGTGTCTGTATGGATCCCTAGTCGTCCATGCCGTAGATGTCGCGGTAATCCGGGGCATCGTCGGCCGCCAGATCCTGTGTTTCTGGGTTGGGCTGATCTCCGTAGACCTCAGCTCCAAGCGCTGAGGAAGTGACTCCATGGGAGGCCAGCAGGGAAGTATACGAGCTGCCCGGTTCGTTGCGGGGCGAGGATGTCAACAGGCTGGTGACTGTGTCCTGTGCGAATTCGCGTAGCTTGTCCGACAGCACCGTGGACTGCATTTCAATGCCGTAGAGGTTTTCAAATGTCCGCTGGTGCAAAGTAGGGAAGGTGGCCAGCGACAGCACGAGAATATAAAGATCGAGTGCGGAAATATCGGTGCGGAATGCACCGTAGTCGCGGCCGAGCAACAAGATGCGGTCAAACTCCAAAACAATAGGGCTCTGGCCACCAAGCCCTGTCACGCCTTCAAGGGGGAGGACCGGGTGCAGATTTTCCTGAATAATGAAGCGCACGGCGAGCGGGTTCGCTGAGAAGTAGTCATAGATAACACCGACGACATGCTGCAGGGCTTCCACCGGCACATTGGAGTGCGGACGCAGGTCGTCGTCGTCAGGCCTTACGGTCTCCAGCACATGTGCCCACGTTGCTCGGTAGAGCCCCATCTTGTCACCACAGTGGTAGTGAAGCATGCGCTTGGAGACACCAGAGGCGGCAGCAATGGCATCCAAGCGGGCATCTGCATACCCCTTTGCGGTGAATTCTTGAAGGGCTGCCACCAAGACTGCATGGGGGATTGCATCAGAGGAGCCTGGAGACTTCATGAAAATCCTTTGCTTGGACTAGAGGGCGACTACGGGGTTTTGGCTATCTTACGGGGGTGAAATTGCTCGGTCGGGGACTTCTTTCTAACGAAATGAGTACATGACCGTAAGTCATGCCTAATGCTATCCGTTTTTCAGATTTTGCCCGAGTGCATCGCCCCCGTCTGCGCCAATTCCGTATGCGCATTAGAGTGGGCACCGAATTGATTCTCTATCGAGAAAGGCCTGTAGTGAACAAGACTCCCGTAAAGGTTGCAGTTACCGGCGCCGCCGGACAGATCGCTTACTCTCTGCTGTTCCGCATTGCCAGCGGTTCGGTTTTCGGTCCGGAGACCCCGGTTGAGTTGAACCTGCTGGAGATCACTCCGGCGCTGCATGCTACCGAAGGCGTCGCCATGGAGCTCTTTGACTCCGCCTTCCCGCTTCTGACTGGCATCAACATCACCGATGACCCAGCAAAGGCATTCGACGGCGCCAACGCAGCATTCCTGGTTGGTGCAAAGCCACGCGGTAAGGGCGAGGAGCGCTCCGCACTGCTGGGTGCCAACGGCAAGATCTTCGGCCCGCAGGGTGCTGCACTGAACGATCACGCAGCAGACGACATCAAGGTTCTGGTTGTTGGCAACCCGGCCAACACCAACACCATGATTGCCGCTTCCCACGCTAAGGACATCCCGGCAGAGCGCTTCACCGCCATGATGCGCCTGGATCACAACCGTTCCCTGTCCCAGCTGTCGCAAAAGATTGGTGTTCCGACCACCGAGATTAAGAACATGATCGTCTGGGGTAACCACTCCGCCGACCAGTTCCCGGACATCACCTACGCCACCATTGCTGGTGAGAAGGTCTCCGACAAGGTTGACGCTGCATGGGTCGAGCAGGACTTCATCCCGCGTGTCGCCAAGCGTGGCGCAGAAATCATCGAGGTTCGCGGTTCCTCATCCGCAGCTTCCGCTGCCGCTGCCGCAGTTGACCACATGCGTGACTGGGTCACGGGTACCCCAGAGGGCGAGTGGGTCTCTGTCGCACTTCCGTCCGACGGTTCCTACGGCATCGACGAGGGCCTGGTCGCTGGTGTTCCGTGCTATGCCAAGGACGGCGAGTGGGTTCGCGTTGAGGGCCTGGATCTCTCCGAGGCTCAGTGCGCTGGTATCGAGCGCAACGTCAAGGCACTGCGCGAAGAGCGCGACGCAGTTAAGGACCTGCTGGTCTAAGAGCTGCTTAGCAACCGTTTAGAGGCGCTCTCTTGTGATGGTTTCACAAGAGAGCGCCTTCTTATTTAGTGCTTATCGCGGTTGGGGTCAAAAGCCTGAGCAAGTACCAAAATCAGCGGTGCATAAGCCGCAGATAGCAGATATGGGTTGGGGCGCAAGGGTCGTCGTAAAGCCCCTGGAAAAACAAATCCGGGCAAGGCGCTAAGATGTGACGCGTGACTGAGAACAACGTGGACCTAAACAGAGCAGATAAGTTGCCCAAGTCGTGGAACCCGGCTGACGTGGAGTCGGACCTGTACCAGGGCTGGGTAGACGCTGGCTACTTCAAGGCTGACCCGTCTAGCTCCAAGCCGGCTTACTCTATTGTGCTGCCCCCGCCGAATGTGACGGGTCAGCTGCACATGGGCCACGCACTGGACCACACTTTGATGGATGCGCTGGTGCGCCGTAAGCGTATGCAGGGCTACGAGGTGCTGTGGCTGCCGGGTATGGACCACGCGGGTATCGCAACGCAGACCAAGGTCGAGGCGATGTTGAAGGAGTCCGAAGGTAAGGACCGCTTCGACTATGGCCGCGAGGAATTCGTGGAAAAGGTCTGGGAGTGGAAGCACGATTACGGCGGACGTATCGGCAACCAGATGCGCCAGATTGGTGACTCGCTGGACTGGTCACGTGAGCGCTTCACTCTGGATGAGGGGCTGTCTCGTGCAGTTCAGACGATCTTTAAGGAACTGTTTGACCGCGGCCTGATTTACCGCGCCAAGCGCATGGTCAACTGGTCTCCGGTGTTGCAGACCGCGATCTCGGATATTGAGGTCAAGTACGAGGACGCTGAGGGTGAGCTCGTCTCCTTCCGCTACGGCGATGGAGAGGAATCCATTGTTGTGGCGACGACTCGTGTGGAGACAATGCTGGGTGACGTGGCAATTGCCGTGCACCCGGAGGATGAGCGCTACACGCACCTGGTGGGCAAGGTTCTTGACCACCCGTTCCGCGAGGACCTGAAGATTCAGGTTATCGCCGATGATTACGTGGACCGCGAGTTCGGTACCGGTGCGGTGAAGATTACACCGGCGCATGATCCGAATGACTTCGCCATGGGGCAGCGCCACGACCTGGATATGCCGGAGGTCATCGACACCGCTGGCCGTATCTTCAACACGGGCACGCGTTTCGATGGCATGGATCGTGCCGAGGCCCGCACAGCGCTAACAGAAGCGCTGCGTGAGCAGGGACGCATTGTCAAGGAGGTTCGCCCATACGTTCACTCGGTCGGTCACTCGGAGCGCTCGGGTGAGCCGATTGAGCCACTGCTGAGCCTGCAATGGTTCGTCAAGGTCGATGAACTGGCCAAGATGTCTGGCGATGCCGTTCGTGAGGGTGACACGGTTATTCACCCGGCTTCCCAGGAGCCGCGCTGGTTCGACTGGGTCGATGACATGCACGACTGGTGTATTTCCCGCCAGCTGTGGTGGGGCCACCGCATCCCGATTTGGTACGGCCCGAATGGCGAGGTCGTGTGTGTCGGCCCGGATGATGAGGTTCCGACGGGCGAGGGATGGACGCAGGATCCGGACGTACTGGATACCTGGTTCTCCTCTGCGCTGTGGCCGTTTTCCACGATGGGTTGGCCGGAAGCCACTCCGGAGCTGGAGAAGTTCTACCCGACATCCGTGCTGGTCACCGGCTACGACATTCTGTTCTTCTGGGTCGCGCGCATGATGATGTTCTCGACCTTTGCTGCCACCCTGCCTAACTCGCCGCTGGGCAAGGGGTGCGATGGTCGCCCGCAGGTGCCGTTCAAGGACGTCTTCCTGCACGGTCTGGTCCGCGATGAGCAGGGTCGCAAGATGTCGAAGTCCCTCGGCAATGGCATTGACCCGTTGGACTGGGTGCGCGACTACGGCGCGGATGCACTTCGCTTCACCCTGGCTCGTGGCGCTAACCCGGGCTCTGACCTGCCGGTCGGTAACGATGCCGCGCAGAGCTCCCGTAACTTCGCCACCAAGCTGTTTAACGCAACCCGCTTTGCGCTGATGAACGGTGCCCACGTGGGCGAGCTGCCGGACCGTGACCAGCTCACTGACACCGACCGCTGGATCCTGGATCGCCTGGAGCAGGTCCGCGCTGAGGTCGACGCCGCGCTGGATAAGTACGAGTTCTCCAAGGCCAACGAGGCCCTCTACCACTTCGCATGGGACGAGGTCTGTGACTGGTATCTGGAGATGACCAAGGTCGACTTCCCACGTCTGAATGACGGCGAGACCATGACCGAGGAGCAGGCCGCCCGCGCTGCCTCCACGCGTCTGGTGCTCGGCCGCGTGCTGGATACGCTGCTGCGTCTGCTGCACCCGTCCATGCCGTTCGTCACGGAGACACTGTGGAAGGCGCTTACCGACGGCGCGGAGGGCTTCGAGGACTCTCTGGTAATTTCCGCCTGGCCGGACGCCACCATGACCACCGACGGCGCTGCTGTCGACGAGGTGGCTGCACGTCGTATTGCCGATGCCCAGAAGCTGGTCACCGAGCTGCGTCGTTTCCGCAATGACCAGGGTGTGAAGCCGTCGCAGCGCGTGCCGGCACGCATGAACCTGGACGATGCTGACTTGGCTGCACAGGAAGAGATGATCCGTTCGCTGGCTCGTGCTGAGGCACCGGAAGATGGCTTCACCGCCACCGCTTCCATTGAGGTGCGCCTGTCGCAGGCCACTGTCCTGATTGAACTGGATACCTCCGGCACCGTCGACGTGGCCGCAGAGCGCAAGCGCTTGGAAAAGGACCTGGCCAAGGCTGAGAAGGAACTGGCCGGCACTGAGAAGAAGCTCGGCAACGAGGCCTTCTTGTCCAAGGCTCCAGAGCAGGTTGTAGAAAAGATTAAGGCTCGCCACCAGTTCGCACTAGAGGAAATTGATCGCATCAAGGCTCGTTTGGAGGGACTTCCGCAGGCATGACCGAACCACGGGATATCGAACCTCGGGATGCTGAACCACGCGATGAAGCCGCAAGCGAGATCCGTCTGAATCTCGGCGGCGAGGACGAATCGGTGACGCAGGATGAGACTGCGGCGCGAGAAGCAGCGCAAGAAGAGTCCACCGCAGCGCCTGAGTTCGAATTCGATCCGGCTGACTCCCAGATTGTGGAGGACCTCGAGCCGCGCGAGCTCGCCGGTGTGATGGCCGATGACCGCATGCCCGATGACATGCGCCTCGGTGAGGTCTCGGTCTCCGAGGAAGGTCTGAGCCTGCCTGTCGACGTGGATCGCCCGGTCAATGAGCCGGCCCCGCTGGAGGCCACCGCCGAGGAGCTGCGCGAGTTGGCGGAGGTCGAAGCCGAGCTGGATCAGCGCTGGCCGGAGACCAAGATTGACCCATCACTCGAGCGGATCGAGATGCTGATGGACATCCTTGGTCATCCGGAGCGCGCCACCCCGGTCATTCACGTTGCCGGTACGAACGGCAAGACCTCCACGGTGCGCATGATTGAGTCGCTGGTGCGTGCTCTCGGTCGTCGCACCGGCCGCACCACCAGTCCGCATTTGCAGCTCGTCACTGAGCGCATCGCCATCGATGGCCAGCCCATCCATCCGCGCGACTACGTGCGCATCTGGCGCGAGATTCAACCCTACGTGGAAATGGTTGACGCCAAGTCCGCGGAAAAGGGCGGCCCGCAGATGAGTAAGTTCGAGGTCCTTACGGCCATGGCCTACGCAGCCTTCGCCGATGCTCCGGTCGACGTTGCAGTGGTGGAGGTCGGTATGGGCGGCACGTGGGATGCGACCAACGTGGTGGAGGCCGACGTGGCCGTCATCTGCCCGATTGGTCTCGATCACACGGAGTACCTCGGCGACACTTTGTCCGAAATCGCTGCTGAGAAGGCTGGCATTATCAAGTCGCGGTGGAACAAGGATGACTTGCTCACGCCACCGGACAATGTCGCCATTGTTGGTGAGCAGGAGTCGGAAGCAATGGACGTCGTTTTGCGACGTGCCGTGGAAGTGGATGCTTCTGTCGCCCGCGCTGGGGTGGAGTACGGCGTCGTCAGCCATCAGCTGGCAGTCGGCGGGCAGAACCTGACGCTCAAGGGCCTGGCCGGCGAGTATGGCGACATCCATCTGCCACTGCACGGTCCGCATCAGGCGCGCAACGCCGCCACAGCACTGGCCGCGGTGGAGGCGTTCTTCGGCGCAGGTCCGGGGCGTCCGCTCAACATTGATGCTGTTCGCGAAGGCTTTGCGACGGTCGCGTCGCCCGGCCGTCTGGAGCGAGTGCGTTCGACCCCGACGGTGTTTATCGACGCAGCCCACAATCCTCATGGTGCCCGGGCGTTGCGTGAGGCTCTGTCCGCTGAATTCGACTTCCGCCGTGTCATCGGTGTGCTGTCGGTGCTGGGGGAGAAGGATGCTCGTGGGCTGCTGGTGGAGCTGGAGCCGTACTTCGAAGAAGTAGTTATTACTCAGAACACCTCGCCGCGTGCACTGCACTACGACGACTTGGCGGACCTTGCGGAGGAAATTTTCGGTGAGGAGCGGGTGCACCGCGTGCCAACTCTGCCGTCCGCCGTTGAGTTGGCGGTCGCGCTGGCAGAGGAAACCGACACCGGAGACGGTATTGTTTCTGGTTCAGGTGTGATTGTCACTGGATCTGTTGTCACTGCGGGCGAAGCCCGGACACTATTTGGAAAGGACCCGCAATGAGCGAATCTCAGGCGAGCCAGTCACAGGGCAACGGCGCGGAGGATTACACCGCTGCCGACCGTGAGGCACTGCGCGCCTACCGCGAGGGCCGTGACCTGAGTGAGGGCGGCAAATATGGTCCGCTCGGTGCAGGACACGATCCAGCTAAGGACCCGATGAAGGGTCTGCGCGGTGTTATGTCCGGCACGCTGATCATGCAGGCTATCTCCGTGCTGCTTGGTCTGACTGTGGTCACGCGCATTCCCGACGGCCAAATCAACCAGACCTTCTCGGTTACGTACATCACCATCCTGGGCTTGGCTCTGATTGTGATGGCCTTCCTGCAGAAGCAGCCCTGGGCGCTGAAGGCCAACATTGTGCTGCAGGTCTTTGGTGTGCTGGCTATCTTCACGCACGTGTCCATGGGCGTGGTGGGTATCTTCTTCGCCCTGGTGTGGGCCTACATTCTGCACCTGCGGAAGAACCTCATCCAGCGTATGGAGCGCGGCCTGCTGACCACTCAGCACTCGTAGATCTCCCGCGCTCGTAGTTGCGCTGTTTTACGTTGCTTTACGCTGTGCAAGGTTGTCTTATGCTGCGTCTTTGGCCCCGCCACACCACCACCCCCGGTGCGGCGGGGTTTGTCATAGTATGATGCTCACCATGACTGAACGTACCCTTATTCTGATCAAGCCGGACGGCGTTTCCCGCGGTCTGGTCGGCGAAGTTATCTCCCGCATTGAGCGCAAGGGCCTGAAGCTGGTCGCGCTTGACCTCCGTGTTGCTGACGAGGCAACTGCGAAGGAGCACTACGCAGAGCACGTCGATAAGCCGTTCTTTGGTGAGCTGGTTGATTTCATCACCTCTGCACCGCTGGTCGCTGGTGTTATCGAGGGCCCGAACGCAATCGCTGCTTGGCGTCAGCTCGCTGGCGGCACCAACCCGGTTGAGGCGGCAACTCCGGGCTCCATCCGCGGTGACTTCGCACTTGAGGTTTCCAACAACGTTGTTCACGGTTCCGATTCTCCGGAGTCCGCTGAGCGCGAGATTGGTATTTGGTTCCCGAACCTCTAAGCGTTTCTTTCGGAGACGTTGGCCTTTTATCGTTGACCGAGCGTTGACGGTTAAGCGTTAATATGTACGCGTTTATCTGGCGCCGAACTGAGCAGGCACCTGCTTGCCGGTTCGGCGCTTTTTGCTTGTCGACGACCGTGCGGTGGCCCTTCAGCGGGTTAATAGACAAAAAGGGTGTCTGATTCTCAAGATAGTGACTGGTCAGTCCCTATAAATTGGGCTGCACATGTGGCTGCGAATGTGAACGCACATGTGAATACGGGCTGCACATGTGAAACTGCCCAACTTTATAGCACTTTCAGGCTATTTTTCGGGCCATTTTTGCTATAAGCGAGGTCACTAACTCGGATTGGCCCGCCGTCACCAATGTCGGTGCGCGCCACCTGCTTGATATGTGCGACAATGGACAGCAGCAGTAGTGCCCGGGAGTTCGCTCCGGCGGATTTGTTAGTCCGCATGCGATCGCTGAATCCCCGAGTCAGCCGGTAGGCCTGCCAAAAAGACTTTCATAATTGTTCATCGCTTTCGGCCCTCTATCTGCGCGTATGGCGCAAATGAAGTGGCTGTCGCAACATCGTTGCTCCGCCTGGTTCCCAAGGCCACAACGGACGTAGGCGCACATTGAATGACAAGAGTGCGCCTCCTGTTGTCGGGTTTTGCGTGGTGGGGTGTCAAGGAGAAACAAATACAGTGGCAAATTTCAGCCAGGATGTTGTCGCTAAGGCACGCGAGTTTGATCGCGAGTCGGCGGCTCTGAAAACCCGAGTCCACCACCTGGCCAAGAGCCTGGGGCTGACCTCGAAGGAAACAATCGAAGCACTGGGGCACGCGGGAATTGTCGTGAAGTCCGCTGCGTCCACGATTAATCAGAATCAGCTCGACGCGGTGCTGAATTTCATCGGCGATCATCCGGAGGACGCCCCGCTTAACGACGAAACTTCCGCGACCAAGCCAAGCAGCGAAGAGTCAGCTGCAAAGGACAAGCAGTTGGCAGACAAGTCGGGCAAGTCGGAGGCATCGGACGAAAAGTCCGACGAAAGGTCCGAGGACAAGCCTGCGGAGAATTCCGACGAGAAGGCCGCAGCCACGGCCGAGAAGAAGTCGGCCGCTAAGAAGAGCAGCAAGAAGTCAGCTGCTAAGAAGGCCGAAAAGAAGGCCGATAAAAAGGCAACCAAGAGCGAAGCTAAATCGGATGCGGCACCTGCTGAGGAAGCGGCTGAGCAGAAGGAAGCCAAGACCTCGGCTAAGAAATCCTCGGCAAAGCAGACTGCAGAGAAGCCGACCGAGGAAAAGAAGAGCGACGAGAAGAAGAGCACGACTAAGAAGCGGGTAACGCGTAAGCGTGCCGTGAAGAAGAGCGCCGGCGCTCCGGAAGAAACGGTAGCGAAGGACGCGAAGCAGGAGAAGGACGCTAACTCGGTCGTCGAAGAAGCCGTTGAGGCTGTAGTTCAGCCGTCGCCGAAGAAGGCTGCCGACAGTGCTGACGACACCGCACCAGAGCACGCCACCGAGGCCGCTGAGGCCACCGAGAAAACTTCCGCCGACGAAGCCTCCACTGAGGCACCTGCTGCAAAGGGCGCTCCCGCGACCACACGTCGTAGCCGCCGCGTTCGTCGTGCAACCCGTACGACCAGCGCTCCAGCGGCAGAGAAAACCCAGGAACTGCAGGAACCGCAGGAAACTCCAGCAACCGAGCCTGCTGCAGAGTCTAAGGCCGCTGCGCCGACGGAAAACACGCAGGAAGAAGCTCTCCAGGACATCGAGCCACCGGTAGTTCCGGAGCCGCCAGTCGCGGAGGAACAGACCGCGTTCGCGCCTATTTTCCTGGCTCCACAGGCTGTCCCGGCCACAGTCAAGGATGCGGTCGCCGAGGATTCGACGTCGGCTGACAACAATGCCTCCAACCAGAATGCCGATGGCAACGCGGGGGATGAGCAGGACGGCTCGTCGTCAAGCGAAACGGAGCGTCAGCCGCGCCCGCGCCGTCGCCGTCGTGGACGTGGGCGTCGTAATGATGATGCTCAGCAGTCGAAAAACACCACTGAGAACACCGAGCGCAAGGAAGAGGAAACCCGCGACGAGGTCGAGGAACCGCAGGCGATTAAGGGATCGACCCGCCTGGAGGCGCAGCGACGTCGCCGCATTGAGCGTCGTGAGGAATCGCGCAAGCGTCACGTAATCTCGGAGGCGGAGTTCCTGGCTCGTCGTGAATCCGTTGAGCGCACGATGGTGGTGCGTGAGCGCAAGCGCCATGACCACTCGGGCATTGTCACTGAGGTCGGCGTGCTGGAAGACGACCTGCTGGTCGAGCACTTTGTCACCTCGGACACGCAGACCACGCAGATTGGCAATATCTACCTCGGTCGTGTGCAGAACGTCCTGCCCAGCATGGAGGCAGCGTTCATCGACATCGGAACCGACCGCAACGGTGTCATTTACGTCGGCGATCTGAACTGGAAGCTGCTGGGCACGAAGTCGCGTTCGCGCAAGATTGAGCATGCGCTGAAGGCCGGCGACCAGATTCTGGTGCAGGTCTCCAAGGACCCGATTGGTCACAAGGGTGCACGTTTGACCACCCACATTTCGATGGCTGGTCGATTCCTGGTGTACGTGCCGGGCGGTCGTAGCGCAGGTATTTCCCGCAAGCTGCCGGAGCCGGAGCGCAAGCGTCTGAAGTCCATTCTGAGCGAGGTTACGCCGGAGGGCTCGGGCACGATTATTCGTACGGCAGCTGAGGGCGTTTCCAAGGAGGCCATTGAGGCCGACATCAAGCGCTTGGAGACGCAGTGGCAGGAAATTTGGGAAGCCGCCGAGGCGGCGAAGGCCAAGCGTGGCGCAAAGCCGCTCACGCTGTACCAAGAGCCGGACATGCTGGTTAAGGTCGTCCGCGACGTCTTCAACGAGGATTTCTCACGTCTCGTAGTCGAGGGCGACCGCCCGTGGAACACGGTGACGGATTACATCGGCGACCTGGCGCCGGAGCTGGAGCCGCGACTGCAGCGCTACTTCGCCAAGGAGCACGGTGGCGCTGATGTCTTCGAGCACTTCCGTATCGATGAGCAGCTGGCCAAGGCACTCGACCGCAAGGTCTGGCTGCCCTCGGGTGGCACGCTGGTCATCGACCGCACCGAGGCCATGACAGTCATCGACGTCAACACCGGTAAGTTCACCGGCGCCGGCGGAAACCTGGAAGAGACGGTTACCCGCAACAACCTGGAGGCCGCCGAGGAAATCGTTCGCCAGATGCGCCTGCGCGATCTGGGCGGCATGATTGTCGTCGACTTCATCGACATGGTGCTGCCGGAAAACCAGGACTTGGTGCTGCGCCGTCTGAAGGAGGCTCTCGGCCGTGACCGCTCGCGTCACGAGGTCTCCGAGGTCACCTCGCTCGGCCTCGTCCAGATGACTCGCAAGCGGCTGGGCACAGGTCTGTTGGAAACCTTCTCCACGCCGTGTAGCTGCTGTAATGGCCGCGGTCTGATCATTCACATCGACCCGGTCGAGCAGGATAATCAGGGACGCGGCCAGAAGAGCGGCCGACGCAATGACGAGCAGGGCAAGTCCAAGCGCCGCAACAAGTCGCGCTCGGCGCACAATCCTGCCAACCACCCAGCCGCGCTGGCCATGCACCGGGATCAGGACAATCAGGCGGGCTCTTCTAAGACATCGCTTGACGACGACACGGAGACCAACCAGCAGGATAAGGATGCGGCTGACAAGCGTGTTGCAGCTGCTGTCGAAGCGGTAATTGTCTCTTCCGAGAACGATGAGCCGAAGCCACCGCGTCGTCGCCGTGCCCGCAAGAGCCAGGGTCGCAACGATGAGCAGCGCCAGGACGGAAATGGCCGTCAGGAACGTCGCGATCGTAACGAGCGTTCGGAGGACTCCAATGACCTGGCTGCACTGGCGGCCGCGGCTGTTGCGGAAGCCCGTGAGAAGGATCCAGAGGAACCGTCGGATGACCGTTACATGCCGCAGGAGGGGCAGCGCCGTCGCCGTCGGGCTACGCGTCGCCGGGTAGCGGAGCATGTCGCCGTTGATACGGCAGCACGCGGCGCTGATGACCGCGACGATGAATATGGTGATCACCGCAACCGCTCGGAGCACGCGAACCGTGCTGAGCGTGCCGAGCGCAACGATAGCGGTGGCACCGGTGGAGGCCGCGGAGATGCTAAGCACACCAGTAGTGCTAGCGCTCGCCGTCGTCGCCGTCGGGCTGTTCGCCGCACGACTGCGCAGGAGTCCACCGAATCTCGGGCAGAGTCTCAGTCGGCTTCTAACGCGGATGTGAAGGAAGCGGCCAAGCAAGTTAAGGACGGCAGCGCCAACAAGGGCGACAACGCTCAAAAGGGCGGCAATGCTGAGGCCGCGGAATCGCAGACCTATGAAGAGGCCAAGGAGGCGTTCGAGCGCTCGCCGCGTCGTCGCCGACCGACTCGCGGTAACTCTCGTTCGGATCACGCTCCGCGGCGCGAGGACTTCGAGTCCGCCAATCCAAAGGCCGAAGGTGAAGGCCGCAAGGGCGGAAATCATGCTGAGGATAACCGCAGTGGCGATAACCGCAGCGCCAACAGCAACGGTGGCGATCGCCGCTCCGGCAAGCCACGTGTTGAGGTTGTAGCGGTTCAGGGCACGGGAGCTCGCCGTAACCGCCGTCGGGCAGTGCGCAGGATTTCGTCGCAAAGCGATGCCGGGGCGGGTGCACCGAAGCAGCAGCGACAGGACGCTTCGAACCGCGCTACCAAGCCGGAGCAGAAGCAGGCTAATCGCGGTGCATCGATGCCGGAAACGAAACCGACCAACCGTCGTCGCCGTGTGCGCCGTGCGGTGCGCCGAAGTGGCCAGAAATAGGTAGTAGAACCTAGAGTAAGACCAGATAGGAGGCTATTTTCCAACCTCTGAAGCGACGGTTGGAAAGTGGCCTGGTGAACTGCCCGAGGAGACCGTGAAAACCCATGGGGGACATGGTCGTACTCGGGCAGTTTGTAATTTAGGGGGATTTTTCGCTACTCTTGACCAGTCGCTGATTAGTAGGCGTATCTGGTCATGCCTGCTGGCGCTTGAGGCGCTGGTAGTAAGGAAACGACCAGAGCGGGGAAATCTACTCGGATTTCGCTTTCGGGTCTTTCGGGTATGTCCCTGAAGTGTGATGCACGCGCAACTAATCGCAATTCCATTGTCCAGTCAAGGAATTACAAAGATTCCTTGAGTCGAGTTTCTCAGATAAAGGGGTAGCCCTCCTATGTACGCGATCGTCAAGACCGGCGGCAAGCAGTACAAGGTTGCCGAAGGTGACCTCGTCAAGGTCGAGAAGATCGAGGGTGAGCCGGGTTCGTCCGTGGCTCTCACCCCGGTTCTGCTCGTCGATGGCGCAGATGTCATTGCGGATGCCGACAAGCTTGCCAACGTTACCGTTAACGCTGAGATCGTCGAGGCTGTCAAGGGCCCGAAGATCCGCGGCATGCACTACAAGAACAAGACTGGCTACAAGCGCCGCTACGGCCACCGTCAGCCGCTCACTGTTCTGAAGATCACCGGCGTCTCCAAGTAAACCGCCGAAATTCCAATTAGCTTTTCCCTAGGAGAAAATCATGGCTACTAAGAAGGGTGCATCCAGCACCAGCAACGGCCGCGACTCCGAAGCTAAGCGCCTCGGCGTGAAGCGCTTCGGCGGCCAGCAGGTTAAGGCAGGCGAGATTCTCGTTCGTCAGCGCGGTACCTCGTTCCACCCGGGTGAGAACGTTGGCCGTGGCGGCGACGACACTCTCTTCGCTCTGAAGGCAGGCGCAGTCGAGTTCGGCACCCGCCGCAACCGTCGCGTTGTCAACATCGTTGAGAACAACTCCTAAGAACAACCGCTTGGTTGTCCGCATAGGATTACTGCAACGTTGAATTTGGGGCAGAACTAGCTGCCTTACAAAGGAGCCGATTCCTTTCCCACTGCGAAAGGCAATCGGCTCTTTTGTTGTTTATGTACTGTTTCGCAACGTTTGGTTGCGAGACACCGTTTTGTCACCGCCTAGACTTCTGCCCGTCGGCTCGCTTAAATTAGGGCATTACTCCAGGCACTAGATGATGGCTCTCCGCTCGGAAGTGTGTGATTTTATGTCTCGTTTTGTAGATCGTGTCGTGCTGCATTTGCAGGCCGGCGACGGCGGTCACGGCTGTAACTCGGTGCTGCGTGAAAAGTTCAAGCCACTGGGTGGCCCCGACGGTGGCAACGGTGGCCACGGTGGCGACATTGTGCTGGTCGTAGACCCGCAGATTCACACCCTGATGGACTTCCACTTCCATCCCCACATCAAGGCTTCCAACGGTAAGCCCGGCGCGGGCGATCATCGCAACGGTGCCCGTGGTGAGGATCTGGTTCTCGGAGTGCCGCAAGGCACGGTTGTTATGACCGAGGATGGGGAAGTGCTGGCGGACATGACCGGTAAGGGTGCCCGCTTCATTGCCGCTGAGGGCGGTTACGGAGGACTGGGCAACGCCGCGTTGGCGAACAAGAACCGTCGTGCGCCGGGCTTTGCTCTCCTCGGTGAGCCGGGTGAGGCCAAGGATCTTGTCTTGGAGCTCAAGTCCATGGCCGACGTTGGCCTGGTGGGCTTCCCGTCAGCTGGAAAGTCATCGCTGGTAAGCACCTTGAGTGCTGCTAAGCCGAAGATCGGTGACTACCCGTTTACTACGCTGCAGCCGAACCTGGGTGTCGTCAACGTCGGCTATGAGTCCTTCACTATCGCAGACGTGCCGGGTCTAATCCCGGGAGCTTCTGAGGGCCGTGGCCTCGGCCTGGATTTCCTGCGGCATATCGAGCGCTGTGCTGTGCTGGCTCATGTGGTTGATGCTGCTGCGCTGGAGGGTGACCGGGATCCGGTCTCTGATATCAAGGCGCTGGAGACAGAGCTCGCTAACTACCAGTCGGTATTGAAGGCTGACGTGGGGCTTGGGGATCTCGCGGAGCGCCCGCGCGTCATCGTGCTGAACAAGATTGACCTGCCGGATGCTCGCGAAATGATTGACCTGCAGCGCGAGGAACTGGAGAAGTTTGGCTGGCCAATTTTTGAGATCTCCACGGTGACGCACGAGGGGCTCAAAGAGCTGACCTACGGCCTGAAGGATCAGATTGCCGCCTACCGCAAGGCGCATCCGTTGCCAACAGAGCAGGAGCCCCGTGCGGTCATCCGTCCGGAAGGTGTGCGTGGCAAGAAGCGCGAAGGCGCGGACTTCACCATCGAGTGCGATCCGAATACCCCAGACGGGTTCATTGTGCGTGGTCGTAAGCCGGAGCGCTGGATTAACCAGACGGACTTCGAAAACGACGAGGCTGTGGGCTACCTGGCAGACCGTTTGGCCAAGCTCGGTGTCGAGGATGCGCTGGCGAAGGCCGGAGCAACAGTTGGCTGCCCTGTGACTATTTCCTACCTTACCTTTGAGTGGTACCCACAGCAGGTTGCGGGCACCGATGATTTCGTGCCGAGTGGCCGTGGTACCGACGATCGTCTCTACGTCAACGAGCGCACGAGCGCTGAGGAGCGTAAGCGTGCATCGCAGGCCCGCCGTGGTCTTATTGACGAGTACGACTTCGGAGATGGTGAAGAGGCCATTCGCGACCGGTACTCGTAGTCGCGGGCGACAGCGTCGTCGGCAAGCGAATGTACTGGACTTGCAATTTGCCATTGATTGTTTAAACAATTATAAAGTCAGAATTACATAAGACCGTCATGTTTTCCATTAGTGAAATGAGTGAGTCAGTTATCCCTTCCGACACGATTGCCAGTGATGTTGACGACACGGTGGCAGGGGCATCAGACACCCCGGTAGCTACCGCGCCAAAGCCTGAATCGGACGCGCCGATTTCCCGTGAGGAGGTCGACGAGCTGCTTCACGACAATCCCGAAGCCACCCTCGCTGAGATTGAAAAAGCGACCGAGAATCTATCTCCAGGTACGAAGGGCGGCTTCGATTCGGAGACTCGTGAAGCAATTCGAACCGCGAAGCGTGTCGTTGTGAAGATTGGTTCTTCCTCCCTGACCGGACCTGACGGTCGCACCGATCCTGAGCGCATTGACTTTATCGCCGATGCCCTGGAAAAGCGCATGGGCATTAGCGATGTCATCGTCGTGTCCTCCGGTGCAGTGGCATCCGGAATGGGGCCGCTAGGGCTGACTACGCGTCCGGCGGACCTTGCTACCAAGCAGGCAGCTGCTGCTGTGGGGCAGGTGCGCCTGGCACAGGAGTGGGGACGCTCCTTCCTGCGCTATGGCCGCACTTCCGCACAGGTGCTTTTGACTTCGGACGATGCGGGTGTGCGTTCCCGTGCCCGCAACGCCCAGCGCACTATTGATCGCCTGCGCCAGCTGGGTGCAGTGCCAATCGTCAACGAAAATGACACGGTTGCGACCTCGGAGTTCCGCTTCGGTGACAACGACCGTCTCGCCGCACTGGTCAGCCACTTGGCGTACTGCGATGCACTGATTCTGCTATCCGACGTCGACGGCCTCTACGACCGCAACCCGGCTGATCCAGGTGCAACCTTTGTGCCGGAGGTGCGCAGCGGTAACGACTTGCGTGGTGTGATCGCCGGTGATGGTGGAGCACTGGGTACCGGTGGTATGGCCTCGAAGGTCTCTGCCGCACGCTTGGCTTCGCGTGCTGGTGTGCCAGTGTTGCTGACCTCGGCATCCAACATTGAGCGAGCACTGGATCAAGCGGACGTGGGAACCGCTTTCGCCGCGAAGGAAAACCGCCTCAGCGCCTGGAAGTTCTGGATGCTCTATGCGGCTGACAGCTCGGGCCTGCTTCGCCTGGATGCCGGTGCGGTCGACGCTGTGACCCGGATGCGTAAGTCGCTGCTCCCGGTCGGTATCACCTCGGTTGACGGTGAGTTCTCTGCCGGTGACATTGTGGATCTGATTGGGCCGAGCGGTGAGGTCATCGGTCGTGGGGAGGTCAACTATGACTCCGAGGAACTGCTGGGCATGATTGGCTACCACACCGAGGAACTGCCCAATGACATGCAGAAGCCCGTCGTCCATGCCGACTACCTGTCGGATTTCGCCTCCCGCGCTTAGGGGCACCGCGCCTAGAGCTGCAGCGCTTAAACGCACCGCGCAAAGGCATGCCCGTGGAGGTGTGCCCGGATAGAGATGCTTCGGCGAGGACTGCCTGAGCGAGGAACTTTCGGGCATAATCCGAGGTGTGTTATCAAAAATTATCGGTGTCATCGGCGAGTTGCTCTTGACGGCTGGAGTGCTCGTTGCGCTCTTTGCGTTTTACCTGCTGTACTGGTCTGGTCTTGAGACTGGAAAGGTCCAGCAGCAGGCTCGTGATGAGCTGCAAGAGACCTGGTCCACACCGGTATCGCTCCCAGTTCCGGCGCCAGATGGCACGGAGCCGGCTGTTGAGGATTCCTGGGTACCAGGCTCCGCGGTGGCGATGATTTCCGCTCCGAAGGCGGGTTTTACCGATTTGGTTGTCTTCGAAGGTGTCTCCCAAGAAGTTTTGCGCGGTGGTCCCGGCCATTATCCGAGCACAGCCCTGCCGGGGCAGGTGGGCAACAGCTCCTATGCCGCTCACCGTGATGGCCACGGAGCTCCCTTCGATAACATTGACCGCCTGCAGACCTGCGATGACATCACCGTAGAGACGCGCGATGCTATTTACCACTACAAGGTATTGCCGGTCGACGGTATGGCTGGAGCAGGGGAGGGCTTCGACTGCGTGCCAGAAGGAACCAACGTCCCTGAGATTCCCGGCCAGCACATTGTCACTCCGGATCGTGGCGATGTTCTCGATCCGGTCGGTGACGCCACCCTACTTACGTTGACCACCTGCCACCCGCAGTGGGACAACACTCACCGGTTAATCATTCACGCGGTGCTCGCCGGCGTGGAGACCAAGGAGGCCAACTAGATGTACGCAGCATATTGGCGATCTCTGCCAGGGCCGTGGTGGGTGAAACTGATTATCACAATCGTGATTGCCGTCATCATCTTCCTGCTGTTGATGAATTACATCTTTCCGTGGGTTGCTGAGCTAATTCCCTCAAATGATGTCTCACTCTAGTTATGCTGGTAGGCATGACTGCTCAAACGAATGAAACTGCTAACTCCAATCAACAGGGCATTGCCGAGGATTCGGCTCTTAGCCCGGAGCGTGCTGCTGAGCGCGCCGAGGTTTTAGAAAAGGCGCAGCGTGCCAAGGCTGTCGCGGGAGAGCTGTCGCGCTTTACGTCGGCACGCAAGAACGAGCTCCTGCTGGCCGCAGCCGATGAGCTGGTTGCCCGTACTGAAGACATTCTGGCGGCCAACGTCAAGGATATCGAGGCTGGTAAGGAACGCGGTTTCAGCGATTCCCTGCTGGATCGCCTGCGTCTCGATGCCGATCGTGTTGAGGGCATTGCCGGTGGTCTTCGTCAGGTCGCGGCACTGCCGGATCCGGTAGGTGAGGTGCTGCGTGGTAGCACTCTTCCCAATGGGATTAAGCTTTCCCAGGTCCGCGTGCCGCTGGGCGTGATGGGCATGGTCTACGAGGCACGCCCGAACGTTACGGTCGATGCTTTTGGTCTGGCGCTGAAGTCGGGCAACGTAGCTCTGCTGCGCGGTTCTAAGTCCGCCGTTCACTCCAACACGCAGCTGGTAGCGGTTCTGCGTGAGGTGCTGGCCAACCACGATGCACCGGAGGACCTCGTTCAGCTGCTGCCGTGTGAGACTCACGATTCTGTGCAGGACCTCATCACTGCTCGTGGCCTGGTTGACGTGGTGATTCCGCGCGGTGGTGCCGGTCTGATTGAGGCCGTTGTGACGAAGGCAACGGTGCCAGCCATTGAGACCGGTACCGGCAACTGCCACATCTACATCGATGCTTCCGCCGATATCGACGAGGCAATTGCACTGATGATTAACGGCAAGACCCGCCGTCCGAGCGTCTGCAACGCCACTGAAACCGTTCTCATTGACTCAGCGCTGCCGGCGCAGGATCAGGTCCGCATTTTGGACGCGCTTGCCGACGCAGGCATTGCGGTTCACGGCGATGTCGATAACTTGGCGGCCTCCGGGTGGACTGGTGAGGTCATTCCGGCGACGGAAGACGACTGGTCGGATGAGTACCTCTCGCTGGACATTGCCGCGCGCATTGTCGACGGTGTGGTGGCCGCAACCGAACACATCAGTGAGTACTCCTCGGGGCACACGGAGGCTGTCTCCGCACGTGACTGGGGTGTGTGCCAGGAATTCGTCGACCGTGTTGATGCCGCAGCGGTCAGCGTTAATGCCTCCACCGCATTCACCGATGGTGAGCAGTACGGTTTCGGCGCAGAGATTGGTATTTCCACTCAGAAGCTGCATGCTCGTGGCCCGATGGGATTGCCGGAGCTGACCAGCAGCAAGTGGGTTCTGGCCGGTCGCGGACAAACTCGTCCATAGTACCCAGGTAAAGTGCCAGACATGGTTAAGCGCAAGAAAAGTGTGCGGTCGCGGGTACACGCCGCGTTGACAGCAAAGTCGGCGGAAGCGCCCCGGCAGCGCATTGGCGTGATGGGTGGCACTTTTGATCCGATTCACAATGGTCACTTGGTCGCTGCCAGTGAGGTGGCAGACCGTTTTGACCTGGACTTTGTGCTCTTCGTGCCCACGGGTGAGCCGTGGCAAAAGCGCGGCCGGAAGGTCTCTCACAGCGAAGACCGCTACCTGATGACGGTCATTGCCACCGCGTCGAATCCGCAGTTTTCGGTCTCACGGGTGGATATTGACCGACCGGGTGCGACCTATACCGTCGATACGCTGCGGGATTTGAAGGTCATCTATCCCAATGCGGATCTGTTCTTCATTACCGGTGCCGATGCGCTGCAGAAGATTATGACGTGGCGGGACTGGGAGGAGATGTTCGACGCAGCAACGTTCGTCGGCGTCACTCGCCCAGGAGTTCACCTGCGTGCAGAGGACCTGGAGGGAATCGACGCCTCGCGGTTACACCTCATCGAGATTCCCGCGATGGCTATTTCTTCCACCGACTGTCGAAAGCGGGCGGAGGCAGGACGCCCCGTTTGGTACTTGGTGCCGGATGGAGTGGTGCAGTACATCGCCAAGCGTGGTCTGTACCAGTCCGCTGAGGGCACGGTTGGTTCTGTGGGGCCCGCATTTGCAGATGCGAAGGCCGATACTGCCGACTGAAAGTTAGCAAAATCCTGCTGAGACGGTAAGTTACAAGTACAAACACTGTTTTTCACGACTTTAATCACAAGGAGCTGAAGTCTTTCGTGACTGCACAAGCACGCGCCATCGAGCTGGCGACCGCCGCGGCAAAGGCCGCCGATAGCAAGAAGGGTGAGGACGTCGTTGTTCTCGATGTCTCTGGCCCGGTGGTGATTACGGACGCGTTCGTCCTGGTCAGTGCTGACAATGAGCGACTGGTTGCCGCAATCGTCGATGAGATTGAGGACGATCTGCGTGACCTCGGCGCAAAGCCGGTGCGCCGCGAAGGCGTGCGTGAGGGACGTTGGGCGCTGCTGGATTACGGCGACATTGTCGTGCATGTCTTCCGCAGCGAAGAGCGTGACTTCTACGGTCTAGATCGACTGTGGCGCGATTGCCCGCGCATTGAGGTCGAAGGTGTCGAGCAGCCGAGCAACGAAGACGGCGAAGATTCCGCCCGCAATGCTCGTTCTATCGACGAGATTCCGCTGGCTGCCGACAACCCGGATACGGACGAGTTTTAATCGTGGCGGGCTCACGCGAGGCGCATGTTGCCACCCGACGTCGTCTGATTATGCTGCGGCACGGGCAGACATCGTACAACGCTACCGGTCGCATTCAGGGACAGCTGGACACGCAGCTTTCCGACGTCGGCCGCGAGCAAGCCCGTACTGCGGCACAGTACTTGGCTGTGTCTGAACCGCGAATCACAAAAATCGTGTCCTCTGACCTAACCCGGGCAGCTGACACCGCCCGCGCGCTAGCCGAGACCACCGGTGCAGAACTGAGCTTTGATAAGCGCCTGCGTGAAACCAACCTTGGCGAATGGCAGGAGCGCACCTACGACGAGATTGACTCCGCGTTCCCCGGTATGCGGGACCACTGGCGTCACAATCTCAACTGGGCGCCCAAAGGTGGCGAGACCCGCTTTGAGGTTTCCAACCGAATGCTCGCGGTGATTGCTGACCTCGCGGCTGCCCCTGCTTGGGAGACAGATACGTTCGTGCTCGTGTCTCACGGTGGTGCCATTGCTGCGGCTACTGCAGCCCTGCTACAGATGCCGCGCGACTACTTCAGCACTTTCAATGGCCTGGGCAACACTGCGTGGGTCGAAATGGAACAGCGCACTCGCGTCAATGGTGAGACTTCCTGGTACCTCAACGCGTTTAACGCGAAGGTCCGTGAACGGGAAGCGCAGATTTCTGACTCCGATCATTCAGGAGGCCGCCATGCCCGGTGACGGCCACGTTCGCATTGTTGTCGATGACACCGCGTGCCTGATGCCCGAGGTTGCCCGCAAGCTCGACATCACCGTGGTTCCCATCAGCCATGACATCAATGAAGACGCCGTCACCACCTCAGCGGTCAGCCCGCTGAAGCTGTGCGCTGCTTACGCCCGTGCACTGGAACGCTCCAACAAGGACGGTTCCGACGCCGGCGTTGTCGCCCTACACCTTGGCAAGGGCATGTCCGCCACCTGGTCGAATGCTGTCACCGCTGCAGGGGCTCTCGACCGCGTGACCATCATCGATACCGACACCGTAGGCGCCGGGGTCGGTGCCGCTGCCATTGCGGCAGCTAAGGCAGCACGGGCTGGTGCCAGCCGTGATGAGGTTGCCGATGTCGCCCGCGATGTGCTGCAGCGCTATCGACTCTGGTTGTTCGTGCCGAAGCTCGATTCGTTGCGCCGTGGTGGTCGCATCTCGGCCGGCCAAGCGATGCTCTCTACTGCTCTCGCCATCAAACCCATCGTCGGCATTAAAGATGGCTCACTGGCACTCGTCGCCAAGTGCCGTACAGAAGCGAAGGTCAAGCAGCGCATGGTGGATTTTGCCACCAAGATGGTTCGGTCCGCGTCATCGGCGAACCGTCCGCCGGCAGTGCTGCTGCATCACGCCGACGCGCTTGACGACGTTCACGAGCTCCAGGCCATGCTTGCCGAAGAGCTACCCGATGATACCCGGTTTAGAATCCTAGATTTGCCGGAGTCGATTGCTGCTCATGTCGGACAGGGCGCCTATGCAGTTGGCATGGTCTCTGGTGGCTCAATTGATTCGGACGCCATGGATTTTGAAGTAGAGATGGGAGTAACTGCGCTGCTTCACAGCGTGGAGGAGAGCGACACGGCCGTTGTTGACGCTGAGGTTACGGACGCTGGGGAAGATAATTCTTGCGACTCGGCTGACATGGAAGGGGCGGATGGCTCGGTTGGTTCAGCTGAAACCGCTGCCGTCACTGACTCGGATGAACCAATCACCGATCAGGCCGCGGTGAAAGTAGTTGAGAATCCGGCCGCACCCCACAACCGCAACAAGCGAGTCCATCGCACAGTCGTGACCAATGAACAGGGAATTCCGCTTTTCACCACGGCTGTTTCTAAATTGCCAACGTGGAGTGAGAACCGCCAAGCAGCCCTGGAAAAGGCTGAGCGTCTGGCAAAGGCTATCTCTGATTTGTCGCTGCGCGACAAGTCGGATCCCGAGGGAGCCGTATTTGGCGCTGAAGAGGAGAAATCGCAGGAGTCGTCGTCAAGCGAAAAGCGTGATGCAGACGGGGACGAGAAGAAGAAATAGCTTCTGAGCTGTGCGGATAGCGTGGCCTGTGGATAACCCCCACAGGCCATTTTTTATCCACAGCTGCCCCTTCGATGGGCGCTTTCGCGGGAGTGCGCGCAGGGGCGGGGCATTAGTGTGCGCATCGTGACGAATTTGCGGAATCGGCTGGCGGACTATCTGGAACCGATTGATCAAGACAAGCGCATGGCGGTGGACTTTTCCACGCGCCGGGCGGTGGTGACACCGCGGGTGGCGATGGCTGCGTGCATTGTGATCGTGGTGTTGGCGCTGGGAGCTATCGCTGCGGTGGTGTGGCCATCGTCGCCGCAGGTGGAGATGCCTGCGGTGCAGGACGCGGCTGCTGTGGGGACGACACCGGAGACGACTGAGACCGCGGCGGAGACGCCTGGCGATCCGGGGCAGGAGGCTAACGCGCAGGCGCAGACGGGGCCGTTGATTGTGTCGGTGGTGGGGCTGGTCGTGCATCCCGGCGTGGTGGAGGTGCCAGCGGGAGCACGGGTGGTGGAGGCAATTGAGCGTGCGGGTGGGCTTTTGCCGGAGGCAAATCCAGCTAGCGTCAATCTCGCGGCGCCGTTGATGGATGGCCAACAGATTGTGGTTGGGACGGAGGCGTTACCAGCAGGGGAGATGGCGGGTGGTCCTGGTAGCGCTGGGGGTTCTGGCGCCGGTGCTGCCGACTCTGGTGCTGCTGGCGCGAGCGAGTCGAGCGGGAAGATTAACGTCAATACCGCGACGGCGACGCAACTGGAGGAACTACCCGGAATCGGACCCGCAACGGCGACCAAAATCATCGACTTTAGAGAAAAGAATGGGCCTTTTGCGAGCATCGACGCGCTTGAGGAGGTCCCGGGAATCGGCCCGGCGAAGGTAGAGGCTTTGCGCGATGCCGCCACCGTCTGACCTACGCGCTCGTGCTGGGCTCGATGTGCGGTTAGTGCCAGCAGCGGTGTTGGTGTGGGTGACTGCGGTGGCAGTCATTATGCGCCCAGAATGGGCGATGGTCGTGGCACCGAGCGCAATCGTGATTGCGGTGGGGTTGCCGTGGGCGTGGCAACACTGGTCATGGCGATGGGGCAGTGGCGCGGTGACCTCCGGGTGGCGAGCCATCGCCACCCTCCTGGTACCGGTTGTGGCAGTGGCCAGTGTTGCGCTAGCCACGCGAATCCGCATTGCCCGAGCCCGCGCCCACGAGCTCTATGACGACATTGGTGGGATGGCGAAAGTGCAGCTGCGCCTGGTCACTGAGCCGAAGGCAACCGAGTTCGGTGCCAGTGCGAAAGCACGCATCGAGGGTCTTCCCGGGCAAGTCTCGGTTTTCGGCGATGAGTCACTTTTAGCGGTTACGAGAGACACCGTCGTTGAATCCACCGCCGGTGTGCGCGCTGCGAGCAAACCCTGCATTAGTGGAATCCAGCTGAATCTCCGCGGCGATGTTGAGGTTATCGCGCCACCACGGGGACTGGCAGCTGAGGTTCGTCAGCAGCTCTTTGAATCGGCGCAGGCTCTCCCCGTTGGTCCCGACCGTCTAATCCCCGCCATGGCCATCGGCGATGAGCGTGGCTTTAGCCTCACCGACGGCGACATGATGACCGCCTCCGGACTTTCACATCTATCAGCAGTCTCTGGAGCCAACGTTGCGCTTGTCGTGGGAGCTGTTGTAGCGGTGTTTTCGTGGGCTGGGCCGCGGGTGCGGGTCGCAGTCGCCGCACTTGCCCTGTATGGTTTTGTGGCAATTGTGGGCACAGAACCGTCAGTACTACGGGCGGTGGTCACCGGTTGCATTGGGTTGCTGGCAATTATCGTGGGACGAGCCGGCCAAGCCATCGCGGCGCTGTCGGCTGGCATTATTGGGTTGATTCTCCTGGCGCCAGACCTGTCGGTGTCCGTGGGTTTCGCCCTTTCCGTCGCTGCCACCGCTGGCCTAGTCCTCCTTGCCGAGCCCCTTGCCAGACGCCTTTCCACCACCACCGTTATGGGTACCTGGCCCGCACCAATTGTTCGAGCAATTGCCGTAGCGATTGCCGCACACGTGGTCACAATGCCAGTATTGGCGCTCCTCATCGGCGAAATCAGCCATATCTCACTGTTGGCGAATCTGCTCGCCGCGCCCGCCGTCGCACCGGTTACTATCGCCGGTTCGTTAGCTGCCGTTGCCGCCGTACTGCATCTCAACTGGCTGGTCAGCGCTCTGCTCTGGTGCATCGCACCATGCGCGTGGTGGATTTATCAGGTCGCACGCCTCAGCGCGAGTCTCGTCGCGCCCGCCACTGGAGCCATCACGTTGCTCGTCTCCTGCACGCTGACAATCACATGCTTGACGACGCTCTGGGCGTGGCCCCGTCTTGCGCTACGCGCTGGTGGCTTTGCAGTTGTCCTGGCCGCCTGTAGCTACGCCGTTATTTGGGTGTTTGGCCTCGACATTGCGCGTGCACCAAAGGGGTGGAAGCTTGCCGCCTGCGCTGAGAAAAACCAGCTTGTTCTCATTCACGCGGGCGCTGTCGAAGAGCCCGTCAGCCATGGCGCTTCTGTAGACCGCTCTGCGCGAAATCCGGACAGCAGCTCTGCACCAACCTCGCTCAGCCGGCAGTGCCGAATTGCCCTCAGAATCACCGAGGAAATGACATGGCATGCCCAGGGGCTCGATCCAGCCGTTGATAATCCCACGACAGGAACCGTGGTGGTGGAGTCCCCTTCGTATATCGCTGAGGCCGTGAGCGGCAGAGTTCTCCAAATACGTAGCTCACCGCAGTGGTTTGTCGCCCGCGAGTGTGGTCCGCGCGTGCGAGAAACCGTAATGACCCCGGAGCACATTCCTGTGGTGTGTCCGCAGCGAGATGGGCCACAAGCTCTCTATTCAAATGGTGACGTCTGGCGAGGGAGGTGAAATCCGGGCTGTCCCGTAGGCTAGAAATAACAGTCGCAGGAATCAACGCGGAAAAGAGGTCGGGATTGAGCGCCGTCGCACCCGTGAATTTGATTGTGGGCAAAGAGGAGCTGCTGAAAGACCGCGCCCGCCTCGCCATCGTCGCTGCCGTCCGCGCGCAGGCAGCAACGGAGTCCGATCCGGGCGGACGCTCGGTGCCTGTGACCACCATCCGCGCAGGGGACATGACCACTGTCGATGCAGTGGAACTTTTCAGCCCCTCGCTATTTGGGGATGACCGAATTGTGGTTGTCACCGACTGCCAGGATGCGGGAAAAGAACCTGCGGCACTGTTGATGGATTCTGTTAAAGATCCCGCGCCGGGCATCACATTGATCCTGCTGCATAGCGGTGAGGGGCGTCAGAAGAAGATGGTCGCTGACCTGCGTAAGCTAGGCGTCCGCTTCTTCGAAGCGCAACCGCTTAAGAGGAACGATTTGCCGGGTTTCGTTGGCGAAGAGTTTGCCTCACACGGGGTTAAGGTGCGTCGCGACGTCATTGATACCGTCCTAGATGCGGTCGGTTCGGATCTCCGTGAGCTGGCCACTGCCATTTCTCAGCTCTGCGCAGATACCGCGGGAAAGGTTACCTCGGAAGCTGTGCGCACCTACTACGGTGCTTCGGCGGAAGTTTCGGGTTTTGAGATTGCCGAGCTCGCACTGCGCGGTCGCGGTGGGGAAGCGTTGGCCAAGATGCGTCGTGCTTTGCAGCTGGGAATGGCACCGGCCCTACTGTCAGCTGCGATCACGGGAATGGTCGGTGATGTAGCTCGGCTCCACGGCGCACGTGGCGTTAATGCTCGCAGGGATGCCCACCGCTATGGCATGCCGCCGTGGAAGTTGGAGAAAACTCAGCGGTTGGCCTCTGCCTGGTCAACCCCTGCGGTTGCTCGCGCTGTGGTGGTCGCGGCACAGCTGGATGCGGACACGAAGGGAACCTCGTCGACACCGGAGCTATCGCTGGAGCAATCGGTGCTTCGTATCGCAGAGCTGGCCCATTCGTCCCATCGGCGTTAAGTCGTGAGAGGTCGTGGGAGCTTCAGTTCTGTGGTGACAGGCGAAACACCGTGAAGAACACGGTGACCGTGTGGCCGTCCTGCTGAGCAGGTTGCTTCGCTAGCGTCGATGACTTTCAGCTATGCGAGTTCGAAGGACGATGTAGCCGGGTTGGACAGCGTGTCCTGAACAGGGCAGTGGGATTCGACAAAGTCGAGGAATGCAACTAGTTCATCCCTCGTGTTGTCTGCATCAATGTGGAAGCGGGTGTGAATCTCGGAGAAACCGATCTTTGCCTCCGGGTTCTTCCCCATGAAACCGTCTGGATCGAGCACACCGGAGCACTCAACCTTGACATCGTTGAGCTTGATGCCCTGGGCGGCGGCGAATGAGCGGACGACGATGCACTTGCAGGCGCCTAGGGCTCCGAGCAGCGCCTCGACCGGGTTCATGCCCTTGTTGGTTCCCCCGAGGTCAGTCGGCTCGTCCAGGGTGAAGCTCATATCGCGAGAGGTCACAGTGGTTTCAAGGTTGGTTGGGGAGTGCGCGACGGTCGTGAAAGTTGTCTTCGGCATGACGTTCCTTCCTGTGGAAACTGTGCTATCCGCATGTGCTATCTGCATGTGCTGGCCGCATGTTGGTGTGCTGGAACCGAAGCGATGGGAAATCAACAACCAACAGCGTGGGAGGCGGGGCTCACGCCCCGCTCTACGGGCTGCAAATGTGAAACTGTGCGAGTTTAGGGCACTTTCAGGCCATTTTTCGGGCCATTTTTGTCATAAACGCAGTCAGTAACTTGCATTGCCCCACTGCCGCCAGCCATAAACGCAGTCACTTAACCACATTAGGGTTAAATTACAAAAACCGCTTCCCGCCACATCCGGAAACAAATCGGAAAATAGCAGGAAGCGGTTATTGTTCACGGTGCAAGCGCGGCAAAATGCAGCGCTAGCACGACGCAAGCGCAGTGCTGCAACAGCACAGCGCCCAAAAAGGGAATTAGCCCTCCAGCTTGTTGAAAGCCTTAGCCATACCGGACTTCTTGTTAGCCGCAGTGTTGCGGTGGAAGACGCCCTTGGTGACAGCCTTGTCCAGCTTGCGGGATGCAACGCGCAGCTGAGCCTCAGCAGCAGCCTTGTCGCCAGCCTCAACAGCAGCCTTGAACTTGCGGATCTCAGTGCGGACTGCAGAGCGGATTGCCTGGTTACGCAGGCGAGCCTTCTCGTTGGTCTTGTTGCGCTTGATCTGGGACTTGATATTTGCCATCGTGAATACCTCTTGTATCCGTAGTAGTTGGAATTGTTACCGCCCGCCACCAAGAAAAGTCCTGATCACAGTGCAAAACGTGGAGTGTCATCATCGCCGGTCAGTCGAATTAACCAGCAGAATGAAGCCACACACTGCGCTTGTACGACGATGAAAACGCGAACCCAAGGTCCTGCCCGCGCTCGCCGTAAAGGAACACAACGGTAAACAACTTGCAGAATCTTAGCAAACAGCGCTGCCTAATACCAGCCACTGCCTAATTCCAGCTACTGAGTAATTCCAGCCATGTCCCAGTTACAGCCGCTGCTTAATTCCAGCCGTAGTCTCCGCGCAGTCGGGCGGCGATGAGCTCAAAGCGCCTGCGGGGCATCATCGCGCCTGCGCGACGAATACCGGATTCCGGAATGAGCAAGATTCGGTCCATGCGCACCCACGATGGCTTGGGATCTTCATTCCAGAACCCGCTGCCGATAAACAGCCACTCCGGCTGCTCGCTGTGCTCACTGCGTGTGGAAATCAGCATGCCCAGAAGGTACTGGTCATGGCGGCCAACCACGACCACAGCGCGCTCGCGCAAAGCAGCATTTTCACCTTCGAGCTGCAGTGGAATCCACACGACTTCGCCGGGGTCGGCCTGGCCATCCATGTCAGGGCTGTACACGATTGTGCGGGCCAGTTCCGCGGTCGGACGCGCGATGGTCACCGGATCACGCAGTCGAAGTAGGGTCTCCTTGGACTCGTCGGAAAGCGAGGTGTCCTGGGCGAGCCCAAGCTGCGTGTTGAGCTTAAACAGTGCCTCGTCGAGTGTGTCGGGGCCGCGGAACCACTCGGTACCGGCGAAAAGACGCGCGCTGATGCGATTACGCAGGCGGCGTGGCCAGCTTTCGCGTTCATTTTGATCGGTGGACGAAGTGGAGCTCATGAAATCTAAGTCTAGAGGTTTAGTGCGGAGGGAATCGATAGGTAAGATTGTGCGTGATTGTATTTAAGCCCGGCTGGTCGGTTTTCGAGGCCGGCGCATATGGGTCGGCCAACGCCGCGCCCCAATGCCCATAACGTCTTTATTTTTCGGAGTAGACCCAACGTGACCAAGAATTTTGCGGAGCAGACTTTTACGGACCCCTCACGGATTCGAAATTTCTGCATTATTGCGCACATTGACCACGGTAAGTCCACCCTGGCGGACCGAATTCTGCAGCTCTCGGGTGTTGTGGAGGCGCGCGACATGCGCGATCAGTACCTCGACAATATGGATATTGAGCGCGAACGCGGCATCACTATTAAGGCTCAGAACGTGCGCCTGCCGTGGGTTCCGAGCACAGGTAAGCACGCGGGGGAAGAGATCGTCCTGCACCTGATTGATACGCCTGGTCACGTTGACTTCACCTACGAGGTCTCGCGTGCGCTGGAGGCGTGTGAAGGCGCGATTCTGCTTGTCGACGCCGCTCAGGGCATCGAAGCGCAGACTCTGGCCAACTTGTACCTGGCCATGGAAAACGACCTGGAGATCATCCCGGTTCTGAACAAGATTGACCTGCCGGCCGCGGATCCGGATAAGTACGCGGAGGAAATCGCGCACATTATCGGCTGCGAGCCGGAAGATGTCATGCGTGTTTCGGGCAAGACCGGTGAGGGCGTTGACGAAATGCTCGACCGAGTCTGTGAGCTCGTCCCGGCGCCGGTCGGCGACCCGGAGGCACCTGCCCGTGCGCTGATCTTCGACTCCGTCTACGACACCTACCGTGGTGTGGTCACGTACATCCGTGTTGTTGATGGTCAGCTCAAGCCGCGTGAAGTTATTCAGATGATGTCCACCGGCACTAAGCACGAGCTGCTGGAAATTGGCATTGTTTCGCCACAACCGAAGAAGTGTAAAGGTCTTGGCGTCGGCGAGGTCGGCTACCTTATCACCGGTGTGAAGGACGTCCGCCAGTCCAAGGTCGGTGATACCGTCACGCTGAACGCCACACCGGCTGAGGAGCCGCTGGAAGGCTACGAAGAGCCCAAGCCGATGGTTTACTCCGGTCTGTTCCCAATCTCTCAGCAAGACTATCCCGACCTGCGTGATGCGTTGGAAAAGCTTCAGCTTAACGACGCTTCGTTGACATTCGAACCGGAGACTTCGGTGGCTCTCGGATTCGGTTTCCGCGGTGGTTTCCTGGGCCTGCTGCACATGGAGATCACCCGCGCCCGCCTGGAGCGTGAGTTTGACCTGGATCTGATTTCGACGGCTCCGAACGTTGTCTACCGCGTCGTTACTGAGGACGGCACCGAGGTTACCGTTCACAATCCGAGTGACTGGCCGGAAGGTAAGCTCCGCGAGATTTACGAGCCGATGGTCAAGTGCACCATCGTTGTGCCGAGTGAATTCGTTGGCCCCACCATGGAGCTGTGTCAGCAGAAGCGCGGTGAGATGGGTGGCATGGACTATCTGTCCGAGGACCGCGTGGAGCTGCGTTACAAGATGCCACTGGGCGAGATCATCTTCGACTTCTTCGACATGTTGAAGTCCCGTACCAGGGGTTATGCCTCGCTGAACTACGAAGATGCCGGTGAGCAGCTTGCGGATCTGGTCAAGGTGGATATCCTCCTGCAGGGCGAAGCAGTCGATGCTTTCTCCGCTATCGTCCACCGCGACAACGCCCAGTGGTACGGCAACAAGATGACCAAGAAGCTGCGCGAGCTGATTCCTCGCCAGCAGTTCGAGGTCCCGGTTCAGGCCGCAATCGGTTCGAAGATTATCGCCCGCGAGAACATCCGTGCGCTGCGCAAGGACGTCCTTGCTAAGTGCTACGGCGGTGACATCTCCCGTAAGCGCAAGCTGTTGGAGAAGCAGAAGGCCGGTAAGAAGCGCATGAAGAACATCGGTTCGGTTTCGGTGCCGCAGGAGGCATTCGTGGCTGCGCTGTCCACCGACGAGGGCGGTAAATAGGGAAGCGGCGCTGCTTCCTTTGTGAAGCCTCCCAATTGGGAGGCTTCAACTGTCTAGTTTTGGGTGCGATGCTGTCATGCTTTCAGACAGCTTATTGTTTTTCCTTCAGGGCACGACAGTGTTGAAATACCTCAGTTGAAAGAGCCTGGCTGTGCCAGCGGCGAAACTTTCCGGATCCACTGTTTCGCATGAGGTTAATGACGAATTGGCGCGCGTCTATCAGTAGATCAGGTTCGGTATTAAAGAATTCACGGAGCGTTCCGATAGGCATCTCGACGCCCACTGTGTCAATTAGCCTGTAAAAACGTCGTTCGAAATATATCCAGGAATGCTCACTTCTGATTATGGCGTTATCGTAACTCCGGTCGAGCACGCATGAAGGCAGATTAAAAATTACAAGCTGGTGCATGTCTGCGATGCGTCCTTCTGGATCATCGAAAAAGAATCTAGGAAAATAAGCTAGTTCGAGGTTGCCGACATTGAGTGTCGCGAATCGTCCGCCCGAAGTACTTGGGTAGTCAGAGATTGTCCAGTACGTAAATTCCAGTTTCACTGCATCGGGGACTATGTGGCTTAGGCAAAAAGCGAGATCATCTAACACGGCGGTATAGGTCTCATTGGTTATTAAGGTTGGAACCTTGGAACGAAGTTTGCTTGAGGTCGAAGGTGCGCCAGAAATGCGCAATTCTAAGTTCTCAAGCTTGTAGTTACCGTGGCCGAGTGCCCAGTGTCGCTGCTCTTCAACGGTGACAGCATCATCAAATTTTGAGGGCTGGTTATGGCCAAGGTTGAAAACCTTGTTCCGTAGCTCAAAGCCAAGCGATTTTTGCCTATAAATTTCTTGGTATTCCGCTTCGTCAAGATTTCCCGCTGGCATCTCGCGGAACTGAATTGCTACAACGTCGTCCCATCCTTCGTGGTGGGACGATCCGTGGACATGTGTTGCAAAGCGGCTGACAACATTTACTGATTGGCCGACATATCGACAGCCATCGGCGAACTCGAGAATATAGATTCCGCGTCGTTGGCGACTAATTAGTGAGCTAATGCTCATGCCAGGTTCTAGTTCCCAGCGTTTGAAAACGACGTTCTCACCTGCAGGCTTCATAGATATTGATTTTATGGGCAGCAATTCTTCTGTACGTAACCTCGCGCCAATCTCTCCGACTTCCGTTAGTCTGCGTGCATAACAACGAATTTTCATCTTCCAGAGAACCTTTGGCAAACCACAGTGTGTTGCTAGCAAGACTGGAGAAAGGGCAGACTCCATGCCACGGAAGCGGAAGAAACTGGTCGAAGATTTCGAAGAGCTGCTCGAAGCCGGTGACATGGATGCGCTGAAGGCCGTCTATGACGCTTGCGCACTCAACGCAGTTTTCGGATACAGCAAGGACACTGCACTGGCGCTCCGTGGCACCCCTCCGGAGCTCATGCGCTGGCTAATCGACCAGGGGCTCGACGTCAACACCGAGAACCGCTTCGGTAAAACCGCCCTGGCAGAGCACGCAAGTCGGGGCGACATCGACAAGATGAAGATTCTGCTTGAATGCGGTGCAGACATCGAAGCTGGCGCCCATCCGCCGCTTTTCATGGCTGCGAAGAGCCATCAGCCCAAGGCCATTGCGTTTCTGCTGGAAAACGGCGCTGACCTCCACCGCGAGAACCGCCTCGGTCACGGCCGGACAGCGTTCAAAGAGGCTGTCGCTGCCGCCGATACCGATGCTCTCAGTCGAGTCCTGGAGAGTATCGAGGTACTTCTGGACGCTGGGTCGGAAATCGACGACGAAGCCCGCGAAGAGTTCACTAAGTTCGGTCGCCGCTACAACCGCCTGTCAGACAAGGCGCGCAACGAGTACCAGCCGGTCATGGATCGTCTCTACGAGCGCGTCGGTGCGGAACATCCGCAGGTGGTCACGCCTCACGATGGTCACAGCGACATCATTGTCCCTGCAGATAAGTCAACCAATGGCCAGTTCCGATATCTCTGGAACTACCTAGTGCCGGGTGGTGGCCCAGCCGCGATTGTGCAGGGCGAAGTTATTCGCATTGTTGGCCGGCTCGGGTACGAGGCCCTGGAGATGGGCTATGTCAACTGGGACGAAGACTATGCCAAGATGACCGACTTCTGGCTGGAGACGGTTGGGGCTGCCGAGGGTGCAATGGCCGTCGTGAAGCAGTGTAAAGCTGGTGAGGCGGACATTGATGCGCTGACGGAGGCGACAATCGAGTGGGTTACAGAGCACCCGCAGCCGATTGCGTTGGGCGAGGTCCCGTACCGGCGCTAACTCCCAAGAAGCTAACCCCGGTTTGGTGTTAAAAATCTGTTAATGGTTAGCCACTGCATCAATCGGTAGTGTCAGCCGTTATCTTTGATGGGTGGAATCCGTATACCTAACAGCAATACTGTTTTCGATTATCGGCGGACTCGGTGCGTCGTTGCTTCGGCTGCCGCCGCTGATTGGTTTCCTTGGGGCCGGTTTTGCCGTTCATGCAATGGGGCTCGAGGAAATCCCGTTCATTGATTCGCTGGCCGAGCTCGGTGTTACCACCTTGCTGTTCACGATTGGTCTGAAGCTAAATCCGAAGGATATCGTGGCGCCGCGAGTGGTCTTTTCGGGGTTGGGCCACGCGTTTTTAAACACGGTAGTTTTTGCCGCGCTATTCGGTGTCGCCAGTTTCTTGCCGCTGCGTGAGCTCACCGGGCTGTCGGTGACTGCGTTGATTTACATCGGCATTGCGACTTCCTTCTCGTCGACGGTGTTTGTGATGAGCCACTTGGAGGAGCAGAACCGCGGTGCTTCGGCTATTGGCCGCATCGCGATTGGTGTGCTCATTCTGCAGGACATCATTGCGGTTGGTGTGCTGGTGGCATCGTCGGGTAAGACCCCGGAGCTGTGGGCGCTGGCTCTACCACTGTTGTTCTTCATCCGTCCGCTGGCGGCGCGTCTTCCCAACCGCATGTTCCGCACTGAGCTGCTGGTTCTCACCGGCATTGGTATTGCTGTGGCCGCGTACTCGGCTTTCGAGCTGGCAGGGCTGTCCGGCTCGCTGGGGTCCTTGGTTGCCGGTATTCTGCTGTCCTCGCACCCGATTTCTGACCGTCTGTCGGAAGCTCTGATTAGTATCCGTGAGCTGCTGCTGGTCGCGTTCTTTATCGAGATTGGTCTCGGTGGTCTGCCAAGCGCGGGCGGCTACGTCATCGCTGCGATTATGGTGCTGTTCCTGGTGTTCAAGGCTACTATCTTCATCTGGATTCTCAAGCGCATGGGACTGTCGCTGCGCACGAGTGCATTGGCGGGACTGACGCTGAGTAACTACTCGGAGTTCGGTCTGATTGTCATGGCGGCTGCGACACAGCAGGACATTCTGCCCGATGAGTGGACCTCGATCATGGCGGTCGCCGTGGCGGGTAGCTTCATTGCCAGCTCGCTGATGGCCCCGCACGAAGACAAGATTGTCAACTTCCTGCAGAAGTTCGTCCCAGAAACCCCAGAGGACCGCCTGGTGCCAGAAGAGGCAAAGGTCATTATTGATAACGCCGATGCTCTCATCATGGGTATGGGGCGAGTCGGCGTTGGTGTCTACGGCAGGTTGGTTAATGAGTACGGCATGAACGTCTTCGGCGTTGACTTCGATGAGGATCGCATCGAAAAGCTGCGTGAGCAGGGCTACCAGGTCATCCCAGGCGATGTGACAGACCCAGAGCTCTGGCACCACATCGAGCTGGAGAAGAAACCAGCGCTGTACGTGCTGGCGCTGTCTGAGCACGCTGAAACCTACACCATGATTCAGAACATCCGTAAGCAAGACACCGAGGCTGTAGTTGCGACTACCACCAAGGTGCAGCGGTTTAAGAGCCAGCTTCTTAACGTTGGTGCTGACATGGCTGTCTACCTATACGACGGTGCTGGCGAGGAGCTCGCCGACCGTGCAGTGGAGGCACTTAAGCAACGCTCGTAGTCGTAGTCGCGGCAGCTGATGGTGACCGAACTCGGGCCATGGCAGCCGCGGTACCGTCGCATCCGTTAAATACGGCAAACAACAAGCCAGCCGATTCGTTCGGCGATAAGCTGATTTCATGTCAGTCACCCAAAACCAGATGCCCGCGAGTCCTATTCGATCCAGTCGCAGTGCGATGTTTCGGATGACCGCGGGCCTTGCTGTTGTCATGCTCGGAACTCTCGTCGGCTGCTCATCTTCAGATTCCGAAGATGCCGCCGCATCACAAAGCAACAATGATCAGAGTGAGGTGCAGTCGCAATCGACGTCGGCAAGCGAGGGCGATAATCCGAAGATGCCGTCGCCGACGAAGGGGACAAGCGCCGACAGCATCGGATTTGATGAAAGCGCCTACCAGAAAATTGACGTTCAGCGGTTTAGCCAGAACGGAATCAAGGCGTTCTACGTCACGCTAGACGGGAAAAAGAGCGAGTGTTTCTACTCAGACGGCGCGGTGACGTGCATCGGTAAGGCTGATTCGTCGATTCCCGACGTGGAGGTTCCGCCGTTCCCACCACAGTCGCCGGGCGCAATCATGCTGAATACTTCAGGTGCCGCGTACACGCTCGTCGAAGGGGTACCGCCGGCTCAGGAAGAGCTTGACGACGGCCAATGGACGAGCTTCGGCACCGCTGCGTGTGCGAAGACGGATGCGAACAAGCTGGTGTGTCAGTCGGATAACGCGGCCTTTGCCATCGAAGGCAAGGACAGGAATATTCGCACCTCCGGCAAGGTTTTCGATTCCGTCGAGGAACTCATGGCCCAGGGGAGTGAGCCAGCGAGGGGCTACAGCCAGGGCACGGATGCACTTGTTCAGGGGCCGATGATGTGCGGTGCCATGGAGGGCCATCGTCTGGCGGAAGTGGTCAAGGGTGAGATGACCTGCGCTGAGGCCATGGATGTGTTGGATCGGTACGACGCAATCAAGGACACTGAGGGCGGTGGCAACACCCTGACCGCTCAAGTAGGGGACTGGACCTGTAGCTCTCCGACGGCGGCGAGGTCTGAGGAGTTGGGAGCGGTAACGGTGTGTGAGGATCCGGAGCGTGGCTTGGAAGTCCGTGACCCCGTGATGGGCTAGCAGGGTTACCGCGGCTAACAGCATTTTCAAATAAGCCTAAGCTGGAACTATGACTGATTTATATCTCGTGCGGCACGGTGAAACTGAGTGGTCGCGCACTGGGCAGCACACATCGGTAACTGATCTTCCGCTGACTGACAACGGTCGGGAAGAAGCCAAGGCCCTCAACGGCTGGCTGGATCCGAAGGGCTTTGGGCTAGTGCTGGCATCACCCCGTCAGCGCGCCCAGGAGACCGCTCGATTGGCGGGGTTCCACGACTTCGAAGTCGAAGAGGATCTCGCGGAATGGTTCTACGGCGACTACGAGGGGATTACCTCGAAGGAAGTGCAGAAGACTGTTCCCGACTGGCAGATTTGGACTCACGGTGTGCCCAATGGCGAAACCGCGGAGGAAGTCCGTGAGCGCGTTGAGCGCGTGGTCAAAAGGGTGCGCGAATCGGGTGAAGACAAGGCGATTTTGTTCGCACACGGCCACTCGCTGCGTGCACTCACCACGGCCTGGTTGGAACTGCCCATTGCACTTGGCCAGTCCTTCCCATTGAATACCGCATCCCTGTCCGTGCTTGGTCGCTACCATGACCGACCCGCGGTTCTACGCTGGAACCTCTCGCGGGGATTGTAACCGCCGGCACCGTTCGCCTGTCAGCCTAAGAGCTGCCAGCATATGATGTGAATCTCCCCGAAAGAAACGGAGTCCGCGTCCAATGACATCCATTCCGCCTAGCAATTTCTTTCAAGCGATGAGGCCTACCGGTAGCAGGCCCGGCTTTGCGGTCTTGGACTTTGAGACAACGGGTTTTTCCCGGCACGACAGAGTGATTGAAATTGGTGTGGTGCTCTTGGGCGCGGACTGCCGTGTTGAGCGGACCTGGCGCACACTGGTGCAGCCGAACCGGGGTTTCGATAACTCAGATGTCCACGGTATTACGCCCACTGATTTAGTCGGCGCACCCACGTTCGAGCATGTGGCGCGCCGCTTCGCCGATGTTCTCAACGGCCGCATTGTTGTCGCCCACAATATCGCCTTTGAGTACAAGTTCCTGACCAACGAGTTCGGGCGCCTCGGCGTCGAGCTTGCCGACGGCAATTGGTTGCTGGACACTATGGTGCTGGCTCGGCAGTTTATGCCTGGCCAGCCTGTTTCACTAAAAAATGTGCTCAGCATCATGGGTATTGAAAACTCGGCGGAACATACAGCACTTGCGGATGCCGAGGCGACAGCAACTGTTTTCCAGCGCTTTATGCAGGCTCGTCCCGACATCGCGAGTTATGCTGAGCCGCTCTATTTTGCGCCAGCGCAGTTGGCACAATTGCATATTTCCGACGTGCCACTTCTCGAACGCAATGATGCGCCTGGTTTTGGGGACGTAAGCGCTGCAGGTTCGGTCGCTGCAAGTACTGCTGCAGATGCAACCTTTGGAGTTGCGCTGCAGGAAAGCACAGGCGAACAAGCTTCTGAGAAGCAGTGGCTAAAGGCACTCACGCAGCACGTGCCGCGAACTGGTGATGAGGCCTCGGACCAGTACATTGGCTTCCTGGTCCAAGCGATGGTCGATGGGCGGCTGGACATGCGAGAGCTGGCCAAGCTGCACGGTATTGCCGCCGAGCATGGCCTGAGCGCAGATGATGTCAATATTCTGCACGAGCAATACCTGCAGCAGCTCATTGTGCAGGCCTGGGCCGATGGCGTCGTAACTGAGCAGGAGCGTCGCTGGCTTATCCATATCGCCGGAGAGCTCAACATCGAGCGTGAGCGTGTGGAAGATTTGGTCACTTCTGCACGAAAACTGCAACTTCGCCCCGGTGATCGCGTGACTTTTACCGGGGCTATGGCAACCCCGCGAGAGGTCTGGGAAGCACGCGCCCGTGCTGCTGGCCTCGACGTTGGTGGAGTCATCAAGGCTTCTGTGGTTCTTGTTGCCGCGGATGTGCACACGCAGTCGGGGAAAGCGAAAAAGGCGCGTGCACTGGGCATTCCTATTGTCGATGAGGTGACTTTTGCTCATGCGCTGGCAGAGCTGAATGCTGCGCAAAAGCGCAGCGCCGAACAGAATCTCGCGGACCAGGTGCGCGAAGCGGACGACGGGCCGCATCCGGAGACCATGGCCGATACAACAGCTGCCGCCGACACAACAACCGCCGATAGTTCGGTCAGCACAGACGCATCAACCAACACAGGCACTTCAGCCACCACTGACAGTGAGGAAACCACGGGCAGCGATCCCATCTCAGAGCTGCGGGACCTCACCACAATTTTCCCGTGGCTTACCGATAGGGACTTCAGCGGAATCGGCGAAGATGTTCTGGGAATCGCGCAGGCGTGGATTAAGGATCACCGGACCTCGCGTCTAACAGGGCTGTCGCCGTACATGAACTTCGTGGTATTTCCAGAGAGCCCAGAATGGCAGCGTGTTTTAACCAAGCTGGGTCTGGCTGAACCGCAGGTCAAGGACACCTCTCTACGCGACCGTCTGATTCGTGAGCTTACAGTTCGGGACCTACAGGATCTAAAAGGCTACGGTCGTGTGCGGGTCCAAAAGCTGGTCGCAGATGCTGTCACGCACGCTTTCGACGAGTTTGAAGCAGGCGAGGTCAAAGACATTGGTGACGTTGTTTCGTCACTGATAAACAGTGCTCAGTCCGAGGAAAACACTGCAGAAAAACCGGGCGATGACAGCGTGGATTACACCGCCGGATACAGCACGGACTACAGTGCGGACAACCCATTCGACAACACCGGAGACTTCGGCATTAGCTGGGACGACACCACAGCTCCCGACACTTCGGTACTGCTGGATTGGTTGGCGATCACCGGCGCATCGAATCGCATCCTCGCCGCAACAGAGGACAAGGCCTACGTTCCGGAAGCCGTGCGCGAACAAGTGGCAAGCCTCAATGACCGAGTCCCAGACATCCTCACCGGCGCGGAACGGGAAATCCAGCGCATCGCTGACCAGGATGAACGCTTTCCAGTAATCCTCAACCGCCGCCTCCTCGACGGTGCCACCCTGGATCAGCTTGGTCAGCAATTCGGTGTTACCCGCGAACGTGTCCGGCAGCTCGAATCCGCGTTGCTGACATCGATGGCCGATGCCGGCCCCAACTGCGAGATTCTCCGCACCGGTATCTTCCACCGCTACGCGCCGTTGGCTAGAATCAGTCGACTCCGCAACGAGATGCCAGGCCTGTTCACCGTTCCCGACGGGATGTCCGCACCGCTGCTGAACCTGGTCAACCTCACCGGCACCGCGGGCGCTGCTGTGCCCCAGGCACAGTGGGGCATTGAGGGCGAATGGTTCATCGCCAACGGGTTCGAGGACAAATTCGCCACCGCTGTCGAGCAGCTCACCGATGACTTCGGCATCGCTCCACTGCCCGAATTAGTGTCCGAGCTCGACCTCCCCGAGGCAACCGTGCGCGAGTGGATCGCCCAGCGTACCGGGTACAAGATCTTCGAAGGTCACCTGTTTACCAAGGTCACGTCGGTAAGCGATAGGGCAGTGGCGTTGCTCGCGCACCGTGGCAAGCCGATGCACATCGACGACATCGCCGCCGTTATCACCGACCGGAACTCGCGCGGTATCGACGGCCGTCTGGCGCTTGATCCGCGGGCCAAGCGGTGCGCGCCGGGCACGTGGGCGCTGGCGCAGTGGGAGTTGGAAGAGTGGACGACGATCGCCGACTACATCTCCCGACGCATTGATGATGCCGTCGCACAGGGGCAGGATGGCGTTTTGCTTGACGACGTCATTGCGGGTGCGACCGCGTTTGGAGTATCTGAAAACTCCGTGCGCACCTACGCCGCAGGTGGTGAGTTCGTGGTGGAAGACGGCTACGTTCGTAAGCGCTCGGACGAAGAAATGGAACCAATCGATGCCACGCCGGAGGAATCCCGCGATCTCTACTTACGCGATGGGCAGTGGTGCCTGCTGCTGACCATTAACCGCGATCATATGCGTGGCTCGGGAAGCGCTATCCCCGCTGGCATCGCGGGCATGTACGGTCTGGGCTACGGGGATGAGAAGCTGTTGCCATCGAGGTTGGGTGACCAGCGGATTGCTGTGGGGCGCACCAACACGTCGATGTCGACGATTTCCCGCTTCGTCAACGATATGCAGCTGGCCGAGGGCGAGCGCGTGTGGGTTCACTTCGGCGACACTTTCGACATCACGCGTGCACCCGCGGAAAACCCTGACGCGGAAGGCCTGGCAGCGCTGGTCAACGCTTTCGGTCTCGATGAGGAGTTCGCTGCGGAGCTCTCTGCTGAGGGTAATGCTGCGGAGCTCGATGTCGATGCTGTGCTCGCGGCTATCAATAGGCAGCTCGGCCTGCCCGCCGATGCACCTCGCCGCAAGACGGTGTCGCGCCTGCGCCATCGCCGCGATGACGAGTTGGCCGACACGATTCAAGCTCTGTAGGCGCCCGTGAATCACAATTCTGATGCTTTCGCCCGCGTAGTCGACCGTGCCCGAGGCGTGCTCTATGGCCAGGTCATCGGCGATAATCTCGGGGCGCTAGTGGAGTTTTGCAGTGCAGAGGACATCGCACAGCGCTATCCGCACGGTGTTCGCGAGCTTGCCGATGGCGGCACCCACAATATCGCCGCCGGTCAGCCCACCGATGATTCCGAAATGGCACTGGCGTTGGCCCGCTCACTGGTGCGCTGTGAAGGCTATGATGTCGCCGATGTCCGCGAGTCCTATGTGCGCTGGGCAAACTCCGATGCCTTCGATATGGGGGAGGCTACCACGTCGGCGTTGCTCCGGCGCGCACCGAACCCGAATTCCCAGGCCAATGGCGCACTCATGCGCATTTCACCCTTGGCTATCGCGTACTGGCGCAACCCCGCACACGCTGGTGGACTCGCCCGCAAGGACGCCGCAATCACGCACCCGCACCCGGTGTGCATCGACGCCAACTCACGTTACGCAGCCGCGCTTGCCGACGTCATCAGCGGTGGCCTCCACCAGCCGCGCCGCGGCATTGGTTTGAGTGCGCTGATGGAGTGGCTGGCTTCCCAGCGCACGCAGTGGGAGGCCGAGTGGCAGGCCAGCGGTGCCATGGTGAACAGCGGGGAGCCGGATTTCTCGGTGCATCAGGGCTGGCTGCGCTTTGCGCTGTGGGCGCTGCATGAAGAACTTCGCCGGGTAGAAGAAAAATCCACGACCTTTGAGGACTCTCTGGTTCGAGTCATTGGCCGTGGTGGCGACACCGACACCAACGCGGCCATCGTTGGTGCGTTTCTCGGTGGCGTTTTTGGTGCCTCCTCCATTCCGCAGCGGTGGCGGGATGTGATTGATTCCTGCTCGCCGAAGCGAAACCGGCCCGCGGAGTATCACCCGAATGATGTTGCGGAATTGGCGGAGAAGCTGGCTACTGTAGGGAACTAATTAGATAGTGCACTAACTAATGGGTAGACGTGTGTTTTGATGTCTTACCGTTTGACGATTTTTCTCCCTCATCGTGGGTATCAGTCGTCTCAGCCATCTCGTTGGTCTGCTGGTACCACTCGGTCAGCTGCTCCATGCCGGTTTCCACACCGGCAACGGAGCCGACACCTTGGCCCTCGTCGGCACGCTCGACAGCGAGCTCGAAGTCATTGCCGTACTCTTCCAGGCCGCGGATGACGGCATCGCGGACAGCGGTCTTGGCGAAGGTAGTGCGGATAGCTTGCGGGTCAGTCGTGAGATCCTTAACGAATGATACGAGCAACGCAATGATGATCAGCACGAATGGCATTGCCGTCAGAATAGTCAGTGACTGCAGGCCAGACAGTGCGTCTTCGCCGCCGGTGAGAAGCATGACCACGGCGATGCCCATCATGAGAACACCAAAGAAGACTACGACCAGCTTATTCGGTTCCGGATCGCCCTTGGAAGCCATCGTGCCCATCACCACAGATGCCGAGTCAGCAGAGGTAATGAAGAAGATAGCCAGAATCACAACCACCAGGGCAGAGACCACACCACTAAACGGCAGCTCGCCGATCAGGTTGTAAAGCACCTGCTGGGCAGAAGCCGAGCCGTCAAATCCGGGAACATTGTTGCGAGCGAAGTCCATAGCGGTGCCACCAAAGACAGCGAATGCGAGCATCAACACAAACGTCGGCACGATGATGGTGACCAAAATGAACTCACGAATCGTGCGGCCACGGGAAATGCGGGCAATGAACATACCTACAAAGGGAGCCCAGGCAATCCACCAGGCCCAGTAGAACACGGTCCACGCGGCTTGAAAGTCCAGTGTTTCTTGACCCCACGACAGCGAACGCGAAGACATATCCAGGAAGTTGTCCAGGTAGGTCAAAATGCTAGATGGCAGAAGGTTGATCAAAAACAGCGTTGGACCAGTGATGAAGACGAAGAAGATAGCCAAGAAGGTCAGCATGATGTTGGTATTCGACAAGAGTCGAATACCCTTCGACACACCAGAGACCGCCGAGATAATAAAGCCAACGCTCAGCACCAAAATAATCAGCAGCAGCACGGCCATTGACGGTGTGAAGCCAGAAAGCGTTGAGATACCTTCGCCAATCTGCAGTGTGGCAATACCCAGCGAGGCAGCAGTACCAAACAGTGTGGCCACAATCGCCAGAATGTCGATAGTGCGACCGATGGGGCCATCAGTGCGTTTCAAAATTGGCGCGAATAGCGAGGAAATTAAGCTGGCGCGACCGCGTCGGTAGGTCGAATACGCTAAAGCGCCACCCACCAGCGCATACAGTGCCCACGGTGAGAATCCCCAGTGGAAATCGGCCTGGGCAACTGCTCGGTGCAGCGCCTCTTCAGTGTGGGGCTCAACCGTCAGCGGCGGAGGCGAGTGGTAGAACTCCAGCGGTTCAGAGGGGCCGAAGAAGAAGATACCGACACCGATACCGGCAGCGAACATCATTGCTACCCAGGAAAAACGGGAGTATTCAGGTTCCTCGTCGTCCTTGCCCAGCTTGATATTGCCATAGCGGGACATCGCCACACCCAGCATCACAATGATGCAGACAACCAAAATGACGTTGAACAGCCAGCCGAAGTTTTCCAGGCCCCAGGACAGAGCGGCCGAAGAAACCGAGGAAACTGTTTCAGGGCTGGTGACACCCCAAATGACAAAGGCGATAATCAGCACCGCGTTGACGCCGAAAACCAGCTTGTCCAGACCGAATTTGTATTTCAGTTCTTCAACACTGAAACCCGGCACCAGACCTGGGTGCATATTCGCAGGATAGAGGCCGATGGCGCGCTTGGCACGCATACCGCGAGCTTTATCCAGGGTCTCATCAAGAGGGCTTAGATTTTTCTTTTGACGCTGTTTCTTCTCGCCGCTCACGTCGACTCTCCTTTGTTTACTTGTCTCCTTTAGTTAACTCCTTTTCCCGACCAGCTGTCGTATACAAGTAAGCAGTGCGACGTTTAGGGGACTCGGTGAGTCCAGCCCTCCGTGCCGTATTTAGTGTCAATAAGATGCTGCGCCGCAGCGAAGTCCTCGTCGGAAAGCGATGCCTCGGCGGCACCGTAGCGGTTGATGAATGTCTGCTTCATCGTGTCAATAACTTCCACGCGGCTGGCACCGGTCTGGCGACGGAGCGGATCGACGCGCTTCTTCGCACTACGTAGCCCCTTATCCGCAATCTTGGCCTTACCAATGCGCAGGACTTCCATCATTTTGTCAGCGTCGATGTCATAACTCATGGTGACGTGGTGAAGCACTGTTGAGCCACGGCGCTTCTGTGCGGCACCACCAATCTTGCCGCCATCGGAGGTGATGTCATTGATAGGGACATACCACGCATTGACGCCGAGCTGCGCGAGTGCAGCAATGACCCAGCGGTCGAGGAATTCATAGGATTCGACGTAGCTAAGACCAGCAACCAGCTTCTCTGGCACATAGATCGAGTAGGTGACGCAGTTGCCGCCCTCCATGAACATCGCGCCACCGCCGGAGAGACGACGCACCACTTGCACATCGTGCTTCTCTACGCCCTCGGGCTCGAGTTCGTTGACATAAGACTGATATGAACCGATAACGGTGGCACGATCATCCCAATCCCAGAAACGCAGAGTCGGGCCACGCTGCCCGGAATTGACTTGATCAAGAAGGATTTCGTCTAGGGCAACATTCATCACCGTCGGCAGGATACCCGGCTGCAAAACCTCCCACTCCAAATCAGTGAAGTCGACGGCCTGTGTCAGTGCGCGGCGAACGACCTGCGCAATGACGTGGGTATCAAAACCGTGCAGTCGCACCTCGCGACCAGACTGATCCTCAAAATCCTTTAGCGCCGCATCGAGGCGAGCCTGTAGGCGTTCCGTATTGTCCCCGGCAGGCGCACCGAGGAGAGCGTCATTAATAATGTCGTAGGCTTCATCGGGTTCGAGGAAAAAATCGCCCGAAATGCTTATCGACGAAATAGTGTCACCGGTGGTCTCGCAGTCGGCAACAACCAATTTGCCGCCGGGAACCTTCATTTCTGAGTGAAATTTCTGTGCGGGGGTCATGGGTTTCGATGGTACTCGCGCCGGGCGTTACGATGTCCTCCGTGTTTACCTCATCAACCTGCTGGTTCTCACCGCGTTGGGTTGGTCGCTGGCGAGCCGTCGTAAAGCAAGCTTCGGCCTTGCCGGGCTAATCCTGATTCCGGCGATTGCGGCGTTCGGCACCGCCATTTGGAAGATGATGAGCGGTGAGCCGCCCGAGCCACTAACGCTGTCAGTGACTGCGATTATTGCGATGGTCATCAACCTAATCTGCGCGATTTTGCTGATGAACCTACGCAAGGCTGACAGTGCGCTCATGCGTGGCGCGTGGTTGGCGGCGCGTAACGACGTCCTGGCGAACCTGCTCATCCTCGCCGCCGGAGTGGTCACCATTTTCTGGTTCAGCGCATGGCCGGACATCGTTGTTGGGCTTGTCATTGGCGTCATTAACCTGACGGCCGCGAAAGAAGTCTACGAGCAGGCGCGCGCCGAAGACCCCGAGCTAGAGATGGACGATGACGACGACTAGCACTGACTAGTCGTGTGTTCTTACTTCCACATATCCTTCTGCCACTGCGGCTTATGAGCATAAGTGAACTCGTAGTATTCCTTGTTCTTCAGCTCACTGGCTGCGGCCTGATCAATGACAACCGTGGCCCGTGGGTGCAATTGCAATACGGACGCGGGCATAGAAACGCTCAGTGGGCCTTCGATGGAGGCGGCAATAGCGTGCGCCTTTGCGGTGCCGGTGGCCAGTAACAGGAGATGGCCCGCACGTGAAATAGTGCCAAGCCCCTGGGTGACCACGTGGTACGGCACGTCGTCCGCGGAGTCGAAGAACCGGGCGTTATCCAGCACGGTCTGCGGGTGCAGCGTCTTAATGCGGGTCAGAGAACTAAAAGAGCTGGCGGGCTCGTTAAACCCGACATGCCCATTGGTGCCGATGCCGAGCAACTGAATGTCGATGCCACCGGCCTCGATAATCTTGCGTTCGTAGTCCTCGCAGGCTGCGCCGATGTCGTCTGCGAGACCATCGGGAATATGGACACGCGCCGGGTCGACATCCACGTGATCGGAAAACTCATTGTGAATCACGTGGTAGTAGCTCTGCTCATGCTCGATGGGCAGCCCCACATACTCGTCGAGTGCAAAGAAACTGCAGTCCTTGAAAGTGACATCACCAGCCCGATGGCGACGAATCAGTTCCCGATACGTCGCAAGCGGGGTCGATCCTGTCGCTACACCAAGGTTTGCACCCTTATTTGCGTAGTGAGCGAGGTAGTCCGAAGCGATGTTCGCGACTTCGGCCTCAGAATCGACGATGATGATTTCCATGGTGGAACACTCCAGAAAAAGCTAACGCGCGGCAGAAAATGAAAAACGCTCAGGGCAAGGCCGTAGGTGCCGCTGCCCTGAGTGTTTAGTCGTACTGAGTTACTTCACCCAGAAGTTACCGTTCTCATCCTTGTAGATGATGTCGCCGGCGTAAGCAACCTGGGTCTCGTTAACCTGAAGATCAACCAAATCCAGCGTTTCGACGATTGGCTCAATGTAGACACCACCGTTAAACCAAACCTTGAAAGCATCTGCCGAAGTTGAAGAACCGGAGAAACGGTGTGCCTCATACTTGTGCACCGGAGCAAAGGGGCAGCTGATCGCCTGTGCGATAGCAGGAGAGGCAGCAACAGCGCCAAACACAGTAGCGGCGCCGATGGTGATAGCGGCGAGAGAGCGAGAGAACTTCATAGTTAATTCCTTCCCGAGTCGGGGATATGACGGAGTCATGAGGGAAACAGAACCATAAAAATGGGCATCATAGCTATGACAGTGTGACAGCTAATCTATTTCAATTATCCGTCAATCCCACGGCAAATGTAAATCGGTAACCCATTGGTTCATATATTTCGGGGTTATGAAAGCGCCAGACGCCACCTAGCGACACCTGCCAGTTACCGCTACACGCCACCTACCGCCACTCGGCAGTAGCCGGGTCAATACCTTCCTTACGGGCCTGAGCTTCGATCAATTCCAGCAAATAGCCAGCATTGCCACGGTAATACCGGTCAAACCGGGAATCAGCGATATACATGCGAGCCAGCAGAATCTGCTTCTCTCGACCAGCCTCGTAGAAGCGGGTAATAGAGGACAAGTGACGGTCAACTAACGTAGCCGCTTCAGTGGAACCTGGCTCCACGTGGCGCTCGGCAGCGTCGCCAAGCGCATCGGCAAAATCCTTGGCCTCCGCCTCAAGAGCAGCCCAGTCGCTATCCGTCATGTTTTTCTGAGCCTGCTGGGACTGCTCCCACTCGGTGGTGTCACCCCAGCGCTCCTCAGCCTCGGCCTCTAGATTCTGCCAGTCGCGGCCCAAAAGCTCTGCCTTCGTCTTTGCTTCCATCGTGTGTCCTTCCTCAATCAGTTTGTCCAGAGCCTGCACCATGTGGTGCAGGTCAGCGATCTTCTCGGTGAGAACAGTTCGCTGTGCGAGCAAACGATCTTTCCGACTTATCGGGGAGGAATCGCCGTGGATGAAATCCCCGATAGTCTTCAACGGCACACCAGCGGCGCGGTAGACCAGAATCTCCAGCGCGGTGTCGATGTCCTCATCGGTGTAGAGGCGGTAATCGGACCACGTGCGATACTGCGGGCTGAGAAGCCCAATGGTATCCCAGTGTCGCAGCGTGCGCGTGGTAACGCCCAACAGTTCAGCTGCCTCGCCGATGGTGTACTCGTTGTCGTTGTTGCTCACGGGAATCATCTTTCTGTTTGACGCCGCGTCAAGGTCAAGACCCGACGCCGAAAACCGTCGAAGAAGTTAGTTGCGGCAGCCGCAGGTGTGCCGTTCTCGCGACCGTCAATCTGCGAGGCCCGACCGCAAGAGCCGAAGCCGGTTGATTGCCGCCGCAACTTCCTGGAAACGAGGCTCGGCCAGATGACCAGAATTGGTAGACGCAGCTGCCGCGTCGAAGAGCGAATGACAAAAGTTGTCGTACTCGCGCTGGATTAGCTCGGTGAGGTCAGTACGCCCATCGAGCTGCTTTACGACGGCGCCCAGAATCCGGGCAATGGCTTCTGTTTGGGAGGAATCCATCAAATGGCCAACAGCGCGCAGGTCAAGATTGTCCTTGCCCACCTGAATCAACTCCAGGCCACGAGCACGCGGTGGCTTAGGCGGTTTCGCGCCGCGGCCACGACCACCGTGACCACCACGACCACCATGCCCGTGACCACCACGACCACCATGTCCACCACGCCCCTCACCGACAGGGAAGTCCGCCCGCAATAAACGCTCACCAATTTGCGCAAAAGCTGGCGAAGGTGCAGCCGGAGTGGCAGATTCTCGGAGCTCACGGGCGCGCTCGGTGACATCGTAAGGCGTGTACGCATCCATAGCAATCACGGTGTCCGCGACATCGATGAACGCACCAGAACCACCAGCGACGATGACCGTGGAGATCCCGTGGTCCTCCCAGAGCTCGCGGACCCGTGCGACCAGTGGAGTAATCGGCTCGCGGTCATCGGGGATGAGTCGGCGCATACGCTCATCACGAATCATGAAGTTGGTCGCGGAGGTGTCCTCATCGATGAGCAACACGCGCGCACCGGCACCCAGCGCCTCCATCAGACCCGCAGCTTGGGAGGTCGACCCCGACGCGTTCGTCGTGGAAAACCGGGTCGTGTCATCACCGGAGGGAAGACCGTTGATAAACGGCGAGATATCCACACCAGTGATGGCCCGGCCGTCCTCGGCACGTAGCGCAACCGCAGTCTCGTCAGCGACCACAAACTCGCGGCCGTCGCCAGCGACATGGTTATAAACGCCCGTGACCAGAGAGGACAGCAATGTGGACTTGCCGTGGTAGCCACCGCCGACAATCAACGTCACGCCCCGCGGAATGCCCATGCCGTGCACCGTTTTACCCGATGGCAGCTGAAAACTGTGCTGCAACGATTCCGGCGAGGTAAACGCAGTCGCGCCGGGCTTCGGCAGCTGGCTATTGCCCGCCTGACGGGGCAACACCGACCCGTCTGCCACAAACCCAATCAGATCCGCGTCCGCCACCGCACGGCGCAAAAAGAGCTGGTCATACTCCAATTCCACGGCTGCCTCGAGCGCATTGATGGGTGCGTTCACAATGGCGTCGTCAAGCGCGTCCAACAAATCCTCACAGATCAAGCGCGCCGCCTCACGCCCGAGAATGCGTCGACCACGGGCGGGCAGCTGGATTTCCAGGCAGATCTGGAGGGCATCGTCATGCTTATCGACGTCGTGCGCACCTGCACGGAGCTCAGCGACAGCTGTTCGGCGCAAGACCTGCTGCCCCGGAGAATCGATAAACAGCCCGCGGCCATACTTCTTAAAAGCTCGCACGAGGCGGCGATTCAATAAGTCGAGCTCAGCGGTGCTGAACCTGCCCGGTTGTGAGTGGGATGCGCCACGATAGTCCAGCACTGACAGCGGAATGTGGACGCGTGCCCGTGATGCTGGAGCATAAGGGTCGGATTGGACCTTGTCGATAAACAGCGTCGCGTCCAGATCCGGCAGGTCGTGGGAGCCACGAAGAGATTTGTATGCGCCGTAGCTCTTGCCATCGAGGTTGGAGAGACGTCGATAAAGGTCAGCGGGCATATTTCTACTTTCGTTGAGAAGTTGGGTGCTCTTCCCGCGAGTGTAGCGGCAGATGAGACAGCGCGATTCGCTCCTGGAACGGCCTGGGGCAAATGACCGTGTGCGGTAGCGCCGTTGCTGCAGGAAGGTAGCGTGAGAGGCATGACTGATAGCTCGGAAGCTGACAAACCCACGGACGCAGGGAACAACCCAGAGTCGGTGCAAAAACACGCCCGCGCGAATGCCAAGCGCTACGTCTGGGCGAACGGACTACAGAATATCGGCGACCAAATCGTCGCGGCAAAGACGCTGTTGCCATGGCTGCTGCATTCGGCTGGCGCGCCGGGCTTCTTCATCGCCATGCTTGTGCCGGTGCGCGAGTCCGGTTCGATGCTTCCGCAGGCCGCCCTCACGCCTTGGGTGAAATCTCGCCCGCGCCGCACAACCGTCTGGATTGCCGGCGCCTTGGGGCAGGCCATCGCGGCAGCGCTGATTGGTTTGGCTGCGTTGTTCCTGGAAGGTGTCGCACTTGGCGTCGCTGTCATCCTCGCGCTTGCAGGCTTTGCGACGGCACGAGCACTGTGCTCGATGGCCTCCAAGGATGTTCAGGGACGCACGATTCCCAAGGGACAACGCGGCCAGATCAGTGGCCGTGCTGCGATGTTGGGCGGCGTTGCAGCAATTATTGTTGGTGCCGTGTTGTGGATCATCCGCGACAACGTCACCAAACCAATCGTGGCGGGACTCATCTTTGTTGCGGCACTATCATGGGTGGTCGCGGTTTTGATCTTCCGGGGAATCGTCGAGCCCACCAATGAAGGTGGCAAGGAAGAGCCGAATAAAACTTGGTGGCAGGACACCTGGCGGCTCTTTGCAGAGGATAAGAACTTCCGCGACTTTGTGATTGTCCGAAGCCTGTTGTTAGTCACAGCGTTGTCCACGTCGTTCATTGTGACCTTAAGTGCGCAGGTAGGTGCTGATCTGGAAGCCTCTGACGGTAGCGGCGGGGGAGTAAGCGCCAATGTCGGTATCTTCATGCTCGCCGCAGGCTTCGCCTCTTTGGTTGGTGGAAAAGTCGCCGGAATCTGGTCGGATAAATCCTCGAAGAAGGTCCTGACCTACTCTTCGCTGGTCGGTTCTATTGTTCTCTTTTTGTTGGTCGCAAGTGCTCACTGGCTTTCCGCCGGTGCGAACGCTTGGATTTTCCCGCTCGGCTTCTTCGCGATGTCCGTCGTCCACGCAGGTGTTCGTGTGGCTCGTTCGACCTATGTTGTTGACATGGCAGAAGGCGACAAGCGCACCGAGTACGTCGGAGCGGCCAACACCATTATGGGTGTTGTCCTGCTCATCGTCGGTGCGCTATCGGGCGTTATCGCCAGCTTTGGCCCCGCGGCAGCACTGATCTTCCTGGCGTTGATGGGACTGGTTGGCGTCGCTATGTCGAGCAGGTTGAAGGAAGTCTCGGCGCCGCACAAGGTGACGCCTTAGCAGGGCAGTTCTTTAACAAGGCGGTTATTTAGCTAGAAGCGCTAGCTCACACTAACCGCTACAGCCTCATCGTTCTTGCGCCTGACAATGTCAATAACCAGCGCAGTACCAATCACCGCAGCCCGCGTTTCCTCGTTCAAGTTCGGCTCCAAGTGCAGAGCGTACGTGTCCTTGCCGGTAATAGCGCCTTTGAGACCACGGTACTTCCGGTCAATCTTCGCAATCGGGCGTCCCTTGCTGGTCAGTGCGTAATTTTTACCGCGGAAGCCGCCGTCAACATCGACGTCGGAAAGCCCTTTGACGGACAAAGTTAGCCGTGATTTTAGGCTGAATCGTTTGGTCTTGGCTGTGGCGATCTTAGCGCCGTTGGGTGTGAGAACCTTGTATGTGTCGCCGAAAACGTTCGCGGGGTCGGTGAGGGTGAGGAGCTTGTCGCCCTCTTTGCCATCCTCGTCCACATCGAAGATGTCGTACTTGACACCGATGCCCAACATGCGACGACCCAGTGATCCCGCTTGGGAAATTTGGGCAATCTGGGTGCCGTTGTCATCGAAAATGGAGTATTCACTGCGCATAACGTTGCGTGTTTCTTGAATCAGCAGTGTGTCGGTCGTAAGCAGTCGAGGTTTCTGTGTGTTCACGAATTAGCTCCAAACTCGATGACAGTTATTTAGAACTCTACGACCATCTTGCCGGTATTGCCTCCGCTAAACAGCTCGAGGAATGCAGCTGGCATGTTCTCGATACCGTGGCGAGTGGTGACATCGTAGGCGACCTTACCGCTGACGACCAGCGGAGCTATTCGCTCCTGGAATTCACCTGCCAGGTGCAGGTACTTGCCCAAGACGAAGCCGCGCAGCGTAATGCACTTGCCAATCGCCAGAGCCAAGTTACGTGGTCCGGTCGGCGCTCCAGTGTTGTTGTACTGGGAGATTGCGCCACACATAGCGACACGGCCAAAGGTGCGCATCGCGCCGATGGCTGCATCAAGGTGGTCGCCGCCGACGTTATCGAAGTAGAAGTCAATGCCCTCTGGAGCGGCCTTTGCCAGCTGTTCTGCAACCGGGCCATCGTTGTAGTTGAAGGCGGCATCAAAGCCGAGTTCGAGTAGACGCTCAACCTTCTCGTCCGAGCCAGCGGAGCCAATGACACGGGCTGCGCCCATCTGCTTGGCGAACTGACCAGCTTAAAGCGATTGGGAAATCGCAGGTTAAGTCTCCTGTACCCAGGAATCGAGGCGCTCAATTAGAACGTCCAAGTCGTCCAACAGAGGCATGTCGGGCAGTCGTTCGGCGACTACGTTGCGGACACTCCTGTACCACCACAATTGCTGGCTCGGAGTTGAACGAAAGCGTCGCCACAGGGAGTGGCCTTCGCTGTCTAAATCCTCCAGAGTTTGGCTGAGATTGTGGAACTTATCCGCGGCGGCCACGATGATTGACTCCGCGCTGCCACGAGAAAGTTGCTCCAGGTAGGCATCGGCGCGTTCCTGCCAGGAGGGCAGGGAAGAGTTTTTGGTGACGCCCTCGACAATCTCAACCACTCGAAGCCCGAACTCATCTTTCATCTCGGCACGTGAGTAGTTTTCCGGCACGTCTTCCAAAATGTCGTGGAAGAGGGCTGCCAACAGCACGTCTTCGTCGTGAGTCACGCTCGCCGCAATCAACATCACTGACATCGGATGGCTGATATAGGGAACGCCAGAGCCCTTTCGGTAGTGCCCATCGTGCGCGCGGGAAGCAGTTGCGATGCCGCGCATGAGCCTGTCGCTGGGGCGCGCCAAAGCAAAGGTGTCAGCGTTTTCCATGGGTATTCCGACCTTTCGTTGATGCTTGAAAAATAGCAGCGTCTAAGCTTGAACATCATGAACGTCGCAGAAGTAGATCCGCTCATCGAGTCGATGTACCGGTGGTCCGATGTCAGCGGTGTCCTGCTCATGGGCATCATCGGTGGCACCATCGCCCGGCAACGAGGCTACGACATCATAGGGTTCTTCTTTATTGCGCTGTTCTCCGCACTGGGTGGCGGCATGATTCGCGATGTTCTGATTAACCAGGGCACCGTCGCCGCAATGAGCCAGCCGGAGTACCTAATCCTGGCATTCACCGGTGCACTTATCGCGCGATTTTTCTATTTCAAAGGTAAGACCTGGGAATACGTTCAGGTCCACGGTGACGCTGTGGTCTCGGGGCTCTGGGCCGCTACGGGAACGGTTAAAGGAGTCACGTATGGCTTGCCCATTCTGCCGTGCATCATGATGGGCGTTTTCACCGCCACTGGCGGTTCCATGATTCGTGACATTGTTACTGGGCGGGTACCCGCTGTTTTCGGCGGCAACCAGCCCACGGTCATCCCCGCCGTGGCTTGCGCAATTATTGTCATCGGAGGCCACCATCTGGGATTTATGGCCGTGTCCATGGTCGTCGGTCCCGTCGTCAGCATTCTGCTTTCGCTGCTGGGGTACTGGGGCAATTGGCGCGTATCGGCACGCTCTGAGTGGGCACCATTGAACGACACCGCGTCGCAGATTGCGGTCCTCGCTCGTCGTGCAGAGGGCAAGAGCCGTGAGGTCGGTCGACGCTTCGAGCCCGCGCGCCTGCGCAGTTGGCGCCACCGCCAGATGGAAAAGGCGCTGCAGCGTCGTATTCAGGCTGAGGTCGATAGGGGAGTATCGCGTTCCGACGCAGAGGCCAACGCGGAGGAATTCCTGGAGGAGTTCAATGCGGACTTCCCAGCGGATCTGGAAGTTCCGTCGGCACAACAGGAGACAGAGCAGGACGAAAGCGATGAATCTGATTTCGGTGTGGACCTATCCGGCGATTCCTATGACGATTACGGGGAAGATACTGCGCTGCGGCAGCGGGAATACCGGGAGATGTTGGATCAAATTCTTGCTGACGATGAGGCGACCGATTTGCTCGTCGCAAAGCTGATGAAGAAATACGACCAGCGGGATTAGAGGATCGGTAGAGACATGGCATCGACGAGTACTGCAAGCAGGCATTTTGGGCACATTATTAAGGAACACACCCTTGAGGTTCCCTGGGATCCTTTTGCCGGGGCTGCGGATGCTGCGACATTTGAGCTCTTCGCAAGGGAGATCTATGCGCCAGGAAATGAGGACGCGCCGGCAGTTGTCTATTTGCAGGGAGGTCCAGGCTTCCCGGCACCGCGTCCGGTGGGAACTAGCGGAGTAATTGGTGAGGCGCTGAAGGAATTCCGCGTGATTCTTTTGGATCAACGTGGCACGGGGCGCTCGCATCGAATTGATGCGGCCAATATTGCGGATATTCCCGCCGCGCGGTTTGCGCAATTGCGTCAGGAATACATTGTCGAAGATGCGGAAGCATTGCGAAAGCATTTGGGCATTGCGAGATGGTCACTGTATGGGCAGTCCTTTGGTGGTTTTTGCATTACTTCATATCTCAGCCGCTATCCGGAATCCGTGGAGCACGCTTACCTCACAGGTGGTTTGCCCGTTCTGGACCGTGGCGCTGATGACCTTTATCGCACGACATATGGGAAGCTGCGCACCCGCCACGAGCGCTTTTATAGCGAGTATCCATGGGCCGAAAACCGCATTCGAGAAATCTGTGCGCACCTGGAGCAATCTGCAGAAACTCTCCCCACTGGTGAGCGTCTGAGTTCTCGCCGATTCCGCACCATCGGAATTGAATTAGGCCGCGGAGATGGATTCCATAATCTGGCGTATTTGTTGGAAGAGCCATTCCACATTCGCAATGGCGAAAAGCAATTGCGCATTGATTTCCTAGCCGATGTCGGATCCCGCGTGAGTTTCGCCGACGGTCCGCTATACGCCGCGATTCACGAATCTATTTATGGTGGCGTCGGGGACCACTCCACAACTAATTGGGCAGCTCACCGCATGCGCGAGGAAATTCCAGGTTTCGAAGAAAATGCCAATCCCGCAGGAGACGAGCCGTTTTACCTCACCGGCGAGCACATTTTCCCCTGGCAATTCGACGAAGACCCCGCGCTTATTCCTTTCAAGGAAAAGGCGGAAGCATTGGCGCAGCACACCTGGGAAAACTCGCCGTATGATTCCGCGCGCTTGCTTGCCGACGCTCCGACCTCGGCAGCCGCGATTTATCTCGACGACATTTTCGTACCATTCGAATACTCGATGGAGACAGCCAACAGCTACCGCGACCTGCGGCCACATGTGACCAATGCATTCCAGCATGACGGTATTCGCCACGATGGCGCGGCAATCTTTGCGCGGCTCCGCGAGCTCGTCGAGGATCACTAGGCGAGTATCCGAGTGCTGCGGAAGACCTGCGCGGAGAGCTAGATCGAGCCTAGACCTCGGCGCGCGCAAGTCGAGCAAAGGCACCGTCGGCGCTTAAGAGGTTGTCGTAAGTGCCGCGCTCGACGAGCTGGCCGTTTTCAATGACTAGGATGTCGTCGGCTTGAGCCAGCGTCTGAAGTCGGTGTGCGATGAAGATGCAGGTCGCTCCACATGTTCGGGCATTATCCACGATACGGGCCTGCGTCAGTGGATCCTGGTGGCTGGTGGCTTCGTCGAAAATGACAATCTTTCCGGTGAGGTGTGCGGTGGGTGCATGGGGCACGGAACCGTCGGCAAGTACCGCGCGTAAGTAGGTGCGAGCCAGCGCTAGTCGTTGACGCTGACCACCGCTAAGCCGCTGTGCGCGGCGGCCAATGGGCCTGTCCAGCGGCAGCTCAGCAGGGTCGATGGCGGCGAGTTCGAGTGCCCAGCGCATCAGTGATTCGGGAACCTCGCAGCCATCAGGTGAGCCGAGACACAAATTCTCGGCGACGGTGGCCTCCATGAGAAAGGGATTCTGATCTGCGACAACAACAGCTCGGCAGACATTGGTTGAGCCGAGGCCACGGGCATTGTGGCCGTTGATGATGACTTCGCCGGAATCCGGATCGACATGCCGTTGGATTAGCCGGGCGAGTGTGGACTTGCCCGAACCGGTTGGGCCGACGACGCCGATGAACTGCCCTGTGGCAATGCGCACGTTGATGTTGGTCAGCGCCGGGCTGTCGGCGCCAGGGTAGTGGTAGCTGACATCGCGCAGTTCAAGGGCAGGGGCTGAGTCGGTGGATTCGGACAAGCACGTCTCCGCACCTGGTGCATTCGGTGACTCCAGCGGCTTCGGCAAGCCCAGCGATTCCGGCTGATCCGGCTCTTCCACGGTCGGCGGCTGCGCGGCCAGCTCCCTAATCCGAGTGACTGCATTGAGTCCCGCTGGTAGAGACGATGCCAGGCGCTCAATCGAATCCATAGATGAAGCAGTTCCCGCCACCAGGGATGTCGTCACCAAAACTGCGGGCAGCATGCGGTAATCGGCTGAAAGCGCCGGGATACCAGCACAAAAGACAGCGATGCTGCCGCCCCAAATCCGAAGCCCAGTCGCACCAGAGCGCAGTCCAGCCCGCTTGCCGCCTGCACGCATCTTCTGCGCAAGCTGCTCGTCGAGCTCACGCAGTCCCCGCAGCCGCTGCTCGGCTGCGCCGTAGATGAGGATTTCCTCCCGAAGTCGCAGTGTATCGGCGATATACTGCGCAATCTCCGTGCGTGTGGAGTTCGTTGCGGAGGCCTCCGTCGTCGCCTTCTTAGAGCCTGCGAGCGCAATCACAAAGCCAACCGCAAAGGTCAGTGCCAGAGCAATCGTAGGCAGTGCTCCGGCAGTCAATGACGCTGTCACGACCGCTAGCAGCGGAATAAGTACGGCCGTCACCGCGGGCGCAATTGTGTGCGCAAAGAAGACTTCCACACGGTCAACATCACGAATCGCAATCGTGTGAATCCTGGCAGTACCCAGCCCATCGGTTATCGCGGGCGCCTGCGGGATAAGGCGCTCGACGATCCACAGTCGCAGCTCGCCGAGCAGCCGAAATGCCGCCAAATGTCCGAGGTACTGCTCGACATACCGCAGAATCGCTTTCAGCAGCGCCAGCCCCGCAACCACGCCAATGACCGCCCAGGTCCACGTCATGCCCATGCTTTGCGACGAGCCGGTTGCGTCCCACTTCGACAGCGCAATTGTGGCAATTGCCCAGGCAGGCACGGCCAGCATTAATGCGCCCAGTATGTGCCCAACCACGCGTGCGAGGATAGATGCGCTGAGCGCCCCGCGAGCCTGTGCGGAAAAGCGCAGCAACCAAATGATGTTGTTCATGTCAGCTCTCCTCGGTCAGCGCCCGTGCGTAATACTCATTGCTTGTGCTCAATTCGTCGGGTTTGCCCGTAGCCACAATCCGGCCTTCAGCGACGACAATGACCAGGTCAACGTCCGATAGTGCTTCCATTCGGTGAGCGACCATAATGCTCGTGCGACCTGAAGCGAGGCGGGTCAAGGACTCCTTGATGAGACCTTCCGTCCGACGATCGATGTCCGCTGTCGGCTCGTCGAGAAGCACAATCGGAGCAGTACCGAGCAGACCACGCGCAATGGCTAGGCGGCGTCGTTGCCCGCCCGAGAGCCAATTGCCCTGATCGCCGACCTCCGAATCGAGACCACCAGGGCGCTGTTCGATTTCGGTGAGTAAGTGCACGTCGCGAAGTGCTTTTCGCATATCGACGGCCGTTGCGTCCGGGCATGCGATGCGAAGATTGTCCGCGACGGTGGTGCCGAAAATGGCTGGTTGCTGTGAGATGAGTAGCGAGTTGGCGAGCAACTCCGGGGTTGAAAGCGCGTGGCCGTCGAGGGACACTTCCCCGGAATGTGGCTGCAGTCCTGCGAGTACACGCAGGAGTGTGCTTTTTCCGGAACCGCTGGGGCCAACGATGCCGACTCTGATGCCGACTGGAATTATCAGGTTGATATCGGAGAGAATGCGCTTTTCACCGATGTCAACGCTCACATCGCGGAGGGAAATCTCCGGTGCGTGCTGTACGTGCGGTGCTTGCGGCGCGGAGGCATCGGTGGAATGCGCTGTTGCGGCTGTGGACGCTTCAGCTGGAGGTTCACCGAACATCTCCACAATTCCATTTCGATGGGTGCGTCCACCGAGTCCGATGTAGAAGGTCCGGCCGACACGATTAACGGGCTCGTAGAGCAGAACGGAGAGAAAAATACCTGCGAGAGCAGTGCCTACGCTGATGGTGCCGACCTGTAAACGCAGCAGGACAAGGCCGATTGCTGTAGTCGACATTGCAATTCCAAAAACCGCATCGTTGACAATAATCATCAGCTGATTGCGGGCGAGCAGGGCAGTGAGCTCAGCCATCGCAGTGCGAGTTTGGCTGGCAAAACGTGCCATGACCCGGTCAATTGCTCCAAGAACTTTGAATGTGCCCAGTCCTTCGAGCATTTCCAAATACGCATGTGTGGCCTTCGCTTGCTTTCGGCGATACGTCGCATTGGATTTCCGCAGGATTTTTCCAGCACCAATAATGATCAACGGCGTGGAAATGAAAAATAGTGCCAGCCACAAGGCGGTTTTCGTATCCACCCACAAAGCCCAGACCACCAAAATGATCAGTGGAGCACTAAACGAGGCCAACGTGGGAGCGAGAAATGTCGCTCGGTAATTCGCGGTCTGTTCGACGCTTGTGGTCGCGGCATCGAAAAGTAGTCCCTCGCCAGTGTTAGAGGCGCTTTGATCTGCGTGACCGGATTTCCCGCCACCGTGCCCTTTTCCATGCGAGCGCTTCGGGGCCTGTTCAGGAGCAGAAAACTCCGGCTTCAGCACACTGCCAACCACATGCCAGCGCCACAGCTTTTCCTGCTCACCAGCTAGCCGTGGTGGCAGGGCCTCGGTGACATAAGCACAGAGGCTTCCCAGAATGACCGCCACAATTGCAGCGGCCAAAGATTCATAAAGCCCCCAATCCCCAAACCAATTGCCGCCACTGGTGTCGGTGACACCGCCGTGCAAACTGCTGAGAGCATCGAGTGAGCACCCAAGGAACACGGCACTGAGAGCGAAGAAAAAGCTACGTCCCCAGCTAGATAACAAAACCCAGTGCATTCCGCGGGGAGGCGAAGTCAGTGCTTCATGAATCCACATAGCGACGTGAAAACCTATTTTCTATTTAGCCAGCGCGTCAGCGATCTCACTCAGTCCATCGGGCATGTGCATACCGGCGGTGCCAGAGGTCGTCTTCGCATCAATCAGTTGCACTCGATCATTCTTGACCGCAGCGACGTCGGCAAGCGCCTGATTATCCAGCAACTCCTGGAATGGAGCCTTGCCCTGTCCGTGGAAATCCTGAATCAAAATGACATCCGGATTGAGTTGCACAATTGTTTCCGGGTCAGCGGGAACGGCACCCGGGCGCTTGCCCTTTGGCGAAATCGGCTCGCCACCGGCCAGCTCAACGAGATTCGTCGTCGCCGACTGCATTCCCATAATCATCTTCTGACCACCGCGGGCAAACAGGACCAGCGTCTTTGGCTTAGTTGTGGAATCAATTCCCGCGATAATCTCTTCGGTTTCCGATTCAATCTTGGCGACCATTTCGGCCGCCTTGTCCTCGGCTCCCAGCAGCTTGCCGAGCGTGGTCACCGATTCTGCCAGCGCCTTCGGCGAAGCGAAGTCACTGCTGGAAAACGCAGCGGTCGGAACATCGCTGGCGCCCAGCAGCTTGCTTGCCGACTGCTCCTGATCGTGGCGGCTAGTCATCAACACCATGTCCGGCTCATAGGACAGAATCTGCTCCGGATCCGGCTTCGTGGAGTTGGCAATTGCATTAGGCACCTTACGCGCCAGCTCAACCTGATTACCCGAGCTCTCATCGAGAGCGTTCTTCGTCACCGCTACGACACGCTCTGGCCCAACCAGTTCCAACGCCAGATCTGCAACCTCGGTCGACAGTGCAACGATGCGCTTCGGCTGGCTCTGCACCGTAACGTCGTTGTCGCCGACGGTCACAGTCCGCGGCCACTGCGCCTGCTTGTTCGTCGCAGTTTCGCTTGACGACGGCTGCTGCGACGCCTCCTCCGAAGAAGAACAGGCGACCACCGCAGCGAGTGGGAGCGCTGCAATCAACGGCAGAGCGAAGGTCTTTTTAGAGTTTTGCTTCAAGGTAGAGGCAGAAGATGTTGAGGCAGGAGAGGATGGTGAAAACACGAAAGTACTTCCTTGAGTGTTGAGTTTTGATTGTGGGGAAAATTTTCAGTTGCGTTAGCGCTAGCTGGAATCAGTTAGCCGCAATCAGTCAGCCGGGCGAGCCCGAGCCAACGCCGTCACTCGCACCGAACCGGTATGTGGATCGGTATCGACAGCGCTGGAGATGCGATAAATCGCATCTATTCGGGGAGGCGTCAGCACCGCTTCGGCGGAACCAGTGACTTCCAATCCGCCGTTGTGAATCACACTGAGCCGGTGGCAGCTGCGGGCCGCGAGGTTGAGATCATGCAGGACGACTCCGATACCGTGGCCTTCGTCGGCAAGCTCGCCGAGGAGTTCGAGGATTTCCAGCTGAAACCCGATGTCCAAGGCCGCAGTGGGTTCGTCGAAAAGCATGACCTTGGCCTGTTGTGCCAATAGCTTTGCGATGAACACCAATTGCCGCTGCCCGCCGGACAGAGCCGTGATAGGACGGTCGGCGAGTGCGGTGACACCAACGCGGTCGAGAGCGTAGGCGACGATGTCGTGGTCCGTGGAGTTTAGTGAGCTGCGGAAACGGTCACGCCGACGGTGGTGCGCGTACCTGCCGAGTGCCACGACAGTTCGAACGTCAATAGCAGCATCGGCCGGTGTGTGCTGCGGCAGGTACGCCAATCGAGTGGCGCGTTCGTGGGCACGAAGCTTCGTCAGCGGCGCGCCGAGGAGCTCAACCTGCCCCGAACTCGGTGCCACAATGCCAGCCATAGCACGGAGCAAGGAGGATTTTCCGGTGCCGTTGGAGCCGATGATGCCGTGGACTTCGCCAGGCCGAATAGCAAGGTTCACGCCACTTACGACGGTCCGATTGCGGTAACCGACACTGAGGTTGGTAGCCCGCAGCAGCCCGGTGCTGTCGGTGTCTGGCCTAGTGACGTGGTCGGTGAAATTTTGCGTCTGTTGACTCATGACTGGCGACCACCTTGCCGAAGAATCAACGCGAGTAGCGCAGGTGCGCCAAGGAACGCGGTGACTGTGCCAGTTTGCAGAGCAACTGGGGAAAAGAGACTGCGGGCGACGAGGTCGGCGAGAATGAGAAATACTGCGCCGAGGCACATAGAAATGGGCAGCAGGCTGCGGTGATCGGGGCCGATGGCAAGGCGAATCAGGTGCGGGACGACCAATCCGACAAAGGAAATAACGCCAGTGACAGCGACGCCCGCTGCCGTGACTAAAGCAGCCAGGGCGAGTAGCAGTTGCCGGATCCAGACTGTGCGCATACCAGTGGCAGCGGCCTGTTCTTCGCCGAGGAGGAGCAGGTTGAGTTCGGGAATGAGCATCATCAAGATAACTGTGCCGACGGTAATGGGGCCGACTGCCAGCGCAATGTCTTGCCAATTGGCAGCGGTTAAATCGCCGTTGAGCCAGAACATGGCCTGTTGTGCGTCATCACTGTGTGGTGCGTTTGCGATGGTGGCGGCGATGACTGCGCCGAGGAATGCGTTGAGTGCAATACCGACGAGCAACAGGGTGGCTCCGCTGCCGCCATTGAGACCGGCGACGATCTGGACAAATATGACAGCCAGCAACGCGCCTATGAATGCGCCAGCCGAGAGGACCCAGGGCGCTTTCGCGGCCACGCCGGTCACGATGAGAATAACGGCTACCACTGCTGCACCGGAGGAGACACCGGTAACACCGGGTTCCGCCAGTGGATTGCGAAAGACTGCCTGCATGGTTGCGCCTGCGACAGCGAGCGAGGCACCGACCAGCCCCGCCAACAGGACACGGGGCAGCCGGATGCTCCAGACAAGTGATTGCGTAGCAGGGGATATCTCTGGCAGAAGGTGGTTGAGAGCTGGGAGGTCGTCGGAAATCGTATTGATGAGCGGGGTGAGCAGTGCGACGATGCCGTTGCTGAAACCGGTTCCCGCGGGGCCGATGGAGATCGCCAGGAGGATTGTGGCGGGGACGGCCAGGAAAAATAGAAAGCCGAAGAGCCGGGCTCGAAGTTTTTGTTTTCGAGTACGCGGAAGAGAAGCTCTATCGACAATGGTTTTCACTTGGTTAATGATGGACAATTTGAAAACTATTGTCAATAAAGGAGTGTCGGTGGGTCTGCGGGGTCTCCTAAGAACAGCAAAACCCCGCACCAGCTCCCCTGTGAAAGTGGGGTGCTAATGCGGGGTGAAAAAGCTCTGTAGCTTACTTCTCGTCGCCCAGGCGCTCGTCCGCCATGTCGCGGACCTTCTTGATTTGGTCGGCCTTGTCCTCGCCGAGCTTGTCCTTGCCCAGCTGCTCAGCCTTGTCCAGAACCTTGTCGGTGTTCTCTTCGTTGCTCAGTGCTTCCTTGGCCTTGTCCATAAGTCCCATGGTAAAGACTCCTTCCATTTGTAATGTCTACTCGCGATTTTTCGTTTGTGACATAGAGTGTACCGATGAATTGGCGACCTTGCGACCGCACTGTCCTCACGGATCCAATCAACAGTCCGATTAGCAACACCGTGACTGCGGATTCGCCTCCGCATCAGAGTGCCGACGTCGCCAGTATTCGCGCTCACTGGGGATCGGTTGATCAGGGTGATGAATGCGCAGGTGATCACAGTATTTCTGGTAGTCGTGGTCACCCATGAGTTCGCCGATGTACCAAGTGACGGCCTTAAACGGCTTCAAAGCCTGCGCAATCATCAGTGTCCTCCAACATGAGCATGAGAGTGTGCGGTCTCCTGGAAGCGCCTCGGATCGTCCTCGGGAATCTCGGCCCATGCGGACTCAATTTCCTTCTCAATGTCTGTGCGCACAAAACCGATTGGAGCGAAGTAACGGGAAGCAACGTAGGGCTCAGCACTTGTTCCGACGTCCTTGCCGGAGGCGGCACCATTTTGCAGAGCCTTCACAATTGTTGCGACGCCGGCAAATACAACCATCAGCGTCACGGCCGCGAACACTACAGAGAGCGTTCCCTGCACGGCGGTGTTGCGGATAACGGCATCGATGTCCTCAGCTGTCTTGGCCGTTTTAAACTCGGTCAGTCCCTGCGCCCTCGCATTCTTAAAAGCATTGTGTAGTGCCCAGTAGCCAATCGCGGGGTCATCGTGGAAAATCTTCTGCCATGACGCGGTCATCGTGATAATGAGATCCCACGCCAGCGGCAGGCCCGGAATCCATGCCCACTTGATCAGGCCATGCTTAACGACGACCACCGTGATCAGTGTCAATGCCATTGCCGCCAGTAGCTGGTTTGCAATACCGAACAGTGGGAACAGCATGTTGATGCCACCCAGCGGGTCGGTGACGCCCATGACCAGGATGGAACCCCAACCGAGGCAGACGACAGCCGAGGTAATCAAGTTGCCTGTGGTCCACGACGCATCGTGGAACTTGGTCAGGCCGGGGATGTTGCCCATGGCGTCGCCAAGCATGAAGCGGGCGACACGAGTGCCAGCGTCGATGGTGGTGAGGATGAACAGGGCCTCAAACATGATGGCGAAGTGGTACCAGAAGGCCTTGAGGGCATCGCCACCGAAGAGCTCGGACAGAATTTCCGACATACCGAATGCAAGCGTCGGAGCGCCGCCGGTGCGGGAGACGATGGAGTTCTCACCGACGGACTGTGCTGCGGCGGTGAGCGCTGCGGCGTCAATATCCGGAGAGTTCAGGCCCAGGCTGTTCACATAGGCCGCCGCGCTGTCGGCAGCGCCACCGGTTAGTGCGGCAGAGGCATTCATGGCGAAGTAGAGATGTTGGTCAATGATGACGGCTGCGCACATTGCCATCACGGCCACGAAGGACTCCATAATCATGCCGCCGTAGCCGATCATGCGCATCTGGGATTCCTTTTCCACTAGCTTCGGAGTGGTACCCGAAGAGACCAGTGAATGGAAACCGGACAGGGCGCCGCAGGCGATAGTGATGAACAGGAACGGGAACAGTTCGCCGGCAAACGCCGGACCAGTGCCGTCCAGTGCGAACTTGGTGACTGCTGGCATCTGAATGCTCGGGCTGACCAGCACAATGCCGACGGCCAGCAGGCCAATAACGCCGATTTTCATGAAGGTCGACAGGTAGTCGCGTGGGGCCAGCAGTAGCCATACCGGCAGGACAGAGGCGATGAATCCGTAGCCAATCAGCGCCCAAGCAAGGGTGGTCTTGTCCCACAGGAAGATGTCATGCCAGGTCGGATCAGCGTTGACCCAACCACCTGCGACAATGGCCAGCATTAGAAGGGCGACGCCGATGATGGAGACCTCAGAGACTCGACCGGGACGGATGTAGCGCAGGTAGAGCCCCATGAAGATGGCGATCGGGATGGTCATCGTGATGGAGAACACGCCCCAGGGGGACTCGGCGAGTGCGTTGATGATGACGACACCGAGCACCGCAATCAGGATGGTCATAATGACCAAAATGCCGACGATTGCGAAAATGCCGCCGACTTTGCCCATCTCGTCGTTAATCATCTGACCAAGCGAACGGCCCTTGCGACGTGTGGAAATGGCCAGCACCATGTAGTCCTGCACGGCTCCCGCAAACACTGCACCGAACACAATCCAGATTGTGCCCGGCAGGTAGCCCATCTGAGCTGCCATGATCGGTCCAACTAGTGGGCCGGCACCGGCAATCGCGGCGAAGTGGTGGCCGAAGAGCACGCGGCGGTCGGTCGGCATGAAGTTTTGGCCGTCGTTATAGCGTTCAGCGGGAGTGGCGCGGTCATCGCGTGGGCGAATGACGTTGTACTCAATGAGGCGTCCGTAGAAGCGGTAGCCGATGATGTAGGTTCCCACTGCGGCTAGTACGAGCCAGGTCGCGTTAACGGTCTCACCGCGGTTGAGGGCAATCATTGCCCAGCCGATGGTCGCGACAATGGCGATAGCGGCAAAGATCAGCCGCTTTGACCAGGGCATTGGACGCCAATCGACATATCCGACCGGCGGTAGGTCCGTTACTGGCGCGAGTAATTCGACGCCTTGGCGCTCTGCAATGGTGGTTGCAGAAGCATTGGGTTCTTGCGCTGGCATGGCACCCCTTATCTAAAAGCATGTAGAAATGCGGTCGGTTCCGACGCCGGGTGTCGAAAACGCGCGGGGTGGGAGTGCTTGCCGACGGTTCGAGCGGGGAATCAACCAAATGCGAAATAATGCGTGTGTTTGCGCCAAGGGGTGGTGAAACGCAAAAGCACCGCGCTGATCAGGTTGAACTCAGTGGGCGGGCAGCAATTATTAGAGAAATTTAACTTTGGTTTAGTGGTAAGTATAGGACCCCCGAAGGGGTCGGCTAACACTGGCTACAAAATTTCTTTAATTGCCTCGGTAGGACGAGCCATACGGACGCCCTTGTCGGTGACGACGAACGGGCGCTCGATTAGGAGGGGGTGCGACACCATCGCATCCAGGAGTTCCTCGTCGCTGGAGTCCTTGGAGAGTCCCAGTTCCTTGAACTCTGCTTCCTTGGTGCGCACGGCATCGATGACGTTCAGGCCGGCCGCCTCGATTAGCGAGCGCAGCTCGGTCTTGGTTGGAGGAGTGTCTAGGTACTTGATGATCTCCGGCTCGATTCCGGCCTCGCGTAGTACGGCGAGAGCTTGGCGGGACTTTGAGCAGCGGGGGTTGTGATAAATCTTCGCTTCCATGTCTCCATCATGGCTGATGTTGTGGTGTGACGGTTGATGGAGCGGTGTAACTGTATGTGGTGAGACCTTGTTCATTATTTATCCAGAAAGTCTGTAAAGCCAACAACACTTAAGTTCAATAGGTTGAAAATAGTTGTCGTTAGGTTTACTCTCACACGTGATAGATGAACGACGAAGAGTGGGAACCAACATGACAATTTCCGGAAAGCTTTCGCGATCAGCTAAGTCCATGTGCGCGGGCATTTCAATCTTGCTAGCGGGCGCTGGCCTTGCCGCCTGTGGCGATAGCAGCGATGAAGCCAGCGGCGAGGACCCCATCAATGTGGTGGCCTCTACCACGCAGATTTGTGATTACGTCAAGCAGCTGGACATCGATGAGGTAGATCTGACCTGCCTGCTCGCGCCCAATGCAACAGCGCACGAGCTGGAAATGACCCATGAGCAGCTGACCAAGACTGGTAACGCCGATCTCTTATTCGTCAACGGAGTCGATCTGGAGCACTTCCTGGACCAGGCGATTGAGTCGTCAGGCTTTTCCGGAACGATGGCAGTGACCAGTGGCGTCCTCACGGCAGCTGACGTCGACGCTATGAAGGCGGACAAGGACCTGGATAAGACGAAGCCACTGCCACCGGAGGAAGCGAAGAACGGCAACTACACCATTGACCGTGGCGTGGAAAAGGTCGATGTCGCCCCGTGGCCATTCCCGCCGGAAGAACCCGGTGAGCAGGCAGAATTCCGCTTCGATCCGCACGTGTGGACCTCACCGAAGAACGCTAAGATACAGGTTGCCAACATTGGCTACGCCCTGGAACAGGTTGCTGAGGAACGTGGTGACAATGAGCTGAAGTCCACTATCGCCGACCATGTTGCGGCCTACCAGGACAAGCTGGATCAGCTGGATGGCTGGGCAAGTAAGTCCATCGCCAGTGTGAAGGATCCTGTTCTGTTTACCAGCCACGATGCGTTTGGATACTTCTCCCACGAGTTCAATATCAACTTCATCGGCGCAGCGCTGTCTGATTTCAATGAGCAGCAGGATGCCACGGCCGCGCACATCGCAAAGGCCGCGAAGACCGTGAAGGATTCGGGTGCAACCGCGCTGTTTGCGGAAAACTCGAATAACTCTAAGTCAATTGAGGCAATTGCCAAGGCCGCGGGTGTCAAGGCCGTCGTCGGCGAGGACGCACTCTATGGCGACTCCCTTGGTCCGGCCGGAAGTGCTGGCGAGACCTACATCGGTTCAATCATCCACAATGTCACTCAGGTAGTGACTGCGTGGGACGGAACCGTCGCGCCGCTGCCGAAGGACATCAAGTGACCCCTAGCGACCCAGTCGATCCCATGTCTGCCAACCTCATGTCTGCTAACGCCATAGTCTCGCTCCGCGATGCCTCATTCGGCTACACAGCGGTGCCCATCGTCAGGCACATCACCGCCAGTGTCGCGCCGGGCACTGGGCTCGCGCTAATCGGTGCTAACGGCTCCGGCAAAACCACCTTGCTGCGTGGAATTCTGGGTGGGACTCGTCTTCTCGCCGGTGAGATGCATAACCGTGCGAAGACTGTGTCCTACGTCCCGCAGTCGGCGGACCTCGATCGCACTTTTCCGGTAACGGCCTTCGACGTTGTCGCAATGGGCGTCCTGCACGAATTGCGCCCCTTCCAGCCGCTCGGCCACCGCAAAGAGCGCATCCGCGCAGCGCTGGCCAAAGTAGGGCTCGCCGACCGCGCCAGCGAACGCTTCGGCAACCTCTCCGGCGGCCAACAACAACGCGTCCTGTTAGCGCGCGCCATTGTCGCACGCCCGCAGCTCGTGCTTCTCGACGAGCCGTTCAACGGCCTCGACACCGAAAACCGGGCCGTGCTGTTGAACCTTCTCAACGAACTGAAAGAAAACGGCACAGCGATTATCGCTGCCACCCACGATCTCGTGCTAGCTGAAGAGACCTGCGAAAACACATTAATTGTGGCAGAACAGCCAGCCTTTGGTGCGACCTCGAAGTTGGTGCCAGCCTATGTGGACTGAGCTTGCGAATGCGCTTGGGGTTGCGCCTTTCATGTTCAGACCACTGGTGCTGCTGATTGCCCTCGGGGTGGTTTCCGGTCTGGTCGGTGTCATTGTGAACCTGCGTGGTCTTGAGTTCAACGCAGAAGCCATGGTGCATTCAATATTTCCCGGGATTGTGGCCGGTGCCGTATTCGGCGGCATCGACATGATTATCCCGGTGGCAGCCGCATTTGCGGTGGTAGTGGCAGTGGCGCTGACTTTGGTATCGCGCTCGCACATGTCGGAAGCTGGGGTTGCAGTTGTGCTGACCAGTTTCTTTTCCATCGGTGTGATTCTCTCGCTGAAGAAAGGCGACCAGTCAGGACAGCTGGAGGCGCTCATGTTTGGGCGACTATTGGAAGTCACCGACTCCCGTCTCACCAGCGCCCTGATTGTCTGCGCCATCGCTTTGGTTCTTATCGCAGTGACGTGGCGTCAGCAGGTGTTTGTCGCCTTTGACCGCTTCGGAGCCCAAGCCACCGGCATCAATGTGTGGGGCGTTGACCTCACCATCAATGCGGCAATCGCTGCGGTGGTGGTGTCGTCGGCAAGCGCAGTGGGCGTGCTGCTGGTGGTCGGCTACCTGGTCGTACCGGGAGCAGCGGCGAGACTGCTGACGCGCCGGGTGCATGTGATGGTGCCGATTGCGATTGCAGTGGGCTGTCTGAGCGGAATCGTTGGTTTGGCACTGGTGCCTTTGGGGCCGGTGTCGCCACAGGCCGTCGTGGCGCTGACGTCGGTGGGACTGTATTTCGTGGCGCTGGGACTGCGTGCGGTGATCGGAGGCAATCGTGTCTAGCATCCTGATTCTGCCGATTATCGAACTGATTTTGGTCGGAGCCCTGGCTGGTGTAGTTGGGGTACTCGCGGTGCTGGGCAGGCAAGTGTTCTTCGCAGAAGCGATTACGCATGCGACCTTTCCCGGCGCGGTCGTGGGCGTTGTTATCGCGGCAGCGCTTGGACTGAGCCACTCGTGGATATCTGTCTTCCTCTTTATCGGTGCATTTCTGATGTGCATTCCCATCGGTGCACTGTTCGGTCTCTCAAGAGTGGGAACGACCTCTTCGGCAGCGGGAATCGTTCTGACCTTCGGGTTTGCGCTGGGGTACTTCCTGAACAAGTGGTTCGCCCCGTTGCCGGTCAAGGTAGAGAGTTTCCTGGTCGGCAGCGTGCTAAATGTGAACAAGATTGATATTGCGCTGTCGGGTGGACTCTTGCTGCTGGTGGCGTTGGTGCTCTTGGCTCGGTGGCGGCAGCTGGTTTTCTTCACCTTCGACCCGGAGTCTTTCGAGGTGGCACATTCGAGGAGAAAAGCACAGTTGGTCATCAGCGGGCTGATTGTGTTGACTCTGGTGGCGCTGATTCCGGCGGTGGGTACGATTCTGTCCATCGCGCTGTTGGCTGCCCCTGCAGCTGCGCTTGTTGGGGTAGTAAACGATACCCGTTTGCTATTCGTGTTAGCACCATTGATGGGTATCGCGATTGGCCTGGTGGGATTGTTCATTGCGGTGGCAACCAACCTGTCAGTCGGTGGCTGCATTGGCGTTTGTGCCGGTTGTTTCTATGTCCCCCTCAAGATTGCGTCAACACGCAATAACGCTAAAGTCTAAAGAATGCACGTGGAGGATTTACCAGCAAAGACCCAGGACTACCTCAAGGTCATTTGGGATTTGCACGAGCGCACCGGTGAAAAAGTGGCCCTTGGCGATGTCGCTGAGCGGATGGGTGAGAAGAAGCCCACCGCCAGCGAGGCTGTGAAGAAGCTGGCTGCACGTGGTCTTGTTATTCACGAACCGTACCGGGGCATTAGCCTTTCAGATCGCGGACGCGATATCGCGCTGGTGATGGTGCGACGCCACCGGCTTATTGAAAGCTTCTTGGTCTCAACTCTGGGATACACCTGGGATGAGGTTCACGAGGAAGCGGAAAAGCTTGAGCATGCGGTCTCGGAGGATTTCATTAGTCGTATTGATGCGATGCTGGGATTCCCTGAGCGCGATCCGCATGGTGATCCAATTCCCAGCGCAAGCGGTACCATCGCCAACGCGGTGCGCACCGACCTGACGGATATCGAAGTTGGCGAGATGGTTGTGGTCGATCGCATCAACGACTCCGACCCGGAATTGCTGCGCTACTTGGCGACATCAGGGGTTGGCCCGGGAACCGTGCTCCGCGCAGAAGCCGCACCATATTCGGGTATGCACGTCTTCGCCATCCTCGATGAGGTGGGCGATGCCGAACCAAAGAAAATTCATGTGGCAGACTCGGCTCTATGGGCAATCAAGGCGACTCCAACGACGAACTGACCAGAGCCGCAGCGCGCTCTTACTATAAGATGTCGCGGAATCTCAGTGGGCCGACCAAAGTGCCGCCCGCACCGTCGGTTTCGTTCGACAGTGTTAAGAGTGCTCGTCGGCAGGCATATACCAGCGTCGAGAGCTTTGATGTGCCGTTGAATGCCATCGCTATCTCGTCCGCTGAGCAGCAGGAACACATGGCTGACATCGAAGGTCGCTTGAAGGCCTCGACCAAGGACATGCGAGCACTGCTTGACTACGAAGAGCAGCGCGTTGCGGTCACCAGCACTGTTAAAGAAGCAATCGTCTATACGCTGCTGGCCATACTCCTTCTGGCAGCGGCCATCGGACTTGGCTATGCCAGCCACCTGGGCGCCGATGCGATTCTCAATGCCGGGGCGGAGATGATGCCGCGATGAGTAAAGGCTCAGGTTCCGACAACGGCTGTGCGATGGTCATTGTCGTCTTTTTCTTCTTCGGCCTGATTATTCAACTCTTCGGGGTCACGCTGTGGATTCTGCAATTTGTGTTGCCAGTTGCAGGCCTGATACTTGCGATTCTCATTGGATATCAGGCATGGGCCGGTGTGCGCCGCAGTGCTGAGGCCCACGAGCTCGCCGAGCGGAATCACGCCCAGCTGCAGCAGATCGCCATGGACACGGAGTACCAGCTCACCGCAATCCTCTCTGCTTGGGACAACGTGAACACCACAATGGGCGTTGGCACCATCTACAAGGATGTATTTGCCTCTGGAGAGGCTACGCCGGAGCTCATCGAGCTGCGCGGTGAGCTCTCTCGTGCCCGCAAGCTAAGTAATCGATTGCGCGAGCAGCGCGAAACTATGACCAACCGGGAGCTGCTGGAAGCCATCTCTGATGCCGACGAACTGTGGTGCTCGTTGACGAAGACATATCAGAACGCCCGTCGAGAGCTGTAGTAACGCACTTGCATTACTCAGCAGTCATCACAATCTTGCCGTCAGCGTGACCGTCTTCCAGCACTCGGTGCACTTCCGCAACCTCGGTGAGGTCCTTAGTCAGGCCGATAGGAAGCGAAATTTCACCGGCAACCACGCGGTCAGCCAGGTCGGCGTAAATTGCCGTGTCGTTCGAGATAGTCGGAATATGCGCCTCGATGCCACGCTCCTTCGCCGGTGTCAGATCGGCTAGTGAAGGCAGCGCCACAATCCGCCCACCTGACGCCAACACATCCAGTGAGGGCAGGAAAGTGTTGAAGTACACGCCATCGAGCACAACATCTACGCCATCGGGGAACTGATGGCGTACAGCCGCGAACACATCTTCCGCGGTGTAGTCAATGTGTTGTGCCCCGAAGCCCACCAATTTTTCGTGATGGCGTGACGACGCACTCGCCAACACTGTTGCGCCACGGGCAACCGCCAGCTGCGTCATCAGCTGGCCAACACCGCCACCGGCACCATGAATTAATACGGTGTCACCGCTTTTCACCTTCGCCAGTTGCTCGACAGCTACCGTCGCCGTGATTCCCACCAGGGCGAGGCCCGCAGCGGTAACGTCGTCAAGCGAATCGGGAATTCGGACGACGCCGTCAGCGGGGAAGACATTGTGTGTTGCGTATGTGCCGCGGAAGTCGTCGAAGCCGCGCATGCCGAAAACTCGGTCGCCGGGGGCGAAGTTGTCCACACCCTCACCGACAGCAATGACTTCGCCAGCTGCTTCGCGCCCGAGTACGGCGGGCGGGGTGAACTTTGCGCATAGGCCGGAAGAACCATCACGCATCTTGTAATCCAGCGGGTTCGCGCCGACGGCTGCGGTCTTGATCAGGATTTCGTCAGGGCCGGGCTCCGCAGGGGTGCGAGGAACTTGCGTGAACTCCTCGGGGCCACCGAAGCGTTTGATGATCATTGCGTAAGACGTCGAGTTATTTTGTGCCATTCCACGATGGTAGGTGAGTTCGGCAGCGTACGTTATGCCCATTACGCCGGTTGGGGAGTGTGAGCCGTCAATAACTACTTTGCTGAGGTTCTCATGGCCTCGCACAAAGTGTCGTATGAATCCCGCAGGTACGTCTTCATAAGATTGGCTGCTCCTGCTGCGTCGCCCTGGCTGAGTGCGCCGATGATTTTCTGATGCCGTTGTGTAAAGGTCACGTGAATATTCAAGCTTGCAGGATGCGAAATAAAGCACAGGCGCAATTGGGCAAGAATTGATTGAGCTGTGGCCAATAATTCAGGCGAATGGGACGCCGCCACAATAGTCAGATGAAATTCATTATTGCGATTGGCAATATTTGCATCGTCAGTTGTCGAGAGAATTTCACTCAAAACTGCGGCTAGTTGGACAGCTTCCTCTTTGGTGAGGCTGCGGAGAGTGCCGCACTCCGTGATCTTTCGAAAAGCGTAGAGCTCTTTGATTCTGGGGACATCAAAACACGCGACATAAACACCTCTGTTTGGGATGTGAGTCACGAGCCCCTCGGCCTCGAGCTTGCGGTATGCCTCGCGGATGGTGTTCCGGCTCAGTCCCAGGCGAGTGGATATTTGAGTTTCACGCAATTGTTCACCGCTGTAGTGCTCACCGGCGAGAATCTCATTTCTTAAGAGATTGGCGGCAGTGTCGGCGGCGGCTAGCGTTGGGGTATGCGCAGACATCGAACGTGATAGGGTTCGTTCACCTGCGGAATTGTTCATGTGATGTAGGTTACTAAAATGCCCCGCCTGTGTTTGTATTTACCAAATCTTTTTCCGCATTGATTGCTGAGCAATTTTTGCCAATAGTGCCCGGTGCGTGCGGCGAGTATGAGCTGGCTACGCTCTGTGCACTGCCCTGTTTTAGGAACTTGCGGGATTGAGTTCACATACTCAGCGCGTATAAATAGTGGAGTGATGCAACAAAATCAGACGACTCCAGATCCACAAAGGTGGCGAGTACTCTCAGTTCTGCTGACGGGTATTTTTATGGCGCTGATTGCTGTGAGCATCGTCAACGTGGCTCTGCCCAGCATTCAGACCGGGCTTGAGGCACGTGATGCGGATGTTCAGTGGGTGCTCAGCGGCTATGCCCTGTCATTTGGTGTAGTTCTGGTGGCCGCGGGGCGAGCGGGTGATTTGCTCGGCCGCGGCGGACTCTACATCCTGGGCATGGTTATCTATACCCTCGGCGCTATCGCTGCAGGTTTCGCCCCGAACATAGAGATGCTTAATCTCGCTCGCTTCGTGATGGGCATCGGTGCCGGCTTCTACAACCCGCAGGGTGTCGGCATGATTCAGCAGTACTTCTCGGGTCGTGAGCGAGCCATCGCTTTCGGCTACTTCGGTACCGTCGTGGGCGTTGCGGTGGCCATTGGCCCGCCGCTGGGTGGACTACTCATTCGTCTCGGCGGCCCTGACCTGGGTTGGCGGCTGACCATGCTGGTCAACGTCCCCGTCGGCATCCTCACGATTATCCTGGGGCTCATATTCTTCCCACGCCCCTACCTGCGGCGACTCCGCAATGCAGACGGCAAACCAATTGGCCTGCTGCGCACAATCCGCGCCCTTGACCCAGTTGGTGCACTGCTGCTCGGGCTCACCGTCCTCATGGTCATGCTGCCGTTTATGGAATCACGTGGCTCCGCATGGGTGTGGGCCATGCTTCCTGCCGCAGCAGTGCTGCTTGTGGTGTGGCTGAAGTGGGAAAAGCACATGAAATCCACTCCGACCGCGCCGATGGTGGACTTGGACATTTTCCGACTCCGCCATTTCCGTAATGGCGCGATTATTGCCACATTGTGGTTCTTCGGTACGACCAGTATTTGGGTGCTCGTGGCGCAGTACTACCAAAATGCGCTGGGGCACTCGGCATTGGTGTCCGGTTTGATTGGTTTGCCCGCTGCGGTACTCAGCTCGATTTCTGCGAACTGGGCTGGCCATCACTTGGACAAGGGAGGCCGCAGAATCGTCATCGGCGGCATCGCCATGTCCATTACCGGCCTGCTGCTGACCGTGGGCATCATCGCCCTGCACAGCAAATTCGGTGTCAGCGAGTACTGGATGATTCTCACCTTGTGTTTCGTTGGCGCCTCTGGTGGGTTGGTTATTTCACCAAACCAGGCACTGTCCTTGCGTGATGTGCCGTTGACCTATGCCGGGGCTGCAGGTGCAGTGTTGCAGACCGGCCAGCGTATCGGTACTTCCGTCGGTCTAGCAGTTATCCTCGCAGTCACGTTTGCGGTAAAGGATGCAATTAATTGGGAAGTCGGTGCTGCAGCTGGCTTCCTCACTATCATTGTGGCCTTCTTCTTGACCCTGCTTGTGGCAGTAGCCGATGACCGCGGAGACACGAAAGCGGTGAAGCTTTCGCATCTTCCGGAGCCGCCGCATTAGTATCGGATTCCATGATTGAGCGAGCTTCCTTTTCCGCCATCAGTGCGACCGATGTATACGCTATCTCGGCACTGCGTACCGACGTTTTCTATCTCGAGCAGTCCTGTACGGAGCCGGAAATGGATTGGCGCGATCTGGAAGATACCGCGGAGCACTATTTCATCCGCGACGACAATGACTCCCGCAAGGTTGTTGCGTACTTGCGTGTTATTGACACGCTCGATGAGTTCTCGTCGAGCTACCCGCGCACCATCGGCCGCGTTGTCGTGGATGCCGCGGACCGGGGTAGGGGATTGTCTTCGAAACTGCTGCAGCAGGTCATCGCAGACCATCCGAACACCGGGCTCATCCTGCATGCCCAGACGCAGGCGAAGGCTGTGTACGCAAAAGTCGGCTTCCATGAGATCGGGGAGACCTTCATGGAAGCCGGCATTGAGCACATCACGATGGTGCGTGATGCAGGTAGCGGCGAAGCCTAGGAATTAATCGCCCGGGCACCACTATTACGCGCTGTTTGCGCAAAGCGTTAAGCGTTGACCTTCGAATCCGCCAGGATGCGGTTCAGGGAGTCGATGCTGGCCTTCGCATCACCGATGAGCATATCGGTGTTTTCGTTGAAGAACAGCGGGTTCTGCACGCCCGAGTAACCCGAACCCATCGAACGCTTGAGAACAATCACGCGCTCAGATTCCCACACCTTCAGCACCGGCATACCCGCAATCGGGGAGCCCGGTTGCTCTGCCATCGGGTTGACGGTGTCATTTGCGCCGATGACCAGGGTGACATCCACATCAGCGAAGTCGTCGTTGACCTCGTCCAGCTCCAGCACGATGTCGTACGGAACCTTGGCCTCAGCCAGCAGCACGTTCATGTGACCCGGCAGTCGGCCGGCGACTGGGTGGATACCGAAGACGACTTCCTTACCTGCTTCACGCAGGTTACGGACCAGGTCGGCAACGGCGTACTGAGCCTGTGCTACAGCCATACCGTAGCCCGGAGCGATGAGAATCTTGTCTGCATCACGCAGGATCTCGGCGGTGTCCTCGTGGTTGACCTCGGTGTGGGAGCCTTCCACGGCGCTTGCCGACGAAGCTTCGGAGCCAAAGCCGCCCAGAATAACGTTGGCAAAGGAGCGGTTCATGGCCTCACACATGATGTACGACAGGTAGGCGCCGGAGGAACCAACCAGCGCACCGGTGATGATGAGCAGCGGGTTGCCAAGCATGAGACCGGTGAAAGCGGCGGCCCAACCGGAGTAGGAGTTCATGATGGACACGACGACCGGCATGTCGCCACCACCGATAGCGATGACCAGGTGCCAGCCCAAGAACAGCCCCAAAGCAGTGACTGCAATCATGCACGCCCATGCGATGGCGTCGCCGTTCGCACCGGTTACGACGAAGACACCCAGCAGAACCAGCGTGACCACCAGAATGGCAATGTTCAGAGCATTGCGGCCCGGCAGCAGCAGCGGCGAGCCCTTGATCTTCTCAGACAGCTTCAGGCCAGCGACGATGGAACCAGTGAAGGTCACAGCGCCGATGAAGACGCCAATGTAGACCTCGCCGAAGTGGAACTTCAGGGCATCGGCGTCAACATCTTCGGCGAAGATGTACGAGTTGAAGCCGATGAAGATAGCGCCGAGTCCAACCAGACCGTTGAACAGTGCAATCAGCTGCGGCATACCAGTCATGGCAACGCTGCGTGCGCGGGTGATACCGATGACACCACCGATGCCGATAGCGACAGCGATGAGAATCAGGGTAATCAGCGGGGAGAAGTGAGAATCCGGCTTGGTGTCAGCGGTGACGAGTGCCTGAAAGATGGCAATTACAACGGCGACGGCCATGCCGGCAATACCGAAGGCGTTTCCGCGGCGAGCGGTCTCCGGCTTGGACAGGCCCGAGAGGGCAGCGAGGAACAGGACGGCGGCGACAATGTAGCCGACGTTGGACAGACGGTAGGTCCAGTCCAGAAGCGAAGCAGTATCAATGCTAGCCATTAGACTTTATGCCTCCTCTTTCACAAACATGCCAAGCATGCGGTCGGTGACGGCGAAACCGCCGAAGATGTTGATGGAGCTGACCACGATGGCCGCGAATGCGAGTCCGGAAACCAGCAGGTTGGAGCTTCCGACCTGCAGAATCGCGCCCACCAGCACAATGCCGGAAATCGCGTTGGTCTCAGACATCAGTGGAGTGTGCAAGCGTGGAGTGACCGCGGAGATGACGTAGAAGCCAAGCACGATGGCCAAGGTGAGAACCATGAAGTTGGAGCTCACGCTGTGCGGTGCGCTGAGCATGACCACAATCGCCAGCAATGCAGTCAAACCAATAGCAATCTTGGAGCCCATTCCTCCGCCCATGAAGGAGACCTTCTCCGGTGCGTTTTCTTCAAACGCAGCCTGCTGAGCTTGCTGCTCCTGCAGTGGGGCAGCCGGGGTGACAGCAACCTTGATTGGCGGCGGTGGCCAGAGAATCTCAGCTCCGGTAGCGCCAGTGCCACCTGCCTGCGGGCGAGCCTTCGTCACGGTGATGCCACGGATAATCTCGTCCTCGAGATCGAGAACCGGAGAGCCATCCTTTTCTGGCGTAATCAGCTTGAACAGGTTGACGATGTTCTGGCCGTACAGCGACGATGCCTGAGCGGGCAGACGTCCAGCGAGGTCGGTGTAACCGATGATGGTCACACCGTTGTCGGTGACAATGGTCTTGCCCGGAACGGTCATCTCGCAGTTACCGCCACCGGCGGCAGCCATGTCGACGATGACGCTGCCCGGCTTCATAGCTGCAACGTCTGCAGCAGTCAGTAGCAGCGGAGAGCGTCGGCCCGGAATGTTCGCGGTGGTAATGACGATGTCAGCCTGCGCGGACTGCTCGGAGTAGAGCTTCGCGGCAGCGGCAGCCTGATCATTGGTCATTTCCTTGGCGTAGCCGTCCTCAGACTTCTCGGTGGCAGCCGGAATCGGGATGAACTCTGCACCCATCGATTCGACCTGTTCGCCGGCTTCAGGGCGCAGGTCCGTTGCCTTGACAATTGCGCCCATCGAGTTGGCCGTACCAATTGCGGCCAGTCCACCGACACCGGCACCGATGACATAGACGGTAGCCGGTGGCATTTTGCCTGCAGCAGTCACCTGGCCAGTGAAAAGACGACCGTACGCAGAAGCCGCTTCGACCACTGCGCGGTAGCCGCCGATGTTGGCCATCGAGGACAGCACGTCCATCGACTGTGCCCTGGAAATGCGGGGAACTGCGTCCATAGCAAGGGCAGTGATGTTGCGCTGAGCGAGCTCTTCGACCAGTTCTTCGTTACGGCCTGGCGCAAGTCGGCTAATCAGCAGGGCACCGTCGTTAAGCAGTGCACGGAACTGCTCCGGCGGGGTGTCGAGCGTTACGACGATATCGCTGTGCCAGACAGACTCGTCGACAATGGTGGCACCGGCGGATTCGTAGTCCGCGTTGGTGAACTTAGCAGCCAGGCCGGCGTCAGCCTGCACGGCGACATCGTAGCCAAGCTTGACGAGCTTGCTGACGGTATCCGGGGTCGCAGCCACAATTGTTTGCTGGGGATCGGGTTCTAAGGGGATGCCGATTCTCATTGTGGGAGTTCTTTTCTATTCGGGGGGTTTTGTTAAGGGCCATGCGCACTCGGTTGTTGGTTGACAGTGAGTGTGGGCGTGACCGCTTTCTCCTTGGTGTCAATAAGGTATGCGCTGGTGGTGAGGTCGCGGAGGTGTTTGTGGAAAAAGGTAATAAAAATATGCGGGTAACGGTGGTGAGGTGGGTGTTTTCGATTTTGCGCAATAGTGTAAGGGGGTAGGCAATGGGGGTAAGGGGTGTTATTTTCGCGCGAGAGTGAACATTTGTATCGCGCTCGGTGATTGTTTGGGGGGTGAAATTTGGGGGAGGTTACTTCTATCTTTACACTTTAGGTAGATTCGTATTCCTAGGTTCTTGGCAAGAGATAAGGAAAACAATGATTGGTTCAGTAAGGACGGCCGGAAAGACTGTGGTGGCATCCCATCAAGGGTGGGGACGCAAGGCCTCAAAGGTGGTTGCTCTCTCGCTCGCAGCTGGTGTAATTCTCGGTGGACAGATGCCAGCACAGGCAGCGCCGCACATTGGTCAGCTGCCGGACATCACTGCACGTGAAAGCACTATTGACTACCAGAACTCGGAAACCGTGGACAAAATTGGCGGTGGCCTGGTTGATGTTATGGGTGGCGTGAACCGCATCATCACTGATGGTGAAAGCGGGCATATCACCGAGCCGTTTGCTCCAGAAGCAGGGCAGTTGCGCAACGAGTTCGGAGCGATGGGCTCCCATCCGGTTGCCGCAACCCGCGAGGCAATGCCATGCGATGGCGTGGTCTACACCATCTACAACCGCGTACTGCGAGACCTCCACGGTGTCCACGACACCACCGGCTGTTACGACGTGTTGCCGGAGTCGGCCAACGCCTCCCCAGTTGGCGCGCAGCTTATCTACCCGGCGGATATTGACTCCATGGAGTCCGCACCACTGATTGTTTTAAGCCCTGGCATCGGCACCGAGCCGGGCATGTATGACGCGCATGCGCGACTGTACGCAAGCCACGGATACGTCGTGGCTCTGGGCTACAACTTCACCAACTGGTTCGCGCCACAGATGGTGCTCGCAGCATCAGTTGCTGCCGCGGCCAATAAGGACGAATCCACGCCGCTTGCAGGCAAGATCGATTTCTCCCGCACGATGCTGGTCGGGCATTCCGCAGGTGGTGGCTCCGCAATCTTCCTGAACAACAGGATGGATAAGGCCTTCCAGGCTGCGGGGATTGACATGGTCACCCGCGGGCTTGTCGCCATCAACCCAGGGCCTTCCGACGCTGGGCTGCTCTCCACTCCGCCGGAGATTCCGAGCCTCGTTGCCATTGCTGAGTACGAGGACATCGTTCCTTTTGATGCGGATCGACGTGGTTACCGCGACGCTGCAGGGCCTGCCTGGGAAGCGGTGGTCACCGGTTCCTATCACGGCAGCTACCTGGACGATCCGTCCAAGAATGTGCTCGGCTCGCTGGTGCTGTCCTTTGGTGAGTATGTGCTCGACGGAACGGAGCGCGCAAAGGCCGTCTATGAAGGTGCTAACTACAGCCTGGCCACTGACTCTGAGCTCAAGGACGTTCAGCGTAAGGGGGTTTAGCGTAAGGGCGTTTAGCGTAAGGGCGTTTTAAAATCAGCTACTCCATTGACTCCGGAATCAATTTTGTCGCGGCCTCGACAATGGCCTTGCGCTGTGCTTTCGTGAGCTGATTGCCATTGAGATAGTCGTTAGCCCAGAGTCCATCGGAGATCATCTGGACAACGTAGGCCATACAGGCGTCCTCATCGGTGGCAATCTGCTCCACCGGCGGATTCCATCGGCGCAAAAGGCGGGTCCAAATCTCGCGCAGCTCCGGGTCTGCAGCGGAGTCGATGGACATAAGTAGTTCAGCTCTCGTTGCCGTATCCAGCGAGACCTGGAGGTTTGCACGTAAGCGGTTGGCGGGGGAGACCTCATCCGCGGGCCCGCCTGCGGCTTCAATCAGTTCTTCCTCCCATAGCTGCGCCATGTATTCATGGACGCTGCGGATCATGTCTTCGCGGGAGGGGAAGTGGTAAATCAACCCTGATTTACTCATTCCGCATTGAGTTGCGACATTTTCGTAGGTGACCTCGGAAAATCCGCTTGTCTCGATAATCTCAACGATTGTGTCGAGGATGGCAGTGCGCTTACTCGTGCGCATATTCGGTCTCCTTCGGATTTCCGCGGAATGTCACCGCAGTCACGATTGCCGCAATGACAGCAACGACAGCCAGAATAATCAAAATGGCCAGGTAGGAGCTGTCGAGTCCGGCGCGGGCGCCGTCGTTAAGCGCTGGTGTGTGAAGCGCATCGGTGAGCGAGATGCTGGCGTCAACGGGCGTGAACAGAGCGTAGAACATGGGCAGGAGGCTGCCGGTGATGGCGACGGTAATCAGCGTGCCGAATTCGTAGGACACGGATTCCATCGCCGCTGCCATGCCTGCCTTTGACTTCGGAGCCGAGCCGATAATCGCGGTCGACGACACCGACATCACAGAACCCGCCCCTGCGCCGAGCAGTATCAATCCCGCGATTGTGAGCGGGAAACTGCCCGAGGAAACGCCGTAGTACATAAACCCCAGGCCGACGGCATTCAGTAGGAACCCGCCAGTGATGAGCGTGCGGAAACCCACCCGGTGCAGCACCATACCGCCGATGACTGCAACGGGGAGGGATGCCAATGCCGCGGTGGCGACTAGCAGGCCAGCGTCGAGTGGTGTGTAGCCGACGGAAATCTGGAAGCGCTGCGTAGTCATCAATTCGGAGCCTGCCAGAACAAACATGGCAAGCGCGGCCGCCAGCACGCCACCGGTGAACATCGGCGAACCGAAGACGGAGAAGTCGATGAGGGGCTCGGTAAGACGTGCTTGGCGACGTCGAAACAGTACCGCGCCCACCAGCCCGCAGGCGATAGCTGCCACGATGGCGATGGAGGAGCGATGACCGGCGAGTTCCTTAATGAGTGAAACCAGACCCAGCATGGCCAGCATCGCGTAGAAGCTGGTGAGGAAGTCCCAGTGTTTGGCAGGGTTTGGTTGATTCGAGGGCGCAAAAATCAGCGTGCCAATGATTGCGAGAATCACGACTGGGATGTTGATAAGGAAGATAGACCCCCACCAAAAGTGCTCCAGCAGGAAGCCACCAACGACGGGGCCGGCGGCAGCGCCCAGCGTCGCCGTGGCTGACCAAATGCCAATAGCCGTGGCGAGTTCGCGAGGGTGGTGGAAAGTCTCGCGTAGCAGGGCGAGGGTGGCCGGCATCATGGTGGCAGCTCCCAGACCCAAAAAACCACGGGCGGCGACCAGAGCCCAAGCATTTGGAGCAAACGCGGCGGCCAGGGATGAAAAGCCAAAGATTGTCAGGCCGACAAGAAACATTTTGCGGTGGCCGATGCGGTCTCCCAGGGTGCCCGTGCCGAGCAGGAGCGCGGAGATTACCAGGGGGTAGGCGTTGATAATCCACAGTCCCTCTAGCTCAGTGGTGTGAAGCTGTTCGCGCAGGACGGGTAGAGCTGTGTAGAGCACCGAGTTATCTACGCCGATAAGTAGTAGGCCGGCGCTGATGATAGCGAGGAAGAGCCACCTGTGGGTGACTGGAGTGGGCGGATTTGCCCCCGCGGGAGCGGTTTTGTCGGTGCTTGTCATTCCAGTAACTGTAACGAACGTTCGGTTTAGTTACAACTTCTGAAATTTAGGAAATTAGGCATGAAGCTGCAGGAAAAGTAAGCCAATCTTACCCAGCGGGATGGTGGAAAAGCGTCTAAGTTGAAGGCATGGTCGAGGTACGAATTCACGGACGCGGAGGGCAAGGCGTAGTCACCGCCTCTGATCTCATCGCGATGGCGGCTTTCGCGGAGGGGCGTCACGCACAGGCATTTCCATCCTTTGGTTCTGAACGCACAGGTGCGCCGGTTGTCGCGTATTGCCGCATTAGTGATCGCGAGATTCGCACCCGCGAACCGGTGCTCCACCCGGATCTATTAATCATCCAAGATCCGACGCTGCTGCCGATTTTGGACGTGTTTTCGGGGCTTTCCGACGAGGGGTATGTGCTCATTAACTCCTCGAAACGCACCGCTGAGCTCGGATTGTCCGAGCTGCAAGCGCGCCAACCGGCGGGGCACTTTATGACAATTCCTGCCACCGACATCGCACGTGAATACACCGGCCGTACCGTCCCGAATGCCGTGCTGCTCGGAGGAATGGCCGCGCTGACCGGGCTCATTGAGATGCAGTCGGTAGCCGATGCGGTTATGCAACGCTTCTCAAAGTCTGTCGGCGAGAAGAACGTAGCCGCGGCCAAGGCAGCATATGAGCTGGTCAATGAGAAAAAGAAAGCAGCACAAAACCCAGCAGCCGCGAAAAACCCAGCACAGGAAAAGTAGGCGAGTAGATGCTTAAGCAAATTGAGGGCAGCCAGGCGGTAGCGCAGACCGTCGCAGCATGTCGTCCAGAAGTTATCTGCGCCTATCCCATTTCCCCGCAGACTCACATCGTGGAAGCTCTGTCGGCTCTGGTGAAATCTGGCGAGCTAACAGGCTGCGAATATGTCAACGTAGAATCCGAGTTTTCTGCGATGTCGGCATCGATTGGCGCCTCGGCAGCAGGTGCTCGCTCCTATACCGCAACCGCTTCGCAGGGGCTGCTCTACATGGTGGAGGCCGTCTACAACGCCTCTGGTCTGGGGCTGCCCATCGTGATGACAGTGGCCAACCGTGCCATCGGTTCGCCGATTAACATCTGGAACGACCATACCGACTCGATGAGTCAGCGTGACTCCGGTTGGCTGCAGCTCTACGCCATCGACAACCAAGAGGCAGCCGACCTGCATGTTCAGGCCTTCAAAATTGCCGAAGAACTCTCAATCCCCGTCATGGTGTGCATGGATGGGTTCATTTTGACACACGCGATGGAGCAGGTTGACGTTCCAGAAGCGGACCAGGTCAGCGAATTCCTGCCACCGTACGAGCCCCGCCAGGTGCTCGATCCGGCAGACCCGATTTCCATCGGTGCCATGGTTGGGCCCGAGGCGTTCACCGAGGTGCGCTACCTCGCTCACCACAAGCAGCTGCAGGCGCTGGACATCATTCCGCGTGTGCAAAAGGAATTTGAGGGGATCTTCGGCCGTGCTTCCGGTGGTCTGCTGCACAAGTACCGCACTGAGGATGCCGAGACCATTATTGTCTGCCTCGGCTCAGTCACCGGAACCCTCCGAGATGTCGTGGACGAGCGTCGTGAAGCAGGGGAGAAGATTGGTGTGCTGTCCCTGGTCTCCTTCCGCCCCTTCCCGACGGAAGCAGTGCGTGAAGCCCTGAGTAACGCGAAGCGATTCATCGTGCTGGAGAAGGCATTTTCGGTCGGTATCGGCGGCATTGTGTCGTCCCACTGCCGCGCTGCGATGCGCGGTCGTCGATTCATCTGCCACGAGCTGATTGCCGGGTTGGGTGGACGCGACATCACGAAGAGCTCGCTGCACTCTTACCTGGACAAGGCCGTTCGCGACGAAGTTGAGGATACGACTTTCCTCGACCTCGACCGAGAGCTCGTTGACCGCGAACTCGAGCGCGAAAAGCTGCAGCGTCGCTCCGGATCCATCCCGGAAAACCTGCTTAAGGATGTATCCAACAAGGCCATGGTCGGTCACTACTCCGAGGAGACCCACAATGACTAGTCCAACGCCACTTCCCACCCCGCACTACCGCGCCACAGAAATTCCGTCTCGTGAAGAGGCAAAGTTCTACCAAGTCGGCTCCTTTGCCATTGGTAACCGACTGGTCGAGGAAAAGCTGCGCTCCGTGCAGTCCGGCACCGAGCGTTTCAACTCGCTGACCTCGGGACACCGCGCTTGTCAGGGCTGCGGTGAGGCACTGGGAGCTCGCTACGCCCTCGACGCCGCCGTGGCTGCCGCCGATAAACAAGTCATCGCAGTAAATGCCACCGGCTGCCTGGAGGTTTTCTCAACTCCGTACCCGGAAACGTCCTGGAACTTGCCGTGGATTCACTCCCTGTTCGGCAACGCCCCCGCCGTCGCGACCGGCGTGCAGGCTGCAATGAAGGCAAAGGGGCGTGACGACGTCCGCGTGGTCGCCCAAGGTGGTGACGGTGGCACAGTCGACATCGGTTTCGGGCCACTGTCCGGCATGTTTGAGCGCAATGATGATGTGCTCTACATCTGCTACGACAACGAGGCCTATATGAACACCGGTGTCCAGCGCTCCGGCGCAACCCCGCCGGCCGCCCGAACTGCGACCACACAGCCGGTCGGTGAGCACCCGGGTAACACCTTTGGCCAGGGCAAAGACTTGCCGCGTATCGCGATGGCGCATGAGATTCCCTATGTCGCCACCGCCACCGTCGCGGACTTGCGCGACCTGGAGTACAAGGTCACCCGCGCTATGGAATTCCGCGGCGCGCGCTACATCCACGTGCTCGTGCCATGCCCGCTGGGGTGGGGCTCGGCCTCGAATCACACAATTAAGGTCGCTCGCATGGCGACGCAGTCGGGCATGTTCCCGGTCTTTGAGGCCGAGTACGGCGAGGTCACCTCGGTGGCTAAGATTCGCCGTCCGGTACCGGTGACCGAGTACTTGAAGCTGCAGCGGCGCTTTGCACACCTGTTCAAAAAGGGTGCTGACCCACAGGTGCTCGAACAGCTGCAGGCGGGCGCGGATCGGAACATCCGCCGGTACAACCTCATCGACGATGACGCCCTGGATTTGCTGGAGAAGCCGCAGGGGACGTCGGCAAGCGAATCAATGACTTCCAGTGAGCGGTAGGGAGAAAGCAGCAATGAGCAATCAGGAATCTCAGTCATCGACTCCGGCTGGCAAGGCTGGAGGAGCATCGGCAGGCGAGACCAAGAAGGGCGAATCGAAGAAGACTCTGCTGCCATTTGCGATTTCCCTCGATGTAGGATCGTCGCTGGCCAACGAGACAGGCTCGTGGCGCACAGAGCGTCCCGTGTACGTGGACTTGTTGCCGCCGTGCAACAAGGCGTGCCCGGCGGGAGAGAACATTCAGCAGTGGCTCTACCACGCTGAAGAAGGCCACTATGAAGACGCCTGGCGAGAAATCATGCGAAACAACCCGCTGCCTGCAGTAATGGGACGTGTGTGCTACCACTCCTGTCAGACTGCCTGCAACCGCGCACAAGTCGATGAGGCAGTCGGTATCAACGCTATCGAGCGCTTCCTCGGTGACAAGGCCATCGAAGAGGGCTGGCAGCCCCGAGTCGCCTGCGAACCAACCGGCAAAAAGGTACTCATAGTGGGCTCCGGTCCGTCGGGGCTGTCCGCCGCTTACCACTTGGCGCTTCTTGGGCACAGTGTGACCGTGCGCGACAAAGCCGACAAGCCCGGTGGCATGATGCGCTACGGCATCCCGTCCTACCGCCTGCCACGCGGAATTCTCGATGCCGAGATTCGCCGAATCGCTGACATGGGCGTGGTCTTTGAACAGGGAAAGTGCGTTGATGATCTCGCCGCCGCGCGAGAGGAATTCGACGCTGTGTTCACCGCTATCGGTGCCGGTCTGGCGAGGAACATTGGCGTGCCCGCAGGTGAGGCTGCACACATTATGGATGCGATTGACGTGCTTGCCGACGTCGAGAAGCAAACCTCTGTGGACGACGAAGCCAAGCCGATGTTGGGCCGCACTGTCGTTGTCTACGGTGGTGGTAATACGGCGATTGACGCGGCGCGTACCGCAAAGCGCCTTGGCGCTGCGGATTCGGTGATTTTGTACCGACGTAATCGCGAGCAGATGCCAGCCCATGATTCCGAGGTCCTGGAGGCTGAGGAAGAGGGCATCACCATGCGGTGGCTGTCGACCGTTAATCACGTCGATGGCGGCAGTATCAAGATTGAGAAGATGGAGCTCGACGAAAACGGGTTCCCACAACCGACCGGCGAATACGAAGAACTGGCGGCGGACTCGCTGGTGATGGCGTTGGGGCAGGAAACTGACTTGACGCTGTTCGACGGCGTAAATGAGATTGCCACGGACCGTGGCAGCGTGACTGTCAACAACCAGATGATGACCGGCCTGCCCGGTGTATTCGCCGGTGGTGACATGGTGCCGAGTGAGAAGAATGTCACTGTCGCCATTGGGCACGGTAAGAAGGCTGCGCGCTACATTGATGCGTACCTTTCTGGTGCTGAGTACGAACCGCCTGCCAAGCACGGCGATGCCACTTTGGACCGCATGGAGACCTGGTATTACTCCGATGCGCCGCAGAAGGTCCGCGTGAAACTCGAGGGAGCACGACGCGCTTCGAACTTCGATGAGGTTGTGCAGGGACTCGATGAGGAATCTGCACTGTTCGAAGCACGCCGTTGCATGAGCTGCGGTAATTGCTTCGGCTGTGACAACTGTTTCGGTGTCTGCCCGGACAACGCCGTACTTAAACTCGAACCTGGAAAGTACGAGTTCAAGTACGACTACTGCAAGGGCTGTGGCGTCTGTGCCGAAGAGTGCCCGTGTGGTGCGATCTCCATGGTGCCGGAGGAGATCTAAAGGTCAGCGTTTACGCGCTGGCTTTACAGTCGGCACTTTACGCTCGGACGTTGTGGCCAATCACTGCCGGAATTGTGGTAGGCGCGTCTCCGAAGAGCTCCTTCTGGTATTCGTTCTGCTCGAAGGCCCCGGCATCGTTATCCCTGATAGCGGCTACATTAGCTAGTTTGCGTGCCGATGGTGTGGTGCCCTTTTGAAACAGTCCGCCACGGTTGCCCGCAGTGGTGGACGCGAGGACACCGGAGCCACGGTTTCCAGCAGCGGTACCCGCGGTTCCGCCAGCGGTGCCCGACGCGCCTGTAGCAGCTCCGTTGCGGGCGTTGATCAGGGAATTCATCAATCCACTGCCACGCTGCGTGGGACTATTTGCGGCGTTCGGCAGGGCAGAACCAGCGATTCCGGCACCCAATCCGACTCCCATCCCAAGACCCGCTTTTGGTGTTGGCACACGGCCGGGGCTTGAAGTCGGAAGTCCTGAGATTTGTGGTCGGGAGTTTGGGTTCCCAGAAGCCGGCAGTGCCGAGATGTTACCCGCTGGTGTGACACGTGCAGGTGTTCCTGTACCGAAGGATCCCGCAGGGCGGCTGCTGTGAGTTGCGTATGGCGTAGATCCTTGTGACGACAGTGCAGGATGAGTCCCCTGAATTCGTTGCGGAGCATTCGCACTAGATGGGGCGACCATTCCTGGATTCGCCGCGTTTGACTGAGGCATGGCTGACGCATTGGTAGGGTTCGTTGGAGTGAGCGTGGAGCTCGTTGGACTGCTGGGTGACGCGGTTTGCACAGGTGCAGCGGACGGATTGGTGGGGCTCGACAAAGTCGAAGTGCTCGGTTGAACATGCGAGGGAGCGGAAGAGCTCGCGGCTGTGGATTGTGGTGTTGGAGAATCCGGAACAGTTGAGGTGGCACCAACTGGTGCGCTGGCGGCTTGCATGCTTCCAGTCATTCCTGCAGGCGAAAGACCGAACTGGCTCGTTCCCGAACGCCCCGCGACTGTGGCTCCAACGGACACTGTAGCGGTTACGCCACTGCCCGCATCGGCGGAAACCAGGTTAGGAATTCGGGGAATAGCAGTCTGTAGCTGTGCGGTATACGGACCAGAAAGAAAAGCCGCTACCTCAGCCTGCTCAAATGCCTTTTGCGCGCCGGGATTTGAGAGTGCCTTGGATTCGGCTTCGATCGCAGACAGTGCGTTAACCGCCATTGCCTTTACGGATGGCAATACTGCTAGATGACCGGCCATGACCTCGGATGCGGCAGCGATGCTTGTCGCTCGGGCGGCTAGACCTTTCATTGTCGCGTCAGCAGCGGAGAAGACTGCACCGCTGTTGCTCGATACCAAGCCGGATGAGATGGAGGTTAGATTTCCGGCCAACGTGGTCATAGTTTCGGCGAAGTTGTTCCAGTAGGCGATTGCCTCGGCTACGACACCGTCGTTTGTCGAGGAAAACATGGATAGTAGTGCTTTGACGTCCAGACCAAGTTCTGCAGAAAGAGTAACTGGCGCGAAAGTGAGACTTCCGGCTTCAAACATTGGTCGACGTTGAAACACGCCGTTTGTTCGCGCTACTTCAGCAAGGGAAGCACCGTCGCCATTGAATGGGTTAATGCTTCGAAGGATCCGGTTCATGGTGGACTCGTGCTCAGTGATTACGCGACGGAAATCAGCGAGATTCGTTTGGGCCCACGTGAGTTGCTTGCCGAGGGATAGTCCGACGGCTGCAGAGCTTCCGGAACTACCGGAAATCGCCAGGCTGTGCTCTGTCGCTACTAGCTGGAGTGACGGAACCTGCGAGTAACCAGCCAGGTTGGGCTGCATAAGTCTGGAACCGCTTGCTAGCACATTCGTAATATTGAACTGCTGGATTGCAGAGTCGATTGCTGGAATTACGGCATGCATCATGATTTTTCCCCCAAGTAATCAATTAACAGTTCATTTACGGGAGCGCACCGTCGGTGTTGTGGATCAGGTTCATCTTGTCCGGTTGTGTCGATAACGAATCCGAGAGCCCCTTTTTCCGTTTCGACAGAAGCAATACAGGCGGAACTTCCTAGTGGTTCTGTTTGCGTGAACGTCACCCAATTGAAAGTCTCGTCATGATGAGCCAAAGGCTCAGCACTGTAGCGTTCAAGTTGCGAGTGAGCGACCGCCGCATGCCAGATGCTTAGTAGGTCGGAAGCATCGGATTCGATAACACAGCCAATCTGCTTATTTCCTTTGATTCGGCCTTCCATGTACGTCTGCTCCCGGAACCCCAGCCTGTCTAAACGCCCCATAATCTCCGGGTCATCGCACGGATTGGTCAGGATGAATTCGGGTGCGTCGTAGTTATAGTGCCCATCGGGCCCGAGTGGAGCATCGCCGGGCTCCGGCGGATTGTCAGGTGGAAGTACACCCGCAGGCAATGTCACGCCCGAGTCAGTGGTGATGGTTGTTAGGTTGTCACCGACAGGTTGAACGTCCTCGCCGGAAGTCTCAGTCGATGAGCAACTAATCCCCGTTGTTCCCAATAAAAGTGCTGACAGTAGGGCAGCAGTAGTCGCCTTTTTCAATTTTCCCTCCCCAAAAAATTTGCGTGACAAAGATATAACACTGCGGTCACAATCGTGCTTGTTGAAAAGCTGAAAAAATGGGCGAGCTGTGGATAACTTTTTGGGGTGTGGATAAAACGGTCGGCGCACAGGATAAACGCTGCTGCACAGCCACAACCTGCACCTTTAGGGTGCTTTCTCCGTACCGTCGTTAAGCGGTAGTGGCAATCGTGGGTGTGATGGCCGAAGAAATCCGAACGATTGGTTAGACTGTGAGACGCATTGCAAAACCACGGGAGTGCCAACCGAAATTCCGGCACTGAGAGGACGCTAGGAACCGAGCGTCGACCGGACGAACCTGAATCTGGGTAATACCAGCGTAGGAAAGGGATGTGTTGCTTCATGGCTGCACGTGTATCTGTATCCGCTCCACCGAAAGAGGGCGAGGTTACAACTGGGCCGATCTACCGCAGCAACAAGCACTATGACGAGGTTGCGTTCAGCAACGATTTTGGTGAGGCGAGCCTGCGCATTCCAGTTCGTCGAATCAATCTGACGGACGGTACTCACTTCGATGCGTACGACACTTCCGGCATCTACACAGAGGAAAATCCGAAGCTGAATCTGAAGGAGGGTTTGGCTAAGACTCGTGACTCGTGGCCGAAGGCTCCTGCGGTTCCGGCGGTTGCGGATTCTGAGGAGGCGCCGAAGGTTAAGACGCAGCTGGCATGGGCGCGTGCGGGAATTGTCACCCCGGAGATGGCGTTCATTGCTGCTCGTGAAGATGTGGATCCGGAAGTTGTTCGCGAAGAGGTCGCCGCAGGGCGTGCCGTAATTCCGGCCAACCACAAGCACCCGGAGATTGAGCCGATGATTATCGGCAAGCGCTTTGCCACCAAGGTCAACGCCAACATCGGTAACTCGGCTGTGACTTCGTCCATCTCCGAAGAGGTGGAGAAGATGGTGTGGGCGACCCGTTGGGGCGCGGATACCATCATGGACCTGTCCACTGGTAAGGACATTCACGAAACCCGCGAGTGGATTCTGCGTAACTCGCCGGTGCCGGTCGGTACTGTGCCGATCTACCAGGCGCTGGAGAAGGTCAAGGGCGACCCGGCCAAGCTGACCTGGGAAATCTACCGCGAAACCATCATTGAGCAGTGTGAGCAGGGTGTCGACTACATGACCGTTCACGCAGGTGTGCTGCTGCGTTACGTGCCGCTGGCTGCCAACCGAGTTACGGGCATTGTCTCCCGCGGTGGTTCGATTATGGCCGCTTGGTGTCTCGCGCATCACCAGGAGAGCTTCCTCTACACTCGCTTCGCTGAACTGTGCGACATTCTGGCTCAGTACGATGTCACGTTCTCCCTCGGCGACGGGCTGCGTCCGGGTTCCATTGCCGACGCTAACGATGAAGCCCAGCTGGCTGAGCTGCGCACTCTCGGCGAGCTGACCAAGATCGCCAAGTCTCGCGGCTGTCAGGTCATGATTGAAGGCCCGGGTCACGTCCCGATGCACAAGATTGCTGACAACGTGAAGTGGGAAGAGGAGTGGTGTGAGGAAGCTCCGTTCTACACCCTCGGCCCACTGGCAACCGATATCGCGCCGGGCTATGACCACATCACCTCCGCTATTGGCGCGGCAATCATTGCGCAGGCCGGCACCGCCATGCTCTGCTACGTCACTCCGAAGGAGCACCTGGGGCTGCCGAACCGCGATGACGTTAAGGTCGGTGTGATTACTTACAAGATTTCCGCTCACGCCGCTGATCTGGCGAAGGGCCTGCCGCGCGCTCAGGAGCGTGACGACGCACTGTCGAAGGCCCGTTTCGAGTTCCGTTGGCATGACCAGTTCGCACTGGCCTTGGATCCGGACACTGCGCTGGACTACCACGACGAGACCCTGCCTGCAGAGCCAGCGAAGACCGCACACTTCTGTTCCATGTGTGGTCCGAAGTTCTGCTCCATGCGTATTTCCAAAGATGTGCAGGACTACGCGAAGGAACACGGCCTGGACTCCGTCGAAGCTATCGAAGCCGGCATGGCTGAGAAGTCCCAGGAGTTCACTGACCAGGGTGGCCGCGTCTATCTGCCGATTACCGCGGAGTAGTCGATTGGCGCAAAGCTGTTGAAGCAAGCCGCGGTCGAGCTCTATTGGGCTTGGCCGCGGTTTTCTTTTGCTCTCAGCCATTTCTTCCAATCCCAGCGTTGAGACTCTAACGGGGGTGGATAAGGCGCGCCTTAATAACTAGGTTAGGTGAGCCTAATATGCGGGGTGTACATTGCTTGTATGCACAGTCTGAAGTTCCTGACTTTCGATCATTCCCACGGCCATCTTGCGGGTGCTCACGAAACTCGCCTTTCGTCCGGCTCCGAATCATCGCCCGTTGGAGAAGGCAAGCGTCGACCGGTGAGGCAGAGTGCGCGCAGAGGTGTTACTGCGGTTTCGCTGTCCGGTGCCATGGTCCTTTCGGCGTTTGTGTCCCCAGCAATGGCTGAAACTGCGAAGCCAATCGTGCCAGACAACTTTCCCAATGTGATTAATCCAGCGGAGAACTTCCAGCCGCAGGATTCGAAGTATGTCGAATCTCCGGAAGTTACTGTCACTTTTGAGGACGGCACACCAGCTGAAGGTGCCACGGTTCATCGCGGCGATGTTCTTATCGTTCGCGGTAGTGGTTTCAATCCGTCGGCCAACCGTGGTGGTTACCCGCTTCCAATTCCTCCGGGTGTGCCCAATGGTGTTTACGTTCTCTACAGTGCGTTCCCAGACTCCTGGAAGCCAAGTGAAGGTGCTCCGTCCTCGTCGCGGAAACATCCGCACGACAACATAGCTTGGGTCACGCCGGCTGGAACTCTCGAGGCGATACCGAACCAGGGCGTCGACATGCGACGTTCTATCGCTCGTCAGGCTACCCCGATGACAGATGACGGCAGCTTTGAGGCTCGCATTGTTGTTGACCCGCCAGAGACCCCAGCTGGTGAAAACTGGGGCATTTACGTCTACCCGGCGGCCGGTTCCATTAATGAGGCCGAGGAAATTTACATTCCGTTGAGTTACTCGGACGCTCCGGGTAAGAATGCCCCGGCTCCCTCCAGCGAGGATTTAGTGATTTCGGTGTCCGCATTGGAAAAAGTATTCGGCGCACTGGGCGGTGGTGTCACTGCCAAGAACGGTGCCCTAGAGCCTGAGGCCGGTGTCGTCTCATTCACCCGCGACAATGACAACAGCAATGCCGAAGGGGAGAGCTACCGCGGAGAAGTTCACATCACCGCGAAGTTCAGTCTGGTTCATGTGGTCGTTCGTAATCCGCGCATTGAGGAAGGCCCGACCGGAAAGATTATTACGGCAGAGGTCTCGCAGGGCTACGATGTCGGCCCGGATGAGATGGAGCGCATGCCCATAGCCGCCGTGGTCGACAGCGATGGAGATCAGCTGATTACGACCATCGGCACTATTTCACAGATTCGATAGTCCTCCGGCCATCACGGCCGCCAACTGTCGTCCTCCTGGCACTTTGTTCAAAGTAAGCCGTCATACCTTGTGGGTTCTTGCGGGGTGTAACCACTGCCGTATTGGAATCACTACATTAGATAGAGGCGCTTACCAGCGATGAGGAGGAACGTGGGACGGCATAGTCGGGCAGAAGGACCTGTGTCACAGGATGGCGCATCGTCACAGGCTGCGGAGTCGCAACGTGCTGTTGCGAAGTCTTGGTCACAGGTCTCGCGAAAAATGTGGGCTCGCAAACCCAGTCAGACCCCCGCGCTGGCGCAATCGCCTGTGATGAGCTGGCCTCTTATTCTGGTCTCGCTGCTCGGTGGTCTTGCCTCGCTGTTGGCCTGGAATGGTCGTACTCAGCCGGACGATTGGGCTTCGCTCTGGGTAGGCGGGCTACTTATGGACAGGGGACTTGAGTCCCATCTCTATGACGCCGATCCAATCGATTTCACCGCCATGAGTGGAGAGGTCTGGCCACGCCTGGCGCAGGAAGTGTCTGCGCCATTTACGCATCCCTTTGTGCAAAACCCTTTGTTCGCAAAGGCTCTGGGAGTGATATCCCACGTCATGAGCTTTGAAACCTCGGTTGCTTGGTTGCTCTTTCTCTCTGGAATGGCCGTCGTGGTCCTCGTCGCAGCCTCCTACCACCTGTGGTTTCGGTCCACCATGCCCTGGGGCATCGCAGCGCTGGTTACCGCATGCGTATTCGCTCTGCCGACCACTCTTAATTCGTTCTGGATCGGTCAGACGACACCGCTGATCGTCGCGGGCGTCGCCTATGGTCTTGCTGCCTCGCGCACTCGTCATTGGCTCGCGGGGATCGTGCTCGGCATCGTCGCATCCATTAAATTGACTCCGTATGCGCTCATCGCTGTGATGCTCTTTTTCGCTTATCGACGGCGCGCAGCCCTCTGGTCGCTGGCCACCACGGCGGTACTGGCGGTCTGGATGTTTATCCGCGTTGATATGTCGGTAATTTCGGATTGGATTGATCGAATCGGCGACATTGGTTCATCGGTCTTGGTCGGCGGTGCGAATCAGTCGTTGGCGTCGACTTTAGCCACAGACCTGGGCAAACCTGATTTATTAGTAACAGTGGTTCGTGATTACCCGAGTCACGTGAAAACGATTCCACTGTGTATTGCGCTTGGCGTGGTGTTGATGGTCACGGTAGTTGCGTGGTTGAACCCGGTCTATCGCTTTGAGCTTCTGGTTACTGGAGCTTGGCTTATCGCAGTCACGTTCTCATCGGTTCTTTGGACGCACTATATGTTGATGCTGGTCACGCCTGCGTTCGGTTTTGTCGCGATGTCGCGGACTCGATTGACCAGACAGTGGCCGTATATTGGTATTGCCACGTTGGTAATTCTACTGTCGTACCCGATTACAAACCCGATTGCTGCTACGCCATATACCGACGGATTTATGTACTCGGGAATTACTGCGATGCTCTTGGCGTTGGCGCTACTGTTAATCATCGGTGGTTGCCATGCTTTCGCAGTACATCGGTACGGCGACGATGATGCAGGCGAGGCTAGTACCGGTGTGGGCAGTGGACTATCTGCCAAGGGGACTTTGAAAGTGCCTCAGCCAGAGCCAATGGTCTTATTCGACTTGAGGAAGCGCTAGATTTAGCGGCTCAGCATAGAGACGATGTCACGGGGAGACATGTCGCTGTAAATTTCGTTCCGGGCGCACTCAACCCGGCGACCGAAGTGGACTGCGTTGGCTTCACTGCTGGTGTCGCGGGTAAACGCCTCGTGCAGTGGCTGGGAGAAAAAGGTGCGCTTGGTAGTGAAGGAACGGGGGAACAGGTTTTCAAGGCTCACGGTATAAACCCTTTCTGTGGTCGGAATCCGGTCAGGACTCCGGTTTGAAAGTTTCTGTATTCACATGGTTTTCTTTGATGCCGTTGCCACTATATGTCTGAATATGCCCGTTATCGAGTTAAAACGGGCAAAAGTGACTAAGCGGATACCGTTCCCAACATGAAAGCTGCATCACACTGTGGTCCGGCTTAATACGCGGTCACGGTCAGTTGTGGGGCTCCAATACAATGAAATGCGGAATCAAATTTGTAGTAGGAGTTTGGTTATGGCTATTTCTTCGGCACCCGCCCCTGAGTCCCCTGAGTCCCCGGATTCGCCGGATTCCCCGGGTACCTCGGAAACGACATCGCGCAGCGTTCCGGCGGCAGCGCTCAGGCACGTTGAGGATCTAATTGATTTTGTGGCTGCGTCGCCAAGCTCATTTCATGCGGCACAACAGGTCGTTGACCGTCTGAGTGCAGCCGGCGCCACGGTCGTCGACGAGCACGAACAGTGGCCAAGCGAACCCGGTGCCTACGTCCTGCGTCGCGATGGCGCTGCCGTTGCTTGGATCGTCCCGGAGACACCGGCTGCCGATTTGACCGGTTTCCGTATTGTGGGTTCCCACACGGATTCGCCCGGTTTTCGTGTGAAGCCCAACGCGCGCACCTCCGCCGCAGGCTATGCACAGGTCGCCGTCGAAGTCTATGGCGGCGCGCTGTTGGGAAGCTGGACCGACCGCGAAATTGAGTTCGCCGGTCGTGTAATTGATAAAAATGGCAATGAGCACCTTGCTCGCACCGGCCCGGTCGCGCGTATTCCGCAGTTGGCTATCCACCTCAATCGTGCAGTTAACGAAGAGGGATTGAAGCTCCACAAGCAGAATCACACTGCACCAATCATCGGACTGGATACCTTCGGCGCCGATGTACACCAGGTCATCGCCGATGCAGCGGGCCTGTCTGTCAATGAGATTGTCGCCTGGGATCTCATTTCCTTCGACACCCAGAAGCCACGCACCTTCGGCGCTCACGATGAATTCCTCGCCTCAGGTCGACTGGATAACCTGCTCAGCGTTCACTCATCCTTGGTCGCTTTCGAGACCTTGCTCCGCCAACATCGGAGCGCGTGGACCACCATCCCCGTCATGGTCGCTTTCGACCACGAAGAAGTCGGTTCTGCCTCCACCACGGGCGCTGCAGGGCCACTGCTTGCCGACGTTCTATCCCGCATCGCAGCGGCCACAGGCGCTGGCCTTGAACGCACCCAGCAGCTCTACCGTGGCTCCGTCTGCCTCTCTGCGGATGGCGCACACGGTGTGCACCCGAACTATGCAGGCGAGCACGAGCCGGGGCACCAGCCGGAACTCAATGCTGGCCCAGTGGTGAAGATTAATGCCAATCAGCGCTACGCCACCACGGCGGCCGGTCAGGCCGAGGTTGTCCGTATCGCGGAAGCGACGTCCAAGCGCATTGGCCAAGAAGTGCCAGTACAGTACTTTGTCTCTGCGAACCACAAACCATGCGGCTCCACCATCGGTCCGATTACCGCAACGCGATTGGGCATCGACACTATCGATATCGGAGCTGCGATGGTCTCCATGCACTCGGCACGCGAGATGTGCGGGACCATCGATCCATGGTGGTTGGCCGAGCTTACTGTGGATTTCTGGGGCGCAGAGAACTAACAGCCCGCAGGCAGCGCTTAAGCCACCCCTAGCAGGGGAGATGTTGGGTCGCTGTGGCCGTCGGAAAGCGAGAATTGGCAGGAGATTTTCCACAGGCGCTCGTCGTGGAGCCTATTTTCTGTCATGCTATGAACCATGAACGATGCTAACGACACCCTGCCGTCGCACCGCCTTGAAGTACCTATCGACGAGGCGGTGGCATGGCGTCGCCAACTGCACCAGAATCCGGAACTGAGCTTCCGGGAGTACAGGACCTCGGACATGATTGAGGACTTGCTCAATCAGTGGGATATCCCGACGTACCGGTTGACCCCGACATCGGTAATCGGCGTCATCGAGGGCACTGCGGGCGACCCCAACACCGGGCGTGTGATTGGCTACCGCGCGGATATTGATGCGCTGCCGATTCAGGAGGAAACGGGACTGCCGTATGCCTCGCGCACGCCGGGTGTCATGCACGCCTGCGGTCACGATGTTCACACGGCGATGCTGTTGGGCACGGCGAAGGTACTCTCCGGAATGCGCGATCAGCTGCACGGCAAGGTGCTGTGCATCTTCCAGCACGCCGAAGAGATGTTGCCGGGGGGTGCTCGTGAGCTGGTCGATAAGGGCGCCGCCGATGACTTGGATGAGGTCTACGCCTTCCACGTGGCGCCTCATCCGGTGGGGCATGTGGGGATTTGCCCAGGGCGAGTGACAACCATGTCTGGCATTGTCTCCATCGCGATTCGTGGTCGTGGCGGACACTCATCGAACCCGCAGCTGTCGATTGACCCGGTGCTCATCGCCAGTGAGGTGACTCTCATGCTGAACACGATCGTCTCCCGCGATGTGGATCCGAAGCACATGAACATCGTCAACGTCGGCTCACTGCATTCGGGCGAAGCCGGCAACGTGATTCCGGATACGTCCAACCTGGAAGTGTCCATTCGCTCGGTGGATGAGTCGGACTGGGAGATCGTCTGTCAGCGTATCGAGGCCGTCGTCAATGGTGTCTGCCAAGCTCACGGCGCGCAGGCGACTTTCGACTGGCAGATTCCGTATCCGATGGTGGTCAACGCCGACATTGCCGTCAACCGCGCCTGGCACGCGGCCACGAAAGCGATCGGCAACTCCAAGGTGTTCACTGCCGACCCATGGGCACCTTCGGATGACTTCTCGTACTTCTCCCGCGAAGCGCCGGGCTGCTACATGTTCCTCGGCACCGGTGGCCCGGAAGCGGGTAATCCCTTCTTTCTCCACAACTCCAAGTTTAAAATTGTGGAGAGAGCCATGGTCAGTGGCATGCGCACGGAAATCCAAATCGCGCTCGACGCACTGAACCCGTCGAAGAATCAACCGCCGGAGCGGCCTGCCGCATCTCAGACCATGCCCGCAGCCGGTTCCGTGCCTCCACGGCCGCGGAACCCAGGCCTTGGCACGCCGAAGTCGCATGCTGGCCAGGCGCGGGCGTCGTCAAGCGAATCGGAGGGGGAGACCTCACCGAGTCCTGAGGCAGCGACGGCGCCGAACAATTCCAATCAGTCTCAGGCACCTAGAGAGGATGCATAGGACAATGTCCACTAACCCCAACGCCCCTGATAAGACGCTCGCTGCCACCGCACCCGAGTGGACGAAGTGGGCGATTGGATGGCACGTCTATCCCCTGGGGTTTGTGGGAGCACCCATCCGGGAGAAGAATCGAGGTGCCGCGCCGGTCAATCGAATTCGCAAACTGATTGACTGGCTGCCGTACGTCCAAGAACTCGGTCTCAACGTCCTGCAGCTGGCACCAGTCTTCGAGTCCACCAGTCACGGCTACGACACCGAGGACTACTACCGCATTGACTCGCGCCTGGGCACCGAAGAGGACATGAAGGCTGTCATCGACGCCGCCCATGAGCACGGCATTAAAGTGCTTTTCGACGGCGTCTTCAACCACATCGGGTCAGAGGCGCCCGCGCTGAAGACTGCGAAGGAAAACCCTGATTCTGAAGAAGCGCAGCTCTTTGCGTTTACGCATTCCAACGGAGACATGACTGCGCCGGTGTTTGAAGGCCACGAGAGTTTGGTCGAGTTTGATCACACCAGTGATGCGACCGCCGACTTTGTCGTGGACGTGATGAACTACTGGCTGGCACGGGGGATTGATGGCTGGCGGCTGGACGCGGCTTACGCAGTGGATCCACAGTTCTGGCGCAAGGTTTTGCCGCGAGTGCGTGCCGAACACCCGCACGCTTACATCTACGGCGAGGTCATCCACGGTGACTATGCGGAGATCGTGTCGGTGTCCGGTATGGACTCGGTGACGGAATATGAGTTGTGGAAGGCGACCTGGTCCGCGCTGAAGGAGGAGAACTTCTTCGAGCTGGACTGGACCCTGAAGCGCCATAACACCTTCGCAGAGTCGTTTGTGCCGGTGACCTTTGTGGGCAATCACGATGTTTCGCGCATTGCGACGCAGGTGGGGCCTGACAAGGCTGTGCTGGCGGCAACTGTGCTGTTTACTGTGGCTGGTGTGCCGCTGGTGTACTACGGCGACGAACAGGGCTACACCGGAACTAAGGAGGAACGCATCGGCGGTGATGACCAGGTCCGACCGGTGTTCCCGGATAGCCCGGAGGAACTGTCTACGCTCGGTGAGGATCTCTATCGCGCTTACCAGCAGCTAGTTGCAGTGCGACGCCGCTTCCCGTGGCTGCACTCCGCTTGCGTGGAAACTAACGAGTTGCGCAATGGTTTCCTGCGCTACCGCGTGACCGCGACCGATGCGGCGCTGGTCGGCGGGGGTGCTGGGGTTTCCAAGGACGCCGGTGCTTCTGGTGCTTCTGGTGCTTCTGACACTTCTGGCGAGATGCCCTCGCTTATTGTCGAGCTGAATCTGGAAAACGGCGCAGCCAGCGCGGTAATCCGAGACGGTGACCATGTGGAATTTGAGTTTTCCTAGGCGCTCCTGGCGGCACTAGGCTGCCCGGAGAGCAAAAACCGGGTTAATAGACAGAAAGCATGTCCGCCCAGCGTGTCGCCGGGTGGGCACCTTTTGCTATTTCGCCCTACTTAACCCCAATGCGAGTTAGTGACTGCGTTTATGTTCGGCGGCAGCGGGCCAATCCGAGTTACTGACTGCGTTTATGACAAAAATGGCCCGAAAAATAGCCTGAAAGTGTCATAAGCTCACACAGTTTCACATTTGCAGCCCGTAGAGCGGGGCGTGGACCCCGCTTTCCACGCTGTTGGTTGTTGATTTCCCATCGCTTCGGTTCCAGCACACCAGCATGCAGCACACCGGCATGCGTCCAACATGCGGCCAACATGCGGCCAACATGCGGGTGCCATTCCGGTGGATTGAACAAAAAAGGGGCTTGAATAAGGAGCGAAACCTTATTCAAGCCCTATTTTCAGGGGTTTAATCATCGGCACCCAGGGAATTAGACCACCTGTTTGCCACCTACCCCGGTTTTCGCAGATGTAATTATTGAATCTGCAATTACATCTGTGCAGTCTCAGAAGGGATCATCTCTTCGGAGGGGGCCGGGGTGGTGGTCTTCTGCTCGAAGGTCCCCGACGGGTTGGCCTGGTCTCCGACCTTCACGTCCGAGTCAACCTCATTAGGGGGAGAGCAAGCGACCAGGGCTGCTGCGGCAATGGCGGATGCGGCGATAGCGCCGGCGATGCGGTTACGCATGGATGTGGCTCCTCTGTCGGAAAAACAATAGCTACAAGGGGCTAATGAACTTTTCTCACAATATCTTAAAGCAATATCTTAGAGGATTCTTAACGGCTTGCGGGAACCAAGGGGCCAATCGCCCCCGCTCCGATGCACAGCGTCGCCCCTGGAGTCGCCTTTTCCACATCGACATGCAGAGTATTTCCACCACCGTTGAGGTAGACATAACGCGGTCGCAGGTCATTATTCATCTTCACGACCGTGGAACCACCGCGGGTCTGCTCTTCGGTCTCGAAAGGATTAGGAAGCGACAGTCGCACATCCATGTTCTCAGAGGCCGTGGCTGGGAATTCAAGCACCCAGTCACCGAGCTTGATGATGTGCTCAAGCTTGATGTCCTCAGACGCAGTGCCGTCCTCACCAACTGTGATGCGATGGCCACACTGCTCGACAGGGCCATCAGTGACACGGGTGATCTCGGAGACCTTGGCGTCGATAAGCGAACCGTCGGTATTGAACATGCGTGGGTGACCGGTGACACGCTCAAATGGTGGGCGATCGGCGACCGCATCAAACACGTGCGAGTACATGTTCATGGGAGCGGCTACGGGCACGAGAATCTCGAAGGGGACGGGCTGGTCGATGAGGTTGTAGTCGATTGCCTTGTCGGGGCCAGCGGCGTCGGCCTCCTCACGCAACGCGGACAGTGATGACTTGCTGTTGCTAGTCCACTCCATTGCGATGTCGTCAGACCAGGCATTGCGGTAAGTGACCACGGAAATCGTGGACGTGACAGCCAGTGCGACGCCCAGCGACCAAATGAGAATGTGTGTACGGGCTGGAAGGAGGGCTGGGGCCTCATTCTTCGGGGGAAGTCCTGCCAGGGAAATCGCGACACAGACCACAAGTATCAGCGCGACGTCCGAGTAGTAGTGCAAAGTGTGCGCCAGCACGCCAGAGGTGTTCTCGCCCGAGCGGAACAGGGTAATGGCGAACAAGGTGGTGAACATGTACGCCACCGACAGCGTCCACGGAGCCCAGCCGCGGTAGTCGCGGCCGATGAGGGTGGCAGACAGAATCAACAAGATAATGCCGCCGAGAGTAATGAGCTCGGACGAAGCGGAGGCAAATGGCTGTCCCGGAGCCCAGCGTTCCCAGCTGGTCGGGCCACCGATGATGCCAGCAAAGATTTGTCCGAGGCCGTTGAAGAACAGCTCTGGCTGTAGCTTGTCGGAAATGTAGCCGGTGGTCTCGGCGGAGCCGAAGTAGTACCACAATGCCCAGGCGCCGGTCAGTAGCATCGACGGAATCCAGATAATCAGGCCGCGACGGAGAACCTGCAGGATATTGCGGCGCTCCATGTAAGCCAAAGTGGCGACAATCAGCATGGAAATCGGCGCGATAGCCAGGGACTTCTCAAAGAATCCCAGCGCTACTGCAAGCAGCACGAACAGGCCAACAGCTTCCCACGGGCGGGGGCCGAAGGAGCGGCGCATCGTGGTGCGAATCGTGACAATCATGAAAATCACGAATGCCAGGTGGAACGGCTGTGAATTGGCCGCGGCCGACCACCAGGTGTCGCCCGGAAGCATCAGCGGTGTCCAGGCGACGACCGTGATGAGGAAGAGCGACACCAATGTGCGACCAGTGAGAAGCTCAAAGAGCTTAGTTGTGGCGTAGGTCAGCGCTACTGACATCACGGCCATGGTGATAGCCGGCAACCACCAGTTCCACGGCGCGATGAGGTGATAGAGACCTTGTACTAAGAAGGCCAGAGGTGCAAGGTGTCCGTCGTGATCCTGAAGCAGGTAGTCCTTGCTCAGCAGCGGGGTGTCATAAAGATGGCCGACAATGATGAAGTCATCCCAGTAAAAACCATGGCTGGTCAGCACCAGAATGCGAGCGAAAAGCTGTATGACAATGACAACTCCGATGAGTGACCACCACTGCTTCGCAGACAGGTCAAGTCTCTCTCCCCATGTCAAGTTAGGCATGTAGTATGGTCGAGAACTTGCCTGCTCAGCGGTGTTGTCAGCATCGGGGGCTTCGGCAGTTTTCACTGCGGAATCCGTGGCTGTCTCCTCATCGCCCACTGTCGGCGTATGAGGGTTTTGGGCAGTTGGGGTATCTCCAGCAGATGACCGCTCGGCTTTAGTCATGGTTCCTTATGTTATATAGGCCATCTGCTGAGCGCGGTAGGGTATGCAAAAGTTAGTGCTTAGGGCGTGTCGGCAGAGTCCCATACGCTAATAACGCGTACATCAATAACGTTTGAGCAAGACTGCTCGAGTTAAAGAAAGTAATTAGGAGCAAGTGGGATGACGCAATCGGCGAGTGCAGCGCGCGCTAACTTCTCGTGGCGCAATATCGACATCATCATTGCAGCTGTCATCGGCGTGGCTGTCGGTCTGATCTTTGTTATTTGGAACATCGTCGGTGGCGCGGGCTACGAAGCTGTCAACGCGCTCACTCCAGGCCTCGGCGGTTTGGTTGCAGGCATGTGGTTCCTCGGTGGTCCTCTCGGCGCATACATCATCCGTAAGCCCGGCGCCGCTATCTTCGTCGAGGTAATCGCGGCGACGGTCTCGGCGCTGATTGGTAACCAGTGGGGGATTACCACCCTGTACTCAGGTTTGGCGCAGGGGTTCGGCGCGGAGCTGGTGTTCCTCATCCTGGCGTATAAGCGCTACAACATGGCCACCGTGGTGATTTCCGGTCTCATGGCTGGCGTCGGCGCTTGGACCTATGAACTTTTCACCGACAACTTGGCCAAGACTTTCGAATACAAACTCATCTACCTGATTTCCACTGCACTGTCGGGTGCTGTCCTCGCTGGCTTTCTGGCGTACTTCCTGGCTAAAGCGCTGGCGGCAACCGGCGCACTAGATCGCTTTGCCATCGGGCGAGAGCGACACGACGACATCTAGGAAAACCGATGACAGATGAGGCGTTGACGCGGGGGTCGTCGTCAAGCGGAAATATTCCTGCGGTGAGTGCGCGGGGTTTCGGGTACCGGCACGCGGGGCGGAAGGCCGCGGTACTGAACGACATCACGCTGGACATTGAGAGCGGCGAAAAGGTGCTGTTGCTCGGCGCGTCGGGGGTGGGGAAGTCGACGCTGCTCGCCGCTATTGCTGGCGTGCTTGGCGACGACTCCGATGGCGAGGCCACCGGAAAACTCCTGATCGAAGGCCGCACGCCCGCTTCCGCACGCGGTGCGGTGGGCCTAGTGCTGCAAGACCCTGACTCGCAGACGATTAGTGCTCGCGTTGGCGACGATGTCGCATTTGGCGCGGAAAACCTCGGCGTTGACCCGGCCGAGATTGGCAACCGAGTGCGTGCCAGCCTGGATCTGGTGGGGCTCGATTTGCCGTTGGACCATCCGACGCACAGGCTTTCCGGTGGGCAGAAGCAGCGCCTCGCATTGGCGGGTGTGCTGGCAATGGGCGCACGCGTCATCTGCCTGGATGAGCCGACAGCCAATATTGACCCGGCTGGTGTACCTGTACTGCGCGATGCCACGATTGCAGCGGCAGAGAGAACCGGTGCGGCACTGATTGTGGTCGAGCATCGAGTGGATGCGTGGGTCGATTCGGTTGACCGTATTGTGGTGCTCGGCCGTGAAGGTGTGATTGCCGATGGTGCACCACATCAGGTGTTGGAAGATTACGGGCAGGCCCTGACGGACGCCGGTGTGTGGATTCCGGGTGCTCCGCCCGCGTTGCCGGATGCGCGTTCCGTTGCCTGCGACCAGGACGGGTACCCGAGCGGTGACATCGCCATCGAAACCCGTGGGCTGGACATCGGCTATGGCGCGAAGAAATCGTGGTTCAGCGGCGGAGAAAACGTTGAGCCGATTGCTCGCGATGTATCAATTGCTATTCCATCGCAGGCTTCCACCTGCATCGTTGGGCACAATGGCAGTGGCAAGTCCACTCTGGCGCTGACGCTTGGCGGCCTGCTTGAGCCGATGGCGGGCACTGTCCAAGTTGCAGGCAGCGGCAGCGCGCCGTGGAAATGGCCGTCAAAGAAATTGGCCACTCGGATTGGCACAGTGTTCCAGGATCCTGAGCACCAGTTTGTCACGGGCACTGTGCTGGAAGAATTGCAGCTTGGCCCCAAGCTGGTAGGTGTCAACGCCGACAAACGCATCGAGGAGCTACTTGAGCGTCTGCGGCTGACAGCCCTGACCAAGGCGAACCCATTTTCGCTGTCCGGCGGTGAGAAGCGACGCCTGTCGGTGGCGACGATGCTGGCGACAGCACCGGATATTGTGCTTCTCGACGAACCGACCTTCGGCCAAGACCGCCGGACATTCACTGAGCTGCTTACTCTACTTCGCCAGCTTGCCGATGACGGCCGGACTGTCATCTCGATTACCCACGATCCGCTGGTGATGCAGACGATGGGTGACTACGTCGTAGACATGGATGCGTTTCATCCGGAGCGGTCAGGGCGTGCGGCGCTGGGGCAGAACAGGACGCCTGGGCACAGTGGTGCGAGCAGGCAGGACGAGCCAAGTGGTCGGGACCGGCCGAGCGGCCAGGGCGAAGCAGGAGGGAAACCGTGACTGAGTTCGACACCGTTGGTACGGCTGAAAGCTCACATAGCGCCGCCCAGAGCAAGCAGCCTTTCCTCGCGACGGTCAACCCGGTGGCGAGAGTATTAGGCCTATTCCTGCTCACTACGCCGCTGTTGATTTCTATCGACTGGGTATCCGCAGTGGTGGCACTTGTCTGCACGCTTTTCTTGGTGCCACTGTCAGGCTTGGGTTTTCGTCGTTTTCTAGGACGCAGCCTGCCGCTTCTTATCGCCGCGCCCATCTCAGGTATCTCGATGGCGCTCTACGGCAACCCGGAAGGTAAAGAGTATTTCTCTTTCCTGCTTGCGCATGTGACGGATAATTCCATCTCTCTGGCCATCGCGATTATGCTGCGTGTGCTGGCCATCGGTACTCCCGTAATCGTGCTGACAGCCAACATCGATCCCACTGATCTGGGCAACGGGCTGGCACAGATTCTCAGGCTGCCCAGTCGGTTTGTGTTGGCAACGGTGGCGAGTCTGCGGCTCGTCGGTCTGTTCATCAATGATTGGCAGGCGCTGACCCGAGCCCGTCGCGCACGTGGTTTGGGTGACCACGGAGCAATTCGCCGCACTATTTCCCAGGTGTTCGCCCTGCTGGTGTTTGCGCTGCGCCGCGGCACCAAGCTGGCCACCGCCATGGAAGCCCGCGGTTTTGGTGCACCGATTAAGCGCACATGGTGGCATACCTCGACTCTGGCTGCGCGCGACTACGTCACCATGGCTGCCTGCCTTGCCATCGCCGTCGCAGCAATCGGTATTTCCGTGTGGGCCGGGGAGTTCCGCTTCCTGGGCGTGGCGTAGTAAAGGCGTTTCAATCACGATGATTCTGCTTATCGACGGCCGTTCCGGCAGTGGCAAAACCACCTTTTCGGCAAAGTTGCACAGTATCCTCGGTTGGCCAGTGATTCACTTGGAGGATGTTTATCCGGGCTGGTCCGGCCTGCAGAAAGCATCGGCCGCAGTCGCGGAGACCATTTTGAATCCCGCGCTACCGGCCGATGAGCGGGGGTATCGCCGTTGGGACTGGTACGCCAGTGAATTCGCCGAGTGGGTACCTACGCCACCGGACTGTTCTCTCATCGTCGAAGGCTGCGGCGCTGTCACTGAAGCTAATCTTGCCGCTGCCCGTGCCATCGGCGACGGCAACGCGTGGGGAGTCTGGGTAGAGCTGGACACGCAGACTCGCTTTGCCCGCGCCATGGCTCGCGACGACCACTTCGAGGAGTACTGGGACATGTGGGCCGAGCAGGAATCCCAGCACATGGCCAAGCACAATCCGCAAAAGCTCGTTGACTGGACCATCACCCCGCCAGAACCTTTAACCTGGGATCTCTGATGAGAAAAATACTCGCTTGCCTCGGTGCAGGCTTCGGTTCCATGCTCCTCGTCGGCGGACTGCGCGTCGTCGCCAGCTCGGAGCTACGCCCACCACGCCTGCCCAATCGCAGGCCCCCGCGGTGGGGTCTGCCCGCTGTCGGTGCCGCGTGGATGCTCGCCAGCTACAGCAGTTACCAGGCACGCGCACCGCATCGCTTGACGACGCCCCTGCTCACCGGCCTCGCAGTGCCAGGAGCCACGGCCATAATTTTCGAAGCCGTTCGCCGTCGATGTGCCGCCAAAAACCCAACTGTGCCACCACACACCGTGATTGTGTTGGGATGCGCCTTGAAGAACAATCAACCTTCGGAATTGCTGGCCAGGAGATTACATCGAGCCGTAGCAGTCTGTGATGAGCGCACCGAGCGAATCATTTGCGCCGGTGGGCTCGGCAGCGAAGCGGTGACAGATGCCACCCGCTCCGAGGCGGATGCCATGGTGGAGTGGTTGGCTGCAGTCGCTGGGGACGTCGTAAAGCGTGGCGATATCGAGTTAATCCCCGAGGACCAATCGACGAATACGTCGGAAAACATTGACTATGCGTGCGAGTTGATGCGTGGCATCCACGGTGCGTTGAGTGCTGGCACGGTTATTGTGACCAGCGATTTTCATGTGCCGCGGGTAGCGAAGCTAGTGCGCGAACGGGGACTGGAGTCCTGGTGTGTCATCGGGGCCTATACGCCGTTGCGGTACTGGGCGACATCGATGCTGCGGGAATTTCTAGCGCAATTCATTCTGTGGGCACCGCGCGGGAATACGAGAATTTTGCGGATTTCCCGGGTGCAACAAAGTGTTAGCCAGTAGTATCGAACGGAGATAATTACGTTGTGCGGTGATAGCGCTGCTTGAAAAGCGATATCAAGCACGACATCGGAATCATTATTCGGGAGGAACACCCACATGGCTTTGACCCCAGGATTCGACCTGTTCCAGCTGCCAGAGGAGCACCAGGAGCTCCGCGCCGTTATCCGTGATCTGGCAGAGAAGCAGATTGCTCCGTATGCAGCGGACGTCGACGAGAACGAGCGTTTCCCGGAGGAGGCTCTGAAGGCTCTCAACGAGGCCGGCTTCAACGCCATCCACGTTCCGGAGCAGTTCGGTGGTCAGGGTGCGGACTCGGTTGCAGCCTGCATCGTCATTGAGGAAGTTGCTCGCGTCTGTGGCTCGGCCTCCCTTATCCCGGCTGTGAACAAGCTGGGCACCATGGGCCTGATCCTCAAGGGCTCCGACGAGCTGAAGAGCAAGGTCCTGCCGGACATCGCCAACGGTGAAATGGCCTCCTACGCGCTGACTGAGCGCGAGGCTGGTTCGGATGCCGGTTCCATGAAGACCCGCGCTGTCCGCGAGGGCGATGAGTGGGTCCTCAACGGCTCCAAGTGCTTCATCACCAACGGTGGTCGCTCCACCTGGTACACCGTCATGGCTGTCACCGACCCGGAAAAGGGTGCTAACGGCATCTCCGCATTCATGGTTCACAAGGATGACGAGGGCTTCCGCGTCGGTGGTCTGGAGCACAAGCTGGGCATCAAGGGTTCTCCGACCGCTGAGCTGTACTTCGAAAACTGCCGCATCCCGGCTGACCGCATCATCGGTGAAGAGGGCACTGGTTTCAAGACCGCCCTGGAGACCCTGGACCACACCCGCCCGACCATTGGTGCACAGGCACTGGGTATTGCGCAGGGTGCTTTCGACTACGCAGTTGGCTACGTCCAGGAGCGTCAGCAGTTCGGCAAGCCGATTGCTGCTTTCCAGAACACCCAGTTCATGCTGGCTGACATGCGTATGAAGATTGACGCTGCTCGCCTCATGGTCTACACCGCGGCCGCCAACGCTGAGCGTGGCACCGCTGAGGGCGGCGCGCGCCTGGGCATGATGGCCGCAAACGCCAAGGCTTTCGCCTCCGACGTTGCTATGCAGGTCACCACTGACGCTGTGCAACTGCTCGGTGGTTACGGCTTCACCCGTGACTTCCCGGTCGAGCGCATGATGCGTGACGCCAAGATCACCCAGATTTACGAGGGCACCAACCAGATTTGCCGCATGGTCGCAGGTCGCCAGATTCTCGCAGACGCACAAAAGCGCTAATCACCAGCGCACATGCTAAGCCCTCGCTACCAAGGCGGGGGCTTTTTCATGTCGCCGCATCACCCAGGCTTTTCGCCCGTCCCGCACTGGTCCCGCACTACGCCATCCACCAGCTCGCCAGTGGCCGCACGCATCAGCCTCGCTAATCACACCCTCATTTCGCCAACCAAGCATAGGCAGCTACAACGATTGCCTCTGCTCCTCGGTCAAGGGTCGGTTGGAGATCAGGGGCAAAAGCAGGGTTGTGGTTGCCAACGGCGCTGCTCTCATCCACAAAGCCGCCGAGCCACTAAGAGCTGTCTACGTAGTCACAAAGAACTTCTGATTTCGCTCGCCGCGGTAGGACTGTGCCGTCGCAGTCGCCGCGATGATAGAGGCAATAATGAGTAGACCGGCCGTAATCAAGCCAAGGACCGATGAATTGTCGGCTCGCACCTGCGAAATCGCTCCGACCAAAGTCATCGATGCATTAATGACAAAAACTGCCGCCGCCACTGACAGCACAGTGCGCGCCGCAGTTGATCCCTCAAGGAGTTTGCCAGCAAGCCACCAGCACGCAATCGCCGTTGCCGTCTGCGCGATAATCGCAAACGCGAAGCTCACGGCCAAGCTGGTCTGAGCAGCAGAAATCTCGATATTATTGGCTTTTGCCGCTTCCGTAACAGTCGCATCCCACTTCAACAGAGAACTGACCACGGTGAGGATTAGCGCCGGGATGTAGACATACACCGCCAGTCGCCACCACCTAAAGGACTGCGCCGCATGGAAAGGAACGTCTTTGGTCGAATTGACTGCCATAACTCCACACTCTAAACCACGCTGTCGCGGCGCGAAACGTCACTGCTAGGTTGCGCTTATTGCTTGTCGACGAGCACCTAATCGGTAACCGCCCACAAAGCTAGCTTTTATACGGCGCTGGTGCGGTGCGGATCGGTGAAGTCGACACCTTGGGTTTCCCAGACGCGACGCAGTTCGTCAACGCCCTTAGCACGAGCAAGGGCAAATTCGTTGGTAGTGGCCGGGACCGGCTGGAAAATCGTGACTTCGGTTTCCTCTACTACAACCGGCGGGATTTCTGCCTTGAGCAGGACAAAACCGGTGAAGCGCGACTGATCCCACAGTGGCTGGCCGAAGTCGATAAGCGCCCCGTCGGTGAGGATGAGTCCTTCGATGCTGGGGGAAGCAGCGAGAATCCCCAGCGGGCGAATGACTTCGTCCAGGCCACCGCGGATGGGCAGGATGAGTTCAGCGCGTGGGCCGGAGCTGGTGTCCACGACCATTGCGGACGGGTCCTGCATAGCCTCGGCACTGCAACCGAGTGTTGCGTAGGTGACGATGCGGTCGGTGTCAGGGCCAAAGCGCAGCATCTTCAGTGGCGCAGACCCAAGGAAGGTCAGCTGGGCCTCGCCTGGATTGGACTCTTCAAAGTAGGAGGTAAATGCTGCTCGGACGGCCTTGATAATCGCATTGCTATCGGGGCCGGCGGGAGGAATTGGGCCGGTTAGGTTGTCGAACACGGACGGTACTCCTTGTCGGGATGGTCGTTCTAGACTGCGGGCGAAAGCTCAACGGCATCGGCCCAGGTCGTATTGAGATTCAAAGACTGCATCCACGCATCAATGCTGTCACCGTGCGCAGCGATTGCGGCGCGTGCAGTCAGCGTGGTCTCGATGGCGAACTCGGTGAGTTCATCGCTAATCAGTCCCTGAGTATGGGCTGCAACAAGTTCGTCGACATCTTCAACCCGAATCTGTGTGGCTGCATCGGCAGGTAGGGGAGCTACGGCCTCAGCATCGCTCGGCGCCTGGAGGATGTCGAGATACAGATCGGTCATACGCCAGCACTGCGGGTCAGTGTGGTCGATGCTGACGATATCGACGTATCGTTGGTGCTCCACCTTTACGCCCGGACGGAAGTGATAAATGCTGATGCGCAGCCCCTCGTCGGCAAGCAGGAATGACTCGAGATACCCGAACTTTGGATGATCCATTCCGCGACGCATGTACAGGCGGTTGGGCGTAAGGAGTTGGAACTCGTCGACTTTGCGCCGAAAACCCTTGGGGTCGATGTTGACCATTTCACGCAGATTAAAAGTTTCGGCCTTCGGAGGATGTGTGTCCTGGCTCGAGTGGATGGAGGTGGGCGCAGGAGTTGCCGAGGATGAAGGCGAAGGAGCCGGTGAAATGGACATGCGAATACCTTAACGTGTGTCTGCTGCCTATTTGGGCATAGAAAAGCCCTTTTTGCATGTGCGATGCAAAAAGGGCTGGGGGAGAACTAGAAAAACTTAGTTCAGGCCGACCGGGAAGACACCGGCGGTCGGGGTGTAGTTGCAGTTAGTCGGGCCAGGCTCTTCCTGGGTGGTGATACCGCCCTGCATGACAGCGATGACCATGCCCTTGCCCGTGTCAGCGGTGCCGTTGACAGCGCCCGGGCCCTCCTTGGCGTTGATGCCATTGTTCTGCAGGGTGGTCTTGCCGTACTTGCCGTTGGCAACGTTGACCCAGTAGACGTTCATCTCGGTGTTCTGTTCCTTAGCCAGCTGCTTGGTGCCCAGACCAGTGAAGACGAAGCCAAGCTGGTTCTCCGGAACGCCCGGCAGCGGCAGCTCAGCTGGGCCCGGAACGGTGGTGGCCAGACCGATGGAGCGGCTGTCGCCACCGATGCACTTGTCAGCCACGGTCGGCAGCAGGAACTGGTTGGTCTTTGGGGCGCGGTCCGGAATGTTGAAGCCCGGCTCGCCGTCACCCTCACCAGTCAGGAAATCAATTCCCTTGTTCAGAGCGCTGGAAATTTCCTCAGGAACACCTGGGGAGTTGATGATGTCGCGCGCGTTGCCGTAAAGATCCGGCGAAGCGATGTTCAGGGAGTCCAGCGATGGGGAAGCAGAAGCGGCGGGAGTCATGCCCGCAGTGAGAATTGCAGCTGCACCCAAGGTCGCTGCGGCACGGCGCAGGAAGGAGCGTCCAGTCGAAACCACGGTGAAGAACCTCTCATTCGTGGGCTATTGGAGTCGGAATCAAAATTTCGGAATCGTTGCTCATCTTAAAACGACTTCAACGTGAATTGGAAAGATTTGAAAAAGAAATCTTCAGAATCTTCTCAGGAGATTAACGCATGCATTCCTGCGTGTCGCAAGTTGATCAGAGTAAAAAATGGTGTAAAAGGAAACGGCTGTGAAAATTGATACTCCGCGTATACGTAAGGGGTTAATGGTGTTTCGCAGCGTGTACGCAAGTGAAGTCAAGTCTTATCCCGTGGGTTACAGCAGTGGCATTTAGTCACATCTGTTACGTGAGGGGCTGAGAGGTTGCCGTCGTGAAGCGTCCTAATAGGGGAAAGTTTGCCGTTTCGACTGGCGGCAAAGCGGGGGTGTAGCAAGGGGGTAATTTCTGCCTGGCGGCGGGGAAGGGGCGCCACTTTGCATGACGGATAGGTGCCCGGGGTTGCGAAAAGAGCGGCCGGATGTGCGGGGTCAATAAGAAGGAGTAGACTGTAGAACGCTTTATTGCGCGTTGATGCGAGTCATTAATGGCTTCTCATTTGAGGTAGCCAATAATGGCAAGGCCGTATCTATTTTCTTTTAGTCCTCTTAGCTTGTTAGGAGCTATCCGCCTGTGAGCGATACCGAGTTCCGTAATGTCGCCATCGTCGCACACGTCGACCATGGCAAGACCACTCTCGTGAACGCCATGCTGGAGCAGTCCGGCGTTTTCAGCGATCACGAAGAAGTTGCAGACCGAGTGATGGACTCTGGTGACCTTGAAAAGGAAAAGGGCATCACCATCTTGGCGAAGAACACCGCTATTCGCCGAAAAGGTGAGGGCAAGAACGGCGAAGATCTCATCATCAACGTCATCGACACCCCTGGCCACGCCGACTTCGGTGGTGAGGTGGAGCGAGCGCTGTCCATGGTTGACGGCGTCGTGCTGCTGATTGACTCTTCCGAAGGTCCGTTGCCACAGACTCGCTTCGTGCTGGGCAAGGCTCTGGCTGCGTCCATGCCGGTCATCATTGTGGTCAACAAGACCGACCGTCCAGATGCGCGTATCGACGAGGTCGTCGAGGAAGCACAGGATTTGCTGCTCGAGTTGGCCTCCACCCTGGAGGATCCGGATGCCGCTGAGGTTGCAGAGCGCAACCTGGAACTGCCGGTTCTCTACGCCTCCGGCCGTGCAGGTAAGGCTTCGACTGAGAACCCGGGCAACGGTAACCTGCCGGAGTCCGAGAACCTGCAGCCATTGTTCGACGTCATTACCGAGGTGCTCCCGGAGCCGTCCGCTGAGATTGACGCGCCGCTGCAGGCGCAGGTTACCAACCTGGACTCCAGCTCCTTCCTCGGTCGAATTGGTCTGATTCGTATTCACAAGGGTCGTATCCGCAAGGGGCAGCAGATTTCGTGGATTCACTACGACTCCGACGGCAAGGAGCATATTAAGAACGCGAAGGTCGCAGAGTTGTTGCGTACCGTCGGCGTGACCCGTGTGCCTGCTGAAGAAGCTATTGCAGGTGACATCGCCGCTATCTCCGGTATCGACGAGGTTATGATCGGCGACTCGCTGTGCGACGTCGAGCACCCGGATCCATTGCCGCGCATTCTGGTAGACGAGCCGGCCATCTCCATGACGATCGGCGTTAACACCTCGCCGCTGGCTGGCCAGGGTGGCGGCGACAAGCTGACTGCTCGCATGGTCAAGGCCCGCCTGGACCAGGAGCTGATTGGTAACGTTTCGCTGCGCGTGCTGCCGACCGAGCGTCCGGATGCCTGGGAGGTGCAGGGCCGTGGCGAAATGGCGCTGTCCGTCCTGGTTGAAACCATGCGCCGTGAAGGTTTTGAGCTGACCGTCGGTAAGCCGCAGGTTGTGACCAAGACCGTCGACGGCAAGGTTCAAGAGCCGTACGAGCACCTGACCATCGACGTTCCAGAAGAGCACCTGGGTGCTGTCACCCAGCTGATGGCTGCCCGCAAGGGGCGTATGGAACAGATGGGCAACCAGGGCACCGGCTGGGTGCGCATGGAGTTCCTCATTCCGTCCCGCGGCCTGATTGGCTTCCGTACCACCTTCATGACGGAAACCAAGGGCACCGGTATAGCCAACCACTACTCGGCCGGTTATGGCGAGTGGGCTGGCGAGATTAAGGACCGCCCGACCGGTTCGCTGGTGGCCGACCGTACCGGCCAAATCACCGCCTACGCGCTGATTCAGCTCTCAGACCGTGGCACCTTCTTCGTCGAGCCGGGTGACCAGGCTTACGAGGGCATGGTGGTCGGCCAGAACCCGCGTGATGAAGACATGGACATCAACATCACCAAGGAAAAGAAGCTGACCAATATGCGCGCAGCCTCGGCTGATGCGACCGTGACCCTGGAGAAGGCCCACAAGCTCTCCCTCGATGAGGCTATGGAGTTCTGTGGCGCCGACGAGTGCGTTGAGGTCACCCCGGAGGGCATCCGCGTACGCAAGCAGATCCTTAGCGCCACCGATCGCGCCCGCGCTCGTTCCCGCGCGAAGGCCATGAATAAGAAGTAATTCAGGTTGTCAGGGGCGAGACCACCTGAAAAACAGTCTCGGGGTAACTGACTCAGCCAGGTGTCGAGTAATCTCGTGAATATGTTTATTCGCAGCCGTCGTCACGCAGCTTCCCGTCGATTCTTCGTAGCATCGACGCTCTGCGTGACGGCGGCTTTGGCGTCTTCGTGTATGGCTCGTCCGTCGGACGCTCCGACTGTGCCCGGGAGGCAGGAAGCGCCGGTGCAGCAGGAAGACCCCGTTGACCAGGTAAAAAAGATGCGTGAGGTCACGGTCGGCGTCGACGAATTTGTCGAAGGCTTCAACCCGCATTTGCTTGCCGACGTATCCCCGGTGACCAGCCTTGTCGCGCGGCTGACACTGCCCAGTGTTTTCACCCCCGCGCCAGTAGCGGGCGGGACAGGTGACGCTGCCGCCTCCTCGCAAGCTCCCGGAGTGGTAGATAATGCTGCGAACGCTCGCTCAGCGGTTATTCCTCAGTGGCTGCTCAACGCCGACTTGCTGGATTCCGTGCAGGTCATAGTCGACGACAACAGCAAGGATGGTACTCCTAATAGTGGGGCTGGCAGCTGGAAAGCAGCCGATGTGGATGTGACTGATCCGACGGTGACGGCCGAACATGTCCGCTATCGCATTCGCAAGGGTGCACAGTGGAGCGATGGCACGCCGATCAGCGGCGAGGACTTCCGTTACCTGTATTCCCAAGTCACGTCCACGCCAGGAGCCCTGGATACGGCGACCTATGAGCTGATTAAGTCCATTGATGTCTCCGACGGTGGCCGTCAGATTGACGTGAAGTTTACCCAGCCGATTACGCAGTGGCAGCGGCTGTTTGCCCACCTTTTGCCAGCACATCTGATGCGTTCGAATACTGATGGTTTTTCCGAGGGGTTGGCCAGCCGTTTCCCGGCGTCCGGTGGTCAGTACACAGTCGAGTCGATGGATGTCGGCCGCAATATCATTCGACTAGTTCGAAATGACCGCTACTGGGGTGAGCAGCCAGCAACCTCGGAAATTATCACGCTGCGCGCCATGCGCAGTGCCATCGACGGTGCGGAGCAGCTGCGCTCGAAGCAGATCCAGGCCGTGCAGGTCCGACCGAAGGAGACGTCTGAACTGACCTACGGTCTGGTTCCTGGTGTTGCTGAGTTTTTCCATGAGCCGAACCGAGAACTGGTTTTTAGTACAAATCTGGCGTCGAGCAGACTTGCCGACGAGTCCGTCCGCCACGCCATTCTGAGCACCATAAATGTTGCAGAGGTTGCGGAGGTGGCCACTGGTCGCCGAATTGTAGGTAGCTCTGAGGAAGGTGTCGACCAGAAACAGCCAAAGGTGCCCCAAGCCGGTTTTACTGAGGACAATCCGATGCGAATTGGCGTCATCAGTGACGGTGTGCCGGCACGAGCTGCAGCTTTTGCTGTATCTGACCAACTGACTGCGGCTGGTATCCCCGCCACAGTCGTTTCGTATTCTCCGGCGGACATGCTGCGTTCTTCGTTGCCCTACGGAACTGTCGATGCCGTGGTGGCGTGGGCAGAGCAACCCAATTCTGTGCAGGCGGCTCGTGAACGCTATGCGTGTACAGGAGGATCGGTTAGCTCGCTGCCGCCGAAGGATTTGGACGAAGCAGGCGCAGAGTCGAGTACCGAGTCCGGGCCTGAGTCTGATGGCGTGGACAGTTCAACAAAGCCAGCTCCAAGTAGAGATCGGGAAAAGAGTGCTGAAGAGCAAAGCTCGATGGACGGGACATCACCGTCTGAGCAGTCCAGTTCTCCTACCGCTGCAGAGTCAGGGGATCTGCGTGGAGTGCCTGTTGCTCCGAAATCGGCTGCGCGGAGCGAGAATCTCGCCGGCCTATGTGACCCGGCAGTTGATGAATTGCTCGCTCCCGACAGCTCTGAGCTGCCCGCTGAACTGTCCGACATCATTACTGGTCACAGCATCGAGGTGACCTTGGTGAAGGACGGCTTGCTGACGGTGGTCAGTCCGGAAATTACAATTGCTGGACGCAAGGACTCCTCACAGTGGACGGATGATCCAGTGTTGGGGCGTCTCGGTACGCTGGGAGAGGTTCGCCGAGTTTCTGCACAAAATGGAGCTCGAGAATCGTCTGAGAACTCTCAATCGGGCGATGATCTGCGCGAAGAGAATAAGCAGGGCGGTTCAGGCCAGAGCAATGAAGGTCTCGATAGCGCCGACCAGGAGAGCAAGGGGAAGTAAGAAAGCTCGTGAAACTACTTTTTGTGCACGCACATCCAGATGACGAGTCCATTTGGACAGGTGGTTTGATTGCGGCTGCCGCGCGCTCCGGGGCGTCGGTAAGCATAGTGACCTGCACGATGGGTGAGCTGGGAGAGGTCATCGGCGCGCCGTACCAAGAGCTGGTTGCTGACAAAGCTGACCAGTTGGGAGGTTTTCGCGTGGCCGAGTTGCGCTCGGCCCTGCGGGCGTTAGGCGCCAACGGTCCTGATAACGCGCCGCGTTTCCTCGGCGGCGCTGGACGTTGGCGTGACTCCGGGATGGCCGGTGACAAGGGCAATGAGCATCCACGTGCCTTCGTGAACTCAGGTGATGAGGCGGTCGCCCAGCTTCGCACCATCCTCGATGAGTTGCAGCCGGACGTGGTCATTACCTACGACGCCGATGGTGGCTATGGGCACCCGGATCACATTCGCGCGCACGAGATCACGGTCGCGGCATGTGGCAAGCGCTTTCCGACGCTGTGGGCGGTCACCGACCGGGAGGCCATGGCGGCGGGACTGGATGCCATTACCGTGGTGCCGGAGAGCTGGCAGGCGTGCGATGTTGATGACTTCGCCACCGTGACCGGCCATTTCGAGGTTCAACTGGACGACACCGCGGTGGCTGCCAAGGTTGAGGCGATGCGCGCGCATGCGACGCAGGTGTGGTTCGCCGATGGCTCAGTCAGTGAGGTCAATCCGGATGCTGTCTATGGGCAGACTGATGGCTCTGGTCGCGCACGAGCCGTCTGGGCGTTTTCCAATTTGCTGTGTCAACCGGTGACACCGACGGAGGCCTATCGTTTTGGTACGGCGACCACTGCAACCCTGGAAGCCCTGGGTAAGCTGGCGGATATCCGATTGCTGCAGGATCCGGTAGCAAGCGCCGACTCGGTGCCGGGCGCGGACCCGGCGGTGGAGGTGAGTGCGGACGGTGAGTAATCCTCAACCTCACGAAAATGAAGACGTGATTAACGCTGCTGGTGGAAAGTTGAAAAACGAGCGCTTGAGTATTGAAAAGCGCACGTTCGGGGATGAGCGTTATTGGGGTGATCCGGAACGTTCGCAGCCACGCGAGAATTTTCATCAGGGTGAGGTCACGGTAGCGCTGGTATGGCTGTCGCTGGCTGCGCTAGCAGCGCTGGTAATTGAGGTAGTTTTCCTCGGCGCCTGGATTACCATCGGCTCGGTTGCTATTCCGTTGCCGTGGACTATTCCGTTGGCCTACATTGCCAATCTGATCATCACCAATACAGCGTTGCTGTGGACTCGTGATCGCTCTAAAGCTGCGATTCCGACTGTCATCTGGGTGCTGGGTTTTGCAGGCATTTTGCTGTGGGCAGTACTGCCTTTCGGTGGGGATTTGGCAATGGGGCAGTGGTTGCGAACAGTTCTGCTGCTCGGTTTCGGTGTGCTGGGCGGTGCCTGGCCATTGCGTCATCTGCGGGCGCTCTAGCTGATATGGCAGCTGATCCCGCAGGAAGCGGTTCAGGACTTGATGCAGGGCAGCCCTGCATCAATATGTCTATTTCTGGAGCTAGTTGAAAACAACACCTACGTTGGGTGTAGACTCCAATCTGAATATACCGCTCTGTCTATTTTTGCTCTGCTTCTCGTCGGAACGGCATAATCGACAGATAGCGAAAGCCTCAGCCCATATCTTGTGAGAAAGGTTCTTAAACCTAAAACCATGACTTACATCATTGCCCAGCCATGTGTTGATGTCCTCGACCGAGCCTGCGTCGAAGAGTGCCCGGTTGACTGCATTTATGAGGGCAAGCGCATGCTCTACATTCACCCTGATGAGTGCGTGGACTGCGGCGCCTGTGAGCCGGTCTGCCCAGTCGAGGCCATCTTCTACGAAGACGATGTGCCGGATGAGTGGATTGAATACATCGATGCCAACGTCGACTGGTTCGATGAGCTGGGTTCCCCGGGCGGCGCTGCCAAGCTCGGCCCGCAGGACTTCGACGTGCCATTCGTGGCAGCTCTGCCGCCGCAGGCAGAAGACTAAATCCACAGAGGATTAAAACCATTTCCTTTTCCCGGTAAGGACTTCATCACCGCTCATGTCAGCTGCCCGCAAGCGTGTAACTCCCGGTTCTCTTCTGCCTCAGTTTCCGTGGGATTCTCTCACGCAGGCGAAAGCCACTGCGGCTGCGTATCCCGAGGGCATGGTGAATCTCTCGGTTGGTACACCGGTCGATGAAGTCGCTCAGATTATCCGGCAGAGCCTTTCCGAAGGCGCTGCGGAACCGGGTTACCCACAGACCGTCGGCACGCCTGAGCTGCGCACTGCGATCGATGCAGCAATGGCGCGGCGCTACGGCGTGACGGGACTGGAGTCAGCGGTCAACGGTGGCAATGTCCTTCCGGTCATCGGCACCAAGGAAGCAATTGGCTGGCTGCCGTTCCTCCTCGGCGTAGGCGCAGGGCATACCGTCGTCATTCCGGAGCTGGCATACCCGACCTACGAGGTCGGCGTACGCATTGCGGGCGCTGAGCTACTGCGCGCGGATTCACTGACCCAGATTGGCCCTGCTTCGCCGACACTGATGTTTATTAACTCCCCGGGCAACCCCAACGGCAAGGTCCTCGGTGTTGAGCACCTGCGCAAGGTAGTTGAGTGGGCTCGTGAGCGGGACGTCATCGTCGCCTCCGACGAATGCTACCTGGGGCTCGGCTGGACCGAACAGCCAGTCAGCATTCTCGACCCGCGAGTATGCGACGGTGATTTCACCAACCTGTTGGCTATCCACTCGCTGTCCAAGACCTCGAACATGGCGTCGTACCGCGCGGGTTGGTTCGCCGGCGATGCGAATCTCATCGCGGAGCTGGTTTCCGTGCGCCGTCACATGGGGCTGATGATGCCGGGGCCCATCCAGCACGCCACAATCGCCGCGCTTAACGACGACTCCCACGAGGCCGAACAGAAGCAGCGCTACTGTGATCGCCGCGAGATTCTGCACAATGCACTTGTGTCCGCAGGCTTTCGAATCGACAACTCCGAAGGCGGACTCTACCTATGGGCTACTCGCGGGGAAGACTGCTGGCAGACGGTTGATTGGCTGGCCGAACGTGGCATCCTGGTCGCGCCGGGCAGCTTCTACGGCCCCAAGGGGGCGCAGCACGTGCGGGTGGGGCTCACAGCGACGCTCAACGACATCGAAGTGGCAGCGGCGCGCATTCGCGGCTAGCTCTGCTAACCCAGTTGGGTCGGCTAGATGTGCTGGTATGGCTAGACCGAGGCGCTATCAACGGTGCCGATATCGGCATCGAACGAAATGGGAAATAAGGGGAGTGTGCTGTGGGGCGAGCCGCTGGCAACCGCGATGACTGGTGGGGGCTTGAGAAGAACCGTCAGGCAGCCCAGGTCGATGTCGCTGCTCATGAGCGTGAGGAGTACATCCCCTTTGAGCCGGTAATTCTGGCCGACACCGATGAATTTCTGGTGGTGGACAAGCCACCTTTCCTGCCTGCAACCCCCAATGGCCGTATTGTGGCCAATACCGTGCAGGAGCGCTTGCGTGGCATCCTCGGTGAACCGGAAATTGTGGCCGTTCACCGTCTGGACCTACTCACCAGCGGGTTGATGCTGCTGTCCCGGAATCCGGTTACGCGTGCTCGGTACCAGCAGCTTTTCCAAAAACAGGAAATCACCAAAGAATACGAATGCCTCACCGTGATGCCCGATGATTGGCATGCGGGAGAAAGCAGGGAAGTCACACTCCTGCTCGACCCCAACCCGGCAGAGCGCGGAGTAAAAGTTGTGGAGACCAATGATCCACCACGCGCCGCTGCGGAGAATCCCAAGCTCAAGCTGGCACACACAACAGTGACCTTCCTGGGCCCGGTAGCGGCGGATATCGGCGATGTGCTGGCGAGCAATCGCGGCGGTGGCGGGACCAGCTCCAGCATTCCGCTCCACACAGTCGGCTGTGGCTGCGGGCATTGCGGCAGTCGCATGCAGGTGGCGCACTGGCGGCTGCAGCCTCATACGGGCCGCACGCATCAGCTGCGGGCGACGATGGACTGGTTGGGCTATCCGATTCTCGGTGAGGACACTTATGGCGGGGAAGCGGGGGCGCAGGGGCCGTCGGCAAGCGAAGACGGCGCGTCGAAGTACACGCCGCAGCTGCGGCTGACAGCGACTGCGCTGGCGTTCATCGACCCTGTCACAGGCGAGCGACGTGCATACCGGAGCACGCGGAATATTGCGGCTCCAGCAGACAGGCCGACCACTTCTAGTTAGCGTGCAGTTCAGCGCTGAGCTTCACCTTCTCAGCAGCCCACGGCACAACCTCTACCGCACCAGAGAGCGAATTGCGGCGGAAGAGCATATTCGACCCGCCCGAGAGTTCGCGTGCCTTGAGCGTCTTTTGCACGCCGTCCAATGCGACATGGCACTTGGTACCTGCGGTGATGTAGAGGCCAGCCTCAAGCACGCAGTCATCGCCGAGCGAGATGCCGAGTCCAGCGTTCGCACCGAGTAGGCACCGCTTGCCGACGGACACAACTTCCTTACCTCCACCGGATAGTGTGCCCATGATGGAGGCGCCGCCGCCGACGTCGGAGCCGTCATCGACAACGACGCCCTGAGAGATACGGCCTTCCACCATGGAGTGCCCAAGCGTGCCTGCGTTGAAGTTGACGAAGCCCTCGTGCATGACTGTGGTGCCCTCTGCGAGGTGGGCGCCAAGGCGCACACGGTCGGCGTCACCGATGCGGACTCCGGTGGGAGTGACGTAGTCGACCATGCGGGGGAACTTATCGATGGAGTAGACGGTGACCGTCCCGCGGCGTGACAGCTTGGCTCGGGTTACTTCGAAACCTTCGACAGCGCAGGGGCCAAAGTTGGTCCACACAACATTGTTGAGCTTTCCGAAAACACCGTCCAGGTTGATGCTGTTGGGGGTGACCAGGCGGTGAGAGAGCAAGTGGAGTCGCAGGTAGACGTCGATGGTGTCGACTGGTGCGTCAGCGAGTGAACCGATGGTAGCCGTGACCAGACGACGTGTAGTGCCGCGGTCCGCATCGGCTACGGCCAGATCTGCGAGGTAGGCGAAATCTTCGGGCAGCGCATCGGCATCAATAGTTCCAGTCGTTGTGGAGGTTGCGACGCCCTCTTCGATGAGCTCGGGGGCGGGGAACCAGACGTCGAGAACAGAATCGTGGTTAAAAGTGGCGATGCCGGTAGCTTGTGCTCCAAATTTCATGGAAAACAGGCTACCGGCAAATCCCTATCTATGAAAAGCATTCCGTAAATGTGTAGGAACGAATTGTTCGGATAGGGGTAGCAGAGCGGTCACGCCCTGCAGTTAGTTGCTGTCGACTAGTTACTCTCGGTGGACTCGAGAGTCTCGCGCGCAGCGGTACGACCCTTCTTAGTCAGTGCGGCAAGTACTGCGAGGAACGCGGTGACACACAAAACGGCGATGACCTGCTGGCGAGCACCCGGGTCGGTGAGCATGCCAACAGCGAGGCCCAGAATCAGGATGACCGCGACCCAGGACAGCGTCGGGTAAGCCCACATGCGAACGGAAAGCTCGTTATTGGCCTCCATTTGCGGGCGCAGCTTGATTTCGGACAGGGCAATGACCAACCAAATCACCAGCAAGCAGCCACCGACAGCGTTCAGCAGGAAGACCAAGACACTCGAACCGTCGAAAACAACCTGCAGGCCAACGGAGAAGAAGGCGAACACCATCGACATGATGACGGCACGGTTTGGCACAGCATGCTCATTGGTGTGAGCGAAGAAACGCGGAGCCTCACCGCGGGTGGACATGGAGTAGACCAGACGAGAGGTGGCGTAAATCTGTGCGTTGAATGCAGACAACAGCGCCAGAACGATAATGGCCTCCATGAAGCCAACCGCACCCGGAATGTTTGCCTGCTTTAGAACCAGGGTGAACGGCGATTCCTCTGCGGAGTCAGCGCCGTCGATCTGGGCGTACGGCAGCAGCAGGATGATGACAGTCACGCAGCCCAGGTAGAACACAGAGATGCGGAAGATCACCGAGCGGACGGCAGCCGCGATGGAGCGCTGCGGATCTGCGGCCTCAGCTGCGGCGATGGTGACGATTTCAATACCGCCGAAGGCAAAGGCCACGGCCAACAGACCAGCAGCAATACCGGAAGCGCCATTCGGGAGGAATCCGGATTCTGCAATATGCGTAGTACCGACAAAGCTTGTGCCCGGCAGGAGACCGAAGAAGAGAAGAACGCCAATAACCAGGAAGGCGATAATCACTGCGACCTTGATGAATGCGAACCAGAACTCGAACTCGCCGAAACCGCGCACATTCGCCAGGTTCACCACAGCGAAGAAGACGACACAGATTAGGCCAGGAATCCAGCCCGGAATGCCGAACCACGCACCCATGATGGCGCCGGCACCGGTGATTTCAGCACCGAGCACCATGATGAGCATGAACCAGTAGAGCCAGCCGAGGACAAAGCCCGCCGAGGAGCCAAAGGCCATCTCAGCGTAGGTGGAGAAGCTACCCGGTGTCGGGCGGGCAGCAGCCATCTCGCCGAGCATCTGCATGACGAGGACGACGATGAAGCCAGCGATGACATAGGAAATCAGAACACCCGGGCCAGCTGCCTTAATACCGACACCCGTACCAAGGAAAAGACCGGCGCCGATTGCGGAGCCGAGACCCATCATGGTCAGGTGTCGAACCTGCAGCCCCTTGCCCAGCTGAGTTGTCTCGCTGGAGGTGGAGGTAATTTGCGATTCGGTCATGTCGCAAACATTACCTGGCTGATAACAGGGGCAATAACCGTAGAACGGGGTTACCCCCATTTACAGTTCGGGTGCCAATTTACGTTGTAAACAGAGCACCTAATTTAGGCTATCCGGCCAGCTCATCCGGCACGTCGGCAAGCTGAGTGAAAGCAGTGGCGTCTTCGTCGTTGCCCGGGCGTTCGGTGCGGCGGACACACACTGCCGAGTGGTCCGGGTGGTGGTAGAAGTGCATGTTGTCGTGACCCGAAATCTCCCACGCTTGAATACGGCGGTTTTCCGAGGGGACATCGATGGGTGTATCGGGGGCGATGAGGATGCTTCGGTCAATAACGCAGTCATTGCCGAGGCTGATGCCGACGGTGCCGGCAGCGATGTCGATGTGGCAGCGCTCGCCAATGGTGAGCGGCTTACGTTGACCGTCATCGTCGTGGGCGGCGATGATAGAGGCTGACAGACCCACCTTGGTGTGCGCGCCAATGACGACACCGGAGGACAGGCGCCCTTCAATCTTGCACGGGCCCAAGGTGCCCGAGTTCAGCGAGACAAATCCCTCACGCAGTACTGAGGTGCCCGGCGCCAGATACGCGCCCAGCCGCACACGCTCGGCCTCTGCAATGCGGACACCGGCTGGCAGCACATAGTCGACCATGCGTGGCATGCGGTCGATGGCATAGACGTGAATCAAACCGCGAACGCGCAGGTGGGTGCGCAGCTGCTCGAAGTTATCTGGCAGACACGGCCCCTTGTTGGTCCACGCCACGACGTGGAGCAACTCGTAGAGGCCCTTGGTATTCAGCTGATGCGGCTTGACCAGGCGGTGGGAGAGCAAATGCAGGCGTAGGTAGGCATCGTGTGGGTCAATCGCAGGCTTCGACAAATCCTCAATGGACGTGCGCACCGCAACCTGCTCCACACGGCGGTCTTCGTCCAAAATCACCTGGCGCAGCAGCTGGGGGGTTAAATCAGCGGCGCCGAGTCGGTGAGTACCCGATTCTACGACCTCATCGCTTAACTGAGGTGCGGGAAACCAAGTATCAAGAACTGTACCGTCCATTGCGATGTTGGCGATTCCCGTAGCGACAGCACCAGATGTAATCATGATTCTTAATATTAGTATCCCTCTAAGGATTCTTCGCGAAAGGATGAACTATGCCCCTAGCTGGCCTTGAAAGCACACAAAAGATGAAGCAGTGGTTCCTGGTTAGCCTCATCATTGCTGTCAGTGTGCTCGGACTAGGTTTCATCCTGGTCTTGCCGGTGGTCTTCTTCGTCGGCTTCGCGCTATTCAGCGCCTGGACTCTTGCTGTGGCCAGCTTCTTTGGCTTCGTTTTGCCGCCGAGGGCAATGCCGATCGGCGCTGTTGGAGTGATTATTGCTGCAGTAGTTGCGGTAATCGCTCCGAACCGTCTTGTCTTGGTTCTCGCAGCTGCCATCGCCGTGGGACTCGGCGGTGGCATGATTGCTCGCCTTCTGCTGGAGCGCAAGAGCCGTGATCAGCAAGCCCGTATCGATGCCCTGCCTATGTGGGAACGCGATGAGCTGGGGGATGTTGCCGCAACGCTCCGTCCTGCTTATCGACGTGACATCGATTCGGCTCCAGTGCGGCTGCCACATGCAACCGCCAAGATTGTCGCGGCCGTCTGTAAACCGCTGTCCGGTTCCACTGTGATTGTCAGCACGAATGAGCTGCGGCCGGTCATTGCCGTCTATGGCTCTCGTGTGGCTGTGGTCTATGGTCCCGGCGCGGGTGTTGTTGAGGAAGATAACGTCAATGGGGATGTCGCCGAATTGGCGGTAGGGGAGCGGGCGCTGGGGTCGTCGACAAGCGAAACTCCGGAGGCGATCATCGCACAGACTCTCCCAGAGGGAGCGAAAACCCTGGTCTTTGAGGTGGCTGATGGACTCAAGCGCCCGGCAGAGGGACGAATTGGGGTGACGTCCGCAGAGCCACATGAGCTGGCGCTGTTCCTTGGCGGTGGTGCGCCTGCCAACGGTGATGCGATTAACGGCCGTGCGGCGCATATTCATCACAAAGTTTTGGTTTCGCTGGCGCACAATGGTTTGTACGCTGGTTTGATGTGAATGCGACGTTAAACCTGCTCCAAGACCCTGTCGACCTTACGGCGGCGCTGGTGGACATCGAATCGGTGTCCCACAATGAGACCGCGATTGCGGATGCCGTCGAGGCGGCATTGCGTGAGGTCGCGCAGGCAGATGAGTCGATTGAGGTCCTGCGCATAGATAACAACGTGATTGCGCGTACCCATCGCGGGTTGCCACAGCGCGTGATTCTGGCGGGGCACTTGGATACGGTGCCGACTGCGGATAATGTGCCTTCGACGCGTGGGGTAGACGCGCAGGGGCGGGATACGCTCTTTGGTTGCGGAACCGTGGATATGAAGAGTGGTGACGCGGTCTATCTGCATGCTTTTGCGACGCTGGCGGCAAGCCAGGAGCTGCAGCGCGACCTGACGCTCATTATGTATGAATGCGAAGAAATCGCGGCGGAGTTCAACGGATTGCGTCACTTGAGTGAGTCGTATCCGGAGCTCCTGACCGGCGATGTCGCCCTGCTGGGCGAGCCCAGCGGTAATGCCATCGAGGCTGGTTGTCAGGGCTCTATTCGCCTGCGGCTAACCGCTCACGGCACACGCGCGCACTCGGCTCGGGCGTGGCTCGGTGACAATGCGGTGCATAAGCTGGCGCCGGTGCTGTCACGCATTGCCGCGTACGAGCCGCAGATCGTGGACATCGACGGGTTGGCTTACCGCGAAGGTCTCAATGTCGTTTGGGTGGAAGCCGGCGTTGCCACTAATACGGTTCCCGACAAGGCAGTGCTGCGGGTCAACTTTCGGTTCGCACCCAACCGTAGTGCCGACGAGGCCATGGTGCACTTTCGCGAGGTGCTGGGGCTCGACGAGTTTGCGGCAGAGGATCTCACCGTCGATGTCGAAGATGTGAGCCCTGGGGCACTGCCGGGATTGCATGCGGCTGCTGCTAAGGAATTGGTTGCGGTCGCAGGCGACGTCGTAAAGCCCAAGTTTGGGTGGACGGATGTGGCGCGTTTTTCGGCGCTCGGCATTCCTGCGGTGAACTTTGGCCCGGGTGACCCGGCGTACTGCCACAAGAAAGACGAGCAGATTCCGGTCGAGTGCATTACGGCACTGTGGGCGGATTTGCGACGGTACCTGACCACCGCGCCCGTGGCTGGCTGACCTCGTCCAGCAGCTGCGACAGGCACTGCTTAAGTACCTGTGATGGCCTCGAATCACACCCTGTCACGCTGAGCGGGTGCGCGTATGTCATTGCTGACATACATTGTGAGGTTATGAAACCTGTACGTACTCCGTCCCCAGCTAAGCGCCGTGCACTCCGTGGCCCCATCGCAATCCGACAGGCGGGCGAACCGCAGGCGTCCACGACCGACCGCAGGCTGTTGTCGCACAATCCGAACACGGACTGGCTGCACAACGACACTTGGCGTGTGCTGCGCATTCAGTCGGAGTTCGTTGACGGCTTCGGTGCGTTGGCGGAGATTCCGCCGGCAGTGACGGTGTACGGTTCGGCACGTCTGCCCGAGGACAGCCCGTACTACCAATTGGGCTTTGACCTGGGCAAAGCGCTGGCAGAAGCCGGTTACGCGACCATTACTGGTGGTGGCCCGGGCATCATGGAAGCGGCTAACCGAGGTTGCTACGATGCCGATGGTTTGTCCATTGGTCTGGGCATTGAGCTGCCGCACGAGCAGCACTTGAACGACTGGGTCGACCTGGGCATGAACTTCCGCTACTTCTTTGTGCGCAAGACCATGTTCCTGAAGTACTCGCAGGCGTTTATTTGTCTGCCGGGCGGTTTCGGCACTCTCGATGAACTCTTTGAGTCACTGGTGATGGTGCAGACCGAGAAGGTGGAGAATCACCCGATTGTGCTGCTGGGCACTGAGTTCTGGTCGGGCCTGGTTGATTGGATGCGCGAGAAACTGGTGGCCATGGAGCTAATCTCGCCGACTGATATGGACCTTTTCTTGGTCACCGACTCCATTGAAGAAGCCGTCGAGTACATCGAGACCGCGCACGAAAAGCTGATGGAAGAGTGCGAGCAGACCTCCGACGTTCGTGAGAAGCTCCGGCGCGTCCGCCGCTTCAGCGAGAGGTAAAACGCTGTGCGGAGCTTTTATCAGGACTCTGCGGTGCCGACGGTGATGGCCATCGTCAATCGCACCCCGGATTCGTTCTATGACCGTGGCGCGACGGCAGCGGAGGAGGCTGCGCTCGCCCGCGTCGATGAAGTTGTTGCTGCCGGTGCGGGCATCGTCGACATCGGAGGCGTCAAGGCCGGTATCGGCGCGGAAGTCACCGTTGCCGAAGAGATTGATCGAGTGGTGCCGACCATCGCGAAGGTTCGCGAGCGCTATTCTGACCTGCACCTTAGCGTCGATACCTGGCGTGCCGAAGTGGGAGAGGCCGCTATCAAAGCCGGCGCCAACCTCATCAACGACACATGGGCAGGCCACGATCCGGAACTGCTGGAAGTTGCGGGCGCACACGGGGTGGGCTACGTCTGTTCGCACACCGGTGGGGCACTGCCACGGACCAATCCGGTTCGCGTGCGTTACGACGACGTCGTAGACGATGTCATCTCAGAGACCGGCAAGCTTGCCCAGAGGGCAGTGGACGCTGGCGTGCCGGAGGACCGGATTCTCATCGATCCCACCCACGATTTTGGCAAGAATACCTACCACGGTCTCGAACTTCTGCGGAGGTGCAATGAGCTCGTGGCTACAGGCTGGCCGGTACTCATGGCTTTGTCGAATAAGGACTTCGTTGGTGAAACGCTGAACCGCTCGGTCGAGCAGCGTGTGCCCGGCACTCTGGCCGCGACCGCTCATGCGGCAGCTGCCGGTGTTGCGGTGTTCCGCTCGCATCAGGTGGCCGAAACCCTCGATGTCTGCCGTATGACGCTGGCCATTTCCGGTGATTTTGCGCCACTGCATCCGGTGCGTGGGCTGGTGTAGGGGCGTAGCCCTGCCCACTTAACCCATGTCGCTGCGTGAGACAAAAGACTATGATGAAGAGAAGTAGTCGAAATGCCGACCGGGATTCTAAACCGGGATTCTAAACCGGGATTGTCAATCTCCCGGCTGCCCCAGTTGGACTGAGGTAGCTGGTGGTCTCCTGCATCGACATTGTCTTAGAACGAAGGAGTTCACATGGCAGCAATGAAGCCGCGTACCGGTGATGGTCCGCTGGAGGCAGTTAAAGAGGGCAAGAAGATTGTGATGCGCGTCCCCGCAGATGGCGGCGGTCGCCTGGTCGTGGAACTCTCCCCGGAGGAAGCAAAGGAGCTCGGCGCTGAGCTCGTAGCCGTAGTGGAGTAGCGGGGTAGTGCCCGGGTAGTGGTCGGGCCTGTCCGGTTTTGACCCAGCGGCGACCTACACAAGTGGTGTAGGTCGCCTTTGCCTTTTCAGGTGATAACGGCTCGAATGAGGGTTTATGAACAACAGTACGGGCTGCAAATGTGAAACTGTGCGAGTTTATAGCACTTTCAGGCCATTTTTTGGCCATTTTTGCTATAAGCGCGGTCACTAACTTGCATTGACCTGCCGGCGCCACACATAAACGCAGTCATTAACCCGCCAACGAGTTGGATTCGAGTAAGTCGGATTATCGAATCGCCAGGTATGAGTTACTTGGCTGAGCTCGACACGGGCTAAGATGGTAAAAATTATTTTTCTAGCTCAGTTTGAGGAGTGACCGACGTGCTAGCTGACATCATTGATGTGCTTGCGGACCCAATCGATGGCACTGATTTGAAGTTTGGTGATGCCGAACGAATGACTCTGAAGTCGGAATCCGGCCATAGCTATGACATCGCCCGCCAGGGTTATGTCACGCTCGCCGGCGGGGCTGGTCTGCGCTACACCGGCGATGATGCCAAGATGATTACCGCCCGTGAGGAATTCCTCTCTGGCGGCCACTATGGTCCATTCGTTGAGGCGGTTACTGGCAACGTCCAGGACGTGCTTGACGACGCCCACGTGTCCGAGGCCGCCAGCCCGGTCATCTGCGAAGTCGGTGCGGGAACTGGTTACTACCTTGCACACACGCTGGACAGCATTCCCAATTCTCGGGGCATCGGCATCGATGTGTCTGTGCCGGCCGCCAAGCACCTTGCGAAGAGCCATCCGCGTCTCGGTGCGGTTGTGGCTGATGCGTGGGCGCGTCTGCCGCTGCGTGATAGCTCCATCGATGCCCTCACGGTTGTCTTCGCACCTCGCAACGCGGAGGAGTTCGCCCGCGTACTTAAGCCAGGCGGCCAGGTCGTAGTTCTGACTGCCACCACCGGTCACCTAGGCGAGCTTCGCGAGCCACTGGGCATCATCGACGTCGAGCGTGGCAAAGTCGAGCGCATGATTTCCCAGGCAGAGGGCCACCTTGTGCCTGTTGGTGACCCGGAGCTGGTGGAGTTCGATATGAACCTCAATCAGAGTGCAATTGCCGCTCAGATTGGTATGAGCCCGTCGGCACGCCATATTCACCCGGAGGTGCTGCAGGAGCGCATTGCAGCGCTACCTGCAGAAATGCACGTTACCGCCCGCGCCTATGTAACTCGTCTTGGCCGACCGGGAGACTAGCGTCTACTCCTTAACCTCGGTTTTGTGAATCTGATCATCCAGGTCTTCTGGATCCAGATCCGCATCCGAGAATTCCGCCGTTAGCGGAAGACGGAGCTGCAGGTCAGTGCCCGGGCACAACTCGATAGTGCCTGAACGCAGCTTGAAGTCCAGTACATGCCCGCCGCCGGTGCCGCCTTCGGCGAGGAAGTGCACATGGCAGCCGGGCACCGAAATTCCCTTCTCGTAGACTGGCGTGCGGAAGCCCGCAATCGTGCCGCTCAGGTTCTCAAAATCAACCGACGCATCTTCTTCCGTCGCATCAACCATCTTCTGGTACGGCTTTTCCTGCTTCACGACGGTTCGAGTCTTTACCCACTCAAATTCGCCGGTAATCCTCAGTGCGTACATAAAGTTTTGGCTCGGTACCAGGGAATCGATGATGGGGCTAATTTCCTTGCGAGTCAGGTTTTCCGGCGCATCCATCACCGTGTGGGGGACGAAGTTGGTCACCACTGTGTAGGGGCTGCGCTGATCCATGGTGGCTCGGGTCGCGGAGCCGTCGTGACGCACCTGCCAGCAGACCCCGTCGAGAATCACCATCTCTCCGTCGAGGCCGTCGAAGGTGCCGATGCCGAAGTTGCCATGACCGAGGATTTCGCCAATGGTCATCTCGCCGTCGTAGATGCCATCGAGCAGCGCGGACATCAGTGAGTTTTGGAAAATTGTGTGTCGGACCGTTGGAAAATTCTCGTGAGTGGTCATGCCAGCCATTATATTCGCGATATTTATGGCTCAAGTTTGGGCGGATCTGCGGGCAGGGCTGTGGGGGGAGGAAAACGAGGGGAAGGAAAACGGGGGGGAAGGGTCTCGTGGTACGAATAACGCCCTGTGGAGTCTTCCACAGGGCGTGATTCGGTGAGCCGCGGGAGTTTGCCTCGTCTGGTTCTGTGTCGGCTCGTCTTACTTCGGCTGGATGGTGACAGTAACCTGGTCAGCAGTAGAGACGATATGAACCGTCTGGCCATCGGCAGCAACGGTGGCGTGGCCGCCTTCGACATTCACTGTAAACCCATTCGGGAAGTTGATCGAGGGCACAACGAGCTCGCTGGTGGAACCAGGTGCGAAAACTCCGGTGCCATCGACACGGCTGTTATTCCAGCTGGCCTGGTAGACCCGGGTGTCTGCGTTCCATTCAGTGGCCTGTGGAGTACCCGCGACCGCCCGCAGGTGAGGAGCGGCGAGGATGGTCATCTTGTCGCGGTTGAAGGCATCAGCACCTACCGGCCCTGGAACAGTCGGGTCGAAGACCATGCCCTGTTCCTTCTGGTTCTGCGTCGTCGGATCGTTGCAGCCGCAGTAGGACCAGTACTGCCAGCCGACCATGTGGCGGCGGGCAAGCGAAATTACGCCGTTGAGGGTATCGGCATCGTCGGTAGCGCCGAACTCGGACAGTAGTGTGGCCGAGCCGTTACCGGACGAGACGATTTCTGCATTGTCGAAGACGCGACCATCGAAGAAGTCGCAGCCCGTGTAGGTATTGAACAGGGCGTTTGTGGTGCAGTAGACATGCCAGCTGAGGGCCGTACCTGCGGTTTCAGGAACCTTTGGCGCGGCCGGATTGGTATTCAATCCCGTGTTCCACATGGAGTAGGGCTCGTAGTGGACAATTGCGTCTGCATCTTTGGCGACAATTTGATCTGCAGCCTTCTGGTGCAGTTCATCGAGCTTTGCCTTAGCTGGACCACAGTCGCCCAGAGCCAGGTAGCACAGTGGGTATGCCGAACCCGGCCAAGGTTCATTTATGATGTCGTAGCCCATCAGTCCCGGCATGTCACCGAGACGTTTTGCGACATGACCCCACATGGCTGCATAACGCTCCTGCAGCCCAACGCCACCCGGTCCTTCGCGGTTATTCAGGAAGTTGTCGTATGCCCTAATGAGACCGATATTGAGGGCCTGGTTAGCCGGGAAGCCGACCTTTAGAAGGCTGGGAACGCCGTCGTCAATGACAGCCCAGTCCGGGGCAAATTCGCCCTCGAACTTTTCGTTGTACATGTCCTGATGGGCATCGACCAAGACCGCGATTCCACGCTCAGTGAGCATGGAGATGGTGCGGGCAATGGAATCCAGGTATTCGTCGTCGTACTCGCCGGGCTTTGGCTCTACTGCTTTCCAGATAATGCCGACTCGCATGGAGTCGAAGCCCTGCTCCACGAGCCAGTCAGCATCGTCCTCATTAAAGCCACCGGCCTCTGGAGTGTAGGGATCGTGCTTGTAGACGATGTTTGAACCCTGAGTGAGGAAAGCTCGGCCGTCGCCGTCGGTGAACCAGCGGCCGGACTGTCCAAGGGGCCCACGCTCAGTGATGGTAGCGGTGTCGGGGGAGGACGCTACTTCGGTAGCGAGCGCCTGATGCGGTACTGCACCCGCTAGCGCTATGGCAATGGCGGCGCCTACTGCTGCCACCTTCTTAGTGAATCTCATACTCAATATGCTATTGACCAGTATTGATAAAGTCACCCAAAATTCAACTTAGGCTTAGAAAATGTGGTCAATGGCATAAGTAAATGTCCTGAACGGGGTTAGCAAGAGGCAAAGAAAAAGACCCACCGCTTCTTCGGAAGCGATGGGTCTTGTGAGGAGGCTCCGTGTGGTGCGCAGCCGCGGCATAGAAACGGTGCGCGACAACCGGCCTGCTACATCAAAGACTTGTAGACTTCGACGGTCTGCTCGGCGATGTTCTCCCAGCTAAACACATCCTCGGCGCGCTTCTTGCCCGCCTGGCCAATCTTGGCAGCGCGTTCGCGGTCAGCGACCATGTTGTTGACAGCGGCAGCAATGTCGCGTTCGAAGCCCTCCGGATCGGACTCGTCGTAGTGAACCAGAGTGCCGGTTTCACCGTCGACGACAACCTCCGGAATACCGCCGACATCAGAGGCGACGACGGCGGTGCCACAGGCCATAGCCTCGAGGTTGACGATGCCCAGCGGCTCGTAGATAGACGGGCAGACGAAGGAATCTGCAGCCGTCAGGATTTCCTGGATCTTTTCCTTCGGCAGCATGTCCTTCACCCAGAAAATGCCGTCGCGCTTTTCCTGGAGGTCGTGAACGAGCTGTTCGGTCTCCTTAGCGATTTCCGGGGTGTCCGGCGCGCCGGCGCACAGTACAAGTTGCACACCGTCGTCGAAAAGCGATGCGGCCTTGACCAGGTGAGCGACACCCTTCTGGCGGGTGATGCGGCCGACGAAAGCGACCATCGGGCGAGACGGGTCGACGCCGAGGTCCTCCAGGACGGACCAGCCGTTCTGCTCCTTGGACTCTTCCCACGTCGGGCGCGGGCGCCACAGCTCGGTGTCGATGCCGTTTAGCACGACGTGAACCTTGTCTGGGGAGATGCGCGGGTAGGCATCCAGGATGGCGTCCTTCATGCGCGCGGAGACAGCAATGACGGCGTCCGCGTATTCCATAGCATTGCGCTCGGACCAGCTGGAAACGTCGTAACCGCCGCCGAGCTGTTCGCGCTTCCACGGGCGGTGTGGCTCCAGCGAGTGCGCGGTGGCCACATGCGGAATGCCCTTGAGTAGACCGGTGAGGTGACCGCCCAAGCCTGAGTACCAGGTGTGAGAGTGAACGACATCAATGTCGGTTTCCGCAGCGGCATTGGCCATACGCAGGCCAGTGGACAGCGTCTTAATCGAGGCGTTGGCATCCTTCAGCTCCGGATCAACGCCGTGGACAAAAACATCCGCCTCATTGCGAGGACCGCCCATGCAGTGCACGTCGACCTCAACGCCGTCGAGGCCGCGCATGAAACGGGTCAATTCAGTTACGTGAACACCTGCTCCGCCGTAAATCTCCGGAGGGTATTCCTTGGTCATCATGGCAACACGCATAGCTCCAGCGTAACCAGATTTGACAATTTCCGTCGCTTGATATGCCCGGGTGTGGGTAGTGGGGAGGGGAGACTGGCAGCGAGGAAAGTAAATCGCATATAGGTTGGTTGGTGTGAGGAGTCAACCACATGTTTTGTCCATTGTCCTTGCCGGTGGCGAAGGCAAGCGTCTCTTCCCGCTGACGGAAGACCGCGCTAAGCCCGCCGTGCCTTTCGGCGGTAGCTATCGGCTTATCGACTTCGTGCTGTCGAACTTGGTCAACGCAGGTTTCCTAAAAATCTGTGTGCTGACCCAGTACAAGTCCCACTCGCTCGACCGTCACATTTCGCAGGCGTGGCAGCTGTCCGGCATCACCGGCCAGTACGTCACTCCGGTGCCGGCTCAGCAGCGTCTGGGTAAGCGCTGGTTCACCGGTTCGGCTGACGCGATTTTGCAGTCGCTGAATTTGGTTTATGACGAGGATCCGGAGTACGTCATCGTCTTCGGTGCCGACCACGTCTACCGTATGGACCCGCAGCAGATGCTGGAGGCCCACATCGAGTCTGGCGCTGGCGTTACCGTTGCGGGTATCCGTGTCCCACGCTCCGAGGCCAGCGCATTCGGTGTCATCGATGCGGATGACAATAACCGAATCACCGAGTTCCTGGAGAAGCCGGCTGATCCGCCTGGCACCCCAGATGACCCAGACTCGACGTTCGCGTCGATGGGTAACTACATCTTCACTACCTCCGCGCTTATCGACGCAATTAAGCGTGACTCGGAAGATGAAAACTCCGACCATGACATGGGCGGAGACATCATTCCGATGTTGGTAGAGGAGGGCGAGGCCTTCGTCTGGGACTTCAAGGACAGCTACGTTCCGGGTGAGACCGAACGTGATAAGGGCTACTGGCGTGACGTCGGTACCATCGATGCCTTCTACGAGGCCAATATGGACCTGATTTCCGTCCACCCGGTGTTTAACCTCTACAACAAGAAGTGGCCAATCCACACCTTCTCGGAGGAGAACCTGCCTCCGGCGAAGTTCGTCCAGGGCGGTATTGCTCAGGCTTCCATGGTGGGTGCCGGTTCGATTGTCTCTGGTGGCACAGTCCGCAACTCGGTGGTTAGCACCAACGTTGTGGTCGAGGATGGCGCGACGGTGGAGGGCTCGGTTCTCTTCCCAGGTGTACGCGTCGGCCGCGGAGCAGTGGTTCGTCACGCGATCTTGGACAAGAACGTTGTTGTCTCCGACGGCGCCATCATTGGTGTCGATCCGGAGAAGGACGCAGAGCGCTTCAAGGTCAGCGCTGGTGGCGTTGTGGCCGTCGGTAAGGGCCAGGTTATTTAGCCTGTCTGAGCCAGATTGGCTGCAAAAAAGGCACGTACCGTGTGGTACGTGCCTTTTTATTGACCCTTTTTGCGGGTTAGTCCGAAGACCGGCAACCCCGAAAAATTGCGGGCTGCAAATGTGAAACTGTGCGAGTTTATGACACTTTCAGGCCATTTTTCGGGCTATTTTTGACATAAACGCAGGCAGTAACTCGCATTGGCCCAGCCGCCACCGCCGCCATCGCAGCCACCGCTGCCAGCTGGCAAACAGGAGATAACTACTTCTTCACCAGCACAGTGGTGCCAGCTGCCAGAGGGAGGCGCATCACGTAAGCGTCGTCAAGCTGGAGCATGTATTCGTCGGCTTCGCGGGCGGCGACGGTGTCACGGTCAGTGCGTGACGAGTCAGCGATGGTGCCGTCGAGAAGTGCGCCGGTCAGCACGAGTGCGCCGCCAGAGCGAAGCAACGGCCAGGCTTTTTCCTGGGCAGCGCGGAGGATTGCCGGGGCAACGTCCAGATAGACCAGGTCGTAGGAGTCGGCGGCCAGGCGATCCATGACCTCCAGCGGTTGCGAGGGCAAAAAGCGCTGGCGGTTGGGTCGGATGCCTGCGGCTCGGAAAGCGGCCTTGGCCAGGGACTGGTGCTCGAGCTCCGGGTCGATGCAGGTGAGTACGCCGTCGTCGCCAAGACCGGCGGCGAGATGCAGCCCGACTACGCCTGCTGCCGGGGATGCGATGACTGCAGCGGGGTGGCCGTCGCGGCGGGCACTGGCCAGAGCCATGAGCGAGGTCAACGCGGCGCCGGTCATCGTATCGGGGACGGCAACTCCGTATTCGCGAGCGCTCTCACGGGCGCTGCCGAGGGTCTCGGAGACTACGGTTGTGTTGTTGACGTGCTGTGCAATAGCGTCATGTGCGGATAGCGGGGTAGCTGAAGAACTCGTTTCGGACACGCTCTACAGCGTAGGAAAAAACTCCGTGCAGGGCAGAGGGGCGCGCCGGTAGGCACGGGAGTAGGTGGCTAAAAGCACGCTAAACTTCTCTGGACTCTCAAACTATTTTCAGGGTAAGGTCACTACAAACCTAAGGTTGGTAAGGAACACTGAACCCATGCCCGAACGAGTCAAGCCCGAACAAGTCAGCGCAGGCGACACCGGCGAAGACGCCCCGGTTGCTGATGCAACTGAGCAACTGTCCGGCACCGCGGCTTTCGATGCAGGTGTGGGGGAGATGCCGTCGTGGTCCGAACTTGTCCAGGCCCACGCGGATAGCGTTTACGGTCTCGCATATCGGTTGACTGGTAACCAGCAGGACGCGGAAGACCTGACGCAGGAGACGTTCATGCGTGTGTTCCGCTCACTGAAGTCCTACCGTCCCGGCACTTTTGAAGGTTGGTTGCACCGGATTACCACAAATTTGTTCTTGGATATGGTCCGGCACCGGCAGGTCATCCGGATGGAAGCACTGCCGGAAAACTATGACCGCGTCCCGGGTACGCTGAAGACTCCGGAGCAGGCCGTCGATGACGCGATGCTTGACCCGGATTTGGAAATTGCGCTGGCTGAGCTGCAGCCGGATTATCGCGCGGTGGTTGTCCTCTGCGATGTCGTGGGGCTGACGTATGAGGAAATCGCTAGCACCCTTGGTCTCAAAATGGGCACGGTGCGGTCCCGTATTCACAGGGCGCGTTCCAGTCTGCGCGCAACCTTGGAGCGCTTGGAGAGGCAGCGGCAGGAACTGCCGGAGTCGGTCACCGCAGGCTAGTTTTCCCGCACTCAATCCGCGGGAGCGGCTATTGTGGGGCTAGTTATGTAGGTGCGATTTCTGGAGGTGCTGCAGTCTGTGATTCGGCAGGACGATGACAAGCGTTTTTTGTCGACGGAGCATCTCGGCACCGAGGCGATTGCCGCGTTTGTTGATGGCGAGTTGTCGCTCGTGGCTGAGCGCCGCGCGCAGGCACATTTGATGGCGTGTTCGGAGTGTCGCCGGGAGGTTGCGAAGCAGCGGCAGGCGGCTAAGCGTCTGCGTGATAGTGCGGCGTTGCACATTCCCGCTGAGCTGCGCGCTCGTATCGCGGATTTCGCAGGCAGTGGCGAGGACGCTGAGCCCCGCCGGTCCGCGCGTCATCTCGCGCACCGTCCGCCGGAGTCGCTGACTGCTGCGTTGGAGCAGATTGTTCGCGGTTTTCGTAAAGGCGGTAGTCACTAGTGGGCAAACATCGCTCTTTCGATGATTCCGCGTTTGCCCCAGACGCCGATCGTGCCGCCGCAACTGGCGGGTTACAGCGTGCGCCAGGGCAGAAGCTTGACGACGACACCAGCGCCACCACTAAAGAGTATTCGCCGTGGCAAGATTCGTCGTCACGCATGACGACGGGGCGTCCAGCGCGCAAACCCGAAGCGAAGAAGAAAACTCGCCCGAGGACGGTTCCCCGCGTCAGCGCGCGGGAAGTGATTTTTGGCCGCGAGGTGCCGTGGCGTGTGCTTGCGGCATCGGCGGCCGTGGTGCTGCTGATTGGCGGTGTTGGCGGCTTTGTTGGAGGTTGGGCTGGCAAGACTTTCCGCTCGGACTACCAGCGTGTGGAGTTGCAACAGGTCGAGGGGCGCCCGGGCAACGGTGATTTGACCGAAATCGGCAAGGTGGCGGAGACTCTTCGTCCCGCAGTGGTGTCGATTGCGGTCAGTGCCGGTGAGGTCTCGGGCGTGGGCTCGGGGTTTGTCATTGATGGTGACGGTCATATTTTGACGAATAACCATGTCGTTTCGGCGGTGGCGGACCGTCAGGATATGCAGGTCTCGGTAACGTTTTGGGACGGCGGCAAGTTGAAAGAGGTGCCGGCCAAGATTATTGGCCGTGACCCGAAGACCGACCTTGCCGTGATTAAGGTCGAAGACGTTGCGGGGCTGACTGTGGCGCAGCTTGGTGATTCCAATGCGGTTGCAGTCGGTGACACGGTGATTGCGATGGGGTCGCCGCAGGGGCTGGGCGGAACGGTGACTTCGGGAATTGTCTCGGCGCTTAATCGGCCGGTACGCCTGGCTGCTGAGGGGACTGATACGGATGGCTACGCCGATGCGATTCAGACCGATGCCTCCATCAACCCGGGTAACTCGGGTGGTCCACTGGTGGATATCCGCGGTGCAATCGTCGGTATTAATACGGTGATTTTCAGTAGCTCGGGTGGCTCGCAGGGCTTGGGCTTTGCGATTCCAATCAATTCAGCAGTCGCCATCGCCGAGCAGCTCATGGCCGGTGAACAGCCGGTTCACCCAGGAATTGGTGTGACAGCGCGGACGGTGTCCAATGGCGCACTGACTGGCGCCGAGATTGCCAGTATTCTGCCTGGAGGCGTCGCCGACCGGGAAGGCCTCCAGGAAGGCGATGTGATTACGGCTGTGGGCGACCGTGCCGTATCGTCCGCAGATGAGCTCACGGTGGCGCTGTGGACTGTTGGCGCTGGTAATGAGGCGGTATTGAAGATTGTTCGCCACGGAGCCGAGCTGGAGGCGAGAATCACGCCGGAGTAGGGTGTTGCTGGTTCTGGCTGGGTGCGGCATGGCTGGGATTGGCTGGACTTGGCTGGTTCTAGCTATTTTTGGCAGGTGTCGTGGGATTTGGCCGCGCAATGCTGCATGTGAGTTTCACTGCAACTAAGGTGGTATAACGTGTTTTCTAATGTTGGCTGGGGCGAGATTCTCGTCCTCTTTATCCTCGGATTAATTCTCATCGGACCTGAGCGGTTGCCGAAGGTAATTGAGGACATTCGCGCAATGGTCTTGGCCGCGCGCACCGCGATCAATGACGCACGCGATAACCTCTCGGACGAGTTCGGTGAAGACTTCGACGATCTTCGCAAGCCGCTGCAGGAGCTCAACGATCTCCGTCGCCTCAACCCGAAGACCGCCATCACCAGGACGCTTTTCGACGGCGATGACACCTATCTGGACATGCTCTCCGGTAAGCCCGCAGCGGGTGGTGGAGCTGGTGCGGCTGGAGCCGGTGGAGCCGGTGGACCCACCGGAGCCACTGGAGTAGCCGGTGCGGCTGGCGCCGTTGGTGCTGCAGGCCAGAAAAATCAGCAGTCCAACATGAACCAGCAGCCAGCCCAGCCAATTCAGCCACAGCAATACCAGCAGCCACAGCAGCCGGGTGCATGGCAGGATCCGGTTGCCCAGGCTCGCCAGCAGCAGGCACAGCAAACACCACAGCAGCCGCAACAACCGCAACAACCTCAGCAGCCCCGTGGGGTGCAGGCCTGGGTCGACGACGACAACCTATAGAGGTTGCAAACCGTTCCCGACCGCAAGTTGCTGACTAGGTTTATGACGCTTTCAGGTGGTAGGTTCAGGCGGTGAATGCATCACCACTTTCGACCAGGAGAAGTAGT
>NZ_JVVM01000025.1 GCF_001054325.1 Corynebacterium vitaeruminis | reverse complement strand
GCTGCAAATGTGAAACTGTGCGAGTTTATGACACTTTCAAGCCATTTTTCGGGCCATTTTTGACATAAGCGTAGTCAGTAACTTCCATCGCCCCACCGCCGCCAGCCATAAACGCAATAACCGCCTGAACCTACCCCTCTAAAAACAAAAACCACAATCCTTAGCCACAGTGAAACTGCGACCTCGGATTGCGGTTCTTTGTAAAAATTAGGAAGCTATTTGCTTCGCGCTAGCCTGAATAAGGCTTAGCCCTGACGGGCCTTGAAGCGCGGCTCCTTCTTGTTGATCACGTAGACCTTGCCACGACGGCGCACGACCTGGGCGCCCGGCTTGTTCTTCAGCGACCGAAGGGACTTACGGACCTTCATTCGGGCGCTCCTTTCTACTCGGCTCCGAAACGGGAGTGCGCACACTGCACTCTCCCGGGCAATCACCCCAGTGACTGCCTGGCAACACACACTGCCTGATTATTCGAAGACATATCAGAGAGTATGCGTTACGACACGAGTTGCCATACTACCCAATAAGCGGCATAACTCCAAAAATCGCGGGAAACATGTAATTTACAGCCAACTCCGAGAACTCAACTCCCCTTTTTACAGTCATCGTCGTTTACCTATTTTTCCGGTGAGTTCCACTTCCCTACTTCCACTTCCCTACTTGGCCGCGGCAATCATGTACTCACGAACCTCCGCAAGCGTCTTACCCGAGGTCTCCGGCACGGCCTTGATGGTGAATACCAGCGCAATTGCACCCGTGATGGCGAAGAAGAAGAACGACCAGGAACCGCCGACAGCATCCACCATCGGTAGGAATGCCTGCGCCACAAACCAGTTGGCAACCCACAGTGCCAGACCTGCGAGTCCCATACCCAAGCCACGGGCTTCAACCGGGACAATCTCGGAGATTAGGAGCCAGGTCGCTACGGAGACAGCCGCCTGCTGGAACACGATAAACACGGTCATCAGCAGAAGCGACATCATCGCACCCGTCGAAGAGTTGCTTGACAGTCCATAGACCGGCGCCAGCACCAGCAGCGAGCTCGCACAACCCACCAAACCAATAATCAGCATTCGACGACGACCAATTCGGTCAATAATGCTCATACCGATTGCGCACGAAATCACCGAGGCGATACCGATGATGATGGAGGTGTAGACGGAGCTTTCCGTCGACAAGCCAACCTTGTTCATCATCGTCGGCGCGAAATACATAATTGCATTCGCGCCTGTGACCTGCTGCGTCACGCCAATAAGCATCGCAATGATAACCGTACGTCGCACCCACGGAGTCTTCAGGGCCTGACGCTCTGCCGCACGCTGATCGGCGCTTGACGACGCCTCACCAACTGCTACCTCATCCAACGTCGACTGGTCCCCCTGCATCTGGCGTAGCACGGCCAGCGCCTTGCCCTCCTGACCTCGCCGGACGAGGTAAGCCGGGGTATCCGGCAGAACCAGCATGCCGATGAGCAGCACAATGCCGGGGACAGCACCGAGTCCGAGCATGAGTCGCCAGTTACCGGAGGAGGCCAGAGCAGAGTTGGTGAGGAATGCCACCAGCTGGCCAATCACGATCATCAGCGAGTTCAGGCTGACCAGGCGTCCGCGCACATGCGGTGGCGCCATTTCGGAGATGTACATCGGCACGACGATCGAAACACCACCGATGCAGATGCCGAGCAGGGTACGCGCAGCACCCAGCGAGAACGCACTAGTAGCGAAGGCACACCAAATACTGCCGATGATGAAGCCAACAGCTCCGAGCAAGATGGTGCCACGGCGTCCTAAGGAGTCCGCTACACGACCACCGAGGAACGCACCAATCGCAGCGCCGACTAACAGCATGGCGGTGACAGTGGACTCCTGTCCCGGAGTCAGCTCAAAAGAGCGCTGGATATACAGCAGCGCGCCGGAGATCACGCCGGTGTCGTAACCAAAGAGGAGGCCGCCTAGCGCGGCGATGATAGCCACTGCTATCGACCGAGTTGTGGTGGTTTCCCGATTCGGTCCAGTCTTATTTTGTTCGGTTGTACTCACGCTGAAAATCTTGCCACCGTCAGGCTAAATACCCCTTATCCGAAGACTACTTACTCGATAAAGACGGTAGTTTTCGCACCTATCTGACGGGAAAACCTTCCCTTTCCGCGCCCTGAACTAGCGGTAGAGTAAGGCCCATGACACCAGCAGGCACACCGAATTTCTCTCATCCCCTCCAGTCGGAGATTATTAGCGACCTCCACGTTCACCCCACCATCGATTCCGCCGAGGAAATCCGCCGCCGAGTCGACTTCCTCTGCGATTACTTCCGCGTCGCGCACGCGAAGGGATTCGTGCTGGGGATCTCAGGTGGCCAGGACTCCACGCTGGCCGGTCGCTTGGCGCAGCTGGCCGTCGAAAAGCTTCGCGACGGCGGTGAGGATGCCACTTTCATCGCCATTCGCCTCCCCCACGGTGTGCAGGCCGATGAGGACGACGCACAAGTGGCACTGCAATTCATTCAGCCCGACCAAAGCCTAACTATCGATATCGCGCCAGCCACCGCCGCGATGACGACTCAGGTCACTGGCGCCCTGAACGGCAACGCTATCAGCGACTTCAACAAGGGCAACGTTAAGGCCCGCATGCGCATGATCGCCCAATACGCAGTCGCAGGCGTGGACGGCGCTTTAGTTATCGGAACAGATCACGCTGCGGAGGCCGTCACCGGTTTTTACACCAAGCACGGCGACGGCGCATGCGATCTCGTCCCACTGCAGGGACTGAGCAAGCGCCAGGGCGCAGCCTTGCTTCAGCACCTAGGCGCCCCGGCCAGCACGTGGGAGAAAACCCCGACCGCCGACCTGGAGGAAGATCGCCCCGCGCTTCCCGACGAAGTTGCGCTCGGGGTGACCTATACCGCCATCGACGACTACCTTGAAGGCAAGGCAGTCTCAGATGAAGATGCTGCCCGGATTGAGCACCTCTACTCCATCTCCCGCCACAAGCGAGCTGTTCCGCCCGGACCGGCCGATTCGTGGTGGCGTTAAGCTGCTGACTCGGGTCGCTGGTTCAGAACAGCCAGACCTTAAGAGAAAGCCTCTGCACCAGCGTCCCAAATAGCGCCAACTGCGGCCAAGCTGTCTGCTGTATCAGCCTCGGCGCTGGACTCCAGCGCTGGTGACCCTTCCTGGACGAGCTCGGCGGTCACTAAACCGTGGGCGAAAGCCCACATGGCCAGCCCCTTAGGCTCATCGCCGGCAACCTTGATGAAGGCATCGCGAATCCAGGCATCCAACGACGAAGGCGAGGCAACATTCACGAAATTAGTGCGACTCATCAAACGGTAGCCATGCGGGTCATCGAGAACTGCCTGACGGTACGCCTGGAGCAGGGATGCCGAAGTGCAGTCCTCATCAATGGCAGCATGAATGCGCTTACCCAGATTCTCAAGACTTTCGTTCAGCAGTAGCTGCAGGAGCTCTTCCTTGCCGCTGATGTGCTTGTACAGCGATGGCGCCTTGACATCGAGCCGCGCTGCAAGGCGGCGCATACTAATAGCGCTCCAGCCCGACTCGCGCAGCATCGCGCGCGCCTCATCAACAATCTTCTGCATACGTGGGGACTGCTTGCGCACATCGGGCTGCGCTGGCACCCCATCGGGGGATTCTATGGTGCACGTCACATTGGTGACTGTAACGCGTTACATCTCACTTAGGGCGCTTTTGGGTAATTTAACCCAACAATTTTTAAAAAAACAGCTAACGGCGGTGCTCAGGCATTAAAAGCTACCTTTGCACGCCGCTAACTACTGCTTCACGACGAAGCTTTCCCGTCGCCAAGCAAAAGTGCCGTATGCCGCCACTACACTTCGTAGCGATTCGGTTCCCCACCGAGGTGGAAACGGCGGCCCGAAATATCATTCGGAGTAATACGCACGTAGTTGTACTTCAGAGTCGGCAGCCACGGCTTCAGCGGCAGCTCATCTGCAGCGTTAATCTCGGCACGAGAGGTAAGAACCTCTGCTTCCCCCTTGACGATGACCGACCACGCCTTCTGAGCCTCCTTATCGGCAAAGTCGGACTCAAAGAGAACATCGTGGTTCAGAGAGACAGTAAAGAGCTTCGAACCCTCGGCAGTGCGGAAGTAAATACTTCCCTCATGAACGACGTAGTTCAGCGGGAAAAGATCCATGTCGTCTTTACGACGAACAACGAGACGCCCAAAAGTCTGCGTAGCCAGCAGCTCAAGGGATTCTTCGGCGGATAGGTTCTGAATGACGGAGTCGTTGTATGCCATACCCCCAGTATTCCACCGTTCAGACAAAGTTGCTAGAGCCATACGAGTTACCAATCATTGTGGTGAACGGCGAGCACACTACCAGGGCAGATACAAGAAAACCCCCGGTCATTTCGACCGAGGGATTTCATACTGGTGGAGCTAACGGGGCTTCACAAACTAAGGGCATTTACCCAGGTAGACGGCTTAACCGAAAAAATAACCGTTCGGGCGTGCCAGATATGTGCCAGATTTTCCAAAAAGCGCCCCCAAAAACACCTAGAAAGGACCGCCACATTTGACCGTCTACACCGAACACACATACAGCCCACACGCTACCAACCACTAGACCAAAAGAACGGAAAACCACTATGTCCACCTACACCGCCCACGCACTCCGAGAACTACAGGAACTCACCGCAAGCATTGTTTGCCCCGAGCTCCCGTTAGCCGACGAGATCAACGACGGCACGCCGCTCACCATTGAGCATGTGAACACCCTCACCGACACACTTAGCCGCATTGCAGGCCGTGACACACACAAGGAAGTTCAAATGGCTCTTGAAGCTGCCCGTGACGCGCACCGAGCCACGCCGGGCGATACCAACAACAGCTAAGTCATTAAGCGACCGGCCCGGCCATGCTAAGTGTAAGAATCACCCGGTTTTTACATAATCGCAGGTTGGGCCGGTGCTGTAGAACGCTCTGTAAGCGATTAAGGGGTGTTAGGGTACCTGCCACCCGCGTTTAACCGCTTAGAATCGATTTGTGAACAGGGGTTTTTGCGTAGGTCAACGAGGGTAAGCCCCACGAGTGCACGGAAACTATGGCAGATGGGCGGCTGTCCAAATTGGACAGTCGGTAAGCCCCACGCGCGCACGGAAACTAACCGGGGCAGGTGTCTCATTTGCGACACCTCCTGTAAGCCCCACGCGCGCACGGAATCTATTGCGGAAAATCTTCCGAATTGACAGCTCCGTACGTAAGCCCCCCCCGCGCACGGGAACTAAACAGTTATTCAGAGTTGTTTGAAACAACTAGGAGTAAGCCCCACGCATAAAGGACTATCCAGGGTGGGCAATTTGCCCACCCTGCCGTAAGTCGGTAGCACGGAATTCCGTGTTATTACCGAATCCGGGAATTTTCCAAATTGGTATTTCCTCCCCGGTCATTATTGACCGTGCACGCGCTCACCGCGTAACCCTGTAATCCAGAATCCAGGATTATGCCCAAGGCTCCCGGGTCTCACCGAGATATTTACAACTTGTAAACAACAGGCGATTGGGTCACTGCCATCAGCACCGAATCTTGAAAGTTTTAAAATCCTTAACATTCACGGCTGCACGTGATGACATTGTCACCACCTCATCACCAGCACCGAATCTTGAAAGATTCAAAAAACCTCTAGTGCACACGGCTTCACGTGTCACATTTGTTACACCTGTCGGGGCCGCCGGATTTCACACTGGTGTGACATTCACCCCTGCCGCTACCGCCTGCCAAATGGAGATTTCTCCAATTCCTCAATCACACGCGCCCGCTGCGCATACGCCGCCACAACCTCTTTCGCAGGTACCGGCTCCATTGCTTCCAGCGACCGGATCAGCGCCGTGAGCTCATCAAACTGTGCCTGCCACCTACTAGCGTCCTGCTTCACCACATCACCCCATATTCCCTTTACGTTTTGACACCAATAGTTTATGGCACACCACACCCTTAAAACAGCCTGCCACCAGCAGCAACCGCCACCGAGTAGCAGCGACCCGGACCCTGTTTTTGGGCTTGTTCGACACCACCGGCCACCGGGGGAGGTACCGCAACAACGCAGTGCCCTTTAGCGCCATGGACACCGCCAGGGATACCTCCCCACCCGCTAATTAGCACCGCAAAACAAAAGGAGAGAGAGACAAGCAAGCACAGTGAACCGAGAGAGTCGCGGGCGAGCCACCGCCCTAAGATTTCCGGGGCCGCACATCTCAAGGGCACGCGAACCGGGCACGGGCTGCATCACACGCCCGGCTTATCTAGCACCGACTACCCTGCCCGGCGCGCCGCCATTTCTTCTTTCACCCTCAGCACGTCGCTAGTCCTGTAGACCCATTTCTTGCCGCTCCAGAATCCTTGCAGTTTTCCAGCGCGCCGCCAATTGCGGACCGAGGTAGCAGACACGCCGCACCAGGTTGCAACCTCTACCGTGCTGCCTGCCGGTGGGTGTTTTTCAGGTGGGTTGATAGCGCCCTGCAGGGTATCGGCGTACAGCTCTACTTCATCGAGCCAACTCACGCCGTTGCTGCCTGAACGCAAGGACCACCACGGGGCCGAGGTAACCCATTGCTGCGCTGCTAGTTGGTTGCTGTGGCCTGCTAGCCACCAAGCAAGTGCTTCACCGCTGCGATCGCGTGGAACGCCTGTAATGCCGTCAGCACGCGCCTGCAGCACACCGCACTTGAGTAGGTCCTGCAGCTCTATCGACAACTGCAGCCAAGACAGATTGCACGGTGGTGTTGAGCGTGGATTACGCCGCCTGATTTCCCCGAACCGCGCCACGCGGCCATGACCGCCGATAAGGTCATTAAGGTTTTCTGCCAGGCGCGCAATAGTGGTTAAGGCTGTGACGAGTCGGGTTTCAATGGCCTGTTGTTCAGGTGTATTTGCGATGTGAACCATCATGTTTTCATACTAGTTCACTTCGCAAACGTTTTCGTGTGGTGCTGAACCGTCTCACACTGCTATCTGCCGCTACTCACCGGAAAAGTGCCAAAACGGTCAAACCCGTACACGAACAGCGCAGCAATGCCCTCCGGTCGACAAGGCAGGCTGGGGAGGGGGTCACCCCCTGGGCCTGGAATCCCACGGTCAGGCGCAGCCCCAGCGCCATTGCCTACCGGGCGACACATGCCCCGGGGCCGGGGGGTTATCCCCTGGGGCTGTGAAACCCCAGACCTGTAACCGACTCTCACGCCTACGCCACCGGGGGCCGGGACCAGCTTCACGGAGGGGATAGCCCCCAGGGGTCTTTCACCACAGGACCGCCCGGCGCGCCGGGCTGCTCCCTTTAGGCTAGGACGCCCTTTTTCTTACCCCCTGTCCTAAGTGTCCTAAGTGTCCTATGTGCTGGTCAGGGCGTTTTTTGGTGTCCTATGTGGTGTCCTATGGTGTCCTATCTTCGTGTCCTAGGTTAGGACGGGTTAGGACGGTGGTTAGGACGCTGGAAACCACCGCCTACCTGGGGTTAGGTCGGTTAGGTCACTTAGGACGGGGTGTTAAGTGAACTCACAAAGTCCTGCCATGTTTCGCCCTTGCCGATAATCCAACACTGCTTATCGACGTAGCGAATAGCTTTAGCGTGTACCAGTTCCGCTAGCATGTCTTCCGCGTCTTTACGCCACCTGCGCTGAGGATTAGTAATCTCACTTACACGCACCTGCTCACTACCCTTTAACGCCTCGTAGACCAATTGGTGAATGCGCTTCCTACGTGCTGCATACTCTGCTTCTTCACGTGTCATCTGCTTGACCACGGCTGAGGCCTGCAGGCGTTCGTTACAGGACTCACGTACTTTCTTTGAGTACGCTATGAGCGCGCCCGCACGCCGCCAATCATCATCGGTAAAGCCGCGCTCTTCCGCATGCCCTCTAAACACGGCCAGCAGTGCAGCGATACGCACCCGAGTTAACAATAGGTGCGAGTCAAGCCCGCCTGTATAGCCTTTAGTGAGCCGCAACCTGCTGCGCTGCTTCACCTGCCTACTGGCCTTATCGCACGCGCGGATTACCGTCCCCGCCTTAGGGAATTGCACCGCGTCCAACTCTGGCCCAACCTTAGGCAACTGGCTAGGCACGTTCGGATCTAGCAGCTCCGTCCACATGAACCGGTGGGGCAATCCATCATCGGGGTTATCCAGCAGCGCCCCTACCCTGCCCCGTTGGGCTCCGATAATCAGCCCGGTGGAATACGTGCCCCCGGCTATGGTGTCCACACTGTTTTTCGTCGCATTGCCGACCGTGCTGCCGCTGTAGAGCTTCAGCAGGTTTTGCCTAAGCGTGGCACCGTCGCGCTTCATCAATGTTTCGGCGTTGCTGATTTCCGTCTCCGTGAACAGCACCCGGGGGTTAGGTTTAGGGGCCGGGTCATCTTTGTCCGGCGCGGGTGGCATAAACGCGGATACCAGTGATTCACCCGAGCCTAGCGGCCGCTCTTCCAGCCCCGCGGGGAAACTGGTGCGGACCAGTGGGTAGGCCTTAGTAGACCGATTGATTACCGTGTCCTTGCCCATACCGGAATCACCAACCAGCACAAGATAGGCGTTCAGTGGTGTGGGGCCCAGCCCAGCGTTAACGGTAATAGGGTGGCTTGCCGCCGCAATCCTGGTCAGCGTCACAAGTAGGAATGCGATCGGTGGCACGTAGTGAGCGCGGGCGTAATCCTGTAGGTGCTCGAGCGCGTCTGAGCCGTCGAATACGTCCCTATGTAGCTGCGTCCACTCTTGTGCGGTTAGTACCGAGTCCAGCGGAATATCCGCGCCGACCCTAGCCGCGGTTGCTTCCGCGCGCTGCATTGTCTGCTTCACGTCGCTTGCAGTCATTCCAGCCATTAGGCCACCCCCTGGACTGGAGAGTAAGCCCGGACCTGCTGCCCGTTGATAAGGGCCCGCTGCCCCGCGTTCTGTGCATACAGAACACGGTCCACTACTTCACCTGTACCGACCAACGTTGCTCCATCTAAGCACCGCTGGATACCCGCCTGGGCTTGCACCAGGGCCGCAAAACCCGACTGTTCAACCAACAGGCAGGCCGCAACATTAATCAGCCCAAGCTCAGCGAAACACAGTGCCTTGCCGTCGCTGTAGCAATCGCTTCCGGTAATCCTGCGCATAACCTGAACACTTACCGGGCCCTGCCGCTCATGCAGGCGCTGCCCAAACTGCACAATGTTCACAGCCTCCTGGCCCCGGCCCGACTCCAGCAGCTCCAGGACACCACCTAGCAGCACCTCAAACGCCGGTTGATACAACCGAGGGAACGCCTGCACGGTTAAGCCACGCCGGGCGATAGCGTACTGCACTGTTTCCGCCGTACTGGAGACAAGATAGGCAAGTGTTTGTACCGCAAAAGTTTCCCACACGCTGGGCACACCCTGCCCCACTGGGTTAGTATGGCGGTAGAAACTTGCTTGATTGTCCCCGTGCTGGCCCGGTGCGGGGATATTCTTTTCAGCCATGCCTTACGCCACCTCCCCGCCGTTGTCGATAGCCGGGTGGGGTACCACACCACTAGGGTGCATACAGATGGTGAACGGGCGTACTCCTGTATGCCGCACGCCGTCGGTATCGACCTCTTCATACGGCTCTAGCTCGATGACAGTCAACGGCACGTCATTGCTGTAGTGCGTGGCGGTATCAAGCTGGTGCACCCGAACCTCATACGCAAGGATCTTCTGCAAAGTCTCCAGAACGCTTATCGCAAGGTCTGCCTGTTCGGACGCGCTCATATCGTCTGCGAGTGTGTACAGCGCTTCTATGGCCGCGTCGATTAGCCCGTTTTCCTTGAGGTAGGCCAGTGAATCGGCTGGGGTGTAGTTGGTAGTCATTGTTACGCCACCACCTTGCGGGTGGCGCGGGACTCCATGAGGGTATCCAGCTCGAGCATGTCCACACGCAGGGTGCGGGGTGTCGGGTAGTAGCCAGTCAGTTCCCCGGCGTTAATCATGCGCCGGATAGTTTTCTCACTGATTGCCCAGCGCTCTGCAGCGTCTTTTACGCTGCCCATAAGCCGGGGCTTAAGCTGCTTACTGCGAGCGGCTGCGGTGGTGGTTTTCGTGGTGGCGTTCTTCGCTACACCATTCATAATTTGGCAAGCTCCTACTAAGGACTTCCCGACCACCAACACGGGGTTTGCTTGCCTAAGCTCGGTGCGATTAGTACAGGTCTAGCATACCACTAGCTACCCTTTCGTTACCTTAACTTCCTTGTTGGAAGCTTTTCGTTTCCGTTCAATATCCTGCAAAACGTCTTCATAGGCTGGCATATATTCAACGTGCCTACAGTTCAATCGGAAGATATCGGACGATGCGCATGTGCTCAGTCGAGTTGCGTCAATCCCCGCCTTAGTACGCCGATACGTACCCCCACCCCGCTGCAATGAATAGCCCTGCCTTGCAGTCTCAGCCAGACTTCGGGAGCCTGTAGAAAACTCAACACCGCCTATAACTACGTGCACGTATTGCCTAGTCAACATAAAGTTATCGCCGTTATATGGAACAACCGCCCCTAAGAAACACCCATGCTTGCACCTGTAAACAACTCTCGCCACTTTCCGCAGCTGGGCATTGCGCCCGCTCCCAGAAAAAGCGTCAGCAATCGCGTTAAGTAACTCTTTCTCTGCCAGCAATTCCCGAAACTTTAGTTCAGCTTCTCGTTTACAGCGCTTGTCTACTGGGCTGCTCTCAAATTCAAACCCCTCATACGGGACAAAACGGCTTGCCATGCCCTCTACTCCTGTCCTGCCCGACGCGCCGCTGTAACCGACACGTCCACCACGTCCATAAGCTCCGTTGTCCGCTCAGCCCGAACCTGCATGTAAATGCCCATAATCACACTCAAATCATCATCACCGAGAATGCGGCCAATCTCTTTAACATGCGCTCCCTCTTCCGCAAGCCGGGTCACCAACCAGCGCCGCCCCGAATGCGGTTTAATCCGCCCAGACACACCCGCCCGCTTAGTAGTACGATCCAGCACCGACCTGTAGGACGTATCCATAACAATTTCGCCCGCCCCGGTGGTGGTGAGCAATCGCGCCGGGCGTGTGCCGCCGCCGAGCTCATCAGCCAGATTAAGGTCCACCGGGTCCGGGGCTACATGCTTAGCCAGGTGCTCCCACAACAACGGCACCATTGACGGCATAAAAGGGACCTCCCTGTTACCCGCCTGGCTCTTAGGCTTTTGCACCAGCATGTACGTGCTACCGCCGTCCGGTGTAATCCGCTGGGCATTCTGCCTAACCCGAATTGAGTACCGAGGGGCATACGGCACGGGGGTATCAGAAATAACATCGTCTACTTCCAGGGCGATTGCTTCACCGATACGCAGGCCATGGAACAGACACAGCACGGTCAACAGCTTGTACCGCGGTTTCATTGCAGACACCACGGTATGCAGCTCTTCCGTGGTGGGCAGATACGGTAATTCCCGCTCTCTACGCCGTTTAGCCGCCGCAATCTCTACAGGGCTACGGTCTATCAACTCACGTCGCTGAGCTTCGTCACACGCCGCTTTAAGCCGCACATAGGCCTTGTGGTTAGTTTCCGGGGTGTCATAAGCGCGGGTGATACCGTCCCACCACGCGTACACATCGGCTTTAGTCAGTTCTACAAGGGGAATACCGGCAAGCCGGGTGATGTCGGGATCCACGTCACCAGGTGGCCGCGGGTCAGTAATGCGGTTGCGGACGGTACGCCGGTAGATCTGCAGCGTGGACGCGCGGACCGTAAGGCCGTCATGATACTGATCTAGCCATGCTTCCACGGTAAGGGCGTGGCGCTCCTGCGCTAGCTGCTCTTCCGCCGCGCGCTGCTCTGGTGGTGTCCACTCATTGAAACTGATTAGCTTTTCTTCTTCATTGAGCCAGCCTTGAGCAAGGCCGCGGGTTTTGAAAGTGTCTGGGGCCTTACACTCCTGCCCCCGGTAGGTGTAGCGAGCCTGGAATCTTCCAGACTTGAGTTTTCGGATACTGCCGAATGCCATTGTTTCCGCCTGTGGTGGTCATGTCGGGCGTGCCAGATTTGTGCCAGATATGCCAGATTTGTGCCAGATTCCAGTCTATCCGAGTCCACAACAGGACATTAATCATGTAGACTGAAACCAGTCGCTACCAGGGTAGATACAAGAAAACCCCCGGTCATTTCGACCGAGGGATTTCATACTGGTGGAGCTAACGGGACTCGAACCCGTGACCCCCACACTGCCAGTGTGATGCGCTACCAGCTGCGCCATAGCCCCAGAATCAACATCGAAGTGGCTTTTACCCCTCCGCTGTGGACTCCTCAAAGGCTACATGGCACTGTCATGTATCACCAAATCCGCATGTAGAACACGTTTTTTACACATCCGTTGCGTGACCTGGAGCGAATCTGTCAAACATGAACTGAAGATGAATCGTGCGGGCGTGCGCGGAAATTAGCGCAGAGCCACCTTGACCCACTGTCCCAGTCCGCCATCACCGGAAATGTTTTCCAAGATATCCTTGCCATCGACAAAGACGTGCGGCGAGGAAACCTTGCCCAGGCGCTTCTCAAGGTCGTCGAAGTTAACGTTTGCGCTTGCCTTTGCCTCGGTGGTGTCGATGCCGGAGCGGACTTCGCCGACAATTTCGTCAGCAACACCCAGCTGTTCCAGACGGTCAGCCAGCTCATCATTGTCCCACGTGACGGAGTTCTGCTGGTCGGCCATCATCATTGTATGGAAGTTCCAGTATGCGCGAGCATCACCGGTCTCAGCAATCTTGCGGGCAACCGCGAAGGCGCGAGTGGAGTGGCCGTCACGCTGCTCCTTCTCCTGGCCATCCAGGAAGTTCAGGATGCGGTATTCAGCGACAAGCTTGCCGTCGTTTAGCGCCTTGAGCTCATCATCGTGGCCCTCTTCGCTCATCTGCGCACAGTAGTGGCACGAGAAGTCCTCAAAAATTGTGGCCGTTTTAGCTCCTTCGGCGCCATCCTTGCTCAGTCGGACGACATCACCGTCGAGTGCGACGGAGAAGTCGACGTCCTCATCTGGCAGCCCCTCAATCGGCTGCGATCGGCCGATGTAAATAACTCCGCCAATAACAAGGGCAACGACAGCAAGAAGAGCAATCAGGCCAACGACGAAGCCACTGCTCTTTTCATTTGGATTCTTAATCTTCTGACTCACACCGCTTACGATAGCGGTGATTTCTTGCCAACGACACAATTGCGCCTGAGAAAACGGAAATGTTTGCTAGGCCCCCATCGCCTAGTCCCATCCCCCAGGGCTTCATTCTCTGGGCAGCTGGCTAGGCGTAAATGGCCAACTTCTTCCACGGCCACACGTACACAAATACAGCCAAGGCCAGAAAACCGATATCTCGGGCGATTGACTTTAGATATGAAACCGCATCAGCGTTCTCGTCGTAGCCACCACCGCCAAAGCAACCGCAGTCAATCTGCAGGCCGCGTGCCCACGCCGAAATAATACCGGCGATGAACGCCAGTAAGAGCAACCCCGACAGCACTGCTACCGGGCGCAGGAACAGTCCCAATACCAGTAGGAGCCCGAGGATGACTTCGAAAGCGGGTAGCGCAACCGCCACGGTCGGCACCAATTCACTCGGCAGCAGCTCATAAGCTTGCACTGCTTGACGAGATTCCAGCGGGTTCAGCAGTTTGATAAGGCCTGAGTACAACCAAACTGCAGCCAGGCCGAATCGTGCCACCACGCCTACGAAGTTCTTCATACACAGAAATGTTAGTACAGGCTAACTGTTTACAGCTAGCCCAACGGCTATCAATTACCCGTTCAGAACTGCGGAGACCACGTCCTGTGCCTCAGCCTGAACCTGGGCCAGGTGGTCCGCGCCCTTGAAGGACTCCGCGTAGATCTTGTACTTATCTTCAGTACCCGACGGACGTGCCGCGAACCAAGCGTTTTCCGTAACAACCTTGAGGCCACCAATCGCAGCGCCGTTCCCCGGTGCTTCGGTCAGCTTGGCTGCGATGGTCTCCCCTGCCAGGGTGTCGGCCTTGACCTGCTCCGGCGAGAGCTTCTTCAGAATTGCCTTCTGCTCACGGGTTGCGTCCGCATCGGTGCGGGCGTAAGCCGGGGCACCGTACTTATCGGCGAGCTCTGCGTAGAGCTGCGATGGAGTCTTCTCGGTCACAGCCGTAATCTCGCTGGCCAAGAGGTCCAGGATGATGCCGTCCTTGTCGGTAGACCACACCGTGCCGTCGTGACGCAGGAACGATGCACCAGCGGATTCTTCACCACCGAAACCGATGGTGCCACCGAGCAGACCCGGGACGAACCACTTGAAGCCGACTGGAACCTCCACAAGCTTGCGGCCCAGGTTAGCGACAACCCGATCAATCATCGACGAGGACACCAGCGTCTTACCGACCGCGGTCTCCTGCGACCAGCCCGGGCGGTGCGTAAAGAGGTAATCAATGGCGACGGCCAGGTAGTGGTTCGGGTTCATCAGACCCGCATCCGGAGTCACAATTCCGTGGCGGTCCGAGTCCGCATCGTTGCCGGTGGAGATGTCGAACTTGTCGCGGTTACCAATCAAGGATGCCATCGCATTCGGCGAGGAGCAGTCCATACGAATCTTGCCGTCGGTATCCAGAGTCATAAAACGCCAGGTCGCATCAACCAGCGGATTGACCACAGTCAGGTCCAGGTTGTGCGTCTCGCCAATTGCGCCCCAGTAATCCACCGACGCGCCACCCATTGGGTCAGCACCGATACGCACGCCGACATCACGGATGGCATCGAGGTTGACAACATTCGGCAGATCCGACACGTATGCGTTGAGGTAATCATGCTTAACGACGAGGTCTCCGGCCTTATCCACCAGCTGGCGCTTAACCTCATCCAAGCCCTTCGCCAGGTATTCATTGGCGCGAGCTGCGATCCAGTCCGTCGCATCCGCATCCGCCGGGCCGCCGGTCGGTGGATTGTACTTAAAACCACCATCCCGTGGCGGATTGTGGGAGGGAGTAATCACGATACCGTCGGCACGCGCGGAGCTATTGCCCGTCGGACCGCCCTCCACATCGCGGTTGTAGGTCAGAATTGCGTGGCTGACGGCCGGGGTCGGCGTGTAGCGATCCTGAGCATCAACCATCACGGTAATGCCGTTGGCGGTGAGCACCTCGAGGGCGGAAATCATTGCCGGCTCGGACAGGCCGTGGGTATCGCGGCCGACGTAGAGCGGCCCTTCAATGCCCTGGCCCTTGCGGTAATCCACGATGGCCTGGGTGGTGGCGTGAATGTGGTCTTCGTTGAAAGCGCCGTCGAGGGAGGAACCGCGGTGCCCGGAAGTACCGAAGACGACCTTCTGGTCAGGGTTAGTTGGGTCCGGGTGCTTTGTGTAGTAGGCAGTGACCAGTTCCGCGACATCGATAAGGTCGGATGGCTGGGCCAATTGCCCGGCGCGCTCATGAGCCATTGTGGGTATCCTCCTGCTAAATCAGCGAACTGCGCAACCGCCGATTTCATTGCCGACCAACCGGCCGAGACAAGGAAACCGAACTTAGATGCGCTTCCTCTTCCCAGTGTCCCCGTTTTAGGGCCAACGCGCATGGCCAGAACCACTCGGTAATGCAAACTCGCCCCTGCAATAGGGTGCATCAGATAGATTGGCGCGTGCCGACGGGAGCACCTTCTCGAGAGGATTCCGGGCTGCCGGCACCTGTCTCCTGTCTCCCCTTTAGCCGCTGTGCTAGCGTTTGCCCTGTGAATGAGGAATCTGTTGCTCCGAAGCTGCCATCAGCAGGACGAGCGCAGGTTCTGACAGCTCTGGCCGTGGCCGGCGGTGCCGCTGTTGGCGCAATATGTCGCTTTCTGTTCGGAGCGGCGATCGATGCAATCGTTGGCTCGGGAATTAGCGCAATCTCGACGACTGTCATCAACTTACTGGGCTGCCTTCTCTTCGGTCTGGTCAGCAGTATCGCGTTTGCTAATCCCCGGCTCGCCGCTTTCTTCGGCACCGGCTTTTGTGGCGGCTTCACCACCTTCTCCGCCTTTGTCATTCTCCTGTTGGCACAGGCCGACACGTCAGTCGCTCTTCTTATCAGTGTTGGGCTTATTCACCTGCTGTGTTGTCCTCTCGCCTACTGGTTGGGAACCAAGTGTGCGCGGGAGGTTGCGGAATGACCGGCGACCTCCTCAGCTCCTTTTCCTCAGCGGTCTCTGCCATCCTCGCTGTCGCAGTTGGTGCCGCAGTAGGTGGAGCGCTGCGCTATGCACTGGCCGAACTTGCGGTGAAGTGGGCTGATTCTAAGCTGCCCGGAACGTGGACCGCGAATATGCTCGCTTGTTTGGTCGCCGGTGCCGCTGCTGTGGTGTGGTCGCGGGGAACGTCGACAAGCGACGGCATAACCCCTGCCCTGGCCTATGCGACGGTGATGATTGGCTTCGCCGGTGGTCTGTCGACTTGGTCGACGCTTGCCGGAGAGATTGTGCGCCTTAAAAATCAACACTTTTGGAGGGCATGCGGGTACGTCGCTCTCACACTGATTGGCGGAACAATCTTTGCTTTCGTCGGAATGTGTTTACCCCCACTTGTGGCGAATTAGTGGCGCGATGATGGAATTCTGAAAGTTTGATGGCTGTATCTAGGCATTCCATCAGTAAAGTTCCACACCATGGAAAGCTTCAGCGATTTTGCCTCAGCGGCGGATAGTTTCATTTGGAGTCCGTACCTCCTGATCCCCGCGCTGATTGGCACCGGAATCATCTTGACCATTCGTCTGGGCGCAATTCACCTGGCCAAGCTCGGCCCGGCACTGCGCCTCGGACTCATCGACCGTAGCGACGACGACGCCGAGGGGGATATCACCAACTACCAGGCGCTTGCGACGGCGCTCGCGGCAACTGTCGGCGTCGGCAATATTGTCGGTGTCGCTACCGCTATCGGTCTGGGTGGCCCGGGTGCCCTGTTCTGGATGTGGGTGACCGGCCTGCTAGGTATGGCATCAAAATACTCCGAAGCATTCCTGGGCGTGAAGTACCGCCAGGTCGATGCAGCTGGCGAACAGTCCGGCGGTCCGCAGTACTACCTCCGCAAGGCCATCCCGAACGGTTTTGGTAAGACATTGGGCGTTCTGTTCGCCGTCTTCGCGGCGCTGGCAGCGTTTGGTATCGGCAACCTGACCCAGGGCAATGCCGTGGCCTCCAACTTGGAGAACAGCTTCGACATCGATCCGACGCTCACCGGCATGATTATGTTCATCCTGGTAGGCGCGGCTCTGATGGGTGGCATTAAGTCGATTGGCCGCATCACCGCCAGCTTTGTGCCGATGATGATTGTGCTCTACATCGGTGCGGCCGTGTGGGTGCTCGTCGCCAATGTCTCGGCGCTGCCAGAGACCTTCAAGCTCATCTTCACCGATGCTTTCACCGGCACCGCGGCCGTTGGTGGATTTGCAGGCTCCACGCTGATTCTCGCCCTACAGATGGGTGTTGCCCGCGGTCTGTTCTCCAACGAGTCGGGCCTGGGTTCCGGTGCTATCGCCGCTGCCGCCGCATCGACCACTCACCCAGTTCGACAGGGGCTGGTTTCCATGACTCAGACCTTCATCGACACCATCATCGTCGTTTCCTTCACCGGCCTGGTTATCATCAGCACCGGTGTTTGGCAGGATGGCAACATCGACACTGGCGCGCTGACTGCTGAGGCATTTTCCCGTGGTCTGCCTGGCCACTGGGGTGGCACTATCGTCACGCTGTCGGTTGTCTTCTTCGCGTTTTCCACCATGCTGGGCTGGTCCTACTATGGTGAGCGCGCGTTCGAGTCCCTGGTCGGACGCCGCGGTACCGGCCTCTACCGTGCGGTCTTCACCTGTGTAGTCTTCGTCGGTGCTGTTACTCAGCTGGAAACCGTCTGGTCCGTCGCCTCGGCCCTCAACGGTCTGATGGCGCTGCCGAACCTCATCGGTCTAATCGTCCTGTCCGGACTCATCGCCCGCGAGACAAAGGCCTACCTCGAATTCGACCCGCAGCTGCGCGCGACCGCTGCGGAGATTGATAAATGGCAGTCTCAGCAGAACTTCGAGGCCTTCAGCAAGAATTAGCTGAAACTGCCAGCTGCTCCGTAGGGTCTACGGCAAAACTACGAGCAGGTCTGCGCGGTCTCCGGCTTTTCGATTGCCGCAAGCGCGTCGTCAAGCACGGAGACCTTGACCAACTTCATATCGCCTCGATCGGCAGTTACAGCCTCTGTGCAATTGCCCTCCGGTACGAAGAACATCTCGGCGCCCTCATCTCGGGCGGCCGAGATTTTGTGTGTAATACCACCGATTTCACCCACATTTCCGGCAGCATCAATCGTGCCGGTACCGGCGAGGCGGTGTCCTTCGGTCAGGTCGCCCGGGCTCAGCTTGTCGATCACTCCGAGCGTCATCATGAGACCCGCCGACGGACCTCCAATGCCACTGAGCTGGTACTCAACCTTGGTGTCATCCGCGGATTGTGACCCCATCCCAACGCCGAGCAGCGCCGCATTCTTCTGATGCGGGTTTTCCGCCAGCGTCACCGAAATATCGACGGCTCTCTTGGGATCAGAGTCCTTTCCTTTGGCTGCCTTCTGCTTATCGACGGCCACAGGCTTGACCTTCAGCGTGACGGGATCGCCCGGCTTGCGTCCGGCAATAATCGCCTTGACTTGCTCGGGTCTGTTCACTGCCACCCCATTCACTGCGAGGATCACATCGTCTTCATGCAGTCGACCATCGACGGGGCTGTCCGGCACTGTGTACGCGACGGTGACTTCCATAGGCAAGCCCAGATGTGCCAACGCAGCAGAGGTGGCGTTGGCCTCCGATTCGGTGAATGCGGCCTTGTTTTCCTCTTCCACTTCATCCTGGCTCTGGCCAGGAGGGAAAACTGCCTCAATAGGGACGATGTCGTTGTCACGATCAAACCACAGGCCGATGACCTGCGGCAATGTCAAATTATGTCGAACTGCAACGGTGGTCATATCCAGCGTGCCCTTGGAGCGCTCGGAGTCCGCAGCACTGCCACTGACCGAGATAATGCTCTTCCCCTCGACATCGCCGAGGACATCGAAGACCGGGCCAGGCCCCTGTGCGGCATAGGGCACTGTCAGCGTGGGCAGCGAAAGCACAGTTGCCAACGCGGCGATAGGCACAGCGCCCGCAACAAGAGTTTGGGTACGACGATTCACAGATAACACCCTACATTCTCACCACCTGTCTCTTGGACACCTAATGAATCTTGTCCGCGATTGCCCGTTTCATGTTCGCTGTCTTGTTCGCTGGGCGCGAAGTTGCCAATAAAGAGGTGCTTTTAAGTACGCACGCGGGTCATTGCCCGGTACGGTGGGAGCATGAGTTCTAACGGATTTGGCTTTGGTCCGAACGACAATGACGACGACCGCGACGACGCTGGCAACAACGACTCCGGCCAGGGCGGTCAGGGCGGCCAGGGCGGTCCTTTCGGTTTCTTCGGTTTTCCCTTCGGTGGCATGGGCGGTGCCGGTGGCTTCGGCTTCGGCGGTCCCGGGCAGCCCGGCAGCGGCGGCTCGGGCAAGGGAGATCAGCCGAACTTGGGCGATATCCTCAACCAGTTCGGCGAGATGTTCTCCGGTATGGGACAGCGGTTCCAGGAGGCCAACTCTGGGCCAGTCAATTACGACGCAGCGGAGCGCGTTGCGCGGACCCGTCTTGGTAACCCGGCTCCGGTGAAGGACTCCGCTCGCGAGGCTTTGACTGACTCCCTGCGGCTGGCTGAGCTGTGGTTGGATGACGCCACTTCCCTGCCCGCTGGCGCAAACCGCGTAGAAGCGTGGAACAGCCTGCAGTGGTTGGATAACACTAAGCCGACATGGACTCGTCTGGTCGACCCTGTCGCCAGCCGGATGAGTGATGCCTCCCTCGAAGGCGTTCCAGAGGAAGCCCGCGAGATGATGGGTCCGATGCTGGGCATCATGCGCCAAATGAACTCGATGAGTTTCGGCACTCAGCTGGGCAACGCACTGGCTGATTTGGCACAGACGAGCCTGACTGGCTCTGACCTCGGGCTGCCACTACACACCACTGGCGCGGCAGTGCTGCTACCAACTCACCTCGTCGGGCTGGCGGAGGAACTCGAGGTACCAGCGCGCGATTTGTTTATTTACGCCACTGCCCGAGAAGCTGCACACCAGCGACTCTTCGACCGCGTGCCATGGCTGGTTGAACGCATGATTTCCTCTGTTGAGGAGTACGCCGCCGGCATCGTCGTCGACTACTCCGCGATTGAAGAGGCCGCCCGTGGTCTGGATATTGAGAACCTGCAGGATCCACAGCGTATCCAGGAAGCTATGAGCGAGCTGCAGAATATGGATCTGAGCCCGAAGATTCGTTCTCGTAACGAGAATGCTCGCACTCGTTTCCAGACGCTGCTCGCACTGGTCGAGGGCTGGGTGGACCTGGTTGTCACTGATGCTCTTGGTGAGCGCCTACCGGGTGCCGCGCAGTTGGATGAGGCCTGGCGTCGTCGTCGCGCCACCGAAGGCGCTGAGCAGGCGCTAGAGAAGGCAACCGGCATTGACCTCGGCTCTCCCAAGGTGCGTGAGGCAATCAACTTGTGGCACCGCCTGACTACCGCTGTGGGCATCGAGCGACGTGACAAGGTCTGGGATCACCCGGACTTCCTGCCTGTGGCAGAGGATTTGGATGAACCCGCGGCCTTTATTGACTCGGTTCTTGGTGGCTCGGAAAGCGATGACTTCGACCCGATCGCAGAGCTTGAAGAGCAGCTGCGGAAGGAAGCCGAAAAGCGTGCCGCTGAAGGCAATGACAGCGACGTAGATGAGGACAGTTCTGGCGACTCCGCGGACGACAACAACGCCGGGGGTAGCGACGCAGACGACGACAAGTAGCGCGTTAGCTCTGGGTTCCCCAGCGCTGATACGCCTCTAAATAGCCCCGTGCCCGTTCGTGGTACGGGGCTTTTGCCGCCCAGTACCAGAACTCTTCGGTATGACCGCCGTCGACGAATGTGTGCACCAATTCGTGCACAATGACATCGTCGAGGACGTATCCCGGGACGTCGGCAAGCCTGTGCGAAATACGAATGCGGCCCGGACTATCGACACCGCCGGTGACTGACGCCCACCTGCGCGACATGTTCTTGACCCACTTGATCGACTCTAACCGCGGGCGATCTTCCAGCACCGTGCGAGAGAGCAGGCGTGCGCGTCGCTCAAGCTCGGAATTGTCCAAGTTGCTACCGACTTTTTTCCGCACCCGTGCGACAATTTCGTCGACCTGCTGTTTTTCCGAAGCAGCACTGAGGTCGTCCGGGATCATGACAATGATCCGGTTTCCCTCCGCGCGGGCGGACACTGTACGGCGGCGGCGCTTCGAGCGCCGAACCTCAACATCCGGGCCGTACTCAGGTCGCTTGGTGCTCATGCTTTTTAAGCGTATATGCTCTGCCCTGCTATTGCGTAAAAGTTGGCCCCAGGGTAAAAGATATTTTTATGGGGGAATACAGGGATCGGTCTCGGGGGCGGGACGGTACAGCGGAAGCAATCGATTCGGATGCACGTGCGGAGCCAACGCATACAACACCTGCAGCGACTTACGCCCTGCGACCGGAGATACCAATTGTCATGCGTCCGGGCGCGCGGATTCAGTTCGGTGTAGAGCCCGAGCGCAGTATGATTCTGCCGCTTTCCGACGGCACTCCGCCGGGTCCTGTCTTTTCCGCGCTGCTTGCAGCTCATAGAGGTTCCGCCCTGGGTGATGCCTTTGCTGACAGCGGCGGCAAGCTACCACCGCAGTTCATTGCAACACTTATCTCCGATCTGCACCGCGCCGCACTGGTGCAAAAAACACCGACACGGCGAAGAATTACGCTGATAGGCCGGGATAGTTTGCGTACCGGACTTTTGAAGGAACTTCGTCGCACGGGCTGTGGTAGTTGGACGAAGGCAATGTCGCCGACTCGCAATGCCACGCTGAAAATAAGTCAATCGACCCCGGAGGATATCGGACTCGCGGTAGTCACGGGCATGGAGGTACCGAGCATGCCCTTGGTTCGCGCTCTGTTTCATCGTGGAATTGAGCATCTACACACGCATTTCCGCGATGGGGCGCTGATCCTTGGCCCGCTTGTTCACCAAGGCCAGGGGCCATGTGCAATGTGTTTCGAGGCTTATCGACGAGACCGCGACCCCGTCCGAGCGCTGATTGCGCTACAGCTTCGCACTTTTACGCCCGTAGCCGCGCCGGAATGGCTCAACACAGCGGTGCCACTTTTGGTTGGTCAGCTGCGGCGACCAGATATATCGGATCTATGTGCAACGGAAGTGCGCATAGATCTGGAAAGCCTCGATATCACTCGCACTACGATCGCGCCTCACCCGCAGTGTCCGGTGTGTGGCCATGGCAACTCGCAGATGGAGTTTATGTAATTCGAAGTTTTTTGAGGAGAATCGGCTTAAGAAGCTACGAAGGAATTGACGATTCCCAAGATGCCTTCGCCGAAGTGGTTGAGCTTCGCTTCCCCAATCCCTGGAATCTGCAGAAGTTCCTCCGGGGTAGTCGGTTGCTGCTCACCAATCGCCAAGAGGGTCGCGTCGGAGAAAATCACGAATGCGGGGACGGACATTTCTCTCGACATTTCCAGACGCCACGCGCGCAATGCCTCCAGTAGTGCCGGGTCTGCACTGACTGGGCATTCTTCACACCGCCCTGAGATCCGCTCCGCATCAGTAAGCAATGGCTTGGTGCAGCCCTTGCACTGTTTGGACCGTTGGCGCTTACTGCGGGATCTAGTGCTCCTTGAGCTCTGCTGTGCCGCAGCCGAGTAGTCCGAGACCTCAATATCCAGCTCATCGAGGAATCGTGTGCGGCGACGCGACCTGCGGCCGCCTTCTGTACGCGACAATGACCAGGACAGCTCCAGGTGCTCGCGGGCTCGAGTAATGCCAACATAGAACAGACGGCGCTCTTCTTCGATAGCTTCCGCCCCCTGCGCAGGCGATTGGTCGAATTTATTCAGCGCATGTTGGATGGGCAGCGAACCGTCGGTAAGCCCAACGAGGAACACCGCGTCCCACTCCAAACCCTTGGCTGCGTGCAGACTAGCCAGCGTCACACCATCCAACGTCGGCGGATGCTTGGCTTGCTGACGGGTGTGCAATTGGCCGAGGAGCGCCTGGATATTGACCTCAGCGTTTGCATGAACGATGTCCTTGCACAGGTCAAATAGAGCGCGTAGCGACTGCCAGCGTTCCCTGGCACCAGCGCCTTCCGGCTCCTGGTCGGTCATGCCAAGGCCGGCGAAAACCTGCTTGACCAGATCCAACAGGTCCGCGCCCTGCAATGTCGGAACAGTCCGCGAGGAACGGGAGACTCGCACAAGTGCTGCAATGGCATCGCGGATCTCGGGACGCTGGTAGAAACCGTCCCCGCCACGAACCTGGTAGGCGACTCCCACCTCGGATAGAGCCTGCTCAAAAACTGCGGACTGTGCGTTGATGCGGTACAAAACGGCAATCTCTGAGGCCAGAGTGCCTGAGTCGATAAGTCGCTTGATGCTGCGCGCGGTGGCACGAGCCTCCATCGGTTCATCGTCATACTGATTGAAACTTGGCTCCGGCCCGTCTTCACGCTGCCCAACCAGCTTCAGTCGTGAGCCTGCGATACGCCCCTGCGCACGGCCGATCACATTGTTAGCCAGCTCGACAATCTGTGGAGTCGATCGGTAATCCCGCTGCAGGCGAACCACAGTGGCATCCGGGTAGTCCCGAGAAAAGTTCATCAAATAGTGCGGAGTCGCACCTGTGAAAGAGTAAATCGTCTGGTTGGCATCCCCGACAACAGTGAGGTTGTCGCGATCACCCAGCCAAGCGTTGAGAACACGCTGCTGTAAAGGGGTGACGTCCTGATACTCATCGACGACAAAGCACCGGTACTGGTTGCGGAATTCCTCCGCCACCGCCCGAGAGTTTTCCATCGCACCGGCAGTGTGAATGAGCAGGTCGTCGAAGTCAAGCAATAGCCCGTCAGGAGTAGTCTTGATGTCCTCGTAAGCGCGGTAGCAATCGACAATCTTCTCCGCGGGCAGAGGCGCCGTGCGCCCATGCTCCCGCAGCGCGACTTGGTACTGATCCGCGCCGGCCAGTGTGGCCTTCGCCCACTCAATTTCACCCATGACATCGCGGATTGTTTCCTTGGAGGTGTCCAAACCCACCCGACGTACTGCTTGGGCGACAACACGGAATTTCTTGTCATCCAACAGCTGCCAGGGCATATCACCTGCTACTTGAGGCCAGAAGTAGCGCAGCTGACGAAGTGCTGCCGAGTGGAAAGTACGCGCCTGGACGCCAGGCGTTCCCATCTTTGCCAGGCGGTCGCGCATCTCCCCTGCTGCGCGCGAGGTAAACGTCACCGCTAATACCTTCTGCGGCTGCACAAACCCCTGGTCAATGAGGTACTTGATGCGATGAGTAATTGTTCGGGTCTTACCTGTTCCGGCTCCGGCGAGAATACACACCGGTCCCATCGGGGCCGTGGCTGCCTCGCGCTGATCTGGATCCAGCCCAGCTAGATATTCCAGCTCGTTCACATCCGCCTCTGAGTAAGTCAAAAGTTGTTAGACCCCATTTTCAACTAGTCGAGTACTATTCGTCGTTGCTGTAGACACGTCGGACATACAGCAGGCGGTCGCCTGGCTCCACCGACTCACACTCCGGTGAGTCAATTCGGTACAGCTCACCCGAGCGCACCACGCCGAGTGCAATATCCGCGAGGTGACGTGGGCTGGCACCGATTTCCTCTTCGGTGACCAGCCTCTCTGCGACGGAGAACCCTTCGTCCGGGCTCAGGAGGTCTTCCATCATCTCCACCACCGAAGGAGTGACCGTGGCCAGACCCAGCATTCGGCCGGCGGTTTCAGAAGAAATAACCACCTGGTCTGCACCAGACTGCGTCAACAAGTGGCGGTTTTCTGATTCACGCACTGAAGCCACGATGGAGGCACCCGGTGCCAGCTCACGGACAGACAACGTGACCAACACCGCTGTGTCATCCTTGTTCGGTGCAACGACTACTGAGCGGGCACGCTGAATGCCGGCTAACTTCAGCACATCGGATTTAGTGGCCGACCCATGCACCGTCGCCAAGCCCTGATTCGAAGCGTGATCGAGTGCTTCCTTGTCCGTATCAATGACAACGATTTCTGCCGGATCGACGCCGTCCGCGAGAAGAGCTGCAATGGCAGAACGACCCTTGGTGCCGTATCCGATAACGACGGTGTGGTTGCGCAACTGTCTCCTCCAGCGCTGAATTTTCAGGGTTTTCCGGGATTCTTGGGTCAAAACGGTCAGAGTAGTACCGACCAAGAGAGCCAGGAAGGCCACACGCAGTGGTGTAATAATCAAAATGTTGAGAAGTCGGGCTCTCTGCGTCACCGGCGTGATGTCACCGTAGCCCGTCGTCGACAGACTGACAGCCGAGTAATACACCGCGTCGATGAAGGTGAGGGGCTCCGTATAACCGTTGCGGTCGTAGTAGACCACAACAGATGCAATCAGCAGCAAAATCACGGCGTAGTTCAAACGACGTGTAATTAGCCGCCAAGGATTCTTCGGCGCAGTCTCAGGCAGACCAATGACTCCCAGCAGAGCATGTCCGGGAAGATCATTAAGCCCGGTCTCGTATCCCGAGGATTTCCGAATTGGTTTACGCAACCGCTCCTCGCCTGCCTTTCATGAATACTCTTCCCGGTGAAAAATGGCGCGTACAAACTGCTGCTTTCACCCGGATAACTGGCCACGGCCACACGGCAGCTACATACGTAGATGATTATCCAATCAGCTCGCGCATTTTCCTGTCTAACTCTATCCTGCTTGGCAGTAGCGCTTCATCTGGGATTAGCGTCCGTCCTGCCGATACGTAGAAGAATCCCGCTTCAATGTCTTCAGGTGCGGTCTCCATTCCCATTTCACGCAGCCTATCCGACCACGCCAGGCGGTAAATCGCCAACTGCAGAGCCGCTACTTCCCTGTCCTTTCCGCGGGGCATCTGGCCTGTTTTCCAGTCAATGACGCTCCACTTCCCGTTGTCCTTAAACACCGCGTCGATTCGACCGACGACCCGCCGCTGCCCGATGGCAATTTCAAACGGCACCTCCACATAGGCTGGTGTGCGATCAGCCCACTCGGATGCTTCGAAGTTCTCCTTCAAGTTTTCCAGTTCGCGTTCTGACGCGCCCTGCTCTGCGCCGAGGAAGTCATCCAGCTGATCTCCGAAGAGATCCTCATCGTCCAGCAGACTGTGTGCACCGAAGCGATTCTCCAACCATGCGTGGAATGCCGTACCTCGGCGTGCGAATCGGTTTGGTTTAAAGGGCACCGGGCGCGCTTTTCGACGAGCAAACGCGACCGGATCCGCAATCATCGCTTGGTACTCACTAGTGGACATGCTTGTCGGCATTGGCAGATGAATCTCCGCGGCTTTAGCTCGACGGATTTCATCCACCAGAATTGTCGTTTCCGTTTCCCATACCTCAGACAGGTCACCTGCAATAGGTCGCTCATCCTGGTCTTCTTCTATGTAACGCATGACGCTTTCAGCTGCTCGCTGCACGCTATCCCGGCGGTTCCCCAGGGTATCGACGGGCCAGACCACCCCATCAACCGCAGTGTCACAGTCGAGATCAATCTCAGTGTCCGCTACCTCAGGGTCCTCTCCATCTGTCCACGACACCACAAAGTCACTGAACTTCGTGGCGATGGCCGCGAAATCCGCCGACGCATCGGTGGGGTTCTTCAAACTCGGATCAGGCCACCTACTTGCAGTGACAATGAGTTTCTTCGCAGCCCGAGTCATGGCAACGTAGAAGAGACGCTGTTGTTCTTCCCTTTCTACTTCTCGTAGCTCCGCCTTGTAGGCTTCAATCTCCTTGTTGAGCTCGGTCTGGTTGCCCGCGCCTGAAATATCGAGTTCGGGGGCAGCACTATCGACAAAGTCAGCGACGGGTGACCAATCGCCCACTGCGATCTGCATAGTTTCCTCTGTAGTTTCGGCGCTACCCGCCAGCGGATCCACTTGGGTAATTGCGCCCGGAGGAAGCTGGACCGAATTACTGAGCCACGACGATAGCTGGATTTTGTCAAACTTACTGGTGGTGATTCCCGGCACAGCAACCGTGTCCCACTCCAAACCCTTTGACTTGTGCATAGTCATGATTTGGACACAGTTTTCCGGCATGCTCATGGGTGCCCGTTCCAAGCCATCATCGTGTTCGACAGCGAATTCCAGATAGTTCAAAAACCCCGTCACATCGTCCGAGACATTTTGAGAATACGTCGCAGCGATATCGACAAACCTATCCAGATGTGCGGTCGTCGGCCTGGTGATCGCGGTAGCGGAACCATACTGTCCGGCCGCTGCTTCTACGCGAATTCCAAACTCAGTGGCTATATCTTCGACCAACTCCGGCAGAGGCTTATTCAACGAGAACCGACGTAGTTTTCGTAGGCTTGCGCCCAACTGTGCGATGCGCACTATTGCTTCATCTGTGTAGCTTAGCGACTCACTGCTGACCAACGGACCGTTTTCTTTAACACTGCCGCGTGCCAACGGCGTGCCGTCTTTAAAGCGAATGTCCGGGTCAGCGATGGCGTGCCCCAACCCCACCGCAGACGTTGCTGCTTCGGCATTCTCCAGGAGTTGATCATACTGGCGAGCAAGCAGGGACAGCGGTGAGGAGTCTGAAGTCTCTTCAGAATTGTCCTTCTTTCGGGCCAACTCGTCCTTCCCTGCCATTGCCAGCTGGTCTACACGAGTACGCAGTGCTTCCACATCTGCGGCACCCAAATTGAACTGCGGGCTGAGCAACAGGCGCAGAGCGTCCTGGTCCGAACCGGGGTCGACCAATATCTTCATCACCGAGGTGATATCCATGACCTCGGGCAAGTGCAGCAGTCCAGCGAGCCCCACAATAATTGCGGGGACACCCCGCTCAGACAGTGCATCTAAATAAACTGCCGATTCAGCATTTGTTCGAACCAGGATGGCGGCGTCGAGTTTGTTGCCAGCCGCTTCACATTCGCGTAGTTGTGCCTCCATGCAGTCTGCGATGTAGGCAACTTCTTCTTCACCTGTCGCGGTGAAAGCCAGCTGCACCTCGCCCTGACCTGCTTTTGGACCGGCATCCAGTGCCTCCACTGTACGTGCCTGCCCCGCGAATGCACGGTCGGAAACTTCGTTTGCAAGCTGCAGCACTGACTGCGGGTTTCGCCAAGAAATGGTCAGTTGCTTTTTCTCCGCCGGCTGCCCATCCGACCGCGGAAAGTCATTGACAAACTGCACGAGGTTTTCGGCAGTTGCTCCTCGCCAGCCATAAATTGCCTGCATCGGATCACCGACAGCGGTGACACAACCACCGGAGAACAGTGCACGCAGGAACAGTCGCTGTGTATGCGATGTGTCCTGGTACTCGTCGAGCATGATGACCTTAAAGCGGCGCCGCTCCTCTTCCCCGACTTCTGCGAAGTCAGTGGCGAGCCGAGCCGCGCGGGCCATCTGCATACCGAAGGTAGCGACGTTTTCGTCATTGCACCGAGCTCGAACCTGCTCTACCAGCGGCAGAATTTCCAATCTCTCCCGCTGCTTATCAACGATGGCCTGTAATGCGCCAATGAGTCCATCGCCTTTACCCTTCTTCGGGGTCTGCTCAATATTGCTGATGAATGCCTGGGTTTCCTCGCGAATCGCCTGCGGCGAAGACAGGTTCGAGTCGATGTTCGCTCCCAGATTAATAATGCGACCGGCCAGCGTCGATGGCGCAATATCGACATCGATTGCTTTCACATCGCGAGCGACTTCCCAGGCCAACTGCCACTGCGTCGCGCCATCCATAATGGTTACGCCCGGCTCAGTAGGCAGCAAAAGACCATAATTGCTCACGACTTCAGAGGCATAAGCATCGTAAGTAAGCGTGGTCGGGGCAATGACCTCCAGGCTTGCGAGTACCTCTGGTGAAGCTTGTGCACGAAATGCAGCAGAGGAAGCGAGCGCATTGAGCTGCTGCCGGATACGGACGCCGAGCTCGCGCGCTGCCTTTCTGGTGAAGGTCAAACCCAGCACTTCTTCAGGTCGGATAAAGCCATTGGCGACCAACCACACAACTCGCGCAGCCATCGTCGCTGTCTTGCCAGCACCGGCACCAGCAACAACGAGCATCGGTTCCATAGGCGCACCAACGACCGCTGCTTGTTGCGGTGTAGGCGGAAAGTCTTGCCCCATCATCTCCGACAGGGTGACGGGATCAATAATGGTTCGTTCCTCCGACATGACTACCGATTCCCTTCTGCTGCCGGGCACGCCTTCGAAAGTGTGCAGAACTTGCAATGATCACCAGCGAGCGCCAACGCACGCGGGCCAGAAGTCGCATGTGCTACCTGCTCCACGCGCCGTTCCCAACCAGCCAACTTGTCCTCCGTGAGCTTGGACTGTTCTCGGCTAGTGATGATGGTCTTATTGTGGGATTTTCGCGGAAATACCAGGTATGCCCCAGATTGTTCGATGCCTTCGCCGTTGTCCACGGCAAGACCATCTCCGCGTTCAATGAGCTTCCCCTTCGACAACGCCAGCTGATATGTAGCTAACTGTGCGTGCTCTTCTACTTCTTTAGCGGGTGGTGCTGTCTTACCGGTTTTAATATCCACGATTTGAACCGCACCATCAGCGTCTTCAATCAACCGGTCGATTCGTCCGACAATCACAATGTCATCATTAATGGCGACATCTACCGGAACCTCGGTTCCAATATCCTTCTTAGTCCCAATCCACCGCTGCCAATCCTCCAGTGCTGTCAACCAGGTCTCTTCCTCCGTGCGCTTACGCCACTCCGGATCATCGGACAGATCACCAAAAACACGCCGGATTTCAGACTGCGCCTCAGGCACAGTCACTCCCTTCGATACAGCTTCTACTGCCAGATGCAGTAGAGAGCCCAAATACATGGCCGATGTCGGCGCTGATTTATCCAACATGGCCTTCAGTGGGCAGCTCAAGGTTGCTTCCACCTTGGAAGGGTTGATTTTCATCGGCTTCTTGTCATTTACCGGTTCCGAAGTCGACGGTTTACGAAGTCCCCACCAAGTGTTTGGATGCGCACCAGCAACGCCAACCTGCGCCAATCGCGCGAGTTGGCGCGCAGCTTGCCGGCGTCGCGTCTCCGTCTCTGCATCGTCAACAGCAGCTGCACGCAGTTCTGCCAGGAGTGACTCCACAGAGAGAACCCGTGGCAGGCCTTCGCCGGCCCACATGCGATTTTCTGCTTCTGCCACATCCGGACTGTCAACGTTTGCTTCTTCCGCCGCAGCCCCGGCATCCTTCGCAGCGAAAGAGTTCTCCGACTGCTTCACCGGTTCCGTCGTCGAAATACCGAGCTTCTCAACGAGCTCGATAATAAATGGACTGGGAACTCCAACATCATCGGGAGAATCCACTGCGGTCAGCAGTACTCTGTCACTCGCGCGCGATACCGCAACGTGCAGCAAGCGACGTTCCTCTGCCAGAGCATCCGCCATGGAATTGATGTAATCTCGCGGTTCAATTCCGTGGTCGACCAGACCGATGAACTCGTTCTGCCTCATCACCGAGCCAGTCACACCGAGGCTAGGCCACTGTCCTTCCTGGACTCCGACAACTGCTACTGCTTTCCACTGCCTACCCAGAGCCGCGTGCGCTGAGAGAATGCGCACGGCATCGCGTTCTACCCCACTACGGTCACGCGCGCCGATGGGCAGCTCCTGCTCTTCCACAGAAGCGATAAAACCATCAACCGTCAGCTTTGGATTCAGTTCAACACGGTCACCGGCAAAGTCGAACAGGGCCATCACAGCATCCAAATCGCGGTCAGCCGAAGCTCCGCCTGTACCGCCGCGAAGCGATGCCGCCACCAGATGGTCTGCCAAGCCAGTGGACTGCCAAATTGCCCACAACGTCGCTTCCACACCGTCACGCAATGCTGTGCGCGCTGCGCTCAACAGATCCAGTGGCACCTGCAGCGCCTGACGTTCGCGCTGCGACAGAGACTCCATCAGCTCCAGCTGCTCAGTTGTGAGCCCATCTGCTTTCAAAATTCCGATGAGCTGAGTCATCGCCGCCGCGCCAAACAAATCGGCCTTTCGGATTCCACGCAGCAGACGCTCCTTGACAATCGGATCCATGTTGACCAGTGGGCCGGAGAGAAACTCATCCCACTCCACGTCGTCGAGCTGGTTCGTGGTTGCCCGCAACGCCACCATCAAAGCCCGCACCAATCGCTGATGACTTAGCACGATATCCGTCGGGTCAATCTGTACAGGCACACCCGCACGCGACAATGCACGGAACAGAGAGGATTCCCCCGCACCCGACCGGACGATGACCGCCATATCCTTCCATGCCACCCCCTCGTCAATATGAAGGCGCCGGAGATAGTCCGCGACTGTGGCCCGCTGGGCACGCTCAGAAGGGTGAATAGCAACTCTTACGGCACTTTTAGCAGCGTAAGAGTTTCCCCCTGCGACGGCTTCGCTGTTGTTTCCAATACCAGATTCACCAGCTTCGTGTTCCCCAGCTGAGCCAACAATGCCACGATAGGAAGGGGCCTTAGGCAAGCGCTGAGACACTGCGTTGACTAAGCCCGCGATAGCAGCATTACAGCGGTAAGACTGCTGCAAGTGGATTGCCTTGTGCTCGGTCTCACCAGTAGCCCGAAGATACTCACTATTAGCACCACGGAAGTGAAATACCGACTGATCTTCATCACCAGTAATGACGGCCACCGACGCCTGCGTCACGAACCGATCCACAAGACGCGCAGCCTCCGGCGATAAGTGTTCAGCATCATCGACCAGCACCACCGATTTTCCCCACCGAGCCAGTGCTTGCGCATCTGCATCCAGCTCAGTCAATGCCGCTGACACAATTTCTGCCGCGTTCAGGCTGGGCTCCCATGCCAACCGCATAGTCTGCTGATACTCCGCCATAAACTTGCCAGCCGCGCACCACGAATCAATGCCATAGTCGACGCCCAGCTGTTGAAGCCGCGGAGCATCAATGCCACGTTCAGCTGCACGCAGCAGAAAGTCACGAACCGCACGGGAAAAACCAACTAATGGAAGAGCCGGCCGCAACCGTTCTGGCCAATACACACCACCATCTTCCGCATGCCCGGCTAAAAGCTGTCGCACGACAGCATCCTGGCGTGCACCAGTGGTCAGCGATGGTTCAGGCTCTCCACGACTAACGGCAGCATCACGTACTACTGCAAACGCAAGCGAGTGCACGGCGCGCACCATGCCGCCTTGGCCTGCTGCGACCGAACCTTCTTGTCCTAGTTCAGCCACAAAGCGCCGGTCAATATCCCGCCTCAATGCCGCAGCAGCCTCCTTCGACTGCGACACCACCAAAATGTTGTCCGTCGGAATGCCCGCCCTAATATAGTCCACCGCGAGATCTACCAGCAGTGAGCTTTTGCCCGTCCCTGGCCCCCCAAAAACGCGTACGACAGGCTGGTTTACAAGCTTATCCCCCACCACGAGCGCCTGGTTATGTGAAGGGAAAAGAGCCTCTACAGCAGTGCCGGACCACTGCCGACGACGAGGAGGTTCCTCCTGTACGAACCGAACCTTCGGCATTCCATCTACGTTCATGTGCACCATTGTGGCACAATCCCCGGACCACTATTCGCACAACCATTCGAAATAGGGAGAAAAATACCCCCGCCCCCAGGCTTCCCTTAACTAATACCGGTGCTACTTAGACACAAACGCGCGCACTAGTGAAGCTGCACGGAACAGGCCACGATACGCACCCGGCTGCGATTCCGGACTAATGGCGTGGACAAAAAGTCGATAACACATCGCACGCACGAGTAGCTGACCAAAATCCGGCAGGTGATCGAAGCGTCGCAGGAGCTCCTCATCAGCACCCGTCATGGACAGACTATCCACTGCCGCCAAGGCAGCTGTCCAACCACGGACATGCCACGCTGGCACGATATCGGTAAGAACCGGGGCGGCCGTGCCGTCGTAAAGCAGCGTGCCGACGAGGTCAGCATGACAGACCTGCAGGAGCTCTGTTGGCACAACCATCTCTGCCCGTAGCTGGAGCAGGTCACCGGAGATGGTGAGAGCCTCGGCACAGTCGGCGCGGGGGACGCTATCCGGGTCGAGAAGCTGCTCGAGGATTCCAATTGGGTCAGAGGCCCAGGCTGCACGATCACACATGACGAAGTAATCGGGCTCTTTATCTAGAAGGAACTGTGGCCGCTCAATACTGGCGAGCGACTCTTCCACGCGGCCAGCGGCGACAATGGTTTCATCGGCACGTGGCGCGAATTCACCGGGGATGAAATGACGTGCCTGCCAACCGGCAATGACCAAGCGGCCATCACTGGTACGCACGGATTTCGCCACTCGAACGCCATCGACATCAAGCGCGCCGCGAACCTTTGCAGACCACAGCGCCTGCGCCGAGTTATGTACCGGGGACAGAACAATGGAATCGTCGTAGACCCAGCCATTGTCCCAAGCTCGCCCGGCACGATGCGGCTCCCCCTCGGCGCCAAAGGCCTCTAAAACACGGTCGGGAGGAGTGGCAATCATAATCGGCTACTACCTCGCTTTCTGAGTCGGTGCGGCCGTATCATCATCCGCCCCAAACGGGTACGGCCAGCCGTTGACGGAACACGTCTTGCCATCGGCCTGATAGACCTCATTGCTGTCGATTTCGTGCAGTTCATCGTTCGACACGCTCAGGGTCTGCTGCATCATGATTGGCGCGATACCGCCGTCCCTCGGGCAGGGTTCGTGAACCGCATAGCCAAGTCCGTGACCAACCTCGTGATTAATGAGGTACTGGCGATATAATCCCAGGTCACCTTCAAAAGGCAGGGCACCCCGAACCCACCGGGCGATACTGACAATCACTCGCCCAGGCTCACCTTCCCGCCGCCCAGACAGGAAACAGGAGGTCTCCATCCCCAAAGTGTTTCCGCACAGCTGGTGCGCGGTTCCAGTGGCGGAAAGCTGCACGACAATCGTCGGATTCTGGTCACGAGGTACCGCTTCAAAAGAAAAATCTGGATTGGCCGTCCAGCCACGTGGATCGACCAGAATCGAGTTCACCGTCTCTGCAAAGGCACGCTCGCCACCAATCGACGGAACATCGATGTTGTCTTCAATTTCCACGGAATATCTGACCGCATTGCGGCGCCCCTCCCCAACACGGGGATGCGCCACGGTGACGTCTTTAAAATTGCCCGAGGATTCCGTGGCATAGGCTGGGCCAGGTGGCAACTGCCCTCCCTCGTAGTCATCCCCATAGCCCTCGCCGGGTACTGGACCAGAGCGACCGTTGCCATTCTGCGAGGCGACGGTGCCATTGCCAGAGTCAAAAGGATCATCTTCAGCAGTGAAGATGTCAAAGAGAATGATGACAGTGAGCACCACAAGTACGGGGATGGCATAGGCTCGCCACCCCCAACTCCTTGCAATGCGTACGAGAAAGGGTTCTTGCGTCATTAGGCGAAGAAGCCGACCTTACGGTCTGCGTTATTACCGGTCCGGACGTAGGCGACCTTGTCAGCGTTAATCAGGTAGTCGTGACCAGCGCCGTCGCTGAGCTCAATCACGCCTTCGCCAGCAGCCAGCTTCTGGGAGATCGTAGCCTTGACCTCCTCACCACCTGCGACGTTTTCAATGTTCAACTCGCGCGTATTGTCTGCGAATCCAATAGTGATGTCCATAGGTGACATCATAACCATTCCCAAAGCGGCTAGGATTAGAGAGACCGATTAAGCCGTCGTGTCACGTGAGGTTACAAACAGTAAAGGAGTCGCCGTGGCAGAGTCCCAGTCCCCGACATTCGTCGAATTGGGGGTCGCCGCGGAAATCTGCGACGCACTCGCCGACGAAGGTATTACCCGCACTTTTGCTATCCAGGAACTGACCCTGCCCCTGGCACTCGACGGCACCGACATCATCGGCCAAGCCCGTACTGGCATGGGAAAAACCCTTGGCTTTGGTGTCCCCCTCATTGACCGCGTCTTTGATGACGCCCGCATCCCCGAGCCGGACGGCTCTGCCCGCGCAATTATCATCGTCCCCACCCGTGAGCTGTGCGTGCAAGTCGGTGAGGACTTAGCACGCGCTGCACACTCAACCAATCTCCGTGTCTGCACCATTTACGGTGGCCGCCCCTATGAGGAACAGATCGAACAGCTTGACCACGGTGTGGACATTATCGTCGGCACACCCGGCCGCCTCATCGACCTTTACCAGCGCAATAACCTGGAGCTGTCAGGCGTAAAAATCTTGGTTCTCGACGAGGCCGACGAGATGCTCGACTTGGGCTTCCTACCGGACATCGAGAAGATTCTGGCCGCGGTGCCTGATGAACGTCAGACCATGCTTTTCTCCGCAACGATGCCGGGTCCAATTCTGACTCTCGCGCGTACCTTTATGAATCGCCCGGTCCACATCCGCGCTGAATCAGGCGAGGAAGAGGCCACCGTCCACGAGACCACTAAACAGATTGTTTTCCAATCGCACCAGATGGATAAGGTCTCTGTCATCGCCCGCATCCTGCAAGCCAACGGTCGTGGTCGCACCATTATTTTCGCTCGCACGAAACGTGGCGCAGCCTCTGTTGCAGAACAGCTCGGCGAGCGAGGATTCTTGGTCACCGCTGTCCACGGCGACATGGGTCAGCCCGCACGTGAGCGCTCGCTGACGGCGTTCCGCAATGGCGATGTCGATGTACTGGTCGCAACCGATGTCGCAGCTCGCGGAATCGACATCGACGATGTCACCCACGTCATCAACCACCAGGTGCCCGATGATGAAATGACATATGTCCACCGCATCGGTCGCACCGGCCGCGCGGGACACAGCGGTGTAGCCGTTACGCTCGTCGGCTGGGATGAAACCGCAAAGTGGAAGGCCATTTCAGATGCCCTCGACCTGGGTATGGCTGAGATTCCGACGTGGTTTTCCACCTCCCCCGAGCTCGCCGAAGCTCTTGATATTCCCGATGGCGTAGACGAGAAGGTCGGCCCAGCTCGCCCAGTGTTGGGCTCCCGACCGCCTCGAGGGCGTGGAGGCAGAGGCCCGCGAAACGACCGTTCGCAGTCCCGTGACCGCAACCGTGGACAGGGGCGAGGTTCAAGGCGGGGCGGCCGAGCCAGTTCACATCGTCGCAGCTAGGCTGCTGCGCACGCCAATTCGCCTCTCCCTCCCCCACGACCATTCGTCGACAGGACATTCCAACTGTGCCGCAGTCACCAAAAGCCAACGCTGAGACCACCGCTGCAGAGACTCGACTGCGTCGCAATCGAATCGCATCGGCAATTCTCATCATCGCCGTAGTTCTAGTCATCGGTTGGACATGGGCCGTTTCCCCGGCTCGCAAGGTCGACCGCAGTGAAACGACGGCTCCTGCCAGCTCCGCAACGCAGGCTCCTGCTGCCAATGATCCAGAGGCAATGCCACATACTCTCCGTCCGGTGTGGTCCACCGAATCGTCGGCAAGCACAGGCGCACACACCGTCTCTCCGACACCACTGGTGATGGACACGTCACTCATTGTCGCCGAAGACAAGGGCGTGCGCGCAATCTCGCTTAACGACGGCACGGAGCGCTGGCACTATCGGCGAAATATTCCGCTGTGTGCGCTCTCGGGCAGTGATGGCCAGGTTTTCGCGACTTTTCGTGGAGCAGCCGGCTGCGGTGAGACTGTTGCACTGAAGCCGGACTCGGGCCAGTATGTCGCGACCCGTAAATCAATTGCGGCTGACAGCCCTGCCGCCGTGCGGTCGAATACATACGCGGGTGTCTATGACTCTGGCCTCCTAGAACTGTGGCGCTCTGACCTGGTACGAGTAGTCGAGTACGGCAAGGTTCCAGCATCTCCGGAACCGGAGATGCAGCCACATCCAGAGTGCTCGATTATCAGTGCGCTCACCCGCGTGGAGCTGCTGGCGGTCGTAAACAACTGCGATGGTCACGGACGCCTGGTCATGCAGGAGGCGAACCCGGAAGAATCCCGGAAACCGGAGGTCAAGAGCGATATTGACCTTGGCCCAGTGACTGCAGATATGTCGCTGATCTCGATTGGTCAAGACACTGCGGCGGTGCTGTCAGATAATCGCATCCGCGTTTTTCGTATGGACGGCACGATGCTAACTAAACTGGCGCTGAACGAGACCAGCCTGCGTTCGGCACCGACTGAAGCTAACTCCGCCGACGATGCACCGCGTGTGCCTTTTACAACAGACCTTCCCCATCACATGACGTGGTGGTCGCCACGGGGTTTACTTGGCTTCCGACCGAGTACCCTGACGCCGACGTTCGAGTTTCCCGAGGCCACCGGCACCCCAGCTCCGTGGGGTGAACATATTTTTATGCCAGTCGGCGACGGAATCGCGGTATTGAATGCCACAACCCTTGAAATTATCGACACACTACCGGTGCCTACAGCTGCGAAGTCCACTCATCTAGATAGGGCGAATAATCCAGAATCACCTGTGCAACTCGCGGTTGTCGGTGACACGCTACTGGTTCAGCGCGGTCAGTCTGTGGACGCGTTCGCCATCGAGATTTAAAACGAGCGTGCAGCCCAGTCAATCGCTTTCGGGCTAAACATACAGGCCAGCGCCACAATTGAAGCTGTCGCTGTTGGCAGGGCAAGCAGAAACGCGCTCGAGCGGAACATGTAATAGGCCACACCCAGCAAGCAGAGGTTGAGCATAATAATCGGTCCGCGTCCCCAACGGGCACCGCGCAGCAACATAATCGCGCCTGCAAGGACTGCACCGAAAATCAGAAGGAACCACAGCGCGGTACCCCAGCCGGAAATGACTGCTGCCTCATCGCGGTAGCCCATCAAATCACGAATCAAAAGGAAGACTCCGTAGCCCAGGCCGAGGACGCATTCGGCGACACCGATCCACGCGCCGACCATAACAACCTGAGGCGCGGCCATCGGCCCTTCGGCCGCCGCAAGCTGATCGGTAGTACGTGATTTGGGCGCATTGCTGCTGTTTTTCTGGTTACTCACGTCCTACATGTTAGCCCGGCGCGAACTGATGAATACACCTCGGAGGCAAGTCGGCTAATGCACCCATCGCAAGTCTGCTCATGCACTAATCTTGGTGCCTGTGCGCGCGTTGCTAATCTCCAATCCGAACTCGACCAGTAACACTGCTCGACGCATGCCCGGCATTGTGCGGGCGCTTCGCTCGGTCGAGGGGATTCACTTGACGTCCATGTTCACTGCTTACCCCGGCCATGCCGCGGATATGGTGGCGGGAATAACGGTCCGCGATTACGACGTCATTATTTCTCTCGGCGGCGACGGAACCATTAATGAGATTGTCAACGGACTCATGAACTCCAACCCCTTCTCGGCGCTGCCCGCTACTGAACTGCCTGCCATCGCAGCGATCCCCACCGGCAGCGCCAATGTATTGGCAGGAGCGCTGGGGATTCCTCGCGACCCCGTCGACGCCGCGTGGTATATCGCAGGCCTGCTACGCTCCCGAACCCACAGCACTATCAGCGTTGGGCATGCAGCGGATCGGTGTTTCGTTGTCAATGCCGGTATCGGCATCGATGCTGAAGTCATTGCCACCATGGAACAACTCCGACAAAACGGCACCCGCGCCAAAGCCATCCGCTATTTGCCGGCAGTTTTCACCGCATGGAACGAGTTGCGCGCCAATCCACCACAAATCACCGCAACTGTCGACGGCAAGAAGTTCGGCCGCGATCTCGCAATGGCCGTGGTGTCCAATTCCAATCCATGGACATTCCTCGGCGACCTACCCATCGTCACCAACCCCACTGTTTCTCTACGCAAGGGCCTGGGCTTTTATGGCTTCACTTCTTTAAAGGGCGTGACGGGACTCGTAGCCGCTGCCAATTTGGCTGGTTTCTTCACCCGTCTGCGTTCTCCCTTCCACGTAGCGGACCGCGAACGACGCATCGACAACGCCCAAGAAATCCAGCTCACCGCTACGACTCCACTTCGCCTCCAGCTGGACGGCGAATATATCGATCAGCGCGACTGCCTCAACATCCGAGTTCAGCAGGGTGCTATCAATTTCGTGGCGCGTGCCGACGATCACACTGAGGCACAGTTCACCCAGAAGGTCGCTACTCGTCCTGTAGACGAACGTTTGCTCATTGTGGCAACCAAAAGGGTCATAGATCGCACCCGCCGACTGTTCAGCACTAATCAAAAGATGGAAGCAACACATACTTAAACTGCGATTGATTACTGACAGGCCAACAAAAATGCGCCATACACCCTTACTACTGCAATTACCAAAACTAAAATCACCCCCACAAGAGGCTAGTTTTGACCTGGCGTTTTAACCAAAACTTCACTTTTCTGTGAGGTTTGGCACTTTTATTCATTTTGCTCTTTACGAACCGACCCAGTCGTGAAAACATGTAAATCGTCAGCGAGACAGGCATGCAGTTCATTAAATGTGCAAGCATGCAAGTCTCGCCTTTTTAGGCGCGAACTCTTTGGTGAGAACCCACTACCTTTCCAACTCGCATGGGCGACGAAACAGGTAGGTCTCCCAAGACGCCTAATACCCCTGGGCACCCGGGAATGAACCCCACCCCTCGTTGAGATTCGGCGATTCGTCGCGTCTGGCGAAATCCATTTCCGGAGCTGCCTTCCCGCAAGGAAATTTAACCCAGCCCTCACCCGGGGCTCGCAATGTTTTAGGAGTATGTCATGGATTGGCGTCACAAGGCCGTTTGTCGTGAAGAGGATCCGGAGCTGTTCTTCCCGGTCGGTAACTCCGGCCCGGCTCTCGCACAGATTGCAAAGGCCAAGGTCGTTTGCAACCGCTGCCCTGTTACTGCCCAGTGTTTGGCCTGGGCACTTGAGACCGGCCAGGATGCCGGCGTTTGGGGCGGCATGAGCGAGGATGAGCGTCGTGCACTGAAGCGCCGTCGTAACCGCGGTCGCACTCGCCGCACTCGCACCAGCACCGCAGTCTAATACCCCGGTCTAATTAATAGGGTTACGCGGTTACCATGTAATCTATACCGGTTGATACCTGTTTAATCCGATAGAAAGAGAGCCCAGCTATGAGCAAGCGTGGCCGTAAGCGCAAGGACCGCCGTAAGAACAAGGCTAACCACGGCAAGCGTCCGAACAGCTAAGTTATGAACAGCTAAGTTGCCCTTAGTTGCAGCAGTCTTAGCTATCACTGGCTAGGACACCTTACTCCACCCCACCGCGTCGGTACCGCGCCGATTCAGTGGGGTGGAGTTTTTATGCCTCCAACGGATACCTCAACGGGTAGCAGATCTGAAACTGACTAGGTTTATGGCACGTGAATTGAATTCACCCGCAAATTTTTGCCATAAACTAGGTCACTTTCTATACCTCTTTATACCTCTTCAGTACCTCATCTTCGCTTTTCAGGATCACCCCTCCGCGGAATCCTTACCAGCGGGTTTGGTGCCCAAACCCCATCGGAGTAGCGTCTAAAAATAGAGCTTTTACAACAGCTCAAGTCAGGTTACTCAAAAGCAATGGGGCTATAGCTCAGTTGGTAGAGCGTCGCGTTCGCAATGCGAAGGTCAGGGGTTCGATTCCCCTTAGCTCCACAAATAGCTCCACAAAAATATCCCAGGCCACATCACCGTGACCTGGGATTTTCCGTATTTCGCATTACGCATCTTCGCATTACGCATCAAAAGAATATGCGCCAATAGCTAGCCGCCAGCAACTACCTGCGGTATTCCACCCGCGTATAGGACACGCGAATCCGAGTAGTGATGCGCTGGCGGAGGTCCTCAGGGGCAGGTTGCTGACAGCACCGGCGCAGCAGCCGTCGGATAGCCTGCTCGGAACCGAATTCTTCCAAGCACTGCGGACATTTGTGAATGTGCTCCTCGAGAAAGCGGCGCTCCTCCGGATCGCACTCGCCATCCAAAAATGCATGTAGGCGCGAGTGGACGTCCTGACAGAAAGCATCTTCACAGGCGTGTCCACGCTCTGGCATCTGCTCCATATCTTGGCTCGACTCTCGGCTCATCGCGGAGAATCTCCCTTCTCTTCTTTCAAGAATCCACGTTCCACAGCTACGTTATGCAACGCGTCTCGGAGCTGTTTTCTTCCACGGTGGAGCCGACTCATGACAGTTCCGATGGGAGTGCCCATGATTTCGGCGATTTCCTTGTAGGGCAATCCTTCGACATCGGCGTAGTAGACCACCATCCGGTAGTCCTCTTTAAGACTCATTAAAGCGTCCCGAATTTCCTCGTCAGGAAGCTTCTCCAGCGCTTCTATCTCAGCAGAGCGAAGCCCAACTGAAGTGTGCGATGCGGTTTCCGCAATCTGCGAATCCGTGATGTCATCGGTGGCATACTCAGCAGGACGGCGCTGCGCCTTGCGATAGTTATTGATGTACGCATTCGTCAAAATACGGTAGAGCCACGCCTTTAGATTCGTGCCCGGCTTATAAGAGCGGAAGCCCTGAAAAGCCTTGATATAGGTCTCCTGCACCAGGTCTTCGGCATCGGCGGGGTTGCGTGTCATCCGCAGCGCCGCTCCATAGAGTTGGTCCAAAAGCGGCATGGCATCACGCTCAAAGCGCTGCGCAAGCTCTTCATCCGACTCATCAGTCCGGACGGCCGATGTTCCTGTCTGATCACCTGACATGCTACCTATCCTAAAACATCCTCACACCGGACTCAGCCAGACCCCACGTAGCCAGGCGATTCGTAGCGTGACAAAGCCAGTGTGCAACGATGGAAACCATGTCGAAGAAGTCCGCTAAAAAACCCGCGGCCGCCACCCCAGCCATCGCCGTCTGCCAGAACGCCGGAATCGATTTCCACGTCCACCAGTTCCCCCACGGCAGCGACAACTTCGGCGAAGAGGCCGCCTCCTGGCTACTCGAGCACCTCGGCATCGAGCCCGAACGCATCTTTAAAACTCTCATCATTGAGCTATCCGGCAAACGCACTGGGCTAGCAATTGCCGTCGTCCCCGCCACCGGAATGCTCAACCTCAAGGCCGCCGCCGCAGCTCTCGGCGCTTCCAAGGCCACGATGGCTGACCCGCATGACGCGTCACTCACCACCGGCTACGTCCCCGGCGGCATCTCCCCACTCGGTGGTCGCCGCAAGCTCCCCACCGTCATTGATGAGACAGCCACTCTCGCTGACACTGTGTTCGTCTCCGGTGGTCGCCGCGGGTGGGACATCGAACTGTCCCCCACCGATCTGATTTCGCTTTGCGACGCCACGGTCGCCGACATCGCCCGATAGCCCCGCGGCTACTCCAGCAACCTCCTCCCGCTAGACCCCAGTCCTAGACCAGCCCTAAAGCATCACTAAAACAGCCCTAGACCAACTCTAAAACAGCTCCTCGTCCTGGTCGGGTTCTGCACCGTCGGCCACATCCAGCAACTGCGCACCTTCATTCGCAACGTTACCGACGGCGCGATTTACTGGCCGGATGGACAGCTTGTCCACCACCTCCGCACGGGTCATACCGACATCTCCGTCTGCTGCCCAGGCCGAGAAATCCAGCCAGTCGCTGACTTCGTCGTCGGCAAGCACGCGAGGCATACGATGATGCAGATTCCCGAGCTGTCCCACAGCATCGGTGGTGAGAATCGTGGCCGAGACGATATCGCCCCAGCGTGCCCACAAACCCGCGACGGTGAATAGTGGCGCGTCCTCGCCGAAGCTGACGAAGTAGGGTTGGCGATCCTTCCACTCGTACCAACCATTCATGGGGATTGCACAGGGCAGGCCGTCCCGGAAAGTCGGCTTGGACTGCCAGGTTTCCGCGCGGGCATTAAAGAAAGGTGTCGTTGGAATTTCGCGGGCCCACTGCGGAATCAAGCCCCAGCGCACAGTGGCGGCAATGGTACCTGTGCGACCGGGATGCTCGCGGGCAAGCGCAACAATCGGCATGGTCGGGCCGATGTTGTAGCGAGCGGTGGGCAACGGGCCGTCGCCACGCACGGGCGCCAAACCGGGGATGTCAGCGGTGATACTGAGCAACTTTTCGGCGACGGTGAAATTGACGAAACGACCACACATACCAACTGATTGTGCCGGTAACTCCCCCTCTAGTCGAGGTCTGGAGTGGAAGTGTTCCATAATTGGTTATGTGTGTTCCCAAAATCAGAATTGGTCCGCCCCTACCGTAAGTGTCGACGGTGCCGAATCCGGTCAACAGCCCTTTAGCGCCACGGTGCAGATTGCCGGCTCGAAGTCGATTACGAACCGTGCCCTGGTCCTTGCGGCACTGTCCTCGACACCATCGGTTATCCATGGTGCTCTGCGCTCTCGCGATACCGATCTTATGATTCGCGCACTGCAGGCCCTGGGAACTGACATCAGTGCCGACTCGACATACTCGGGTGCCCCGAATCACACGCTGCACGTCACTCCGCGCATCCTCCGCGGGGGTGTTGTGGAATGTGGTCTCGCAGGTACGGTTATGCGCTTTGTGCCGCCTATCGCTGCTCTTGCGCAGGGCTCGGTGTTCTTCGAAGGTGACGTAGAGGCCAAGGCTCGTCCGATGTCGGCCGTGCTGGATGCGCTGCGCAGCCTTGGCGTAAACATCGCTGGCGATGGCCTTCCTTTCACGGTCAATCCGCAGGGGCCGAACCAGGGCAATCGCCTGGGTGACTCGGTCCAGGAGCAGGACCTGCCGGATATCGGCGGCGAGGTGGAAATTGATGCTTCGGCTTCGAGCCAGTTCGTCTCGGGTCTGCTGCTGTCGGCTCCGCGCTATGGCCGTGGCCTGGTGCTGCGCCCGACTGGTGAGATTCCTTCCCGCCCGCACATCGACATGACACTGGACATGCTCCGCGAGGCCGGTGTGCAGGTCGACGAGACCACGACCGATACTCCTGAGGGGTCGCGCACGACGTTCACCATTCACCCCACCGAAATGATGGGTCGCACCTGGCAGGTCGAGCCCGATCTATCCAACGCCGCCGCCTTCTTGGCCGCCGCGGCTGTCACGGGTGGCAGCGTGACCGTGCCCGACTGGCCGGAGCACACCACGCAGCCAGGCGACCGCATTCGCGACATCCTCACCGACATGGGCGCTACCGTGACGTTCAACCGTCACGAGGGTGGCCGTACCAGCCTTACCGTCGTAGGCCCGAACCCCTCGGAGCTGCGAGGTGTCACGATGGACATGTCCGAGATTGGCGAGCTGACCCCAACGGTCGCCGCCATCGCCGCCCTGGCTACCACCCACACCGAGCTGACGGGCATCGCACACCTGCGCGGGCACGAAACCAACCGTCTCGCCGCGCTCACCACGGAAATCAACCGTCTCGGCGGTCGCGCCACCGAGCTTGACGACGGCATTGCGATTGACCCCGTTCCGCTCCACGGTGGCCTCTGGCACAGCTACGCCGACCACCGCATGGCCACTGCCGGTGCCATTGTTGGCCTGCGCACGGAGGGCGTGGAAGTCGAAAATATCAGTACCACCGCTAAGACCATGCCTGGCTTCGACCTGCGCTGGCTGGAGATGCTCGGCCTGGCCTCCCCCAGCCCACGCTCGTTGGAAAAATCCGTCGAAGCTCGACTCGATGGCATGGGGGACGAGACCGAGGCAGGGAAATAATAGTGGCGGCACGCAGGCGTGGACGGCAGTGGGACGAGTCCGATGTACGTATCCGACCCGGTAGAGGGTCGCGACCACGGACGAAGGATCGCCCCAGCCACGCCGACGCTCGCTGGGGCATGGTGGTGACCAAAGACCGTGGTCGTTGGGGGGTAGTCCTCGATGGGAACCCCAATGTTGCGGTGACATGCATGCGCGCCCGCGAGCTCGGCCGCACCAATATCGTTGTCGGTGACCGCGTCGGTGTCGTGGGCGATGTCAGCGGCCGTGAGGGAACACTGGCCCGAATCGTCAAGCTGGCGGAGCGCAGCACGGTTTTGCGTCGCACCGCCGATGACAACGACCCGTATGAGCGCATTGTCGTCGCCAATGCCAGCCTGCTGCTCATTGTGTGTGCTGTCGCCGATCCTGAGCCCCGCACCGGTTTTGTGGAACGCGCGTTGGTGGCTGCCTATGCCGGCGGTGTCCGCCCGGTGCTCTGCCTGACTAAGTCGGATCTTGCCGATCCGCAGGAGTTTGCCGGGGAGTTCTCCGCGCTGGGAGTGGATGTCGTTGTCTGCGGTATCAATGATGACCTGGCTCCCCTGCTAGAGCTCATCGATGTTCCAGGACGCGTCACCGCTTTGGTTGGGCATTCCGGTGTGGGTAAATCCACCCTCGTCAACCGGATTGTTCCCGAAGCCAACCGGGAGACCGGAGAAGTCAGTGGCGTGGGTAAGGGCCGCCATACCTCCACGCAGTCGGTGGCGCTGGTGTTGCCGTCGGAAAGCGCTGACGATGCGGCATCGTGGATTATTGACACTCCAGGCATTCGTTCCTTTGGGCTGGCTCATGTGACGCCAGAGACGCTGCTGGCGGCATTTCCAGATATCCAGGCGGCGACGGACGAGTGCCCGCGTGGCTGCACGCATTTGGGGCCGCCTGCGGATCCGGAGTGTACCCTCGACAAGCTGGAGGGAGTTCAGCAGCGTCGAGCGATGGCTGTGCGTCGCCTGTTGAATGCCATCGGCGACAACGAGGACTGGGAGCTGGACATTGAAAGAGACTAGCCACACCGATTCTGCGGAGACGCCCTCTGAAGCCTCGGCAAATGCTGAGTCTGCGAAGGACAGTTCCGGCCTCTACCCAGCTCCCGGCAGTTGGATTCGACTATGCGTCTACACGCTAATCGTGGGACTTGCGACGGGGCTCGGAGCAGCCGGCCTCGCGCTGACTATGCACGGCATCGAGTACGCGGTCTACGGGCAGCACGAGGGTGACGTAGCGGTCGTGACCGATGGAACGACTGGTTTACAGCGCTTTGTCGGAATTGTGCTGGCGGGACTGATTGCAGGACCGATGTGGGCCGCGCTGCGCACAAAAGCCAAGCCCATTGAAAGCGTTGAAGCGGGCATGCACGGCCGTCTCATGCCCGTGTGGTCAACTCTTGTCAATGTGTTTTTGCAAATGGCGACCGTGGCCGCAGGTGCATCCATGGGACGTGAGAATGCCCCGCGCGAGCTCGGTGCGATGGTGGCTTCACAGATGTCACATCGACTGCGCATCGATCCGCTACACCGCCGTATTCTGGTCGCAGCAGCGGCTGGTGCCGGTCTGGGCGCGATTTATCACATCCCGCTGGCTGGAGCGATTTTCTCATTGGAGATTCTGCTGGGCTCGCTGAGTATTACCGCGGTGATGGTGGTGCTGGCGTGCTCGGCCATTGCCACGGTGACTTCGGGCATTGTGGTCGGCAGTAGCCCGCTCTATAGCCCAATTAATCTTTCGGACGGCTGGGGCAACCTCGGAGCGGCGCTGCTCCTCGGTGTTATCTGCGGTGCCCTGGGCTATGCATTTCGCATTGTCAGCTCACGAGTGTCGGACAAAGCACCGACCGGCTGGCATTCTGCCTGGGCCGTCCCCCTCGCGTTCACGCTAGTTGGTGTGATCTCGCTATGGATTCCAGAAGTATTGGGCAACGGCCGCATCGCTGCGACCACAGTTCTCATGGATCGCCCACTGCTGGGGTTTGCGGTCATGCTGCTGATCGCGAAAACTGTCGCGGTTCTAGTTACTTTTCGTTCGGGTGCCGTCGGTGGTCTGTTGACCCCCGGCTTTGCCCTTGGCGCGCTCAGCGGTTTCATCATCGGCTGCTTCGTACAACCATTGATGCCCTCAATTCCGCTGAGCGACTTTGCAATTCTCGGCGCGGCGGCTTTCCTGTCTGCATCCATGGCAGCTCCACTGTTCGCACTGATTGTGACCGTGGAGTTCACCGGCCAGAATTCCTCTGCGTACCTGGCACTCTTCCTCGCTGGGGCAACCGCAACGCTGACCGTGAGCGTCATTCGCGCCTGGCTGCAACTCCCCCACAAACAATCAATGCCGTGGAACCGTAAGCCTGCGGTAGCGACGGCTATTCGCAAGCGGGCCGACGGCTAACCACGCGCGGCAGAGTGCGTCGAGCGGCCGGTGTAGGCTCGGACAATATCGCGGACACCGGGACGAAGTCGGCGGAGCATTCGCAGCCCCGTCGCTAAGCCCTTGCGTTGCCTGGAACCGGACTTGAGCGCCGCTTCAACCTGCGGATTCTTCCTGAATGCGGCCTCCGAACGCACCTCCGGGGCGTTGTCCGGGTCAGCGACCAGGAAGCGATCCGGTAGCGACAACTTCAGCAGCGTGCGCTGGACCTGGAAAAACTGCTTCGGGAACGACCCCGTATTGTATGGCAGGTCGTAGTCCCGGCAGATCTGCTGGACCTGCTTCGAAATCTGCGCGAGCCTATTGGAGGGCATGTCTGGGTAGAGATGGTGCTCAATTTGGTAGTTCAGGTTTCCCGAGAGCACCGACAGTGCCAGCCCGCCGTGGAAGTTCGCCGAGCCCAGCATTTGGCGCAGGTACCACTCGCTCTTGTCCTCGGTGTTGTACTGCTCTTTGGTGAAGGTTTCGGCGTCATCCGGGAAGTGGCCGCAGAAGATGACCGCGTAGGCCCACAGGTTGCGGGCGAGATTGGCCATCATGTTCGCAAACGCTACTTCGCGGTAACGCGAGCCCGCCATCGCTGGGAAAAGAACATAGTCCTTGAGCACTTGGCGCCCCGACTTATTCACAACCTCCATGAGCTGCGGTCGGGCCTCTTCCCAAGTTTTCTTACCTGCGAACACGCGCCCGAGCTCAACGTCGTAGAAGGCCACTGCCCATTGAAAAAGGCTGGCCAACACCACGTTCGACACCGGCTGCAGCAGCGTCGATGGCTTCCAACGGCGGTCACGAGTCACCCGCAGAATGCCGTATCCCACATCGTTGTCCATACCGAGCACGTTGGTGTACTTATGGTGGACAAAGTTGTGTGAGTGCTTCCATCCGCTGGATGGGCAGGAATTGTCCCACTCCCAGGTGGCCGAGTGAATCTCAGGGTCATTCATCCAGTCCCACTGACCGTGCATGGTGTTATGACCGATTTCGAGGTTTTCCAAAATCTTTGCCAGCCCCAGCGCGGAGGCACCCGCCCATTTGAAACCCCAGTGCGCGGTGTTCTTCCACGACTTAGGCAGCATCCCCAATTTATTCAATGCCATACCTGCGGTCGGAACCATCAGCAGACCTCGGCCGGTCACCTCAAGGGTGCGCTGGATACGGATAAGCGTGCGGATGTATCGAGCATCCTTCTGCCCCAGCGAATCGCGGTGTTGCTTTTCAATTTCCGCAAACCGGCGCCCAATCTCTGCGACGTCCTCTTCACTTAAGTGCACATACGATGCGATATCGGAAATAGCCATGGGAAGAATCCAAACTCCTTGAGGTCGTTTCTCCTGGTTGATACAGGTTTTAGTGGGTATGGGTGAACTTACAGCTCGATGCTCGCGTGCCCCGCTGGCGCGCAGACACACGTACGCACCCGCTCCCCCGCTACAAATGTCGCGCCCGTGCGGATGTCCCGCGCCGCGCCGTCGGAAAGTTGCTGCACGCACGTCGCACAAATTCCCATCCGACAGCCATACGGCAGGTCCACCCCAACGCTATCAGCTGCTTCCAGAATGGTGGTTGCCCCATCTACGTCGACGTCGCCACGGCTGCCGAAACTCACTGTGCCACCGACTTCCTCCGCCGCTGTGCGATCGACGGTGAATCGTTCGGTCCGCAGTCCGGGGAACTCCGGCTCAAGGTTCTTCAGCAGTTCAACAGGCCCACAGGCATAGGCGCTTGCCGACGACGCCAGCGACCCAAAGTCCGCGATAGTGTCGGTAACCGCTGCAGCGTCAATCCGAGGCTGTGTTTCCGTATTGCGTGTATGTAGGCGATACTTCATCTGCTTGCTAGCACTGCGCCGTTCGAGCTCGCGCAGTTCACTGACAAACACAGCTTCTTCCTCACCGCGGTAGGAATGAATGTGCTCAACTTCCACTGCGGCGTTACGGGCGACAAGATCGCGCAGCATGGACATCACCGGGGTTACGCCAGAACCCGCGGTAACAAACGCGATGCGCGCTGGAAGCGGCTCCGGGAGGTAGAAATCTCCGGCTGGCGCAGCTAGGCGGACGACCGTGCCCGGCTTTACATTGGCCACGAGGTGCTTAGACACGTAGCCGTCGTTGAGAGCACGAATGTTGATAGTCAGCAGGCCGTCATGAGGCCGCGGTGCATTCGTCAGCGAGTAGGAACGCCACAGGAATTTTCCGTTCACCTCTACGCCAAGTCCGATGAACTGGCCGGACTTGAAGTCCGTTGGCATCCCCCATCCTGGCCGAATTACCAACTCTGCCGAAGTAGGAGATGTGGGATTGATTGCCTCAATCTGGCCCCGCAACTCGCGGCTCGACCACAGCGGGTTAATCAAGTGCGTGTAGTCATCGGGCAAAAGTGGCGTCGATAAATGCTTGAATACGCGGGAGACTTTGGTCTTGATTCCCATTTCCTATCCCCTCCTGACTGTTATGGACGAACGAGAAATAACCCTGTTTATCTGCGGGCATGCCCCACTCGAACCATTGTTACGAACCCGTAGGTTACTTAGACGTAGACTACGGAGCGGTAAGTTATTGGTCAAGGGAAACAAATGACTTTGACATAAATAGCGAAATTGTCATTACCCCCGTTTGCCTGTACAAAACCCCTTTGACATGGAAATTAGCCGAACAAAATAATTGGTGGCCGCATACCCCCGCAGCAAAACCACTTTTGGAGGGTGAAGTAGTAAAAGCGTGTCTGATTCAAGGCACTTAGTCAGATCAGGTCGCATAAATCGCGCTCGAATAGGTGCTTGGATCTTTCAAGCCCGTTTTCAGTTCAATCCATTGGAATGGCACCCGCATGTACTAGCCGCATAGGGTGTGCTGGAACCGAAGCGATGGAAATCAACAACCAACAGCTTGGAAGACGGGGGCCACGCCCTGCCCAAATGCATCGCCGATGCCCATCGCGGCAGAGTAGGCGAACGCCAGCCCTATCCCAATCGAATACCAACACAGCCTAGGGCTCCAAAAAGGACCCATGAAATAACAAAAATACGGGCTGCACATGTGAATATGAGCTGCACATGTGACTACGGGCTGCACATGTGAAACTGCCCAACTTTATAGCACTTTCAAGCTATTTTTCGGGCCATTTTTGCTATAAGCGAGGTCACTAACTTGCATTGGCCCGCCGCCGCTGACATAAACGCGGTCATTAACTCGCATTGAGGGCTAAGTAGCAAAAGGCACCATCCGGCGACACGTCGACCGGACACACGTTTTGTCTATTAACCTCGAAAAACCTCTTCTCTACGACGCTACACACCCGGTTACCCGGTGTTTTACAGCAGCTCCACCACCATGCCAAGCTCAGCTACGTCGTACCACGCCAGCGGAATCTCCAGCGCATCACCAACGGTCAACTCCGCGTCCTCGTCACCGAGATCCGCCTTATCGACTGCATCAATTGCTGCCTCAACCTTGTTTTCCGCCTCTTCCACATCAATGTGGAGCGCTGCGACGTCGGCAAGCGAAATCGGACCACCGACCTTGACCACGGCATCCCCCATGTCGGACTGTGGCTCAGCCTCAACATCGACAGAAATGACTACACGGCGGTGCGGGAACTTCCCCTCTGTAGCATCGAGCAGGCGGAGTGACGCACGCGCAGCCTCATCAAAGGCAATGTCCGCCAGTTCCTCGTCATCGCCCTCAGTAAAGAAATCTCGCAATGCCTCGGTGACGGCGAAGCCCCAACCACCGCGGGCGTGGATGAGCTCGTTCTCCTTCAGCGCCTCAAGCATGGAAAAAGTCGCTGGGATATAGACGCGCATTAAAACTCGCCCTCGAGTCCCAGCAGACCGGAAATCTCGACCACTGCACGGTCGAACTGCTGGTAGAAGACCCCCACCATACCGTTAGAGACTGCAGCGTGGATGTTCTCAATCGAGTCATCCACCAACACGCAGTCCCGTGCCGGCAGTTCAATAGTTGCGGCAGCTGCGTTAAAAGCCTCTGCTGAAGGCTTCTCATGGCCAATTTCACCAGAGAGCACAACTGCGTCTACCAAGCCCTCATCTTCGAGCTTGCGAATCGGATCCGCCGACGGGCCGCCCGGGTCATTCGACAGGACTGCCAGGCCAACTCCATTTGCACGCGCCTCTACCAGCAAATTACGCCAACGTGCCTGGTCCTCATCCGTGCCGTCAAGGACACCACAGTAATCGATAATCATTCCGCGCATGGCCTGTAGTTTATCGCATGACCTGGGGGTTTGCTGTTCTTGCTGGTCAGTGGGTTTTACGCCTGTTACGACGATTACAAGGAGTGCCCGGATAGCGATGATTCGCAGGTTTTTCCGGGACGGATGCGGGATGAAAACGGGACACATCATAGACTGCAGGGCACCAAGCACACTCCGCGGTCGCATCTTTGCCAAATCGCCCCCTCCTGGTCGTAAATTGTCTTCCACAAGCTGCACACTTAAAGCACTTGTAGGACAATGGTCTTCAGCAAGGGGGAACTTGCCAATGGGGAGTTTTAGGGGGATTAATCCATGGCACCAACGTCTCACGTACCAGCAACGCAGGCAGCAACGACTTACGCGCTGTCGCACGCCGCTGAGCGCCGATACACCGGCGGGGAATTCATCGAACCAGCAACAGGTTTTTCGCTTCTCCACACAATTCAACTTGACCAGTCAGCCAATGCCGCCGCTTCTCAAGCCACAAAGGTGAAACCGGCCTATACCGGAAGCCCCGTTACGGTCGGCACCGCTGCCATGACGGCCTTACCGGCTGCAGTAGCCACACCTGCTACAACAAGCGCGCCGAATGTACCGATGCCCTCAGCAAATCCGGACGAATCGTCCATGCGACCGACTTCGTCACAGCCGCCACGAGCACCACACGTCGTCCAGCACTGTGAGCACCAGCTGAGACAGGAACTCGGCACGACCACTCGCCGCGTCTTTGACATCATCGCAGGCCGCAGACGAGTCAACGATTTGCGCCGCATCAACATCGACCCAATTATTCACGCCGCAATACTCACGCTGTCAAAAAATGCCAATCTCAAGGGCATCGCGTTGCAATCCTTCCACGCCAGCGCTTCCGCGGACGGCAAGAAGGTGGAATTCCTGGGCAGCTGCCGCGTAGGTTCGCGAGCTCGCGCGTTCACTGGCACGTTCCGCCGTGGAACGGCAAAAACGCGGCCATGGATCATGACCGCGTTTCGTGTGCTTTAATGCTTAGCGACGGCGCTTGCGAGCCGCCTTCCGACGCTGAGCTCGGTTGCCCTCAGGTTCCTGATCCACGCGCTGCTGCTCTGCACTGCCGTCCTCACTGGGGCCGGAGTAGGTCATCTGCTGATTCTGTTCAGCAGTTTCCGTCGGCAGAGATGGAGCCTGGTCTTCCTGACCCTCGGTGTTTTCCGCTGCGGGCATAACCTGCTTGCGGATCAGGAACAGCTGACGAACCGATTCTTCCTTGATACCGTCCATCATCGCGGTGAACATGTCGTAGCCCTCACGCTGGTACTCCACCAGCGGGTCAGCCTGGGCCATGGCGCGCAAACCGATGCCCTCCTTGAGGTAATCCATCTCGTAGAGGTGCTCGCGCCACTTCTGGTCCATGACGTTCAGGATGGTGAAGCGCTCAATGTTGCGCATCTGGTCTTCACCGCCAATTGCAGAGACCGCATCCTCGAGCTGATCGTAGCTGGCTGAGATGTCCGTGTGCAGAGCCTTGGACAACTCATCGGCCGAGAGGTCACCCGGGGTACCGAAATCGGAGCCATCAATGAGCTCTTGCGCGGTAAACGTCGGACCGTAGAGCTGCTCAAGAGCATTCCACAGTTCGTCGAGGTCCCAGTCCTCCACATAGCCGTCAGCGGTGGCGCCGTTGACATACGCATCGACGACGTCGTCCTGCATGTCACGGACCTGTGTCTTCAAATCCTCACCTTCGAGGATGCGACGGCGCTCAGCGTAGATGACCTTACGCTGCTGGTTCATAACCTCGTCGTACTTCAGCACATTCTTACGGATTTCGAAGTTCTGGCTTTCCACCTGAGCCTGAACGCTCTTGATGGAGTTGGAAACAACCTTGGAGTCGATAGGAACGTCATCCGGGACGTTCAGAGTATTCATCAGTGCTTCCATGCGCTGGCCGTTGAAACGAACCATTAGGTCGTCGCGCATGGACAGGTAGAAGCGGGTGACACCCGGGTCTCCCTGACGGCCGGTACGTCCACGCAGCTGGTTGTCAATACGGCGTGACTCATGGCGCTCGGTACCTAGAACGTAGAGGCCACCGGCCTCACGCACCTTGTCAGCTTCTTCCTTCGACTGCTGGCGAGCACGCTCAATCTCAGCGTCCCACGCCTCTTCGTACTCTTCCGGAGTCTCCACTGGATCCAGGCCACGAGAGCGCAAGTTCAGGTCAGCGATGATATCCGGGTTACCGCCCAGCACGATGTCAGTACCACGCCCGGCCATGTTGGTTGCCACGGTAACACCGCCGAGACGACCCGCCACAGCGACAATCTCAGCTTCCTTCTCGTGGTGCTTAGCATTCAGCACGGAGTGTGGAATACCTTCGCGCTGCAGGAGCTTGGAAAGGTACTCGGACTTCTCGACCGAAGTCGTACCAACCAGAACTGGCTGGCCCTTGTCATGGCATTCACGGATGTCTTCGACAACAGCGGCAAACTTTGCCTCCTGCGTCTTGTAGATCAGGTCAGGCAGATCCTCACGCTGCTTGGGACGATTCGGAGGAATCGACATGACGTTCAGCTTGTAAATCTGGTGCAGCTCGGCCGCTTCAGTCTCAGCCGTACCGGTCATACCGGACAGCTTGTCGTAGAGGCGGAAGTAGTTCTGGAGCGTAACGGTTGCCAGCGTCTGGTTCTCGTTTTTAATCTCCACCCCTTCCTTGGCCTCAATTGCCTGGTGCATGCCCTCGTTATAGCGACGGCCTGCCAACACACGACCGGTGAACTCATCGACAATGAGAATCTCGCCGTTACGGATGATGTAGTCCTTGTCGCGGGTGAACAGCTCCTTGGCCTTCAGGGCATTGTTCAGGTAGCTGACCAGCGAGGAATTTTCCGGAGCGTACAAGTTGGCGATACCCAGCTGATCCTCAACGAATTCAACGCCCTCCTCACGAATACCGATGGTGCGCTTACGCTCATCGACTTCGTAGTGGATGTCGCGCTTCATGCGCGGAACAATCTTGGAGAACGCCAGGTACCAGTGCGGATCACCATCCGCCGGACCGGAAATGATCAACGGGGTACGAGCCTCGTCAATCAGAATCGAGTCAACCTCATCGACGATGGCGTAGTGGTGGTCACGCTGCACCAAGTCGTCGAGAGAATGCGCCATGTTGTCACGCAGGTAGTCAAAGCCGAACTCGTTGTTCGTACCGTAGGTGATGTCAGCAGCGTAGGCCTTCCGGCGCTGATCCGGACTCAGCTCAGAGAGAATCACGGAGGTCTCAAGCCCCAGGAAGCGGTGGACTCGGCCCATCCACTCCGCGTCACGCTTAGCCAGGTAGTCATTAACCGTGACAACATGAACACCCTTGCCTGCCAGCGCATTGAGGTATGCGGGCAGCACACAGGTCAGGGTTTTGCCTTCACCAGTACCCATCTCGGCAACGTTGCCGAAGTGCAGTGCCGCACCGCCCATAACCTGGACGCGGTAGTGCTTCTGTCCCAGCACGCGCCACGATGCCTCGCGCGCCGTGGCGAAAGCATCCAGCAGCAAATCGTCTACATCTGCACCGTCAGCCAGCTGCTTCTTAAACTCCTCGGTCTTGGCACGGAGTTCATCGTCTGAAAGAGCTGCGTACTCGTCTTCCTTGGCGATGACCTGATCTGCAATATTGCCAAGCCTCTTGACAGCGCGGCCTTCACCAATGCGGAGCAACTTGCTGAGCGAAAACACTAAATTGGGACCTTTCCGGCCGATTCACGTCGAACTTTAATGTGCAACGGTTAATTATACGACGAACCCGCCTTCCCTTCTAAGAGAAGACGGGTTCATGTGAGCAATCACTTACCAATACACAGCTCTACGCGGTATTGAATGCTCTTTTCGACGAAGACTTACTTCTCGTCTTCGTCTGCCAGCTCAATCAGACCGTAGTCGTATGCGTGACGACGGTAGACCACGGACGGACGAGAGGTTGCCTCGTTAACGAAGAGGTAGAAGTCGTGGCCGACGAGCTCCATCTCAGACAGAGCATCTTCCACCGTCATCGGGGTTGCAGAGTGCTGCTTAGTACGCACAACTTGCCCCGGACGTACGTCCTCAACCAGATCCTCGTACGGATCGGCCTTTTCCGGAGTTGCCGCCTCAGCCTCTGCGACCAGCGCAGCGGTCGCCTCACCGACGGACATCGGAGCACGGTGGCCGGAGCGGCTAATCTTGCGGCGAGCCTTCACCTTACGCAGGGAACGCTCCATCTTGCCCAGAGCAGACTCCAGTGCAGCGTAGAAGCTATCTTCCTTCGCTTCCGCACGAGCCAGGTGACCCTTGCCGGTAGCGGTAATCTGAATACGGTCAGAGCGGTCTGCACGGCGCGGATTCGGCTCGTGCTGGAGCTCCACGTGGAAGAAGGTCAAAGTCGGGTCGAGGCGCTCAATCTTCGCCAGCTTCGCCTTAACACGATCTGCGAAGTGCTCTGGAACCTCAACATTGCGCCCGGTGATGGTCACCTGAGCGTTCGGGCTGAGTACCTCGTTGTTGTCAGCAGGTGTGGACACTTGCTACCTACCTCCCGGTATGGCCACCGCCCTTCCGCGAGCGGGATTACTCACGGCGTCTACGGTGACGAGTCTTTCTGCACCCCAAGGATACAGTTCCGGGGGTAACCAATGCCACGTACCCCTCGGTTAATTTTCGCTTGCCGACGACGCCCCCGCGACTATGCCCGTGCGAGCACCAACACCATGTCGATTCGAATGCCCAATGACGCCGCTACCAACTCTGTTTCCGCTACAGTGGCACCGGTGGTGGCCACATCATCAACCAGGATTACCGTCGACTTAGCGCACTGTTTTCGCAGCTTATTACTAATTCCACGATGGAAATGCGTCAGCGGCACAATGTGGCCAGAAAGATTTCGCCGACGCTGAGAGGCCCCAAGCTCCGCGGAATCCCGCGTGTGCTCATCAATGCACACCAGGGGCAATACCGAACTGGCGGGGAGTTGACTGCAGGCAAAGTCGCAGGCAATTGTTACCGGATCTCCACCCCTTTGCCGACGGGATGACAATCTTGTCGGCGCGGGAATCAAAATGATGGGGGTAATTTCCGGGGGCATTATATTGCCGTCAGAGGCTAGCTTTCGCACCGCTGCGGCGAATACTGCCCCCATGATTCGCCTGGCTTCACCACTCCCTCGCTCCTTGGCCGACAAAATGAGATGCCTTCTTGCGCCGGAGTACGGACCGCAGGCCCACGCTGCAGCGCGTAACGCGGCCCGCGGCGAAAACCGCACCGGAGGTTGTTGAAGGTCTTCCCTGCAGCCACGGCACAGAGGTCCGGAACAGCCACACACTGGACAGGTCTCCGGTACCACGAGACCGATTGCATCGCGGGTGACGTCGTAAAGCACGCGCAGTACCCTCTGTGATGGCTTCCCCCGTGCTAGCAACTTCTTCTCCCCGACCTGCTCTTATTCCACAGACACCGGAGCCATTCGCCCGCGTGCGCCCGGAACTTGGCGCCAGAACTGCTGCTGTCCCTCACTGGAAATCAGCTCCATGACACCGGTGGCATCCAATGCGTAGCGCTTCGACGAGGTAGCGGTGACCACTGGAATCGGTGGTGTCAGATTGAGCTTCGGCAGAACGGAACTGGTTGCACCGTCCGGGAAGGCACTCCACATCGGAGTGTCTCCGTTATAACCACCCACTGTGACCGTCTGGTTCGGCGACCACGTCAGAGACACCGGGGAAACGGTTTCAGGTAGCGGCAGAGCGCGCGGATACGTCAGTTTCCAGGGGCTGTCGTCATGCCTTTCGATGGTGGCGATGTAGACCTCGCCGCTGATAATCATCGCCACCTGTGTGCCGGAGGAATCGACACGGAATTCGGAGATGCCGGCACCCGAGCGTCCGCCGTCGAGGAGATGACTGAGCTCAGAGGTATCAACTTCCTCCACCTGGATCCGGGATGACGTCGACTGTCGAACCAGACGCACAACGGTTGCACCGTCCTTCACTGTCCACACAGCCTCCGCGTCTGGCGACCACGTCGGGCGGGTCAGACTCTCGGCGGTCAGCACAGCAGCCGGCTGATCCTGTACTCCGCCGAGCATCAATGTGGACTCACCGAGGTCATACGAACCGGCACGCCCCTCCTGAGCTGAGCGGAATACTGCGGCGATAAGCTCGTTACCATTGGGATTGATCCCCACGGCCGCGGAAAACACCGCAGTGCTACCGCTGGCGGTCCAGCCACGCCCCACAGGTGTGGCGTGGCCGTCAGTGAGCTCGTAGATACCACTGCGGTCGACCGTCCGCAGAGGTGCGTTATCAGCGGGTAGGTGATTCGGGTCGTAGAGCTGGATTGCGTCGGTGTCCTTCGTCCACGGTTCCTCGTGGCTGGCAACTAATGGTTCGCCGTCGGCCATGAGAATCCACGGACCGCGGAAATCTGCTGAGTCAAGAGTCCAGATAATCTGCGCCGCGAGCATGACACGCAATTCCTCGGAAACATCACCCAATCCGGTGATTTCGACCCTACGACCGTCGGCGTTAGACACAGGCCCAGCTTCCACTGCAATTGAGGCATTGGGCTTGAGCACCGTGGTGACGCCCGGGCGCAGAGGTGCTGATGGGCCGTTTTTTAGCTTTGTCAGCAGATTGGTCGCACCATCAGTGATGCCACGGTAGAGCCAACGACGATCCGTGACCAAATGATTACCCGCCGGATCGAGGAAGAAGACGTTGCGCGGCACATTGTTCTCCAGAAATGCCTGGCGCTCCATGACAACACCGTCGGGCAGCGAGGAAATGCGCCACTGTCGGTCGGCACCAAGCTTCATCTCCACGGTTTCCTCATAGTCACCGGACTGCGGCTCGTAGGCACCATCAGTACCGAATTGACCAACGCTGGTGCCTCGGGCAACGAATGTCTGTCGCGATTCTCCCTCATCCCGCTGGGCGATGAGGTTGACGCCGTCGAGGATGCGGGCGGTCTCATGGGGTTTCCAGCTGGCCGCCAGCTCGGGAGTCATGAAGGCACGCATAGCCTGAAAATCATCAACTGGATGCGCGGCAGCGGCGAAAAAGTCGCGCAAGACAATGTCCGCATTGACGTTCGGACGGGGCTGCGGAACGTCAATACGAACTTGAGGCGGTTCAAACGGACGCAGCACCTGTGGGTTGGTGTTCCGCGGAATGTTTGTACATCCTGCGGCAGTACCCAAAATGACTACTGAGCTCAGCGCCACTGCCTTACGCACGAAGCGGTAAGCCTTCGATTGTTGCTGCGTCATCATTTACCTATCCTCCTCTCGTCCTGATTGTGGTGCGTTATCGCTAGTACTCTGCCCCTCACCCCGACCTTGGCCTTTTGATTGCTCTGCGCTCGCCCCCGGTTCCAATGCCAGGGTGCCGATTTCCTGCTGGTGCGGAATCTGATCGGGCAGCGGTGGGACTTCGAGTCCGAGCGGATGCTCACCGAAGCTCGCGTCGGGCTCCAGCGGCACGGTCAGTCGGAAACAGCTACCGACCGTCGACACACCGAAGGCTTCCAGCTCTCCGCCATGCAATTGTGCGTCCTCACGCGCGATAGCCAAACCAAGTCCGGTACCGCCGGTGCGTCGCACACGCGAGGGGTCAGCACGCCAGAAACGGTTGAACACCAGTTCCTGCTGCTCCGGCTTGAGCCCCACACCGTGGTCGATGACGGTAAACGAGACGGCGGAGTCGCTCGCCCGCACGGTAACATCCACCGGATTGCCCTCACTGTGGTCAACAGCGTTGGCCATAAGGTTGCGTAGCACGCGCTCGATACGCCGCGAGTCGACCGTTGCCATTACCGGTTCATCGGGCAGGTGGAAGCGGATGGGAGTACCGGTGTCCTTTGCCACAACCGTGACCTGCTGATAGGCGGCATCCACACAGCGGCGAACATCGACCTTTTCTGCAGACAGGTCAGCAACGCCGGCATCGTGACGCGAAATCTCAAGCAGATCATTGAGAAGCATCTCAAAGCGTTCGAGCTCTTCATTCATCAGCTCGGCTGCGCGACGAGTCGCCGGGTCGAGGTCTTCAGCACCGTCAGCAATGAGATCGGCAGCCATACGCACTGTAGTCAGAGGTGTCCTCAACTCATGCGAAACATCGGAGGTGAACTGTCGCTGCAGACTGCCGTATTCCTCTAGCTGTCTAATCTGCGTCGACAGTGATTCGGCCATCTTGTTAAAGCTCATAGCCAATCGCGCCATGTCATCTTCACCCTGCACGACCATGCGCTCACGCAAGTGACCGTCGGCAAAGCGTTGGGCGATCTGGGCGGCGGAACGCACTGGTGTCGTCACCTGGTTGGAGAAGAACCAAGTAATACCGCCGAGAAGCGCCAGAATGACCACAGTCGCACCGGCGAGCAGACCACGGACCAACTTAATAGTGGATTCCTCTGCTGCCATGGAGGTGACCAGATAGAGTTCGAGCCCATCGACCGAGGTAGAAGTGGGAGTCCCGATAATGAGCGCCGAGTACGTGTCCCCGCGATTATCAGTGACTTGGCGTACCTGATACGCAATCTGCCCTTGCCGGACAACTTCATGCAATCGCTCCGGGACATCGGCCTTAATCGGCGACGAAGCCAACACCGTGCCACGTGGCTTCGGCGCCACGAGCAGCGGTTCATAACTTGTCAGTGGTGCAGCACCGGAACCGGCCGCTTGGTTCACAAGGGCATCTCGCCCCACGTTGAGCAGAGCTTGCAACTCGTTGGACGATGAGTTCTCAATTGCCTGCTCCACCACCGCACGAGCACGGTCAATTTCCTCGTCGGCAGCGGTGACCTTTGCATCCATAAGCCGCTGGGTAACAATAGTCGCCAGCGCGAAACCCAGTACCGCAATCACCATTGCACTCAGCACCACCACAGAGGTCAGAATGCGAGCTTGGATGGACGTGCGCCAGAGCGTAATCGCCCAGGTCACTCCCCTATTGGTGAAGTTTCGAAGCGTAGTTATTAATCGACGCAAGAATCGGCTCCCACTAAAGCTGACTGCCCTTAATTAGTCGCCCGTCTTGTACCCGACACCACGAACGGTCAGCACAATCTGAGGGTTTTCCGGATCCAGCTCAATCTTCGAACGCAGACGCTGAACGTGAACGTTGACTAGACGAGTATCCGCGGTGTGCTGGTAACCCCAGACTTTTTCCAACAATTCATCACGGGAAAAGACCTGCTTCGGACGGGACGCAAGAGCGTGCAATAGGTCAAACTCCAAAGGAGTCAGGGAAATTTCCTTGCCATCGCGGAACACTGCATGACCGGGCACATCGATCGTCAGGTCGCCGATCTCGAGGGTCTCACCCGGGCTGTCCTCCTGGCGACGCAGTCGAGCGCGCACGCGAGCCACCAGCTCCTTGGGCTTAAAGGGTTTCGTGACATAATCATCCGCGCCGGATTCCAGGCCGAGGACCACATCGACTGTGTCGGTCTTCGCAGTCAGCATGATAATCGGCACCGCCGATGTCTCTCGGACATTGCGGCAAACATCGACACCGCCCATGCCGGGCAGCATGAGATCCAGCAGAATCAAATCTGGATTCTCCCGTTCTGCTGCCTTGACGGCCTCGAGACCATCGTCGACTACTACAGTGTCGAAGCCCTCGCGTTCCATCACCATCGTGAGCATTTCGGCGATGGCCGGATCATCATCAACAACCAGGATTTTTGAGCTCATGCGTCTCATTCTAAACGTAAAACTATCTGGTTCTGTATTTTCCAGCCCGGCTACCTAGCGCAAGCGGGCACTAATCCATTCCACAAGACGATCTGCCCCGTCGTCGCCCGTGAGCATCAGCCATGGTGACTGCCACGAGTCTTCCGCAAACTTCTGGTATGTCGCCAGCGTGCGCTCCTGCAGGCTCGAGTCCTTTTCATAGACGTCCCGAGTACGCTGCACATCTGTAGCCTCCCGCTTACGTGCGCGGTCGGCCGCCACCCCCACCGACGTGGCCAGGCAGACCTGCACGTCGGGAAGCGGAAGCTGAAAATCTCCGAATTCGGTCTTCTCAATCCACTCGACAATCGCCGGATCCTGTGTGCGCGCCAGGGAGTAAGCCGCGTTGGACGCGACGTAGCGGTCGATAATCAAAACATCGTTCTCGCGCGTTGCATCAATAATCGCTTGACGACGATCTTTGCGGTCCAGGGCGAACAGAAGTGCCATTGCCCAGGCGGAGTCTGCGGTGTCGCCGAGCTGCCCGTGCAAGGCTTGATCGGCGAAATCGGCGAAGATGGTCTGTCGGTATGCCGGAAAGGTCATTGAGCTAACCGAGTGCCCCTGGCTTCGGAGCTGATTGGTAACAGCTGTGACAAGCGTGTTCTTGCCAGCGCCGTCGATTCCTTCGACTGCGATAATCAAATTTTTCTCCTCGCACACACGGATATGGACAGATATGGCTGTGCTGCTGGGCGAGGTTCGGCCCAGCAGCACAGCCATTAGCTTCGACCTAGTAGTGGCTAAAACCTAGTAGCGGTAGTGCTCCGGCTTGTACGGCCCCTCGACATCAACACCGATGTATTCGGCCTGTTCCTTGGACAGTCGGGTGAGTTCGCCGCCAAGTGCCTCGACGTGAATGCGAGCAACCTTCTCATCCAGGACCTTCGGCAGACGGTGGACAGAGTTGTCGTACTTATCGCCGTTGCAGTAGAGCTCAATCTGAGCGATTGTCTGATCGGCGAACGAGTTCGACATCACGAAGGATGGGTGTCCGGTGGCGTTGCCCAGGTTGAGCAGGCGCCCCTCGGAAAGCACGATGAGGGAGCGCTCCTCGCCGTCAGCATGCGGGAAAATGTACTCGGTGACCTGCGGCTTGATCTCCACCCGGCGGACATCATCACGGTGATGCAAGCTGTGCATGTCAATCTCGTTGTCGAAGTGGCCGATGTTGCCCAGCAGCGCGTGGTTCTTCATCTGCTGCATGTGCTCGAAAGTGATGACATCCTTGTTGCCCGTGGCGGTGATGACAATATCGACATCAGCAATAACGCTTTCAGTAGTGACGACATCGAAACCGTCCATCAGTGCCTGCAGCGCGTTAATTGGGTCGGCCTCGGTGACCTGAACGCGGGCACCCTGGCCAGCAAATGCCTCTGCACATCCCTTACCCACGTCGCCGTAGCCACAGACCAAGACGTTCTTGCCGCCGACCAGCATGTCGGTACCGCGGTTGATGCCGTCCAGAAGGCTGTGGCGGGTTCCGTACTTGTTATCGAACTTGGACTTGGTGACCGCATCGTTGACGTTCATAGCCGGGAACGGCAGCACGCCCTGCTCCGCGAAGTGGTAGAGGCGGTGGACACCAGTGGTGGTCTCCTCTGTGACGCCCTTGACCGACTTTGCAATTCGATGCCAACGGCCCGAGTCTTTTTCCAGGCTGGCGCGGAGCATGTCCTTGAAAGCAATAAACTCGTCCGAGTCCGACTCGTCGGCAGGCGGAACCAGGCCGGCATCCTCGAATTCCATGCCCTTGATGACAGCCATGGTGGCGTCACCGCCATCGTCCAGAATCATGTTGGCATCTTCATCGCCCCAGTCGAAGATGCGATCGAGGCACCACCAGTACTCTTCCAGCGTCTCGCCCTTCCAAGCGAAAACTGGAACACCCTGCGGGTCCTCCGGAGTGCCGTTCTGCCCGACGACGACAGCCGCAGCGGCCTCATCTTGGGTAGAGAAGATGTTGCACGAAGCCCAACGAACCTGTGCGCCCAGCGCCGTCAGGGTCTCGATGAGCACTGCAGTTTGAACCGTCATGTGAATGGAGCCGGAAATACGAGCACCGGCCAACGGCTGCTGCTCTGCGTACTCTTCGCGCAGTGCCATCAGGCCTGGCATCTCGTGCTCGGCCAGACGAATCTGGTGACGACCGGCCTCCGCCAGGGAGAGGTCTGCAACCTTGAAATCAATGTTCTTCGAGGACATATAACGCTTTCTCTAGATTCTATGACTTGAGATTCTTCTTAAAGAATCACTACGGGGGACGCGAGAATTACTCTACCGCTTCAACGCAGTTTTCCAGCGCCGCCTGATCAGACTCACTGAGTTCCCCCAGACGACTATCGAATACCTCGGATGCGATTGCCAACGCATCTTCCTCGCTGCCGTGCGTCTCCGAGATTCCCTCTCGAATGAAGCTGTATTCCTCCACAATGTCGCCACCGCTAAATGGCGCACCATTCCAAATTGCGATAATCACAGCAGCGGCAAGTGCGCATGCTTTCTCATCGCTGTCCTCGGAATCCAGCCCGATGCGACCGGCATCAATCAATGCACCAACGCGATCCTGCGAGTCGAGATCCTGAACCTCATCGAAGAGTTCAATGACCGAATCACTACCAAAAATCTCAGTATCCCAGACGGACATGATAGGTGGCCACGCTCCTTTCGCGCTTCGAACCAGTTGCCTGTTTTGCTTTCCGACGAGCGCTTTCCTAAGAGCGCTTTTCGACGGGCCTACGGGATTTTGCTGGCGATTTACCAGGCAATTTACTAGCTGCCGTCTCCAAATACCGATAGCCGCAAAACCGCATGTGGCCTCACCGAATTTCTACCCGACTTTTCGTCACTTTTACAGTGCCTGCGACAGATTCAGGCCTTTCACCACATTTTTCACTCTAGATAGACGATAACGAGCGTGTTAAGTTAGTTCCCAGACCCCGTAATGCAACTGTTATCTTTTTCGTTACAGGGAGACCTCACGCATGACACGAAAGGAGTACCTACCATGGCGAAGAAGGCCTTAGGAGCTCTCTTGCTCGCTGCCCTTCCCTTAAGCGCTATGCTCGTTAGCTGCTCCGATAGCAGTGCTGCGGAGGGGGAAAATCCGGAAAAAGTCGGCTCTCCGTCGAAAATGGAGACTTCTGCTCCACTGCCGCCAGTACCTAGTGATGCCGAGCTGCAGCAGAGCACCGATTCGGATTCAGATTCCTCTCTGACTGAGTCGACTGGCAATCCGTCACCTCGTTCGACTACGCCGCCGAGCACCGGGACCGTCGAGGATCCGTACCTGCCGCCGCAGGCCTATATCCCGCCGCCGTCTCCTAGCTCGAATCCGACAACTCCGACCTCGACGGCATCAATGCCTTCAACGACCACGGCGACCACCGAGACCACAGAGGCCGAATCTGATCGCGTGTCTTCTCCGAAGCCCAGCAAGCCGGTGCCTCTGCTGCCGGAGGATAATGCGGAAAAGCCGAAGGATGGCCTTCCGCAAGGCGGCGGTAGCGCAGCGGGTGAGCCAAAGCCGCCATCAGCGGAGGCGAAGCCTCAGTCGGGTACGGAGGCTTTAGCTCCACCCGAGATTTCTCAGAAGGTGCCTACGAATGAACCGACCCCTTCGAAGGACCAGGCGTCCTCGAAGGAAAAGGCCACCCCCGGCAGCAATGAGATCAGCAATCGCAAGATTTCCCCAGCCCCGGAGGAACCAAATGACTCCGGTGTACTGGAAAGAATCAGTAACACCGACGAGAACTAACCTACCCGAGGGACGGTCGCGACAAAGACGGTTGCCCCGTCCTGGCTCGCGGTCATCTCAATTTCGACTGCATCGACAGCCGGGACCCAGGCTGCATGACCACTGGGAACCTCGACCACGGAGTCGTCGTGGCGCAACGTCACCGTTCCCTCTGTAGACAGCACAACCGTGGCGGATTCTTCGTCAAGGCGGGCATTTTCATCCGGCGCCAGCTTCCGTGAGCGAAGCCGGAACTCGCGCACCGGCGCGTCATATTCGTTCCATCCGGCATCGTTCAGACGCGACTGCATCACCGGATTCGGCAGCGGACGGAAAGACAGCACGCGCAATAGCTCCACGACATCGACATGCTTCGAGGTCAGACCTCCGCGCAGTACATTGTCGGAGTTCGCCATGATTTCCACGCCCATGCCATTGAGGTATGCATGCAACTGCCCCGCGCCGAGGTAAATCGCCTCACCCGGCTGCAGGCGCAGGCGGTTGAGCAGCATCGAACCCAGCACACCGGGGTCTCCCGGATACTTTCGAGCGAGTTCGCACGTGGTCTCGGCTATTCGGGAGAACTCTTCATCGTCGCCGCTGTAATCCGCGCACTTGGCAGCCACAGCCGCGACCAACTCATCGAGGACATCCTGAGGCAACGTCAACCACGTAGTAAACAGTGCCCGCAGAGCGCTCTCGTCATCGGCGGCATCGAGCAGTCCCATATAGTGGTCGAGCTCCGGTACCGCTAGTTCATCGAGCAGCTCCTTCGTGCGCTCCACCGGGCGGAATCCGGCCAGCGCGTCGAAGGTGGTCAAGGCGACGATGAGTTCCGGCTTATGGTTGTTGTCCCGGTAATTGCGGAAGTGTGCGGTCGCCGGAATGCCCTCCGCGTTTTCGCGCGCAAACCCCTCCTGGGCTTCTGCCAAGGTAGGGTGTGCCTGCAGCGACAGCGGCTCATCGGCTGCGAGTAGCTTCAGCAGGAACGGCAGCTTGCCGTTGTCGGTCTCAATTGCGTGTCCGAGCGCAGCCGTCGGATCCTGTGCAATGAGCTCATCCAGTGGCGTGCCAGCCACCGTGGCCGATGCCAGTGCGTGCGCACCAAACCACAGTTCCGCCCAGGGCTTCGACGTGGGAGCGTCCGCACCGGTGATTCTCGCCAAATGCGTACGAGAACCCCAGGGGTACGACTGCAGCACGGGGTCCAACAGCTCCATGCCCGTATCACTCCTCTAATAGTCACTACTGGCGCAAGCACGCCAATCTCACCGAATACCCAAAAGCCTTCGGTGGACACCCGGCGATTACGCGGAAAACGCCGCAATCGCACCGACTCTGGCTGCAGTAACGCATACTTCAACCAGTGGATGATGAGTCTCCGCATCGAGTGCAGGGCACTCTACGCGAGCCCATCCCGCCTCGCCATAGTGGTCCCGGTAGTGGCTCACATTGTTCGGCGTAGCTAAAACAATCGTCCCCAACGGTAGCACTGTCACCCCCTCATCCTCACCATCGAGGAACGGGTCGTAGAAAATATCCCGGCTTGCCTGGGGTTCCGCACCGAGCAACGCACCCACGCTGAGAGACAATTCGCTTATCGACGACGCTGCCGAGACCACTCCTGCCTCTAGCATCTGTAACGATGCCAGTTCCGCTACCGGCGCCAGCGCCGGAGTTGTCGACACTGCGAGCATTCGGCGGCCTGCCAACCACTGCGCGACCTGCCGCGCGGGGTTAACTGTTTCATCTCGCTGCGGAGCGCAGGCGGCAATATCGGTATCCACAGCATCAGCGACTTCTTCAACTACCCCGGCCGGAGCCAGAGCGGTGGCACCGCATTCGGTAAGTGCACTAGCAATGGCACCGACATAACCAGTAAAAGACGCGGACTCCGTCATCGCAGGGCGCGGAACCACAACCGTACTGTGTCCACCGGCGGCACGTAGTGGGCCTTCACCGGGATCCACCACGACTGTGGCAGCCCCTCTCCTATCAGCTTCAGCCAAAGCTGCACCGAGTGGACTACCGGGGTTGTCGTCACAGACAATGACCAGGTCCAGGGCACCGACAAAACTGGGCAACTGCTGGGCAATTACGACCGGGCAGCGGATGTCGTCGGCAAGCGCGCTCACGGATTCGGCTGCGAGCTGCGCCCTACGATTTCCCACGAGGATGACCGTGCTGCGCGGCAGTGGAAGCTGAGCAAATGCTCCCCCGCGAGTTGCGGAGGCAGCAGCTCGAAGACCCGCGCCAGCCGTAGCCACACGGTAGAACAGGGCTTCTTGGCGCGGATTATGGGGAGAGTCGAATGACGAGGTCATACTCCCAAGCATGCCTGAAAATTGGCGCTTGGGGCTGATTAACCGCGGATGATGCCTAGAACTTCGTCGACAAGAGCGTCAACCTCAGCGCGCGTCGGTGCCTCAACGTTCAGACGCAGCAGCGGCTCGGTGTTGGAAGCTCGGACGTTGAACCACGCCTTGGAGTCCGCCAGCTCAATGGTCAGGCCATCCATCCAGTCCGAGGACTCGGTGCGGTCAGCGAATGCGGCCTCGATTTCCTTCTGCTTGGCCTGCTGCTCCTCGGCGCTGCCCAGGCGAGAATTAATCTCACCGGAGGCCTCGTAGCGGTTGTATTCGGCCATGAATTCACTCAGCGGCTTGTCCTGCTCGGCCAGTGCGGCCAGGACATGCATGGCGGCCAGCATGCCGGAGTCCGCATTGAAGAACTCCTTGAAGTAGTAGTGTGCCGAGTGCTCACCACCAAAGACAGCGCTGTGCTCAGCCATTTGCGCCTTGATGAAAGAGTGCCCCACACGGGTACGAACCGGGGTGCCGCCGTTTTCCACAATCATCTCCGGCACGACGTGCGAGGTAATCAGGTTATGGATGATAGTCGCGCCCGGGTTCTGCTCCAGGTAGCGCGTAGCCACCAGCGCACAGATGGCCGATGGGCTGACCGGATTACCCTTCTCATCGACGACAAAGCAGCGGTCAGCGTCGCCATCGAAGGCGATACCGATGTCCGCTCCCTGTTCAACCGTGAACTTCTGCAGATCAACCAGGTTGGCGGGCTCCAACGGATTGGCCTCATGATTCGGGAAGTTGCCGTCGAGTTCAAAGTAGAGGTCGGCAACGTCCATGTCTTCACCGAGAACTGCCGGGACGGTCAGTCCTCCCATACCGTTACCGGCGTCGACCGCGACCTTCAAGCGACGGCCAGAGCGGATGTCAACCAGCCCGTGGAGGAACTTCGCGTAATCCGCCAGGACATCCTCGTGATCAATTTCGCCCGGAGTGCCGGTGTACTCCGGGATTCCGTCGACAAGCAGATCCTTAATCTGAGCAAGCCCTGTCTCCTGCCCGATTGGGCGAGCCAGCGAACGGCACATCTTGATGCCGTTGTATTCAGCTGGGTTGTGGCTGGCGGTGAACATCGCACCTGGGCATTCCTTGACTCCGGAGGCGAAGTACAGCTCGTCCGTAGAGGTCAGACCGAGCAGGGTGACATTGAGGCCTTGCGCCGCCGCACCATCGGCGAAACTAGCCGCCAACTCTGGCGAGGACTCACGCATATCGTGGCCAACTACGGCACGCGTTGCGCCCTCTGCACGCATGATGTGGCCAAACGCGGCACCGATGAATCCGACTAGGTCCGCGTCGATACCTTCACCGACAACACCGCGCACGTCATAGGCCTTGATGACGGCATCCAAGTCGGAACGATTGTAAGTGACCACGAAAAACCTCTCTGGGTAAGTATCAGTTTTGGAGAAAATGATACTAGCCCCAGAGAGGCTCTCACAAAGAAGTGCCGTGGCAAGACGGCATTAGCTGGGGCACGGCAGCCAACCTACTAGTCGTCCGAATCCTCCGGATCGCGAACTACGTGCAGGTGACCACGTGCGGACTTCCGCGTCGACGGGTGGCGACTGGAATCAATCTTGTAGGTCTGCGGACGGTTGTCGACTTCATCTCGCAGCACCAGGCCAGTCGCATTGCGGCCAGCTTCACGCACGGCTTCAGCCAGTGCGGTCAAATCATCATCGTCCTGGGCCGGCGTTGGAACGTCGTAACGCACGAGCTCCCAACCCAGCGGTGCGGTAATGGAACGCGCGTGCTTTTCGCAAAGATCCCAGCTATGCGGTTCGGACGCGGCGGCGAGCGGTCCCACCACAGCCGTCGACTCCGCGTAGGCATACGTCAACGTAGCTACGGCAGGTTTGCCACAGCCGGGCCGGCAACAACGTCTAAAAACACTCACGGCATCAAAGTCTAGACCCTAACTTTAAGTTTCGATAGTTTTTCTCCCCCTCCGGGCGTTTTTGCTTGTCGACGATCCCCGCGCCTCAGCCTCAATCGGCAAATCTGTGACATGGCCGAAAGCTGACCTCGCCCACGTTGCAAGGCCGACCGATTAAGCTCAACAGATATGAATTCATCGGCCTATACTCCGCGCTCATTGCGACGCTCACTGCGACGCGGTCGTGGACCTCGGGGACCTCTGTTGCCGCCGGAAGTCCCTCGCTGGAAGAGCCGTTCAGAAGCTTTTGACCAGGCGGTTATCGATGCCTATGCCCCGTTGGATCAGCGCTGGTCCCGGCAGCTGTCACACCTGGACATTGCCATCGACACGATTCCTCGCATGCAACTGCGGCCGGACATGTACTTCCCAGAAGAGATTGTCGCTGACGGGCCTGTACCGCTGGGGCGACTTATCCCCGCTGGCATCGACCGCGTAGGCAACCCCACGCGCCCGTGCGTGGTGGTATTCCGTCGCCCCATTGAGCGCCGCGTGTCGGGGCGTTTAGAGCTGGACCGGATGCTGCGCTATGTCTTGACTCGCCTGGTGGCGGTATATCTAGGCGTTGACCCGACTCAGGTTGACCCGAATTTCGACGAAAACTTCCTGTAGAGAGCTTTCTTCTAGGGAGCGCCCTAGAGACCGGGTTAATAGAAAAATGTGTGTGTGATTCTCAAGATAGTAACTGGTCAGACCCCATAAATTTCGGGCTGCACACGCGAATACGGGCTGCAAATGTGAAACTGTGCGAGTTTATGACACTTTCAGACCATTTTTCGGGCGATTTTTGTCATAAACGCAGTCAGTAACTCGGATTGAGAACTAAGTGGCAAAAGGGCCCACCCAGCGACATGCTGAGCGGACATACTTTCGTCTTTTAACCCTAGAGAGCAAAAAAATCGTTCAATGAAAAATCCCCCAGGGGTTTACCCCAAGGGAGACTGTGGCATTGCGTGCACACAAAAACTAGCCGCGCGATTCTAGCCAATCTGATGCTTCAAGCGACGACGCTCACGCTCGGAGAGACCGCCCCAAATACCGAAGCGCTCATCGTGCTCGAGAGCGAACTCCAGGCATTCATCCCGCACACCACAAGCACGGCAAATACGCTTTGCCTCACGGGTGGATCCCCCCTTCTCAGGGAAGAAAGCTTCCGGATCAGTCTGGGCGCACAGCGCTTGCTCCTGCCAGTCCTGATCGACGGCTTCAAACAACCCTGAAAGGTCGTCTGCCCACTCTGCCAACGGCCGTGGCTGGTTTTCAGAGGAGCTATCGTTCACGGCGATGTCACCCGCATTCGTCTCACTATCCACAGCAGAGCTGCCATCAAACATGCTGGACTTTTCCATGCCGAGGGCCTCCTGATGGTTGTTGCTGCGGGTCTTTAAATTGGGCTCAGTGTGCGAAACACACATTTGTGATTACACACGTGTAACCCACCATCGGTCAAGCCGAATAGAGAATTTGCCTCAATACTTTTCATTACCCCTGAAGCCCCTCCCCCCGCGTTGGGGATTAAGTTCAGGTTGAAGGATGGGCGTCTGACTCTAAACCCGCCGCCCGAACTCAATCACATTAGCCACACGTCCCTCACCAGCACCTTTGACATCGTTTCCGTGCCTCGGATCAGATATTGTCGGCAAAAGTCTGACACGCCGAGGGCTGCAGACTAGACATCCGTCGAAAAACGCACTCCTCGATCAGGAATCTGGACACCCGGCCAGACGCGAATACCGTTGACCAATTCACAGCGGGCACCGATGACCGCACCTTCGCCGATGATGGCATCACTAATGACGGTCCGCGGGCCAATATCGGCACCATCGGCAATCACAGAGCGCTCGATAACAGCACCGGCACCAATGCGTGCGCCGTCGAAAATCACTGACTGATCAATCCGGGCACCCGCACCAATCTCCGCGCCACGGCCGACAACAGAGCCACCGTAGAGGAGAGCACCGCCACCAATCGACGCGGATTCGTCGACAAGCGCCTCACCGTGCTGACCCTCCAGAAGTGGAGATGGAGCGATACCACGGACCAGGTCGGAGGAACCGCGGACGAAGTCACCCGGAGTACCCATGTCGCGCCAGTAGGCATAATCAACGTGACCGTAGACGTTCATACCGCGGTCGAGCAGCGCTGGGAAGATCTCACGCTCAACACTGATAGGGCGACCAGCCGGGATGGACTCGATGATCTCGCGACGGAACACGTAGATGCCGGCGTTAATCTGATCGGTCGGCGGATCCTGGGTCTTCTCCAGGAACTCCAGGACACGGCCGTCCTCATCGGTTGGCACACACCCGAACGCGCGCGGATCCGGCACCCGCACGAGGTGCATCGTGACGTCGGCATCCTTTTCCGCATGAGTCCCCAGCACCGCGCACAAGTCGGTACCGCCGAGGACATCGCCATTGAAAATCATCGCGGTGTCATAGCGCAGTTTGTCCAAGACGTTACGGATACCACCACCGGTACCAAGTGGCTCAGACTCAAAAACATATTCAATCTCTAGACCCAAATCCGAGCCGTCGCCGAAGTGCTCTTCAAATACTTCAGCTCGGTAGGATGTGCCCAACACCACATGCTTCATGCCGGCAGCACGAATGCGACCCAGCAAATGCTCCAGGAACGGATGTCCTGCTGTGGGCAGCATCGGCTTCGGCGTATTCACAGTGAGTGGCCGCAGACGCGTACCTTGTCCGCCGACCAGAATGACAGCGTCAGTCTGTTCAGCCAACTTGGCTCCCGCCTGCTGTGCAGCATCCGTTCCCGGCTGGAAAGCGGAGCCGTGCCCAGCACTCGGACGAACTTCGGTAGTCATGAAATCGGTAACTTTCTTCGATGGATTGTTCCAACAGCTAATTAATTCCTACGCTTCTTGACAGCGATTATGGCTTTGCCACGCAGGAATAGCCCTAAACGCAGCGCCAACCGTACAGGGGCCAGTGCCGGCCCCGGCAGGCGATCTGACATGAAGCGATATGCCGACTCGTGATGCGCTTTTACGGTGATTTCTGGGTGCTTACTGGCCGAATGGCCCTGCGCGTGACGAATCTCTGCTCGGGGACAGAAGATATTGCTCCACCCCGCCTTGCCCAGACGGTCGCCCAAGTCCACGTCCTCCATATACATGAAGTAGCGGGTATCAAAGCCATCGATTTGGTCGAACGCATCCCACCGCAGCAGCAGACATGCCCCCGACAACCATCCCGCCGGACGCTCACGATCCATATCTGCGTCGTCCCGGTAGCGACGCGAGAACGGATTAGTCGGCCAAATATCAGCTAGCAGCGCATGCCCGATACCACTGACCAATTTAGGAACCGCGCGTGCCGACGGGTACACGCTGCCATCCGCCTCGCGAATCAGCGGACCAATTGCTCCGGCTCTGGGATTGCGCTGCGCGCATTCCAACAGGGCATCGATTGCGCCAGGTACAAAGACCACGTCAGGGTTGACCAGCATGACGTAGTCCGGATTAATTTCACCAGCACGGCGAGCCCGCCCCAGCTCCGCAATGCCACGGTTTGCGGCCGCACCATAGCCAATGTTGCCACCGGTGCGCAGAAGCTGAACTTCTGCTCCAGTCTTCTTGGCCCGAGCTTCTTCCTTTTCCACAGAACCGTCCGTCGAGCCGTTATCGGCCATGATTAGACGCGTGGAGGCGCTGGCGGCGGGGCCCAGCGAATCCACCAGCTTGCTCAGGTGCTCGCCGGGCGAAAAGGTCACGGTGACCACGCCGAGCGGAAGCTGCGAGGGTTGCGGAGAATTCGAGGTTACGTTCACAAATCTAGACCCTAGGCCAGGACTGAACGCAAAGTGTCCTGCCACTCCGGAAGTGGCTTTAGACCTGCCTCACTCCACGCGGAACCATCCAACACAGACCAGGCTGGACGCGGGGCTGGACGCGGGAACTCGCTGCTTGCGCAAGCCACCACGCGCTGTGGATTATGGCCGGTGAGCCGAAACACTTCGCGAGCCACCTCGAACCATGTCGCCTCGCCACTGCCCGTGACATGGAAGGTGCCGGTCGGTGCGCTGCTCGGTTCGGACAATACGCGTTCGGTCAACTCCCAGATGGCTCCGGCAAGGTCACCGACGAAGGTGGGGTTACCATGCTGATCGTCAACGACCTTAATAACTGCCGGATTGCCTTTGTCATCAGTTGCCGTCTCCGCCAGACGCATCATCGTGGAGACAAAGTCCTTGGCCTCCGGCTGTGTAGGTCCCGACCAGACCCACGCCGTGCGCAGAATAGCGAACCGAGCACCCGAATCGCGCACATTGTTCTCCCCCACTAACTTGGTGCGGCCGTACATAGTCTGTGGCGCAGTGAAATCATCGACTCGCAGCGCCCGGCGTTGCTCCGTCATCTCATTGATTGCTACATCGCCGAAGACATAGTCAGTGGAGACCTGAATAAGATACGCATCTTCCTTTTTCGCTCGAGCCGCCAAGTACTTCGGTCCGAGTGCATTGACCAGGTGGGCTGAACCGGGGTTGGATTCTGCGCCATCGACATCGGTCGCCGCTGCCGCGTTTATGATGACATCGACGTCGTCAAGCAAAGGCGTCGACTCCACGGCGTCCGAGTCAGCGATGTCCAACTGTGCCCGAGTGAGCGCGCGCACCTCAATATCAGCGGTGAAAGCGTCACGCTGAAGCGCAGTGCCCAGCTGTCCAGCAGCGCCAACAATGGCGACAATGGGACGCTGTGAGTTGCAGCAGGTTCGTTCGTTAGTGGCGAAATGCGAGACTGAGGTTTCAGACATATTCTTCTTTATCACTATCGTAGATACGATTGACACTGTGTTGAGATGCAACCGGACACGGATTGACACTGTGTTGAGGTGCCACCGCACACGGTTGGACGGTTAAGGTTTATGTAGTTTCCGCAGCTGCTGACTGCCCCTCCACGAGGTGTGGAACGCCCACGCAGACACGCAGCACGAATTATATTTTTACAGACGGTTAGAGGAGCCCCGGTTTGAGCAGCCACACGCCACGCGCGCGTCACGCACGCGATATTCAAGCGCCACCGTCCTCTGCAGAGAGTACAGCCCAAGCTTGGCCGCCGATGCTGCGCAATACACTTGTGCTGCTCTCGGCCATTATTCTGGTTATTTCCGCAGTTGGTTGGTGGACAGTCGGTAGGACCACCGACAATTTGGGTTCAGGTGGCGACTTCGGTCTGGGCAGTGAGAAGGACGGTGCAACCGATATTCTGCTCGTCGGTTCAGACTCCCGCGCCGATGCCCAGGGAAACCCGCTGACCCCAGAAGAAGTTGAACTTCTGCGTGCCGGCGACGAAGAAGCCACGAATACAGACACGATTATTGTGATTCGTGTTCCTGCCGATGGCTCTTCAGCGACGGCTATTTCCATTCCGCGCGATACCTATGTCCACACCAATCGCCTGGGCAACACAAAAATTAATGGCGTCTACGGCAACACGAAGCAGCTGGTGGAAGAGGAACTCGCGGGCAGTGGGGCCTCGCCAGAAGAGATTGAGCGTCGCTCAACCGAGGCCGGACGTAGAGCTCTGATTGAAACCATCAGCGACTTAAGCGGTGTCACTGTTGACCACTACGCAGAAGTTGGTCTGCTCGGCTTTGTCCTGCTCACCGACGCCATCGGTGGTGTCGATGTGTGCCTGAATGAGGCTGTCTACGACGAGTTCTCGGGTGCAGACTTTCCGGCGGGCTCACAGACGTTGATGGGCGCCGACGCGCTGTCATTCGTCCGCCAGCGCCACGGCCTGCCCCGCGGTGACCTCGACCGTATTACTCGCCAGCAGGTCTTCATGGCCTCCTTCACCAATAAGCTGCTCGGTGCTGGCACACTGTCCAATCCCGCGAAACTGGCCGAGCTGGGCAACGCTGTCCAGCGCTCGGTGGTGCTCGACGACAACTGGAATGTCACCGGTTTTGCTACCCAGATGCAGGGCCTCACTGGTGGCAATGTGAAGTTTGAAACTATCCCGGTGACCTCGATTGACGGTGTCGGCGACTACGGCGAGTCGGTGGTCACTATCGATAAGGGCCAGGTTCACCAGTACTTCGAGACTCTGCTGGGCACCAAGGAAGAGGAAGCTCCGGCGAAGGAAGAAGGCGAAAAGAAGGCTGACCGCAACGCAGCTGAAACCACAGTCAGTGTTTACAACGCCACGGGTATTGAAGGTTTGGCCAGCAGTGTCTCTGGTGTCTTAACGGAGAAGGGCTACACCCAGGGAGAGGTCGGAAACGCTGAGTTCGCCGGCGTTGCCTCCAGCCAAATCAATGCTGCTGACCCGGAGGATCCGGCAGCGCAGGCCATTTCTGAAGCACTCGGTGGCGTGCCAATTGTCCATGATCCGTACCTCGATCCGCACCACATCTCAGTGACGATTGCCGGTGACTACGCCGGCCCAGGATTAAACCCTGAGGGGATGGCCACTGATCCGGGCGATGGTGGTGAACCTGCACCTGAAGTCGAGGATGGTTCCAATGGCGATATCATCGGCCAGGAGGGTGGCGAAGTTCCGCAGGACGACCGCCCCACCATCGATGCCGCCGGCGTGACCTGCGTGAACTAGGCCCGTCCCTTCGGGGAGACCTCAGCGACATGTTCGATGAGATTATATTCCTCAATTGCGGCTAAGGACTCCTTGGCCTCCTGTTCGTCCAGCACATTCATGATGAACCCGTTCTGGACGAACACCCAATCATCCACGGCCAGCTCGGGGACATACATGGCCGAGCATTGCCGCTTCTGCCCCGCCATATCCACCGTCGCCATCGGCAGCGGACCATCTACGATTGCTAAAACTCGGGCAGGAATTCCAAGACACATCGTGTTACTTCGTCCTCTCTGCCACGGTCGGGGTCTCCGCCGAACCGCCGCTATTCGGTGGCATATTCTCCGCAGCCGCACCGGCATGTTCCTGCATCTTGAATGTCATCACTCCCGCGGGTGCCGAACTACATGGCAAGCACGGATCAGCCGCCCAGATGGACTCCTCGACCCCCGCGGTCTTTCCGTCACCGCACAGCTCCTCGGTGAGCATACGCGTCAACCAGAGTTCATTCTGTGCAGTTGGAGTCATAATCTGACAATCCGTGATGACGCCATCCGCCCCTGCCATATAGCGATGCACCAACAACCCGCGCGGCCCATCAATCAGCCCGACACCGCTGCGCTGTCCTTCGAAGTCGGCATTCTCAATCGCCATCGAGGCATTCGGGTCATACACATGGTCGCCGAGCAGGTCCTCGTCGACAAGCACCCGACTCGCCCACGCCACGGTGTCAGCAAGCAGCCGACGTTGTGCATCACGTGGGCTCACCCCACGCTTATCGACGACAACCTGCCTGGAGACCGGCCCCACTCGGTAGAAATCTGCCCGCTGGCTTTCACAATCATCCACGCCTGGTTCGTCTGCGGCATCAAACACCGGTCTGGGAGAAGCAGCGCCCGGACGGGTTTCACGAACGCGCGTAAGCCAATCAGCAGCCGGGAAAATCTGCACCGCAGTATCGGTGTCATGCCTTGCAACCGCAAGGTGATCTCCCAGCGGAGCAAGCTCGCCGTTGGCGTCGACAACTACGACATCGAGTCCGTCAAAGGTATCCGTCCAGGCATCAGGAGAATCGGGCGTGGAAGAAAGCTCCACTTCCTTGATTACCGCGGTCTCAGCCAGCGCTTCGAGAGCGCTTTCTGCCTCAGAAACCAGCGCCCTGTCCACTGCTGCACGTACACCTCCCGGCACGGCGACATCCGGGAAGTGCGACGGCGCCCCTGCTGCACGCATAAGGGCCTTGCCGGCACGCTTCATTTCCCGCGCTCCCTCGCGGTCGACGGCCACAAATTTGGTCGCTAGATTATCCAAGGTCGACCCGGCCGCCAGCAGCTCTCGAATCAACTGTGCGGTTCGAGGAATGTCGGAGATCCCGTAGAGGTCCTCTACCGCCCGCACGCCTGCAAGATGATGCACAACCGGGCACAGGCCACACAGCCGCTTGGTGATATCTGGCACATCCAACGCCCGTTTGCCCACGAGCATCCCGTCGATACGCGGCAGTCCCGAGAGGTCGAAGGACACCTGTGTGATGGCACCGTAGTCATCGCGGTAGACATCCAGCCGTGCTTCGAATGGATCGACGAGCTCATCGAGTTGGATGTGCTGGGTAACCGGGACGGATTCGGATGACATGGTCCGTCTTACGCCTCCTTCGCGCTGAGTACTTCGCCATAATGGTATCTGTGCATGAGCTTGGATTGTTGACCAGCGTGGTGGGAAAGATTGCCGAGGTCTGCCCGGGACGAACTGTGACAAAGGTGTCAATGCGTGTGGGCGACCGCTCCGGGGTCGTCTACGATTCCCTCATCGCCGCATGGCCCGTGGCCAGTGCCTCGACACAGTGTGAGGGCGCCGAGTTAGACGCCGAACTCATTGTCTCGACGGTCTACTGCCCCACCTGCGAGGCCGAGCATGAAATCGATGAATTTTACGCTCTGACCTGCCCGGTCTGCGGCACACCGACTGCTGACCTACGGCAGGGTCGCGAGTTTGAAATCTCCAGCATCGAGGTCGAAGCTGAGGGCAGGAATTAGGCTTCGCTGTCTCGTTCGTCAGCAAGCCAGCTGTCGATGAGCTCGCGCGCAACCTCAGTCGCCTCCTCAATGCCGCCAAGTGCCGTGTCGCTGAGCCCCACCACCATATCCGCGGACTCGTAAACCACTCCCACCACGCCAACTCGCTCGGGTTCTTTTCCCAACAGTCGCGCTGCGGTGAGCAAATCCAGCAAACCGACCTGGTGCGCGGACAGCTTAGCCGCTAACAATCGAGGAATCTGGTCACCGACGAGCTTGACGACGGTACCGGGATCCCCCGGACCAGCGAGAGCGTCGAGCAACAATAAGTTCTTGGCCTCCTGCACGATGGGCAGCAACTCCATGCCACAGGTACCGCCATCGATGTAGGCGACTGCACCCGTCCATTCGTCCCCGCGTCCGGTAGTGTTTGCAGGATCATCGAGGTTAGAGGGCGACCAGACCAGATGCGCGGAATCACCGACCTGCGTAATCTGCCCCATGCCTGCAGATTCCAGTTCGGGTGCGAGCCGGCGCAGCAGTTCGAGACCGATGCCATCGTCACCCATGACGGGGTTGCCGATGCCAAGAACCGTCACCAACGGGGTGTCAGCATCGGCGGCAATACTAGCGTCGAATGTTTCCTCTTTACCCAATGCGCTCCTATCCAATGCGCGGAGAGTCAACCGGCTGCGTGCCGCGCGGTAGCCAGACCGAGCCACCAATCATCGAGGACAGGCCACCGTGGTTGTGCACCGCATCAGAGCGGATGACCAGGTAGACGTGAACGATGGCAAAGAGCCAAATCAGGTACATGATGATTGTGTGAATCAGGCGGAAGTAGCCGATGCCAATCCAGTGCGTGGGCATTGCCAACAGCTGGAAGAACCAGTTGGACTGATCCATCATCGCGTACAGCGACAGGCCTGTGAGCATCTGAATGAAACACATCACATAGATGCCGGTGTACGCCAGCTGTTGCAGAGGATTGTGTGCGAAGTAGAACGGACCTTCTTTGCGCAGGAATAGGTAGTACTGCATCGTGTGCCAGAGGTCTTTAACATCCTGCTTGTTATAAATCGGCCACAGTGCGCGCCATCGTGTTTGTCGGTCGTGGGTCACAAACAGCAGGATGACGCGCCACAACCCCACTGCAATCCAGAGGAATCCGGCTAAGAAGTGCGCGAAACGCACATACCCCATCGCAAAACCCGCGGCCGTGCCGTCATAGGTGCGCTCGGTCAGATAGGGCTGCATGATGTACCAACCGGTAAAGGTCATCACCAGCATCAGCGCCAGGTTCAACCAGTGTTGAACGCGCAGCGCCCATCCCCACAGGTGAACCTCGACCCACGAACCGGAGCCCTTTTTATTCTCTGCAATGGCCTCGTCAAGTTTCCGCAGACCCATTGCCACGAAACCTTCGAAGATGAAGTCTCCGATGATATTTCCGTCTTTGTCAATGGGAGCAAGTGCGACACCCATGCTGCGATGACCGCGGCCATGGTGCATGTTCGCGTTACGACGAAGTAGAACACCTTCCTCGCGGGACATCGTGGATGCCTCTACGACTGAGTCCAGTTCACCACGCATGATTGCCACATCGACCGTTTGATTGGCGATATTGAGACCGTGCACCTTAGCGATGGAGTAACGGCGATCCGGTGTTGCCGGATCGTACGAATCCGGGGTCAATTTCATCAGTGGGGTGCCATCGAGATGGAAAAGGTCGTCGCGACGCCGACGCAAGCTGACCTTCAGCGCAAGGTCGACAGGATCGCGGGACTCATCCGGAACAATCGCTGCGGCCTGAATGACCTCAGATGGCGACAACCAGTGGCTAGTGTGGGCGTCAATAACCGCAATCACCAAAGGGTTGCCCTTGGAGTCTTTTAGCCGCAGTTCCGGGTTTTCACTCACGGAGGGGGTCATGCCATCGGATGTCATGCCGTCGTCACCTTAAACATTTCCTGACCGGACGGATCCAAAACGTGGACCGCGCAGGCCATACATGGATCGAAGGAATGAATTGTGCGAAGTGGTTCGAGCGGCTGCTCAGGATCAACCAGCGGATGCGTGCCGTCTCCGGCCAGCGCATGCTCGTATGGACCAAGCTGCCCCTTCGGGTCGCGGCCACCGGCCAGCCACGTGGTAGGAACCACGGCCTGGTAATTGGTCACCTTGCCATTTTCAATCTTGACCCAATGGCTGAGCATGCCACGAGCGACCTCGATGAAGCCTACGCCTTGGCACTTCTCCGGCCAGGAGGTTGGCTCCCAACGACTGTTATCGAAGACATCGATGTCGCCGTTCTTCAGGGCCTCAACGAACTCCGGGAAGATGTGGTCTGCCAAGTAATTGGCGGTGGTCACAGACTCCACAGCGCGTGCGTAGGTGCGTCCCGCAGTGGAGTTCATCTGCTCAATGCGCAGGTCGAGCTTATCCATGACCTCATCGACGAGACGGACTGTCTCCGGTTCTTTCTGCAGGTACGCCAGCAGCACGCGCGCAACCGGGCCGACTTGAACAGCGCGACCGTCGTAACGCGGCGCCTTCGACCAGGTGTACTTTTCATTGTCCGACAGCCACTCGTACGGCGGCTTCGGGCCGGTGTAGTTCACAGTGGTTTCGCCGTCGTACGGCTTGAGGCCGACATCATCGCCGACTTCCTGCGTGTACCAGGCGGAGTTGATGAATTCCTCGATCTTCTCCGGCTGGAATGGGTGGAGCTTGGTGTAGTCACCGTCGAGAATGACACCGGGCTTGATGTTTGGATGCACGGTCTGGACACGGGACTTGGCCGGGTCGCCGGAGTAAGTCGCGCCGGCCATGCCTACCGCCAGGAAGCTGTCGGAGGAGCGACCGATGTCGAAGTAGTCCTTGTAAACGCTCATGATGGCGACTGCATCTGGGTAGAAGCAGTCATTGACGAACTCCACAATCTCGTCGATCCAGGACTTGATCTGATCAATGCCGACTTGGTTGACCGTCTCCGAACGCTCCGGGTCGATGGAGCAAGCCATACCGCCGACCAGGAAGTTCGGGTGCGGATTCTTACCGCCGAAGACGGTGTTAATCCGAATGATAGAGCGCTGGAAAGCCAATGCGTCGAGGTAGTGCGACACTGCCATCAGGTTGGCCTCGGGTGGCAGGCGGTAGTCCTCATGCCCCCAGTAGCCGCCGGTGAAGATCGACAGCTGGCCGGAGTCCACAATGCCCTGCACGGTCTCCTTGACCCGGGCGAAAGTCTCTTCGGTATTGCCCTTCCACGTCGAGCCAATAGACTGCGCAAACTCAACGGTCTTCTTCGGGTCGGCTTCGAGAGCCTTTGTGACGTCAATCCAATCCAGACCGTGCAGGTGGTAGAAGTGCACGACGTGGTCGTGAACCTCCTGCGAGCCAATCACCAAATCGCGAATACGACGTGCCTGCGGTGGCGGGGTCGAAGCGATGGCATCTTCGACTGCGGCAATGGATGCCACCGAGTGAGTACCAGTGCACACACCACAGATACGGCCGACGAACGCCCAGACATCGCGGGGATCGCGGTCTTTCACAATGGTCTCGATGCCGCGGAACTGAGTGGTCTCGCTCCATGCGGTCTTAATTTTGTCTCCCTCGCGCTCCAGCTCAATGCGAAGGTGTCCCTCGATTCGGGTGATTGGGTCGATTACAACTTTTTCCGTAGCCATGTCCTATGCCCTTAGTTGTCCTTCGAATCGGATGCTGTTTCGCCCTGTGCGTCAGGCGAGTTCGGAGGAAGGTCGACCATCGGGGGCTCCTTGCCTTCCACACCACCGAACGCGGCCAGCACCTTTTCTTCACCGTTGGAGCGCCTAATCTTCAGTTCCTTGACCAGGGTGAGTCCGCCGTGGACTGCGGTACCCGCGGCGGTGGCAGCCAGCAGCCCAACGCCAACCTTGTTCACGCTGGACTCCACACCAATACCCGGGATGCCCGGCAGCTTGTCGTAGAACGGGGTGAACTGGTCGAAGAAGTCCTTCTCAGTACAGCCAATACATGGGTGACCAGCACCAATTGGCCAACCGGACTTCAGGTTCCACTGCACAATCGGGCAGGGGCTAAACGTGGACGGCCCCTTACAGCCGACTTCGTAGAGGCACCAGCCGTTGCGGGCGCCTTCGTCGTCGAAGGTTTTCACGAACTGGCCGGCATCGTAGTGCGCGCGGCGCGGGCAGGAGTCGTGAATACGCTGGTCGTAGGCAAACTTTGGACGCCCTTCGGCGTCAACCTCTGGAGTCTTGCCATAAGTGAGCACGTACGTCAGGGTGGCCGTGATGACCTCACCAATTGGCGGGCAACCAGAGACGTTAATCACCGGTTTGTCCTTGATAATCTCGTCGACGCCCTTAGCGTCGGTAGGGTTCGGCTTAGCTGCCTGTACAGAACCCCACACGGCACAGGCGCCAACGGCCAGGATTGCCGTGGCCTTCTCAGCAGCCTCGAGCAGCACCTGTTCTGCCGACTTACCGCCGATGGTGCAGTACGCACCGTTCTCGCCGGTCGGGATTGAGCCATTGACCACCAGAATGTGGTCCTCAGCATTCATGTCATCCAAAGCCTTTTCGGCCGCGTGCCCGGACGGCGCCATGAGCAGTTCGTTGTAGTCCATCGAAACCAAGTTCAGCACCACGTCTTCAGCCGTAGTGCCTCCGGAACGCAATACGGATTCCATGCATCCAGTGCATTCCTGCAATTGCAGCCATGCCACCTTCGGCTTCTTTACAGCCGAGAGCTTGTCTGCGATTTCCTCCGCCGAGGGAGTCAGCGACTGCGCCGCGGCCTCACCGACATTAGGGGTTCCGGCGGCGAAAATTGCCGCCATGGTGCCACAAAACTTCATGAAACTGCGCCGTGAGACACCAGCTCTAGCGAGGTTGTCGCCGAGGGTCCCTTCCTGCCAATTTGCGCCACTAATCATTTCTTCGCTGCGCCTTCTGCTTAGTTATTAGGGTTATTGGTTTCGAGGTGTACAAGTACTAAGGCCCATTGCCTATACATGACCAAGTATAGCGACCTAATAAGAACCTGAATAACGGTGCTGCGGTGCAGTTATAACAATTTAATATGCAAGATAAATGTTGCGTAAATGTAGTTCTCCGAAATAAGGCAGAGCGAAACGAGAGGTATCGGGGCCGTCGTCAAGCATGCTGGGCTGTCCTCGCTTCACGACGGCCCCTGCGTGCTTAATCAACCAGCGCAGGGTTAACCCAGCGGAGCCATTCGTCGATGCCCTCCCCGGTCTTAGCGGAGACCTCGATTACCTTCACCCCTGGATTGACCTTTTCCAGATTGGCGCGGAAGAGCTCCATGTCGAAGTCGAGATACGGGGCAAGATCCATCTTGTTGATAACCACTACCTGCACGGAACGGAACATCACCGGATACTTGACCGGCTTATCCTCGCCCTCGGTAATAGAGTAGACCATTGCCTTGCGGGTCTCACCGACCTCGAATTCAGCTGGGCAGACGAGATTTCCCACATTTTCAATCATCACCAAGTCGAGCGTGGACAAATCCAGCCCCTCGAGCGCCCGGGAGACCATCGGGGCGTCCAAATGACATTCGCCACCGAATCCGTTGCCCGTGTTGAGCAGCGAAATCTGTGCCCCGTAGCCCTCCAGGCGGTCGGCGTCGAGAGCCGTCTCAATATCACCTTCGATAATGCCGACGCGCAGCTTGCCCTGCGCAGCCGCCAGAGTCTTCTCCAATAGAGCAGTCTTGCCCGATCCCGGGGAGCTCATCAGATTGATGGCTTCAACACCATGCTCAGCAAGCAGCTCGCGATTGTGCTCCGCGCGGTGGTCGTTTTCGGTGAAGATGTCCTCGAGGATGGTCACGCGCTCAACACCGGTTTCGTAGCCCGAGTGGTCGCCGTGGCTGGTGTCATTTGGGTCAGCGAGATGAACGTGGTCATGGCTGTGACCGTGGTGATGGTCATGGTCGTGGTGATGGTGGTGTGCGTCATCGCCATCGTGCCGGTGGAAACGTCCCATGATTAAACCGTCTTTCCTACTTGTGCGCGTCGACGTCGATGTCGACGATTGTGAACTCTTCCCCCGAGATTACGCGCCCTGGCTTTCCACACGTGGGGCACAGCAAACCGTCGAGTGGCCCCACCTGTTCGCGGTGCCCGTGCGCGCATTCGACAACGGCAGGTATCCAGTCGATGTCTAACTTCGCCTCCCCCAAACCGGTATCGCGACTGACGAAATCCCACGCATATGACAGGGTTTCTGGAACAACCTGCCGAAGAGCGCCTATCCGCAGGTGCACTGTGCGTACATTCCGCCCCTCGGCTGCCCTCGTGACAACCTTCGCCAACTGCATGCTCAACGCTACTTCGTGCACAATCTCCAAAGTAGCAGCGGGAACTAGCACAGGGCCGCTTACGTAGAGTTGAACGCATGGGAAAGGCAGGCGCGACTGAGGCAGCGTTGGATTCGAGCATTCAGCGCATTCGCTGGCGCATCGAAGGCATTGTCCAGGGTGTCGGATTCCGCCCTTTTGTTGCCACCATCGCCCGGCGCGCGGGTCTCGTCGGCTTCTGCGGCAATGATGAGCAAGGGGTGTTCATCGAGGTGGAAGGCATGAGGGGCGCCCTCGATGACTTTCGCAAGCGACTGTTCACCGAACTGCCCGCGCTTGCCCGCATCATCAATCACTCCGCCGAGCCGGTCGCGGTGCTCGGCCATGAGCGCGAATTCGTCATCGTCCCCTCGCGCCACAACGACTCCGGCCGTGCACTGCTTCCGCCGGACACTGCACTGTGCCCCGACTGTCGCCGCGAGTTCTTCGACCCCACTAACCCGCGCTACCTCTACCCTTTCATTTCCTGCACCAACTGCGGGCCGCGCCTATCCATCATCACCGAACTGCCCTACGACCGGCCGCGCACCACCATGGCGGCATTCCCGATGTGCGCCCCGTGCGAGCGCGAATACACCGACCCCACCGACCGCCGCTATCACGCCCAGCCAATCAGCTGCTTCGACTGCGGCCCACACCTGAGCTGGCACGATGCAGGTGGCACCACCACCGCTACCTCTCGCGACGAGGTTCTCGCGCTCTTTCGCCGCGCACGCACACTACTTGACGACGGCGCCCTGCTCGCCGTCAAAGGTATTGGCGGTTTTCACCTGGTCTGTGATGCCACCAATGATGCTGCCTGCGAGAAATTGCGGACGCGCAAGCATCGTCCTGACAAACCGTTGGCGGTGATGGCTCCGAATGTTGACGCCGCTGCCCAGCTAGTTGAGTTAACCGAGCAGGAGCGGCGCTTCCTCGACTCCCCGGAGGCGCCGATTGTGATTGCACCGAAACAGCAATCGAGCTCACTTTCAGACCTCATCGCCCCTGGCCTCGACAGCTTCGGCATCATGGTGCCCTACTCGGGCATTCACCTGCTGCTGTGTGATCGCCCACTCGTGGTCACCAGCGGCAACATCAGCGGTGAGCCCGTGTGTACCGACAATGCCGACGCTCTGAAGAAACTTGGCCACATCGCCGATGCCTTCATCCTCCACAATCGCGACATCCATGTGCCGGTCGAGGATTCCGTTTTCATCGGCACCGCCCCGTTGCGCCGGTCCCGTGGCTTCGCTCCCATCCCGGTTCCGGTCACGCCCTCCAGCTCTCCGGCCAGTGCAAGTAGCGGCTTCTGCACCAGCGACCTCGGCACATCTCAGCCCACCATTTTCGCGACCGGAGGTGAGTTGAAGAACACCTTCGCTCTCGCGCAGGGCGATCTCGTCCACGTCTCCGCTCACATTGGCGACATGGGCTCGTGGGCCAGCCAGAAGGCCTACCAGAGGGCAGTTGACCAGCTTCTTTCCATAAGAGACACAGCTCCGGACCTCATCGTCTGCGACCTTCACCCGGGCTACGCCACCACTGCCTTCGCTGAGCGCTTCGCTACCGAGCACGACATCGAGCTCCTCGCGGTTCAGCATCACTTCGCACACGCTCTTTCCTTACTCGCCGAACACCGCCTCTTCTCCCCCAACGCAGGTCGCGCAGTCGTCGCTACCCTCGACGGCACCGGCTACGGCACCGATGACACCATTTGGGGCGGTGAGGTCCTCACGCTCAGCCGTAGTTCCGCAGACTGGGAACGCTCCTGGCACTGCCCCTCTTTCCCGCTGGTCGGCGGGGACCGTGCTGTGACTCATCCGTGGCGGCTTGCCCTCGGCCTCACTTACGCGTGGGCGCTTGACGACGATCACCTCTTGCGCAATCTCCCCAACGAGCAAGAGGTAGCCCTAGTGACCAGTCAATTGTCCACGGGAATCGGCACAGTGCCGACTTCTTCTCTCGGCCGTATCTTCGATGCCACCGCAGCTCTGCTGCTTCCTCGCTGGCGAGGTGGGGCGGCCATCAGCTATGAGGCGCAAGCGGCCATGGAGCTGGAGGCAGCGGCCACTCGCTACGTGAAGTCACATGCGGAAACGCTCAGTGTGGCGCAATCAGCGGCAACGGCGGATCGCCTCAAAGATGTCATCCGAGAAGCGCTAGCATTGCCGGATACCGAGCAGGCCGCATTTGCGTTTCACAGTGGGGTCGCACGTGTCGTCGGCAAGCGATTGGTGCAGGCAGCGGCGGAAGCTGGTACCGATGTTGTCGGTGTCAGCGGGGGCTGTGCGAATAATGCGCTGTTGATGGAGTTGCTGCGTCGCGAAGTTGCAGCTGAAGGCTTTACTTTGCTGCAGCATCAGATCGTGCCGCCGGGCGATGGTGGATTGAGCCTCGGCCAAGCAATGGCCGGGCGCCTGTTGGCGGCAACCGGCAAGGGCGCCTAGCAAGCACAGCTAGCAGATGCGCGGCAGCGGGTCGCCGACCAACATGTCCACCATGCGGGTGCCACCGAATCCGGTGACCAGCACCACGGAAGCGGCGGGCTCGTCCTCGATGGAGCCGATATCACGAGCCTCGGAAGCCCCGGCTGCGTGGAGCGCACTGAGCGCTGCCTCGGATTGCTCAGCGGGGACAACGGCGACGAAGGTGCCTTCATTGGCGACGTAGAGGGAGTCGATGCCGAGCATGTCACAGGCCCCACGGGTCATTTCACGAACCGCAATGGATTCGTCGTCAAGCACGACGCCGAGATTTGTGCCACGGGCGAGCTCGTTGGCGACGGTACCGAGGCCGCCGCGGGTGGCATCGCGCATCCAGCGGGTGCCGGGCGCAGCTTCCAGCAGAGCTTCGACCAGCCCATTGACGGCGCGGGTATCGGACTCGATAGGTGCCGCCAGAGCCAGGTCGCCACGGGCGAGCATAACCGCCATGCCATGATCGGCAATCGGACCGGAGACAAGGATGCGGTCTCCGGACTTGATGTTTGCGTAGACCGAACCTTCCGTGGCGGCCCCAGCGTAGTCGCCGCGGACCACACCCACCCCGGCCGTGGTGATGTAGACCTGGTCACCGGCGCCCTTCGGCACAACCTTGGTATCGCCGGCGACGATACTCACCCCTGCGGCATCGGCGGCGGCGCGCATACTCGCCACAATGCGGCGCAGAGTCGCAATCTCCAGTCCCTCTTCCAGGATGAACGATGCGGTCAGCGCCAGCGGCTTAGCCCCGGCTACCGCCAGATCGTTGATCGTGCCGTTGACGGCCAAATCGCCGATATTACCGCCCGGGAACTCGATGGGATTGACCACATAGGAGTCAGTAGACATGGCCAACCGCGCCCCACCATGTGCAGAAGCTGCCGCAGCTTCGACAACGGCATCAGCGGAAAAGAGCCCGGAGTCGCCACCCTGTCCCAGAATTTCATTGCCATAGGCGTCGAAAAACACTTGTTCAACCAGAGCGGCGGATGCCTTTCCTCCGGAGCCGTGTTGCAGGGTGATGTAATCGTCGAGAAGCCTGAACGGACGTGCCCGAACGCGACCAATATTGGTATTTACCTTGGCTTCGTTGGTATTCAGACGATTCTTCGGCTGCATGCTCACTATCCCTAACCTCACAGCTGCTGACGGACAAAACTGCTTGCGCCACTCGTCCTTCGAAAAACGAGGCTCGCTGCCCCTGATGGTAGTCTCGAAAAGTATTGCAAACGAGGAGAAGCGTATGTGTCTTGGTGTCCCCGCCGTCATCACTGAAGTCCACGATGCTGCCCGTGCAACAGTGGAAATTGGTGGCGTCGCACGCATGATTTCCACCGATTTACTTGTTGACGACAACCTCACCGCCGGTGATTGGGTTCTCGTGCATGTCGGTTTCGCCATGAGCAAGATTGACGAGGAAGAGGCCAAACTCTCACTCCAGCAAATCAAACAACTCGGCGGCGACACTTACGAGGATGAGCTGGAGTCCTTCTCTTCGTCACAGATCAACTGAGGGCGCTAAGGAATCATGAAATACGTTGACGAATTCCGCGATCCCGCCGCTGCGAGGAAGCTGCTCGCGCGTATTGAACGCGAGGCCACCAAGCTGGATAAGCCCATCGCACTGATGGAAGTCTGTGGCGGGCACACGCACACCATTTACCGCTACGGCTTGGAGAACCTCCTGCCGGAAAACATTGAACTCATCCACGGGCCCGGCTGCCCCGTCTGCGTCATCCCTATGGGCCGTGTCGACGATGCCATTTGGCTGGCACAGCAGGAAGACGTCATTTTCACCACCTTCGGTGACATGATGCGCGTGCCGGGGTCCGAGACTTCCCTGATGCAGGCTCGTGCGCGCGGCGCTGATGTGCGTTTTGTCTATTCGCCTCTCGACGCCCTGAAGATTGCCACCGACAACCCCGATAAGCAGGTTGTTTTCTTCGCCGTCGGGTTTGAGACCACCGCCCCGTCGACGGCCGTGACTATCGAGGCGGCACGCCGTCAGGGAGTGGAAAACTTCTCCGTGTTTTCCAATCACGTACTCATCGAGCCGCCACTACGCGCCATCGTCAACGGCGGCGAAACCAAGGTCGATGGTTTCATCGGCCCAGGTCACGTGGCCACTACCACCGGTACTAACGCTTTCGAGTTCCTGCCGCGCGAGTTCAATCTGCCAGTGGCGGTCACCGGTTTTGAGCCATTGGATGTACTCCAGGCTGTCGTCATGCTGCTGGACCAATTCGTCAGCGGCGACGTTGCTGCTGGCAAGTCGCGCGTGGACAACCAGTACGCACGCGTCGTGCGCTCTTCCGGCAACACCACTGCCCAGAAGCTTATGGATCGCGTCTTTTCCCTCCGAGACACCTTCGAGTGGCGCGGCCTCGGCTGGATCGACAACTCCGGTCTTGGCATTTCTGAAGAATACGCGGCATTCGACGCCGAGCGCCGTTTCCAAGTGCCGGGTCGCCGTATCCCAGACCCCGTGACCTGCGAATGCGGCTCTGTGCTCACCGGCCATATCAAGCCCTGGCAGTGCGCGGTCTTCGGCACTGCTTGCACCCCGGCGACCCCCATCGGCACCTGCATGGTCTCCCCCGAAGGCGCGTGCGCGGCGTACTACAACTTCGGCCGCATCGACCGGAAGGTCACCGAGAACCTGGCGAAATCCCGCCGCTAGTTACTCCGTAATTCCCGCACGCGCGAGCGATGCTACCGCCTGCTTTACGACGGGCGCGTCAATCATCTCGCCATCGAGCTGGAAGGCGCCGGTGTGCGTGCCTGCGAGATCGACAATCTTCCGGGCGCGGGCGAGCGTTGCCTCCGACGGCTTATAAGCCTTGCGCACCGGCGGCACCATCGCCGGGTGGATGCAGGCCGTAGCCAAGAAACCACAGCCCACGGCATCGAGAGCCTCCAGGTACTGGCCGCGCTCATCGCGGAAGTCAGTATGTACGGCATCAATGGCTGCGATACCAGCCGCAGCAGCATGGACTTGAACGAGCGCACGAGCTAGTCGCTGCGGATCGCGGTAGTGGCGACGGGGGTTTTCATCCACGCTCTGGCGCGAGGACACCCCACCGAGTTCAGCGGTGAGGTCTTCAGCGCCCCAGAATAGACCCACGACGTCCGGGTGCGTAGCAATCTGCTGAATATTAATCACTGCCTGCGGAGTTTCAATCATCGCAATGATTTTCAGCCCCTCGAGCTCTGCGGGGATGGACTCCCGAATCTTGGGCACCATGACGATGTCGTAGTCACATGCGCGGGCAAAGGCGACGTCTTCTGCGAAGGTCGGGGTTCCGGGGCCGGTAATCCGAAGAATGGTCGTCTCCGGGTCGAGCGGATTGTTGATGATGTTCTCACGTGCCTGCTCATGATTGTCAACGGCGGCACCGTCCTCCAGGTCAATAATGACCATGTCGGATCGTTCGGCGGCTTTCTGGAAGCGATCGGGGCGGTCAGCCGGGGCGAAGAGTAGCGCCGGGCCAGAGGGAAGCCAAGGGAAGGTCTGTTCACCGTCGAGGGAGCTAAAGCCTGTCATAGTTCCTAACCTAATTGAAAACCCCCGAATCACCTTCATACAGGGGCTACCCCGGAGATAACAAAGCCCGCGTTGTGGGCTCCATAAAGTGGAAACCACCACGCGGGTTTGCTGAATTTCTACCCTGTGCGATTAGTCGCGGTACAGCAGCAGCGCGTCACCCTGGCCGCCGCCACCACAGAGCGACACACCAGCGCGACCCGAACCGCGACGGTTCAGCTCCATCGCAGCGGTCAGAGTCAGGCGGGCACCGGAGCAGCCGATTGGGTGGCCGAGAGCAATCGCGCCACCGTGGATGTTGGTCTTCTCCAGCGGGTAGTCCAGCTCGCGTAGAGACTTGACGGCCACTGCACCAAAAGCCTCGTTGATCTCGATGAAGTCGAGCTCCTGCGTCTCCCACTCAGCGCGACGCAGGGCTTCCTTCAGGGAGTCCGACGGCTGCGCGTGCAGGGAGTTATCCGGACCTGCGGTCTGACCGGCCTTGCCCACAACTGCAAGGTAGTCCAGGCCGTGCTTCTCCGCGTAGGCACGCGATGCCAGCACGACTGCTGCGGCACCGTCGGAGATTGGTGAGGAGTTACCGGCAGTGATGGTGCCGTTTTCCTTCAGGAAGACCGGGCGCAGCTTGGCCAGGGTCTCCACAGTGGTCTCCGGGCGAATGCCCTGGTCGGTGTCGACACCTACCGGGTCACCCTTGCGCTGCGGAATCTCGATTGGAGCGATTTCCTGCGCGAAAATTCCGTCTTCCTGCGCCTTGGCTGCACGCTGGTGAGAAGCGGCCGCAACTTCGTCCTGCTGCTCGCGGCTAATGCCGAGGTCGCTGTTCGGACCGTCGGTAAGCGTACCCATGGACACACCATCGAAGGAGTCGACCAGACCGTCGCGCTCCAGGGTGTCCTCCAACTTCAGCGCGCCGAAGGACTTGCCCTTGCGAACACCGCGAGCGACGTGTGGGGCATGCGTCATGGACTCCTGACCGCCTGCGACGACGACGTCTGCGTCACCGAGACGAATCATGCGAGCAGCGTGAATGACAGCATTCAGGCCGGAAAGGCAGACCTTGTTGACAATCTCGGCGGTCGTATTCCACGGCAGACCTGCCTTGATGGCGACCTGACGAGCCGGGTTTTGGCCAGCACCTGCGAGAATCACCTGTCCAAGAACGATGTGCTGAACCTCTTCCGGAGCCACACCGGAGCGCTCGATAGCGTGCTTGACCGCATGCGCACCCAGGTCGACGGAAGTCAGCGGTGCCAGCTGGCCGAGCAGCTTGCCCTGCGGGGTGCGGGCACCAGCGAGGATAACGACATCATTCGGGCTGGGAGCTGGAAGGTTACTCATTGATGGATTCTCCTAAGTAAAAATCTGATGAGCGTGGACTGACTGCGAGTGCTGCATACTTTGATGTATTTAATTTTCGAGGTCAACCACGTATGCGGCTTCGGTGTTGGCCTCGATATCAGCCAGCGTCACCCCGGGTGCCAGCCTGCGCAGCACCAGGTGATCATCAGCGACATCGAAGCTTCCCAGGTTGCTAATAATCCTTTTCACTACTTTCGCACCTGTGAGGGGCAGTTCGCAGGCTTTTACCAATTTTGGTTTGCCATCTTTGGAAACATGGTCGGTCAAAACCACCACTCGAGGGGTACCTGCAACCAAATCCATCGCGCCGCCCATGCCCTTGACCATCTTTCCCGGAATCATCCAGTTGGCCAGATCACCGCACTGACTGACCTCCATCGCGCCCAGCACAGCCATCTTCACGGCACCACCGCGAATCATGCCGAAGCTGGTAGCGGAGTCGAAGATTGCCGCGCCCGGCACCAACGTCACCGTCTGTTTGCCCGCGTTGATGAGGTCGGCGTCCTCGTCGCCCTCATACGGGAAAGCCCCCATGCCCAAGATGCCGTTTTCGCTCTGTAGCAAGACTCGCACGCCTTCAGGAATATGGTTTGCTACCAGCGTCGGAATGCCGATTCCCAGATTCACGTAGTCGCCATCGCGCAGTTCTTCGGCGGCCTGCTGTGCCATTTCGTCACGGCTCCAGCCCTTGTCCAAGATTGTCGTCGTCGGTGCCATTTAAATCTCCTCCCCTACTGCCGCGTCACCGGCATCGTGGCTGGAATCGGTGTTGCGTGGCCGGGTTGTGCGTTTTTCAATGAGCTTCTCGCGGCCGTCACCGCGGACGACGTGTTGGATATGAACTCCCGGAGTCATCACAAGATCCGGATCAATCTCACCGCGCCCCAACAAGTGCTCCACCTCGGCAACGGTTACCCTTCCCGAGGCCGCGCACAGAGGATTGAAATTCTGCGCTGTCCGGCGATAGACGAGGTTGCCGTCGATATCACCGTTGTAAGCGTGGACCAGGCCGATGTCGGCAACGATGCCGCGCTCTTGCACGTAGGTTTGTCCGTCAAAGTCGGCGTGGGGCTTGCCCTCTGCAACGAGCGTACCGACGCCAGTTGCGGTGTAAAACGCGGGAATACCTGCCCCACCTGCGCGAAGCCGCTCAGCCAGAGTTCCCTGAGGGGTGAACTCCACCTCGATTTCGCCTTCGAGATACTGGCGGGCAAACTCCTTGTTCTCGCCGACGTAGGAGGCCACTACCTTTGCCACCTGCTTGTTCTCCAGCAGAATGCCAAGTCCCTTGCCGTCGATGCCCATGTTGTTGGACACGATGGTGAGGTCCTTTGCTCCGGAATCACGCACACCTTCGATGAGGGTGTACGGCACACCGCAGAGACCGAAGCCGCCCACTGCCAGGGTCATTCCATCAGTGACGAGGCCTGCGACAAGCTCGCGGCCGGTCTGATCAGTTGTTTTGGACATTGCTCTACACCCATCCCAGGATGCGCGGAGCCATCTCACGCATCTCGACCTTGCGGACCTTGCCCGACGCGGTCATCGGGAACTCCTCGACGACGTGGACGTAGCGCGGAATCTTGTGACGCGACAGCTTGCCGTGGGCAAAGGCCGCCACATCGTCAGCGGTGAAGTCTTCCACATCGTCGTGCAGAATTACCCATGCCATAATCTCTTCGCCGTACTTGTCATCCGGCACACCGATGACCTGCGCATCGACGACAGCCGGGTGGGTGAACAGGAACTCTTCAATTTCGCGCGGGTAGATGTTCTCACCGCCACGGATGAGCATGTCCTTAATACGTCCGGTGATGGACAGGTAGCCCTCGTCGTCAAGCACACCCAAGTCGCCGGTGTGCATCCAGCCGTCGGCGTCGATGGCCTCGGCGGTCTTTTCCGGGTGCTCCCAGTACTCCTTCATCACGGAGTAGCCACGGACAACGACCTCGCCCTGTTCACCTCGTGGTAGGGTCTCGCCGGTTTCTTCACAGATGATGCGAGCTTCTAGGTGCGGCATGATCTGCCCGACGGTGTTGACACGCTTTTCCAGCGGGGAATCCGCGCGGGTCTGGAAGGACACCGGAGAGGTCTCCGTCATGCCGTAACAGATGGCAATCTCGCGCATATTGAGTTTGTCCATCACATCACGCATGGTCTTCGACGGGCAGGAGGTACCTGCCATCACACCTGTGCGCAGCAGCGACAGGTCGTAAGGGGATCCGTATTCCTCCTGATCATGAGCTTCTTCAAGCTCATTGATGAACATCGTCGGCACGCCGTAGAGGCTGGTGGCCTTGGCCGAGTGCACAGCCTTGAGTGTTTCACGCGCCTTAAACGACGGGGCCGGGATGACAATAGCGGCACCGTGAGTGAAGGCGGCGAAGGTGCCAATCACCATGCCGAAGGTGTGGAAGAACGGCACCGGCACACAGATGCGGTCGGTCTCGGTGTAGCCCAACAGCTCACCGATGAAGTATCCATTGTTCAGCAGGTTGCGGTGCGTAAGCGTAGCGCCCTTGGGAAAGCCTGTCGTGCCCGAGGTGAACTGGATGTTGATTGGATCATCCGGCTTCAGCTGGGAGGTGTACTCGCTCAGGTCGTCGATTTCGCTGTGCATGTGCTCGTACCATTCGGACGAACCGAAGTAAATGACCTTGTCCAAGCGCACACCGCGCTGCTTGGAGGCCTCAATCAGCATGGTTCGGTAATCGGAGTCCTTGTAGCGGCGAGCGGCAAACACCATACGCACACCTGCCTTTTCCAGCACGTAGTTCAGCTCGTGCTGGCGGTAAGCCGGGTTGATGTTGACCAGCACCAGGCCGATGTGGTGGCAGGCGTACTGCACCACGGTCCACTCCCAGCGGTTGGTGGACCAAATGCCGATGCGGTCTCCTGGACGGTAGCCCTCCCGGATGAAAGCGCTGGCCAGGCGCAGAACCCGATTATAGAAACGCTCAAAGGTAAAGGAGACATCCGCGTAGACGTCAACGACGGCGTCGCGGGAAGGGAATTTCTCCACAATCGCACGCAGGTTCTCACCGAGGGTCTCATCGCGAAGTGGAGCGGCACCTTGCTCAATGCCGGCTCCGAACACGTGGCTCATCTTGTTGCCATCGCCATCAACAACATCCTTGCCGTACGGTGCCGGCACAGTGGTGAAGCCCTCCGGCAGCTTCGAAGGATCAGCAGCGCGCTGTTCTGCGTGGTTCTTCAATGTCGCGGTCATGGGGAGACCTCCTTGGTTTTTGAGTGACTCCGCATCGTGCGGAGCGTGTGAGGGAAATGTGTTTAAAAGGGAATAAATCGGTGGCAGTTACCGACCATGGGGGGGGCTAACCGGTTACAGCAGCTCGGCGAGCAATGGCTTCTGCTTGGCGGAAGAGCGGCGCATCCACCATTTGGCCATCAAAGCTGAAGGCACCGGTATTCTTTTCTGCTTCCGCCAAGAGCCGACGCGCCCAGTCGATTTCCTCGTCGCTGGGTCGGTACGCTTGGCGGATTGTTGGGACCTGACCTGGGTGGATGCAAACAGTGGCAGCAAATCCTAACGCCGCGGCATCAGCTGCCTCTGCAGCTAGACCATCGGTGTCGGAGATATTCACGTAAATGGAATCCAGGCTGGCCTTATCGTGCGCAGCCGCCGCCAGGTGAACGTGGCTGCGGGTATGTACCGCTACGCTGCGGTAGCTGCCCGCATGGATACGGCCCGGCGCGAGTGCAGCCTCTGCTTCGCTAAAGCGTGATGACGTTCCCGCCAATCCCGCCACCAGGTCCTCTGCGCCCCAGAACAGTGCAACGACACCATCGGCCTGCGCCAGCTCTTCGGCGCGCATGACCCCAAGCGGAGTTTCAATAAGGGCAATGACCTGGGTCTTCTCCCCCAGTGCCGCTACCAACTCATCCACTTGCTGAGCCGAGGAAGCCTTGGGCAGCATCACCTGGCGGAAAGCGGTGCCACGCAGCATGTCAATATCCGCTGCGTAGTCCTCAACCTCCGGTGGATTAACACGCACAATCGTGCGGGCCGGATCAAGGTCGCAGGATGCGATCGCCTCGCGGGCAGCCTCACGGTTTTCTGTGCGACAGCCATCCTCCAGGTCAAGAATCACCATGTCGGCACGGTCAGCGGCTTTGCCAAACCGCTCGGGTCTGTCAGCCGGCGCAAACAGAATTGCAGGGCCTAGCGGCTGCCAAGAGTTATGCGTAGACATGGCCACTCACTTCCCCGCTGAGGCTGCATTCTCGGAGCCGTCGTCAAGCGAAATCGGTGAGCATTGGACGAGAGTGGAGCGAACAGCGCGGCAGACGACGGCGCCGTCCTGGTTACGGCCGATGTGCTCGAGCTCGACAATGCCCTGGTTAGGGCGGGACTTGGACAGGCGCTTGTTGCGACAGACGGTCTCCGCGTACAGCGTGTCGCCGTGGAACATCGGGGCGGGAAACGCCACTTCGGTGAACCCGAGATTGGCGACGATGGTGCCGAGCGTCAGCTGCCCGACGGACAGTCCCACGACCGTCGAAAGTGTCCACATGGAGTTGACCAGCCGCTCGCCGCCGAATCCCGGCTGCTGGCTCGACCAATGCGCATCCAGGTGCAGTGGCTGGGTGTTCATGGTCAGCGTCGTGAAGAGGACGTCATCGGTTTCAGTGACAGTTCGCCCCGGGCGATGCAGGTAACGCGCGCCAACCTCGTACTCTTCGAACCACAGTCCGCGCTGGACGACGTCGCGGGTGATGTCGGTTGCGTTGTTGTCAGCCATTTTTACAGCCCCAATCCGCGTGCGATTAGCATGAGTTGGACTTCGGTGGTGCCCTCGCCGATCTCCAGAATCTTGGAGTCGCGGTAGTGACGTGCCACGCGGTATTCGTTCATGAACCCGTATCCACCGAAAATCTGCGTCGCGTCACGGGCGTTGTCCATCGCGGCTTCGGAGGCGATCATCTTGGCGATGTACGCTTCACGACGGAAATCTGCGCCCGCGGCCATCTTTGCGGCTGCGTCGTACCACGCCATCCGTGCGGCATGCGCACGCGCTTCCATTCGAGCAATCTTGAAGGAAACTGCCTGGTACTCACCGATTGCACGGCCCATGGAGTGACGTTCCTTGGCGTGGCGAACCGACTCATCGACACAGCCCTGCGCAGCACCGGTGGCAAGTGCCGCGATTGCGACACGGCCCTCCGCCAGGATGGACAGGAAGTTCGCGAAGCCGCGACCACGGGTACCCAGCAGGTTTTCCTGCGGGACGCGGACATCGGTGAAGGTCAACGGGTGGGTGTCGGAGGCATTCCAACCGACCTTGTCGTAAGCCGGTTCCGCGACAAAACCCTCCGTGCCGCTTGGCACGATGATGGTGGAAATCTCCTTCTTGCCATCTTCCTTCTGGCCAGTCACTGCGGTGACGGTAACCAGCGAAGTGATGTCGGTACCGGAGTTGGTGATGAACTGCTTGGCACCGTTGATGATGAAATCGTCGCCGTCCTCACGGGCGGTGGTGCGCGTGGCACCGGCATCGGAGCCCGCATCCGGCTCGGTCAGACCGAAACCGGCGAGCTTCTTGCCAGCAGTCAGGTCCGGCAGGTAGGTCTGCTTCTGCTTGTCATTACCGAAGTGGAAGATCGGCATGGCACCTAGGCCAACGCCCGCTTCCAGGGTGATAGCGACCGACTGATCGACCTTAGCCAGCTCCTCCAGAGCGATACCGAAGGACAGGTAGTCGCCACCCATGCCGCCAACTTCTTCGGGGAATGGCAGACCAAACAGCCCCATCTCCCCCATCTGGGCAACAATCTCGTAGGGGAAGGTGTGGTTGCGGTCATGCTCAGCGGAAACCGGATCAACAATTTCGTTGGCGAATTCGCGAACTACCTTCTGCAGTTCCACGTACTCGTCGTCGAGGATGGCGGTTGCAATCTTGGTGCTTTCAGACATGGTGAGTGCTCCTTGAAGTTTTTGTAGGTGTGGGACCTAGTAGGTCTAAATCGGGTTATGCGGTGTGCGTGCGCTGTGCTTTGTGTGTTGTGCTGCGGGCTGTTTTTGAATGCTGTGCGAGCCGTTAGTCCTCTGCTTCGGCCACCGTGATGACGGCCAACTGCTGGTCACCGGCGACTTGCTCGCCCGGCGCGACGGAAAAGCTGACCTCACCGGCAATTTCGGCGGTGAGGGTGTGTTCCATCTTCATGGCCTCCATGACCAACAAAGCATCACCGACTTCAACGCGGGCTCCCTCATCAACCGCCAACGCGATAATCGCGCCGGGCATCGGAGCTTGGATGACTCCCGAGCCTCCGGCATCGGCTTCGGCTCCGGTGGTGACTACCTCGGTGCGAGGCAGCACCCACGTGCCGTGAGCACCGGCGACGACGTACTCTTCATGGTTCGCTGAACCCGCATTGTCGATGGTCTCGACCAGGAAGTGCTGTGCGACTCCGTCACGGACGATGCGCAGATGTTCCCCGTCGCGGTAGACCGAAACTTTGTAGTTCCGCGGCTGCGGGACGTCGATATCTTCGTTCTCCGCCTCGGCGGACAGACCTGCGACCACATCTCCAACGATGACGTCGGCGCTCGCCGGTGTGCCCACAATCGAGATCAAACGCGAGTCCTCCCCCGTTCCGAAACGGATACGCTGCGCGGCAGGGGTGCTGGCACGCCAGCCATCCGGGGTCAGCCACGGCGAGTCGATGGCTTGTTCAAAGCGGGAAGTCAGCCAGTCCATCGCGGCGGCGAGGTAAACATCATCCGGCGTTTCGGAGGTGGCGAAGCCTTCCGCAACGCGGTCGAGCAGTCCGGTATCAAGATCTCCGGCACGTACCTCGGGGACGTTTAGTAGGTAGCGGCAAAAATCGACATTGACTCCGACACCAGCCACAACGGTGTCTCCCAGTGCTCGGTCCAGCCGCTCGAGTGCCTGTTCACGGTTTTCGCCATGGGAGATGATCTTCATCAACATCGGGTCATAGAGGGAAGAAACCTCAGAACCGTCGACAATGCCGGAATCCACCCGGATTCCCACCCCGCTCGGCTCGACGACACGTGTCACCGTGCCACCAGTGGGCAGGAATCCCGCTGCCGGGTCTTCGGCATAAACGCGAGCTTCAATCGAGTGACCGGTGAGAGTCACGTCTTCCTGGATAACCGGCAGTGGGCGTCCCGAAGCAATGTCAACCTGCAGCGCCACCAGATCTAGGCCGGTGACCTGCTCAGTCACGGGGTGCTCAACCTGCAGGCGCGTGTTCATCTCCATAAAGAAGAATGACGACGGGTCCTTCGCCGGCACAATGAACTCCACGGTGCCCGCGCCGACATAGCCAACCGAACGGGCCGCGTCACAGGCCGCTTCACCAATTGCGCTTCGCGTTTCCTCATCCAGCAGAGGGCTCGGCGCTTCCTCGATGACCTTCTGGTGACGTCGCTGTAGCGAGCACTCACGCTCGCCCAGGTGGATCACATTGCCGTGTTTATCTGCGAGAATCTGCACCTCGATATGCCGCGGGGTGTCGACGAAGTGCTCGATGAACAGGGAATCATCGCCGAAGGCACCCGCCGCTTCACGACGGGCTGTCGCGAGCGCAGCCGGCAGGTCAGCAGCGTTTTCTACGCGGTGCATACCTTTACCGCCACCGCCTGCCGATGGCTTAATCAGAACTGGAAAGCCAATCGATGGGGCTGCCTCGATGAGGTCCTCGTCGCTAAGCCCTGGACGCGACAGACCCGGCACGGTGGGAACATCGCGGGCTTCGACGGCGGCGCGGGCCGAGATTTTGTCGCCCATGGTGTTAATAGCGCTGGCCGGCGGGCCAATGAATTCGATACCCGCTTCCTCGCAGGCGGTGGCGAAGTCTGCGTTTTCAGAGAGAAAGCCGTAACCGGGGTGGATTCCATCTGCGCCGCAGCGACGAGCGGCATCGATAATCTTGTCGATGACTAGGTAGGACTCGCGAGCCGGGGATGGACCAATATGGATGGCCATATCCGCCATGCGGACGTGAGGGGCATCGGCATCGGCATCCGAGTAGACCGCGACGGAGCGAATTCCATTGTCGCGAAGGGTTCGGATAATTCGGCAGGCAATCTCTCCTCGGTTTGCGACCAATACGGTACTCAGGCTGCCGCCAGCTGCGTGGGGCTGCGTGTTGTGCGCTGTCATGTGCCCTTTCGTTTCCTTTCCAGAAAATGCGGTGTCGAGAGTTTTTAGCTGGTTGCTACATGCGGAAGACGCCGAAGCCCTGTTCATCCAGGGGTGCGGCACTTGCCACCTCGAGAGCCATGCCAAGAATTCGGCGGGTATCTGCGGGATCGATGACACCGTCATCCCACAGGCGAGCCGATGAGTAATAGCAGTGCGACTGGCGTTCAAACTGCTCACGGATTGGTGCTTCAAACTCCTTCTGCTCCTCCTGTGACCAGTTCTCGCCTGAGCGTTCAATCTGGTTGCGGCGAACCGTCGACAACGTCATCGCCGCCTGCGGACCACCCATGACAGAAATGCGAGCATTCGGCCACATCCAGAGGAAGCGCGGCGAATATGCGCGCCCACACATGGAGTAGTTGCCGGCACCGAATGCGCCGCCGATGACGACGGTAAACTTGGGCACGCGGGTGGTAGCCACGGCGTTGACCATCTTGGCGCCGTGCTTTGCAATACCACCGGCCTCGTATTCGCGACCAACCATGAAGCCCGTGGTGTTCTGCAGGAAAACCAGTGGGATGCCACGCTGGTCACACAGCTCGATGAAGTGTGCCCCCTTCTGAGCGGACTCTGCAAAGAGAATGCCGTTGTTGGCGATAACGCCAACGCGGTGACCGTGAATGCGGGCGAAAGCAGTGACCAAAGTTGTACCGAATTCGGCCTTGAACTCCTGGTACTGGCCACCGTCAACGATGATTTCGATGACCTCGTGGACGTCGTAAGGCACTTTGGCATCGACGGGGACGACGTCGTAGAGATCGGTCTGGTTGCGAGTCGGCGCGACGGTGGGTTCTGTGTCCCACGGAACTTCCGGGTCTTTGGGAAGCGTTGCGACGATATCGCGAACGCGACGCAGTGCATCGACATCGTTGACCGCCAAGTGGTCGGTAACTCCAGACGTCTTGGAGTGCAATTCACCACCGCCGAGTTCTTCCGGCGTGACATCTTCGCCAGTTGCAGCCTTAACCAACGGCGGACCTGCCAGGAAGATGGTGCCCTGGTTTTTCACAATGACCGCTTCGTCGCTCATTGCCGGCACGTATGCGCCACCGGCGGTACAGGATCCCATCACAGCGGCAATCTGCGCAATGCCGCGGGCGGAGAGGTTGGCCTGGTTGTAGAAAATGCGCCCGAAATGATCGCGATCAGGGAAAACTTCATCCTGGTTGAGCAACATGGCTCCACCGGAGTCGACCAGGTAGATGCACGGCAGGTGGTTGAGACTGGCGATCTCTTGTGCGCGCAGGTGCTTCTTAACAGTCAACGGGTAGTACGTACCACCAGAGACGGTTGCATCATTGGCAACGACCAGGCAGCGGCGACCTTCGATGATACCGATGCCCGCGATGACGCCAGCAGCCGGAACCTTGCCGCCGTACATTTCGTGGGCCGCTAAAGGTGCGACCTCAAGGAAGGGACTGCCGGGATCGAGCAGCTGGTTGATGCGCTGACGCGGCAGTAGCTTACCTCGGGAAATATGGCGAGCACGAGCGCGTTCGGAACCACCGCGTGCGGTCGTGCTGAGCAGCTCTTTGAGCTCTGCAACGAGCTCTTCGTGACGCTGCCGGTTGGTCAATGCTGGGGCGTGAGTCATGGGCGAAATACTTTCCGTTAATGACTATTAACTTTCTTGATGGAAAGGTTAATGTGACCCGAGTCACCTCACAATAAATTTTGTTTTCTAGACCACACTTTCACCCCCGTAGACTTCCTGTGCACCATGAGGTACAACCCCATCACCGAGGTCACAACATGTTTCCAACAGAGATGTAAGCTTCTCCTAGAAATCTGTTTCGGGGGTAAATTCAACTGGCTGAGAGCGCCCTGCACCGCACAACAAAGCCGCCTGACCCCACACTGCTGAGCGCAGCAAGGCCAGACGGCAGAAAAATGAATGAAGATTATTGGTTGTTAATCCCTAGAGCAGCTAGGGCCATCTCAAAGGCATTTTCCCTTGTCGCCTCAGGCCCAGCCCATTTGAGCACGTGCCTGGAAGAGTTAATCAACCCAGCGGTGAGCTGGACCTTAAGCTGTGCCTCATCAGAGGTGAGTTCGGGCTGTAGTTCACGCAGCGCATCCACCCATAAGACCATGTAAAGACGCTGCAAGGAACGTACTTTTGCGCTCTGCTCTGGCGCCAGATTTCCGCCTTCTCGTTCCTGGACACGAATGCGATCGGGCTCAGTTACGGCAAAATGCACGTGATGCGCAAGGAGTCCCCGAAGCGTCTCCTCTGGCCCCCAATCATTGCTCTTTGCTCGATCAAGAACTGCTCTTGCACCATCGACGAGTCGGATAGAAATATCAATCAGGATCTGAGCCAACAGCTCATCCTTGCCGCTGAAGTAGCGGTAAAGAGCTGGACCAGAAACGCCGACAGCAGAGCCGACATCCTCCAGCCGAGTCTGGTGGAATCCCCGGTCAGCAATAATCGCAGCAGCAGCGGATAGAATCTCTGCTTCTCGACGCCGTCGTGCTTCGGCTCTACGTGACATAAACCCTTATGTTAAACGTGTTCGAGCTGTTGCGTCTGCGTAATTTTCACCAGTGCCTACCCTCAGCCTGTGTTCACATAGACCACGGCTCGGCGACAGACCCCCATCCTCGCCCCCCTATTTCCACATACTTCCTGGTAGAGAAAAACCGCCGAGATGTCAGTTAGCACCTCGGCGGTTAGCCCCTTAAACCAGTAAGGAATTAGTGGAAGAAGTGGCGAGTACCGGTCATGTACATGGTGACGCCAGCTTCCTTGGCAGCAGCGATGACTTCTTCATCACGGATGGAGCCACCCGGCTGGACAACCGCCTTCACGCCAGCATCAATCAGGACCTGCAGTCCGTCAGCAAATGGGAAGAAGGCATCGGACGCGGCATAGGAACCCTGAGTACGGTTTTCACCGTCGGCAAGCGTATTTGCGCGCTCAACGGCGAGCTTTGCGGAGTCCACGCGGTTGACCTGCCCCATGCCGACGCCGACGGTGGCGTTGTTCTTAGACAGCAGAATGGCGTTGGACTTCACAGCGCGGACGGAGCGCCATGCGAATTCGAGCTCAGCCAGCTCTTCGGCGTTCAAAGCCTCGCCGGTGGCCAGCTCCCAGTTCTCTGGCTTATCGCCCTCTGCCTGGTAGGTATCCGGGTCCTGGGTGAGCAGACCGCCCGAGATGAACTTGTTCTCGGTGGTCGGTGCTTCGTGCTCGGCGACGAGAATGCGCAGATTCTTCTTGGCCTTCAGAACCTCAACGGCACCATCTTCGTAGGACGGAGCGACAATGACCTCGGTGAAGATGTCCTTGACCTGCTCGGCCATCTCAACGGAAACTTCGCGGTTGACGGCGATGACACCACCGAATGCGGACATCGGGTCACATGCGTGAGCTGCGCGATGAGCTGCGGCGATGGACTCATCCGAGACTGCGATACCGCACGGGTTAGCGTGCTTGATGATTGCCACACACGGGCGCTCGTGATCCCAGGCTGCACGCCATGCGGCGTCGGCATCCTGGTAGTTGTTGTACGACATCTCCTTGCCGTTCAGCTGCTTGGCGTTTGCCAGCCCCTTGGTGCCGATGCGGGTCAGGGTTGCCGACTGGTGAGAGTTCTCCCCGTAGCGCAGCGGAGTCGGAGTGGACCCCTCAGCGCCGCCGAGCTGCTCAACAAACCAGTTCGACACAGCTGCGTCGTAATCAGCGGTGTGCAGGAATGCGTCGCGAGCGAACTCACGGCGCTGCTCGAGGGTGAAACCGCCTTCCTTCACGGCGGTGGCGACATCGCCGTAGCGAGCCGGGTCGACGACGATGGCGACCGACGGGTGGTTCTTCGCCGCAGCGCGAACCATCGACGGGCCTCCGATGTCAATCTGCTCCACGCACTCGTCGTAAGAAGCGCCCGAGGCAACGGTCTCACGGAACGGATACAGGTTAACGACAACGAGCTGGAAAGCCTCCACACCGAGCTCCTCCAGCTGAGCCAGGTGGTCTTCCTTGCGGGTATCAGCCAGAATGCCGGCGTGAACACGCGGGTGCAGCGTCTTCACGCGGCCCTCGAGGCACTCCGGGAAACCAGTGAGATCCTCGACCGGGGTCACAGGCACGCCGGCTGCGGCAATCTTGCCCGCTGTGGAACCAGTGGAAACGATTTCCACGCCAGCCTCGTGCAGGTTGCGAGCCAGATCTTCGAGCCCAGTCTTGTCGTAGACGCTAATCAGAGCGCGCTTGATGGGTTTACGCTGCGTGTTGTCGTTGGTCATTTCAGATAAGCCTTTCGTCCGTCACGCTCAATTCCGTGATCGGCAATCGAGTGCAATACATCAACCAGGAGTCGGCGTTCGACAACCTTGATTCGTTCGTGCAGGGTCTCCACCGTGTCGTCGTCCTCGACGGCCACTGACTGTTGCGCCAGAATCGGCCCGGTGTCCACTCCATTATCAACGATATGCACGGTCGTGCCGGTGACCTTCACCCCATAGTCAAGTGCATCCGGTACCGCACGCGCCCCTGGGAAGGACGGCAGCAGCGCTGGGTGCGTATTAATAATGCGATTGCTGTAGGCCTCCACAAATGATGGCCCCAGAATGCGCATGAAACCCGCCGAGACAACGATATCCGGCGAAAAACTGTTCACGGCCTCTAAAACACGAATATCCCAGCCTTCTCGGTCCTTCTTTGCCTCAGCATCGAAAGGCACCTGAAAAGTTGGGATATTGAGGTTTTGAGCCCTCTCCAGCGCCGGACAATCCTTGTCCGAACCAACCGCGACAATCTGAATCTTTTCAGCGTCCAGCAATTCCAGCATCGACTGCAAAAGGGAGCCCAGGCCAGAGGCCAGGACTACGATGCGGAGCTGCTTGCTGGAGGAATTATTGTGCGAAATTTCTGCGACGGGCTGTGCTTCAGTCACGGCGTTTAGCTTACCCAGCCCGGCAGAGACCCCAAATTCCGCTCCCCCTAAGTTGGCTTAGCTCTTTTCGCTTGACGACGGCTCCCCGTCGCCACCCTCATCGGTGGTATCTACTTCGCTCGGGTCTTCTCCGTCTGCGACACCTTCCGCATCTTCTTCAGAGTCGTCAGCTTCTTCAGGGTGTTCAGACTCAGCGCCGGACTTTGATTCATCTTCGGTGGCAGGCTCAGCTTCTGTGGCAGATTCAGCCCCAGCCTCCGCGTCGTCCGCTTCCTCGGCTTCGTCTTCGGAGGTCGCTACGACTTCTCCGTCAACAATCTCCTGCGACTGATCTGAGTCATCGTCGCTCTTGCCAGCATCGCCAGCTTCCTCGGTCTCGGCAGAACCGTCTCCATCTTCTGCAGACTTCGGAGGGAACTTCTCAGCGGTCATTTCCGGAACGTCCTTGTCCCTACCAATTGACGGCACACCGGTCATCGCAACAACCACGATGGCGCCCGGAACAACCAGCCACATCGAACCGAGCAAACCGGTCAGCCACCAGGAGGCGCCAGCCCACCCAAAGATGCCAACCTCACCGCCGAGCAGCCAAGCCAACCCCATGAGGAACACGATCGACCACACGGCGCCGAGAACAACGACAAGGTAGGGCTGCTTCGGTGCAGATTTCTTCAGGAATGTCACGACGCGCCAAGCTGCGACAGCTGGCGGTAGAACAATCAACGCCCCGAAAGCCCAGTGCGCCAGCGACTGAGGCATGGCAGCCAGAATCGGCAGCGGTGGCAGCTGAGCCGGGTGCACTGCGAATAGCCCAGCCTCCGCAGGCCCGAAGGTCGATTTTCCACCTACCAGCACACCGACGGCACCGAAGGCCACATTCGGCAGGTAAAGCAGCGAGAGCCCACTGACCGCAATGCTTTCGCCGGTCGTATCCGTAATCGCAAATGTCGCTGCCAACAACTCTCGATGCCAGATCAGCGAAATCAGCGTTACCGCAACGCCGACCAGCCACAGCCATGCCACGTAGCTGACCGCCAGTCGCGCAGACCCGAGCAACCATTCTGGCAACTTCCGACGTAGCAGCAGTGCACGCAGCAACCGCTGCCCCATCCCCAGCACCAAGGCCACGAGATTTACGAGCAGCGCAGCAGCAATCGCGAGACCGAAACTGGGGGTCTGAACGCGGGGAAACACCTTCGACGCGTCGTAAAGCATGAGCCACGCGATGATGGTGAGAACAATGGGCGTGCCCAGATACGAGCCGACCAACGCCCGCACGTCCTTGATGCTGATGCGGTCAGCGACCTCGCGGCGCACCCGCCAAGCGATGAATGCCACCATCAGCACTGCGGGTAGCGCCGGCGTGAGCCCCAGCGTCGTGCCGTTAAAGCGGAACGGGGCAAGGTTGAACATCATCCACAGCGACGCGATACTCGCTGGAAGCGGCGACATGCCGGCACCACTCACGATGACACCAATCAGCGCCACCGAGATAATGAGCAGCATCACGACGCCGTAAGAGCCGGCAACAGACAGCCCAAACCGGCGCGCACGGGGAGAGTTAATGAAACGACGGAACCCCGAGGGGCGCCCCTTGCGTGACGACGTTCCGGAGCCCCCCGCTTTCATCTTCGTCGTGGTGCCTCGGTTGCTGTCGGCACCGACGCTGCGCGCACCGCCAGTCTGACCGGCCTGCGTGTTCTGCCATGCGCGGGCAGTGCGCTCACTGTGCTCGCTGCGGACGCTACGGGAACCCCCGCCGCTGCCACCGGCACCGGTGCGGCTTCGCCGATTTCGATCGCTACCGGAGGAACCTCTCCGCGAATCCGCGCCTTTCACAGTGACATCGTCCTTCCCGCGTCTAATCATTGACAGCTGATTGCCCACCTATATAGATAGGGTGCCACGCAAGGGTGCGTCACAGCCATGGCCATATAGTGCCATACATACAACGCCTCTTTGTTTAGGCATTGCAGAGTCTAATTTGAAGGTACGGATCCCAGGACGGACGGTATCCGTTGAGTCCGATCTCCTCCGCTGCCCCCCCCCCCAAAGTGGCTTCGCCGTTGGTTTCCATTTGTCAACGTCGATGGGTTACCTTTTGTCACCCCCGCTACCACACCCTTAGTTCACCCGGAAACTACTTGCCAATCTCCCTACCCGCCCCCTCGATTAAGGGGCATCCGTCATAAATCCCCTGGCAACACACCGATTGCGCTTCACCGGATCCGTGATACACGACAACAGCCCCACAGTTACAGCACGGCTCTATTGAACTGAAACTGACAAATTGGTGAACAAGTTCTCTAAATATGAGTTGCTTGCCCTATATCGAACCGTTATTATCGCAGAAGTTAGATAACAGTTGGGTTACAAAGAGTTTCGTTGGCAGGGAGATTGAAGTGACGTTTTTCAATGCTCGTCGCGGAGGCGGAAAGCACCGCAAGGTAGAGGTTTCCGCAACTTCTCGCGCAGCACTGGTCGCGCTGTCCGCATCGACGATCGCTTCTTCCAACGCGGTCGCCCACGCAGCCGAGACCGAGAATAAGGCTCCGGAGAACTCAGCTTCGACTCAGACCCGCGCTGCTCAGCCGAAGAACAATGCTCCGATGGTGCTGGCCTCCAGCTCCTTCAATCCGAGCACTAACCTCAGCGACCACCTCGCTACGGCGTTGCAGTACAACCAGGAGCGCGTTGCTCGCGATCAAGCTGCTCGTGCTCCTAAGCTCTCCATCCCGACCGTGGGGCTGCTGACCTCACCGTTCGGTCCACGCTGGGGAAGCTTCCACTACGGTGTCGACCTGGCCAACGTGACCAACACCCCAATCATGTCGGTCATGGATGGCACTGTTATCGATGCAGGCCCGGCTCAGGGCTACGGCCAGTGGATTCGCGTTCGCCATGACGACGGCTCAGTTTCCGTCTACGGCCACATTGAGTCCATCTACGTCGCTGTCGGCGAAGCTGTCCGAGCTGGCCAGGTCATCGCCGGTATGGGTAACCGCGGCTTCTCTACAGGTACTCACCTCCACTTCGAAATCCACCCGGATGGCACCACCCCGGTCGACCCGGTGACCTGGTTCATCCAGCGTGGTCTGAGCCTGAACTAATCAGGTATCGGCGCAGGTGAGAACCGGCCTGGCCACTCTAAGCCAGCCCTGCGCTTTGTGCTTATGTGCCGGACACTCTGTGCATCCGCGAGTGAGAGTCTCTTCTCAGCAATTTTCCAGAAACCGGCATCACCGCCGGTACTGGGGATTTACTCTTGGCACATGGGCGAAACTCAAACATTCCGCATGTGGAAGAAGTTGGCTGCGACTCCGGTCGTCGGCAAGCGTTTATTTTCTTTAACCGCCGCATTGACGGCGCCATATTTCCGCACAATTTGCCCCAGGCTAGAGACTATGCAGCCTGGACTGGCGGTAGCGCACATGCCCGCCTGGTGGGGCGTGCGCAATCACATTAAGTCCGTGCATGCGATTGCAGCGTGTAACCTCGCTGAATTCGCGATGGGCATGCTCTGTGAGGCCAGTGTGCCGACGACGCACCGCTGGGTGCCAAAGGGCATGACGACAAACTACAAGCGTATCTCGGTTGGCGGCCTGACGGCCGTGGCCAAGGCTGAGTTGCCGGACTTCTCCACCATCACCCCAGAGACCGGTGGTGTGGATCTCCCCGTCCACATCGTGTTGACCGATGCCAATGGCACCGAGGTGCAAGATGCCACTATCAACTGCTGGGTGACAGCGAAGAAGCCGAAATAGCGACAAGCGGGCTAATTACTAGCGAGTGGGGGCGGAACCTCCCTCCAGCTAGCCCCCGCGCATCTATAGTTTTTACAACTTCTCCATGGGCACGCCGCCGATAAGCATCATGCGGACCTTACCTGCGGATCCAAAGTCAATCATCGCGGTTGCCCGGGGCGCGACCCCCTGGACCTCCAGCACAGTGCCTAAGCCGTACTTGTCGTGAACAACCTTGTCCCCGGGTTCTAGGTGCAAGACCTGATTCTTCTTCCGGGATGACGCACCAGAGCTGGCAGAGCCGCCCAAGCCCGAGCCGAAACCCGAGCTGGAGCCAAAGCCAGACGAGGAACCACGGCCACGACCAAACGCGCTGCCTGCGCCGTAGCCACCAGAACCATAACCACCAGAACCGGTGCCCCAACTGCGAGCCGGAGCCTCACGCAGCCAGTCGATTAAATCGCTTGGGACTTCACCCAGGAAACGTGAGGGCGGATTGTTCTGTGGCGAGCCCCACGAGGACCGTGTCACTGCGCGCGTGAGATACAGCTGCTTGCGGGCACGAGTGATCCCGACATAGGCCAGGCGCCTTTCTTCGGCCAGCTCCTTCGGGTCTCCCAGCGCGCGCAGGTGCGGGAACAGCCCGTCTTCCCAGCCAATGAGAAATACCACCGGAAACTCCAGCCCCTTGGCCGTATGTAGCGTCATCAGTGTGACTACACCGGTGTCATCATCCGGAATCTGGTCCGCATCCGCGACCAGAGAAACTCGCTCGAGGAATGCCTGCAGACTTCCCGGCTCCGCTTCTCCATCGTTGTCGAAGTCGGCCGTGAAATCACGCGCGAGATCCGTGGCAATCCCAGATTCCACCTCGGACTCGCCACTGCTATCAGTTCCGCTTTCGGCTCCAGCACCAACGTCTTCATTTACATCAGCGCTAATATCCACCGACGACATCATCCGTGCCTCCGCGGAGAATTCCCGCGCAACGCTAACGAGCTCATTGAGGTTGTCCAGGCGGGTAGCATCCTGCGGATCATTGGAGCGTTCGAGCTCCGACTTGTACCCACTGCGATCAATAATCGCACTGACCAAGTCACCAATGTCGGCCAGGTCGCCGGATGCCATGTCCGCCGCAAGGCCATCAATCATCTCGACGAATGCCACCATCGCATTTCGGCTCCGCGCCGCCACCGCCGGCACCTTGCCCTCAGCTACTGCACGTAGCGCCGTGCCAAACGAGCACCGCTCATCCTCGGCATAGAGCGACACATGCGCTACCGCACGGTCACCAATCCCGCGCCGTGGCGTATTGATAATGCGACGCAACGAAACGTCATCGTCGAAGTTCTCAATCACCCGCAGGTAAGCGACGATATCGCGTACTTCCTTGCGCTCATAGAACCTGGTGCCACCAACCACCGTGTACGGCACACCCATACGAATGAAGACATCCTCTAGCGCACGGGAAGAATTATTGGTGCGGTAGAAAATCGCCACATCCGAGTATGAGTACGGCCCGTAATCAACCAATTGCTCAATCTCGTTGGCAATAAACCGGGCCTCATCGTGCTCATTGTCCGCCACGTAGCCCTTAATCTTGCCGCCCTCACCGAGGTCGGTCCACAGCTTCTTCTCCCGGCGATTCTCATTGCGCGCAATCAACGCATTGGCCGCCGACAGAATCGTCTGCGTCGAGCGATAGTTCTGCTCGAGCAGAATCGACGTAGCTTCCGGATAGTCCTTCTCAAACTCCTCGATATTGCGAATTGTCGCACCACGGAAGGCATAAATGGACTGGTCTGAATCGCCCACCACACACAGCTCGCTCGGAGGCACATCTCCACCAGGCTTGCCGACGAGCGCCGAGACCAGAGCATACTGCGCGTGGTTAGTGTCCTGGTACTCGTCTACCAACACATGCCGGAAGCGGCGGCGGTAGTACTCCGCAACCTGTGGGTGCTTGGTGAAGATCCGAACAACCTCACCAATCAGGTCATCAAAATCCACGGCATTAGCCGCCCGCAGCCTGGTCTGATACTCCAGGTAAACCCGTGCAACAACGTCATCAAAAGGATTGCGCGTCGTCGACGCGTCCGCGATGGCCTTCTCCGGGTCAATCAATTCATTCTTGAGGTTAGAGATACGTGACGAAAGCACGCGCCCCGTGAACTTCTTGGTATCTAAGTCCATGTCCTTGGCAATCATGGACAGCAAACGTCGGGAGTCATCCGAATCATAAATGGAGAAATTGGAATTAAGGCCCGGCACCAGCGCGTGCTGCATGCGCAGGATGCGCACACACATGGAGTGGAACGTAGACACCCACATACGCCGCGCCTGGTCACCGACCAGACCCGCCACACGCTCACGCATCTCAGCTGCGGCCTTATTGGTAAAGGTGATAGCCAAAATTTGGCTGGGCAGCACTCCACGCGCACCGATCAGGTAAGCGATTCTGCGCGTCAGCACAGCCGTCTTTCCCGAACCTGCACCAGCCACAATCAACAGTGGTGAACCAATGTGCTCCACCGCTTGGCGCTGCTGTGGATTCAGCCCCTCCAGCAGCGATTCGGGATCAAAACTGGGCTCGAAACCGCCCCCAAAACCGCCGCTAAAGTTGGCGGCGCCACTCGGCGCGCTATTGCTACCAGCGCCGGCGAAGTTGCCGAACGCGCCACGGCCAGGCGTAGCACCGCCCGGCTCACCGTGGTTCGAACCACCATGCCCATCGTCAGGACGACCATCGTCAGCGTTGAAGGACCCGAACAGCATTCCAGTTTCATTTCCCATGATGGCTACTACAGTAGCCGAGCCCCCCCCGGATTGGACTGTTCGAATCCTTTGGCACAATAAGAACTATGAGCGAAAACCCGGCGGACACTCCCACCGCACACACCGACAACACCGACGGCGCTGAGCGCAGCCACCAGGCTGCGGCGGTATCCCCCTTTGAAGTCCGCACCCCCACCGGCACAGATGACCCATTGAGCTCCGCGGAGATTGAACAGTACCGCAAGGAAATCAATCGCCTTGACGGGCTAATCATCGATGCCATTCAACGCCGCACCGCAATCAGTAAGGCCGTCGGCAAGACCCGCCTGGGATCTGGTGGCACGCGGCTCGTGCACGGCCGAGAGGTGCAAATCATCAACGAGTTCCGCGACGCACTTGGCCCAGAGGGCCCGGCAATCGCGTCGGCGCTGCTGCGCATGGGGCGCGGCCGCCTGGGCTAATCCCCAGCCAGCTACGGTTCAGCTAGCCTTCCAGAGAGATTAGCTTTTCCTCAAGGAACTCATTGATACCGGTGAAGCCACCCTCACGGCCAAGACCGGACTGCTTGACACCACCGAACGGCGCCGACGGGTCCGACAGCGAGCCCTTATTGACCGCAACCATGCCGGACTCCAATGCCTCCGCCGCACCGAGCGCCTTAGTCAGGTTCTCACTGAACACATACGCAGCCAGACCAAAAATCGTGTCATTTGCCTGCTCAATCGCGTGCTCATCGTCCGTGAAGGTTGTCACTGCAACCACCGGACCGAAAATCTCTTCGCGGACAATATCCGCGTCCTCGGGCACATCGGTCAGAACTGTGGGTTCGAAGAAGTAGCCGTCGGAAAGCACGCCTCCGAGATCCGGAATCTTGCCGCCACACTCAACCTTCGCACCACGCTTGACCGCATCTTCAACCAGATCACGAACCTTTTCCTGCTGATCGCGCAGCGCCAGTGGGCCAAGATCCGTGGCAGGATCGGTACCCTCGCCCAACTTCAGTTCCGCAAAACGCTTGACGACGCCCTCGACGAACGCATCCTTCTTGGATTCATGAACAATAAAGCGGTTCGGCGCGATACACACCTGGCCGCCATTGCGGAGCTTGCCGTCGCTGACTGCCTGCACAGCCTTATCGACATCGCCATCGGAGAGAATGACAAACGGAGCATTCCCGCCGAGCTCAAGGGAAACCTTCATCGAGGTCTCCGCAGCCTTCGCTGCAAGCATCTGGCCAACTTCGGTAGAACCGGTGAAAGTGAACTTGCGCAGGCGGTCATCGGAAAGCAGCGCTGAGACATTGGATGAGTGCCCCGTCGGCAACACGGAAACGACACCTGCGGGAACTCCGGCCTCGATAAGAAGTTTGCCCAGGTAGAGCATGGTCAGCGGAGTCTTGGAAGCGGGCTTAATGATAATCGGGCAACCGGCGGCGAGTGCCGGGGCAATCTTGCGCGTGCCCATCGCCAGCGGGAAATTCCACGGTGTAATGGCCAAAACCGGACCGACCGGCTGGTTAATAACCGCGACGCGCGAAGTGCCGCTCGGAGAGATCCGGTAATCGCCGGAGATACGCACGGCTTCCTCGGCGAACCAACGGAAGAACTCGCCACCGTAGCTGACTTCGCCCTTGGAATCCGGTAGTGCACGACCCATCTCCAGGGACTGCAACTGGGTCAGCTTGTCCTTATCTCGACGGATAAGTTCAAAGGCTCGGTAAAGGATTTCGCTGCGCTTGCGGGGCGGGGTTGCCTTCCACTCCGCTTGGGCGGCGACGGCGTCGTCAAGCGCCTGCTTGGCGTCTTCCTCGGTGGCAGAAGCGACCTTGACCAGCGTCTTGTCGGTGGCGGGGTTAATTACGTCGAAGGTCTCGCCATTCGTCGCGGGGCGGAACTGGCCACCGATAAGCAGACCGGTGGGGACATCTTTGAGGATGTTGTCGTAATCAGGAGTGAAATCGGTCATATTTTCCAGGGTAGGTGCCTTTGCTGACGCGGGCTAGGGGCTCGTAGGTGGCGGATGGGCGACGCATAAGCACAGCGGAATCGAGTTGCTGGCAGATTGCGGTCACGCCTGGTCGAATCCTGCCGCCCGGCGAGAGCGCCGAAACGTAACTAGTCTGGGGATGTATAAAGTGCATTTCGTCAAAAATCACCTGGGAGCAGGAATGACTGTAGATATCACTGGAACCGAGCAGTGGGCTCAGCTGGCTAAGCGCGTGGACAACGTCCGCGGCACCTCGCTGCGTGAGCTCTTCGCAAATGAAGAAGGCCGCGCTGAGAAGCTGACTTTCGATGCTGGCACTCTCCACGTTGACCTCTCCAAGAACTTGATGTGCCTCGATGGTTTTGCCGAGCTGGTTGAACTTGCTCGCGCCGCTGGTATCGAGGAAGCACGCGAAAAGATGTTCCGCGGTGACAAGATCAACTCCACCGAAAACCGCTCCGTACTGCACACCGCACTGCGCCTACCGGCCGAGGAAAACCTCGTCGTTGACGATCAGGATGTCGCGGCCGACGTGCACGAGGTTCTCGGCCGCATGCGCGACTTCGCCCGCAGCCTACGCAGCGGAGAATGGCTGGGCTACACAGGCCACACCATTAAGACCGTGGTCAACATCGGTATCGGTGGCTCCGACTTGGGCCCGGCAATGGTAACCAAGGCGCTGCGCACCTACGCCACCGCCGGCATTGATGCCCGCTTCGTCTCCAACGTTGACCCGTCTGATTTGCAGGCGGTTCTGGATGAGGTCGATCCGGAGTCGACACTGTTCATCGTCGCTTCCAAGACTTTCACTACTCAGGAGACTCTCTCCAACGCTCACGCAGCTCGCCGCTGGCTTATCCAGCAGCTGGGTAGCGAAGAAGCCGTCGCCAAGCACTTTGTTGCCGTTTCCACCAACGCCGAAAAGGTCGCCGAATTCGGCATCGACACTGAGAACATGTTCGGCTTCTGGGACTGGGTCGGCGGCCGCTACTCCGTCGACTCCGCCATCGGCCTGTCCATCATGGCCGTCGTCGGCCCGATGGATTTCATGCGCTTCCTGCAGGGCTTCCGCGCAATGGATGAGCACTTCCTCAACGCCCCGTTGGAGCAGAACGTGCCGGTGCTCATGGGCATGCTGAATGTCTGGTACTCCAACTTCCTCGACGCCCAGTCGCATGCCGTGCTGCCTTACTCCGAGGACCTCTCCCGCTTCCCGGCGTATCTTCAGCAGCTCACCATGGAATCGAACGGTAAATCCGTGCGTGTCGACGGCAAGAGGGTGGACTACAACACCGGAGAAATCTTCTGGGGCGAGCCGGGGACCAACGGCCAGCACGCTTTCTTCCAGCTCCTCCACCAGGGCACCCGCCTGGTCCCAGCTGACTTCATCGGCTTTGCCCGCCCGCGCCAGGATCTGCCGACGGCATCCGGCGAAGGTTCCATGCACGACCTGCTGATGAGTAACTTCTTCGCACAGACCAAGGTGCTGGCCTTCGGTAAAACCGCGGATGAAATCCGCGCAGAGGGCATTGCTGAGGAACTCGTGGAGCACAAGGTCATGCCGGGCAACCGCCCGACCACGACCATCATGGCTGAGGAACTGACCCCGGACGCTGTGGGTGCACTGATTGCACTCTACGAGCACATCACCTTTGTCGAGGGCATTGTCTGGGGCCTGAATTCCTTCGACCAGTGGGGCGTGGAGCTGGGCAAGCAGCAGGCTGGCGACCTACTACCTGCTGTTACCGGTGAAGTTGCACCGGATTCGGGCGATGCCTCCACCGATGCGCTGCTGACCTGGTACCGCGACAAGCGCTAGTACCTCCTAGGCAATTGGCCAGAGTCAACTAAAAAGTCCGCCCCGGCGTATCGCCGGGGCGGACTTTTGTTATTCGTATCACACTAAACCTTCACCGCGTAGCCGTCAGCGCGGTAGCCCTTGACAATCTCCTTGCCGAATGGGAAGCACGTCACCGGAATCATCTTGACGTTGGCCACAGCCAGCGGAATACCAACGATGGTGACAGCCTGTGCCGCCGCAGTCACGATATGCCCGATGGCCAGCCACAGGCCAGCGATGAGGAACCAGATTACATTCATCACACCGGCGCTAACGGCACCGACCGCGCCCCGACCGGAACGCTCCACCACGGAGCGTCCAAACGGCCACAGTGCATAAGAAGCCATGCGGAAAGAGGCGACACCAGCGGGAATGGTAACAATCAAAATACAGGCAAGAACGCCGAAGAAAATGTAACCCAGGGCAAGCCACAGGCCACCGAACAACAGCCAAATGATATTCAGCAAGGTCTTCATGCCACCAAGTGTAGTCGGCAACTGGAACTAGCAGGGCTCAACTAACGCCTGCGCAAGGTCAGGAGCTACGACAATGGGGCCACCTGGTTGCGGTGAGAATAAGTCGCGGCATCTCGTCGCAAAGCGGGGTCGGGAAAAAGCTAATAGTATCTAAGACATGTCTGCCTACATTGAAGATGATGTTCTTGCCTATCGACTTGCCGTGGGCGCCAGTGAAATTCTCAAAGGTGTCCGTAACGTAGGCCTGCTGCGTGGTCGCATTCTGGGAGATGCCGGCGACGCACTGGCGCAGGAGTGGATTGCCCGTGTGCTGGAACAGCACCGTCCGGATGACGGGCTGCTGTCGGAAGAAGCCGCGGATAACCGTGAGCGCTTGGACTCAAAGCGCGTGTGGATCATTGACCCACTCGATGGCACTCGAGAGTTTGCTTCGGGCCGTCAGGACTGGGCAGTTCATGTCGCGCTGGTAGAAGACGGCCAGCCGACCCACGCTGCTGTTGGTCTGCCTGATCACGGTCAGGTTTTCCACACCGGCGAGGCTAAGGCCGTGCAGGGGCCGCGCGCGGGCAAGATTGTCGTTTCGCGTACTCGCCCACCGGCTGTGGCAAAGTACGTCGCCGAAAAGCTGGACATGGAGCTGGTAGAGATGGGCTCCGCTGGTGCGAAGGCAATGCACGTACTGCTCGGTGACTACGACGCTTACATTCACGACGGTGGCCAGTACGAGTGGGACTCGGCAGCGCCGGTTGGTGTCGCTAAGTCCGCCGGTTTGCATGTCAGCCGCCTCGACGGCTCTGAGCCGACCTACAACAACGTTGACACGTTCCTGCCGGATATGCTGTTCTGCCGACCGGACCTGTCGGAGGAAATCCTCGCAGCTGTGAAGGAATTCAAGGATCAAGAGCAAGAATAGGTAAAATAGGGCGGCTATGACCGACTCCACTGACACTACGACACACGCTCATCAGGGCATTAAGACCCCGTACGAGGATTTGCTGCGCGAAATTCTCGCTGACGGAGCCGCCAAATCAGACCGCACTGGCACGGGTACTCGCTCGGTGTTCGGCCGCCAACTGCGCTTTGATCTGAGCGAGGGCTTCCCGCTGATCACCACCAAAAAGGTGCACCTGAAGTCCATCGTGTACGAGCTGTTGTGGTTCCTCCGCGGCGACTCGAATGTCCACTGGCTACAGGATCACGGGGTGACGATTTGGGACGAGTGGGCAGACGACAATGGCGACCTCGGCCCGGTCTATGGCGTACAGTGGCGCTCCTGGCCAACTCCGGACGGGCACCACATCGACCAAATTGCGCAGGCGCTGGAGACGTTGAAGTCCAACCCGGATAGCCGCCGTAACATTGTCAGCGCCTGGAATGTCTCCGAAATCTCCAATATGGCGCTGCCTCCGTGCCACCTGCTCTTTCAGCTCTACGTCGCCGACGGCAAGCTCAGCTGCCAGCTCTACCAGCGCAGTGCGGACATGTTCCTGGGCGTACCGTTTAACATCGCGTCCTATGCGCTGTTGACCCACATGATGGCGCAGCAAGCAGGTTTGGATGTCGGCGAGTTCATCTGGACTGGCGGCGATTGCCACATTTACGACAACCACATTGAGCAGTGCGAGCTGCAGGTTTCTCGTGAGCCGCGCCCCTACCCCACGCTGAAGCTACGGAAGGCTGACAGCATTTTCGACTACGCTTACGAGGACATTGAGGTCATCGGCTACGACCCGCATCCTTTGATTCGCGGGCAGGTGGCTGTCTAAATCAGCGAAAGGTGAGTGTCGACATGAACGAGTCCACCGCTTCCACCAGCGCAAGGCCCGCTTTTGTAGGAATGATTTGGGCGCAGTCCCGCACCGGCATTATCGGTGACGGCGCCACTATGCCCTGGCATTTGCCCGAGGATCTTCAGCATTTCAAAACAACCACGATGGGCGCACCGGTCATCATGGGGCGTCGCACGTGGGACTCACTGAACCCCAAGTTCCGTCCGCTCCCCGGCCGCCGCAACATCGTCCTTTCGCGTTCCACTTCCGATTTCCCCGGCGCCGAATCCGCATCCAACCTCGAAGCCGCACTCGCTGCCGTCGCCGACGAGCCCGCGGCATGGATCATCGGAGGCGGACGTGTCTATCGCGATGCGCTTTCGCTTGCCGACGAATGCGTGGTCACCGACATTGATACTGATGTCAGTGTCCCAGTGCCGGTCATGGCTCCCGACCTCTATGACTGGGTCCGCGTTGAGGATGGCCCGTGGCAGACATCAACGACCGGCCTGCGCTACCGCTTCTGCACGTGGCGGCGGCTAGAGGATTAGCTTTCCTAGCAGTGCTGGCAGTTTCCTCGGAAGGGGCTCTGGCGTCCCTCAGGTGGCGGATTGAACGAGCGGCGAAATACTTCGCACTGGAATATCGCCCCTGGGCTGCGTGTTGAACTGGATATGACTGATGTAAAGACTCCAAAGACCACCGAACACGTGACCATTTACGCTGCGTCCTGGTGTCCTTTCTGCCAGAATCTTATCGCTGGCCTGAAGGATAACGGCACTCCGTTTGAAGCTTGGGACGTAGAAAAGCACGAGGACCTTTCGAAGTGGGTTGAGTCCGTCAATGACGGCAACCGCGTTGTTCCAACTGTGCTGTACTCAGATGGCAAGCACGCCACGAATCCGTCGGTTGAGGAAGTCACCGCTAAGTACGCTGAGCTCTCCGACAAGTAATTAAGAAGCTAAGCAATTAAAAAAAGCCGAGCCTCACTTTCGGGGCTCGGCTTTTTATGTTCACGCGCGACCGGTCATGCTACTAGTCGCGCTGCCAGCATTACTCCAGATCGTCGTGTGCCATCAACTGACGAGCCGCCTCAGTGAGGGAGCCAGATAGCGACGGGTAGACGGAGAAAGAGCTTGCCAGGTCATCAACCGTGAGCTGGTTGGAGACACAAACTGCGATTGGCAGAATCAACTCGGAGGCGGTCGGAGCGACCACTACACCACCGATAATCATGCCGGAGTTCTTACGACAGAACAGCTTGACGAAGCCGTGGCGCAGCGAGCGCATCTTCGCACGCGGGTTACCCGCCAGTGGGAAGACCTCTACACGAGCGGAAACCTCACCGGACTCGATCTGAGCCTGGGAGACACCGACAGTCGCAATCTCCGGGCGGGTGAACACTGCCGAGGAAACAGTGCGCAGGCGAATCGGAGATACGCCTTCACCGAGAGCGTGGTACATCGCAATACGGCCCTGCATAGCTGCAACGGAAGCCAGCGGGAACAGGTCGGTGCAGTCACCGGCAGCGTAGATACCCGGCACGTTGGTACGGGAGACACGGTCAACGTGAATATGGCCGGACGGGGTCATCTCCACACCGCTGGCGTCCAGTCCCATATCAGCGGTGTTCGGAATCGAACCGACGGTCATCAGCGCGTGCGAGCCGAAGACCTCACGGCCGTCGGAAGTGACGACGCGAACGCCGCCGTCCTCAGTGCGTTCGACAAGATCACAGCGGGCGTTCTTAACAACGTCCACACCGCGCTCCAGCAGGACCTCCTCCAGGGCATCTGCAGCATCGGCATCCTCGTGCGGCAGGATGCGGTCACGCGACGCGACCATGGTGACCTTCACACCCAGCTCGGTGAACGAGGATACGAACTCAGCACCGGTAACACCGGAACCGACCACAATGAGGTGCTCCGGCAGCTCGTCCAGTTCGTAGACCTGACGCCAGGTCAAAATACGGTCACCATCGGGGATAGCGCCCGGGAGAATGCGCGGGGACGCACCGGTACAGACCAGCACCAGGTCGGCTTCAAGAGTGACCTCGCCACCCTCGAGCAAATCGACGGTGACGTAGTGAGTTACACGGCCCGAGTCGTGGTCATCGAGACGACCGCGACCCTGCAGCATCTTGATGCCCTCGCGCTCCATCTGCGCGCGAACATCGTCGGACTGCTGCTGTGCCAGGCGCTTAACACGCTCGTTGACCGCAGTGAAGTCAATCTTGCGCTGGGAGAAGTCCGGACGCAGACCCATCTCGTCCGCGCGGCGCATATCGGTACGAACGCCCGTCGCCGCGATGAAGGCCTTAGAGGGAACGCAATCCCACAGGACGGAAGAACCGCCCATACCGGCATCCTCAACCACAGTGACTTCAGCACCGTACTTGGCGCCAACCAGGGCTGCCTCGTAGCCGGCTGGGCCGCCGCCAATGATTACGATCCTCTGTGCCACAAATCCTCCAAAGTTGCCGTGAATATCACAATGTAACTACCGCGGGAGGCATTTTCCCCGCTTTGCCCCATAGTCTAACGGACAGTCAGGGTTGGCTGCGCGCCGTCTTCATAGCGTGCGACGATGCCTGCGAAGAGTTTCACACCAACGCCCAGGCAGCGCTCGTCCACGATCAGGTCATCTCGGTGCAGATCATGCTTGTCCCCACGCCCGGACCAGCAGCCCAAACGAGCCATCGCACCAGGAACATGCTCAAGATACCAACCGAAGTCCTCGCCACCGGACGACTGCGGAGCCTGGATGACAGCATTCTCATCCACTTGTCGCACCGCTTCCGCAATCAGTGCGGTGCAGTATTCGTCGTTAAGCACGGGCGGCACGCCGCGCTCGTAATTGATGGTGCAGTCGGCACCAGTCGGGGCGAGAACCTGTTCAATCAGTTCGCGTACGAGTGGATCGATGGCGCGCCAGGTTTTGATGTCGGCGGTGCGGAGCGTGCCGCTGACGCTACCTTCCGATGGAATCGCATTGTGCGCATACCCGGAGTGGACAGAGCCAAACGTGAGCACGGTACCAGTGCGCGGGTCGACACGTCGGGACAGCAGCCCCGGCAAATCGACAATCAATTTACCCAACGCATAGACAACATCGGCTGTCATCTGCGGACGGGAGGTATGCCCGCCCGGGCCATGAACCTGAATCTCCAGCGTGTCGGCCGCAGAGGTGATGGCACCCGTACGCACGCCGACGTGACCGACGCGCAGCTTCGGCTCGCAGTGGACGGCAAAGATCCGCTCGACGCCTTTGAGCGCACCAGCAGCGATGACCTCAGGTGCACCGCCAACCATGACTTCCTCAGCGGGCTGGAAAATGAATCTCAGCGGCGTCGGCAACGTGTGCTTTTCATGGTATTCGGCCATAGCCAGCGCCGTCGCGAGCGTAATCGTGGTGTGGAAATCATGCCCGCAGGCATGCATGACGCCGTCGTTGGTGCTAGCAAACTCCAGCCCTGTGGTCTCTGTAATTGGAAGCGCGTCTATGTCACCGCGGAAAGCGAGACGTCCCGGGAGCTCACCTCCGGCTTCGCTACCGGCGAGTTCGTCTTCACCGATGTCGACCATCAGACCGGTGTTGGGAAACAGCACTGGTTTCAGCCCCGCTGCACGCAGCTTCTCCTCCACGAAGGCAGTGGTGGCGTGCTCCATATGAGATAGCTCCGGGTGCGCATGAAGATGCCGCCGCCACTCGAGAATCTCGTTCGCGTGCTCGGCCCACCAGTGCTTAATAAACTCCTCAATCACAACTCTCAAGTGTAAGCACTCCACCGACAGGCCGTAACAAGAGGCCTACCGACGACTGCGCCAGCGACAACAGTGGCCGATGAGCGTTTGAACGTCAGCGCCAGCAGCATGCATAAACAAAAGCTACTTCTTTCACTTTGGCTTCTTTAGTTCTCAGATGTTTCACATTTTGAGGAAGTCTGCGATGATAATAGGCATGTCCGGCAATGGCACACCTAAGTCTCTCAGCATCCCCATCATCATCGTGGCCACCGCACTCGTGGTCGTCATCGGCATCGCCATCGGGCTGTCGCTGAACAATAGTGATGAGCCCAAGCGCCCGGAGGTCCCCTCCTCCTCGCAGCCGACGTCGCCCAGTTCGACACCGTCCCCCTCGACGAGTTCGACTTCTACGAGCAAGACGACCACCACAACAACGACTACAACGAAGTCCTCCGAGTCGTCGTCAAGCACGTCAAGCACGTCGAGTACGTCGACATCGTCCTCGTCGTCTACGCCGAGCACCACTTCTTCATCAGCCACGACGACAAGCTCCGAGCCGACATCAGTTCCGGAGGGACAGGACTTCGGCACTGGACGCTCCGACCTGGATGGACTGGGCTTTGTAGGCAGCTCCGCCCGCTGCGACAGTGGCGACCGCGCCTTTGCCGTTGTCGCTGCTGAGCAGGGAATTAAGGCCGCCGCTTGTGAGACACGCTCGGGCGAGAAGTACTACCGCTCGGATACGCCGCAGGGTTCCGGGTCGATGGACATCATCGTCGATGAGGGCGACCGCGTTGTTGCACGCAACGGCTCGTACAAGTACCAGATGTCCCCCGACGGAGTTCTTGTGACCAAGGACAATGTGGTCATCAAGAAGTACGCCGCCGAGGCCTGGGGCACTGCTTAAAAGAGCAATCTACAAGTCGATGTTGCGGGGACCGTAGAGGCGGTCGCCCGCATCTCCCAGCCCCGGCACGATATAAGCATCCTCGTTGAGATCCGGGTCCACCACGGTAGTGACTAGGCGCACTGGGAAACCGGACTCCTTCAAGGCATCGACGCCCTGCTGTGCAGAAATGATGCACACGGCCGTGATGTTGTCCGCGCCACGGTCCACCAGCAACTTCAGGGCATGCAGCAGTGAACCACCGGTTGCCAGCATTGGGTCGACCAGGAAGACGGTGCGCCCGGACAGATCCTCCGGCAGCGCCTCGAGGTACGGCACTGGTTGATGGGTTTCCTCATCACGCGCCAGGCCAATAAAGCCCACCTGCGCATCCGGAATCATCGACAGCGACGGGTCAATCATGCCGAGTCCCGCGCGAATGACGGGAACAATAATCGGCGGATCCTGTAGACGGTAACCCGGCGCAGTGGTAATTGGGGTCTGAACATCGAAGTTATCGACGGGCAGCTCCCTGCTTGCCTCGTAAATGAGCATTACACCCAGGTCGGCCAATGCCGCGCGGAAGCCCGCGTTATCGGTGCGCGCGTCGCGCAGGATGGTCAAACGTGACTGTGCCAAGGGATGGTTGACAACGGTAATCTCCATGCCTTCCAAAATACATTGCTTTGCTTTTTGCAGCTCTGGTGCCGCTATCCCAAATTTCTTAACCGATTGCCATAAAAAGATGGAACCGAATCGGCCTTTTTCGCGCCTAACAATACGAGGGCTTTTTAATACGCCCCATTCATGAAGGTCCGCTTACCACTAACTCCACTTACTATCTCAGCCGTCGTTCACGCTCCGCTAGCCGTTCTGCCGCAGCGCTGCGTCTTTGACCAAACGCGAATTTCCCAGAGAGGCCGTCGATCTTGCTCCGTCCATCACCACACAACACCCCCAGCCCATCGTTTCTATCTCCGGTCACCAGCGGGAATGGCTCGATTTTTACGCTGGTGCCAGAGCTCATTTCCGCCAACGCGGCGCACCTTAACGCATTGTCGCAGCAGGCCAACGGCGCTAACCTGGACGTCGGCGCACTACAATCGCTTGGCGACGTCCCGTTTGTCGGCCCCTTCTGTCATGCGGCAGCCACGGCTCTACAGCGCCAACATGAGCATGTAACTGAGCTGAATGAATACGGCACCAGCGCTGCTCGTGCACTGAGCGATCTTGTCTCTGCGGTATCCACTGCTGAAGATGCCGGCGCGCATGCGTTGCAGTCCATCTCACCGAGAATGGGAGCCGTTGCAACTCGCGGGATCGGTGGTGCGTGATGCTTCCCACCAATCTGCTTACGGAGGTCCCCAGCACAATTGCGCAACAGCTAAGTCCCGCCATCGCACCCGCGCTGGCAGGACTTGCTGGGGCCGCAATCCCCGCCGCGAGTACCGCCTGGCGCTCAGTTGCAGATTCCGTTGAACGCAACTGGGTCGACGGTGCTAGTTCCGGCGCAGGCGCCGCGGGGACGAGTCTCAAACGGGCTGCAAACGCGGCAGCGGATTTGGAAACTCGCGCCGGAACCATTGACGGAGACATTGCCAAGGGCCTGGCCGCAGTGCTGTCCGCGGCCACTGATTTGGCCCGAATTGCCATGGACTTTGTCACTTCCGCCATGGGTTCGTTGACTGCGACTGCTACGGGGCCCGCAGGGCTCGCCGCGACCGGCGCCAGCCTGGTCTCAGCAGCCAGTTCCGCAATCTCACAGGCCATTGCGCGGCTAATGAAACTTGAGCAAGAACTGCGACCTCTGGTGCAGTCACTGATGCAGCAGGCAAGCGCTGCGGTGGACACCCCTACCCCACCACGTCCGACGCAGTTGGAGGCCCCAGCTACCACTCAAGCCGCGCTCGCTTCTCCGTCTGCGAACACCCCAGAATCGACTACCGTTACCGACGCTGCTGATACTTCTGATTCGGGCGGCGCACCGGTAGCTGCGGATGCGGGCGCTGGCGCGCCAACCCCAGAAGCCCAGGCTGCGGTGAAGGCTGCGCTCAGCGCTGTCGGAACGCCCTATGGTTGGGGCGGGAACACTCCGGGGCAGGCGCTCGATTGCTCAGGCTTGACGCACTGGGCTTATGGGCAAGCTGGTGTCGACATTCCCCGCACGGCGGAAGCGCAGGCCGTCGGCAGGCAGGTGAGCCAGGATGAGCTGCTGCCCGGTGATCTTGCAGTGTGGAACGGCCATGTCGCCATGGTTATCGGCGACGGCAAAATGGTCGAAGCAGGCGATCCGGTACAGGTCAACCCCGTGCGTACGACCAACATCGGCATGCCGTTTAAGGGTTTCTACCGCCCGACCGGATAGTGCGGTGGGTATCTGTGTCGCAAAACTTCTAAGATGGGAATACGCAAACTTGCCACCCGTGGGGGCGCTGCAGGTATGACAATTCTAAAGTTCTAATAATCACCGACAAGCAGAAGGGCTGCGACGAAAACTATGGCCAGGAAAGGCATCGTTCCTATCGAACTCGAGCTGACTTCGGGCACCTTTTACACGTTGTGGGCTCCGAGCTGGCGTGAGGGTGGCTCCGAGTGGCAGGCTCTGCTCGGTCGCGGCGATGACATCTATTTGTTCTCATCTGCGGCCAAGCTCCTGGCTTTCCTGCAGTCGGACGCTCATCACGACTTCAAGCAGCACCCCGGTTGGCGCAACTTCAGCCAGCAGCTGCCGGGAGCTGCCATCGCTGCGCCACGCCACCGCTATGACCTGATTGGACTGCCGGAAATCCTGGCCGGTCGAGCCGACTACGACCATGTTTCACGGGCAGATCGCATTCTTTCCATCACTCGCTCGATTGGTGCGATTGCGGATCTCACTCCGATTAACCAGATGTTCGCCTCGCACTCTGTCCTGGCTGCCACGCAAAATGGTGCTGATCACTTCCAGGGCAGCGGCGCGGCTCAGTGGTCTGCTATCGGCAACGTTATCCTGACCAACTGGGACAATTGCATTGACGCTACCGATGCCATCGGCGCAAATACTCCAAGCATCGATGAAGAGTCTGAAACCACTGCTGCTGCCGCATTGAAGGAAGCGGAGGCTGCGGAGCGTGAGCGTCGTGAAGCAGCAGAGAAGAAGCGCGAAGAGGAAAAGAAGGACGCAGAGGAGACCACCGGCGATCCGTACGATCAGACAGTGTGGGCGAGCGCCGGCATCGACCCAATTAAAATCTCCATTGCTGGCCGCACACTCTACACGCTGCGCTGTTACATGGGTCGCCGCCCGCTATTCCTGGGTAGCGCCGGTGAGATTCACACGTTCTCACAGCCCCGCACAATGGTGCGTTGGCTGCTGGAGCACAAGCATCACGACATGTCTTCTCTGACAACCTGGGATGAAATCATCACTGCCGCCAACGCAGGCGAGCTGGAGGCCGTAGTGCACGAGGACAATGAGTACTCGTTCACCGGTCTGGCCGAGGATATTGAGAAGGGGCCGAACGCCGTGGACACAGCCCAGCTTGCCCGCGCATACGAGCTACTCGCAGACGCCGCTGACTGGGCTGGCGACGATGCTGTGAACGAGGTTCTGGCGGGCAACCAGCAGCTGCAGTGGCTGCTGAACTTCCTGCTGGATACCGGGGAGATGTCTGAGCCGGTTCCGCCTTACGACGATGAGGCCGAGGGCTGGCGGCAGCTGGAGAAGGGCTTGGCCGCTCGGTTTACGACCAAGATCTAACCTTCTCTGCTCGGTTAAAGTTGGCCGGCGCTGGCTAGTCCAGCGTCAGGTTCAACTCATCGTCGGCACCGAAACCCGTACCGTTGACATCAGTTTCGAGGTCCTCGTCATCGTTGTCGATGAGCTGCAGGTAAGCGGGATAAATAATGGTGTCCATGATGTGCTCGCGGGTCGGCAGGTCCACGAATGCGTTGTTGAGCGCGTTGGAGGTCAGTTCGAACAACTCGCTGTAGCCGTACCCGAAGTTCTCCACCAGCTCCATGCACTCCCTGGTCATGGAAGTCGCACCAATCAAGCGGTTATCCGTGTTCACGGTGCAGGCAAAACTCATGTCGTCGAGAAGCGAGAACGGGTGATCCGCAACGCTGTCACAGACGCCGGTCTGGACGTTGGAGGTCGGGCAGATTTCCAGTGGAATCTGGCGGTCACGGATAGCGGAGGCAACCTCCTGGCACTCGATGCCCTCGAGAGAAGCGCCGAAGTCCTCATAGATGCGCACACCGTGGCCGAGACGGTGTGCACCCTGTACGACAGCGTCCTGCAACGAATCGACACCAGCGTCTTCACCTGCGTGAATGGTCACTGGAATGAGGTTTTCCCGCAGCATGGTAAAAGCCTCAGCATGGTTGGCCGGCGGGAAGCCGTTTTCCGGACCCGCGATGTCGAAACCGACAACGTAGCCGTCGGAGTTCTTCCCGTAGTTGTCGATAACCAGCTGTGCGACTTCCTTCGAGTTGTCATTCTGGCGCATCGCGCAGATGAGCAGACGCGCGGTGATGTGCCTTCCCTCGGCGGCAGCGTGAGCTTCACCCTGTGCCAGGCCCTCGACCAGCGCATCAACAACAGCCTGCATATCCAGGCCCTTTTCCAGATGGTTTTCCGGAGCCAGACGCAGCTCAGCGTAGACGACATTGTCGGCAGCCAGATCTTCGACGGCCTCACGAGCCACACGCGTCAGCGACTCAGCGGTCTGCATGACAGCACAGGTGTGCGCGAAGGCAGTCAGGTAGCTCGGCAACGATCCGGAGTTGCCGGTGTCAATAAACCACTGCTCCAGCTCATCCGCATCGGTGGTCGGCAGCTGATCGGTGTAACCGCAGTCCGCGGCCAGGTCGATAACGGTCTGCGGGCGCAGACCACCATCGAGGTGATCATGAAGCAGTACCTTGGGCAGGCTGGCGACAACCTTACGCATTTCATCGAGATTCGATGCCGAAGACTGTGTGTCCAGAGACTGAGCATCACTGTGCGAAGAATTAGTCATAATGGCCAGACTATCGGTATTGCGCCCTCCGCTTCTACTTCACTGTCGGGAAAATACAATTCTGCTCTGTCTAAAGGCACCCTCTCCCCCGATTTCCCCCATTCACACACGAGAAATGCATCATTTCGGGTGACGTTTTACTACCCTTATTTCATAATGTTTACCTCTCGCCGCTTCTCAACTACCGTCGCGCTGCTCGCCACCAGTACTCTGCTGCTGCCGAGCACCGCTCCCACCGCTATGGCGCAGAGCCCTTCGCTTACCGACGAGCCCCCGGTTGTCGGCCCCGCCCCTGGCATCCGTGACACAGAGGGCTGCCCGTACAAAACCCTCCCGCCAGCACCGGTGGATTCCTCCGAGGTTCCAGCCCCCGGCAAGACATCTCCTGCTCCACTTCCGGTTCCCAAAAAGCCGGCTGGAGGTAGCAAGATGTCCGCTTGCGGCATTGTCAGCGGTAAGGGGTTTGACGTTCCGAAGGATCTCTCCGCCTCCGCGTGGACCGTATTCGATCTGAAATCCGGCGACGTCATTGCGGCCAAGGACCCGCACGGTCGTTACCGTCCCGCCTCGATTATTAAGGTGCTGCTCGCGATGGAGGCACTCGAGGATTTGAAGCTCGATGACCGTGTCACGGCGACCTTCGAGGACGCGAACATGGAGGGCTCCCGCGTTGGCATCGTCGAGGGCGTGAACTACTCGGTAGAAACTCTGCTGACTGGTCTGTTGCTCAACTCCGGCAACGACACCGGACACGCTCTGGCCCGCGAACTCGGCGGCATGGCTAAGGCCACTGAGAAGGTCAATACTCTGGCGAAGAAGCTAGGTGCGACGGATACACGAGTGGTCAACCCCACTGGTCTCGATGCTCCGGGGCAAATGACGTCGGCATACGACATGTCACTGTTTTTCCAGCATGCGTTCAACAATTCGACCTATCGCAAACTCTCGGCCACTCATCTGGCCACCATCCCGGGCGACAAGGAACTCGAGGTTGATGACTTCGAAATTGCCAATGACAATCAGCTGATTGCCCAGGACTACCCCGGCGCACTCGGTGGCAAGACCGGTTTTACCGACGATGCCCGTCACACCTTCGCCGGGGTGGCCGAGCGCGACGGTCGTCGTCTTGGCGTGATCGTCCTCGATGCCACTGTCGAGGATTCACCGCGGGCCTGGGAGCAGGCGGCATCGCTTCTCGACGCAGGCTTCGCGGCCCCGCAGGACAGCTCTGTCGGTGTCCTCGAAGCGAGCGCGGCTGAGAATCAGTTGGCAGAAAAATTGCCCGATATCCTCGACGGTGAGTCAGCAGGAACCGGGCTGAAAATTACTGTCAGCGCCGCCATCGTAGGTGTTATCGCACTTGTTGCGATAGTCACCTACCGCTCCGGCAAGCGCAAACGCGGCTAGTTATTTCGAACCGAGCAGCCGGTTCAATCCGGACGGGTTGGCCGCTTCCGCACGGACATTAATGACAGCGGGAGCAGGTGCATCCAGCTCCTCGTTGGCAAGCGCCTCTTCGGTCGTTGCGGTCCAGGCAGTGGCGTACATGGTGATGCGCCAGATGAGGTAGAACACGACCATCAGACCAATGACCGGACCGAAGACTGCACCGGCCGGGTTCGACAGCGCGTTGGAGAAGAAAACGCTACCGAGCTGCTTGACAACCTCAAGACCAATAGCGCCAATAATCGCGCCCTTTGCTGCCGACCGGAATGGGGCACCGCCGCGCGGTAGAAAAGCGAGCATCCAGAAGAACAGCAGCCAGTTGGCTACAAGACCAATGGCGATGGCAATCAATCCAGCGATGATTGTGATTCCCGGGACATGCCCCAGACCAACCTTGTCCAGCAGGGACTGCGTCAGTCCGGAAGAGCCGGCCGCGGTGACAGCGAAGGTCAGCAGAATCATCACCAGCATGCCCAGCAGACGCAGCAGGTCTCGAACCTTGCCTACCACGAAGTTGCTAGCGCCCAGCGGGCGCTTCCACAGCTGTGTCACTGCGTTGGAGAGATTACTCATCCAACCCAGACCCGACCACAGGGTGGCAATGAAACCGACCGTGAAGACGCCACCAGCCTGATCAATCGCGCCCTCGATGATTGCGTTGATGGTGTCGCCCATCGACCCATCGATGGAGTCGGTAATAGCGGACTGAATTTGCTCGAGCAGCTGCTCATTACCTCGCAAAACAAGGGCGAGGATGGCAAATGCCGTCATGATTAGGGGAAAAATTGACAGCACGGAGAAGTACGTGACAGCGGCAGCAAAAAAGTTACCGCCCTGCTCGGAGTAGCGCTCCTGCATCCGCATAACGTGATCGAACCACTCCCACTTTTCGCGGAAGCGGTCGATTGCGCTCGGCTCATCGGCGTGTACACGCTCGATGCCATAGCGGTCCGTTCTCTTCGGATCTTTTTGAGTAGAGGTTGCCATGTCCTCTACCTTAACGTGCCAGCTTTCAGTAGGGAGACTGAAGTGCAGAGTCTATGACGGAATTAGCGGTTGGCAGCCTTCAGGAATCCGACGCGCTCGTAGACATCTGCAAGGGTCTTGGCGGCAACTTCACGGGCGCGGTCAGCACCGTTGGCCAGGATGCGCTCCAACTCACCGCGGTCGGCCATGAGTTCTTCATAGCGTGCACGCAGTGGCGTGGTGAATGCCTCCAGTGCATCGGCGGTGTCAGCCTTCAGTTGGCCGTAGCCTGCACCTTCGTAACCGGCAACGAGCTCGTCGACGGGCTTGTCAGTCAGCGCCGACTGAATGACCAGCAGGTTGGAAACGCCCGGCTTGTTCTCGCGGTCGAAGCGAATTTCGCCGTCATTGTCGGTAACGGCCGAGCGAATGCGCTTGGCGGAGACCTTCGGGTCGTCCAACAGGTTAATAATGCCCTTCGGGTTTGCACCCGACTTACTCATCTTCGAGGTCGGATCCTGCAGGTCGTAGATCTTTGCGGATCCTTCCATAATGTGCGGATCCGGCACCACGAAGGTCTTCTTGTAGCGAGAATTGAAGCGCTGTGCCAGGTTACGTGTCAGCTCGAGGTGCTGGCGCTGATCTTCTCCCACCGGTACCAGCTGCGGACGGTAGAGCAGGATGTCGGCTGCCATCAACATCGGGTAGGCGAACAAACCTGCAGAGGTGTGTTCGGCGCCCTGGCGGGAGGACTTGTCCTTAAACTGCGTCATGCGGCTGGCTTCACCAAAACCAGTCAAGCAGGTCAACACCCATCCGAGCTCCGCGTGCTCGGGAACATGCGACTGCACGAACAGCACCGACTTCTCCGGATCGATACCAAGTGCAATCAGCTGTGCGGCACCGGCGATAGTGCGCTGACGCAGCTCCTTCGGATTCTGCTCGACAGTGATGGCGTGCAGGTCAGGAATGAAGTAGTAAGCGTCGAAGTCATCCTGCAGATTAATCCAGTTCTTCAGTGCTCCCAGGTAGTTGCCCAGGTGGTAGGAATCTGCGGTCGGCTGAATGCCGGACAGGACGCGCTGCTTACGAACACTCGGTGCAGGATTAGTTGCTTCAGGACCCTTGCTTTCACTCATAACCAATAAGTCTAGCGCGAGGTTCTCAGTGGAGAGTCGACTGCGTACCTGTTTCAACAACACCGCAGGCTTTTGCAAGAACGTCGGTCAATGACGTCTGGTCCTTAAACTGACGCCGACCGCTATAAAGCCGACTGCCAAGTGCTAGCCCCGACGATCCTCGCGATCTTGCTCCGCAAGCACTCGCTCGGACAACAATTTGACGGTCCGCGCCGCAGCGGCCGGTGATTCCTCTGGATACAGTGCGCGCACCAGGGTGACAGCCGGGCGGATACCGTGCTCGGTGAGGACACGGCGAACACGCTCGCGTTCCGCTTGAGTTAATTCCAGTGGCGCCACGGGTGGCCTGCGGGTGTAGGACACGACCATCACACCACCCAACAGAACAATGAGTCCGAGGGAAATCCACAGCGGCCACGAGTAGACAAACGACAGCACGATGAAGGCAACGATGACACCGGAGGTCACGACTACTGGGACATTGACAGCGGTGCCCGGATCGTTCTGCAGACTCCGTGCGATGGCTTCCAAATCGGCCATTTGGTGCCGCTTATTATCGCTCTCGCCGTTTTTCACTAGGGATGCCCTCTCCTTTCCGGGTCCACTCCGAGCTCGCTTTAAGTCCTGCGCAAATTCGCGCCCGAGCTTTGCAGCAGCTGAAGTCCCATCAGCCCTTCTTTAAATCTTAGGCGCTTGCGTCCCATGTGCCGAACAGACCCACAGGTATTATTGAACTAATTCAATGCTGTTACCCGTCAGGAGTCCTATGCTCGCAGCCATTGCGGTTACCGTCTTTATCCTGCTGGTTCCGGGAACAGTTCTCGGTTGGATCAGTGGGCTACGCCCCACTCTCGCGCTAGCATCAGCCGGGCCACTAATGCTGGGCGTGACCAGTTTTTCCGCATGGTTGTCCTACGCGCTCGGACTGGATTACACCTGGCTCTTCGTGACCGGCATGTGGGCATGGTTCTGTGCCATTGGATATCTGGTGCGCAGGTTCATCCCCCGCGCAACGCCCGAAGACAGCTTCGACTCCGGCGCGGTCACCTCGATGATTGTCGCCGGGGTTACGGTGGTCGGCTCGATGCGCGCAATGCTCATGCTTAACGACGTCCCCGGTGGCCCCGGCGCTATCCGCGAAGCCTGGGACATGCTCTGGCACACCAACTTCCTCCGGTTCATCGACGAACAGGCCATAGCCTCGCCCACCGCGGCCGGCGAACTGATGAATCAGGAAACCGGAGCCGAAATGTTCTACCCCACCGGCTGGCATGCCGTGGCGGGGCTACTGCCCGGCTCGGTCTTCCTCGATGCAAACGTGTTTGCGCTCCTGGCCCCGGCGCTGCTTCTGCCCGCAGCAACTGCGGTGCTAGCCCGCACCGCAGTTGGCCCCAAGTGGGCGGCCTACGCTGGTCCCGCAGCTGCCGTCGCCACGCTGATGCTTCCGGAGATTTGGGTGGCGCTGTGGCGCACATCCTCCATGCCGTACTTGCTCGCGGTGGCCACTTTCCCCATCGCTGTGGCTTTGACCATGCGGGGCTATATTGTCCCCGCTACGCTTGCCCTGGTCGGCACGTTTATCACCCATCCGGCCGGCGCAATTGCTGCCGCCCTGTTCGTCGGATTGTGGATGATCACCCAGCCGAGTGTCAGCGGCTTAGTGCGCACACTCATCATCGGGACGCTCACGCTGGTGATGACTCTCCCGGTGGCGCTGTCCGCGAGTGGGCAAGGTGAATCCGTTGCGGGCTTTACCGGCCAAATTGAAATTTCCCGCTCCGAATCGCTGTGGCGGACTCTTATCGGGTTTTCCCGCTACGCTGACGAGCCCATCTTTTCCCGAGCCGTTCTGGTTCTTGTGCTTATCGGCCTGGTGGTGTCGCTTCTATCTCGCCTGCCGGGAAGCCCATGGGCGCCGTGGCCGGCACTGGTTTTTGGGCTACTCTTCGTGGTTTCCGATAGCGCGCAGTCCCGTTGGGCGGAGCCGTCCGGCACCTATCTGAAGTTTGTCGGCACTTTCTTCTATGACATGCCGTACCGCATCCAGGCGGTTATGGGAATTTTGCGAGCAGTGCTGGTCGGCTACGCAGTGGCGGCTGCCGTTGTCGCAATTATGGCTGCGGCGCAGTGGATCGTCGCAAAGCGAAATCAGCCGGTCAAACCGTGGAACCCCGCGTTAGCGACCGGAATCGTGGCGGCGCTGGCGATTGTGCCTGCAACATGGATGAGCGGACCTGCTCAGCGCGATGCAATTCGCGCAAGTTTCGGTAATACGTTTGTGACCGCTGCGGACATGGAAGCCATTGATTGGCTGTCCGAGCAGCCACATGCATTTGAGGGGCATATTCTCAACGACCGTCGTGACGGTTCTGCGTGGATGTACGCCATCGCTGGGCTGCCGACGCTGTTCCGTCATTTCTCCTTCCCCGACAAGAATGCCGAGGCGAGCAAGAAACTACCGACGAACGTGGATTTGCTCGGTTCACATCGGGAATTCGATGCCATGGCGCAAAAGTTGGGCGTGCACTACATCATTAGTTCTCCGCCGGGCGTAAGTAAGGATGGCACGGAGGCGCTGTCTATGCGTTCGTGGGCATGGCACGCGCCTGGGCTCACACCTGTGTATCACGACGGCTCAGTGATGATCTTCGCGGTCAACAAGATGTTCTTGCCCGAAGAGCTGCACGCTGTTGTCAACAGTTCTCCGCACCGCCCGGCGAGCCCGAATCCACTGTGGATGCCAGCACGTCAGCCGATTATCCCTTCGCCCGACGAGGCTGTCGATCCGCTCGCCGGCGCACGAATCACCGTCGACTCCCGCCGCGAGGCCATCGAAGCCATTAACGCCGACCTGCCTCGCACGCTGCGTTTGAGTGAGGACACCTCCGCTCACATCGACAGCATCGTACAACGCGCCAGCGACAAGCTCCGTCAGCGCGGCGCAATCGTCGGGGCACATTCGCTTGCCGACGGCACGAGGAGCGCAGCCACCGTAATCGTCGGTCGCTCGTCAGAGGGCCAGACCCTTTCCAGGGATAATATCGGCGATCGTGGTTTTTCGGTCTCGGCTGTTGTGGAGTCTCTCGAACCTGACGACGATGCCCCTGCTGATTGGCAGTTAGCGGCAGGCGTGCGTGACGGAATGGTGTTCCGTGGTTTCAATCCGCACAGTAGTTACAGCACAAACGGAGTGCCTACGGAGTTTCGCACCGGCCTGGCACCGGCAGTGGCGGTGAACCAGAGTTCGCGGCCGCATGCGCCGACGGTTGCGCTATCGCTGGGCGCGGTGGGTGCCGCCAAACTCACTGAAGATTTGGCCGACCCCGCTATGCAGGACAAATGGGCCGACGCCATCGTCGACGGCATCGCCTCCATGCTGCGGCAGAACCGCCATCTCGTAGCGGCTCCTGAGCCGGAGTTGATTCCCGAGCTCGCTGGCGCCGGAGCACACTAGTCCGCGGCCTAGGTGCGTGCCGAGTTTAGGCGTACTCCACGATCACCGGCGCGTGGTCCGTCCAGCGAAGATCGTAGGCGGCAGGCTTGTCCACAACCGAGCTGACGGCACGCCTGAGCATTGGTTCGGTAGCCGCCTGGTAATCGATGCGCCAACCGGCATCGGTATCGAACGCCTTACCGCGGTAGGTCCACCAGGACCAGGGGCCGTCGGCCTCAGGGTGCAGACGGCGAGTGACATCGAACCACACCGGATTGGCATTGAGCTCCGGGGCCTCCCACACAGAACCATCGGAGAAGGCACCGGATTCCATCTCTTTTTCTGTGGCCTGAACCTGTGAATCCTGTGGGTTTTCATCCGGCCAGCAGCCGAAGACCGAATCCATCCAGGCGCGCTCCTGTGGCAGGAAACCGCTCTTACGGCGGTTGGTCTTCCAGTTCTTCAAGTCCTGTTCGCGGTGGCAGATGTTCCAGTCGCCACCGATAACTGCATGGTGACCATCGCGCCCCTTGGCCCCCAGGTCAGCCAAGTAGTCGGAGAAGGCATCGAGGAAGCGGTACTTCTCATCCTGCTTCTCACTGAGCGCAGCACCAGAGGGCAGGTAAAGGCTGGCAATCTGGACATCCGCATCCAGGCCGGTAGCCGCGGCCGGGGCAACACCACTGATAAACCGACCGGATTCTTCGAACTCATCCGAGCCGATGCCCACCTGGACGTCGTTAAGCGGAAAGCGGGAGAGAATGCCCACGCCGGCGCGCCCCTTGGCGCCCAGGTTTTCAGCGCCAACCCAGTGCCATCCGGCATCGAAAGCGGGCGCGAGGGCCTTGCGTGCCTGGTCGTCGGTGGCGCGGACTTCCTGCAGCAAAACGACATCGGAAGTGGTGTGCTTCAACCACTCCAGCAATCCCAAGTTGGTCTCACTGCGCTCCTTGACGGCGGCGCGAATGCCGTTGACATTGATCGTCGCGATTGTAAGGCTCATGCCCTCATACGTTACCTATGCGTGCACCGCGCCTTGCAGCTCCCTAGCGCAGTTCAACGCGTTCGGCCTTCTTCGCCTGTGAGCGGCGGTAGAGCACAATCGTCGGCAGAGCGATGAAGATAGCCAACAGCGCCAACGTCGCGCCACCCAAGGCCGGTGCGCGGTAGCCATAACCGGAAGCGATGACCCAACCACCGAGCGCGGCTCCGAATGCGTTGGCCATGTTCAGTGCGGCCTGGTTGAGAGCTGCCGCCAGCGTCTGTGCGCGACCGGCGACATCCATCAGCCGAGTCTGCAGATTCGGCACCAATACCGATCCCAACAGACCGATAAGGAGGAAGTTAACCGTGCCCAGCACAGCATTCTGTGAGGTGAAGTAGAAAGCACTGAGCATAATCACCATCAGCACCAGCGCCACCATGATGCCCCACTCCCCGATGCGGTCGGAGAGCCAACCACCGATGTAGGTGCCGACCACCATGCCGATGCCGTAGGCCATCAGCACAACCCAGATGTGGTTTTCGCTCATGCCTGCTTCGCGAGTCATGGTCCAGGTGATGTAGGTGTAGACCGCGAACATACCGCCGAAGCCGACAGTGCCGATCGCGACGGTCAACAGCACCTGCGGTGTCACCAGCGCCGAGAGCTCATCCATCGGGCGCGTCTTGGGCATACGGTTCATGTGCGGCACGGCGAACCACAGCGAAACCAGCGCAATCAGGCCGATGACCGCGACAAATGCGAAGGCACTGCGCCAACCGTAAATCTGCCCCAGCACCTGCGCGGCCGGCACGCCAATCACCGTCGCCACAGATAGCCCCACGCCTGATAGCGCTACCATTTTGCCGCGTTGCCCCGGCTTCGCCAGGGAGGCCGCCACCAGACCCGCTACCGAGAAGTACGCACCGTGCGGCAGACCGGCGATGAAGCGGGAGACCATCACGGCTTCAAAGGAGCCCAGGGTGCCCGCCCACACCGTGGCACCATTGCCCACAGTGAATGCAGCCATCAACAGCAGTAGCATGCGCCTGCGCGGGATGGAACCGGTCAGCACTGTAATCAGAGGCGCGCCCACGACGACGCCGAGCGCGTACATCGAAATCATGCGCCCTGCGGCATCCTCATCGCGTCCAAAGGCGTCAGCGATGTACGGCAGCAGTCCCATGGCCACAAATTCGGTAACTCCGATGCCAAATGCGCCCACCGACAGCGCCACAATCACCAAGATTCGGCGTACATCAGAGATATCGTCCTGCACCGGGACAGGACGACGACGCGAGCTGAGCGTTCCCACACGACGTACACGCACATTGTCGTCGTTGTGTGTTACTACTTCGCTTGACGACGTCATTGCGACCGTCTCCTTTTCTCTATCTACGCCAGTTGGTTGATTCTTAGAGCCCTCGGCTTTTCACCTCTGAGACGATATGGCGAAAATCGAGAGGGAAGCTGCAAGGGAAAAATGAGACTCTACTCCCCAACACAAAAATTTCACCATTTTAAACCGCCTCTTCCTGGGTAATTGTGTGCGGAATTACATCGACGGCCATTAGCGGCAGGAACTCACTCAGTCCTCTTAATACTTTCTGTACGAGGAATTATTCGCCGGGGCACCCCAATCCTTCCGACCACCACCGAGTTTCTACTACCGAGCTTTCGGGGGTCTTCGATGCCGATTCACTACCTACCCGGTAAATTGTTTTAAAGAATATTTTGAACTGCAATACGGATAGGATTTTGATCCCCTATGGCCGACCGCTATAACCTCTACGAGTCTCTGAAGCTGGATAGTGCAGCCAGCACCGAGGAACTCCACTCAAAGCTTTCTGGTCAACTCTCGGAGCTGCGTGACGCTGGTGTCGCAGAGTACTCCGGCGAGTTCCAGGAGAAGTTCACCGCTCTCCAGGTGCTTGGTGATGAGGGGCGTCGCCGCGAATACGACGCCTTGCTGGCCGATGAAAACGCGACCATCTCCATTGCGACGCTGCGCGAGCTGGCAAGTCGCCCGGCATCTGCTGCGCAGGAGCCCTCGTTTCAGCCGCAAGCCCAGCAAGCGCACTCCCAGCAACCACAGGCACAGCAGTCTCAAGCACAGCAGTCCCAGTCTCAGGCCCAACAAGCACAGTGGTCCGCCCCAACTCAGACCGGCCCTGCAACGGTAACCACCACGGCGACCATAGATGTACCGCCACTACCCGCAAATGCCACACTGCAGAACATGTGGCAGCGTATGCCACTTATCCCTCGAATCACCACCGGCTTGGTCGGTTTTTCAACTCTGATTGGCATCATCACAGTTCTGTACGCAATCAAGCTCGGCATCCAGGGCGCCAACGATCTCGACAGCCTAGAGTCATCGTTGGGCGATTCTTGGGACGACATCGGCTACATGTTGGGCGCTGCTGCCGCCCTCATTCTTGTTCCAATCCTTCTAATGCTTGGAATGATGCTTGTTACCTTGACCGCATACTGGATTCACTCCATCCTCCGCGGTGAAGACTCAACGACACCAATCTTTTTCTGCGTCACCGTGGCACCGCTGGCGTTGACTATGACTATCGTCCCCATCATGTTCTTGAACTCATGGGTTGACGTCGTCCTCTTCCTTGCAGGTGCCATGCTAATCGCCGCTTGCGTTCTTATGTTCCTCAAGGACATGCGCGCATGGTTCCGCGGACAGGCCTTGGTCAAGACTACCCAGCCAGCTCCTTCACAGGGTTTCACTCCGCAGTACCCCCAGGCCCAGAACAACCAGGGCTTCCAGTTCGGTCAGAATAATTCTCCGAACAATCCGCAGAACTAACGAGGCTGCCCTGAACAACCGCGCCGGTGTGCACGACACCCAGCGCGGTTTTTTTATTTAAGAGGCCTGGGCGCGGGGACCGTCGTAAAGCGAAAATAGAATGGAAAGCGACGAATAAGCGACAAACAAGCGCCAAATAATTGAACATTTCGTGACTTGTCTCACATAATCGCGTTATTCATATCACTATCACTGCTTTTACGCTATGCCCCTGCCCGACCCAAGAATCAAAACTGGGTTATCGTGGAACAAAACAGATAGGAGACATGAATTATGGCGACAATTATTTGGACCCGTACTGACGAAGCCCCTCTGCTGGCAAGCTACTCGCTGAAGCCCATCGTGGAGGCATTTGCAAGCCAGGCTGGTGTCAATGTTGAAACCCGCGATATCTCCCTCACAGGCCGCATTCTGGCTCAGTTCCCGGAACGCCTTTCGGACGAGCAGAAGGTAGAGGATGCACTGGCGGCCCTAGGCGAGCTGGTCAAGGAGCCAGACGCCAACATCATCAAGCTGCCGAACATCTCTGCATCCGTCCCGCAGATTAAGCGTGCTGTCGCAGAGCTGCAGGAAAAGGGCTACGACATTCCGAAGTACAAGTCGCAGCCAGAAGGCGAAGAGGAGACTGCTGACCGCGCCAAGTTCGACAAGGTCAAGGGCTCTGCTGTTAACCCGGTTCTGCGTGAGGGCAACTCCGACCGCCGCGCTCCGGAGCCGGTGAAGAACTACGCCCGCAAGCACCCCCACCGCATGGGCGCTTGGTCTGCAGACTCCAAGACCAACGTTGCCACCATGGCCTCCAACGACTTCCGCCACAACGAGAAGTCCGTGGTCATGGCGGAAGATGACAAGCTGACCTACCAGCTCGAGTCCAACGACGGCCAGATCATCACCCTGAAGAAGGACATGCCGGTCCTCAAGGGCGAGATTATTGATGGCACCGGAATGAACGTCCACATTCTGGACAACTTCCTCCGCGCTCAGATTCGTCGCGCAAAGCGCGAGAACATCCTGTTCTCCGTGCACCTGAAGGCCACCATGATGAAGGTCTCTGACCCGCTGATTTTCGGTGAGGTCGTCAAGGCCTTCCTGCCATCTGTTTTCCCGAAGTTCGAGTCCAAACTGGCTGCTGCCAACCTGACTCCGGACTACGGCATCGCTGCCATCCTCGACGGCCTGCACAAGCTGGACGGCGCAACCGCTGCAGCCGTCAAGTCCGCAATTGAAAAGGACCTGAAGGACGGCCCGGCCCTCTACATGGTGAACTCCGACAAGGGCATCACCAACCTTCACGTTCCGTCCGACGTCATCGTTGACGCCTCCATGCCGGCGCTGATCCGCAACGGCGGTAAGGGCTGGGGCCCGGATGGCGACGAGTGCGACACTCTCGCAGTTATCCCGGACTCCTCCTACGCTGGCGTCTACCAGGCTGTTATCGAGGACTGCCGCGCCAATGGCGCTTTCGACCCAGCAACCATGGGCTCGGTCCCGAACGTCGGCCTGATGGCTCAGAAGGCTGAGGAGTACGGCTCCCACGATAAGACTTTCCAGGTTCCGGTTGACGGTGTCCTGCAGGTCATCAACTCCGCTGGCGAGGTTCTGATTGAGCACCACGTCGCCGAGGGTGACATCTGGCGCTCCTGCCAGACCAAGGACGCTCCAATCCGCGACTGGGTGAAGCTGGCCGTTAACCGCGCTCGTATCACTGGCGACCCGGCAGTGTTCTGGCTCGACCCGCAGCGCGCGCACGACAACAACCTGATCAGCAAGGTCAACGAGTACCTGGCAGATCACGACACCGAAGGCCTGGACATTCGCATCATGGATCCAGTGTCCGCTACCAAGTTCTCCCTCGAGCGCATCCGCCGCGGCGAGAACACCATCTCCGTGACCGGCAACGTGCTGCGTGACTACCTCACCGACCTGTTCCCGATTATGGAGCTGGGCACCTCCGCTAAGATGCTGTCGGTCGTGCCGCTGATGGCCGGTGGCGGTCTGTTCGAGACCGGTGCAGGCGGTTCCGCCCCGAAGCACGTCCAGCAGGTTCAGGAAGAAAACCACCTGCGCTGGGATTCCCTGGGTGAGTTCCTGGCATTGGCCGAGTCCCTGCGCTACGCCGCTGAAGATGACGACGACCCACGTCCGCGTGTTCTGGCTGAGGCCCTGGACAAGGCAACCGCTACCCTACTCGACGAGGGCAAGTCGCCGTCCCGCAAGGCTGGCGAGATTGACAACCGCGGCTCCCACTTCTACCTGGCTCTCTACTGGGCACAGGAGCTGGCCAAGCAGGACGAGAACTCCGAGCTGAAGGAAGTTTTCGCACCAGTTGCCAAGGCTCTCACAGAGAAGGAAGAGTCCATCACCAAGACCCTGATTGATGCCCAGGGTTCCCCGGCTGACCTGGGTGGCTACTTCCTGCCGGACGATGAGAAAACCTCCGCGGTTATGCGTCCGTCCGCTGAGTTCAACGAGATCATCGACGGTCTGAAGAAGTAGGACTAGCTGCTTGCCGCTGGCTGGTCCTGGCCAGTCCTGGCCAGTCCTGGCCGAACTAGCTGGCCGGTGATTTCAGGCGATAGCCCCTCGCTCATGTTGCATTTGATGCACATGATGCGTGGGGCTTTTTCTGTGCCCTGACCTCCATCCCATCCCTGACGGTTTCCGGACTGTTCGTTCATACACAGCCCCAGCTTGGCCCGCCCACGCAACTAATCACACCACACAACCAACCAACCCAATCCGTACTAAGCGGGCTATAGCACTCTCGACACAGCTACACACACCCCCTTACCTTGGGTTTTTCCAAAATTTTGCAATAGACAGCTTGGTTCACTATTGTTTGTAAGCAACGTTTTGAACAACCTCAAAAACCGCAAGGAAGTATCTGAAATGACCACCAAGTACGACAACAGCAACGCCGCTGACTGGGGCCTGTCCACTCGCGCTATTCACGCCGGCTTCGCACCGGACGCACAGACCTCCGCGCGTAACCTGCCGATTTACAACACCTCCTCCTACGTGTTTAATTCCGCTGAGCACGCTGCCAACCGCTTCAATCTCTCGGATGCAGGCCCGATTTACTCCCGCCTGACCAACCCGACTGTGGATGCTGTCGAGCAGCGCATCGCCAGCCTTGAGGGTGGCGTCGCAGCCGTACTGTTCGCCTCCGGCCAGGCAGCTGAGACCGCTGCTGTTCTCACCCTGGCTCGTGCGGGCGACCACTTCGTCGTTTCGCCGCGCCTCTACGGTGGTACTGAGACCCTGTTCAAGGTCACCCTGCCGCGCCTGGGTATCGACTGCACTTTCGTCGAGAACCCGGATGATCCGGAGTCCTGGCAGGCAGCAGTTCAGGACAACACCGTCGGTTTCTACGGCGAGTCCATTGCCAACCCGCAGATCGACATCCTGGATATCCCAGCAATCTCTGAGGTTGCACACCGCAACAACGTTCCGCTGATCGTCGACAACACTGTCCCGACCCCTGCTCTGCTGCGCCCACTCGAGCACGGTGCCGACGTCGTGGTTTCCTCCACCACCAAGTTCCTGACCGGTAACGGTTCCTCCCTCGGCGGTGTCATCGTCGACGGCGGCAAGTTCGACTGGACTCAGACCCGCAACGGCCGCTCCATCTTCCCGAACTTCACCGAGGCCGACGAGGCTTACCACGGTCTTAAGTTCGTCGACCTGGGCGCCCCGGCCTTCGCGCTGCGTGCTCGCGCTGGCATTCTCCGCGACACTGGTGCTACTCCGGCTCCGTTCAACGCGTGGGTTCTGGCGCAGGGCCTCGACACCTTGTCTCTGCGCATCGAGCGCCACAATGAGAACGCCAAGGCTGTCGCTGAGTTCCTCGAGAACCACCCGCTGGTCGCCAAGGTCAACTACGCTGGCCTGCCGAGCTCCCCGTGGCACGAAACCCTGACCAAGCTGGGCCTCTCCGGCGCCAGCGGCGTGCTCTCCTTCGACTTGAAGGATGCCGACACCGCCAAGGCTTGGAAGTTCATTGACGCTCTGAAGCTGCACTCCAACGTCGCCAACATCGGTGATGTCCGCTCGCTGGTTGTCCACCCGGCCACCACCACTCACTCCCAGTCCGATGAGGAGGGTCTGACTCGCGCCGGTATTTCCCAGGCCACCGTGCGCCTCTCCGTCGGTATTGAGAACATCGATGACATCATCGCTGACCTCGAGGGCGGCTTCGCAGCACTCGCCTAGACCGTTTGTACACAGACGCATTGCGGACTAAGTAGTCTATAAGGCATGAGCTTTTCCCCATCTACCCCGGCCGCCCTCCCACCCGAGGGCGAGCCGGGGCATGTCTTTATCGGCGATGTCACAACCGAGGCTGGCGCGATCATTCCCGACGTCACCGTCGAGTTCGAACGTTGGGGCCGGCTTAACGACGACTGCTCGAATGTCATCCTCCTCGAGCACGCTTTGACCGGTGATGCCCACGCTTCCGGCCCCTCGGATGAGTATCATCCGACTGCGGGTTGGTGGAATGGAATGATTGGCTCCGCCCGCGCACTGGATACCGACGAGTACTGCATCATCTGCACCAATGTCATCGGTGGCTGTCGAGGTACAACTGGCCCCTCCAGCCCACATCCGGACGACGGCAAGCCCTGGGGCTCTCGCTTCCCCGCGCTCTCCGTGCGCGACACGGTGACGGTGGAGCACCTGGCGCTACAGGCGCTGGGAATTTCCCGTCTCGAAGCTGTCATTGGCGGTTCCCTGGGTGGGGCTCGCGCGCTTGAGTGGTCACTGATGCTCCCTGATTTCGTCGGCAAGGCATTGGTGATGTGTGTCGGCGCACGTGCGTCTGCTTGGCAGATAGGTATTCAGTCTGCGCAGATTCAGTTCATTGAGTCCGACCCCAATTGGCATGGTGGCGATTACTACGACCGCGGCGTGACCCCGACCCGAGGCCTGGGTTTTGCACGCAGGGTCGCGCATTTGACGTACCGTGGCGAGCTGGAGATGGATGATCGCTTCGGCGCGGCAGCACAGCCTGGTGAGAATCCGCTGGGCCCGATGCGCACGGAAGACCGCTTCCAGGTAGAAAGCTACTTGGATCACCAAGCGAAAAAGCTTGCTCAGCGTTTCGACGCCGGGTCATATGTCGTGCTCACCGATACCCTGAATCGGCACAATATTGGCCGTGGTCGCGGTGGTCTCAATGAAGCGCTGCACTCATCGACCGTGCCAACCATGATTGCCGGTGTGGACACGGATATTCTCTACCCCTTCCACCAGCAGGAGCACCTCGCCCGCAATCTGGGCAATTGCATGGGGCTAGAAAAGATTGAATCCGCCGTGGGCCACGACGGATTCTTAACGGAGTTCGAGCGGGTGGATTCGATTGTGCGTGATTTCCTCGCTCGCGATGTCAGCTAATGTCAGCTAGCTTCCCAGCGCATCCACGCTGACTGCGAGGAATACAATCCCCATCCCGACTATGGAGCAAAACCATAGGTCAAAGGCCCGGGATCGTACAGAGAACACGCCTAGAATGCTGTCCGGCAGGTACTGCCTAGCCACGCCGAGCAGCATCATTGTGATTCCCAGCATGAATGTGGCGCGTCGCCATCGCTCCAGCCCCAGGAACACGACGAAGGCAGACATGCCGAAAAAGAGCGCGCCATAAATCGTGTACTGCACCCACATTGGCCACGATGCCCCCGGCGGCGGGGTCTTCGGGCTATGCGGGTTCAGCATTGGATCCGGCAGATCTTCCCGCCGGGCACGCTGCGCAATTTCCCTTTTCGACATGACTTCTTCCTCCTGGCTGGCTAGGCCAGGCCAGCGAGCTTTTCAGCGCGCTCGACGACATTGCGTACGAGGAAAGCGCGAGTCAGTGGGCCGACACCACCTGGGTTTGGGGATACGTAACCGGCAATGTCCCAGACGTCATCAGCAACGTCACCGGCCAGCTTGCCGTCGACACGCGAAACTCCCACGTCGAGTACCGCAGCGCCCGGCTTGACCATGTCTGCAGTGAGCATGTGCGCGACGCCGGCGGCTGCGATGATGACATCCGCCTGACGGGTTTCAGCGGCCAAGTCCTTGGTGCCGGTGTGACACAGCGTCACGGTGGAGTTCTCGCTGCGGCGGGTGAGCATCAGGCCGATTGGGCGACCGACGGTGACACCGCGGCCGATGACGACGACCTTTGCGCCATTGAGCTCGACACCGAAGCGACGAAGTAGGTGAATGCAGCCGTTCGGGGTGCACGGCAGCGGTGCTGGCTCATTGAGGACCAACTTGCCCAGATTTACCGGGTGGAGGCCATCGGCATCCTTGTCCGGATCAATGAGCCCCAGAATACGGTTTTCATCCAAGTGCTTCGGCAGTGGCAACTGAACAATGTAGCCAGTGCACTCCGGGCTTTCGTTCAGTTCGGTGATTACTGCCTCGAGCTCTTCTTGCGTGGTGTCAGCTGGGAGGTCACGGCGGATAGAGGCGATACCAATCTGCTCACAGTCACGATGCTTCATCTTGACGTAAGAGTGGCTGCCTGGATCATCGCCGACCAGCACGGTGGCCAGGCCCGGAGTGTGGCTGGCTTCCTTCAAGCGCTCAACGCGCTTTTCCAGGTCTTCAAAGATTTCGTCTCGGTAGAGTTTGCCATCAAGCTTTGTCGCTGCCATGGCATTTATCTTAGGCACAGAAGCGGATAATACCCAGAACCGTCTCTTAACCGCCCTTGGGTTCTGGCCCTACTTGCCACCCACAAAGCCCTGCTGACGCCAGACCTCATAGGTAGCCACAGCGGCAGCGTTGGAAAGATTCATGCTGCGACGAGCAGGCAGCATGGGAATTCGGACTAATTGTGTTATTCGCGGATCATCAAGCACTGACTGTTCCAATCCGGTTGGCTCTGGGCCGAAGAGCAGCACATCAGTGTTGGTGTACTCGATGTCTGTGTGCCAAGTGTCAGCGTGTGCGGTAAAGGCAAAGATGCGGCACCCTTGGCTGGCAAAGGTCTCCAACGCTTGATCGATGGAATCGTGAATACGCACATCGGCCAGGTCATGGTAATCCAGCCCGGCGCGACGCAGATTCTTGTCATCGAAGTTGAATCCCAGTGGCTTGGCCAAGTGCAGCATGGCTCCAGAACCCGCACACATGCGGATGGCGTTTCCTGTGTTCGGTGGGATGACAGGCCGGTCAAAAAGCACGTGACAGGTGTGGCTCTTAATCCAGTCTGTGGAATCGGTTGCCCCGGCGTTGGTGGTCCCGGAATCGGTTGTCCCAGGGGTATCGCTATTCGTTTCTTCCGTCAGTTCTTTTTCCACTGCTTCTTCTACTACTGCTCGTTATTGGTTGCTGCTGTCACTGTCGTACCGGGCACTGCATCACACACGCCATGCTCGGAGAAAAACGCGATGATCGTGTCACCGATGAGTGCCCGGCTCCTCGGCTTCGAGAACTTATGCCCCTCTCCCTCAACCACCAGGAAATCAGTGGGCACACCATAGGCGTCCATGGCGTTGCGCATCTGACCGGACTCGCGCGGGGGCACGTTGGTATCCCACTCACCGTGGATGAACAGGGTTGGAGCCTTCATTTCCTCCGCGCGGTGCAGTGGCGAGATGTCGCGTAGCAGCTCAGCATCCTGGTACGGGTAGCCGTATCTAGGGAAGGCAGCCTGCGCCAACCAGGGTTCGGTGGATTGGTAGTAAGTTTCAAAACTTGTCATTCCGCAGGCATCGACGATGGCAGCAAACTGATTCGGGTACCACGCCGAGGCCAACAGCGACATGAAGCCACCGTAGGATCGACCACCCAGCGCTATGCGCTCTGGATCCGCCAACCCGGCATCGACGAGGAAGGAACGCGCCGCTGCGATATCCGCAATAGCGGCGAAGCGCCCATAGCGGTCGCCCGCATGCTCGAATGACCTACCGGACCCGGAGGAACCGCGCACGTTAGGAGTGAACACCACGAAACCCGCCTCCACAATGCTGGCGAGAACATCGTGGTGGATGGGTTTTGCCTGCAGTTCTGGACCGCCGTGGATGTGGATGAAAGCCGGCGGTAGCGCGTTTCCGGAACCGTCATTAGAGCTATTGCGCACCGACTCCGGAAGATAGAGCCAGCCGGAGAGCTCCAGCCCATCGCGGGAGACGAAGTAGACCAGCTCTGGCGCTGGCATGGTCTCCAGGTTTTTCTCTTCCAGAGCCAAAATTCGTTCGGTGCGTTCCATATCCAATGGCTCAATGACGCCACCGATATTGCGCAGAATCTCCACCGTCGGCGCGAGCCCTGGCCCTTCTACGGTCAGGGAAATCAGCTCACCGTCACCGGAAATTGACAGCTCACGGGCAACCATGCCCGGCAATTCCACATTACGGCGCACCATCACCCGTATATCGTCGGTCTGCGGGTGGAGGCCAAGAGTTAGTACCTCGAGCGTGCTGACCCCGCCGCTATTCCACAGCACAGCCGCAGTGGAGGAATCCTCGCTGATGACGAATTCTTCGACGTCCTGATCCGGATTACCAATAAACTCCTCGACATCGACTTCGATGCCGACCTTCATATCCAAAATCTCCGCTGCGGCCGATTCCGCAGTGCGCAGCTCAGCGGTGCTGGTACCGCTATCAGGAGTAATACCCAGGCGCAGGATGCGACGCTGTTCCGCGCCATGATCCGAGAGCACAAATGCGGTCAGCTTCTCCTGCCCCGGATGTGCCAATAAGACACCGGCATCCGTGGTGGAGCCAGGATCAGACGGCAACAGCGGCTGCCACTGCTGCCCCGGCCCGACTAGCAGTAGTTCACGGTGGCCACGCGGCCCCACCCGCACGAGGCCAAACCCGCCTTCAGCCGCCACCAGTTGGCTATCGGTGCGCCTATCAATGACCTCATACTTTGAGTTCGTCGGGTTGACCAAACGCGCATAGTTAATGCCCTGGGCATCGACCGCGTTCATCGCGAGCAGATCGTTATCCCATTCCACCAGTGTGGCCCGCATATCCGCATCCATGCGCAGGGGGCGGGCACCGTCGACCTCCGGGTCGGTGGATACCAGCCAGGTCTGTAAACGTTCCGTACCGTACGGAGAGACCTCGCAGGCAATCCACTTTCCATCCGGGGAGTGCAGCACCCTGGTGACCGGGCCTTCCACCGGCAGTTTCACAGGGCGCTCCTGCCCTAGCCCCTCCGGAGTAATCTCCTGCTGTACTGCATGCGGGTAGCCGCTATCGCGGACAATGAAGGCAATCGCACTCCCATCCGGTGCTAACGAGGATTCATAGGTCTGGCGCATGACAATCCATTCTAGTAGTCAGCGAAAATCTCTACTTCGACCTGCCACCACCGGCCGCCCCAACGCCTCGGACATATCCACCAGACGATCGGCCACGATTGTCACCGCACCAGAGGCTGTCTGCGCGATACCGCGCACCACCATCGCCCGCGAATTCACCGCTACCGGTCGAAATCGATTCCACAACCCCGGCGTGCACAGCACATTCACCAGCCCAGTTTCGTCTTCCATGCCCAAAAATGTCACTCCACCAGCGGTCCCTGGACGTTGTCTATGCGTCACGACTCCCGCCACCTCCACCCGTGTTCCGTCAGGCACTGCTTTCAGTTCCGCCGCAGGCACCACTCCACGTTCCTGCAGGTCTGCCCGCAACGCGGCCACCGGGTACTGCCCTGGGGTCACGCCCGTTGCCATCAAATCAGCGGCTGCCAGCTCAAACTCCGTCATGCCGGGCAACGCAGGTGCGTCGGCAAGCGTGAGCCCCGGCAGCATGCCCTCACTTTCCGTTGCCGCCACGCCCGCCGCCCACAGTGCTTGACGACGGTCAATCCCCAGCGACCCAAGTGCCCCTGCGCGTGCCAGTGCTTCCATGCGTCCAACACCCAGCCGAGCTCTGCGGGCGACATCTGCTGCGTCGACAAATGGGCGCGCTGCGACAATGCGCTCCGCCACGTCATTGCCCACACCGGAGATGGCACCGAGCCCTAAGCGAATGCGCCCATCGATGACGCTGGCTTCCACACCTGAAACCGCGATATCCGGACCATCGCAGCCGATACCATGCCGACGGGCATCGGCAATCAACGACTGCGGAGAGTAAAACCCCATGGGCTGAGCACGGAGCAACGCTACACAGAACTCCGCCGGATAGTGGTACTTAAACCAGGCCGAGAAATACACCAAGGAGGCAAACGACTGCGCGTGCGATTCAGGGAAACCGTAGGCGGCAAAGGCCACTATCTTGTTCCACAGTTGTTCCCCGATATCCGCGCCGATTCCGCTGGTGCGCTGCAGCCCAGCCAGAAAGCGGGCATGGAGCGCCTCCATTTTGACTATCGAGCGCTTCGACCCCATGGCGCGGCGCAGCGAATCCGCCTCTGCCCCGCTGAACCCTGCCGCATCGACGGCCATTTGCATCAGCTGCTCTTGAAATAGCGGAATGCCCAGTGTTTTCCCGAGCGACTTCTCCAGCACCGGGTGCTCATAGGTGACCGGCTCGAGCCCATTGCGACGGCGAATGTAGGGGTGCACGCTCCCGCCCTGGATCGGACCTGGGCGAATGAGCGCCACCTCCACCACCAGGTCAAAGAACTCCCTCGGCTTCAGCCTGGGCAAGGTGGCTAGCTGGGCACGCGATTCCACCTGGAACACGCCCACCGCGTCCGCGCGTGCCAGCATCTCGTAGACTTCCGGCTCAGCGACATCTATTTCCCACAGGTTCACTCGGCGCCCATGCTGCTCATAGACCAAGTCAATGCAATGGTGGATGGCTTCCAGCATTCCGAGGCCAAGCAGGTCGAACTTCACCAGCCCCGCTGCAGCGCAGTCATCTTTGTCCCACTGCACTACCGAGCGGCCTTCCATGCGTGCCCATTCCACTGGCACGACATCCGCAATTGGCCGATCACAAATCACCATGCCACCAGAGTGAATTCCTAAGTGACGAGGCTGCCCACGAAGCTGCTCCGCCAGTTGCTGCACCGGCTCCGGCGGACACGCTTCCCGGTCTCCGACCCACGCATCGATAACGCCCGGCGAGTATCCCAGAGCCCGCGCCGCATCGCGCAACGCACCGCGCCGCCGGTAGGTAATAACGTTGGCTACCTGCGCGGCGTTGTCACGACCATATTTTTCATAAACGTACTGAATGACCTCTTCCCTACGGCCGGACTCAATATCTACATCGATATCCGGCGGCCCGTCTCTCTCTGGCGATAGAAACCTCTCGAACAACAACCCGGCACTAATGGGGTCAACATTGGTGATCCCCAGCGCAAAACACACCACCGAGTTAGCGGCCGAACCGCGCCCCTGCGCCAGAATTCCCGCGCGGCGACAGAACTCACAGATGTCGTGCACGATGAGGAAGTAGCCCGGGAAACCCAGCTCTCGAATCACAGTCAGTTCCTTCTCTAACTGTGCCCACGCCCGCGCTTGCACGGAGCCATCCCTCGCTCCATCGACCGGACCATAGCGCCGTCGTGCCCCCGCACGGGCAATCTCCCGCAGCCACGAATCCTCATCGTGTCCTGCAGGCACCTCCCAGCGAGGCAACTCAGGCGCAATGAGATCAAGTGTAAAAGCACACTCACCTGCAATGTCCTGTGTTGCCTGCAGCACCTGCGCCCCCAGATGCCGTGTTGCCGCCGATAGCTCACCCCACGAACGCAACCAAGCTCCGCCTGCGGGCTCCAACCGCGACTCAAACCCGTCTAAGTCCTCCCGCACAGCAAGGGCCTGCTTCGCCCCAGCCAACCGGCTTGCCACAGGTGAGGCTGCCGTCGCAGCCGAGGAAACAACTTCCCGCAGACCATACTTTGCAGCTGCGGCCGAAATAGCCTCCGAATCATCGGCTGCCTGCGCTGTGGGGCTCACACGGTGTTCGAGTGCCACATTCTCCGCACCGAAAGCCGCAATAAGTTCTTCCAGGTCGCCGACCCAGTTAACGTCGGCAAGCACCTGCCAGAAACCACCTGCGGCCTCCCCCAACTTTGGCAGTGGAGGATAGCGGACGACGGACTTCTCCCCTGCCGACATATGCGCATCACACAGCGTGTGGCTCAGGCGCCGATAGCCCTCCGGCCCACGCCCCAGCACCGTGAGGGGACGCTGCGGAAGGCCCAGCTCCGCGCCGATGATTGTGGCGATACCGGCCTCCGCTGCAGCCTCGGCAAAACGAGCAATTCCGTAGAAACCATCGCGATCTGCCAGCCCCAGCACGTTTAACCCCAAACGCGCAGCTTCAGACACCAATTCTTCCGGGTCCGATGCTCCATGGAGGAAAGAATAACTCGAACGACAGTGCAATTCCGCCTTAATATCCGCAGGCGTAAATGACATGCCACCTCTGCCACCAGCGCCGCTTTCCGGAGCTTCAAAAGCCCCAACGATGGAATCTGACAGCTGTCCCCGCCAGCCGTTGAAGCTGCCATTAGGCTGTAGTTTTCCCGAAAATTTACCCGATAGAATACGCTCGATCCGCGACCAACTCAGTGGCCGACCGGACTGCCCCAACTGTCCGTCCGAGATGTTTTCCATGTCATGAACTTTAACCCACCCCACGGACCGCATTCAAACACATTTTCGATTACCACGTGCGTTAAGCATCACCCCCGAACCACATCCGTAAGCCACATCCCAGCCACACTCGACTGTTTAAGCTGAAATTAAATTTTCAGCACTACCTGGGCAAGTGCTAGCCTTAACCCCAGAATTAAAGACAGCTTGGTCTAGTTCTGTATTAAAACTTCAGCTAACAACCCCCATTAAGCAAGGAGACCCCTCAATGAACCTCAAGCGTTTTTCCGCCGGTGTTCTTACTGTTGCATTCGCCGCAACCGGCCTTACTGCCTGCGGCAACTCGGATGATGCCATTCGCATCGGCACCACGGATGCCGGCAAGAAGGCCTGGACCGTATTCGAGCAGAAGGCCTCTGAGCAGGGTATTGAACTGGATGTTCAGAACTTCTCCGACTACCAGACTCCGAACCGCGCACTCGATGAGGGGCAGCTTGACGTCAACCTCTTCCAGCACATCAAGTTCCTGGCTGAGTACAACGTCGGCGCCAAGTCGGACCTGACCCCGATTGGCTCGAGCGAGATTGTCCCGCTGGCACTGTTCTGGAAGGACCACAAGTCGGTTGATGAGCTGGAGAAGGGCACCGAGGTCGTCATCCCGAACGACCCGTCCAACCAGGGGCGCGCGATTAACGTGCTGGTTCAGGCTGGCCTGTTGAAGCTCAAGCAGGATGACCTGCTGACTCCGTCTCCGGCCGACATCGACAAGGAAGCTTCCACGGTCAAGGTTCTGCCGGTGGATGCCGCTCAGACTCCGGCCGCTTACGGCGAGGGCAAGCCGGCCATTATCAATAACTCCTTCTTGGACCGTGCCGGTATCGACCCGAACACCGCCATCTTCCAGGATGACCCGAACTCCACAGAGGCAGAGCCGTACATCAACATCTTTGTCACCAAGGCGGAAAACGCTGACAACCCGAAGTACGCGGAGCTCTCCAAGATCTGGCACTCCGAGGAGGTCCAGGACGCAGTCGCTGAGGACTCCAAGGGCACCTCGGTTCCGGTTGACCGTTCGGCTAAGGAGCTGCAAGAGATTCTGGATCGCGTCGAAGAGCAGCAGCGCGAGCAGAACTAAAGCCACTGCCACTTAAGCACCGCCCAACACCAGGGAACACAGACCAAGGGGCACTGATTCATTCGTGACCAACAAGGGAACGAAGCTCGAATTCCGCGAGCTGAACAAGCAATTCGGCGACGTCACCGCGCTCGCCGACATCAACCTAATCGTTGAACCGGGCGAAATCCTCGGCGTCATCGGTTATTCCGGCGCCGGCAAATCAACACTCATCCGCATGATTAACGGCCTGGAAAAACCAACATCAGGGCAGGTTTTGCTCGATGACACCGACATTGTCGGTATCTCCGAGCGCCAGCTACGGGGTTTGCGCCGCAATATCGGCATGATTTTCCAGCACTTCAACCTCTTCCATTCGCGCAATGCGATTCGCAACGTTGAATACCCGCTGGAACTGGCCGGTATGCCGAAGGCCAAGCGGCGCGCTCGTGCCCAGGAGCTGCTGGAGTTCGTCGGCCTCGGCGACAAGGCGGAGTCCTTCCCAGAGCAGCTCTCGGGTGGACAGAAGCAGCGTGTCGGCATCGCCCGTGCGCTCGCCACCGAACCGACGCTCTTGCTTGCCGACGAAGCCACCTCGGCACTCGACCCGGAAACTACTTCCGGTGTCCTGGATCTGCTGCGTCGCATCAATCGCGAAATGGGTGTCACTATCGTGCTGATTACCCATGACATGTCGGTTGTGCGCGGTATCGCTGACCGCATGGCCATCATGGAAAATGGGCACATCGTCGAAACTGGTACGGTCCACGGGGTCTTTGCCAATCCCAAGACTGAGGTTGGCCGCCGCTTCGCCACCACCGCCCTGCGCGATGTTCCGGTTGGCCGTGAGCGCGATTCGGTGAATCAGTCTGCCGAGAGCGCAGCGGCTCGCCTAGTCACCATCACTATCAATGACGGTGTTGACCTCGGTGCCCTGGCACAGGCCACTAGTGCCCACGGTGTCGCCGCCTCGGTGGCGCACGGTGCGGTCGCCAATGTGCAGGCGAAGTCGTATGGCCGCCTCACTTTGCGGTTGACTCCGCTGCCAGGTGATTCCTCCTCGGATTCCCCTAATTTCGATGCCGCCATTGCTGCTATTTCCGAACTGACACAGGTAGAGGAGCTTGCATCATGATCGGTCTCTTAAACTCTCTGCCATCGGTGAGTGGCAAGGACACCAACTGGGATAGCCTCGGTCCGATGCTGGGCGAGGCATTCGGCCAGACGCTCTACATGGTCTGTGTCGCCATGCTGATTGGCGGTGTCGCAGGTCTGGCAATCGGCGTGCTGCTCTACACCACCCGCGATGGCGGTGTGCTGCGCAACAAGTTTGTTTACCAGGTCCTCAATGTCCTGATTAACTTTGTCCGCCCAATCCCGTTCATCATCTTGGTTACGGCCATCGGCCCACTGACAAAGAGCGTGGTCGGCACCACGATTGGCACCGAAGCCGCCGTGTTCGTCATGTCGATTGCCGCCACCTTCGCCATTGCCCGCCTGGTGGAGCAGAACCTGATGTCCATCGACCCCGGTGTGATTGAGGCCGCTCGAGCAATGGGCGCAAGTCCGTGGCGCATCATTCGCACGGTCGTCGTGCCGGAAGCCCTGGGCCCACTGGTACTTGGCTACACCTTCGCCTTCATCGCCGTGGTCGACATGTCGGCCATGGCCGGCTACATCGGCGGTGGCGGACTGGGTAACTTCGCAATCACCTACGGCTATCAGGCCTTCGACTGGAACGTCACCCTGGTAACAACCCTGGTCATCATCTTCATCGTTCAGTTGGCGCAGATCTTCGGCAACTGGCTATCCAAGAAGATTATGCGCAGGTAGCCGCGCACATTAGCTAGTCACTAGCTAACGGCGGGTTATCTCGACCGCAGCCCAGCCCTTCTTTGACCCTGGAGCATCACCGCAGGAAGACACAACGCCTTCCGTGGTGATTTTCTCCAGGGTCACTTCATATTCCACGACCTGGTCGCGGTCGCTGGGATCGTCGTAAAGCGCGACGACTGCAGTCGCGCCGTCGACGTCAACGCGAGCGACATCGTCTACGCCCCACGCATCTGCTTGACGACGCACAGCCAACTCGGCTGCCTGCCCCTGCGGGGTGTAGATACCACGGCCGCGGCAGCCCTCTGCATGCACGATGCCCCGTTTAGCGTCTTCGATGACCCCCTTGGCGTCCACCGCACTTATCCGCCCAAAGCTGTAATTCCATGGCAGAAGCACGCTCGCCGGCGCGAAGCGGTGCCCCTTAGAATGCGAAGTTTCCCACACCATCTCCGGATAGAGGTTGTGCATCGCCGCAGCGAGCGGGCGACCTTTAATCGCACAGCAGCGGTCACGCTTACCGTGCGTACAGATGAGAAACAGTGGATGGTCGAGACGAGTGGCTCCCTCGGTGGGTTGGCCAAGGCGGATATCCAGAGTCATCAGATCTTCAACATCGGCAACCGTGCGGTGCTCGAGAAAAACCCCAGAACCATCGATTGACTCGCAGTGCGCAATATAGACATTGACACCGTCACACGGTTGCTGCCCGATTCGGCCTGGTTTGCGAATCAGTTGCAGCGCGCCACCGCGTTCAGCCAACCAGGCCTCTACCTGACCGGTAATATCTTTCCCCCACACACCGCCGTCAAAAATATCGTGCGACCAACCGAGTTGGTGCTCCAACGCAATAAAGAGCTTTCCGATCTTCGCGGTACCGGGAAGCGGCTCAGTCATCTGAGCGGAACAGGTGGTATCAAATTTGGCCTGGCTCATACGCCTAAGCGTAATTGAGCGCCTCTACGATTGTGGCTCAGGTCGCAGCGTTCACCCCTGTTTTATTACTATTGTGCAACACTTTGACAACAAATACTTTTGACCTCGGCTTTTACAGTTCAGCTTGTTGAAATTCCGTAATTGCGCACATACCGTCAGACGTATGAATACGAAATCGCTGGATGTTTCGCGCACCCGTACCCGTATCGCGGCATCCCTGTGCCTCGCATTGGGCCTAGCTCTCGGTGCCTGCTCCTCTGACTCCTCCTCAGACTCGGCTGCTGCACTGTCTATGAAAACTGACTCAACCGCTGGCACCTCCGATTTGTCGAGCAGCTCTAGCAGCTCCACTAGCTCGTCCACCGTGGCGCAAACCACCATGGATGACGATGCTGCTCCGGAGGGCGATTTCAACAGCTCCTCCGCAGAAGCTGCTCCTTCCGATGGCGCTTACTTGGGTATTGAAGATGTCCGTGTCGGTTCTCATGATGGCTACGACCGCATTGTCTTTGAGCTCACGGGTGAGGGCACTCCGGGATACTTCGTCCGCTATGAGGATGTGCCGACCCAACAGGGCTCCGGCAAGCCAATTTCTGTCGACGGTGCGGCCAAGCTGGTAATCGACTTGCGGGGCATGGGCTATCCCTTTGATTTCCAGGTGGAGGACTTCCCTTCTGGCCCGGTCAAGCCGACATCGACTTCCGTTATCAAGGAAGTCGTCGGTGCCGGAACCTTCGAGGGGCAAACTCAGTACGTCGTCGGCCTCAAGGGCGATAAGACTCCGTTCAAGGTTTTCTCGCTGAACAATCCGAACCGCCTGGTTATTGACTTCCAGTCGAAGTAACCGGTTTGCCCACCCGCGCCACCGGCGCCTGCCGCGCCTCTACGCGTAGGCTCCCTCGATTCTCCATGCGCCGGCATGCCCTATGAGCAACCAGGCGGCGATGGTGCCGTCATGCGCTACCGCGCGAACCTGCATTCTTGCCGCCCGGCGGGCCTCATCGGGCACCCACCAGCGCTCATCGATGGGCCATGGCCCTGCCCACGATGACACGCGGTATGTTTTCATTCCATGCCGTACCAGAACCGGCTCTGCGGTCATGGTTGCTCGCCCAGTCACGCCCACGGACTGCCCACTGGCATCGAACACCTCCACCTCTGCATTTGCGGCTGCGGGAGTAATTGTCGGGTTGGGTGTAAGAACAGCTCCCGGCCATGACTGATCAACATCCACGGTTTTTGTGGTTTTGGGATTCTCCCCGAAAGCGACAAACCCCACTCTCTCGCCTGGGCCACGCCCGCCTTGCATGATTGGTTGCTGTACTGCCTCTGACCCCAACAACCCCTGCACGCGTTCGGCAGCCCGGCGCGCTTTGGCTCGTGCATCGTCGCTGCCATGCCACAAATCCTGCTTTACAGTACCGGCGGCAACTACGTCCAGTGGCTCTAACTGCAGCTCTATGATTCCACGGCCGTCAGCTCCATCAATTTCCTCGGTGCCTTCAACAGTGCCATCAACAGTGCCATCGCCGCCTCGTGCCTGCTGCCGATTCCTGTTATTCAGCCAGCCATCGAGCTGCCACCGAACTCTGTCAGCCGTAGTCTGTTCCGCCAGTGGCTCAGTGCAGCGCCACACTCTCCGCGTCTCTGAGCCGTCACTAAAATGCGCCACCACCGCCAAGCGATAACACGAATACCCATGGTTAAAAAGCTGTTCATGCAGCTGTCCAGCGAGAAAGCGCGCCACAAATGAGGCCTCATCCACTCGCCGGAGTGGACTCTCCCAAGACTGGTAGCTCGCCACCAATCCCGGCGGTAGGGACCGTGGCGCCACCAACCGCACTTCTCCGTGACAGGCCAAATCATGCCATTTAGCCCCCTGCGTCCCGAACCTGTTGGCTATGTCCCGTTTTGGCAATGCAGCGACATCTCCCAATGTGCGCAGGCCAAGTTCCTGCCACGACTTCGCAAGCTCTGCGGGCATCTCCAGTGCGCTTTCCGCCCTCAGCTCCACCAGAGAGACTCCCTGGCGAAATCTTTTGCCCTCGTTCACCCCTGGAGCCACCAGTACTCCCCGACGCGCTGCCAAAATAGCCGTCACAATATCGTCCGCGAGCCCCAAACGACAGTCAACGCCCGGCACTGCCGCTGCATCGAGCAACTTTTCCAAGGCCACATCCTGACCCCCGTAATAGCGCATCACCCCTCGAGCTGCCACGACCGCCAAGCCTGGACGTAGAGCTTCGACCCCGGCTGCCACCGCCTCCAATCGCTGCAGCACTGGCTCGAATTCCGCAGCGTCGCGCACTGCGCTTTCTTCCACAATCTCCAGCTCCGGACACAACGCTTCCGCATGACGACGACTCTGCCCGCGCCGCACCCCGGCACGGCGCGCACTCGGCGAACAAGCAGCCACTCCGCTATCGCCCACAATCGCCACTGGGGTGAGTGGGTTGGCCTGCGACGTCTCAGACGCTAGATGCGCTGCCTGCACTGGCCAATCAGGAAGCCACAGCGCCACCACACGATTCAATTCCGCCTCGGCCATTAGGACCTCCTCCGCGTGGGAAAGGCCACCACGTTGTTCCGCTCCACCTGTTCGCCCACCCGCCAACGGCACTGCCGTCGCGGAAACCTTGTCCCCGACATACTGACTTGGTAATCCACTGCCCGAATCCGGCCATGCCCAGCACCAAGTCCTGCAACATCAGCAACAGAGCTGGAAATCGTTGACTCCGCCCCCGGCCACTGCTGCCCGACAAAGACCAGAGCACAACCGCTCGTGCGCAGTCGCGCCTGCAGCGGGCGGGCCTGCGACGGCACCGGAGTGCGTGCCAACGAAGCCACCACCAAGTCAACGCCGTCCGCCAACAGCCCAATTACCTCAAGTGGCCGCATCCCAGGATCTGGCACGCAGATGATGTTCGATAACTTCCCACCCAACTCCACAACGGAGAGCAACCCCTGCTCGGAGAGCCCCACTAAAGCAACATGACCTGTCTTCGTAGCTTCCGCGATTAGGCCCGCCAACACTACACCGGGCTGTCCAATGACACTGACGGCCCCTTTTCGCACTGCTCCCGCCAATGTTTTTTCCAACGCCACCGGCACCGGCAGAGCCTCACCGAGCCCAAAGGTTTCACCCGTTACAGCCCCGCCAGACTGGACTGCCATCGCCTGCCGCAATGCGGCAATAGTCTGTTCCTTAGACTGCCCTGCAGCAATATTGACCGCCGTTGTCATTTCCTGTTCCACCTCATCCCGCTATCGTCTTACTGCCATACCCACTATGAACCTTGCTCGAATATTCTTTCCCAACGAGCGGATTAAACACTACCCTAAATAGCACGTACGTTCGATATTAATGTGCGAAGAAAAGCGCCGCACATCACCGCGCGACGCTCTCAAACTCAGCCGAGCACTACATTGCGTACTACTTAGGCCTTCACATCCAGGACTACATCGAACTCGAGCAGATCAGCCGACGACGATACCGGCTTGCGCTTTTCGCCCTCGTGCGAGGCCTTGAAAGCATGACCACCACGCCAGCTCTGATATGCCTCCTCGCTCTCCCACTCGGTAAAGACGAAGTAACGGCTCTCCCCCGCAGTTGGACGCAGCAGCTGAAAACCAATGAAACCCGGCACATCGGTCATCTTTGAAGAGTTAGCGGAAAAGCGACGTTCGAGCTCTTCTCCTGCGCCCTCAGGAACCGTAATAGCGTTAATTTTTACAATGCTCATATCCATAACACTAGCCACACAGCATTCAACAATCTATAGTTCTTCCACTACTACAGTGAAGAACTATGACTGAACGCTGCCAACACCAACCCTCTTCAGGTTCTTACCAAGACGCGGCCCAACGCACGACAAAATTTATCAATAGCCCCGTGCGGCTGGGGACAGCAATTGGCGTCACCACCGCAGTGATCGCACTGCTCGCGCTGCTTAAAGCCCACATCATCGGCTCCATTGGCTGGTGGATTATGATAGCGCTTTTACTGGTGCTCATCGGCGCCACTCTTTTCGCGCACCAGGCAAAAACATCCACCAAAGAAACTCGGCCGTCCTATTTCACCGAGCCGATGCGCGAGTCACCAAACGACATCTCTTGGAATAGCAGTGTCAGCGTGCTGCTGATGTTCCCCGGCGCATGGATTATTGCTGCCGTCGCCGAACGCATCTCCTCTACACCGGTCGCCTGCATAGTGACCCTAGTTCTGGCCGCCATCACCGCTACCTGCGCAATCCTGCCGCGGCAATTCGGGTTCCTCCCGCTGGCCGCACAACTTCCCGACAACTTCGCCCAGCACTGCCCCTATCCTGCCGACTCACCAGAGGCCCGCATCCTCGCTGTTCTCGCCACCGCACGTCTACGCGACAGCTACGTCTTCTTCACCGACCAGCTCCCGTATTTCGCCATGCTTGACGACGATGACGTGAGCGCAGCCCTCCACACGCTCGTGGCCGATAGGCGCATCACCATCGCCAAGAACAATTCGGCCCTGACGGAAAAAGGCCGTGCCCGCGAGTTTGCACAACTCACAGACACGGCCCTTGCCAACTAGTGGCTTACTCCCACTCAATGGTTCCCGGCGGCTTGGAAGTCACATCCAGAACCACTCGGTTGACCTCTGGTACTTCGTTGGTGATACGAGTGGAGATTTTCTCCAGCGTATCGTAGGGAACGCGAGTCCAGTCAGCGGTCATCGCGTCCTCAGAGGAAACCGGACGCAGCACGATTGGGTGGCCATAAGTACGGCCATCGCCCTGAACACCGACCGAGCGGACGTCGGCAAGCAGGACGACCGGGCACTGCCAGACAACCTCGTCCATACCTGCGGCCGTCATTTCCTCGCGCGCAATAGCGTCGGCGCGACGAAGGGTGTCCAGACGCTGTTCATCAACAGCGCCGATGATGCGGATGCCGAGACCCGGACCCGGGAACGGCTGGCGAGCAACGATTTCCTCCGGCAGCCCCAGCTCGCGGCCGACCGCACGAACCTCGTCCTTGAACAGCAGACGCAGCGGCTCAACGAGGGTGAACTCGACGTCATCCGGCAGACCACCGACATTGTGGTGACTCTTAATGTTGGCGGTGCCAGAACCGCCGCCAGACTCGACCACATCCGGGTACAGAGTGCCCTGAACCAGGAAGTCCACGGTCTCCCCCTCCGGAGCGCCTTCCAGCGCCTGTGCAACAGCGCGCTCGAAGGAACGGATGAACTCACGGCCGATGGTCTTGCGCTTGGTCTCCGGATCAGTGATCCCCGCCAGGGCATCCAGGAAGATCTTGGAATCGTCGACGGTGATCAGCTTCGCACCAGTTGCGGCAACGAAATCCTTCTCAACCTGCTCGCGCTCCCCCTGGCGCAGCAGCCCGTGGTCGACGAAGACGCAGGTCAGGCGGTCACCAATAGCGCGCTGTACAAGCGCGGCAGCAACTGCGGAGTCAACACCGCCGGACAAACCGCAGATTGCGCGGCCGGTCTCACCGACCTGGTTACGAACCTGCTCAATGAGCTCTTCCGCGATATTAGCGGCAGTCCAGTCCGGCTCGAGGCCAGCAACTTTGTACAGGAACTGCTCCAATACCTTCTGGCCGTACGGCGAGTGGTTGACCTCCGGGTGGTACTGCACACCGGCCATGCGCTTGTCCAAGCACTCGAAAGCCGCCACCGGAGCCCCCTTGGTGGAAGCCGTAACGGTGAAGCCCTCCGGCGCCTTAGACACCGCGTCACCGTGGCTCATCCACACCTCGTGCGTCTCCGGCACACCAGCATGAGCAACACCGCCACCGTCGACGATGTTCAGCTGCGTGCGACCGTACTCACGGTCACCGGTAGCAGCAATGGTGCCACCGAGAGCCTCAGTCATAGCCTGGAAACCGTAGCAAATGCCGAACACCGGAATGCCCAGCTCAAGCCACTCTGGGTTGAGCTTCGGAGCGCCTTCGGCGTAGGCACTGGACGGACCGCCGGACAGCACCAGCGCGGCCGGGTTCTTGGCCTTAATTTCTTCAGTCGTCGCATCATGCGAGACCACTTCGGAATAAATTTTTGCCTCACGCACACGTCGCGCGATGAGCTGCGCATACTGCGCACCGAAGTCCACGACGAGGACGGGCTTAGTCACCTGTTCAGACACGCCCTAAAGCTTATCAAGACTTACGGATCGCAGGCATACCCAGGTTCAGTGCGGCCGGAGCGTCTGTCGGCACAGCCGGGCTCACCGGAGCGATTGGCTCCAGACGCGCATAGGGCTCCCCCTGAGCCGGACGCTGATCTTCCTCGCCTTTATTCGGCCACAGCGATGTTGCACGTTCCGCATTCGCGGAAATCGACAGCGATGGGTTTACACCCGGGTTGGCAGCCATTGCCGAACCGTCGTGAATCGAGAGCGTCGGGTAGCCCCACACGCGCAGGTACGGGTCGACTACGCCGTTTTCCGGCGAATCCGAAATCGTCGCGCCACCAATGAAGTGGGCAGTCAAAGGGATATTTGCCAACTCACCGATAGTGCCACCAGACAGCACACGACCATTCCGACCACGCACATTGAGCTTGTCCGCCGCACGTTGCGTAGCTTCGTTACCAGACGGAATCCACGTCGGATTCGGCTCGCCCTCGCCCTGCTTACTCATCAGGAAACGCACCGGCCCGATCTTTTGCAGGTACGTGGTAATCGAGTTGTCGCGATTCTGCATCACCAAGGAAATCACGGTGCGCTGCGACCACTTTCGCAGATTCACGAGCTGCGCCAAGTAGTTAGGGTGCTTTGCGACGGTCCCCACCGCCTGTAGCCAACGCGGAGTCCGACGATCTCCTTCGGTCATAATCATCTGCAGCATTGCGATGGCATTAGAGCCCTTGCCGTAGCGCACTGGCTCGATATGGGTGTCCTCATCTGGGAAGAACGACGAAGTAATAGCGACACCATTGGAGAAGTCATTTTCCGGGTCGACCTTCGTGCCCATCGCACCCAAAATAGCCTCAGAGTTGGTGCGCGTCAGCTTGCCCAAAGTCTTCGGCATCAGTGGCAAGTGCCCATCGGCCTGCTGCCGGTGCAGCAGATTCTGGGTTCCCCAAGCACCGGCGGCGAGAATGACGCGCTTAGCCTTAAACTGCTGCTTACCCTTAGCTACCCAACGGCCAGTACGCTCAGTGTCAATAACCCAGGAACCATCAGCCTGAGGGTGCAGCCCGGTAACGGTAGTGCGGTCAAAGACCTGCGCACCAAACTTCTCCGCCAAGTAGAGGTAGTTTTTGACCAGGGTGTTCTTGGCATTGTGGCGGCAACCAGTCATGCACTCACCGCATTCCGTACATGCAGTGCGGTCCGGGCCAACCCCACCGAAGTAAGGATCGGAAACTGTTTGCCCCGGTGCACCCTGACCACCAGTCTTGGCACCGAAGAACACACCCACGGGAGTCGAGCGGAATGTATGGCCCACACCCATATCTTCGGCTACCTCACGCATGACGACGTCGGCAGGCGTGTTGGATGGGTTGGTGACTACACCCAGCATGCGAGACGCATTGTCGTAGTGCGGAGTGAGTTCCGATTCCCAGTCAGTGATGTGCGCCCACTGACGGTGCTGGAAGTACTCGGTGCCCGGCTTATACAGAGTATTGGCGTAGTTGAGGGAACCACCACCGACGCCCGCACCAGCGAGAATCATGACGTCTTTCAACATGTGCACACGCTGGACACCAAAGAGACCCAGCTTCGGCGCCCACAGGTACTTGTGAAGCCGCCAGCTGTTTTTGGCAAAGTCTTTATCTTCGAATCGTCGACCAGCTTCAAGAACTGCCACTCGGTAGCCTTTTTCAGTCAACCGCAAGGCAGAAACGGAACCACCGAAACCGGAACCGACGATTACAACATCGAAATCGGGTTGTTTACTCATGGGAAAAGCCACCTTCGCTAAGGGCGTAACGCTAATGCGCGGAACATATGTTCCTAACCCTAAGCGGAGGTGGCTTTTCAGTAAGGTAGTTTCACGAAAAAACTATCCGATTACTTTAACTAAAAACCCTTTGGACGTACCGATAGCTCAACGCGGTGGAAGGACTTCAGGTCGGTAAAACCGCACTTGGCCATTGCGCGGCGCAGGCCGCCGGCGAGATTGCGATCACCGAACGGCGAGGCGGACGGCCCAAACAAAGCCTCTTCCAGGCTGACCAGTTCCCTCTCATCTTCGACGACCTGCCACACGGCACCGCGCGGGTACTTCGGGTGTGCCGCGACAGACGGCCAGGCGTAGCCCTGCCCCGGAGCTTCATTGACGGTTGCCAGCACGCTGGACAGCGCCACAGCATCTGCGCCACAAGCGATTGCCTTAGCAATGTCCCCGGCGGTATCGATGCCACCATCAGCAATGATGTGGACGTAGCGCCCCTCGGTCTCATCGAGGTAGTCCTTACGAGCAGCTGCGGCATCGGCAATAGCGGTGGCCATTGGTACGTCGATGCCGAGCGCACCCGGGGACGTCGTAAAGCCCGTACCGACAATCACACCAGCGGCACCGGTGCGCATCATGTGCAGCGCAGTCTGGTAGTCGACGACACCGCCGACGATAACTGGGACATCCAGGCTGCCGATGAAGTCCTTGAGGTTCAGCGGCTCACCCTGAGCAGTGACATGCTCTGCAGAAATCAGTGTGCCCTGGATAACCAACAAGTCGATGCCAGCCTTGATAGCCAGCGGAGCCAGCTCACGGGCGTGCTGCGGGGAGACACGAACTGCAGTAATCGCACCGGTTGCACGAATCTCCTTGATGCGCTCGACCAGCAGATCGGTGTCAATCGGAGCAGAGTGCAGTTCCTGCAGCTTGCGATTCACTGCCTCGGAGTCGAGCTTGGTGGTGGCGTTCTTTGCCAGCTCCACCAACTCGGCAATCTTGTCCTGCGCATCGGTGTGGCGAGCCCAAATGCCCTCGGCATTGAGAACCGCCAAACCACCCAGACGAGCAAATTCAGCGACGGATTCCGGGCTGGCGATGGCATCCGTCGGATGCATCATCATCGGTAGTTCGAAATCATAGGCATCAATTCGCCAGGAGGTATCGACGTCCTTGGATGACCGGGTACGACGAGTCGGAACGAGTGCAATATCGTCCAACTCGTAGGTCCGGCGTGCCTCGCGGCCAATACCGATTTCAACGATGTCGCGCATGAGCTTGCCTCACATGCCCTTTCCGTGGAATTTAACTCGACTAAGTCAGTCTAGCGCTGGTAGTAGTTCGGCGCTTCGACAGTCATCTGGATATCGTGCGGGTGCGACTCGCGCAGACCGGCAGCGGTAATCTGGACGAACTGTGCGTCGTGCAGCTGTTCGACGGTTGCAGAACCGGTGTAGCCCATAGCGGCGCGCAGGCCACCGACCAGCTGGTGAACAATGGAGTCGATGCTGCCGCGGAACGGAACACGGCCCTCGATGCCCTCTGGAACCAGCTTCTCTTCGCTCTTGACATCAGCCTGGAAGTAGCGGTCCTTAGAGTAGGAGCGCTTCTCGCCGGTCAGGCCACGGCCCTGCATGGCGCCCAGCGAGCCCATGCCGCGATACATCTTGTACTGCTTGCCGTTGACGAAGGTCACCTCACCTGGCGCCTCAGCGGTGCCGGCCAACATCGAGCCGAGCATGACGGAGGATGCGCCGGCGGCCAGAGCCTTGGCGATATCGCCGGAGAACTGCATACCGCCGTCGGCGATAATCGGAACGCCGGCCTTCTTAGCGGCGACGGAAGCTTCCATGATGGCGGTGATCTGTGGCGCGCCGACACCTGCGACAACGCGGGTGGTACAAATCGAGCCCGGGCCGATACCGACCTTGATGGCATCCGCACCAGCGTCAATCATCGCCTGTGCAGCACCACGGGTCGCCAGGTTGCCGCCGATAATCTGGATGTTCTCGCCGAATTCCTTCTTAACGCGGGAGACCATCTCAAGCACGCCGGTGTTGTGAGCGTGAGCGGTGTCCACCACAAGCACGTCAACTCCAGCATCAGCCAGTGCGTGTGCACGCTTCCAGGAATCCTCACCGGTACCGATACCAGCACCGACCAGCAGTCGACCAGAGCCATCCTTAGAAGCGTTCGGGTACTGATCCTTCTTGACGAAGTCCTTAACAGTAATCAGGCCAGTCAGACGACCTTCACCATCGACGATTGGCAGCTTCTCGACCTTGTGGGCGCGCAGCAGGTTCAGAGCCGCATCGCCGGACACACCCTGTTCCGCCACGACAAGTGGCATCGGGGTCATAATCTCGGAGACCTTGCGGTTCAAATCTGCCTCGAAGCGCATGTCGCGGTTGGTGCAGATACCGACTAGCTTGCCGTCCTTGTCCACAACCGGCAGACCGGAGATGCGGTAGCGAGCGCACTTGGCGTCCACGTCAGCGATGGTGTCTTCCGGGGAGCAGGTCACCGGGTCGGATACCATGCCGGCCTCAGAGCGCTTCACAATCTCAACCTGCTGAGCCTGGTCCTCAATGGACAGGTTGCGGTGCAAAATGCCCATGCCGCCCTGGCGGGCCATGGCGACGGCCATGCGAGCTTCGGTGACGGTGTCCATAGCGGCGGACACGATTGGAATGTTCAGACGCAGTTCACGAGTCAGCTGCGTAGAGGTATCAACAGCGGAGGGGATAACGTCCGAAGCGTCCGGCAGCAGCAGGACATCATCGAATGTAAGGCCGACTAGTGGAATCTTGTTGGGATTGTCTCCGCCGAGGCTAATTCCCGTGGGGTTGGTCATGGACTCCTCCTGCTCCACCCTTGCCGACATCCGGCCAGGGGCGCTATCGCTTCGTGGTTGCCAAACGTTATATACAGGGTAGTCCCTAAGTGATGAAACGCGACAATTAGGCGGAGCGACAGGTGCCCGACAAGGGTTAGCCAAAAGCTAGCTGAGGGTTATACCAAGGTGAACTAAACCCCAACTAAGTGCATTGCCAATCGTCGGGATTGCCGTACAGAGCTGTTACGGTAGTGATTGTGAACCACAACTTTTTCTCATCCATGCCGCGGGATCCGTTCGAAGGAGATCCCAATGACCCGGCAAGCTTCCTCGAGCCGGATGAGCCTTTCGCGCCGTTGACAGACCAGGAACGTCGGGAAGTTCTTGAAGACCTTTCCGCCGTTCGCCTATTTCGTACTGCACTGAGTCCAGAGGGACTGCTTGGCGTGTGCATGCTGTGTGAGGACTGCGGTGACGAGCACTTTTATAACTGGGATGTACTGGAAAATCACTACTTGATGCTTCTGTCAGGCCAGGAGTCCCCAGTCCACGAGCCGCAGTTCGACCCGGACCGAACCCGCTACGCCCCATGGGAATACTGCGCAGGCTTTGTCGACGGTCTGCGTTCGCGCCGACCTGGTCGTTTCTAAAAATTTGATAAGAGTTTGACGGAATTGTTTGCACAGTATCCCGGTTAGCCTCCTGGGGTTTACCAACCGTTCATTGTTGGCCTCCACACTTGAGCTCACTGCTTCAAGAAAGCTCAGTGAAGGAGACATCAAATCCGATGACGTACATCGACCACTTGCCCGGGCCCAATGCAGATTTGTGGGATTGGCAGCTGCACGGCTCTTGCCGCGGGCAGGACTCCGCAACTTTCTTCCACCCGGAAGGCGAGCGCGGACGCGCACGCAGCCTCCGCGAAGCCCGCGCGAAGGCTATCTGCCGTTCTTGCCCCGTTCTCATGCAGTGCCGTAGTCACGCACTCAAGGTTGGTGAACCATACGGCGTGTGGGGTGGTCTCAGCGAGTCTGAGCGAAATGAGATCCTTCGAGCTAAGCCGGCTGCACGCGAGCGCGAACTTGAACGCGTTCTGGTCACTGCCATGTAGGTTCTCTGCTCTTTCGGCCTCCAGCTAACTTACATAGAAACAAAAGTGCTCCCCACCCTTCGATTGAAAGGCAGGGAGCATTTCGCGTACTAGCAACTAGTGCACTAGCTCATTAGCGATTAGTGAGCGTGATCGTGCTCCGGCTCCTCTTCCGGCTTGTCCACAACGGAAGCCTCGGTAGTCAGCAGCATGCGTGCCACGGAGGTTGCGTTGACGACTGCGGAGTGAGTGACCTTGACCGGGTCGATGACACCGGACTCAATCAGGTTCTCGTAGGTGTCGGTAGCAGCGTTGTAGCCGTTGCCATTCTCCTGCTCGCCGATGTGGTAGACGACGACTGCGCCATCCTTACCAGCGTTCTCTGCAATCCAGAAAGCCGGACGGGTCAGAGCCTTGGCAACTGCGCGAACACCGACTGCCTCGTCTCCCTCAAACTCGTCGGCAAATGCCTCGAGTTCACGGGAAATCTGCACCAGCACGGAACCGCCACCGGCGATAACGCCTTCCTGGGCTGCTGCACGAGCAGCGTTGATGGCATCCTCGACGCGCAGCTTGCGCTCGTTGACCTCGGTCTCGGTAGCAGCGCCAACCTTAATGACAGCCACGCCGCCAGAGAGCTTCGCCAGACGCTCTTCCAGCTTCTCGCGGTCCCAGTCAGAGTCGGTGCGTTCAATCTCGGCACGAATCTGGTTACGACGCTCTTCCACAGCCTCAGCGGTGCTAGCACCGTCAACCAGGACGGTCTCATCCTTGGTAATGGTGATGCGGCGCGCATTACCCAGCACCTCAAGTCCAACGTCCTTGAGCTGCATGCCGGTGTCAGCCGTAACGACGGTCGCACCAGTGACAACTGCCAGGTCATCCATGAATGCCTTACGACGGTCACCGAAGTACGGTGCCTTCACTGCGGCAACCTTCAAGGTCTTGCGCATAGCGTTGATGACCAGCGCGGACAGAGCCTCGCCCTCGATATCCTCAGCCATAATCAGAGTCGGCTTGCCGGACTCGGCAATCTTCTCCAAAATCGGCAGGAACTCTGGCAGGGAGGAAATCTTCTCGCGGACCAGCAGGACCTGTGCACCGTCGAGAATTGCCTGCTGAGCCTCAACGTCGGTGATGAAGTACGGCGACAGGAAGCCCTTATTAAAGGACACGCCCTCAGTCACGGACAGCTCAGTGGCAATCGACTGCGACTCTTCAACAGAGACGACGCCGTCCTTGCCAACCTTGTCCATAGCACCTGCAACCAGGTCACCGATTTCAGTGTCACGCGAGGAAACGGTTGCCACCTGTGCGATGGCAGCAGAGCTGCTCACCGGGGTGGCACGCTGCTTCAGCAGTTCAACAGCCTTATCAGATGCAGCGTGGATACCGCGGTTCAGGGAAACCGGGTTTGCGCCAGCTGCAACATTGCGCAGACCCTCGTGGACCAGCGCCTGTGCCAGCAGCGTTGCGGTAGTAGTGCCGTCACCGGCAACGTCATTGGTCTTGACCGCAACAGACTTAACCAACTGAGCGCCGAGGTTCTCGAACGGATCCTCAACGTCGATGTCGCGGGCGATGGTCACACCGTCATTGGTGACCAGCGGACCACCGAAAGCCTTGTCCAGGACAACGTTGCGACCCTTCGGGCCAAGCGTGACCTTGACTGCGTCGGCAAGCGTGTCCACACCGCGCTTGAGGCCTTCGCGAGCCTCTTCGTTAAAAGCAATAAGCTTCGCCATGTGTGGGTACGTCCTCCCTTTAGTTCTCGATAACAGCCAGGATGTCGCGCTGCGACAGCAGCAGGTACTCCTCGCCCTGGTACTTCAGCTCAGTGCCGCCGTACTTGGAGAAGATGACGATGTCACCCTCCTTGACGTCCATAGGAATGCGGTCATCGTCATCGGCCCAGCGACCCGGACCAACTGCAATAACGGTGGCCTCCTGCGGCTTCTCCTTAGCGGAGTCCGGGATAACCAGGCCGGAAGCCGTGGTGGTCTCTGCTTCGTTGATCTGGACGAGGACGCGGTCCTCCAGCGGCTTGATGTTGACGTTCGCCACGATGAATTCCTCCATACATGCGGTGATGTGATGTTCTTGTGCCGGTTGGTCTGCCGTGCACAGCCGTCGTCGCGGGTGAACAACTGTGTGTCAAACAACCTTCGTTAGCACTCTACCCCTGCAAGTGCTAACACTCAACAATAGTGAGCGCTAATGCTAGTTAGTCAGCTTGTCGGGGTTGCAAGCCATCCGATCGAACACCGTAACCGTCATTCCGTGTTCTTCGATGTATTCATCGCTAAAGCAGGGACCGCCCGAGCCGGTTGTGTAACGACTGTCTGGCTCCCTCCTTTGCCAGGCACCTTCGTCCCATTGGTAAACCACCAGTCCACCACTGTTTGCGCGTCCACCCAGTGCCCACCATCCGTCACAGGCGACGACCGTAAAGTTCTCCTCCGTAGTCGGGAACGCCGATGTCTCGCAATCCCCACTAATCGGATACTCAGAGCTAGCCGTACTCGTGGTTTCCTTCTTCTTGGTCGTCGTCTTTGTCGACGTCGTGGTCTCTGACCCCTCGCATGCTGTCACCGCATTCTGGAAACCAACCGGGGCGCCTTCTCGCTTCAGCCGGTCCATGTCGAAGCAAGCGTAGTCACTGGGCGATTGTGTCCCGTGGCGCTCGTATTCAGCCCATCCCGAACCGTCCCAGCGCCACGCGCCGAATCCACCGGTGCCTTCAACCCCAGTCACAGCCCACTGGCCATCACAAAAATGAACAACGAATCGACTTGCATCATTGACGAAAGCCGATGCCGCACAGCGTTCCTTCTTGGTCTTCTCCGGCGACTTCACCTTCACGGTCTCCGTCGCAGTCGCGGTAACAGTACGCTTCGGCGCTGCTTCATCCTTGGCGCCTGCACCAAGCCACTGTTCACCTCGACCCCTCACAACTAGGTAAAGCACCGCCGCTACAGCGACAATCAAAACAAGCAGCAGCGTGACCATCGCCCATAACACTCCCCGACCACGACCGCGCTGATCTTCACCTTGCGGTGCTTGCGACTGTGGTGCAAACAGCTCAGTCTGATCTTGCGAATTATCGGATGGCTGAAGCTCCCACTCGCTGTAGTCTTTACTCATTTTTGGGCAAGCGCTTTCCTGTAGTTGTTCTGCAATCGACGACAGAGAAACAAGTCATAGTCAATTAACGGAATTTAACACGGGTCTGAGTGGTAATCAGTCTCATTTTTCATTGCGCGCACGTTTCCGCCCCACTGGCGCTTCAACGAGCAAGCTTCTTCCGCGCTACCAGCATCGAAGTAGACAGCGTAAACGTCCTTGTCCTCATAGGAAGGCCTCAATGACGGACACAGCCCAGGCGTGGCGTACCGAAGGTCCGAGTCCTGCTCAAGCGCACGTGCCAATTCCTGCCGCGTTGTCGAATTGTTGCCGCCTATCACGGACTGGACAATCACCACATAATGACCGTCACACGCCAGGCTCGCCGGCACAATGGTTCCCCGAGAAGTCTCAACCGAAGAAATAAAGCCGGAGTTTTCCCGCCACACCGGTTCCTGCTGAACCTGCGTTTCAGTCTGCGTCTGGGTAACTGTTTTCGTCGACGTTATCTCCGCAGGCGTTTGCTCCACGCTTGACGACGACTCTTGCGCCACCTCTACCACGGGCAAACTGATCCGCTCGGTTTTTACTCCCCACGCCAAGTAACCCAGCACGGCGACCAGCACGATTGCCACGACTGCAACAAGTGCCCAGACCAGGCCACCGCGAGTGCTGCCACCACTACCGCCAGATACTGGCGCGAACTGCTGTGTCTCCGCCCACTCGGACTGGTTCGATTGCTCGGGCTGCTCAGGGTTCAGTTCCCACTGATTGAAATTACCGCTCATTGCACTACAGGCTCTTCCACTGGCATGGATGGGTCGGTCGGACAGGCGTAACCAGAGGGCTTAGCTCCCGCCGCAATTAAGTAGGCAGCAGCTGCGCCAATCATGACACCGTTATCAGTACACAGCTTAATCGGTGGTACGTGCAGAGTGATTCCCGCCGATGTGGCCCGCGCCGCTGCGAGCTCACGCAGCCTCGAGTTCGCAGCTACACCGCCACCGAGCAGCAGAGTGGTGGCGCCCACATCCTGAGCGGCGCGAACGGCCTTCTTCGTCAACACATCGCAGACCGCTTCCTGGAAGGAAGCACAGACGTCTTCGACCGAGTACTCACGTCCTTCCTTCTCCGCGGCTTCAACGTAGCGGGCCACGGCGGTCTTGAGCCCGGAGAAGGAGAAGTCATGGCGCGCATCCTGCTGGCGCATCATGGCGCGTGGAAAAGCGATGGCCTTGCGGTTTCCCTGCTTGGCCAACTTATCGATAATCGGACCGCCCGGATAACCCAACCCGAGCAACCTAGAAACCTTGTCGTAGGCTTCTCCGGCAGCGTCGTCAAGCGTCGACCCGAGCTCCTCCATCGGGCAGCCAACCCCCTGCACGCGCAGCAGCTGCGTGTGACCGCCGGAAACTAGCAGCGCCACTGCATTGGACAAATCCGCGCCATCGAGAGCTCCGACAGCAACATGGCCGCCCAGGTGGTTGATGCCGTAGAAAGGCACACCCCAGGCGGCGGCATAAGCCTTCGCGCCTGCCGAACCAACCAGCAGCGCACCGGCGAGACCAGGCCCCACGGTGGCAGCGACGGCATCTGGGATAAAAGTATCGATACCGAGCTTGGCAGCTGCTTGCGCGCGAGCCTCGGAAACCACTGGCTGCAGGGCTTCCAAATGAGCGCGAGAGGCAATCTCGGGAACCACACCGCCAAAACGGGCGTGCTGTTCCATGGAGGATGCGACGACGTCGGCAAGCACTTCCACCTCGGGAATGGCAGGGGTGCCGGCGCCGGTGCCAGTGTCGTCGTAGCGCACGCGCATCACTGCGGCGCCAGTCTCATCGCAGGAACTCTCGATTGCCAGCAGGGTCAACTCGGTCATAGCAGTAATGGTACTAGCGCAGCACCGGGTCGCTTACCAACGACCGAGCTTAAATCTCGAGGCGACCGAGGTTCCTCACAGCGACACGCCAGAGGGCGTATTCCTCCGGGTAGTCATCGCGGTAGTGACGAACGGCACGCATGCCGTGCTTGATGCGTTCGATCTCCTCGTCCCCAATGTCCTCGCCCTCGGCATCGACGAAGACAACCGTTCCACAGATAGCGGTGGTCGGGTCGGTGAAGAAAGCGGAGTTACCCGTGGCTGCCTCATTGCGGCCGAGGGACGCGACCGGGTTCGGTTCAGCGCCCTCAGCCTTGGCCGTCGGGTTGTACAAAGCGGCGTAATCGGTGCCATCTTCCTGGAACACCACAGAAACCCGGTCGGTGGAAACGCCACCGAGGAAGGTAGCGGCGGCATCCAGCTCGAATTCGATGATGCGATGCGTCAGGTCAGGGTTCACCAGAAAACCTTTAATCATGGACACAGTGGTACCGCACCGAACCCGCTCCCGCATCTCGAGGGCGATACCCCCGCTACGGACGCGGAATGTTACGCAGGTTCGACCGTGCCATGTTGATCATCTGGCCAACGCCACCACCGAAGACGGTGCGCGTAGCGGCCTTGGAGAATCCCATCAGCATGTCCCAGGTGATATTCGCCGGAATGGACAGAGCGTTCGGGTCGGTGACCATGTCCACCAGTACCGGACCGTCGTAGGCCAGCGCCTCCTGAATCAAGCGGGGTGCATCGGCCGGATCTTCAATGCGGATGGCCTTGATACCCAGCGACTCCGCGACTCCCGCGTAGTCGACTGCCCCGTGGTCGGTCTGGTGCTCTGGCAGACCCTGGACCAGCATTTCCAGCTTGACCATGCCGAGCGAGGAGTTGTTAAACACAAACATCTTGATGGGCAGCTGCTCCTGTTGCACGGTGATGAGCTCACCGAGCAGCATCGACAGTCCACCGTCACCGTTGAAAGTGATGACCTGACGGTCCCGGTCAGCAGCCTGCACACCAATGGCCTGCGACAGTGCATTGGCCATAGTGCCGTGACGGAAGGAACCAATCTGCTCTCGCCTGCCATTCGGCGTGACATAGCGTGCAGCCCAGACATTGCCCATGCCGGTGTCGACGATGAAGACGGCATCGTCATCGGCGTACTTATCAATCAGGTCGGCCACATACTCCGGGTGAATCGGGCGCATGTTCTCAACGTCATGGGTGTATGCCTCGATGACGTGGCTGAGCAGGCGCTCGTGGTTCCGCAGCTGCTTGTCCAGGAAGGAGCGGTCGGTCTTTTCATCCAGGTACGGCAGGATGGTTTCGATCGTTGCGGCCACATCGCCGACGACTGGGTACTTCACCGTGGTACGACGACCGATGGCGCGACCATCGATATCGACCTGGGCGACGTTCTTAGTCGGCAGGAAGTCGTTGTACGGGAAGTCAGTACCGAGCAGAATCAACAAATCAGCATCGTTAGAGGCATCGTGGCAGGCGCCGTAGCCCAGCAGGCCGGACATGCCGACGTCATAGGGGTTGTCGTACTGGATGTACATCTTGCCACCCAGCGCATGCCCCACCGGCGACTTAATCTTCTCCGCGAGCTTGAGCACCTGTTCGCGGGCATCCTTCACACCTGCACCGCAGAAGAGCGTGACGGTTTTAGCCTCATTGATTGCGTCGGCAAGCGCGGCGGCCTGGCCGGCGTCAGGGAAGACGACTGGGCGACCGCTGCTGATGGTGGAACTGACGAACTCGTCATTTTCCACCTCGTGCGTAGTAATGTCGCCCGGCAGAACCAGCACGGAAACACCGTGGCCAGTCATGGTCGACTGAATGGCGTGATGCAAAACGACGCTACCCTGCTCAGCCGAGTTCACCATCTCGCAGTAACCGGAGCACTCGTTGAAGATGAATTCCGGATGGGTCTCCTGGAAGAACTGGGAACCAATCTGGCGGGATGGAATGTGCGAAGCCAACGCCAGCACCTTTGCGCCGTTGCGGTGGGAGTCATAGAGGCCCTGAATAAGGTGAGTGTTACCCGGACCGCAAGAGGCCGCACACACTGCTAATTCGCCAGTTACCAGGGACTCGGCACCGGCAGCGAAGGCCGCAGCCTCCTCGTTGCGGACGTGCACCCACTCAATGGAGGACTCACGCACCGCGTCGACAATGGGGTTCAAACTATCTCCGACGAGGCCGAAGATTCGCTTGACACCTTGATTCTCTAGGGTTTCTACGAGCTGCTTTGCAAAGGTTTTAGCCATGTGACCGGTCTAACGCAGAATAGTCGCTACGTCAACATTTAGCCGGCGGGCACAGGCCGGCACATTGTGTAAGCGTCCGCCCCAGAGCCCGGATAATAGTTCTTTCGCAGCCCCATATTTTCGAAGCCATAACGTCGATACATGGCAATCGCGGGTTCGTTATCCGTGCGCACTTCCAAAAACACCGGTCCCGGATCCTCCGCCACCGCTGCCATCAACGCGTCCATCAGCTGCGCCCCAAGACCTCGACGCTGCCACTTCTGCCCCACGCCGATGGTGTGAATCTCGTACTCGGCGGCACCCGCAGGCCCCAGCTTGGTAATTCCCGCATACCCGCACAGCTCCTCGCCCCCGTTTGCCTGATCTGTCTCCGCAATCAACCCGACGTAGAAATTGTTCGGCGCGGCCAGCTCCGCCATAAACGCTGTCTCCGGCCAAGGATCATCGCCGGCGAAAAGCTCCGCCTCAATCGCAGTACACGCCTTCGCAGCAGGAGGCCCGAGACGCACAAGCTTGACGACGCTCATCTCATAGCCTTCGGGACAACGGCATCCGGACGGCGCAGGTACAGCGGCACTAGCGGGCCCGGCGCGGAGTCAAAGTCGACCACTTCAACCATGGCTGCAGGAGTGGGAAAAACCTGTTCGGCAGCGACCTCGAGCCCGGCAATTTGCTCAATGTGATTGAGGCTGCCGCGGGCGTGGCTCGGTACGAAGCTGACGACTTCTGCTGCGACTTCTTCCTTGAGCAGCTCCATGACGTCGGCTGGCTTGGCCACTGCCGGACCGAAAACTCGCTGACCATCGCGATAGGCGGCGAAGTACACCTCACGGCGGCGAGCATCGGTGACGACCAGTTCATCACGGGCACTACCCGCACCACTAGCGAGCGCATCCAGGCTGCAGATGCCGTAACAGGGAATCCCCAGAGCATCGGCGAAGGAGGCGGCGGTGGCCATACCAACGCGCAGGCCCGTAAATGGCCCCGGCCCGCAGCCGACAACAACGGCGTCCAGCTCGGTTGCGGCCATCCCGCTGTCAGTGAGGCACTGCTGAATCAGCGGCACCAACACCTCGTTGTGCGCGCGGGCATCCAGGTGCAGCTGCTCGGCCACGGTTTCACCATCGCGGACAATACCCGCGGTGACCTGTGGAGTCGATGTATCAACGGCCAAAATGTTCATACTCAGTAACCTACTTGAACCGACTTGAAGCTACTTGCTCCACTTCCAGGTGACGACGCGGGTATCGTCGTCACGCGAACGATCGATGCTCACCTGCAGATAGCGCTCGGAGAGCACCTCGGCGAGCCCCATTCCCCACTCGGCGACCACGACGCTGTCCTCGAGGTCGGTGTCCAGATCGAGTGAGTCCAGCGAGTCAAAGGCATCGCCGGGGGAACCGGGGCCCTCTTCACCGAAGAGTCGATAGGCGTCGACGTGGATGAGGGTGACACCGTCATTTGTGAGCGGGCGGTGCTCGCGGGCGATGGTGAACGTCGGCGAAGTCACACGTCCGCGCACGTTCATACCGCAGGCAATGCCCTGCGTGAGGGTGGTCTTACCCGCGCCGAGTGGGCCATCGAGAATCACCAGATCCCCGGCGGCTAACTCCCGGCCAATCTCCTCGCCGAGGTCACGCATGTCCTCTGCGGTTGGCGCGATGCGGCTGCGCACCCACTTTCGCTCGCTGCGTCCCTTCGGCGCGGTGAGGATTTCGTAGTTAATGGTGCCGGAGGCTTCCGCCAGATCATCGAGACCGGGCTCCCCCAGTGTAGGATCACCGACGATGACCGCAGTGTCGCCGGCCTCGACATCGGTGTCGGGCCCAAGGTCGACGACGAACTGATCCATGCACACGCGTCCTACCTGCGGATAGCGCGTGCCATTGATGTTGACTTCGAAACGCCCAGATGCCGAACGCATCATGCCGTCGGCATAGCCACAGGGCACGATGCCGATGGTGGTGTCTCGGTCAGCAGTCCACGTTTGGCCGTAGGACACCGACTGCCCCGCCGGCAGCTTCTTGACCAATATGACCGACGCTTCCCACCGCATCGCTGGGCGCAATCCATGGGTGACACCCACAATCGGCTCGCCACCATAAATTGCCAGCCCGGGGCGCACCATGTCGAATGCCAGGTCAGGGCGCGACAACGATGCCGGCGAATTCGCCGCATGGTTTATCATCTCGTCCAACCCCGCCTCGCGCAGTGCAGTAATCGCCGCACGGAAGTTTTGCGCTTGCTTATCGACGCTTTCGTTGCCCGGCTCATCCGCGCACGCAAAGTGCGTGAAGGCACCGGTGATGTTCAGCGCACCGGTCTTGTGCAGCTCGACCAGCTGATCGACCGCATTCTCAAAGTCTCCATTGGCCATGGAGAATCCTGAGCGGCCCAAGCCCGTATCGACCATTACAGTCACTCGTGGTGTCACCGACAGCGCCCGCCCGGCATTGGCCACGGCCAGCGCATGCGCCATCGACGGCAGACCGAGGTCAATATTTGCAGCCACAGCACGCTGCACCAACGAGGTGGCTGCCGCGTCCCAGATCCAGGCGAGGATGGGGATGGTGTGGCCGTCGTCAAGCGTGGCGCGGAGTTCCTCGCGGAGGGAGAGCGCCTCGTCGATTGTTGCAACGCCGAGCTGCGTTGCCCCGCCTGCCAGCGCGGCCTGCGCGGTCTGCAGCGCACCCTGCGAGTAGCCGTCCGCCTTGACGACGGCCATGAGTTCCGCCACCCCTGCGATGGCCTTGACGGTCTTCACATTGTGGGTGATTGCGTCGAGATTAACGGTATGGGTGAGGATGGCTGGTGCCGAGGAAGTCATAGCCGTATTTTGCCACTGCTGCCTTCGTTGGTGAACCATGCGGTGGCATCTCGGATGGATTCAGCGATGTCCTGGGCGCTGCAGGGGGCTGGTCCGAACTCTGTCTGTGCGGCCAAAAATGCGGCGCGAGCGTGAATAATCGCTGGTAGATAGAGAGTTTCGCTACGCGCTACCCATGCACCGATGAGCCCGGACAGTACATCCCCGGAGCCCGGAGTGGCTGCCCAGGAGCTACCCGCGTCAATCACAACTGTGCGCTGCGTTTTCGGATTGGCAATCACGGTGCGACGTCCCTTGAGCAACACTTCGCAGAAGAACTGCTCGGCAAGTTCACGGGCATCTGCGATGGCGTTAGTGACCTCGTGCCCGGTAAGACGCTCAAATTCGCCGGCGTGCGGCGTGAGGACAGTGCGCAGGTTGCGCTCCTGGCCGCGCTCGTGGACGAGCTGTCGGATATCCTCATGCTTCGACAGCAGCGTCAGGGCGTCAGCGTCGATGACCACTGGTTTGTCGGTGGCCAGAATGTCGCGCAGTTCCTCGGCCGCGCGCTCATCAGTGCCCCGACCAGGGCCGGCAACCCAGGCATCGACGCGCACGTCTTTGCGATCCACCGAGTCCGACTGCGCAATGACCGTCGGCAAGGCCGCGGTGATGCGATTACGTGCGGCCGCGTCGCCGACATAGATGACCGCGGGGCTCGTCGCGTGCACGGCAGCGGAGGCACACAGCTGACCAGCGCCCGGATACGCCTCACTACCGGCGGCGATACCTGTAACTCCGGTGGAGTACTTGTGGTCATTAGCACCGGGTTCGAGCTGAGTCTTCGCGCCAAAAGGTGCCGGAAAGCTCCCGCCTAGGGCTTCGTAAAACTCTACGGTCGGAGTCTGGTGGTGGACGGCATTGTAGTGACCGTTTTCATAGAGCGTCTGCCCCAGTCCTGGAAGTTCGAGGGAGAAGGCATCGAGCGCAATTTCGTGTAATTCGACCTCACCACAGGCTTCTGACAGCGCATGCGCGTAGCGCAGTCCGCCGAAGGTCACCGTTGTCGTGGCCTCGACGTGGGATGGCAGGTACGGATCCTGGCCTTCTTCCAGGTCGAGGTCGGGATTGATGGTCTGGGAGGGCGGATCAAAAGTGCGTCCGGTATCGGCTTCCACACCACTCGGCACGTCGACCGAGAGAATAGGCACCTCACCTATGTTTGCCTCGCGCACCAGCCACGCAGCCTCTTCGCGCAGTGCACCATGACCACCGAGCCCCACAATTCCGTCGATAATCAGTGCGTAGTCTTCACTTATCGACCACAGAATCTTCGATAAATCCGTCTCCCGGTCACGCCCCAACGGCAGCACCCGCCCGCCAGCGAGCTCAAAAGCTTTCAGCGCCCGTTCATGGGGCTTCGAGCCCAGCAGCACCGCATCCACGCCGTGCCCCTCCGAGGACAAGTCACGCCCCGCATAGAGTGCATCGCCACCATTGCCTCCCGACCCAACCAACAGCAGCACACGACCGCGACCAGGCTCCGGCGACACCTTAGCGAGCATCCGCTCCGCCACCTCCGACACAGCGGCGGCTGCGTGGCGCATGAGTTCGTCGTCACGCGTTTGTGCGTCCAGATAGGGCTGTTCCGCGGCGCGAATTTCGGCAGCTGTGTAGCAGTACGTCATAAACCCAGCCTACGATTAGCCCCTATGGATGACTACTCCCCGAGCACTCGAGTTTTCGGCCCTCTACTGCGCGCCTTTCCGCAGGCATACCTTCGTTCGCTGCGTCATCCCGAATGGCTCCCCCACGGTGTGCAGGACGTCCGCGAAATCCTCGACGGCAAAGTCACTCCCGACCTGGACAACTACGGCGGTCGCACGCCGATTGTCCTGGTTCACGGCACCTGGATGAACTCGTTCAACTCCTTCGCCATGCTGGGACCGTTCCTCGCCAGGAGCCGACCTGTGTTCTCACTCGATTACGGCTCAGACCCCGGCGCGCTGGTCAGCCGTCTGCACAGCGTCAAAGCCACCACCGATTTGAGCGATGCGCTCGCCGAAGTCACCGACCTTCTCGACCGCTTCCGAGCCCAACTCTCCCTACCCCGCATCGACCTCATCGGCCATTCCCAGGGCGGACTGCACTGTCGCAGTTACGCCAACGCGAGCATCGATTCGCTTTACGACGACGCCCTCAACCATGGCCTCAACGAAGAAGACGCCGAGCAGTTCGCCTCCGACAACAGCCCCGTGCGGGCAGTCATCTCGCTTGCGGGAAACCATCGCGGCACTACTGCGTGGGGCATGCGCCGGACACTCAGTGTGCTGGAGCGATATGGATTACCGCTACACAAGCTCGTCGACCGCCTTGTCGGCCGCGCCTGCGTTCAACAGCTGCTGGACTCTGACTATATTGCGACTCTGAACCGCGCAGCGCGTGGCATTACCCGACGTGGCCCGCACTACCTGAACATTGGCACTCCTTTCGACACTGTTGTTCGCCCGTGGACCGGCGCCTTTTTGCCAGAACAAGAGGGGCACCTCATTACGAACGTCAACAACGCCACCGGTGGTGGCGACTGGTCCGACCACCTTGCACTGCTCTACTCCCCCAATACGCTCGAGCGAATTCACGATTTCCTGGACGAGCTGGACTGCACTGGGGACGGTGTCACGGAGGCTGATGACGCCCCGAACTCGACGGTCAACAAACAAACCCCGCAGCATCTGCGACAGCGAGTCCTGCCTATGTACGGCGCTCTGCCGAGGAGGGTCGGACGGAGGGGGCGGACCTAGTTCAGCACGAGATTTTTAGAACATATTTCTAAAACTCTATTGACTACTCTTCAAACAGGCGTACGATTAAGTTGTAGGGAAAATTTGTAGGTACAAGTTCTTTGTCGGGTGTGCAGGATTTACGGGGTTGATTGAAACAGTCTTCCCCCGCCTCTCCCCTTCACAGCACTCAATCTTCAATTCTCCGGCGGACACGTAGTAATCAGGGGGATAACCAATGTCATCGCCGCCCACAGAACTTCCAGAACCAGGTCAAAAGCCCTCATGGGCTAACCAACAACCCGACGATCCCATCAGCACCGCGGCTCGTGCCATCAACGCTGCGGATCTTCAGCTCATCGATATCTGCGCTCCCGGTGACGAGGTCGACGTCAATCACCATCTCGCCCGCGTAAGCATTCGAACTGGCCTTAGCCGCGGCAAGTGCTCTACACTGTGCGAAATTGCACTTATGTTCGAACGCTTGCCAAAAATCCGGGCTCTCATTGAATCCACCTTCTGTTTCTCGCTTGCCCATCTCCGCGCCATTGCCAATGGTGTTGCCGGGCTATCGCCAGACCAGTTCGACACTGTGGAGCCGCATCTTTTGGAAATACTCACTCCGACTCGACCTCGACAAGCGATGATCGGTGTCTACACGCTGTCTCGCCAAATCGGCGACTTGGTTTCTGAGTACAACGACTGCGCCCGCAACGACGGCACCCAACGGGTTCCAGAGGGCGAAGCAGTCGCACTCGCAGACACGGGCGATGGCAAGCACAAAAAGGTCACAGCAATTCTTGAAAACGACCGCGCGACCGAGCTCATGGCCAGGATCCAGGGGATTCGCAACACCGCAGTCAATCGCGGTGAACAGTGCACGCAGGCGGAAGCGCTACTACAGCTGGCGCAGAATTCGACCAATGCCGAAATTGTCATCAATGTCTACCGCGAGGTCGGCGGTGGGCCAGCATGGATCGACGGTGTCGGTTGGTTGAGCGAGGTGGCAACCGAAGAATGGCTTGCCCGCGCAACTCACATCCGTATCTCCGCCGACAGCAAGGTCGACGGCTACCGCCCCACCGAGAGCCAGGTGGCTCGCGTACGCGGTCGCGATGGCATCTGCCGCTTCCCCGGCTGCGATGTCCCCGCCACCAAGTGCGACCTGGACCATATTCAGCCGTACAACCACGACAATCCCGAGCAGGGCGGGCCAACCGACACGGAGAATCTGCACTGTCTCTGCCGCCGACACCACAACCTAAAAACACACGAGGGCTGGGACATCGACAGATACCCCGACGGAACGGAAGTGTGGACTTCCCGTGATGGGGACACCGCGACTAGCGTTCCGGTTGGGCCGCTAAAGAACGTCGGCAAGCAAACTTTTCCTCAGCGCGTGACGCGGAAGATGAAGACGATTCAGAAACGCAACCTCGATTGGATGTTGTCATTTTTCCACGTATCCGATGAGGTCTGGGAGCTATCCGAGGAAGAAGCAAAACGCATCGAGTCCCTCACGGATGAAGAACTCGATGCGGAAATTGAACAGTACCGACGAAAGCAGGACGAACTACTCGACGGTGACTGACTTAGCCAGGTTGCGCGGCTTATCGATGTCCTCGTTACCGCACTGGCGGGCAATCTCAGCTGCGAGGAACTGCAGCGGAATCGTGGACAACAACGGCTGGAGCAGCGTGGACGTCTCCGGAATCTCAATCAGGTAGTTCGCAAACGGAACCACCGACTGATCCCCTTCTTCGGCAATCACGATGGTCTTGGCGCCACGAGCACGAATCTCCTGGATGTTGGAGACAATCTTGGAGTGCAGCACGGCGCGCCCCTTCGGCGACGGCACTACGACGACGACCGGAAGATTGTCCTCAATGAGGGCAATCGGGCCATGCTTGAGTTCACCTGCCGGGAACCCCTCTGCGTGAATGTAGGCGAGCTCCTTGAGCTTCAGCGCGCCCTCAAGTGCGACTGGGAAGCCAACGTGTCGGCCGAGGAAGAGCATCGTCGGAATAGCACCGATTTCCTTGGCCATGTCGATGAACTCATCGCCCTTGGCGACGACCTTGTCAATCAGTGCTGGGATGGTCTCCAGCTCTTCAAACTCACGGGTGACCTCATCCGGGTACTTAGTGCCGCGTGCCTGTGCAAGAGCCAATCCAACCAAGTAGTTTGCAGCTACCTGCGCCAGGAAGGACTTAGTTGCAGCAACACCAATCTCCGGGCCAGCGTGCGTGTAGAGCACAGCGTCGGACTCACGCGGAATCTGCGCACCGTTGGTATTACACACAGCCAGCACGCGAGCGCCCTGGCTCTTTGCATGGCGCACAGCCTCGAGGGTGTCGGCGGTCTCACCCGACTGCGAAATGGCGACCACCAGCGTCTGGCGGTCCAGCACCGGATCGCGGTAGCGGAACTCGGACGCGACCTCGATCTCGACCGGGATACGAACCCAGTGCTCAATGGCGTACTTGGCCAACAGGCCGGAGTGGTATGCGGTACCACAGGCGACGACGAAGACCTTCTCTATGTCACGCAAATCCTGGTCGCTCAGACGGGACTCATCGAGAACAATACGGCCATCAACGAGGTGACCGGCCAACGTATCGCGAACAGCGGCGGCCTGCTCGTGGATTTCCTTCATCATGAAGGAGTCGTAGCCGCCCTTTTCGGCTGCGGCGAGATCCCAGTCGATGGTGAATGGGCGGCCCTGCTGCTCGTTGCCGGCGAAATCCAGAATGCGGTAGTCATCTGCGGTGATAATGACGACGTTGTCCTGACCCAGCTCCACGGCCTCGCGGGTGTGCGCGATGAAAGCCGCAACGTCAGAGCCGAGGAACATTTCGTTTTCGCCCACACCAATAATCAGCGGAGTGGAACGACGAGCTGCGATGATGCGATCCGGGTGATCTGCGTGAGTAAACAGCAGCGTGAACGCACCCTCAAGGCGGTTGAGCACGGCCAGCGCGGAGGCCTCGAAATCGCCAGCGGTAGATCCGCCGTCTGAACCGTCCATGGCGCGGGCCAGCATGTGCGCGGCGACCTCGGAGTCGGTTTCGGACTTCAGCTCAATGCCGGCATCCTCCAGCTCCTGGCGCAGCGGAGCAAAGTTCTCGATGATGCCGTTGTGAACGATAGCCACTTTGCCGTCAAACGACTGGTGTGGGTGGGCGTTCTCATCAATCGGGCGCCCGTGGGTAGCCCAACGGGTGTGCCCAATTCCGGTGGTTCCGGTGATTTTGTCGCGCCCCTTCGTGTCGAGGGCTGCCTCGAGGTTGGCGAGCTTACCGGCCTTCTTCTCTACAGTGATATGCCCCTGATTGTCGACAATGGCAACACCAGCAGAGTCATAGCCGCGGTATTCCATGCGTCGTAGTGCATCGACAGCAATATCCAGGGCGGGCTGATGGCCCACATATCCAACGATTCCACACATGCCCTACAGAATAACCCGCAAAGCAGATAATCGTCATAACGAAATAGACATTCTCGCTCATCCTGACACTTTTTCAGCAAAGGTATGCACCTTATAGATAAGCTATTCACTGTGGCTGACAACTTGAAGACTCTGACATCTAATCTTTCCAAGCGTGGACCGCACCGCGTCATGGTCGGTGACCTCGCCTTTACCGGCCTGCCGGGAAAGGTCTACACGCCTGCCGAGGGCAATGGCATCCCCGGTATCGCCTTCGCACACGATTGGCGTACACCGATTGAGGAGTACCACGCCACGCTGCGTCACCTAGCTTCGTGGGGCATCGCGGTCGCTGCTCCGGATACGGAAAATGGCATCGTGGCAAATCACCGTGGTCTCGCCAATGATTTGGAAACAGCGCTCCAGATTCTCGCTGGTGTCCGCCTTGGTGAGGGCAAAGTCGTCGTCCACCCGAAGAAGCTCGGCGTTGCCGGTCACGGCATGGGCGCTGGCGTAGCCGTCCTCGCCGCTGCCGGTCACGACCTCATTTCCGGAGTTGGCTGCGTCTTCCCCGCAACCACTGCACCTTCCTCCACCGCCGCTGCCACCAATGTCTCGGCTCCGGGGCTCATCCTGGCTCCCGGTGAAGATCAGTGGCTCGATCGCGGTAACCCGGCTCGCTTGGCAGTTCAGTGGAAGGGCGATGTCGTCTACCGCGAAGTCGACAAGGCCGACCAGGGCGGCTTCTCGGAGACGACGCTTCTCCGTCGTCTAGCGGGCTTCTCGTCCTCCAAGGTGAAGTACCAGGAGGTTGCACGCGCAGCCCTCACGGGCTTCCTGCTGGCCACAGTCGGCGGCGACAAGAAGTACTCGGATTTCGCAGATCCGACCACCACTATCAAGGGCACGACTAACCGCGACATGGAGTGGCTAATCAAGGAGCTGCCGGAAAACCCGGAGCACTCACTGATTCCCGGCAAGTAGTCACTAAGCCACGCCTCAGGACACGCCCCTAATCGCCTTCACCGAGGGCGTTCCCTTCCCCGCTCGCCCGAACAACCGCGCAACGGTCCCCTTCGGGCGGGTGGTTTTTTCTCGCTTCTCGACGCACGTTGCTACCTCCCTCTCCTTAGTTTCGCGCGCTTTACGACGCTCTTCCAAACCCTGCAATTCTTTCTGTGCCCTCTGTATCGCGGTGTCAAACTCCTGCCTGGTCACTGCGGCGGTGTCGTAATAAGCCTGTCCAATCCGGTCATATTTCGCGGCATGGTTACTCCTCACTACCACTCACCTGCCGTTGGCGAATTGACAGCGCCTACTAGTTCCTGAGCCTTTGGTGGCTCAGGGGTCTCTGGCCCAGCTGAGGCGGATTCCTGCACAGGCGCTGCCGAATCCTGAGCTGGTTCGGGCTGTGGCTCTACTTGTAGTTCTGGCTGTTGTGGTTCTGGCTGCGGTTCCTGTGGCAGCTCGATTCCCAAGTGCTTTAGTTTCTCAGCCGGAGGAGGTGGCTCAGGAACATTTTCTGGTTCGGGTTCTGGTTCTGGTTCTGGTTCGGGTTCTGGCTTGCAGTCCTCCGGTTCAGGTTCGGGTTCTGGTTCTGGTTCGCACACTGGCTCTTCCGTCTCCGTGCACATGTCTAAGTTGAGCAGTGAGGATGCGACACTGCCTGCAACGCCCACAGCCCCCGCAATTCCGGCGATACTGGCCGCACCTATAGCACCAATGGCACCTCCAGCGGATATCCCGACATCAACGCCTGCCTCAATCCCAATATCAACGTTGGCAACAACCCCAATTCCTCCAGCGATAGCGCCGTTGCCAGCGGTCACAGTAGCTTCTTCGCCACTCACAGACTCAGCCGCCTCTGCACAGGCCGCCGAGGTAGCACCCGAACTGGCAGTGATGGCAGGAGGCTGAGGCGGGGTGGCGACCACCGCAGACTCGGTGTCACCCGCTGCTTGGTCAAGACACTGTTCAATACAGGTATTTCGCGCATCGTAAAGCTGACTGGTGGAATCGACGAGACTGTTACACACCTGCTGAGCCACGTTTGCAGCTTCGGGGCCGACCTCCGGATCGTCGACAAGCGCTTCGCACTGAGAGAGGATTCCGTCGGTTTGCTCGGCCATGTCTTCGGCCTGCTTTTCGCAATCTTCGAGAACTTCGTCGACTTTCTTGCTGCACTCGCCGACGCTCTCCGCACCATCGGCAGAATGCTCATCCTGCGTCGCGCAGTCCTGCGCAGCTTTATCGCAGCGTTCCTTGGCTGCATCAGCGGCATCGCCTTTCAAACCGCCCCAATCGAAAGCCATAGCAATGGTCATCGCGGAGGCTATCAACCCTACGGTGTCCGAGAACTTGGACAGAGCACTTCCTTTCCAGCCGTCGGCACGCCGAGCCTTTTCTAAGACTTTGGGCAGATTTTTACCGATGCCACCGACCCCGCGCTTGGCGCCAATACGCCCTCCGCGACCGATAACACGCACCAATATCGGAATGATTCGAGCTACCCATGGCATCAGCTCACCACCTCGATTCCGCCGAGATTGGTACTCTCGTCACTGTCACAGCCTGCAAAGACACGCCACTGCTCCCGCACTGCCGGGGCATGATTGCCAAGTCCCGCGTACATCGACTGCCCGTGCTCACGTAACCGCGCTGCCGCCTGCTGCAGACGAAACCCCTGCGTGGCAAAGCCCTGGCCACATTCGGCCGCGGAGATATCGGGAGCGTTTCCCCACCGCTCATGACCGTCACGGCCGCGCTGCTCAATCTCTCGGGCTGCCGCTGTCACTGCATCTTCCGAAAAATGCAGCAACCCGCCGCTACTGAACCCGCCGCGACTGCCTCCAAAAATATCTGCGGACACGAAAAATCCCCTTCCCCCGCGAAAAACAGTTCTCATTACTGTTAGGCGCGAAAAAAGGGGATTCGGTTCCATTGAGGCACCAGCGCGGGTGCCCCCGGCTAACGAGCGCGGTAGATGCGCTTGCACCCCTCAACACCGGTGAAGCTGAATGGACCGGTGCCGATCAGAGCATCGTCTCCCAGGTTGGAGTACTCACCCGGATCTTCATGTGTCACTTGAGCGTGGCGGTAGTAGGTCGGGTCATCGAGCTTTACGCGGTCATCCAGTTCTCGGGCGTTGTCCTCAACACGCAGCTGGGACTCGTAGCCCTCGACCACATTGCCGGTGAGAAACTCAGCGACAGAGCCGGAGCCATAGGACACAACGGCGACCTTCTTACCAGCCAGGTCCTTCTCGGTATCCAACAGCGATAGCAGACCGAAATAGGCCGATGCTGTGTAGGAGTTACCGATGATGCGGTTGTACCCGGTGGTTGGACCGAGTTGGCGGACCTCGTCCTCTGCGGTGAGCTCCACACCGTTATTGGCCGAAAGCTGGCGGTGTGCCTTGTAGGCCATCTTGGTAAACGGCTGGTGGTAGCTGAAGTAGTCAATCTCGCTGAAGTCCACACCGCCACGGGCACGGTAGTCCTCGTAAGCGCCCTGCACAGCATCGATGTAGGCGCTAATAGAGAGCTTGCCCTCCACCAACGCCTGGCTGCGGTGGTTCGGACGCCAGAAGTCCATGACCTCGCGAGTGAAAACACCAGAGGCCGCATCGATAGCCAGGATGCGCGGGTTGGCAGTCACCAGCATGGCCACAGCGCCAGCGCCCTGAGTCGGCTCCGCAGCGGAGTCCAAGTCATAGCGGGCAATGTCGGAGGCGACAACGATGACCTTCTCCTCCGGATTGCGCGCCACCAGAGCGCACGCGAACTGCAGCGCCGCAGTACCGGAATAGCAGGCCTGCTTCAGCTCAACCGAGCGCGTGTGCGGGTCAAGACCGACCATCTCATGCACGTAGACGGCAGCGGCCTTTGACTGGTCGATACCGGTCTCCGTGGCGAACATGATGGTGCGTACGCCGTCGATACCGTGGCGGTCCACAATCTTCTTCACCGCCGCCGCGGCCATCGTCACCGGGTCTTCGTCAGAGGCAACCACGCTGGAGCGTTCCTGCCCCAGGCCCTTGTGGTACTTTGCCGGTTCCGCACCGAGTCGGGGCGCAATATCGGCGAGGTCAATGCAGTACGAACCCGTCGCAAAGGCGATGTCATCAATACCGATCGGGGTCACATTGCTTGTTGTCATCAAAACCGTGCCTTCACTACCTCTACAGTTTTTAAGAAATATCGGGCGACGAAACATCCCATGTCATCAGAACGACCATCAGAGCAGTCATCAGACCACGGGATATTTTGCCCACAAAATGGTAATTGCCTACTACAGAAATCTAGCGCGTTTACCTGAGATTTGTCTTAGGTTTTGCGAATTGTCGTGAACAACTATTCGCAAACCGCTACTTCGCACGCTCAATAGAAACGTGCGCCTCCATCAGCTCACCCGGATTCGTCTGCGCCGCGAGCAGGGAAAGCTCGCCACACCAGACAATCGCCGCGCAGCACGCTGCTAGACGACGGGCATTCTCGCCTGGCTCACGGTCCTCCTTGCAACCAAGGGCGGTGAGATTCTTCTCCACGAAGTCCAAGCCCTTGCCGTTGCCCACGGAACCGACGATCAAATGTGGCAGGGTGCAGCTAAAGCGCACGGAGCCGTCGTCAAGCGCCTCTACCTGCGTCAGCCCCTGCGAGCCTTCCACGATATTCGCGGCGTCCTGGCCGGTGGCGAGGTAAAAGCCCAGCAGCATATTGGCATAGTGAGCATTACCGCTGCGCAGCGAACCGGCCATGATGGAGCCGACGAGATTCTTGCGCTCGTTGAGCTCGGCCAGGCGCTTAGCGGTGGTGCGCAGACGCTCGCGCACTACCGGCTCCGGAATGATGGCCTCGGCAATCACGTATTTACCGCGGCCGAGAATGCCGTTTACAGCGGAGGTCTTCTTATCGGTGCAATAGTTGCCCGAGATGGAGCCGTAGCCCAGCTCCGGCATCTGCTCCATCAGGTAGGACATCAGACGCTCAGACGCCAGCGTGGCCATGTTGTGGCCGGAAGCGTCGCCGGAGAAGAAGCCAAAGCGGACAAAGAGCAGACGCGATGCAATCTGGAAGTGAATATCCACCAGCTTGGCAAAACGCGAGGAGGACTCCACGACTTTCTTCAGCTCGTCATAACGAGACAGGATGTTGTCGCGCGCAACGACGGCGTCAGCTGCCGAGTCAAGAGTGAAAATTACCGAGCGAGTCATCTTCTCGCCGACGAAGGTGCAGGTAATACCACCTTCAATCATGCGGGAGACCTTCGCACCGCGACCACAGGACGGCCACAGCGGGGTCTCGTAGGTAGCCAGCGGAATCTTCACCTCGTCATTCATGACGTTGCCACTAATGCGCACCGGGCCAATCCAGCTCAGTGGTACGTGTGCATATTCCAGGTCGTGCGAGCTCTTTTCAGCCATTGTCCTAACCGACCCTTTCTAGCTGCATGCAGCTTCGGTTCCCAGCTTGTGTAATTTCCAGCTGTCTTAAATTCTACGGTCAAAAAATTGTGGTCAAAGTTGGGCTGCCAACTTCAGCGGCAACGGCTGGATACCAGCGGAGCGCCAGCGCGCGGTGATGTCTGTGGCAGTCTCTCGGGTCGAACTCTCAGCATCGGCACCATTTGAGGCTCCCACCAGCGCAATTCCACAGTCGCCACCGCCGGAGCCACTGCTCTTACCCGCAGCGCCCGCGGCATCGGCGATGTCGGCGAGCGCTTTCAGCTTCTCCGTCTCGATGCACACCGCACGCTCGCGCTCGTAGGCCTGCAGCAGCGCCCGATTCTCGCGCAGGCAGGCAAACGCCGCGGTGCGGTCTCCGTCGGCAAGCGCCTGCCAGAGCTTTTCGCTTATCGACGAGACCCCGCGCACAAAATCACGGTCTGCGCCACCGGCCTTCTTCAACTGCGAGTCCGTCTTCACCGGACTGCCCGTCCAGCCGACCAACAGTTGTAGCCCCCCGAGGTCGGCGCGGGCATCAATGCGAAGATTCGGCCACGGTGCCGCCACGGCGGCGACAGGATCGGCCGCCACGAGTTCTGCGAGCGCTGTCGGATTCGGGCGGCGGTAGAGTACCGCCCCTCCGTGCGCGGAGCACGCGATATCGCCGCCGGAGCCCGCCGCACCGGCCAAGAGCGTGGCCACCATCGCAATCTTGTAGACCCGCAGCGAATCGAGCTCCAGACCAAGGTGTGCCCCTAGTGCGCGAGTCACAGCCACAGCGACAGCCCCAGAGGATCCCAGGCCATACTTCGCACCGCTGGCGGAGTCATCGAGGTCCGATTCGATAACGATATTGATGGGGCTCTCTGGGGTGGCCGCGGCAATGCGATAGACCAGCGAAATCGTATGGGTAGCGATGTCATCTGGCGCATCCACGTCAATGACGCGCCCCTGCAGGCCGTAATAGCTGGAGTACACGCGAGAGACTGACTGCGATGGTTCGGCATCGCGGCACCGAACCGTCACATAGCGGTCGACACCTGCGATGACGGCCAGTCCCTCGACATCCATCACCGCATATTCGCCAGTGAGATACAGCTTGCCGCAGCCGCGGCCGATGGACTCGCTTTCGATAGGTTCGCCTTTAGTGTTGCTCAACTACTCCCCCAGCTACACCAAGTATGCGCCCGGGCCAGAACTGGAGACCAGCACATCGATGTCTTCGAACTCTGCGCGGAAACGCTGGGCGATAGTCTCGGCATCGCCACTTCGGCACAGCACCTTCACGTTCGGGCCGGCATCCATGGTGGCGTAGCACTCGGTGCCCTCGTCACGCAGCGTAGCGACGAGATCGAGAGCCGCCACCGAATCCGGGTTCCAGTAACGCACCGGAGGAAGAGCCCCCAACATGGTGGCGTGCATGCGCATGGCGTTGGCCTCGGCAAGCTCGCCGACTGCAGTGAAGTCCGCAGCAGAAATAGCGGCCTTCATGTCCTCGATATCGCGGGGCACCTGCTCCACCCACGCCGGGAAGAACGGTGACGTCTGGACGGTGCGCCGCATGGCAGCACGGCTGTCGATCTTCTTGCGGCCAGGAGCCAGAACTGCCACGACCAGCGAGAGGTCCAGGCCGGAATCCGGCAGGGCTACTGCGTGGCTGGAAGCATCATCATCGCCGGGCAGCCACTCGACGAGGCCACCGAAAATGGAACGACAGGCCGAGCCGGAGCCGCGGCGAGCCAGAGCTGAGAGCTGTTCCGGGGTGTAATCCAGGCCATAGGCCTTCGCCGCGGCCAGCGCGAGAGCGCCAAAACCCGACGCGGACGAAGCCAGGCCAGCACCGGTCGGAATCTCATTGGTGCTGGTCACCTCAGCAAAGGCAGAGCTGCCCGCACGTTCGCGAACTAAATCCAAAAACTTCTGGACGCGGGCGAGATCCTTGCCCACCATCTCCTGGCCGTTCAGGGTGCCCGAGTCGGCGGTGACGCTGGGGTCGTCGATAAGCGACACCGTGGTCGTCGTCGGAGCGATGCCCAGCGTCAGGGACAGCGAACCTGTGGCTGGCAGCTGCACGGCCTCATCGCGCTTGCCCCAGTACTTAATCAGGGCGATGTTGGGATGAGCGACGGCGGTAGCGGTCGTGGTCACGAGGGATTTACCTCCACAGTCCAAGTAGCAACGGCATTGGCGCCCATCATGGCATGGCTAATCAGTTCCGCGTGATCGGCAGACTCTGCCAGCGCCATCACACAGCCACCGCAACCGGCACCAGTGAGCTTCGCACCGTGGGCACCCGCCAGACGTGCGGCGGTGACGAGATCAGTGATGGACTCATGCCCAACACCTAGTTCCTCTAGCGCTTCCTGCGCCGAGTCCATGCGATGTCCCAGACGGACAAAATCGCCCTTGGCCAGGTTGTGCACCGCGGCATCGGTCAACTGCCCCAAGTGATCCAACAATTCCTGGCCGTGGACTCGGTGCGAATCGACGAAACCACGCACGCGAGCAACGGCCAGCGACGTCGAGCCGCGCACACCGGTGTCACCTAGCACCAGCCACATCTTCTTGGTCACCTTCAGCGGACGGAAATCGCCCTGCTTGAAATAGACCGGACGCGAGGCACGAGCAACCGTGGCATCCAGGCCTGAGGGGTTACCGTGCGCCAGACGCTCAGCTTCCTGCACCAGGTCAAAGCGCTGGCGCTCGGTCAAAGTGCCGCCGGCGAGGTCACGCACGGCGTCGATAAGCGCATGTGCCACCGCGGCAGAACCGCCCAACCCCGCGGCCGGCGGGATACCCGAGCGGAGACGAACCAGCAGGTCGCGTTCGGGAATATCGAAGGTGCGCAGGCCAGCGCGGAGTGCAGCGGCGATGGAGGAAAAGCGCTCCGGCAGCTCGTCGATGTCAATGACCTCGCCATCCATGGAAAACAGCACGGGAGAATCCTCCACGCGGTCAATCCACGCCATCGTGCGCAGCGATGTCACCGGCAGCGCAATAGCCGGCTTGCCATAGACGACAGAATGCTCGCCCAACAGAATCGACTTGGCATGCCCTTCACCGAATGCGGCACCCTGCTCGTTGGCCAGGGCATAGAACTCTCCGGTCTCCAATTCCTCGGATTTGTCGAGGCCGAAGTCGTCGACGCTGGCGTTTTCTACGCTGGTCACGAAGCTACACATCCCTTTCCGAAACCGACTGTGCGGCAGCCTGCGCCTCCGCGGGTCCATGGATGCCCGGCACACCCGCAATGTCAAAGCCGTACTTGGAGAACTTCTCCGCACCGACGCCCCAGACGTGATTGAACCACTCGGTCATCGGCTCGTTGGCACGACGCTCGGCCAACTCTTGCGGTGTCACGTACACCACTTCATCGACTTCATCTGGGTTGATGTCCACCGACTTGGGATCGACGATACCGGCGTACACGTGGTTGTACTCGTACTCCGCCAGACCCGAACGATCATCAATGACCTGGTAAATGACGATGCCAATCTCCTCCAAGTGGGAGACATCCGCACCGAGCTCTTCCTTCGCGCGACGCTCAACGGCATCAGCCACCGGCTCCCCCGGCAGCGGGTGCGAGCAGGTCGCATTCGTCAACAGCAGTGGCGAGTGATACTTCGACTCCGCACGGCGCTGCAGCAGCATGCGCCCCTGCTCATCGAAAAGGAAAAGGGAAAAGGCGCGGTGCAAAATTCCCGGCGGAACGTGTGCTTCAAGCTTGCCGACGGTACCGAGTACCCGGCCATCACGATCGACAACCTCTACCTGGATGTCGGCTTCACCCGGGGCAAAACGGGCTTTAATGTCCTCTGGCGCGTCATTCATTTCCACACTCCTGACTCTAGACTGCGGCCACGACAGCAGCTAACTCCCCGGCAATCTTGCGCGCCGATTCCGCATCGGCGGCCTCTACCATTACGCGGAAGAGCTCCTCGGTGCCGGACGGGCGCAGCAGCACGCGACCGGTGGAACCCAGCTTCTCCTCGGCTGCCTCAATGGCGGCCTTGACCTCATCAGACTCCAGGATTGCGGCCTTGTTCGACACCGGTACGTTGATAAGAGTCTGCGGCAACACCTTCATTACGGAAGCCAGCTCAGCCAGTGACTTCCCGGTTCGCGCCATCCGAGCCATGAGGTACAGGCCAGTGAGGGTGCCGTCACCAGTGGTAGCGTGATCCGGAATGACCACGTGCCCCGACTGCTCACCGCCGAGCGAGTAACCGCCAGCGTTCAAATCTGCCAGCACGTAGCGGTCGCCGACCTTGGTGGTGCGCAGGGCGATATCGTTTTCCTCCATCGCCAGCTTGAGGCCGAGGTTACTCATCACCGTGGCCACCAGCGTGTTGTGGTGCAGCAGGCCCTCTTCCTTCATGGCGACGGCCAAAATAGCCATGATTTGGTCACCATCGACGATTTTGCCCTGCGAGTCCACAGCCAGGCAGCGGTCGGCATCGCCATCGTGAGCCAGCCCCAGATCCGCGCCGTGCTCCAGCACTGCCGCGCGCAGAACCTCAATGTGGGTGGAACCGCAGTTGTCGTTGATGTTGTAAGAGTTCGGCTTGTCGTGGATAGCGACAACGTCGGCACCGGCGGCCGCGTACGCCATGGGGGCTGCCTGCGAAGCCGCACCATTTGCACAATCCACCACGACGCGAATGCCGTCGAGCTTGGTGCTGACAGCACGGGAGAGGTGGAACAGGTAGCGGTCGAGCCCGTCTGGAGCCTCCTCGATGACACGACCGACTCCGGTGCCCGTGGGTCCGGTCTCCGGCAGATTGTGGAGAGCGTGTTCGATTTCCTTCTCCACCGCGTCGTCAAGCTTGGTGCCGCCAGCAGCGAAGAACTTGATGCCGTTGTCCGGCATCGGGTTGTGAGAAGCCGAAATCATCACACCCATGTCGGCGCCGTAGTCGTCAGTGAGGAAAGCGACAGCCGGAGTGGGCAGCACGCCGACCCGCAAAACGTCGACACCCTGGGAAGCCATGCCGGCGGACAGCGCTGCGGCGAGCATTTCACCGGAAACACGCGGGTCGCGGCCGACAATGGCCAGGGGACGACGCCCCGAGGGATTCGTGCCGCTGGTCAGCACAGTGGCCGCAGCAGCACCCAGCTGCATTGCCAACGGTGCGGTCAGAGTCTTATTCGCCAAACCGCGGACGCCATCTGTTCCGAAAAGACGTGCCATTGTTGCTAGACCACTCCTTGGGATTTTTAGGGGTTTTGGTGATTTTGGTATCGCGGACTATTGCATTGTCAATGCTGTATTACTTTAGCCGGTCGCGCAGGCGAATCCAGACTAGCCACAGGACACAATTGGCTGCGGGTCATAAACCGTAGTCTGAGTCTCACGCGAGATTTCCGCGCCAGAGAGGTCCCGGATTACGCGTGTGTCAGAAGTGGTAAAGCCCTGCGCACCCGACGACGGCTGGCAGGAACTGCCACTTACCTGCATGCGCTGCGGTTGCGTGTATGCCCAACGGCCACCATTGATGGACTCGACGTCGACCTTCTTCACGCCCTTGATACGCACAGTGACGTCAGAACCTGTGGCAACGGCCTCGATGAGAATCGGGGTATCGGAGCTGTTCTTGAACGCCAGGTCAATCGCCCCCTCGTACACCGTCGCCTCACGGCCGGCCGGGTAACGCGAAATGTAGTAACTGTGCGGAGTGTGCGCGACATCCTCCATGCCCGCGAAGTATGAAGCATTGTACAAAGTGGTGGCGAACTGGCTAATGCCACCGCCAACCGCGTTATCAGCGCGGCCGTTGAGGATGATGCCCGACTCGACAAAGCCCTGCGCAGTACCGCGCGGCCCCGTGTAGCCATTCAGGCTAAAGGTATCGCCCGGCGCCACGAATGCGCCGTTGACCATCTGCGCCACCAGTGCAATGTTTGTGCCCGATGCCGAGCTGAAGCCACCGGTGGTGAACTCACCAATGACGTCATCGAAGGTGGCGCCTTCCGCTTGCTCAGTGGTGTAGGTGGCGGGCTGGTCCTCGTAGACAGCATCGAACTCGCGCTTATCCGTCGAAGTCACACGCTCGGCGAAGTCCTTCATGGTTTCTTCCCACTTCACGGCTACGCCATCAACCGAGGGGACTACTTCACGCGAACCACCGTTGAAGCGTATCGACGCATTGCGTTTATCGACCTCGGAAGCAGACAGCCCCTCCTCGAGAATCTCGCGTGCGCGATCAACATTGATATCGGCGACCAGCGCGCCGTCGCGTGGCACAAAGCTGATGACCTCCGCCATGCGCTCCGGAGAAATCACGCCATCGTTGCCATCGCGGCCCTTGGCGACAATGGGGCCCGATACCGCGTCAGCGGCCTCTCCCTCAGCCGCCTCGCGAACCTGATCCTCTCCGATAGCCGGATCGTGCGTAGTCGTCTCCACATCGATGCCCTCCGGCGCCAGCCACTTAGCGGTCAAATCCTCGCTGACCGCGTTGCGGTCGACATCCTGGCCGATGACCGGTGGGGTCGTTTCCACGCGCCCGTCGACAAGCTTGACCTCACCATCGACGGGCGCAATAGTGAGCTCGCCAACGAGACGGTCGACCTGAGGCTCGAACTTGGAGCTATCGATATCGCTGACCAAATCCAGCTCGCGCGTAGTAAAGAAACTGCGCACCCAGGTGATTGGGTTGGCCGTCTGCTTGCCAGCTTGGGCGACCGTCTTCTCCCAGTCGATGCTCAGTCCCGCATCCTCGGGCAGAACCTCCGCCGTGCGTTCGCCGGCACGCAACGCCACCGGGTGGGCGGAGAGGTCGCCAAGCTGATCTTCGAGCTTGGCCTCGGCGTGGTTCGCGCTCAGCGTGCTGATGTCGATTCCCGCAACGGTAGACCCACGCGGGACATGATCCTTGTTCAGCACGTAATCGACAGCGTAAAACACGCCGAAGAGCACGAAGATACCGAGGACTATGCCGAGGAAAATCTTCGATCCGCGGCGACTGGAGGGAGACTTGTGTTTGGCCACAGCCACTTACTTTACCGTGGAAAGACTACTTATTAGTTTTTATTAGATTCCGCAGATGTCCGGAATGCGTTTCTTGTTCTTCGCATACTGCTGGAAAGCATCGACCACCGCGTTGGCGTAGACCTCAGCGCCATCAGGTGTCGGGTGGATAAGGTCGGCGCGCAACTTAGATTGGTCATCGCGAACACCATGACACCAGTCGGCCACATAGACGTTGTCGCGCTTCTTTGCCGCGTCGAGCACCTCCTTCTCCGACTGCGGCATCCACACGCGGTCACCGTAAGGATTAATAAGGACAATAATGCGATCGTCACCGAGCGAGTCGAGAATCTCATCCAACAGGTGTTCATCCGATGCCGCAGCGGACTGGTTGATGCCAAGCCCCAACACGACGTATGGATCGAGCGTGCCCGCCGCCTTCATACTGGCGATGATGCTCGGCGCGGCCGGATAACCGCGGGAAACGGCCGCATCGATGTAGATGCCCGGCAGCTTGTCCTCCAGCGCGGATGCTGAGGCAAGCATCACGGAGTCGCCAATAGCGGTGATCTGGTCACCACGCGGCATGACCCGCTTGGCCAACTCGGCCTCCTCCGCCTTCTGCGCTTTCGCACGACGCTCTGCCGCCTCCTGCAGTTGCGCCTCCAACCGCGTCATCTTCGGTGCCGTGGCCATTCCTACTACTGCGCTAACCACTACGACCAACGCAAGAGCCGCTGCAACGCGCGGCTTCCAGGAACCGGCGTACTGCGTGCCCGAAAACTGCGACATCCAACGGCGGTAGCCCATCCGGCGAATTGGGGATTCCACATTCTTGTACGACCAGTTCGCCAAAAGCAGCGACAGCGGGATGCCTGCGAAGGCAGCGAGTTTTTCATACTGCATCGCCTCATTGCGCTCCAGCAGTTCACGGATAAGCACGATGACCGGCCAGTGCCACAGGTACAGCGAGAACGAAATCTTACCCAGCCAGCACAGTGGCTTGAACTCGAAAATCTGACGCACCGGGGAGACGCCACGAACGACAAGGTAAAGAATCGCCACTGACAGCAGCGAGGCGAACACCAACCCACCGCGATAGGTCACCGACGCGGTATCCGACATCGTCAACAAAACCAACGACAGGAAAATCAGTGGCAGCGAGGCGACCACGAAAGCCTGGGCGGCACTGCCGAAGAAGTCCCGCATCAGGGGTTCTGTGCGTGGCCAAGAATCCGCCTCCGCGCGTGACGACGTCGACGTCAACCACAACGCGAGAGCCGCGCCAAACAGGAGGCCAAAGGCGTGAGTATCGGTGCCGTAGTAGACCCGTGTGGGGTCGACCTTCGGATCGTAGAGCGACACCATCCACACGAAAGAGGCAACTGCCCCGATACCAGCCACTGCTGCAAGCTTGCGGGATGCCAGCTTCAGGGCGAGAAGAGCCACGAAGATCAACGGCCAGAGCAAGTAGAACTGCTCTTCCACTGACAGCGACCAGTAGTGGGCTAACAGCTGGACACCAGAGTCGGCGAAATAAGACTGAGAGCCCGCGATCTGTGTCCAGTTATTGACGAAAAAGACCGTGCCGAGAAACTGCGTCGACAAGCCGACTGCGGGGTCCCCGCCGACCAGACCCGCGACGGCGATCGAAATAAACAACACGAACATCGCCGCCGGGGCAATACGACGCAGACGACGGAGCCAGAAATCCTTCAAATCGATGCGCCCATTGACCGCGTGTTCGCGCACCAACAACGAGGTGATAAGAAACCCGGAGAGCACGAAAAAGATATCCACACCGATGTACCCACCGGGCAGCACATTGTCGAAGTAGTGGTAAATCACCACTGTGGCAACGGCCAGACCGCGTAGCCCATCAATGCCGGGCACGCGTCGAATGCGGAAGGGATGCTTCGCCACCGATGACGAACTAGAGGAGCTCTTCGCGTCGGAGGTCTTGGTGGCTGTGGTACTCACCGCCATACGGTTTCCTTCTTCCATCGCACTTCAATCGCACCGCGAAAAAGAGATTCTCGTGGCGGTTTTTAACGAATAAAAGTCTAACGTACGGGGCTTGTCCCAAAAATGCAGCTATGGCTGGCCACGGCGGAATCTAACGAAAAAAGCACCTCGGTTGCGTGCAATACGCAAACTGAGGTGCTTTTCGAGGCAGTAAAGCTTAACGCTTGGAGTACTGCGGTGCGCGACGGGCCTTGTGCAGACCAGCCTTCTTGCGCTCGACAGCACGAGCATCGCGGGTGAGGAAGCCAGCCTTCTTGAGAACGCTGCGCTCCTCCGGGTTGAACTCGTTCAGAGCACGAGCGATAGCCAGGCGCAGAGCACCGGCCTGACCGGACGGGCCACCACCGTTGATGTTGGCCTTGATGTCGAACTGGCTGTCACGCTCAACCAGGACCAGCGGGTCCTTGATTTCCTGCTGGTGCAGCTTGTTCGGGAAGTAGTCCTCGAGCTCGCGACCGTTGCAGACAATCTTGCCGGAGCCGGCAGTCAGAACGACGCGGGCAACAGCGCGCTTACGACGACCGACGGTCTGAATCGGACGATCCAGGGTCAGCGGTGCAGTCGGAGCGGCCTCAGCCTCAGTCTCGGTAGCAACTGCGTCGCCGATGGAAGAGGTGAACTCTTCGGTGGCAGCAGCAGCGGCAGCCTGAACATCATCGTAGGAAGCCTCGGTGGCCTCTACGTTCTGGTTCTCGTTGACGTCCTGTGGGTTGGTCACTGTGCCACCGCCTTGATCTCGTAGTTTTCAGGCTTCTGACCGGCGAACGGGTGCTCGGAACCGGCGAAGACGTGCAGCTTCTTGATGGACGCACGCGAAAGCTTGTTGTGCGGCATCATGCCTTCAATAGCCTCAGTGATAACGCGCTCCGGGTGAACCTCGAGGGAACGACCCAGGGTCATCGTCTTCAGGCCGCCCGGGAAGCCCGAGTGGCGGTAGCGCATCTCACGTTCCCGCTTGTTAGAGGAGACGTGCACCTTATCGGCATTGATGATGATGACGTGGTCACCGCAGTCAACGTTAGGGGCGAAGTAAGCCTTGCCCTTACCGCGCAGCAGATCTGCGGCGTGAGTAGCCAGACGGCCGAGAACAACGTCGGTAGCGTCGATGACGTACCACTTGCGCTCGATGTCACCGTCCTTCGGATGGAAAGTAGACAACATGACTCCTTTTAGGGTCCGTGTAGATTTGCCAGCCACCGTGCACACTGTTGTTATTCCCCGGCGGCCGGTGGAGACCCGAGGCAACATCGAAGTGTGCGCACACAATTCGGCTACTTTACCTTGAGATTGCGCTAGAACAAAAACGCCAAAGCCAGTCTCAGCTGCGCAATACTGAGACTGGCCTTTTTGCGAGTGTGGCTACCAAGAGTGCTGCAAAGTCAGATACCTAATTGAGAACCCCAATTGAGCAGTGTCCTCCCCCCCCGGGTAAATAGCTCAATTAAAAGTGACTCAATCAGGATCCAAACTATCCCCAGCTAGCTGCCGCGCGGCGGTTAATATCCGCCATTCGCTGACTGCCCGCGCTGACGGTATCCGCGATAGTCGTGAGAATCATATTGAGCTCCTCTGCCGCGGTGTCCCATTCACGCTGAGCCTCCTGGTAGGACTCCGAAGATTCGCCCTCCCACGTAGAGACCATTGGCGCGATGCGCTTCTTCAAATCCCCGAGCAGACCATTGATGGTGCCAGAGGTGGAACGAATGTCATCCGCAGCACCGTCGATGCCGCCGAAGCTGTACCTAATTGGTTGCATTAAGAACCCCTTCCCCAAAAGGTGATGTGTGTTGTGTGATTCAGTGTTGTGGTTGTGCGATTCGACAAAACGTTTAGAGGTTCAGCAACGACGCACCCGCTGCTGCCACCTGCTTGAACGACGACGCCCCCTCGTCCTCGCCCGCATCGAAGCTGCTGGAATTCGCGCGGATATTGTCCGCGATATCCGTCAGCGCATTGGACAGACGCATCGCTGCGTCATCCCAACGAAGCATCAGATCATCGAAGCTGTCCTTGGCCTGACCCTTCCATTCCCCCGCCAGACCGTCCACGACACCTCGAATGCGACCCAGTTCGCCCTGCACCTCCGAGTTGACGCCATCGACATCCCCTGCGGTAGTGGTCATTTGATCTGATTCGGCTGCAAATAGGTTTGCCACTGTTTCCCCCTTTTTCATGTTGAGTGACTGCTTAACGACGGCATTTTTACCTCCCCGCGCGAGCCAGCCAGCTTCCCGCGTTAAAAACCCGTCATATTGTTTGGCGCGAAAAACCCCGATTCGGTTCCATTTTGGTTTTCCACCTTTTACCCCTTCCTACCCCCACCCTTGCTCCAGTCATCTTCTCTACGCCTGCACTTGCGCACTACGGCACCGGCCTAGCACTTACTACCGCCTGGTCACATACCGGCCGCTCCGGTGCAATAGTTTTCCCTCTGAACTGGCATCCCACACTGATCTGAGTTCCGTCCACCACTTTGTGATGCCAGAGCACTATTGAATTTCCAGACGGCAGACGCTCCTCTACGACCACAACGTCGGCGCCCAGTACTTGTCTGCGCTCCGGCGCGGACTTTGTCTCATCAGCGGCAGCGGAGCTGCTCAACGCGGCGGCTATATGTTCGAGCGTCATGTCCTGCGAAAGGGGGTTAGCGAGCGCCAAGACGCGCATATCTCCACCATCCACTGCGGTCATACGGTCCAACGGACTTGCCGGGTCAAGCTCCCAACTGCCGGGAAACCGGACTTCCACGCCCGCATTGGCCAGCGTGACTGTTGGTGCAGAATCGGGAACCGGTTTCGACGCGGGTGGAGGTGTAGTTACAGGAGACGTCGTTACAGAGGGAGGCTGTGCGTGTGACATCTCGTGCTGATTCTGTCTCTCCTCGTTTTCCTTGACTAGGCCGTCACTTATCAGCCATGCAGCAATCCCAATAATCAGAACCACCACCGTCAGCACGCTGATAGCAGCTACCGACGCAAATGCGCTTTGATCCGACACTGAACTGGTTGCTGACCTGTTTTCAGATGGTCCCGCACAAACCTCCAATTGCTCATCTTCACCGGGCCCAGCATCGCCGATTTCTTCCACCCCGACGCGATTGACACGTTCCCCGAGCCGCGTGGCTGGACAGTCGAAGACTAAGAATCCACGATCCCGCAGTCGATCGGCTAGTAGAGCTCTCCGCGGTTTAACTAATCCGGGTGGAACTTCCCCAACAATGAACTCAATATCCGCCTGCCAGCGGGGCGGATACTCGGTGATTCCTCTCCCACCAGTAACTTCCACATCATCGGGCATTCCCAGGGGCACATCCGGATACATGGTCAGCTGATAAGCCAGCGCAATAACCGTTTCCACCAACGGTGCACCGTCGTTCGCCCCGATCAAGTGCGTCAACCGGCTGTCGATGCGGTTGCCACTCAGACGAGTGACGCAGACACGCGTTTCCTCTACCTCCACCAACACGCTATGAGACACAGTTGCCTCATCGAGTTCCACCACGGCGTCGGCAAGCGTAAGAATGTACGGATTAAGTTCAGCGGCCAGCAGTGCGGAGGCCAGTCGGCACTGACGCGTCGCACCCCAATAGCTGGGCACAATGACTGTTTGCATGCTCTCAAGGAGCGGTCTAGAACCATGCACCTCCAGTTCTGCGGTGTCGGCAGGTGCCGCGAGTCCCCACAGGTGCCAGGTACCGTGGCGCATCGTCGGAATCTGCGTGATGTCAGGGGTTTCGACTCGGATCATCAGCTGTCCTCCTACTCACCCGCGGTATCCAGCCAACCCAACTGCACTATCTGCGGACTCTGGCCGTGCGCCACCCAATAGCCACGACCAGGCGGCTGTTCGCAGGGTTTTACGCCGAGGATGGGGCCGTCATCGCGGGTGCCGTCCATGACAAAGACGCTGGCACCCTGGTCCTTAACTGCACCCATGACCGGGTCGTGAAGGGAACGCAACGCCCCGCTGATTCGACGGGCAAGAAAGATATTGAATCCGATGTCGGCGGCATGAGCGATGACTTCTGCCAACGGCAGCAAGGGGTTACCCCGAGATCCGGCCACCAGATCGTAGTCATCGACGATGACATTGATGGTTGGGCCACTCCACCAATTGCGGGCCTTCAGCTGCGCCGGAGTGATGTCCGGTTGTGGAAGACGGGCTTTCAGCACCTCCGCGAGCTCTGCCAGCATAGGCGTCGCCGCAGCAGCCGAGCCCGCATAGCCAGCCAGCCGCTCTTCGGGCACGGCTTCCATTAACCCACGGCGATAGTCAATTACGACGAATTTCGAGTCCGACTGCGAGTAACCCAGCTGATGAATGATGCCCCGCAACGCCCCAGTTCTGCCGCTGCCCGCCGAACCGAATATCAGCAAGTGGCGGTCCTTTTCTGGATGGAATATCACCGCCCCCAGACCAGCTTCCTCGAGCCCCACTGCGATTGCTCCCCTCGTCGCAGCCGCCGGTCGCGGCAAACGCGCAATATCAATCCGCCGTGGCAGCAACTGGAGCCTTGGTGCATGCTCACCGTGCGGCACCGCCTCCGCAATCCGCTTGGTGTCCGTGGCACCGGTAAGAGCTACCAACATCGCGAACCCGCCCGGTGAGACTCCACGTCCTGGGCTCTCCGGCACCAGCTCCGCCGCCTTACGGTCAATCATCGAATCCATCGACTCCGCCTGCCGCAGCTCAATCCGCGTACCGATCAGGTCACGAACGGCGGGCCGCATGTCGGTCCAGCGATAGGTAGTGAGCAGGACATGAACCCCCACTGCCAATCCATCTGCAATCAGAGCCTGCACATCGTCGCTCAGCACAGGAAACTCCGTCTTGAACGCAGCCCAGCCGTCGATGACCAACACCGAATCGGCCTGTCCCGCCGCCCGCGCTGCTTCCGGCGAGAGCCATCCGTTAGCACGAAAGAGCTGTTCACGACGGCTTACTTCACGCCGCAAAAAACCAATCGTACGGCGAATAAGCTCCTCGTCCCCGCGGTGCGCAACCGACGCCACGTGGGGCAACTCAGCCAGGTCGCTCAAGCCTCCCGCACCGCAATCAACGATATAAAAATGCAGGTCACGGGCGCTGATACCGTCGGCAAGCGCGAGAACCGCCGTGCGTGTGGCAGTAGTCTTACCCGACCGGGGCGCCCCAACAATTGCCACATGCCCACCGGTCGTGCGCAGGTCAATCCGCAGTGGATCCTGACGCTGATAAAGCGGCTTGTCCACCAGCCCAATCACACCGGTCAACCGCTGCCGCGGCGACTGCTCGTCGCACTGAAGCTCAATGGCTTCCGGAAGAGGCGGTAGCCACACCCGATGGGCGCGTGTGGGGACGTGCGACACCGCAGCCACCACAGCACCAAGCACCGTCTGCTCCGACTTCTGCTCAGGCGGATTCGCCGTTACACCATCGCTTGACGACGCACCGAAAGCCTCCCGCGCCCAATTCTCGGCGGTAAATTCAGCAACAAATGCGACTTGGCCCTGCAGCCCCTGCCCGGCCGCACCCGTCGCACCGTCATCAGGCTGCGGGCTAACCACCGGGCCGGAAACATAAGCTGACCGAAACCGCACCGGCTCGGCAGCAGCAGATTTGATATACCCAATGCCCGGGATAGCCGGCAGATGATAGGCGTCAGGCACCCCCAGCACACTGCGAGACTCCGCAACAGAGAAGGTCTTCAATCCAATGCGGTAGGAAAGATGGCTTTCCAGTCCGCGTAAACGACCTTCCTCCAAACGCTGACTGGCCAACAGCAAATGCATATGCAAACTGCGTCCCAACCGCCCAATCGCAACGAAGAGCTCCGCGAATTCCGGACGTGCGGAGAGCAACTCCGAAAACTCATCCACCACGATTAGCAGCGCAGGCATGGGCGGTGCGTCAATCTGCCCGGCGCGCCGGGCTTCCTCATAATCGCTGACACCGGCGAAATTCCCCGCAGCGCGCAGCTGCTCTTGACGCCGGGTCATCTCGCCACGCAAGGCGGCTTCCATGCGATTGACCAGGATAAGCTCCTGTTCCAAGTTGGTAATCACTGCCGAGACATGCGGCAGTTCATCTAGTCCTAGAAACGTCGCACCGCCTTTGAAGTCCACCAACACAAAGTTCAACTGATCCGGACTGTGTGTGGCGGCGAGCCCGACCACAGTCGTTCGGAGGAATTCCGACTTACCCGATCCTGTGGCACCGACGCACAGACCGTGGGGTCCCATACCGCCCTCAGCGCTCTCCTTGAAATCTAGGTACACCGGTGCGCCGTCGTCATCAGCCCCAACGGGAATGCGCAGACGGGCACTGCCAGCGCGCGGTCGGTAGCGCAGAGTTGTCGGCGGAGGGTACAGCCCGAGCTCCTCCATGACCGGATCTTCCGAGGTCGTAACAGAATCATCTGCACTTGTCGGTTTTTCAAAACGCGCCAAGCTCCGTCCGAGCACCTCCGCTTCTGCCGGACTCAGCTGATCTGGCACGCCAATCTCCTCCCTCCCGGACGCAGTTTCCGCATGCACCGCAGTATCGGAGACGACCAGCGCGATGCCATGGTGAACGGCTGCCTCCCACAGCATTGACTGCGCCTCGACGACGGACAGCAGAACTATCGATGTCTCCGCTCCCGCCGAGTCAAAAACCGGTGCCAATTCAGTGGCATCGAGCTGCCCGTTCGAATCCGTCAACACAATGATCACCGCAGCTGGCAGCGTGTCTATAGCTGTGAACAACTCGACCAGTTCTGCGCAGGTCGCCGCTCGTAACCGCGCCGGGCCACAGGTATCAGTAATGGCGGGGTGTGCGTGGTGTGGCACCCATTTCAGCCAATCCCACCCGTCTCCAACAACTGCGATTAAGCAATCCTCCGAATGATGCAGTGCCGCGGCTTGGGCAACCATCGCTCGTGCCAGCCCCTGCGCTGCAGCATCTCCGGTGAGCGCGATGATGTCAAAGGCCGACACGTCTATGGCAAAGGGCACTTCCCCAACCTGACGGGCCGATCGAATCACTTCCCGCAGTGCTACTGCGGACACCGGATCCAACTTCTCGGGCGCCGGAATTGCCGGCGGTGTCACAGGCGTTGCGGGCTGCTGCGTTGCCACCCCGATGCGCAGCTGCAAAAAATCCGAGTCCCCCTTTCGACGCTCACACGCCCGCCCCATCGCCCCCAGCTGCCACAATGTTCCAGGTAGAGGGTGGATAAACTGCGCCGATTCACGCTGCATCGTCGCTGCTTTCGCCACGGCCCGACGAATGCTGGACAAGTGCCTCTGATAGTCCTTGCGTGCGGGGGCCATGTCCTTATTTCCTGACCCGCCCGACACCATCATGCCCACGGTGGAAAACACCATCATCAGCGGAAACATAAAAGACATCGGGTTTCGTCCCATTCCAGAGACAAACATCAGCACCACCATGCCAACCACTGCCACAACCATGATCAACGGCATGAGTGCACGCATCAGCGGCACCGGCTGTGGCTCCGGCGCTTCCGGTGGTGCATCCGGCGCGATTGTGCCCGTCATTGGTTGCGGACCCGCTTTTCGAGTAGCCGAAATCTCCGCCTGTGCACTAGTCACAAAAATCCCCCCGCTATTTTTCGCCCCTTGTGTTCACTCGACGGCCAATCCCCCGACCAATCGGTGTGCACACAGCTTAAAACACGCCCCGGATTCACGCAGCGCGGACTCGCGCGGCACATGGCTGAGCCCGGTAAGCGGGGGCACGCGCAGTTACTACTCCGAGTAGCGCTCTAGCGAGTTGTACGACACTCTAGAGGGACTAAAGCATGCACAATTCATGGGGGGAAATACATGCTGGGGGAACTCATTCGCGTGCGCATTGACGCCGCACACATGCCCGAAGATACCAATCGAGCACACGCAGACCTTGCACTACCGACCAATGTCTCTATCGCCGCACTCATACCGGATATCCTGCAGATTTTCGATATTGAAGTTGCCGACTTCCCGCTGGCGCAGTGGCAGCTACGAACCGCCACCGGCACGATTTTGCTTGCCGACGACACTCTGAACGAAGCCGGTATTTCACCAGGTGAGCGTCTCGTGGTTATCAACGATCCAGGACCTGTACCCAAACCTCGACTCTTCGATGCCGCCGATGCCATTACCGACACCACCTATACCGATGGCATTGGCACGGCTGATCTCATCGTCGGCTGTACTGCCGCCCTCGTGGCCACAGCTTCAATCGCGGCTGCCTCACTGAGCTTGAGCAGTACCGATTCCACGCTGGCCGCGGCAATCAGCTTCATCGCGCTGCTGGCCGTCGCCGGCGGACTGCGTCTGGCCCTGATGCGTAGTGCACGCCCAGCGATTGTCATGGTTTTAGAGCTGCAAGTTCTCGTACTGGCCGTCACTTCGGGGCTCTGCTTTGTCGGTCTCGGACTGCATCACACTCTCACCGACTGGCCACCGACTGCCGCAATCACCGTTGCGTTTGGCATTACCGGTTTGATATTTCTCATCCTCAATCGCGATGACGGCAATAACCGCATCACTGCTACCCTGGGCGCCGGCAGCCTCAGTACTGCAGTGACCTACGGTATTTACGCTACGGCTGTCGCGCTTTCCCACAACCCTGTTCAATCAGGAGCACTCACCGCTGCCAGTGCAGTCATCCTGATGCTGCTGGCGCCTTCCATCGCGATTAAAACTACCGGTATTCGCGTACCAAAAGTCCCTGCCGCCGGCGAAAGCTTTGACGACAGCGAATCTCCTGAAATATCCCACAACGCACCTAAGCGGGCGGGTTGGCTTCTCGACGGCATCATCTGTGGCAGCACCGGAAGTCTCAGTATCTTCACACTGGTGGTACTTTTCTCTGGAGGCAGTGCGAGCAGGTGGTGGCCCCTGGTCATGGCCGTTGCTGTCATCGTCTTTTGTGCCATCCACTCCCGTGGCCAAGCTCGGAAAGTAGCTTCCACCAGCACCGCTTTAGCTGGCCTTAACGTTGCTGTGGCCGTCGCCTTACAACAGTGGTTCGAGGGCAATTGGCCAGTCTCCGCAGGCATTGTCGTCCCCATGCTTGCAGCCACCGTCTTAGCCGCATTTCCTGCGTCACGCATCTCACCTACGACACGCCGCATTGCTGAGCTAACCGAAGCCTGCAGCATCGCCGTCATTCTGCCGATTGCGGCCATCATTGCTGAATTCCCCGAGTTCGTAAGTGGGTTCTTCCAGTGAAAAATCCACTTTCCAGGAACACCATAAAAACTCGCATCACCGCCACGACCGCACTTTCCACACTGCTCATCTCCACGTTGACGGCGGCCGCCTCAGTCGCACCGCCGGGAATCGCACCGATAGCGGCTGCCCAGGGCAGTCAAGATTGCGTGGCCACGACGTTGTCGTCGGAAAGCGCGCTGCACGAACCGACAGTGATTGAAAAAGTGCTTCGGTTTCGCCAAGCATGGCAACTGACGACGGGCGTGGGGATTACAGTGGCTGTAATCGACACCGGGGTCTCACCCAATGAGCGCCTGGGCGAGGTCCTCGACGGCGGTGATTTTGTCGACGGCACCAGCGGCTTTGTAGACTGCGACGGTCATGGAACTCTAGTGGCCGGCATTATTGCGGGTCGACCTGGGGCCGATGGTTTCGCGGGATTGGCGCCCGACGCGCGAGTGTTGTCGATAAGACAAACGGCCGATGGCGAAGGCAATTTGGAATCGCTGGCACAAGCTATCGACAAGGCCGTCGCGGAAGGTGCAAGGGTCATCAATATTTCGCTGACATCTTGTGCACCGGCTGGCGTGATGCCCCTAGGTGCCACGGATGTTGCCGAGAGCGTCGCACGCGCGGAAGTCTCTGGCGCAGTAGTGGTCGCAGCGGCGGGCAATAAAGGCGACAGCTGTCAGGACGGATCGGTGGCATGGCCCGCAGTCCTGCCAGAGGTCATTGCAGTGTCAGCGGTACAGTTCGATGACGCCGGCCAAGCACAACCCTCGGAGTACGCGATTACAGGACAGTGGGTCAATGTCTCCGCTCCCGGTGGCCCCATACTCGGTCCCGATCCGCGCACCCCTGCCGGTCTCATCGACCGCCATGTGTTCGGGTCCGGGGAGAACACCCGTGCCCAGCAAATTGCTGGCACCAGTTTTGCCACGCCAGCCGTGTCGGGAACGGCTGCCCTGCTGCTGGCACGAAATCCAGAGCTTTCCCCGGCCCAGGTTCGCGATATCATCTTTAATTCCGCGAGTCCGATCAGTTCCGGACTCGGCCTTGGGCGCGGCATCATCGCGCCTTATGACGCACTGATTTGGACCACTGTGGACACCGCTGCTCAGCACGACGCCAACCCCGCTGCCGCACCGGCTCCCCCGGATGCGCTTTCTTCGCAGCAGCGCAATGCGCCACTGCGGGCGACCGGTTTGCTCCTGATTTGCGTCTTGGGGCTAGGCGCCTGGTTGCTCTCCCGCCCCGGACAGCGGCCCTAGTGCCGCCTGCTTGCTCAGCTCAGGGCCACCGCGCAACGCAGTCAGAACTTCCCAGTCCACTGGCCGTGTGCCACCATTATCGGCATTGGCTGACGCATTAAAACCGAGGGCAGCCAACGATGTGCGATCGTGCACAGCAAAGCGCATTCCCTCCGGCGAAATGATGTGCACAGCCCCATTTACGCTTACTGCAATCGAGCTGCGCTCACGGCTGCGGGCATCCACGAAACCGTCGACGGCCACACCCGGACCGTCAGCGTGCGGATAATCCACGTGCCTCCCCTCCGGAGCATGCTGGGACCACTGCACGTGCGCGTGCGGCTGTCCCGCTATTCGCCCAGCACACAACCAGCCACCGGCATCGGTAAACTCCAGCGGCTCTTCAGGAAGGCCTAGTACTACTGGCGCATTCGCAACGGGAACTGCCGCTAGCTGCCCCTCACTGGCCTGCAGAACTGGACTATGCGCGGCTAATAGTTCTCCTAGCACCGTCGAGAGAGTCGCGGCACCGTCGGCAAGCACAATGACGCGCCGCTGCCCGACCTCAACTACGTTGCCAACGGTGTCGAAAGGCGCGGCGAAATGGGTGGGTGCGCCGTGGTCCGGGATGGCCGGCGCGGCCAGAATCGGAACCTCCGGAATCGCCCGAAGCAACGCGGGGCTGACAGGCCGGACGGCTGCGCGCTCCAGCCCCAGAGCTCGAGAGACAGTGGCATGCTCCGGATGGTTGGTATCCAACCGCGAACGATAGCCCTGCGTAATCAGCCAAAGGTTTTGGCCATCGGCTACAACAGCACTGTCTGAGTGGGACCGGGTAAGATGCTGCGGCTCCGTGTGTACTTCTTCAAGACGCGCAAGTGACTCTGCAACAATCCACGGCTGCCCGAGATCCTGAACCGTCCGATCGCACACCGACAGCGCCAACTCCGGCACCCCTGCGTTGCCCTTCTTTGCAGACCCCGAACGCACCGAGCCTGCCGACGCGGTCGGAACTGCAGGTGCCCCCTCAATCCCAACAGCAAAACTGATGTCCTCTTTGTCGAGCTCGCTACTGCGCACCCGCTTCGGCTCAGCAGGATTGCCCAAAATTAACCGCGCCGATGCGAGGTTCGCGACTGGATGCAAACGACCATTGACACGTACATGCAGGCCCTCCGACCCCGACACGACAATCAGCTGTTCATTGGAGCTAGAACCGCCCTGCGGCCGCACCAACGACAGCACCGCAGTTCCGGCAGCCAGTAAAACCACCAGCGCACAGCCGATAAACAGTGCTCGCGTTCGCGTGCGTAGAGGATCGTGCAACATTCGCGAATCTGCACGCACGAGCGCGTGTTCAATCCGGCGAATCAAGAACCTATGACCGCTGACCTGGCTAGGCGTAGTCGGCGTACGTGGCATGAGTTTCCCCCAAAACTATTCCCCCAAATAATTTTCTACTCTGCAGAGTAAGCCAGTTCACGCTAGTGTGCGACCAGGGGAATTTTAGTGGGGAACATATTGGGGGAATTTTTCACATGCCATTGTCATTGTGGCTGCTCATCGCAGCAATCATCATTACCGCGAGTGCGCATGTCCCTGTGCGCGGCCGCAGCCTTCGCGACCGTCTGCGGCGCACCGAGCACGGAAAACTCATCGGGCTTCGCCTCACTCCCGGTCTGCGCAGCCAGCTGAGCTCTGCCGATATCGTCTCGCTTGCCGACGACAGCCCAGTGACCTTAGACGCCTTGTGCTTCTATCACGTTGCGCCTGAAATCCGCGGAGAGCATGCGCACCGCTACTTCCGGGCGGCCGAGCGCTCCGGCACAACCCCTGAGCCCTGGACACATCTGGTGGCAACTATTCCGACGGAAGTTTCCACTGCCAAAGCGTTGCACTTCCTCATCCACCGGCTAGGGATTCAAGGTATTCGCGCACGGCGGTTGACGAATCAGGAGTGTGCTCTGACCGCGAGTGCTGCGGGGATAGTTCAGCTGCGCCGCACCGGGCGTTCTCATCATGTGGCTGCGCTGGGTCGCAAACCACACCTGTGGTTTAGCCGGCAGCGAAACATTGCTATCACCAATGGCCCGGCGCAGGCCATTGGTGTCGGAGCCAGTGGCCAAACCATCACGATGTGCCCCGCAAGCCTGCCTCGGCTAGAGGTTGACTGCGGCACTCAGGACATTTGCGAATTGCTCATTGGAATGCTCTCGCTGGGGTATCGAGTCGGCATTCGTACGTCCCGACCACAGTTCTTTGCCGTGGCTCTCGAGCTAGGCGCAGTACTTCTGACCCGAGCTGGCGATGACACCGTCGACCTGGTTGTTGTCGAAGAGCACGAGCCTGAGTTGCGCACTGGGATTGCGCGAATCATCGAGGTCAGCCGTGTGAGTTCCGCCATGGCAGTGGCTTCGAAAGCGCTGACGCCGTGCCCTCGACTGGTGATGGGCGAATTCACCTGGACACTCTCTACCGCTCGAACCACCGATGAATTGCAGCCACTGGCTATGCGGGTAACTAACGGTTCAAGCCCGGAATCAGCCCGCCGAAATCTGGCAGGCCACCTGGAGCCTGGGGATCGCCGGACTCACCCGGATCCGTTGGGTCATCTGGAGCGCCATTTTCTTGGTCACCAGGCTGACCGCCTGCTCCAAGAGGCACCTCATCCTTCGGCATCTCGGCACCGGTGACATTGCCGTTGTCGATAGTGGCATTGCCCGCTGGTCCCGAGCATTCCAGAGTCGACGGGCCGTAGGCCGAGCAGCTATATCCAAATGCGTTCAACTGAGAATTCGCTGGCAGCGTCTTCATCTCACCTGTCGGCGGGAAGGTAAGGACCTCGTAGGTCACACCACCAGGGTTCCAGGACACAGCATTGGCTGGAACCTCATTTCCTGTGCCGTCATCGACCATCGGAGGATTGGCAAGATTCACCTGGCAAGCCAAGTAGGCATCACCGCTCAAATCGTTGAGGAAACAGCGCGTCGTGCCGTCCTCCAGCTGAAAGAGTCGAGTATTCGGGCCGTCAGCGGGCGTGTAGTCCGCATCATTGACCTGGGCAATCTCAGGGGTTTCCGTCGGAGTCTCTGATTCCGTCGATTTTGTCGACTCCTCCGTCGGCTTCGGTGAAGTCGAGGATTTAGTCTTGGCGGAAGAACTGATGGAGCGGTCCGAGACCTCCGGCTTAGCTGGTTCGTCGTCTCCACATCCGGCCAGCGCGAGAATCATCATCGCACCGGCTGCAATAGTTGCCATAAATTTATTCGTCCGCATGGTGTCCTAACCTACCCGACCATCGCTCCATCCCCTAGTAGCCGAGGGAGGAATTACTTCCGGAGAACTAGCGCGCATCTCATCGATGCGTTGTGGCGAAATCACATCATTGAACGCGAAGATAGTTACCTCCCGATCTCGATAAACAGGGGTTACTCCTGGAGCTCGCCACATTTCTTCCTCAGGGAATTCTAAATCCTCCTTGGCGTCCCAAATACCCGGGGGTGATAAATAGATGAATCCAACGTTGAGCTTTCGGGCTGCTCGGTCGACATCGTTTACGCCATCCGACCGATCGGGATCTGCAAATCCGAGGTAATCAGCGTGCCAATACAACATCGAGGTGGCTGACCATTTATTCGCCACTGGCCAGTCATAGTGCGGGAACACTACCGGCAAGTCATTGCGGGGGTACATCCAGCCTGACCCCTCTGGCGGATTGGTAAAGGTGCGGTACTTATGTGCCTCCGGCTGCTCAGCCAACCAGTCAAATGCCTTCAAATCAGCACTGGAAATGATTTGCCATTCCCGAGGAGTCTTGTATGAGAAATCCGCAGCGCTAGCATTAGACGCCACTCCGTAGACCACAAGCACAGCAGAGCTCGCCGTCGCTAAGCTCAACCCCAGAACCTGTCCTGTTGAAGGCACCTTGGCCTCACTAATACGGGCTGCCCACGCACAGGTCCACGCGACTGCGATGCCCGCAAACGCGGAAAACAGGTACGCGGTGACCATCACCAACCGGTGAGGCGTGGAATAGTGGAGATTCGTATACAGCGCAAGAATATCCCCCGGCACACCACCAAAATGATTGAGTGCGTGGGTGGTCATCAACACCGAAACAAACCATGCCGGTACGACCCACACACGTCGGCGCGAAAAGTCCGAGAAGACCAAAAATGCCATCCCGATAAATCCGAGGATGATGATTGGCCAAAACGGCCGAAACTCCTCGGTATGGCGAGTCAGCATTGTCGCGCCTCGATACCACGCATCAAAACGATTAAGGTCTTCCACCTCAGCACTGACGGCACGCACATCCTCGGTCTGAGAAGTTCCCGTAAGCCACTGTGGTAAAAGAACTGCCACTGCTGGCACAAAGGCGGCTGCAATCGCCGCGACGTCGTAAAGCTTGGCGCGAACCGCACCCAGTTCAGGATGTACGGGACGCGGCAGGCGATAGCACAGCCACCAGATTGCACCGATCATAACGACCGTCGGCACCGATGCCGGATGGAGCTCCCCGATACCGATTATCGCGAGAGTGGCGCTCAAAATGCGCTGCGGCGCGTGTGGGAGCGACGTGACAAAGGCGAAGACGGTAATCGCTAGCGCGATGGCTACCTGGTACGGCCAGGCACCCACAAAGACCCCGACGGGCATCAATACCGGAAGTGCTGCCGAAACAAGCGACGCAATCCCCGCGGCAACTGCGGTCGATAGCTTTCGGCGATCAACAATTCGCCAGGTCAAAGCTGCAGCGGCCGTCGGTATAGTCACCGCTGGAATGATAATGCCGAGATAATTGACCGCCTCGGTAATCGGCAGACGGACAATCAATATCCATAGCGCACCAAACGCATGCCATGCGGCGGGATAGTAAGAGACCGCCTGAGTTTCCACATTTTGAATCTCGCCCATCCTGGTGGCTGAGGCCACGCCGTCTTCCGTAATCGAACGGAGCACACTGGCATGCCAGAGCGTGTCCCAGCCCTGCTGAATAGTCGCCATCCCCTGAGGCATAGGCGCGACCCGACTAATAGCGGTCCACGCGAGAACGACCGCAGCGATGATGATGCCAATACTGGCCATTAGCCCATAGCCCAGCTCCCTCCATCGCCTATCTGCGGCCGGCTGCGACTCAGCCGACACCGAGTGATTAGCGCCACCGCGCCGTCGACGAAGCAACGCACTGCCACCGCTCCAGCACAGCGCAAGAAGCGCTACGACCGCCCAGCAGATAGATGCACTGACCAAGGTAAAGCGCACGTCTAAAGCACCGAGCACCCAACCCGCGGTGCCTGCGATACCAAACGTCACCGCTGGACCGAGAGCCAGCGCCCACGGGGTGCGAACACCGCTGGCTCGCACCACAACAGCGCCGGGGATTACGAGCAGCGCAACCAAGCTAACAATTGCCCACACCACTACCGAACACTCCTCCTACGGTCGCTTTCTTCAGAAAATACTACTGACAGCTCGTACATTTAAGCCTCGTTCAGATCTGGCCGGGCATCGCGACGTTCGCGAGTCTGCTCCGCCCTCGCCGCCAGGTCAGCATCCTCGGGGTAATCAACACCTACCAAGCTGAGCCCACGTGCCTCTGCCACGGGAACCAGTGGAGAACGCTTCTCTTCGGCCAGCAACTGTTCAGTAAATCCGACCGCACGTCGCCCCTCACCGACGCTAAGGCACGCTCCAACCAGTGAGCGCACCATAGACCAACAGAAGGCGTCGGCAGTCACATGGGCCTCGTACAACTCGGGTTCTTCCCGTGTGGAAACGTCGAACCACTGGAAACGCTGCAAATCCCTAGTGGTTGTCGCATGCGGCTTGTGCCGGCAAAAAGCGGCAAAGTCATTGAGCCCCAGCAGAGCATCGGCCGCCACCTGTATGCGTTCAATATCCACAGATCGCCGCCAGTGGGCAGTATCGCGCGCTCGAGTAGGCAGTGGACCACTGATACTGCTGCTAACACGATAAACATAATGTCGACGTAACGCGGAAAAGCGGGCATCAAACCCTGGGGGCGCAAACGAAGCGCCGCGAAGCGTCACATCCGCGGGCAATAGCCGCGCTACACGACGGACCAAGTTACCCGGGTCCCCTGCGATGGAACGAGTATCCAAACAGGAGACCGGCACATCCGCGTGAGCCACCTGCCCGGAGGCGTGCACACCAGCGTCTGTGCGACCGGCCACAGTCAGCTGCACCGGTGTGCGCAACACCTTCTCCAGGGTTGATTCCAACGTCGCCTGCACGGTCCGCACTGGCTCTCCAGTGGGCTTATTGCGTTGGGCAGCCCACCCGTGGAAATCTGTCCCGTCATAAGCGATGTCAAAGCGTAGCCGAGCCAGGTCAGTTGCTGTGCTAACGGTATCGGCATAGTCGGCAGATTCGCACGGAGTTTCCGGAATCGTTGGAGTAAGTGATGTCACGCTTAACAGATTGTAGCGGGGACCGCGGATTAGAAAATCGACAGATTGCCTAGCAGGTCGTCCATGCAGCGCTCGATATCGCCACCGTATCGATTATCGCGACCGAAAACAGAACTAAACTCGGGGCGCGGTGGCCGTCGTAAAGCACAAAGAACCCCCGCTGAGCGTTCAAATATGAACTGCTCAGCGGGGGTTAAAGCTGTGACGGCCAGAGACCATCGGCGAGGGAAACTAGTTCTCCTCTGCAGCCTCAGCCTCAGCAGCCTCAGCCTCTTCGGCCTTTGCCTCTTCAGCCTGCTTGGAAGCAGCAGCGCGAGTTGCGCGGGTAGCCTCAGCAGTTGCAGTCTCTTCCTCAACCAGGGCGATCAAAGAGATCGGAGCGTTGTCGCCCTTGCGGTTACCCAGCTTAATGATGCGGGTGTAGCCGCCGTCGCGATTGGCGAACTGCGGAGCGATCTCGTCAAACAGCTTCTGAACTGCGTAGTTGTCGTTAAGCAGCTTGGCAACGTTGCGGCGGTCTGCGAGAGTGCCGCTCTTTGCCTTAGTAATCAGCTTCTCAACGTACGGACGCAGCAGCTTGGCCTTGGTGTCGGTGGTCTTAATCTTGCCGTGCTCGATGAGCTGCTTCGCAAGGTTAGCCAGAATCTTCTTCTGGTGCGAAGCGGAGCCGCCGAGACGGGAACCCTGCTTAGGGGTAGGCATAGGTATCTCCTCGTTTTAATGAAGTCGCGTCGGTGAACTACTCGTCGTAGCCAGCGCTTGCGCCATCAGTCCAGTCAGCGTCATCACCCGAGGCAGCGTCCAAATCAGCGACAGCAGCCGGGTCGAAGTTGTTCGGGGAATCCTTCAGAGCGAGGCCAAGCTCAGCGAGCTTCTCCTTGACCTCATTGATGGACTTGTCACCGAAGTTGCGGATATCCAGCAGATCCGACTCGGTACGAGCAGCGAGCTCGCCGACGGTGTGGATCTCCTCGCGCTTGAGGCAGTTGTAGGAGCGCATAGAGAAGTCCAGATCCTCAATCGGAGTCTGGTACGCAGCGACATCCTCAGCCTCGCGCGGGCTCGGGCCAATCTCGATACCTTCAGCGGACTCATTCAGCTCACGCGCCAGACCGAACAGCTCGACCAGGGTCTTACCTGCAGACGCCATTGCGTCGCGAGCGGTGATCGAGTTCTTGGTCTCGACATCGATAATCAGCTTGTCAAAGTCGGTACGCTGCTCAACACGAGTAGCCTCCACCTTGTAGCTGACCTTCAGAACTGGCGAGTAAATCTGGTCCATCGGAATGCGGCCAATTTCGCCACCGGAGTTCGGGGTCGCCGGCACGTAGCCGCGACCACGTTCAACGATCATCTCAATATCCAGGCGACCGGAGTCATTGAGGGTAGCGATGTGGTGATCCGGGTTGTAGACCTCCACACCAGCCGGGCACTCAATGTCAGCTGCGGTAACCGCACCTGCACCTTCGCGACGCAGGTAGACGGTAGCCGGCTCATCGAACTCGCTCGAGAGCACCAGACCCTTGATGTTCAGGATGATGTCGGAGACATCTTCCTTCACGCCCGGGATGGTGGTGAACTCGTGCAGCACACCGTCGATGCGGATGCTGGTAACTGCAGCGCCCGGGATGGACGACAGCAGCGTACGACGAAGGGAGTTACCGAGGGTGTAACCGAAACCCGGCTCCAGCGGCTCGATGACGAACCGGGAGCGAGAGGAATCAATGTAGTCCTCAGTCAGCGTTGGGCGCTGGGAAATGAGCATTTTCGAAAATCCTCCAGGTGGCGACCGCTATATGACGCCATAGGGAATGAATGGATGCAAGCGAAGTTAGTTATTACTTCGAGTAGAACTCGACGATCAGCTGTTCCTGAAGCGGAATGTCGATCTGTGCGCGTTCCGGGGTCTGGTGCACGAGGATGCGCAGGGACTCAGGAACAACCTGAAGCCATGCCGGGACGACAGCGTCGACCAGGTTTTCCTGTGCCTCTTCGAACCAAATCATCTTCTGCGACTTCGGTCGCACGTCGATGATGTCGTACTGGCTTACCTGGAAGGACGGCACGTTAATCTTCTTACCGTTAACGGTGAAGTGGCCGTGGGAAACCAGCTGACGAGCCTGGCGGCGGGTGCGAGCCAGACCAGCGCGGTAGACAACGTTGTCGAGACGCGACTCCAGCAGGACGACGAGGTTATCGCCAGTCTTGCCCGGACGACGGTGAGCCTCGGCGTAGTAGCGACGGAACTGCTTCTCCATCACGCCGTAGGTGAAACGTGCCTTCTGCTTCTCCTGGAGCTGGAGCAGGTACTCCGACTCCTTGATGCGAGCGCGACCAGCCTGCCCCGGAGGGTAGGGACGACGCTCAAAGTTCATGTCGCCACCGACGAGGTCGACGCGGAGACGACGGGACTTACGGGTTGCGGGACCGGTATAACGGGCCATTTCTGTTCTCTCCTTACCCTATTCCTAGACGCGACGACGCTTCGGCGGACGGCAGCCGTTGTGCGGCTGAGGGGTCACATCCGAGATCGAGGACACCTCAAGGCCAGCGGCCTGGAGGGAACGGATGGCGGTTTCGCGGCCCGAACCCGGGCCCTTAACGAAAACGTCGACCTTCTTCATACCGTGTTCCATAGCCTTACGAGCAGCGTTCTCGGCGGCCATCTGAGCAGCGAACGGAGTGGACTTACGAGAGCCCTTGAAACCGACGTGACCAGAGGAGGCCCACGAGATAACAGCGCCCTTCGGGTCCGTGATGGACACGATGGTGTTGTTGAAGGTGGACTTGATGTATGCGTGGCCCTGAGCCACGTTCTTCTTTACAACGCGACGGCCGGTACGACGGCCGCGTGCGGACTTCGGAGCTGCCATGTTTTACTTCTTCTTTCCGGCGATCGTCTTCTTCGGACCCTTACGCGTACGAGCGTTGGTCTTGGTGCGCTGACCACGGACCGGCAGACCACGACGGTGGCGCAGACCCTGGTAGGAACCAATCTCAATCTTGCGGCGGATATCAGCCTGAACCTGACGGCGGAGGTCACCCTCGACCTTCCAGGTAGCTTCAATCACGTCACGCAGCGCAGCAACCTGCTCATCGGTGAGAGCGTCGGTGCGCAGATCCGGAGAGATGCCGGTCTTCTCCAGCAGCTCATTGGCACGGGCGGGGCCGATGCCATAAATGTAGGTAAGAGCGACCTCCATACGCTTGTTGCGTGGCAGGTCAACTCCAGCAAGGCGTGCCATACGGCAAATTCCTTCCGGTTGATGCGGTGGTTTACTCCACTGCCATCCTTCCCAGACCCGGCTTACTCGGTCGGATGCCGAGTCGCACAGGTGTTATAGAAAGGCTCCAGCCACCGTTGCCGGAGGTAGTCTCGCTTACTTCTGCGGAAAAGCTTTCATAAAGAACCGCCGCGCCGAACTGCTGAGACAGCAGGTCTCAGCATCACGCGGCCGTCACCAGAAGCAGCTAGGACGGTGGAGTTTCTGTCTAGTTAGTAAATGAGCTCATAACCACTAACAACAGTGGTCAAGTCGATTTACTTGTAGCGGTAGACGATTCGCCCACGCTCGAGATCGTACGGAGAAAGCTCCACTACGACTCGATCTTCCGGGAGAATACGGATGTAGTGCTGGCGCATCTTGCCACTAATATGGGCGAGCACCTTGTGCCCGTTGTCCAGCTCCACTCGGAACATCGCGTTCGGCAAGGGCTCGACGACGCGGCCCTCAACCTCAATTGCGCCTTCCTTTTTAGCCATGTCCTCCACGTCTCTCTGGCGGATACCCGGGACAGCCCCGGCACCAGTTGGGAAATCTCTACTCTGCCTGGTGTTTTAGCAGTTCCGCGCAGGGATAATCATCACTGCAGCGACACTGCGCCTACACCATCGCCCAACTTTACACGCGACCTGCGTATTTACCAAATAGCACCACTACGGCATTGCCGGCAGGCGACGGCAGGCGACGGCAGGCGGATTCACGCCACGCGGGCAGAAGTCATCGCGTCCCAAGTGGCGATATTCTGACCTCTGTTCTGATTTTTCGCGTGGCTTTTACCTCGAGTTAACTACTCGGACATTGATAGATATCAAATTAGTGACATGTCCAAAATCATGCCTTTGAGTGTCCGCGGCTATAACTCCGCCAATAATTCTGCTACTAAGTCTCTGTTCAAGCACCGCTCCGTTGCGGGCTTTGCGGTGGCCGCACTTTCACTGTCCAGTCTTATCAATCCAGCAGTGGCCGCCCCTGCAGCAGCAGAGGTAGGAGATCAGACTATTGGCGCGGTTAACGGTTCCGACATTCTCACCAACGCCATCCCAGGCGTTGCTGATCGCGTTATCCTCTCTCCCACTGAGGATGCTTCAACCGGCATGAACGTCACCTTCCGCGCAGATACTGCCGACGCTACCGTTGAGTACCGCCCAACTGGCACTGACCAGGTTCGTACTGCAACCACTACTGAGACAGGGAGGACAAATCGCGTCCACCAGTTCGCGGAGCTCGCCGACCTTACTCCTGCGACCGAATATGAATACCGAATTATCACGGCCAACGGCGCTTCCGGACCTTGGGACACTTTCCGCACCGCAGCTGCCGCCCCTCAGGATTTCGACTTTATCTACTTTGGCGATGCCCAAAATGGTCTGACCGAAGAAGCGAAGATTTCCGCACAGGCGGCATACAACGCTGTTCCGAATGCCGCATTGGCGGTACATACTGGCGATCAAATTAATGATGCCGATGACGATGAACAGTGGAATCAGTGGTTCGAAGCGCAGGGACCTACCGCACGCACGATGCCCATGTTGACCGCCCTCGGCAACCACGAACTCAAAGGTGATCCGCTCGCAAAGAACTTCCAAAACCACTACACTCACCCGACCAACGGTCCCGCTATCCTGCCGGAGAGCACCTATTACGCGGACTACCAGGGCGTTCGATTCATCGCGTTGACCTCGAACAACCTTTTCCTTTCACAGCAGGCACGGTTCCTGGACGAGGCGCTTTCTTCCAATCCAAACCAGTGGTCTGTAGTGATGTTCCACCAGCCGGTATACAACGCCACAACTAAGCGGATTACCACCACAAACTTGCGGTACTTCGGCGACATCCTGGAAAAGCACAATGTCGACTTGGTCTTGAACGGCCATGACCACGCATACGCTCGAGGACACCGCTTCGACAATGAAGTCGACGGCGAAAACACCGGCCCTGTCTACATGGTTTCCTCGGCTGGTTCAAAGTTCTACGAAGCTGAACCAGAAAATGCCGCCTGGGATAACAACGGCGCAAACCGCAAGGTCTGGGCTAAGGAGACTGCCACCTACGCCAAGACTTCGGTTCAGGGCTGCACCATGACTGTCGACTCCGTCATTACACACGAGGGTGCCGACAACTACACCTCGACCAGCATTAATGCCGCTGGCCGGACAATGGACTCTTTCACCATCGACAAGTGTGGTGAGTCTAAGCAGGTTCGCGACAACATCTAGTGGCCGTCAAGCACACTGAAAACGCTTGACGACGCACTGGCTATTCATACCGAGGAGTCAAAATTCGGGGGCCGTCCGCCGTGGCGGCAACTGTGTGCTCCCAATGGGACGCCGGCATTCGATCAGCGCTGACGACCGTCCAGCCGTCGTCAAGCTCATCGCTACCCCACTCGCCGCCGAGAATGAGCATCGGTTCGATGGCCAACACGGAGCCTTCGACGATGCGGGGGCCCTTGCCTGCTTTGCCTTCGTTGGGGAGGAAGGGATCCATGTGCATCTCGCGCCCGATGCCATGCCCGCCGTATCCATCGACGATGCCGAGCTCAATATCGTGGCGCAGTTCAGCCTCTCGTGTAGCCATTTCTAACGCGTACGAAATGTCGGTGAGGCGAGCACCCGGCACCATTGCTTTAATGCCTTCGGCAAGGACCTCCGACGTCGCAATGTTTAGTTTTTCGACATCTTCACTCAGCTTTCCGACACCGAAAGTCAGTGCCGAATCGCCGTGCCACCCCTCCAGAATTGCACCACAGTCAATCGAGACCAGGTCGCCTTCGGATAGAACTGTGGACGAGGACGGAATGCCATGAACGACAACTTCATTCACGGATGCACAGACAGACGCCGGGAAACCTTCATAACCAAGGAAAGATGGCGTTGCACCAGCATCGGTAATGACCTGATGGGCAATCTCATTGAGATCTGCCGTGGTCACACCTGGTTTTGCAGCATCTCGGCAGGCCAGCAATGCACGGCCGACAATCTCGCCGGCCGCTTGCATTGCGTCCAACTCCCCCTCGGTGCGGGCGGGAACTACTTTGCGGCGTCGTCGAAAACTCATCACGTTGGTTGAGTCTACTCTGCCTTGGATAGGGGGCCACCGGCTAACCGCGCCACACAATCTGAGCGAGCAGCGCTCCCCCCCCCCTCCCCAAAAAAACAGCGCGGGGATTCATGTTTCTCCATGTGGCGCTGCATGGGAATCTTTACAAATGCTCATTGGTGACAGCTACGCCACGATCAATTCGTTCCAGTTCGCTTCAGCTTGCTCCAGTTCGCTTTAGCTTGCTTGAATTTTGACGTAGTTTACACGCTAACAAGAGCTGCCTTACGATAACTGGCATGCATTCACTGTTGAAGTCCGCAAAAACTGCGGGCGCTGTTATTGCTGCCAGCTCACTTTTCCTGGTTAGCGCATGCTCAAGCAATCCCGAACCGCCGTCAGCACCGACTGCTCCGCCCGCTGCTCCCTCCGAAGAATCGTCGGGCACCACTGGGAGCGCCGCGGGTTTCATGGGCACCTCTGCGCTGCCTGAGTCAATCCAGAATTTCACTCCTGATGCAGTTAAGGAAGCGGTTGGTAGCTGCGTCGAATCGGATGACTCTAAACCCATCATTTTTGGCAGTGAGAGCGTACATGGCTTCACCTGTGTGATGGCTGTTGGCGACAGCGGCACTGCGATGCTCAGTACGGCCGAGGACCCGGCCACTGTCAGCCGGATTAATGAAAAGGCTGAGTCCGTCGAGAACTACGTTCCATACGAGCTACCCGGCAAGCACGCATTTAGCGGCGTCAACAAGGGCTCCCCTTTCGTTATGGTCATCGACGAGGATAACCGCATCTACCAGGAGTTTGTTTTCGCGAATATTGATGCCGATGCCGCACAACCGCTTATCGATGAAATCATTCAGGACTTCCAGTAGCCCTAACCTGCAGTTCAATCCAGGGAACTCACCCAGCATCAACTCTCCGCTGCCGTAACGCTCTGATTTCGCTACGGCCGGAGCACTTCTGCTGTACTCACCCCAAAAGAGTCTTCACCTCCCGCCAGCGTTACCCCTACGCCTCGTTATCGCCCGGCCCGTTCGTCATCCGCATCCGCACCGCACCCGCCCGCACCGCCGGAGTCAGCGTCATCCGTATCGTCTTGCTTACGCTTCGTCCCTTTTTGCCGAAGTATTCGCCGCAACCAACGTCCTGGGTTATCAAAAGCGTTTGAATCTTGATTCGAGTTCCTGTTTTTCTCTTCCGATGAACCATTCGTCTTTCGGTCTTTTCCTGGCTCAATCCACACCACCCGTTCCGTTTCGACAGGCTCCCCTTCACACTCATCCGGGCGCAACGTCCACCAGGATTTGTCATTCGACCGCTTGTCATCAATCTTTCGATGCGTACCGGGGTCAACGAATGTCAGATTTGAAATGTCCGTTGCCCCGCCCCTCGCCCAGGACTCAATATGATGCATATCGCACATAGCCGGTGGCGTAGCTTTGCCCGGCGCGGAAGATCCGCCTTCCTCGCCGCACAGCGCAAGGTACTGGGCCATCGTCCCTAGTCTCTGCGATCGGCCAAGAAACAGACTCTGCCCCTTGTCTCCCAAAACCTGCAAGAATGAATTTCCGGCCGCAACCTTCTCTATCGCCTCAGCGATTGACATTCGCACGCCACCATCGCTGATTGCTTTCCCTGCCCCCGGCAACTTCCAACCATCCGTGCCTTGCAGCTTTACGCCCGCTATTTTCGCGATATCCGAAATATGGGCCACAGTGACAACCGACGTGGTGCCCCGCACCGGCTTTAAGGTCGCACCTATCCCAAAACCGGCATCGACCGCAGCCTCAAGTGCATCATGAAACCGCTGCTCTGGAGCGCGCTCATCCTTAGCGGCTTCCTCCAGGAGTCCACCCGGCCGCCCGTAGTCAGCCTGCAACCTCTTCAGCATCGCCGCGAAGTGCGGCGTAATCAGCCCCGTCAACCGACTCATACCGTCGGCTCGTTGTGGTCCGACCTTCACTCCCCGCAGCCGCTGTCTGTCCTCATCCGTATATGGATCATCCAATCCCAACATCGCGCGCAGTCGATGTGACAGCGCACCCAAGTCGTCGACACGCACCTGCGTCACAACCTCACTGGCATGCTCATCCAAGGCCTGTGTCACCCGCGCATGTTCTGATTTCGGGAGACCTTTGACAGCTTTATCAATCTTTTGAACCGCATCCGCCCCTACGACCCCTTCGGATACCTTGTCCCGCAGAGCAGGCATTCTTTCATCGTCACTTTTCGACGAAAAAGGCTCCGCTTCCTTCCGGAGCCGCCCTAAACAACTAATTCGCTGACGAGCCTCCGCACGGGAAATATGAGACTCTTCCGCCAGCCAAGCAACTTTCCGGTGATTCGATGAAGGTATCTCCGGCGCAAGCGCCGCCAAGTACTCCGCGTCAACTATGGCTAGGCGCTTCCGAGCCCTCTCAATCAACGCATAGGCATCTCGCATATGAACTGGCGATAAATCACCGAAGCTCTCCACAACTAACCGAGACAGAGCTTCGAATTGAGTTATCAAGTCTAATATCTGCGACACCGACAGTGCTTGACTCAGCCCCCTTGACGGCTCCTGACCTTGCGGTTGATTAGGTCGCATCATTCCCCTCCCCTCGAATCCCCTAGAAATCGCTTTCGCTTTTACTTCCCTAACTATCCCCTACTACATACAAATATCGCACACCCATTCGAGTACGTCAATACCCTTCTTCGTATTTCTTTTCCCTTTTAGCTCCACACCATTCAAGCCAACTAGGCAGCCCCCCTCCCCCTCCCGAGCCCACTCAACACAAAAGCCGCCCTCCAAACCTCAACGGTTCGAGAGAACGGCTTCAATAAACCATCTACAAGTGGCCAAACCCATCGGCCCGACCAACGGAAAGATGCCAGAGCGCCAATTAGCGGTGCGCCAGGAGATTAGTTCAGCTTCTCCAGCTCAGCCATCGTGCGCTCGTTAATCTCCTCAACGGACCCCTCAGCGGCAATCTTAACGATCTTATCCGAGTAGTAATCCAGCAACGGAGCGGTCTCATTGGTGTACACGTGCATGCGGTTGCGGATTACTTCTTCAGTGTCATCTGCGCGACCACGAGCCAGCATGCGCTCGACTACGACGTCCTCAGAAACGTCGAACTGCACGACAGCGTCCAACTCGGTACCGAGGTTGGACAGCAGACGCTTTAGCTCCTCTGCCTGACCAACCGTGCGCGGGAAGCCATCCAGCAGGAAGCCCTTGGCAGCGTCGTCCTCATTCAGGCGAGACTCGACCATACGCACAGTTACGTCGTCCGGAACAAGATTGCCGGCGTCGATGTAAGACTTCGCCTCAATGCCGAGCGGAGTGCCTTCACCGATGTTTGCGCGAAACAGGTCGCCGGTGGAGATGTGCGGGACACCGAGCTTTTCCGAGAGGATAGCTGCCTGGGTGCCCTTGCCTGCACCGGGAGGACCTACAAGTACGAGTCGCATTACTTCAAGAACCCTTCGTAGTTACGTTGCATCATTTGGCTTTCAACCTGCTTGACCGTCGTCAGCGCAACACTGACCAGAATCAGCAGGGCTGTACCTCCAAACATACCGCCTGTACCAGCGTTTGCGTCGCCAAGCCCCATATCAAGCGCGACATTTGGCAGAACAGCAATCAGCGCCAGGTACAGCGAACCGACGGTCAGCAGGCGAATCAGGACGTACGAGAGGTATTCAGCAGTTGGACGTCCCGGGCGGAAGCCCGGAATGAATCCGCCGTACTTCTTCATGTTCTCCGCCTGCTCGTGCGGGTCGTACTGCACGGAGGTGTAGAAGAAGGAGAAGAAGATAATCATCAGGAAGAACAGCACGATGTACTGCCAACTGGACGGTGCCAGCAGGTACTGAATGACATTGCGCTGCCACCAGTTGTCCATGTTCGGATTCGACTGACCGGACTGAATAATCTGGGTAATCAGAACCGGAACGTAAATCAGCGAGGACGCAAAGATGACCGGAATAACGCCGGCCTGGTTAACCTTCAGCGGCAAGTAGGTGGAAGAGCCACCATACTGGCGACGCCCCACCATGCGCTTTGCGTACTGCACCGGAATGCGGCGCTGTCCCTGCTCGATGAAAATAACGCCGATGATGAGAACCAGGACCGCAACAATTACGGTCGCGAAGACGACACCGGTAGTGGAGCGCAGAATATTCGCTCCCTGCGCTGGCATACCAGCGGCGATACCGGCGAAAATCAGCAGCGACATACCGTTGCCGACACCTCGGTCAGTAATGAGCTCACCCATCCACATGACCAGCACCGCACCGGCGGTCATCACGACAACCATCACCACGAGGTCAAAGACACCTGCATCCTTAACCAGTAGTGACTGCGAGCCACCCAGCAGGGCACCACGGTCTGCCATAGCCACAATGCCGGCAGACTGCAGCAACGCCAACGCCACTGTGAGGTAGCGGGTGTACTGGGTCATCTTCGTCTGACCTGACTGTCCTTCCTTCTTCAACTGCTCGAAGTGTGGAATCACCACCGTGAGCAGCTGGACGATAATCGAGGCCGTAATGTACGGCATAATGCCGATGCCGAAAATCGCCATCTGCAGCAGAGCGCCACCTGAGAACAGGTTGATCAGCGAGTAAACGCTGGACTGATCTTTCGAAATCTGCTCGAGCTGCGCGTTGACCAACTGGTAGTCGATACCAGGGGTCGGAATCTGTGAGCCGATTCGGTACAGAATGATCATCGTCAGAGTGAAGAAGATCTTCTTACGCAAATCGGGATCGCGCAACGCCGCAATGAGACCGGAAGCCACGTGCATCCTCCCGAGGTCAAGGAATCCGCTTTCCCACGCTTTTCCCGAAAGACTCACCCGCTCATCAGCCAGCAGTCTCCCGTTTTAGTTAAGCAGCGGGGATGACGTATTCCTCAAACCTTAAATTGACAGTATTTGACGTAGTGAGTCTACCAGCGTTTCTCCACATCGTCGCAATACGCCTCTATATCACCGTTACTGCAGCGCTCCACCCCATCGCCTCTTTTCGCTTTACGACGATCCCAGCGCCCCATCCCCTTGAGGCCACGACACCCCGGCCGAGCCAAACTCAGCTATCTCACAAGAAACTTGAACAGTGTTAAAGTTTTTCTCTGTGAGCACCTACAGCATCCGCATGCGTTCCAGCGCCGATGGTTTCCATATTTCTGGCGCTGAGCGTCTTGCACCGGCCGCCGAACTACCCCAGTTAGCCTCTGCAATGACTAGCCGTGCACTTCACCACGACAAGGGTCGCGCCGACACAATTCACATCACGGTGGACAATATTGAAGAGTCGACCATTTGCACCGTGCCCGCGTTGACTCCTTTCCTAGAGTCGAGCTCCTGCCCTGCGGATGCACGCGATCTAATCGGTCGACTCCTGCACGCAGCAGGCATCGAGGCAGCCGATACCGCCGTCGAATTGGCCTATTCACTCACCGGCCTCCGCGGCGCCGCTCTTATCGATGCCTCCTCCGGTGAGCGCCTCGACCCTAACCCCGTCCGCGGGGTACGGGTCTCGACATTTGATGCCGTCTCGCACCCCAGCAAGGACTGTGCCAAGGACCATTTTCACGAGGCCCTTATCCTCGCATCTAAGGTTCACAGTGCCTCGGGCATCATCGCAGAGATCTGCCTCTCCGACGACCCCTTTTACACTCGCGGATACCTCGCGCTAGACGGAATCTTCCACCGCATCCCCAATATCAAGAGCCACGGCAGCACTCTAGGCACTCGCATTTTCATCGTTGAGCCCGGCACAGACGTCCCCGAACTAATCAATTACTTGGAAAACGCACCTGTCTACGTCGAGCTCCCGCCCAACTCGAGTTCCTCGACGACCACTACCGGTGCCTCCGACGTTCTCACCGATAGCCCTACCACGGGCGAGGACCGCACCAGCAGCGATCTCTCTACAATCGCCGCTCACCGGAATTCGGCTTGGGCCGCTGAAGGACTCGCCCGCACACTGCGCACTTTCGAGACCGCACAATTGCCCCACAGCCGAATTGACGGCACCGACTACCTGTTGTTTTCTTCCTCGGACTACCTCGGCCTTTCGACACACCCCGAACTCATCTCAGCAGCCACAGAGGCCATCGAACATTTCGGCACCGGGTCCGGCGGCTCTCGTCTGACCACCGGAACCAGCATCCACAGCGCACTTGAGGATGAACTCGCGCAGTTCTTCGGTTTCGACGATGCCGTTCTCTTTGCGACTGGCTATCAGGCTAACCACTCGACCATCGCTGCGATCGCCACCGCCGACGTTGAAATCTTCTCCGACGCCGCCAACCATGCTTCCATCATCGACGGTTGCCGCAATGCTCGAGCAAACGTCACAGTCTTTCCACACGCCGACTACCGTGCACTCGACCGTCTCCTCGCAACATCTAACGCGCGCCACAAGCTTGTTATCTCCGATGCTGTCTTCTCGATGTCAGGCGAAGTCATCGATGCGCATGCACTCGAACGCACCTGTCGCCGTCACAACACATGGCTGATGCTTGACGACGCCCACGGCATCGGCGTTATCGGAGAACACGGCCGCGGCACCGCAGCGCACCTCAGCGTTCATCCGGACATTGTGGTCGGCACCGCGAGCAAGGCTCTTGGCGTCGAAGGAGGATTCGTTCTCTGCTCGGCACCAGTTGGCGAACTGCTACGCAATCAAGCCCGCAGTTTTGTGTACTCAACGTCCATGAACCCCGGTTCCGTCGCAGCTATCCGCACAGCGTTGAAACAACTGGAGGCTGGGGACGTCGTCAAGCGTTTACGCCGTAATATCGCGCGCGTACGAGCCCTGGTGGGAGCGCATGCCGAACCAGCTTCGGCGATCATCCCCCTGGCTGTTGGTGACGAGGACGCCGCGATGGCGGCTTCAGAGCAGTTGCGGGAGCTGGGCGTGTTTATTCCTGCGATTCGCTATCCCACGGTTCCCCGTGGCGAGGCAATGTTGCGCTTGACCATTACCGCGCGCCATACGGACACTGACATCGATCAATTGGAGCGGGCTCTGCGGAGCACCAGCCTGATCTAGGCCACCGGTATGCCCCGCCCCGTAAATAGCCAAAGGACTCCTAACCACATGGGTTAGGAGCCCTTTTGCTAAAGCTTGAATGCTTTAGGCCTCAGTGACAGAGCCGCCTGCAGCCTCAATCTTGGACTTTGCGGAGCCCGAGAACTTGGTTGCGGTGACGTTGACGGAGACGTTGATGTCGCCGTCGCCGAGGACCTTCACCGGCTGGTTAGCGCGGACAGCGCCCTTTGCAACCAGGTCGGCGATGGTGACGTCGCCACCGTTCGGGAACAGACGCTCCAGATCCGAAACGTTGACCACCTGGAAGGTGACCTTCGCCGGGTTCTTGAAGCCCTTCAACTTCGGCAGACGCATGTGAAGTGGCATCTGGCCACCCTCGAATGCTGCCGGAACCTGCTTGCGGGCCTTGGTGCCCTTGGTGCCGCGACCAGCGGTCTTACCCTTGGAAGCCTCACCACGGCCGACGCGAGTCTTGTTCTTCTTGGCACCCGGAGCCGGGGCCAAGTCGTGGAGCTTAATTGGTTCGCTCATGGTTTACCTACTCCCCCGCTACTTCTTCGACCTCGACCAGGTGACGCACAGCGTTCACGAGACCGCGCACAGCCGGAGTATCCGGGCGAACGGCGGAATCGTTGATGCGCTTCAGGCCGAGAGTGCGCAGCGAATCCTTCTGGTTCTGCTTGGTACCAGCGGTACCACGGACCTGGGTAATCTTCAGTGCCATGGAAATCACGCTCCCTGACCTGCGCGTGCGCGCAGCATACGTGCCGGAGTTACCTCTTCGAGGGACTTGCCACGACGTGCGGCGACCTCTTCGGGGCGAACCAGCTGCTTGAGGGCATCAACGGTTGCGTGAACAACGTTGATGGAGTTGTTGGTACCCAGCGACTTGGACAGAACATCCTGAACACCGGCGCACTCGAGCACCGGGCGGACAGCGCCGCCGGCGATGAGACCGGTACCCGGGGCAGCCGGGCGCAGCAGCACGATGCCAGCAGCGGTCTCACCCTGAACCGGGTGGGTGATGGTGCCGGCAATCATCGGGACGCGGAAGAAGTTCTTGCGAGCCTCTTCAGCACCCTTCTGAATAGCTGCCGGTACTTCCTTGGCCTTGCCGTAGCCGACGCCGACCATGCCCTCGCCGTCACCGACGATGACCAGAGCGGTGAAGCTGAAGCGACGACCACCCTTGACGACCTTGGAAACTCGGTTGATAGTTACTACGCGCTCGATGTACTGCGAACGCTCGTCCTGCTGGCGACGGTCGTTACCGCGGCCACCACGACGGTTGTTGTTCTTGTTGTCAGCGGAGTTACGTCCGCCTTCGCGCTTATCGCGTTCCGACATCACGCATTCCTTCCGTTGGACTTGTAAGTGCGCATTAGAACTTCAGACCACCTTCACGGGCAGCCTCGGCCAGAGCAGCAACGCGGCCGTGGTACTGGTAACCACCGCGGTCGAAAACGACCTTCTCGATGCCAGCATCCTTGGCGCGAGCAGCAATCAACTCGCCGACCTTGGCGCTCTTGGCCTTCTTGTCGCCCTCGAAGCCGCGGAAATCTGCGTCCAGAGTGGAAGCAGCAGCCAGGGTACGACCGATGGAGTCGTCGATAACCTGAGCGGTGATGTGGCGGGAAGAGCGGTGTACGACGAGGCGCGGTGCCTCGGAGGTGCCGCGGACGTTCTTGCGCAGGCGTGCGTGACGGCGGGCACGGGCGACACGACGACGAGTCGAGATGTCCTTGCCTACCGGGAGGCGCTTTTCGTTGGTGTTGCTCATTACTTACCCGTCTTTCCGATCTTGCGACGGATCTGCTCGCCATCGTAACGAATACCCTTGCCCTTGTAAGGATCATCCTTACGCAGACGACGGATGTTAGCTGCGAGCTGTCCGACCTTCTGCTTATCAATACCTGTGATCGACAGCTTGGTAGTGCCGTCGACGTCGAAGGTGATACCTTCCGGTGCTTCGATCAGGACTGGGTGCGAGTAGCCCAGGGAGAACTCGAGGTCCTTGCCCTTCTTGGCGACACGGTAACCGACACCGAAGATTTCCATCTTGATGGTGTAGCCCTCGGTAACACCGACAACCATGTTGTTGATCAGCGAACGGGACAGGCCGTGCAGGGAGCGGTTCTTGCGGTGGTCATCCGGACGGTTGACAACAATCTCATTGTCCTTCAGCTCAACGGTGATCGGAGCCGGGATAGAGACAGACAGCTCGCCCTTCGGGCCCTTGACGGAAACGTCCTGGCCGTTGACCTCAGCAGTAACGTTTGCCGGGACAACGACAGGGTTCTTACCAATACGAGACATTGTGTAGTTCCCCCTTTACCAGACGTAAGCGAGGACTTCCCCGCCAACCTTCTTCTCGTAAGCCTGACGGTCAGTCAGCAGGCCCTGAGACGTGGAGATGATAGCCACGCCCAGGCCACCGAGGACCTTTGGCAGATTAGTGGACTTTGCGTAAACGCGCAGACCCGGCTTGGAGACGCGACGCACGCCAGCGATGGAACGCTCGCGGGACGGACCGTACTTCAGGTTCAGGGTCAGGGTCTTGCCAACCTTGGCGTCCTCGACAGCGTAGTCCGCGATGTAACCCTCAGACTTGAGGATCTCGGCGATGTTGGCCTTCAGCTTGGACGACGGCATCGAGACAGAGTCGTGGTACGCGTTGTTAGCGTTGCGCACGCGCGACAGCATGTCGGCGATTGGGTCAGTCATGGTCATGATTAGTGACCGTATCCTTTCTCGCTGCGGTTCCTTCTCACCTCGTGGCCAGCTCCGATGACCGTGGAAACAGCAACTGTCACACGGCGAAAGCTTGGGTTGGAGCTATTGCCAATATCGTGATTCCGGCGATTTAAGGGCTACTGTTCGCCAACTCGGTTCAGTAGCCGAGTCAGCTCGCCACCCAAGTGACGCCAGAGACGATGCGAGGCGAGGGGCCTACAGCAAAGTTCTTACATTTACTGTCGCACCTCATATAGAGGGCAGACCTGGTGATACTAACAAACCCCTGCCGAAATGCAAAAACGCCGCGGCCGGACGTTAGTCCGCTCGCGGCGAAAGCATAACCAATTAACGGTGGCGCTTAATTCCCCAGCCGACGTAGTGCCGGCAGGATGAAATTAGTAGAGCTGGTCGGCAATGATATTGCCCATTGCCTTCTCACCAGCCACCGTCGGGTGGTTGGTCATCGGGCCCATAGCCGGGTCCGCGAAACCGACGACGAAACGCTCGTCCTTATTCGGGTTACAGGTGCCGTGGCCGAGGGTTGCCTCGTAGACATCAATGAAGCCAGCGCCTACGTGCTGAGATGCAGAACGAATGCTGTCACGGAAAGCGCCCTGAATCTCGCTGGCACCCGGCGCCGGAATCGGGAAGGTCTGGTTCGAGGTGTTCACCAAGCACAGCTGGTCATTCGTAGCGTACTCAGGGTAGGAAGCCAGGACGACCTGAGCGCCCGGTGCAACCTGGTGGACGCGGTCGCTGAACTGACGCAGCGTCTGCTTGAACAGCGAAGGAGCCTTGGGGTCCGGCTTTGCGACGAGCTCACCTGCGACGTCAACCCACTGAACCCAGTCCATACCGCCGTACATCAGGACAACCTTCTCAGTGCCCGGTCCGATGTCGCCGTACTGGATAGCAACCTCGAGGTATGCCAGAAGCTGGCCCGGGGCGCCACCAAGGCCGTTACAGGACCAGTCGCCCAGGGACTTGTTCAGCTTCGAAGCTGCGATCTTCGGCCAGTTTTCCATGTCGGTAGCACAGTTAGCGACCAGTAAGTTCTGCCCCGGAGCCAGGCCACGCGGGCCACCCTTACCAGCATTAGCGGTAAAGGAGTCACCGAAGGTGACAATCTGCTTGACGCCCTTCGGGCCGGTGTCGCCGATACCCGGGATCGGAATGTTCGGCAGTTCTGGCATTGCCGGCTGTGCGCTGGCAGCTCCTGCACCCAAGCTCAGACCCAGAGCCGCAACAGTTGCGATAGCAGCCGAGCGGACGGCCACGGAGAAGTTCTTCATGTAGTTAATCCCTTTGCGTTTTGATTTAAGCCCAGCCCCGTATGTAGTCACTGGTTCAACCACTGCGGTGCTGAAGTTCTTAAGTCTTGCCCAAATTGATAACGACCACGATGCATTTTTGGCGGCCGTCACTATGACGAATGGGAGTTTACAACGAAATCATCACGAACGTCTAACTTTCAGCTGAGAAAGTTTGCGACTTTACTAATTTTCAACCCCCAAAAAGGGTCACTTTTCACACCTGCAACACTGGTAGCTTTCACGTAGACCGCACTGCCCCAGCGCATAAACAGTTAACAAAACAGCAAAAAGCCCCGGATACCAAGAGGCATCCAGGGCTTCAGGCAAAAGCTACCTTAGAAGTAGAGACTACTTCTTGAACGGGAAGCCCAGTTCGCGCAGCAGCGCGCGGCCTTCCTCATTGTTAGTAGCGGTGGTCACGACGGTGATGTCCATACCGCGCGGGCGGTCGATCTTGTCAACGTCGATCTCGTAGAACATGGTCTGCTCGGAAAGGCCGAAGGTGTAGTTACCGTGACCATCGAACTGCTGATCAGACAGGCCGCGGAAGTCGCGGATTCGTGGCAGAGCCACGGTCAGCAGGCGGTCCAGGAACTCCCACATGCGGTCACCACGCAGGGTGACGCGAGCGCCGATGGCGTCGCCTTCACGCAGCTTGAAGTTAGCGATCGACTTGCGGGCACGACGGGTCTCCGGCTTCTGACCGGTGATCAGAGTCAGGTCGTTGATTGCACCGTTGATCTGCTTCTTGTCCTGAGCAGCAGCACCGACGCCCATGTTGACGACGACCTTGGTGACGCCCGGAATCTGCATGACGTTCTCGTAGGAGAACTCTTCCTGCATCTTGCCACGAATTTCATCGCGGTAACGGGCCTTCAGACGAGGGGTGTAGTTTTCGCTCATGCTTAGATGTCCTTCCCGGTACGGCGGGAGATGCGAACCTTCTTGCCGTCCTCATCGAAGCGGTAGCCGACGCGAGTCGGGGTACCATCTTCGTCGACCAGCATGACGTTCGACACGTGAATCGGAGCCTCCTGAGTGACAATGCCACCCGAGGATGCGCCGCGTTCCGCAGCGGAGTTTGCAACGTGCTTCTTGATACGGTTAACGCCCTCGACCAGGACCTTGTCGCGCTTCGGGTAGGCCTCGATGACCTTGCCCTGAGCACCCTTGTCCGGACCGGAGATAACCAGCACGGTATCGCCCTTACGGATCTTCACTTAAATCACCTCCGGTGCGAGCGAGACAATCTTCATGAACTTCTTGTCACGCAGCTCACGCGCGACCGGGCCGAAAATACGGGTGCCCTTCGGCTCGCCGTCGGCCTTGATGATGACAGCTGCATTCTCGTCGAACGAGATGTAGGAACCGTCCGGACGACGGGTCTCCTTCTTCGCACGGACGATAACTGCCTTAACGATTTCGCCTGCCTTGACGTTTCCGCCCGGAGCAGCTTCCTTGACAGTAGCGACGATGGTGTCGCCAATGCCAGCGAAGCGTCGGGTCGAGCCGCCGAGAACGCGGATGCACTGGATTTCACGTGCACCAGTGTTGTCGGCAACGCGCAGACGGGATTCCTTCTGAATCACTGCGTTTCTCCTGACCTGGTTGCATTGTGCGTCAGATTTCCGTCCTAAACGCACGCGGTCTTTATGTCTTGCGTTTACGCTTTACGACGAAAGTACCTGCTAGAGGCATCTTTCATGTCGCTTTGACCTCGCACCACCTACGGCCCTAAGCCTTTGAGGGCAGCACGCAGCCACTTCGCGCAACCTGTGTATTATGGCACGTTCCTGCGGGACAACAAAATCCCTCGATTTATGCCTTCAGCAGCGACCCTATACTAAAACAGTGACAAATCAACATTCCGAGAACACTCAGCCACAGCTGGCACAAACACTACCGGTATCACTTCTTGCCGGTTTGGCATTGTTATCTGCCGCCGGCCCGTTTGGAGCCGACACATATCTGGCATCCTTCGTGGAAATCGCAAGTGAGTTCTCCACGACCGAGTCAATGGTTCAGCTCACGCTGACCACCTTCATGATCGGCATGGCCTCTGGGCAGCTTGTCATCGGGGCTCTCTCCGATAGTTTGGGCCGCAAGAAGCTACTCCTCATTGCGACTTTGGTCTTCTTAAGCTCGTCAATCCTCTGCGCCGTGGCGCCGAATATTGGCACCCTGATTGCAATGCGTCTGTTTCAGGGGTTAGCGGGCGGCTCGACTATCGTCCTGGCTCGTTCTGTGGTTCCCGATCTCTTGACCGGCAAGGCATCTGCGAAGGCTTTCTCCACACTGATGGGCATTTCTTCTATCGCCCCGGCAGTCGCTCCCCTTGTAGGCGGCGTTCTCGGCCCTGCCCTTGGCTGGCGTAGTGTGTTCTGGTTTCTCGCGGCCGTCAACGTCGTAATGGTTGCGATTGTGGTTTTTATGGTGCCGGAAACTTTACCTCCCGAGAAGCGCTCCACAGGCGCACTTCGGAATTTGCTGCCAAATATCGGCCGACTTCTGCGGCGTCCCGTATATGTCGGGTACATGTTGGCTTTCGCCGGTGGATTCGCAGTAATGTTCTCCTACATCGCGGCTTCGCCCTTTATTTTCCAGGACCTACTGGGGCTGACACCTACTCAGTTCTCTCTTGTGTTCGCATCTAATGCAGCCATGCTGACAATGGTGTCGATACTCAACGGCAAGATGATCAACCGGTTTAATCCCCGAAATGGCATCTTGATTGGTCTTACGGTCATGCTCATGACGTCGATAGGCCTGATTTTTAACGCTCTCGTCGGAATTACCTTTTTTATTACCTGGCTGCTGCTGTTTATTACCGTGCCGATGATGGCACTGATTTTCGCCAATGCGACTGCACTTGGAATTGAGGAGGTCCGCGATATCGGAATTGGTGCGGGTTCTGGACTCATGGGCTTCGCGCAATTCCTTGCCGCCGCTACGGTCTCCCCGTTGGTGGGACTTGGTGCCAATCTACCGCTGTCGATGGCGATTTCAATGTTGACCTGTGCGCTTATCGCACTGTTTGCGGTCTTGACATTGACACGCGAGAGCCTCCGTGGAAAGCCTCACCGACTGACGTAGGAGCTACACACACGAGAGTGCCCCCTACTTCACTACAACGTTTGAGACTATGCCCGAATCGGCATTAAATCGATGGTGATGCCTCGTACCACCTGTAGGCGTGAGGCTGACATAGGAGAAAGGGCCTGCCATGACCACGCACGCACATCCGCATGAGCCACACAAGGCCTCCGAAACTTCGAAACTCAACTGGCTTCGCGCTGGTGTCCTCGGAGCCAACGACGGTATCGTCTCCACTGCTCTGATCTTGCTCAGCGTGATTGCAGCAGGTTCCTCTCGCGAGGCCATTCTGACTGCTGGTGCTGCGGCCGTTATCGCGGGCGCTATCTCGATGGCTCTGGGTGAATACGTCTCGGTTTCAACCCAGCGCGATACTGAACGAGCGCTGATTGCCAAAGAAAAGGCAGAGCTTAAGGACTTTCCAGATGAAGAGCATAAAGAGCTCGTGGGGATTCTCTCTGGCTATGGCATCCCAGAACAGATCGCCGAAGATGCCGCCCACGGCATCGCTCAGAATGACCCGTTAGCAGCTCACCTGAAGCTGGAATTGGGCATTGACGGCGAGGAGCTGACCAATCCTTGGGCCGCTGCTGGTTCTTCAGCGCTGTCATTCCTACTCGGCGCCATCCTGCCGATGATTGCGGCACTGCTTTTCACCGGCCCGGCTTCTGGCGCAATCGCAGTCACCGTTGTCACCATCGTGACTCTGGCTCTGACCGGCTACATCAGCGCTAAGCTCAGCTCCACTCACTCCGGCAAGGCTGCACTACGCCTGGTTATCGGTGGCGCGCTCGGTTTGATTGTGTCCTACTTCGTCGGTCTGCTCTTCGGCCAGGCCGTCGGTTAGACGGTCGGTTAAGCTCCGGCGAGAATCAAAAGCTAATCAACATAGCTGGTCTTCGTCTGGTTCAACCAGGCGTAGACCGCACCGATTCCCAAACCACCGCCTACAAAGTTGCCCAGCCATACGGCTACCCAGTTGCCGGTGATGTGCAGACCATCGAATCCTGCAGGATGCGGATTGGCGAAAAAGGCCAAGGAAAACAGTGAGAAGTTCGCAATCACGTGCTCAAGTCCGAGCCCGACGAACACTGCAATAATCGGCAGAATCACAGCGAACTTCGAAATGATTTCCTTGGCTTTCAGCGCGCCTAAGACAGCCATATTGACCACGAAGTTCGCGCCCATCGCCTCTACGAAAGCGCCGAAGAACGGCTTGGCCAGCTTCCCCTCGGTCAAGGTGGCAATCAGATGTGTGTCATCAATCCCACCGAGTTTGGCGCTCTGACTTAGCACTAGCGCCACAATCGCGGCACCGATGAAATTGTAGAACGTGGCGACGGCCACCATCCGAAGGGCCACTCCCCACGGCATGCGCCCGCGCGCGGCGGACCAGGACACAAACATCATGCTGCCAGTTGCCAGCTCCGCGCCAAGCACCACGATGGCGAACAATCCAAGCCCGAACAAACACGCGAAGACCAGTCCCCCAGTCCCCGGTGCAACACCCTCGGCAACTTGCCCAGCCACCGCCGCAAATGCCGTCCCGAGCGTCAGATACATACCTGCCAGAATCGCTCGAACCGCAAAACGTCCGTAGTCCTGCGTCAGCAGTTCCTGTTTCTTATCACCAGCTACATCCAGCGTTTCGTATAGTGTCACCGCTGAAGCCTTTCCCCACGTGCCGTTAATTGCAGTTATTCGCATAAAAGAATAACGACCGCCCGGCGCGGAAGTGCAACCGCTTTACGACGGACACAGTGCACTACCCCCACCTAGGCGCTGCAACCAGGAACTGCGATTCACCGTCGAAGGTCGGTGGAGTTACTCAGGAAGACAACTGAACCCAGCGTTTCCAGCAAGGCCATTCGGGTCATTCAGTCGCCCCTGTGGAGGTGCCAGATGATAATTCGGCCGATAGCTCATACTTCTCGATATTATTGACGCCATGGCTATTTGTGTTTGCGGCGAAGGTCTGGTCGACCTAGTCCCGGTATCTCCTGGCAGCCTCAACAACCACGTGCCAGCGCTCGGTGGAGGTCCCTACAACGTTGCAGTCACGGCCTCCCACCTCGGTGCAGACGTTATTTTCCAGTCCCGTCTATCTACGGATGGTTTCGGAAATGAGCTGGTCAAACACTTAGAAAACGAAGGGGTCGATACCTCTTACATCCAGCGTGGCCCAGAGCCAACCATTTTGGCTGTGACCACCATCCATGAAGATCGGTCCGCGACGTACACTTTCTACACTGAAGGGACGGCCACCCCGCTAGTGGAGCCGAAACTCATCGATGCAAATATCGCATGCTTCGGAACACTCTCACTGGCGTTGGAACCAGGCGCCAGCCGGTACGCGGAATTGCTCAAGCAGTTCGCCGCCAACGGCACCCTGATCGCGCTGGATCCAAATATTCGCCCAATATATGCAACAGATGCACACCGAGACTTCCTTATGGGCCTGCTCCCTTACGTCAGTTTGTTGAAGCTTTCGGATGAGGAAGTCGAGTTCCTCGGCGAAGAGGCGCTGGCTACAGTTCCGGTCGCCGTCATCACGCGAGGTTGCGATGGGCTTACTTTGCTTGCCGACGGCAACCGCATCGATGTACCAGCCGTCGATGCGGACGTCGTTGACACCATCGGTGCTGGGGACACAATTATGGGCGCACTGTTAGCAAAAATTGACGAGCGTGGCCTAACAGTGACTGACCTGACTTCCGTATCAACAGATCAGTGGCGCGAGATTTTGCACTATGCGACTGCCGCGGCTGCCATCACTGTGTCCCGCAAGGGGGCGCAGCCGCCGACGAAAACCGAGGTCGCCGAACTGCTGGCTAAGGATTCCTAGTCGGCGCTACTTTGCCCGCTTGAGTTAGCCCCTCTCAAGCACTGCGACCAGGAACTGCGACTCAGCGTCAAAGGGCCGCAGATCCCACGTGGAGTAACGCTGAATCACGGTGAGTCCAGCCTCCTGCGCCGTGGTTTCAAAATCTGCAAAGTCCCAGCCGCGGCCGGCACCGAAGCCGACAATGGCACGACCGGCCTCCGGATTCAGTGCCGCTGCGAAGCCCTGCAGTACCTTCGCGCGGTCTTCTGGCGCTACGAAAGTCAGGACATTACCAGGGCAGATGATGACATCGAAGGCAGCTGCCGTGTCATCGTGAGGTGTGTTCTCCAGGCCGTCGTCAAGCACGTGCGACAATTGCGCCAAGTCCCCTACCAGCCACGTCGCATCCGGGAACTGTCGCTTCGCCTCATCGATGAGATAGGGGTCGACGTCGACACCAACGACCTGGTGTCCTGCCTTCGCCAGGTAACCGCCCACGCGACCCTGCCCACAGCCGGCATCCAGAATCCGAGCGTGCCGCGGCGCCATCGCATCCACCAGCCGCGCCTCGCCATCGATATCGCGGCCCTCGCGAACGAACCCTCGCCACCGGTTGGCGTAGCGACGAGAATGCTGCGGATCGGCGGCAATTATTTCTTTCCAAGTGCGGTGATTGTGGGTGCCATTGCTCATGGCCACCATTATGGCGCAGGAAGAAAACGATTGTGGCAGTGCTCTTCAGACCAGTCGCCGAGTTTACCTCTTCATATCTGTGACTAGCCGACCGGTGTGTAACCGTGTTCAGCCAAGAAGTTAACTGGCTCACCGAGCACAGCTTCTACGTCTTCAACCCCTATGTCACCTTTTTCGTCAACAATTGAATCGAAAGTTGACTCGTTGTCCATAATCGCTTCCTTAACCAGATCAACGCAGGTGGTGGTGATATCGCGCTCGGCGTAGTCGTTGTCGATTCCGACGTTGAAACAGTAAGCGAAAGACAGATCGATCAGAATTAGCGGGTCGCGCACATAATTACTGCTATTAGTGATGACATTCGGCTCTGTGGTTGCATAGCCCTGCTCTCTCATGAAGTCTTCTGCATCACCGAGAACCGCTTGGATAGCGCGATAATCAACCTTTCCGAGCTGGGGATATTTCGATGCTTCTATAAAGCGCTGCGCGTCCTCGTCGATTTCACCGAAAACTAGCTTGATGCATCGGTCGTAAATTGTATTCGGCCCCTCCTCATAGCGAGATTCCGGCAAGTCTCTACAGTAAAGGTCTACATGGAGCTCTGCCTCATTAATGTTGGAAGGATTCTGGGCAGAGCTCGAAGATGTATCTTCGGCATGTTTATCCGTCATCTCAACTCTCTCATCCCGGTTCATTCCCGCGATTAACACCACAGCGAGAATGATGACAAGAGAAAGACCGCTTACCGCACCAAGGATGACCTTGGAGTTCGACGATTTCGAATCAGCACGGGCCACACCACCGGCGCCGTCGGCCTTCTTCCTCGGCGCATCGCGTTTCGCCGCATCAGCGTCCACAGCTGGCGCCGTGGTTTGCTCATTACGTGGCTTCCGTTCTTGCTCTTCGGGGATCCCCTCAGAGCCTGCTTTACGACGCGGCCCCTGCCGGCGCACCGGCTCGTTGTCCTGCAACTTTCCTCCTCTATATACCCCGCAGTCAGTTCCTAAACTGCTGGCGAGAGCTAGTGGCAGCGGATCATCACAAGAACCCGCTGCATAGTGTTTCACCCCATTAGAGGTCTGCAGAAGGGAAAAAGTTCCCGCAGTAGTTGAAAAACATTTATCAGCGAGTAAGTGCCATAATAAAGTGAGAAAATCTTAGTTACCGCACTCCGTAACTACGAAATAGGAATTTTGTACGAGAGCACGAAATGGCACAGTCATCAAAATCTCAACTGAGTAGCCGTTTTGCTCGGCGAACACTGGCCGAGTCTTCATTAATTCTCGCTGTCTGCATGGTCGCGGCCGTCGTCGTGATGCAAGTTATGCACGTCACGCCTAACGACGTCGATGAGAGCAATTCGGCCTTAACGGCTGAGGAACCATCCGCCATCGCTGATTCAGCCTTCATGATTCGTGATGGAAAGTTCGACTGTTCTACTATTTTTGACCAGGCATCTTTAACGCAGTTGGTCGAGTCGGGAATTGCGTATATTCCGGGATTCAATCACCTCACTGATAAGTCCGTTTCAACAGGTGCAGACGGACGAATAATTTGTGAACGTGCTGTTTCGGTAGAAGACGGCGTGCAGTTCACCTACTTCATCATGTCCAAAACCACTCCGTGGAATGGAAAACCGGAAGATGCAGAACCCGATGCGTTCGGCTGGGTTCACGAAGTTCCCATTAAAAACGACGATGCGGAAATTCAGGGCTATGGTTCTTTTTACAGCGACGAGGAGCGCGGTTTTCTTCTTGTAGCCGCTATGCGCGATGTCCATGTGGAGGCGGACACGACCCCAGAGGCGGATGCTGTGGCGGCGAAGAAAGCCAAGGACGTTGCCAAAAAGATTGCTCCAATTCTGGATCGCAGTGTGAAGGCAAAGACTGCAAACAAAACTGCAGACGCAAAGAAATCCGCGAACACTTCTCAAAAGCCGTCTCTCACCTTCTACCGCGATGGCCACTACAGCTGTCGGGCATTTATGGATACGGCCACGATGAAAGCGGCTAAAGAGATTGGCCTTGAAATCCCCAGACTGCCAGGAGCTAAGGCTGGAATGAGCTCACCCCAGGACGCTGGCAGTGGTGAGTCCTCCATGCCCGGCACTGAGCTATGCGGCTTCTCGCACAACTTCGACGAGGTTGACATCATTACTGTGGCCGACCCGGAACATCCTGTCTGCACTGCGAACAGCGGAGTCGCATTGAAAAAGCTGCCGGAGTGGTCGTACTTCGTTGACCCACGGCCAGCTCAGTATGCCTCAGACGGTAAGCACCAGGGTGAGATCTCTCTGAATCTGTTGCACAAGGATGAAGCTAAGGGCTGCATTGTTGTTCGGTCTTATAGTGACCAGGGCAATCTGCCCGATTTACAGAAAGTACTAGCAAAGATTTCACCAGTTGCTGGGTTGCTTTCTGCTCTGGAGAAGTCCCTTGATCAGCCCGCTACGAACGACAAGGAACAGAAGTAATGAACACTCCTGACAGTCAGCAAACCAGCACCACCACAGAGCAGCAATCGAGTAAACCGAGTGAGTCAGCGCCAAAGAAGAAGGCTCTGGTTATTACGGCTGCCGTGGTGCTTGTCGCCCTCGTAGCAACAGCTATTTTCTGGTGGCAGCGCTCAGAATCTCAAGAATCAGAAGCCGGTGCCCCTGCCGATACCTCTGCGGACGCAGCTTCTAATGTCGACACAAAGCCGACAAGCTTCCTTGTCCGCGACGGAAAATTTGATTGCACGACTTTGGACGAAACAATTCCGATTAGCGTGCGCCAACAAATTCCCGGCACACTGGGCAAGGCTCAGGGACAACGTCAACTAGCCGTCGAAAGGCGAGCTGATGACACGACCGTCTGCCCAATGACATTCGTAGCCACGGGTGATGTCGGGGGAATTAACGACACCAGTACCGAGGCCGCAACCAGCACCCACGACATGTTGCTGTACCTCGAATTACCGATGGACTATCGGTCCTTTGTCATTGAGTCCAGCTCTACATGCGCTCCGCCAGAGACCGAGCAAAGCTCCGAACTGACTGAGTCGCTCACGCCGCAATCCGATCAGAAGTGGGAAGTCCTCAACCTTGCCCCAGATGAGGCCGGCATTGCAGCCGTCGCTGCACGACTGTCGGACCCGCAGCTTGGGTGCCTAACTGCCAAGGTATTGTTCCCGGAAGGAACCATTTCACCGGACCAGGTGAAGTCCTCCCGCGATCTTCTGGCCAAGTTTGTCGATGCTGCGGCTGAACCGCTTTCTACCTCGATTGCGGCGGCTAAGAGCCCCGGAAAACAGACCTCTAAGAATCAGAATCTTGCAATCGAGCGGTCAACTTTCGTAACGAACCACGGCCTCGACTGCCGTCAGTACGTACTCAATTCCTCTCTGACCCATCAGCACGAAACTGGTCTTGTCTCCGACTTCCATCGCATTCCCGGAGATTACAATTCCAGCCCTGAAGCTGGAGGCGATACTCCGCTGTTCAAAGTCGCTGCTGACAAGCAGAGTGTTACCTGCTGGTTCAATTCCAATCTCGGGGGCATGAACACATTCTCGCCGGTGGAATTTGAAACCTATGGCTCTGTCCCGGTTACTGTCACCACAACTAGCGCCAACAGCAAGCTCCGTCTACCAAACTCGATGTCGTTGAAGGATGTTGCTCCCGATTCAGGCGATACTCTGGCTGATTGGCACTACTTCGTCTACATTCCAGGTGAAAGCGCATCGGTTTCCGGCAGCGAGGAGAATCCTCAGCCAACGCTAGAGCTGGAAAAAGCCGAGACTCCAACGCTGAGTGTCTACCGTTGCCAATCGAATGGGAACGACACCAGTGACGGCAAAGACGCCGAAAACGGCACCGAGGGGGCAAACAACGAAAGATCTGCCTGCCTGATCATGTCGATTCCCACTAACTATCTGACGCCTTTTGATATCGCTACCTTTTACCTCGACAATCCGCCGGAAGAACAGGACCCCGAAGAGGTGCGCCAAAACGGGCCTGACCCCGAAGCCCTAGCCGAGGAGCAAAGGTTTTATTCGAAGCTAACCCCGAATTCCCTCAGCAACGCCACAATCTCGAATCTCATACAGCTTGCTGAGCGCGTTGACCCGCTACTCGCAGCAAACTAATAACGCTCGCCGCTGACTAAGTGTTGCACCTTCCCAGTCTGTCAGTCCTACTTATGTGAAAGTTACGTCCTTTATGTCTTGGCTACTCGCTCTCGATATCGGTAATTCCAGCGTTGTCGCTGCAGCAGCCATCGATGGCGGCCCCGCAAGTATCGTCCCCCTCGGCTATGGCACGGGCAATGATGCCAAATCCTGGATGCCTGCAGCGGTGTTCCTCACTAGCAATACGGTTTACACCGGTCAGCAGGCAATTGATCACGCAGCCGATGCGCCGAGTGCTTTCGCACACTCCCCGAAGCGCTTCGTGGGCTCAGATAACCAGCGCGCTGTGGAACTCTTCGCCACAATCATTGAGAAGGTGCGCCGTTCCGCACTGATGTATTTGGGAAATAGGGATTCTTCTCTCCCCGATTACCCAACGAAGCTCATCCTGACTCACCCTGCAGCGTGGCCTTCGTCGGCACGCACAGTACTTATTGATGCGGCCAAGTCCGCTGGCTTCGACGAAGACACGATTGAGTTGGTCTCCGAGCCAATTGCTGCCGCTCACTCTGTCTCGCAACGACATCGCACGGGTAAGCTTTTCGTCCTCGATGTCGGTGGTGGCACCTGCGACGTTGCGGTCGTAGATATGGATACCGCATCACCACGGGTGCTTGCCGACGGCGGCGAGAACACAGTCGGCGGAAACAATTTCGATCTCGCCATGATTGGTCTCATGGAAGCCCGGACTATCGATGAGTTTGGGGAGCTGCCCGAGGAACTTGACTCAGCCGAGGGGCAGCTAGAGTTCCAATCTCAGGCGAAGAAAGTTCGTGAGGCGCTCTCGGAATCCCCTGATGCCAGCTTCACTGTCGACGGCGAAGAGCTTCTCATTACCCGTGACGAGTTCGAAGAGGCTATTGCGGACGACATTGAGCGGGTTCGCTCCCTGATTACTGACAAGACCAGTTTGCTCGGTGAAGCGCCAGGAATGCTCAGCGGCCTGCTCGTAGGCGGTACGGTTCGAACCCCCGCTATCTCCCGGGTTGTGCAGCAGTCGATGGAGGTTCTGCCCATTGAAGAGCCCATTACGGCGGTAGCTCTAGGGGCGGCCGAATACGGAAAAACACTGCTTGCGCAGGCGAGCAAACCTGCCAAGGGGAGCGCACTGCACCAACCAGCTGGAAACGCTGACAACGCCAGCCCCAAAAAGCGATCACTCTCGCAAAAAGCAGCTACACGCATTGGTGCAGTGGTGGCAGGCCTCGTGATAGCCGCCGGTATGTTCTACTTTGTCGGCAATAGTTCTGATGACTCCGCCGGGCAGGCTGCAGACCCCGCAGTCTCGTCGGAAAGCGATGCCTCTGCAACCCTTCACACGTATCCCAATGTGTCCATCGGCGATCTCAAAGCGACTGAGCTAAAGCCTGATGCGCCGGCTTTCAAAGATGGCTATTTCTCCTGCGAACCAATGGTTGATGCAGTGAAAAATGAATTGGACAGCATTGCGGGTTTTCCACAGGCAGACCCTGATATTTCCGGTTTTGCAGGCACTTCTGAATGCCGATTCAGCGGCACAGACGGCACCCCGGAGGGTTCTCTTTCTATTAGAACTTTCACTCCCGCCGGGACCTCGATGTCCGTGTCTACTGTTAATCCTTCTGCTGATTCCCGAATCGAGAATTGGTACGAAAAGGAAAAAGGCGCCATTAACTACCTCGAACCTGCTCAGGTTTTCGTCTATGTACGTGATTTCGGCTGGCTTATCGTCGAGTCGACTTCTGACGAGATGATTGAGAAAAATGTGCTTCAAGATGTCGCAGCTGCTCTTGACGAGGAATTACAGCCTCAGCGACCTTAGTCCCTCCAATAAACTACCTCGTAGCGATTAAGAGATTTTCATTGAAAATACTTGTTAAAAACAACAAAAGAAACCATCCCCCTCATCGATCTAGGGCAGTCTTGTCCTTCGCCATAATATGCATCATTGTCGTCGTTGTAACTTATGCATCACTCCCCAATAAGTCTAACGAGAAAAATTCCTTCGACCCTGCTAATCCTGCTAGAGACGCGCATTCAGATAGTTTCCCTTTTCTCGTCCGGAACGGAAAATTCGATTGCTCCACTTTACGTGATTCCGTACCCTTGCGGATTATGCAGAATATTCCTGGAATAATCTCTCACGAATCGTCGGTAGACGCTTTTAAACCGACCAGAGGCCCTGACGGTAACTCCGATTGCTTTGTATCTCATATTTCAACCGGAGATATCGCCGGACTGGATCACAGCAAACGAGAAGATGCTACCATCGACAGAAACTCACTTAGGTCCCTTAAGTTACCTTTAGATTACCGCTCATTTAGCATCAGCACATTACGTTCATGCCCACCACACGACCCGAATATCCGGTCAACTGATAAAACAATTCTGGACGAATTTTCCCCTCTACCCGGGCAAGAATGGCAAATATTTAAGCAGGCTATCAGCGACCCGTTGTCAATGGTGTTCGCCGCCCGCCTTATAGATCCTCAAATGGGATGCTTGACTGCCATCATACGATTCCCCCAAGAAGACGTATCCCCTATCCAGGAACAAACTTCAATAAAGTTCCTGAAGAACTTTGTTAACGCAATCGCACACCCATTAGGCGTGTCTATAGAAGCAGAGAAGAAGTATCTTAATAACAAAGCACCTGCTCTCACAAATACCCTTACTACTCCTCAACCGACATTTCGTAACAGAAATACACTCGACTGCCGTTCATATATTCTTAGTACCTCAATTGTCCAGCAGGAAGAAATTGGCTTAGTCGGTAACTTTGAACGTATTCCCATTGATGTTCTGAAACCACTATCTTTACCCACAGACACTCCACTTTACCGCGTCGAATCTGATAAGAAGAGCGTCACTTGTTGGCTAAAGTTCGAATCTGGAGAAATCCTCAAGAATAGTTTTCTCCCTCCAGATCTACACGACGCAATTCCAATTAGTTTAATTACAACAAGTCCCGACAGCGATTTTAATCTCCCCTCATCCAACCTTGTCGGTGCCACCGATCTAAAATATGAGCATCTTCCAAATTGGGAGTTCTTCTCTTATATCCCTGGCGAAAGCCAGCCACTTTCTGAAGGAGACTCTCGTCTGACGTTCGAACATTCTAAATATCCATCAATCAACCTTTACCGCTGCGATTCAAAATCCAAAAAACTTGAAAAGAGAACAAAAGCAGACGAAGGAAACTGCCTCATCCTATCTGCCCCAATACATGGGCCACTCTACCCGGATGCACTACCTACACTTTCGCAGCTTGCACGAAATATCGACCGCATTGCCTTCAATGACTAGAATGAGAAAACTAGTTTTACTCCCGCGCTGATTAAATCTGGCGTCGAATGACGGTTTCCAGTCGTCTTTTTAAGCTCTATGCGCCGCCCACAGCCTTCCATTGGCTCCGTCGGCGCACACCACTCATATGTTTAGCTTCGCAAGCCTATCCTCATGGCCCGAAATCTTTCTAAACTGAAATTTTTTGACGAAGCCGGGAACTTTTTTTGCCTCCTCCCTCCTCTATAGGTCAGACACATTGAAACGCCGACCTTATTTCCAGGAGGGAACCGCATGGTTCGCACGTCCCCGAACCTCACGCCCCCGCGTGGCCGAGGCCCAACGCAAGACCCGCGAGCTCGCACCATTGCCGTATTTATTGCATGGCTTATTGGCATCGTGATCGTGTTGGTGCTGCTCATCAACATCTTTTCTTCACTATCAGGCTCAGCCGATGAAGATCAGAACCCCACTACGCCATCCCAGACTTCGTCCACTCCAACTTCCTCAGAGCAAAGCGAGACTCCATCGGAAGATGATTCTGAATCGACAGACGAGCCCTCATCGAATTCGGACGAAACGGGCTATGGCGTGAACGAACAGCCATCAAGCAATGACGTAAATGGCAGCTCCTACGAGCAAGACTCCTCTTACACCCAAGGTTCGGAAACTAACCAAGAGCAAAGCCAGCCGAAAACTTCGACGTCAGAGTCTGAATCGCAATCGTCGCAGTCTGCAAAGAGCAAGCTAAAGCCCAATTCAAACTCCGAGTAACCCCCGGAGTAAAAGCGTAGCTTTCTCTCTTCCCAATTCCCCCCCCTACTACTTATTCGCCACTCGCTCCACCTCGAAAAAGGACTTCTCATGACTACCGGAATGAACATGGAACCCCGCGGAAATATCCTGCCGATTTATTTCGTCGCTGACGAATCTGGCTCAATGGGGCCGGACATCGCTGAGCTCAACTCCGGCCTCCAATCCCTGCTTAACGAGATTCGAATGGCGCCTTTTGCTGCCGCAAATGTTCGTTTCTCTGTGATTGGCTTCGACAACGAGGCACGCCTGTACCTCAGCAACGCTGACTTGCGCCATGTTGAGCAGATGCCAACGCTTTCCGCACGGTACGCAACATATTTCTCTACTGCGTTTGACCTGCTCAACGCCCAAATCCCAGACGACGTAGCGCAGCTCAAGGCCGAAGGTTACCGCGTCAACCGTCCCGCAGTCTTCCTGCTTACCGACGGCTACCCCATGTCCGATGATCTCTGGCAGGAAGCGCTGAGCGACCTTCAGAACGCACCACACCACCCAAATATCTTGGCATTCGGTATCGGTGAATCGGATGCGCAGATTATCGGACAAATGGCCAGCAAGAACGGCTGGGCATTCCAGGCAGCGCAGGGCGCAGACACCGGTGCCATGTTGTCTGAGTTCATGTCTTCGCTTACTCAGTCCGTCATCAGCTCTGGCACTTCCGTCGCCAATGGTTCACCGGAAATCATTACTGATATTCCCGATGACTTCGTCAAGATCGACATGGACGAGCTGTAAGGAAAACTGCGATGACAAACTACTCCCAGCACGAGCGTTACCTTCACAATCCACCTCAGAAGAGCCTGGCCTCACGTGTCCTCGGAGAACTCGTTCGCGTCCGTCCGAGAGATTTACTCCATCCCTTTAACGATCCGCGTGCGGTCGAAGACTTGAATACCGGTCAGAGCAGGGACTACCCCTCCTCGCGTCGCCTCGACAGCCGACCTTCCACTGCCGCGCCCTATTCGAATCCCAGTTCTCCGCGCCGAGACTTCCACACTGGTGTCCCCCACAATTACGAAACTCCCGGCCTCGACACGCGCATCATGCCGGAACGCGGTTACTCGGATTACCACGCTGGCCCTGCTAGTTCCTCCCGGCTACCTCAATCGGCAGCCGAAAACTCCGGAGCTCCGGCTAACGCCTCCAATCCAACACCCAGCCCCAAGCCAAAGCCCACATCGGCAACAAACCGCGCCTTCAGCACGGAAATCACCGCCACTTCGCATGACGATGGTCTCGCGCCGCTGGTTGTCGGTGATGCCGGCGCCGAAGTCGATCCCATCATCGTTGACACAAAATTCGGTACTGGCCGCCAAGTCCCCGACACCGTCATCGATGGCTGGCGCTCTAAGCAGTTTGCGATGCGCTCTGTCAGCTTGCGCGGACGCATGCATCGATACAACGGCGCACCTCGCCAGGACTCCGTGCATACTCTGCTTTCCGACGATGGCAACACCCTCTTCGTAGCAGTCGCCGATGGAGTTTCAGCTGCCCCACAAAGCCACCGAGGCTCTGCAATCGCAGCGCGCTACGCCATCGGATGGCTGAAGAAGATGTACAAGGACAACCTGAGCCAACAGGAATGGATTTCGCTGGCGAAGGGAGCTTCCTACAGCATTCAGACTGCTGCAAAAGAAGCTGGCGAAGACCCAATGGACTTCGCTTCCACACTGGTCTGCGCTGCTATTTCCAAGTGTGACAACGGGCTCCGCGGGCATGTCCTGTCAATCGGCGACTCCGGTTCGTGGACAGTCACCGCTAATGGTGTGGAGTTGATTGAAGGCGGCAAGGAAGAAAGCGATTCTGCAATTAGCTCATCAGCCGTGAACCCACTGCCACTAGTGCCAGAAAACTTGGATGCCGTCTATTTCGAAACCACTGGTGACGAAACGGTGCTCTTCGGCACCGACGGCATTGGTGACCCCCTCGGCGGCGGTGGCGGCCCGTTGTCTGACCTCTTTGTCAAACGCCTTTACAAGCGTGTGCCATCGATTACTGAATTTTGTCACCTAGTGGACTTCTCCAAGGCCGGCTTTGACGACGACCGCACCCTGGTTGCGATTTGGCCAGCTCACATCGGAGTTCCAGACAGTTAGCCGTCTCTAGCCTCATTCAGATTGTTACACCACACTTTTCAAAGGAACCCTTTTAATGAGTGCACCCGAAGCGACTACTACTCCTGTAGTTGAACTGAGTGAACTGCCTTCCGACCTAGAAAAACTTGGATCTGGTGGCGAAGGAGTCGTCTACAAGCTCGGTTCTACGCGATTCTCATCTCGTCCCTGTGCTTTTAAAAAGTACAAGTCACCTGACAAGGTCAACGAGGCCCATCTGGAGAAACTGGTCAAGTTCATTAACAAACTCGGAGAGGTCGCCCCAGATCGCAAAGAGTGGCTGCTCAATCAAGCGGCATGGCCAACTCATTTAGTGCGTGATGACGGAAAGACCGTCGGCATAATCATGCCGTTAATTCCGGATCGTTTCTTCCAGCTTCTTTCTCCAACGTCGACAAGCACCACAAAACGCGCAGCGGAATTGCAGTATCTGCTGAATGGCCCTGAATTTGAGCAGAGCATCGGGCTGAAGGTAAGCGAACGTCAGCGCTACGAATTTCTGGAAGATTTTGCGAACCTGCTTCGCGTTCTTCATGGCGCTGAGGTTCGTGTCGGAGACATTTCGGTTAAGAATCTGCTCTTCTGCCACAACGCTCCCGGTCCGCATGTGTACTTACTGGACTGCGACTCCATGAGTATCGGCCCATCTGAGGGACCCGATGTGCAGACACCGGGCTGGGACGTGCCAAATGGAGAAAAACCGCAGACAAAAGAAAGCGATGCATACAAGTTTGGCCTGCTTGCACTGCGTCTGCTGGCTTCCGATCAGTCCACTCGCAACCCGAATGACCTACCTGCGGGAACCGTGAGCTCCGTTCGCTCCCTCACTCGGCGCGCGCTCACCGCTTCCAGCTCAGACAGGCCTACTCCGCGTGATTGGCTCGGTGCGATTAGCCAAGGGAAGAGCAAAGCATCCACCGAGGTAGCAGAAGTCGCGTCCACCAAAACACACGCTGCGTCGACAAAGAACTCGGCGGGCACTTCTACAGCTACGAAGACTATTTCACGACGTAAACAGGGAGGGCCTGTGCCGTCGGCTGTCTCGACTAACGCGGTTAGTAATACTCCAGCAACCGCACAAACCACGGCTCCGGCACCAACAAATGCCACTCCTGCTACTGCCACCCAACCTGCTAATGGCGACGCCAACTCGACAGAAAAGAAGGGTCTTGGCTGGCCAATCACCTGGACCATTTTGGCAGGTCTAATGTGTCTTTTGAACTTTGTCGGGGGTCATCCGGGCTCCGGCGCCTTCATGCTCATCGTGTTTATCACGAACCTCTGCTGGCTCTTGGTTCGCATGGACGAGTCTAAGGACAGTTCACAATGAGGTCATTGAAATACCTTGAGCTGGTCGGTCTCAGGCGCGAAACAGAACATCGCTTCCCGCTGTCAATGGCGGATGTGGCGTGGGACGCGGAAGTGGAAGTACTCCCAGTAACTCCTTGCACAGAAGAAGTACTGAATATCGCCCTATCGAGAGCCTTTGGAACAAACTCATCATTTGAACACCATGTCTCAGAATTCTCGCGCTTAGTTTCTCCAGAAAAAGGGAAGGAGTAGAACATGAGCACTGAAAAAGAGAACACAGCTATCGCATCGCTAATGGCGGAAATTGATGGTGAAGCAGACTCTGAAAACCTCGTTGATGACATTATGCTGACAATTTTTGGAACGGATGTCGTGGATCAGTCCGGTTGCCTGCCACAAATTCCTGGTGAAGGTCGCCTCAATTCTGCAACTCTCGCAGCTGATTTAGGTCACTCATCAGAAAACAACTTCGCTGAGGACTCGAAATGACTGCCCGCTATGAATTCAACAGACAACTTGTCGCGAGACGGTTCCAAAGAAGTGCCCTAGCCGAAAAAGATAACCTGTGGTCAATTGCGCTTGTGTTCGGCGGCAGCCGTCATCTTGCCAGAACTATTCTCACTCACGGTCTCGGAAATGCGTGGAAATCTGTCTCCACGTTAGCCGAGACAGCGGAGGTCTCCTACGATGCCCTACTGCGCCGTGAGATCTACTTTGCACTTGCACAGACGGGTTTAGGAGTTCTTACTGCGAAAGAAGCAAGAACTCAAGGTCGTTTTTCGCCGAGCGGCCACGATTCTCTGTGTCGAGTGAATGCCCTGCGTGCCTACATGGAACCTGAAGATCTAACTCTGCTAGCGCTGGAGCAGTATTCCCCTCTGAGCAACTCTGAACTGTCCATCCTTTTTGGACTTCCAGAAGACGTCATCGCTGAAAAGATTACTCAAGTACGAGCATCCGCCGAAGAGATTCTACGGAGCAATGAGCTCAGTGAATGAGCACACGGCTCCTAGGAGCTTTTCCTCCAAAGGCGAAACCAACCCCAGAAGCTTCCTGCTGGCCAGGGCATGTATCTCGGCAGCACGTGAAGCATCCTCCACTGCTCCCATCTGGAGTGTCTCTTCCGCCAGAGATACTCCTTCCGTAGATACGCGACTACCGGGGCTCTGAGTCAGCAAGTGGTAAATGGTTACCGCTAGCCGTTGCTGCGCAGTCAAATGCTCTTCCCAATAGTCGAGTACCTCGGCGGCATCACAAGAAAATGCCAGGTCTTTTAGTTTTTCCTGCACATAGCTACAGCGGCTCAGTGTGGTTGCAAAAGTAATACTTTCGCCCAGTTGGGTTGCCAAGGCGTCGATTCCCGAGGCTTGACGTAAGAAGCTCTGCAGCTGTACAGCTCCACCGCCGGCGCTCTTTCGTCCCTCTAGAACTCCATAGGAACCCAGCACTTCTAGCAGGTTATTGCGGGTGCTAGCACTCACACAATTGGGAAATTCAGTCTCTAACTCATGCATCAATGTGTCACGAGCCACCGTGTCAAGGCTGCTGAGTACTCGAGCCAGCGGCTCGGTGATTGCACCTGTCTCCGCGCTTTCCGCCATCAGACCGGAAACTGCTAATACCGAAGAAAAATAGCGAGAGTAGTCGTTCGACAGTTCAGTGGCTCTGTTCCTAGCTGCTTCGATTGGATCACTTGGCCCAAAGGCGCCTGCACCGAAATCATCTGCGCGCGAAAGCACTCCCACCGATGACAGAGTGGTAAAACCTAGGGAGCGGATATGCGCAATCTCGTCGTCACGCAAGGTGGAATCGAACACATAGATCAACCCATCAATGGCGGTGCCATGTTGGTTCCACGGCACCCGGGTCAACTCGCGCAGTCCATCGACAATTTGATGATTTTCCGCATCAACCGTTCCAAGACCGGGCGTATCGACGAAGTTTAGCTGCGACAATGCCTGTGATGGGAGATAGTGAACTTTCACGCGCCCATCCAAATCGGCCACACTTTGGGCACTCTGCGCACTATGGAGGGCGCCTCGACTGGCTAACGGAACATTCTCGATTCGCTCTGGCGCACCCTTGGTGTACACGGTAACGGCATTCGTACACTCGAGGATTGCAGTTTCGGCAATTTTCTGGCGCACTAAAGCATTAATGAGTGTCGATTTTCCAGCCTTCATTCGTCCACTCACCAGAATCGTTGGCGGAGTCTGCATTAGCTGACGACACTCATTGGCAACAGTGGTAATTCTCTGCTGCTCATCGCCATATTCACCAGCGCGATCAATCAGCTCACGAAGCATAGAATCGACGGCGGCAATCAACTGTTTAGCTGCAGAATCGACATATGCATTACTCTGCATTGGCATCCACCCGACTCAGTAAATCACCACGAAGCCTGGCAACATAAGCGGACTTCTTCTTTGCTTCCTGCCGAGCGACTTGCCTATCTCCAAGCGCCGACTGACAGTCCTGTTTCGTCTGCTGAATCTGTTGCTTAGTACGCCGAATTCGCAGCTCAAGGTTGTCGTTGAACTGGTTGATTAGGAGCGGACGCAACTCATTGTAAACCGTCTCTATTCCTTGATTGAGCTGTCTGCGCACCTGCAAAATTACTTGATCTAGCCATTTTGCTAGTTCGACGCGCCCAGTTTTAGACGATCGATGATAAACGTTCACCCCCAGCCACAGACCAGCCATTGCAACGAATGGCAATGCCGTACCGCCACTGCCAACAATTGCTGCACCGAGCCCCGGTACAAAACCTAAAACGTGAGTGAGTCCGAAGCCACCAGCGATAGTCAGCGACACCAGCGATGGGTCCACGACTTTGGTTACCGGCTGCTCGCTTTCCGGTTTGTTGGAGACGGAAATGCTCACGGCAACTTCGTTGAGTGCATCGATTACGCTGTGCCAATCAGCGACTCCATCTGTAACGCCTACATAGGCCTCGCGCGACCGAGCCATGAAGTAGCGGATGGAGTCCTCGAATAATTCGGTCAGCTCCGATTCGATTTGAAAGAAAATCGCATCCCGGTGGGCTCGAATATAACGTGGCGGAGTTGCTGCGAAGTAAGCGTGCCACTTCTCTCGGATCTCTACCAAACGAGTCTCAGCCATGCTTACGGCTTCACTTCTAGCCTGAGACAACCCTGATGTAAGAATCTGTTGTCCTCGACGGCGGTCGGAGGTCAGGTGTTCTAGCTCCGACTTTTTCTTTTCCAGGCTGTTTAGCATTGCTGTGCTATCTGCCGAAATCTCCTTCTCCAGTTCGACATATTCGCTGTTAAGCAGGACCAATGCTTGCCGCATAATTGGGGTATACGCATTATTCTGCAGCCGTCCACGGGCCTGAACAATCGCCTCTTGTAACCGAGGAATCCCCGCTTCGGTTACAACCTCGTCGAGAAGAAAAGGATTGCCACTGAGAGCAGAAAGATATCGCAGCGAAGATACGCTAATTACAGGCACCTCGGAAACCAGTTCTCCCAGGTGCTGCTGAATCTGCTGACGGGTAACTTTTTCGACCTCTCGCCAGCCCAACAGATTTTTATCTTTTTTGGTTATCGCCACCACAAGTCCTGGTGTGCAAGCCGCGATTTCTCTCAGCGTGACAAGTTCTGGTTCGGTAATCGTAGTCGTTGCCTCCAGCACAAACACCACGACACCGGCGTTACGGGTAAGGGCAATCGCAGCTTTTGAAATCTCCGAGTCCGCACCATTAAAACCAGGGCAGTCAATAAAGCTGTTATCTGCCAACGACTCGCCGCTGCGGATTGTCCCCTCCCCTAGCGCGGCGCTATCCTGACTGGAATTCTCACCTTCAAAGAACCCAAAACTAAAATCTTTTTCGCTTTCGGAAAGAACGGTTGGCGTATTTCCAGAAAGCGCATCCACCAGCATCGTCTTACCGCATCCGACTTCGCCGATAACAGCGACTACCGTGGCTTCTCGGTTACCTTGTAGCGGAGTTTCGAGGAGTCTGGCTTCTTCTCGCTTGTCGACGGCATCAAAGTACTCAACCACTTTGCGAATTAAAGCGGCATCCTCACTGATACCGACACTTGCACTAGAACTTGCATCAGCAGTCGTCGGTGCCATAAAAACTGCCTTACTCTTCCTTGAGCAGCTCGAGCATCTGCTTTCGTGCTCTATTCAATCGGCTCTTAACGGTTGCAAGCGGAATACGCTGTTTGGCCGCGATTTCCTCATAGGTATAGCCAGCCAATTCACGGAGAATCAAGACCTCACGGAAGTTTGGCTTCAGTTGATCCAACGCAGTTTGAACTTGGTCAACTACTGCAACCCGGGTATCGATATCGCTTCCAGTAGAACGCATATTCGCACCCGCTTCTGAATCGAGCTGCACCATCTCTGTGCGCTTCTGAATCTTTTGGCCTTGTTTCTTGCAGGCATTGAGCGCGATTTTGGTGAACCAAGTTTTGAAAGAGGAACTGCCCCGAAACCTGTCCAAATATTTATATGCCGATGCTACAGCGATGCTAAAAGCATCTTCAGCGTCGTGGTAGTTGCTGCACATACGCAAGCAGACGCTAAAAACGCTGTCTTTGTACAGCCTGATGAGCTCAGCGAAAGCTGCTTGATCGCCATTCTGGGCACGCTGAACCAGTTCCCGTTCCAAAACCTTTGTTTCCATTATGACAGCACCCCGCCGAAATCATCGTCCGAGTTGTCATCACCGGAGTACAGGTCATCAAAGTCGAAGTCATGGTCGTCGTCGCCACCGTCGTCGGAGGCATCACGATGATCATCGTCGTCATCTTCGACTTCCATCTCGGCTTCTTCTTCGTCATCGTCCTCAGCATCCGCTGCAGCATCAAGAAACAGCTCAGCCTCTTCGGGGTTGACGAAATGACCATCTTCGGTCAACTCAGGATCATCATCGGCTGGGATCAGGGACTCATCCGCCAAGTTGGAGTCAGGTTCCATGGCAGCAGCCAGGATTTGTTCAAAAACGTCGTCAGAAAGCACGTTTTGCGTGTCTCCCAGCAAATCTGGCAGCACAGGCTCGACGGCCTCATTATCCCAGGGTTTGGGACTATCTGCTCCATCAGTAGCGCTCACGAAAGCTACTCCTTATTTTGGTCGGACTAGTCGCATATTAGCATCCCAAGGCATGCTCCACGCGACCATCCTGCGACTCACACATTGGGCAACTGGTACCAATTAACCGGCACCGCGCAGGGAGTAGTAGTACCAGCCATCGCTCATCTCAAAGCACTCCGTGTAGTCATCCGAGCCACCACTTTGGTATTCACTGTCTGCAATCTGGATGCAGTTCGACGACGTACCGGTTCCATATGGGCCGTTGAGGATCCAGGTGTAGTTCGACGGCGGTGAATACGGAGGAGACGGGAACTGTTCTTCGGGTTCAGTGTAATTCGGCTCTGAGCTGTAACCCGAATCAACCGATTCCTCAGTTGCCGTAGTGCTTTCAACAGTTGTACTGGTTTCTGTTGTCGTATAGGTCGACGTAGGCGTGTAGTAATCGCTAGTCCGCGTTGAGGTGGAACTGGGCTCGGCGGAAGCCGAAGCCGTAGTTTCTTCAGCCCGATTGTCTTCTTGCTTGCTGTTCCAGGCGGCCCAACCGCCAACGATGACACCGAAAAGCACCAGCACGGCCACAATGCTTAAAATGACGGCTGACGTCGAAGAACTCTTCTTTGGCGCATTAGGAATATTTGGGCTAGCGTCATACCGCTCCCTCGGCGCATCGTCAAAACTCGCTGAGTTCCCAGGAGGAAATTGCGTCGTTTCCTCAAACGAAGAACCAAAGTCTTGCGTTGAGTTCTCAGAATCGAGAATTTCCCCCCATGCCGGCACTTGACCTGTCTGTGGAGAGGATTCCGTTCCTGATTCGCGTGGGGTCTCTGAGCCTATCGGCTCATTCATGGCACTCTGCTGACGACGGGGCTTCTGTGTCCGACGCACAGGATTGCCGCCGTTGTTGGAATTAAAGCCACCGCCTTCGGAAGAACCTTTTCGCCGAGGCGGTTGAGATTTCATTGGATCCATCGTCTTGGTCTCCTTTACCGTATTTTTTGTGAGTCGTACTGGCTAATCGCGGCTTGCACGTAATTATCGTTGCCGGAGTAGTTCACCTTCGGCGGAAGCGGATACTTCGAGGTCTGCAGGTTTAGCTGAGCATTCGAATTTCCCTGAGCAACGAAATCTTTGACCACCTGACGGCAATAATTCGCTATCGCATCGCTGTCCCTGCGCGGAAAGACACAAAACTGCGGTACTGCACGGTGAACATGCGGTTCAACATCTGCAACCGTAATCTGTGCTCGTTTACGAGCCACAGCTTGTTTATTACTTTGAATGACCTGCCGGGATTTCGCGGTAATCTGAACCGCTCGTTGGTCAAACTGGTTAGCTGAACTAATTGCTCTATGCAGCTCCGCTGCAATAACAGACCAGTCCTTTTGCTCACCAACCCATTCCACATTTTTTCCCTGAGATTTTGTGATTCCTCGGTAAATTAGGTTTCCAAATGCAGCCAGGCCGCAGATCCACACTGTCATCGTCGTAAGGCCGAGCACATCACCTACAAGCAGTCGGGTGAGAACACTCAACACCGTGATTGCAAGCAGAATCCAAAAGGTCGTGAAGGGTTTGGTACGAACGGAAACTAGTTGAACGTTTCCCCAAGAGGGATTCGACCCGAAACCTGCGATGTAGTTCTCAATGTCAGCTTGCGATTGCGCCTGATCGAACACGGTATGCCGACCAGTGTCTGGCGAATACAGCGCCCAGTGGTTACTCCGGTCGCCTGCTAGGTGTGTGCCGACAATATCGGCGATTCGACGCTGCTGAGACTGCACGTCGCCGTGCGCACGCGCGCGAAAACTCTCATTAGTCGTTTTCTGAGCCTTGAGGTCATTGTGCGCTTTTACATATTCGGGTAACGCTAAATTTTCCCATTTTTTGTCCTCGGCTTGCGCCACATTGCTGACGCACTTCTCCCAAACTTGCCTATTCTGCGCATAATTATCTGTAATGCGGCGCCAGGAACTTACAACTTGGCCATGCCTAGATTGCTTGAAAGCCTTTGCTTTTGCCCTAGCCTCCGAATCGCGAGCAGACTCAATCTGAGCCTTTTTCGCTGTCGCCTGTTGAAGCGTCTGGTTCCAAGCGCTCAACTGTTGCTGTGCGCTTGTGATGTCAGAGTTAACCTCGCTGAGCTCGTATTCCTTTCCATCAATAAGGTCTGGTAAACGCGCCTCTTCTGCATCCAACTGCGCTGGTTCTGCCAGCAACTCATCTACATCGCTGTTGGCAAGACGAAAGTCAGACTCAGCTGACTGTAAAGCACTCTCAGCGTCGGAAAGCAGCGCTTTCGCTTGCTTGCGTGCTCTTTCGCATTGATCTTTATCAGCATTGTATTGCGCTGTTTCACGGTCAAAGCGACCATCATCAATCGGTTTGGGAAACTGCAGTTTGGAATCTTCAAGGCTGTCGATTCGCTGCTGATGACGATATTCATCTTCTACCGATTGCCGGTGAGCATCAGCTAACCGCTGTCGCTCAAAGTAGTCATTGCCGTCATAGTCACGAATCTGCCGATCGAGGTCCTCGGAATACTGCTGCGCGTCTTTAAGCTTTCGCGTCGCATCTTGAATCTGCCCGTCGATATCATCAATCCGGCTTTCCCAGCGCTGCATCTCCAATTTGAATCGACCATCATCAACCGGCTTTTGCAAAGAGTGCAGTCGGTTTTCAGCCTGGTGAAACTCGTATTCGGCTTGCTGCTTGGCCAATCGCGCAGACGATACCCGGTCCCGCGCATCTTCAGCTTGACGACGTGCTGCTGCTAGCCGACCGGAGTAGGAGGCGCGCTTAGAAGCAACAGCATCCAATTCATCATGGAACCCCTGCAGCTCCGAAGAAACTTCATCACGCTGATCGCAGAGAGCTCCGATATGAGATTGATAATTCGAGACCTGAGTTTTCGCTTTGTTGATCTCAGCCTCGAATTTAGACACCTGCGATTGATAATTACGCGTGACACCGTCACTAATTTTCTGGGCCAACTCTGCTGAGGTCGGCGCAACAAAAGACATCATAGGAGAACTCGAAATAGTTACGAATATGGCTGCAGGTTCTCTTTAGTGCTCCTTAATCAGGCGAGTATTTCCCCAGCGGTCGTGGTACCCCTGGTTGTACGGCGAATTCATCACGGAGAAGAAGCGCACAACGTACGCAATGCCCGCTGCAAAGCTTCCGATAAATGGCACCAAAGAATAGAAAAGGTTGATGTTGCGCTTTACCGCGTGGCCAAATCCCATTGGTCGACCATCCGTAGTAATCAAACGTAGGCCAAGGATTTTCTTTCCGAGAGTCTGCCCCATGGCGCCCTCTAGACAAACTTTGTAGGCGAAGCCAAGGATGAACATAAGAATTGCACTAATAATCATGCCTCCAATTACTGCCTCATCACTGCCCGCGGCACTGCCTCCGCCTACAAAAATCACGTAAATCACGAACTGAATAAGACTGATGATTAGCGCATCGATGAGGTAGGCACCAGCCCTTTGTCCCAGGGAGGCATTTGTATAAGTCGGATCTGCCCACTGCTGTTCGTGCAGTGTTACTGGAGCAACCTGCGCCATGCCCGGCTGTGCCACCGACTGCTGAAAATGATGGGGCTGTTCAGATAGTTGACCAGTAGCGGATACGGACTGGTACGGCTGCTGATCAGCGACAGGCTGTGTGGGCATAATGTACGGGTTTTCCTGGCCGTACAGGGGCTGCTGCTGCGACAGCTGAGGTTGCTGCTGTTGAGGAGCCCCGAAACCAAACTGTGTGTTGGCCTGTGGCTGGCCACCGGAAACTCCTGCCTGGCCTCCGGCTCTGCGTGGCTGAACGGTGCGGCGAACCGGGTTATTGGGATTCTGCTGATTCATTAGAGGTTCTCTTTCCTTGGGAGGGGGTGACGTAAGGATCTAAGTCGCGGAAGAAGACAAGAGAAGTGAACTTGGAAACAATCCTTGCCCTTGTTGATTCCTCAATTCCTTGCGACTTTCACTCCTTAGAGGACGCCGCGGGTCAAAATGTTCCTGACGAACGCTAAAAACTTTTTCTGCTCTGGATTTCAAAGCCAGACGCAAAAAGGATGAAACTGGCCCACATGCGTTGTCGCTGCACGTTGGCGATGCTAAAAGGGGCGGAGAAACGACGAATCCCGCCTTTAACCAAAGGCGGGATTGTTTCAGGCTAGGAGCCCTGAGATGTTGTCTTAACCAGCGTCATGCCGCGATACCACGCCAGCGACTGTGGAAGCAGGCATAGGATCAGAGCGAGGATTGACAAAACCAGATAGCAAGTGAGTTCCCACCAGTAATTGAGTTCGAAGTAGCCACCAACCCAGGTAAATTCGTTTCTGACAAAGTGCACGATGTCGTTAATCAGATTAAGACCGGGTACCAGTGCTGCTGCCATCAAAAGGGAAACTTTAAGTCGACGATACATTCCAGCGACTGTGAATCCACTCACCAAGGTCAGAGCAATTGTTCCCAGAATTGCTACCAGAGAAAACGAATTTGTTACCAGGTACATGAACCCGAGCCAGGGCGATTCAGAATACTCGAGACTTTGAACAAAGGTAAAGACTCCCTCACCGATCAAGAAAACTGCTAATCCAGCCAACGTCACGATAGCGGCCTGAATAGTCTTTGGTGTACGTACCCACACGTCTTTAAGCGTTGCTTCCGGCGCTAGTGGTTGCACCGGTGCAAACGTCGTGGTGACTGTCCGCGTAATCACGCTGTTGTGGGACTCCGAAGGCACGGTCGCAGTCATGTTACCGACAGCACTGTGCCCACGCGGAGCATCAACACCTCCCTGTCCTAAAGCAGTTAGCCCCTGGGAGTCTCTCGTTGCCGCCAAATCCGCTAAGAAATCCGTCGTTACTTCCGGCGGCGAAAAGGGACTCTGCAATGCCTGGTCATAGCGCTGCTTTTTGTTCTCATCTCCGAAGATTGCAACTGCATAATCTGCAAGTTCTTTCTTTTCGGCATCCCAACTTTGAGGGTTGGTACTGTTAATCTGCTGTTGAATTTTGTTAGCTACAACAGCTCCGGGCTGGCTGGGATCCATCGCAAAAACTGCGTATAAATCAATCCCGCTCATTTGGGAAGGCCTCCTCTTCAAGTCACGGCAATCTTTGCCGCACACAAAAACACATGGGGTTCATGTATTAGAGGAGGACGAGCACAGAAATGTTCCCGACTTTGCCCAATTAGGAATTAAGCCTTAACTGGTTGTCTCTCCAGAAAGCCCCCCCCCCGCAAGAATCAAGTGAATGCCTAGATCCCCAGTACCGACTTAGCGATCAGGAAGTAGATGATCAGGCCGGAGGCATCAACAAGCGTCGTAATAAACGGGTTAGCGAAGACGGCTGGGTCAATGCCGAACTTCTTACCAATCAGCGGCATGATGCCACCGACGGTTGCCGCGAGGGTACAAATACCCAGCAGCGTCAGGCCGATAACGAGGCCGATGTCCCAACCATAGAACAATCCAGCCAATAGTAGGCCTAGAGAACCAAGCAACAGGCCGAGGAACGCACCGACCCTCACCTCTCGGAGAATGACCTTGAATATATCTCGCGGTTGGACATCCCCCAGCGCCAACGCACGCGTAATCGTAGTTGCAGCCTGGTTACCGGTATTGCCACCTGTACCAATCAGCAGCGGTACGAACACTGAGAGAACGACCATCTGAGACAGAGTCTCTTCGAAGGTTTCCAGGACTTGCACGGTCAATGTCGCACCGATTGCCAGCACGAGCAACCAGACCACACGAGAGCGAACAATCTCAAAGATTGGCGTAGCAAGGTACGGCAAGCGCAGTGGCTCAGAACCGGAAATACGAGCTTGGTCCTCGGAGTCTGCTTCCTCCAGAATCCGGAGTGCGTCGTCCACCGTGAGCAGACCGATAACACGATGCTCGCTATCGACAATCGGTAGAGCTAAGCGCTTACGATCGGCGCACATGCGAGCCACCTTCTCTTCGGACTCGGTGGCCTCTGCGTAGTCAGCCTTCCTCAAAATTGCCGACACATGGATATCACGGTCGGCGCGCATCAAATCACGAAGACTTACCACGCCCACCAGTCGGCGATTCCGGTTCGACACCGGCAAGGTGTAGATAGATTCCGCATCATCCAGATGCTTGTAGACGGTGTCGAGGGCTTTCCCCACCGTCATGTCGTCGTGAAGCGATACCAGCTCCGGGCTCATACGACGGCCAATGGACCCGTCGGGGTAGCCGAGGACAATGTTGGTGAGTTCGCGCTCGTCATCCGGCAGATCTGCCAGCAGCTTTGAAGCAACCGAGGCTGGTAGCTCATCGAGCAACTCAGCTCGGTCGTCCGGTTCCATCTCCGCAAAGACTGCGGTGACTTCGGGATCTCGGAGGCTTTCAATCAGGTGCGCCTGCAGAGCCGAGTCCAGCTCATCGAAGGTTTCAACCGCAGTATCTTTCGGCAGTGTGCGGTAGAACAGCGCACGGTCCTCATGGCTGAGGCGGCGCATCTTTCGGGCTGCGGCCTTCGGCTCAATATCAGCTAAAAGCCGCGACAGGGTCGCCACATCATGTGAGCGAAGTGCGGACTCGAGATCTCGATCATCAATCCTGGTCACGTTAGCAGTCACCGAATTTCTCCCCTCACGAAGCACAAATCCTCAGCAATGCTATCAGAGACGCAATCTCATCGACCCTGACTTGATTCGGTGGCTCATTCCATTAATAACGCTGCATTACCTTACAGAATGCAACTAATCCGTGCTCGCCCATATAATCGTCCCAAGACGCACACAAGCCAAAATCACACCAATTGCTCCGCAGGTCAGACTAGCCCCATAAGCGTCGTTGTAAGCGCACACTACGGCGATAACCCCAAAGATTATGCCGACCACGAGAGACACAACGGATAGAACTCCGATAGTCATCCCCTTTCGGAGTTCGTAGTAGTACTGTTCGGTCACCTCGTTTACTTCATGAGTCGCCAAATGGCTGGTCAATAACAGCTCTTCTAGTTCTTCACTATCCAATTCCCCGGCTACGAACAGAGCTTGAAGTTCTTCACCGGTTTGATCCTCATATTGCCGAATATGCCTAAAGATATACTCTTCTAAGGTCAGTCCCTCATCCTCAGCGGTTTGCTTGAGCAGCAAATCGATGAAATCGTTCTTGAGCGGTAACTGGCTTTCCACTGCGCCTCCTGGTCAACGTGATAATCAACCACCGACGGACCAAATATCGCTTCCAATCGCATTGAAGCAAGTCTCTTGTAGCCGGTGTTCACGTATTAGAGGGCTTGCGCGGTGGAAAAGTTCCGAAGAAGGCGCACCAGATTCCCGAAAGCCATCTGCATCAGGCACAAACAGAAAACCCCGCCACAGAAAACACTTGCGTGTTTCCCGCGGCGGGGTTCTCGTCGTAAAGCCCTAGCTGAGTGCTCAGCTATCGGGTCTTACTTAGCCTTCTCGACGATCTCGAGCAGGCGGTAGTGCTTGTCCTTGGAGAGCGGACGGCACTCTTCGATGCGGACGCGGTCGCCCACGCCAGCCTCTTCGTTCTCGTCGTGCGCCTTGACCTTAGAGTTCGTGCGCATGATCTTGCCGTACAGGGCGTGCTGCTTGCGGTCCTCGAGCTCGACAACGATGGTCTTCTGCATCTTGTCGGACACGACGTAACCGGTGCGCACCTTACGTGCGCCAGCCTCGGTGGTGTTCATGTTTTCCTCACTCATGCTGCATCACCATCGGTTGGTGCAGCAGACAGGCCGAGCTCGCGCTCGCGCATAACGGTGTAAATGCGAGCAATATCCTTGCGGACAGTGCGGAGACGGCGGTTGTTGGTCAGCTGACCGGTAGCGCTCTGGAAACGGAGGTTGAACAGCTCCTCCTTAGACTCCTTGAGCTTGGCAACCAGGTCATCGTTATCCAGCGAGCGAAGCTCGTGGGCGGGAATGCCGTTCGACATCAGTACTGATCCTCCTTCCGAACGATTCGGGTCTTAATCGGCAGCTTAGCGCCTGCGCGCTTCAGTGCCTCGACAGCAACTGCCTCGTCCGGGTAAGACATCTCGAACATGATGCGACCCGGCTTGACGTTTGCGATCCACTTCTCGACCGGGCCCTTACCGGAACCCATACGAACACCCAGAGGCTTCTGGGTCAGCGGACGGTCCGGGAAAATCTGGATCCAGACCTTACCACCACGCTTGACGTGGCGGTTGATGGCAATACGCGCTGCCTCAATCTGACGGTTGGTGATGTAGGCCGGCTCGAGAGCCTGGAGACCGTAGTCACCGAAGGTCACCTTGTTGCCGCCCTTGGACATACCAGAACGGGTCGGGCGGTGCTGGCGACGGAACTTAACGCGCTTCGGGATGAGCATGAATTAGCCCTCCTTCTTCTCAGATGCACGCTGACGACGCTTGCCACCGCGACGCGGGCGGTCGTTGCCGCGACGCTGGCGGTCGTTGCCGGCGTTGATCTCGGACTCGCGACGGCCACCGATCACGTCACCCTTGTAGATCCACACCTTGACGCCGATGCGGCCGAAGGTGGTGTGAGCCTCGTGGGTGCCGTAGTCGATCTCCGCACGCAGGGTGTGCAGCGGAACGCGACCCTCGTGGTAGCGCTCGGTGCGGCCCATCTCGGCACCGCCGAGACGACCGGAGCAGACAACCTTGATGCCCTTGACGTGCGGCTGGCGCATTGCAGACTGAATAGCCTTGCGCATTGCACGGCGGAAAGCGACACGGTTGGCGAGCTGCTCAGCGATGGACTGAGCGACCAGCTTGGCATCCGCGTCAATATTCTTGACCTCGAGGATGTTCAGCTGAACCTGCTTGCCGGTGAGCTTCTCGAGCTGGCCGCGGATGCGGTCAGCCTCGGAGCCACGGCGACCGATGACGATGCCCGGGCGAGCGGTGTGGATGTCCACACGCACGCGGTCACGGGTGCGCTCGATGACAACATCGGAGATGCCGGCGCGCTCAAGACCGGTGGACAGCAGATCGCGGATCTTGATGTCCTCGGCCAGGTAGTCAGCGTACTGCTTGTCGGCGTACCAGCGGGACTTCCAGTCGCTGGAAATACCGAGGCGAAGACCGTGTGGATGGATCTTCTGTCCCACTATCGGTCACCTTCCTTCTGGCTCTCGACGACCACGGTGATGTGGCTGGTGTGCTTGCGGACGTGGAAAGCACGGCCCTGCGCACGCGGGCGGAAGCGCTTCATGGTCGGTCCCTCGTTGGCGTAAGCCTCGGAGATGACCAGAGTACGACGGTCCAGGCCGAAGTTGTTCTCAGCGTTTGCAGCTGCAGACGCAACAACCTTGGCAACCGGATCGGCAGCACCCTGCGGAGCGTACTCCAGGATGTTCAGTGCCTCGTCGACGGACTTACCGCGAACGGTGTCCAGGACGCGACGTGCCTTCATCGGAGTAACGCGGACGAAGCGCGCGGTTGCGCGTGCAGAAGTAATGTCGTTGCTCATGGCTTATCGACGTCCCTTCTTATCATCCTTGACGTGACCCTTGAAGGTCTTGGTCGGGGCGAATTCGCCCAACTTGTGGCCGACCATAGAGTCATCCACGAACACCGGCACGTGCTTGCGACCGTCGTGAACGGCGAAGGTGTGGCCGATGAAATCGGGGAGAATCGTGGAGCGGCGAGACCAGGTCTTGATGACCTGCTTGGTGCCCTTCTCGTTCTGTGCATCGACCTTCGCGAGGAGGTGCTCATCGACGAACGGGCCCTTCTTAAGGCTGCGTGGCATTCTCAGTTCCCTCCTTAGCGCTTCTTATTCTTGTTGGTACGACGGCGGCGAACGATCAGCTGGTCGCTCGGGCGGTTCGGCTTACGGGTGCGAACTTCCTTCTTGCCCCACGGGGACACCGGGTGGCGACCACCGGAGGTCTTACCCTCACCACCACCGTGCGGGTGGTCAACCGGGTTCATGACAACACCGCGGACAGTCGGTCGCCAGCCCTTCCAGCGCATACGGCCGGCCTTGCCCCAGCGGATGTTGATCTGATCCTGGTTTCCGACCTCACCGACGGTTGCACGGCAACGTGCGTCGACGCGACGAATCTCGGAAGACGGCATACGCAGGACTGCGTACTTGCCTTCCTTACCCAGAAGCTGAATAGAAGCGCCAGCGGAACGTGCCAGCTGTGCACCAGCACCCGGCTTGAGCTCCACGCAGTGAATGGTGGAACCGGTCGGGATGTTTCGCAGCGGCAGGTTGTTACCAACCTTGATGTCGGCGTTTGCGCCGGACTCAACGATGGCACCCTGCTTCAGGTTCTTCGGGGCGATGATGTAGCGCTTCTCACCGTCTGCGTAGTGCAGCAGTGCGATGTTGGCGGTACGGTTCGGGTCGTACTCGATGTGAGCGACCTTTGCCGGAATGCCGTCCTTGTCATTACGACGGAAGTCGATGACACGGTACTGGCGCTTGTGTCCGCCACCCTTGTGGCGAGTGGTGATGTGACCGTGAACGTTACGGCCACCGGTCTTCGACAGCGGGCGCAGCAGAGACTTCTCAGGAGTCGAGCGAGTAACCTCGCTGAACTCGGAGACGGAGCTCTGGCGGCGACCCGGCGTAGTCGGCTTGTACTTACGAATAGCCATACTTTTGCTCTTCCTTAACTTCCTCGTCGGCTAGCGGCTAGGCTGCCGAACCGCCGAAGATGTCGATGGGATCGCTGCCGGCCGCGAGAGTCACGTAGGCGCGCTTGGTGTCCTTGCGCTTGCCGTAGCCGGTGCGGGAACGCTTGCGCTTGCCCTCACGGTTGAGGGTGTTGACGGAAGCGACCTTGACACCGAAAATCTCCTGGACCGCGATCTTGATCTGGGTCTTGTTAGCGTCGGTGTGGACCAGGAACGTGTACACGCCCTGCTCCATCAGTCCGTAGGACTTCTCAGACACTACCGGTGCAACGATGATGTCGCGGGGATCTGCGATGGTAGCCATTACTTCTCCTCCTTACCGGCGGTGCGAGCGATGAAGTCATTCAGTGCCTGGACGGCGAAGATAACGTCATCGGCCTTCAGAACGTCGTAGGTGTTCAGCTGATCCTGGGACAGGATGTGGACACCTGGCAGGTTACGAACCGACTTCCACGAGTTGATGTCCTCGCGAGGCAGAACGACGAGCACGTTGCGGCGCTCGGTCAAACGCTCGACGAAAGTGCGAGCAGCCTTGGTGGACGGGGTCTGGCCTGGGACCAGTTCCTCGACAACGTGGATGCGGTCGTGGCGAGCACGGTCAGAGAGTGCGCCGCGCAGAGCAGCTGCAACCATCTTCTTCGGGGTGCGCTGGCTGTAGTCGCGCGGCACCGGACCGTGGACAATGCCACCGCCGGTCCACTGCGGAGCACGAATCGAACCCTGACGGGCGCGACCGGTACCCTTCTGGCGCCACGGCTTGCGGCCACCGCCGCGAACCTCGCCGCGACCCTTGACCTTGTGGGTGCCCTGGCGAGCTGCTGCACGCTGTGCGACAACAACCTGGTGCATCAGGGCGATGGACACCTCCGCGTCAAACACGGAAGCAGGAAGCTCAACCGAACCGTTCACGCCGCCTTCAGCGGTGTGTACGTCTAGCTTGAGGTTGGTCATGCGTGAGCACCACCCTTCGTGGCAGTCTTAACAACCAGCAGGCCGCCGCGTGCACCCGGAACTGCGCCCTTGATGAGCAGCAGGTTCGCGTCAGCGTCAACCTTCTGGATCTTCAGGTTCTGGGTCGTGACCCGGTCGTTACCCATGCGGCCTGCCATGCGCTTGCCCTTGAACACGCGTCCTGGCGTGGCGCAGGCGCCAATGCCACCAACACGACGGTGAGCAGCCTGGTTACCGTGAGCAGCACCCTGGCCAGCAAAGCCGTGGCGCTTCATACCACCGGCAAAGCCGTGGCCCTTGGAGGTGCCAGTGACGTCGACGTACTCAATCTCGCCGAAGATATCGACACCAACGGTCTGGCCGACCTCGTAAGAGGACGCGTCCGGGGTGCGAATCTCAACGCTGTGACGACGCGGGGTCACGCCGGCCTTCTTGAAGTGGCCGGCCTCCGGCTTGTTGACCTTACGCGGGTCAATTTCGCCGTATGCAATCTGGACGGCGTCGTAGCCGTCGGTTTCCTTAGTGCGCACCTGAGTCACTACGCACGGCCCAGCCTCAACGACGGTAACCGGAACAACGCGGTTCTCCTCGTCGAAGATCTGAGTCATACCGAGCTTCGTGCCCAGGATGCCCTTGATCTCGTTTTCACTCATTTATCTTGTCTCCGCTACCAAAAGTCCAGGATCACTGAATGTTCACATCGACACTTGCCGGAAGGTCAATGCGCATAAGTGCATCGACGGTCTTCGGCGTTGGATCGAGAATGTCGATCAGACGCTTGTGAGTGCGCATCTCGAAGTGCTCGCGCGAGTCCTTGTACTTGTGCGGCGAACGGATAACGCAGTAAACGTTCTTTTCGGTTGGCAACGGCACCGGGCCAACGACACGTGCACCCGTGCGGGTAACGGTCTCCACGATCTTTCGCGCAGAAGCGTCGATAGCCTCGTGGTCGTAGGCCTTGAGCCTGATGCGGATCTTCTGTCCGGCCACGCTTGTCCTCTCCTCGGTCGGCGCGCCCCAACTAAAGGGGCGTCGACCCTGTCAATGTTTCTCGACGCCGTCAGCAACTATGGCCAGCGCCAGAAATCAAAACTGGGTTGTGCATTACTTCAAAGCGATTTCGTCTTCGATCGTCATGGCAAATCAACTTTGGCCATGACCCGAGCGGACGACAACGCATCTGCACTCAAATCCCAGTGGAAAACAAGTCCCCCTCGTGGGGCTCTTTATTTTGCCTACTGCCGCTGTTAATTTGCCATGCCACCTCCGACCCCCGCGGTCGGGCGTGTCGCCCGATTCTCCCGTGAGGCACGATTGGGAATTTACTTCCCTACGTGGTCATGCTCGCCTTACCATAGGCGTCATATCCAATTTTGCACTGGTTCCCTGCTGGGCCTGATACAACAACTGGCACAAACGCCTTTGTTAAAGCAACCTCCGTATTAAAACACGTCCACACCGCGAATGTAAAATCACGCCCCAAAGTGCAGCGCACATCACACTCATTACAGCACCGCCCGCTTAACGACGGCCGTCGCGCTGAGCCCTACCCCGGCTATGAGGTGACCACACGTATTGTTCACTGGCGACCGCGAAATGCCCCACAAAGACGAAAAATCCCGACTACCGCTTACGCGGAGTCGGGATTCTTCTACGACCTAGTTAAGGCATTCCCTGTAGGGGAAAAGACCTTACTTAACGATCTTGGTGACGCGGCCAGCGCCGACGGTGCGGCCACCCTCACGGATAGCGAAACGCAGGCCCTCGTCCATTGCGACCGGCTGGATCAGCTTGACAGCCATGTCAACGTTGTCGCCCGGCATAACCATCTCGGTGCCCTCCGGCAGGGAAACGACGCCGGTGACGTCGGTGGTGCGGAAGTAGAACTGCGGACGGTAGTTGTCGAAGAACGGGGTGTGACGGCCGCCCTCATCCTTGGCCAGGATGTAGACGGAGCCCTCGAACTCGGTGTGCGGGGTGTAAGCGCCCGGCTTAGCAACAATCTGACCGCGCTCGATGTCCTCGCGCTTGATACCGCGGAGCAGCAGACCACAGTTGTCGCCAGCCTCAGCGGAATCCAGCAGCTTGCGGAACATCTCGATACCAGTAACGGTGGTCTTCTGGGACTTCTCCTTGATGCCCAGAATCTCGACCTCATCGTTAACGTTCAGAACGCCGCGCTCAACACGACCGGTAGCAACAGTACCGCGACCGGTAATGGTGAAGATGTCCTCAATCGGCATCAGGAACGGCTTGTCGGTCTCGCGAACCGGATCCGGGATGTTCTCGTCGCAGGCATCCATCAGCTCGAGGATGGAGTTGACCCACTTCTCTTCGCCCTCAAGAGCCTTCAGAGCGGAGATGTGGACAATCGGAGCTTCCTCGTCGTAGTCCTGCTCAGCCAGAAGCTCGCGGACCTCCATCTCGACGAGCTCAATGATCTCTTCGTCGTCGACCATGTCGCACTTGTTCAGTGCAACGAGGATGTACGGAACGCCAACCTGGCGAGCCAGCAGAACGTGCTCGCGGGTCTGCGGCATCGGGCCGTCAGTAGCAGCGACAACCAGGATGGCGCCGTCCATCTGAGCAGCACCGGTAATCATGTTCTTGATGTAGTCGGCGTGGCCCGGGGCATCGACGTGAGCGTAGTGGCGCTTCTCCGTCTGGTACTCAACGTGGGAAACGTTGATGGTAATGCCACGTTCCTTCTCTTCCGGTGCCTTATCGATGGCATCGTAAGCGAACGACTCGTTCAGTTCCGGGTACTTGTCAGCCAGAACCTTGGTGATAGCGGCGGTAGTGGTGGTCTTACCGTGGTCAACGTGACCAATGGTACCGATGTTGACGTGCGGCTTCGTACGCTCGAACTTCGCCTTTGCCACTTTTAGTCCTCCTGGAGGTCTAGGTGGCCACGACTCTCGCAGCCACAATTTTGTGGTCACTCAATCCGCCTTCGCAGCCTGCGACACCTTCAAGCTGTCAGCTAAAGGAAACGCAATGCGCGCGCAAATGAGCACTATTCTTTCACTGTGCCAGTTACTCGATACTAGGGCAGGATACTGGACTTTTCCAAACCAGACCAACCCCCTAGTTAAGGGTGGGTAACGGCCAGCAACTCACATCGTCATCTACCTGCGTAAATACTGCGGGCGCGAACGAGAAACTAAATCAACTTAACGATATGAATTGCGAGCAGTTACCCCCAAGAGCTCGGCTGTGCTAACACGACCAATCCATCAGGCATTGCGAAAGCACAGTCCAGGTTCAGGGGAATCTGCTGTTACACAGCTCTGCGCGTCGCCGTTATCTATAACGGGCGACGCTAGCAGCACCAGGTGAAGTCGCGGCTCAGAGCGCGACCCCACCCTAAAGGCGCTATTAAGCGCCAGTACGGGCTGCGATGATCTCCTCAGCCACGGAGGACGGTACCTCAGCGTAGGAGTCAAAGATCATGGTGTAGTTAGCGCGACCCTGAGTCTTCGAACGCAGGTCACCGACGTAACCGAACATCTCGGACAGCGGAACCAGCGCCTTGACAGCCTTGACACCGGTGCGGTCTTCCATGGAGTTGACCTGGCCACGACGGGAGTTGATGTCACCGATGACCTCACCCATGTACTCTTCCGGAGTAATGACCTCTACGGCCATCATCGGCTCGAGCAGCACCGGCTTTGCCTTCTGGACAGCTTCCTTCAGAGCCTGCTGACCGGCAATCTTGAAGGCCATCTCAGAGGAGTCGACCTCGTGGTAAGCACCGTCGAGCAGGGTTGCCTGGATGTTCACCAGCGGGTAGCCAGCGAGGGTACCGTACTGCATTGCGTCCTGAATACCAGCGTCGACAGACGGGATGTATTCCTTCGGAACGCGGCCACCGGTGACCTCGTTGACGAACTTGTAGGCGGTGGACTCGCCCTCTTCAACCTCGTCGGCAGACGGGGAGTACGGCTCCAGAGCGATGATGACGCGGGCGAACTGACCCGAACCACCGGTCTGCTTCTTGTGGGTGTATTCGAACTTCTCGACCGGCTTGCGGATGGTCTCGCGGTAGGCAACCTGCGGGTTACCAATGTTTGCCTCGACCTTGAACTCGCGCTTCATACGGTCAACCAGGACGTCGAGGTGAAGCTCACCCATACCGCCGATGACCGTCTGGCCCGTTTCCTCATCCAGGTGAACGGTGAAGGTCGGATCCTCTTCAGCCAGACGCTGAATTGCGGTACCCAGCTTCTCCTGGTCAGCCTTGGACTTCGGCTCAATAGCGACGGAGATAACCGGATCCGGGAACGTCATGGACTCCAAAACAACCGGAGCGTCCTGTGCACAGAGGGTGTCACCAGTGGTGGTGTCCTTCAGACCGATGAAGGCGTAAATGTTACCTGCCACTGCCTCGTCAACAGGGTTTTCCTTGTTGGCGTGCATCTGGAACAGCTTACCGACGCGCTCCTTCTTGTCCTTGGTGGAGTTCAGAACCTGCTGGCCCGGCTCCACACGACCGGAGTAGACGCGAACGAAGGTCAGCTTACCGAAGAACGGGTGAGCAGCAATCTTGAATGCGAGAGCAGAGAACGGCTCATCCTTGGCCGGCTTGCGAACCATCTCGACGGTCTCGTCACCCATCTGGTGACCGTGAACCTCACCGATGTCCAGCGGAGTCGGCAGGAAGTCGATGACAGCGTCGAGCAGCGGCTCAACACCCTTGTTCTTGTAGGCGGTACCACAGTAGACCGGGTAGACCTCAGAGTTCAGGACCATCTTGCGGATAGCGCCCTTGATCTCATCCATGGTCAGCTCTTCGCCGCCGAAGTACTTCTCCATGAGCTCTTCGTCGGACTCAGCGACGGTTTCAATGAGCTTCTCGCGGTACTCGTTAGCCTTGTCGACCAGGTCAGCCGGAATCTCCTCAACCTGCGGCGGGGTGCCGATCTCGACCTTGCCCGGCCACATGAGAGCCTTCATCTCCAGCAGGTCAACAACGCCGTCGAAGTCATCCTCAGCACCAATCGGCAGCTGCATAACCAACGGCTTAGCGCCGAGGCGATCGACGATGGTGCCCACGGTGTAGTAGAAGTCAGCGCCCAGCTTGTCCATCTTGTTGACGAAGCAAATACGCGGGACGTCGTACTTCTGAGCCTGACGCCAAACCTGCTCGGACTGCGGCTCGACACCTTCCTTACCGTCGAAGACTGCGATAGCACCGTCGAGCACACGCAGGGAACGCTCAACCTCAACGGTGAAGTCGACGTGACCCGGGGTATCGATGATGTTGATCTGGTTGTCGTTCCAGAAACAGGTCACAGCAGCGGAGGTAATGGTGATACCGCGCTCCTTCTCCTGCTCCATCCAGTCGGTGGTAGCGCCACCATCGTGAGTCTCGCCGACCTTGCGGTTAATACCCGTGTAGTACAGGATGCGCTCGGTCGTAGTCGTCTTACCAGCATCGATGTGCGCCATGATGCCGATGTTGCGGACCTTGTGGAGGTCCTTCTTAACGGGAAGTGCACCTTCAGCCACTTGATTCCCCACTCGTTTCAAATCGGTTTGGCGGTGAGACTCAATTACGGGATTGCAATTGGCCGTCAAATCCGCCGTCGGTCGGGTTTGCTTTATCTATAATGCCACCGTCTTGGCGCGAAGTCGCGCCGTGACGTACACCTATTGCGTAAATTTTACGCAAGACATCGGGTGTGAGCGTCGGGCTGGCCCCTATTAAGTGACCCTTAAAGATCTGTGGACCGCGACCGACGCGCGCCATTGCCATACCGGCAGCTGCTTTACGACGGCGACCACTCGCGGCCCCCGTCGATAAGCGATTACCAGCGGTAGTGAGCGAATGCGCGGTTTGCTTCCGCCATCTTGTGAGTGTCCTCACGACGCTTGACGGATGCACCCAGGCCGTTGGATGCATCGAGGATCTCGTTAGCGAGACGCTCGGTCATGGTGTTCTCACGGCGCTGACGGGAGAACATCAGCAGCCAGCGCAGTGCGAGGGTGGTGCCGCGGCCCGGACGAACCTCGACCGGAACCTGGTAGGTGGCGCCACCGACACGACGGGAACGAACCTCGAGAGCCGGCTTGACGTTCTCGATAGCGCGCTTCAGAGTCAGCACCGGGTCAGTACCGGTCTTCTCTTCGCACAGCTCGAGAGCACCGTAGACGATGCGCTCTGCGGTCGACTTCTTACCGTCGACCAGAACCTTGTTGACCAGCTGCGACACCAGAGGGGAGCCGTAGACCGGGTCGTTGACGACAGGACGCTTCTGTACTGGGCCCTTACGTGGCATGGCTTACTTCTCCTTCTTTGCGCCGTAGCGGGAACGAGCCTGCTTGCGGTCCTTGACACCCTGGGTGTCGAGGGAACCACGGACGATCTTGTAGCGGACACCCGGGAGGTCCTTAACACGACCACCGCGAACGAGCACCATGGAGTGCTCCTGCAGGTTGTGGCCCTCACCCGGAATGTAAGCCGAAACCTCGATACCGGAGGTCAGGCGAACACGAGCGACCTTACGAAGAGCCGAGTTCGGCTTCTTCGGGGTGGTGGTGTAAACACGGGTGCAAACGCCGCGGCGCTGAGGGGAACCCTTCAGAGCTGCGGTTGCAACCTTAGCCTTCTTGTCATGGCGGCCCTTGCGGACCAGCTGCTGAATAGTGGGCATGAAGCCTCTTTCTGTCTTCAATCCTCGCTGGAGATTCTCACGCCCGATGCCAACCGCAGCGGAGTAACCACCTTCCGTGTGAATACATCACAAGAAAAGTTATTACTCATCCAGTGGTGAGCCCATCGACTGAACGCGAGAAATGGAGGGATTTTGAACGTGCGAAACCCAGTCAGCCGCTCTCGCTGGCCTACTGGGTAATGTTTCAAGTTCCCAATTCTTTTCTGGGATCGTTGTATAACAGTACGCGAGCTGCGGATTTACTCCAAACACCCTGGTAACAGCGCAAAAATTTCAGCCACTTTGAGTGCAACTCCGGTTTGCGACCAAATTTTCGTCGTAAGGCGCGGCGCGCCTCACCCCATAACCTCTTGCGCCACTGGAGCCTCTAATCCTCCCACCACTGTCGCTCGGGGACATCGCCGCGGGAGCCGTCAGGAAGCAACTTGACTCCTAGCACCTGATGCAGCTGGATGGCGTTGCCACGGAAATTGTATTCCGAGCCGGCCATGTACATGCCCCACAACTTCGCCGTCTGTTCCCCGACGAGCTCAACTGCCTTATCCCAGTCGTTCTCCAGGTTTTCGCACCAGTCGTTGAGAGTGCGAGCATAGTCAAAGCGAAGGTTCTGCTGATCGACCATCTCGAATCCCTGGTCCTGCATGGCATGCATGATTGTGCCAACGCCAGTGAGCTCGCCGTCCGGGAAGATGTAGCGATCAATGAAGGTGCCCTTGCGGGTGCGGTGATTATCCCAGTAAGTAATGCAATGGTTGAGCATCAAACCGCCCTCCTTCAGCTTTCCGTAAAGGAAACCAAAGAAGCTCGGGTAGTTCTTAACGCCAATATGCTCCAGGATGCCAATCGCAGAGATGGCATCGAAGTTCTGCTCGGCGACATCTCGGTAATCCTGGAAGCGCACCTCAGCCAGATCCTCGAGACCTTCTTCCTTGATCTTTGCCTGTGCCCACTCTGCCTGCTGTTCGGAGAGAGTCACACCAATCGCCTTCACTCCGCGCCTAGCTGCATAGAGGACCATGCCACCCCAACCGCAGCCGACGTCGAGAAGCCGGTCGCCTTCCTTCAGACGCAACTTATCGAACACCAGGCGATACTTGTTCTCTTGAGCCTCTTCAAGCGTGGAGTCTTCATTCGGATAGTACGCACAGGTGTACGTCATCGACGGGCCGAGTAGGAACTCATAAAATTCATTACTCACGTCGTAATGCGAAGAGATTGACTCTGCGTCGCGTTCCTTAGAATGGCGAGCCAAACCGTTGTGCAGGCGCTTCTTCCACCATGCGGTGCGCTCGATCTCCGGGATTTCAGGAACATATGGCAGCCCCATCGCTCGTAACGAGCGGACGACCTTTGCCAAAGTTGCAGCAGGTGGAACCTCGAATTGATCATGCAAGTCCATCAACGCCCCGAAGGCCTCGATGGGGTGCCCGAGGCTCACGCGGGTCAGTTCCAGTTCACCGGTAACGAATGCGCGTCCAAAGCCGACATCGTCACGCAGGTGGGTCACGATGTAATTCAAAGCGTCGCGCGAGCGTACATTGATGCCAACTTTCGCATCCGCCGGACCTGCAGCCGAACCGTCGAAAGCAGTCAAACGCAGCGGCAGTGGCTTTTCCGAAGTATCGATGAAGGCCTCGAAGATCTCTGCAACAGTCATTGGAGTAAACGCCATGATGAGTCCTTATCTGTGAAAGATGTGGCTAAGTGATCTGTTTTTGATTTAGACGTCAGCGCAGGGTTAAACACTCGGCACTGCGATTGAGTTAAGCGCCAGCAACGGTCTTGTCATAAAGGCGCGGGAACCGCGAGTTGGGATCGTAGATTTCCTTGAGCTCGTCGGGCAGACCGCCTCCATAGAGCTCTTCAAACTGCTCCGAAGAGTAGAAAGCTTCGGAATACAGTGACTTATGACCACCCAATTCACTGACCTTTTCCTCGATGACCCGGTTAAAGGCACCGGGACGCGAATCGCCGGGCACCAAATTGATTGGCACTGCTGACCAGAACCCCACGTTGACCCAGGTGGTCTCGGGATCAAGCGGATAGAGGGGCCACGGGCTGTCGCTATCGGCCAATTTGTCACCGCTACCAATCAGATCCTCTGAACCTTCCCGAAGGTGGATTGGGCACATCCACACGGGCTGAATATCGCAAGCTTCGAAGAACCAATCCAAAAACTCAGCCAGTCGGTCGACAGTGACTTCGATATCTTGAACGACGCGCTCGTTAGCTGGCAGCCCCTTCCGAGCCTTCATCTTGTTCTCAAGGTCATATTTCTTATCGAGGCCAACCAGCTTCCAATAGAAAGACGAACGCTTGAGCTCTCGCGGCCACATAGCCCGCACTGTTGGATTCTGGGTCCCAAAAGCCCTGGAGCACCAGAACCAGTCAACGTCCCAGCGCCAGATGTAATCGCGAATGGTGAGACGATCTCGGGTAATTCCCGATGGATGCTGGAGCGAGCGGTAGTAAACCTTGTCCCGGGTGTAGTCCGAGACAGGACCTTCTTCCTCCGTCTTACGGCCGAGCACAAGGTAGATTTCTTCCGGCGAAAACGCCACACCATCAAGAAAATCAACGGGTTCGCCTTGGTATTCCTTCTCGGCGACAACGGCTGCGAGGTTTTCAGCCGCCTCTGTTGTGGAGTGGCATCGCACGTGCCGGAGTTCAACGTACGGCAGTACCTCTTCCAGTTCGATCTTCAGTCTCACGACGTATCCGAGCGACCCATACGAATTAGGAAAGCCACGGAACAGGTCCACATTCTCAGTGCGAGAGCAGGTCACAATCTCGCCAGTGCCGGTCAGAATATCCATTTCCAGAACCGACTCATGCGGCAGACCATTGCGAAACGCTGTGGACTCTACGCCCATGCCTGTGACAGCTCCGCCGAGCGTAATCGTCTTCAGTTCAGGGATTACAAAGGGCATGAGCTCATAGCGCAAGGTGGCATCCACCAAGTCTTCGTACGTGCACATTCCCTGCACATCCGCAGTCTTTGCAACAGGATCAACGGCTACTACCCCACCGAGACCACTGACATCAAGGCCAGGGATATCGGTTTCACTGCGGGTCCGAAAAAGGTTCGATGTTCGCTTCGCCAACCGCACTCGCTTATCGACGGGAATAGATTGAAAACTCTCCAGGAGTTTCTGCACGCCCTGCTCATGCGCATACCAGCCCACCGGTTCAACACAGACCTGGTCAATTCCTCGCCCCGGTGCCAGCTTCGCTGCCGCGGCAGTGAGCTTTCCGGCTAGACGAGGGACAGTGCCAACACCAGGAATCTGTTGATGAGCCATGAAAGCTACCGTAACCGCAGGTCTTGGGTGACTTCTATGCAAGTTGACGAATAGTTTTTCGCATCTTCGTGGGAAGTCACCAAACTTTCCGTTCTCCGTGGAGAGCAATTCATCGCCTGAAAAGGGGATTTACCTCTATATCTATAACTTGCTATGGGTAGCCTTAGTGTCCAGTCGTCTTACCCTTTAAAAGGGGTGGCGACCGAATGCGGTATGAAACAGAATTTCGTCATGTTCACTGCGGGCGAATACTGATTCATTGCCTACACCCCATTGTCGGCGTATAGGTGGGGACATGTCTAAGAAGGTTATTGTCATTGGCGGCCACGGCAAGGTAGCACAAATCGCTACTCCCCTACTTATCAACGAAGGCTACGAAGTCACTTCGGTTATTCGTAACCCCGACCAGGTTCCCGATATCGAAGCTCTCGGTGCCACACCAGCCGTTTACGACATCACCAATCTCTCGACAGAGCAGTTTGCAGACCTACTCAGCGGTCACGATGCCGTAATTTGGTCTGCCGGCGCTGGCGGTGGTTCGCCAGAACGGACTTACGCTATCGACCGCGATGCCGCTATTACTTCAATCGGTGCGGCCGAGAAGGCTGGCGTTAAGCGCTACGTCATGGTGTCCTACTTTGGCGCTGGTCCGGATCACGGTGTTCCAAAGGATCACAGCTTCTTCGCCTATGCCGAATCCAAGGCCGCAGCCGACGAAGCTCTGCGCGCCTCAGACCTCGAATGGACCATTCTCGGCCCAAGCACGCTTACCCTTGATAAGGGACAGGATTCCATCGACACTGCTGCAACTAAGGCAGGCAAGGTCGCTCGCGCGACCGTCGCCAACGTCATCGCTCAGACTGTATTCAACGACGCCACCGTTGGTCGGATGATCAACTTCAACGAGGGCAACGCCCCGATTTCGGAGGCACTAAAAGCGTAAACGGCTGCGGCGGTCAGTGTAGCCACGGACTGCCAGCGACTTCGTACAAAGCAAAATCCTCCGGCACGACCGTGACGAACTAGCAAGCTGCTAGTAAGCCACTACTGTGCCGGAGGATTTTTCCGGTTGCCACCTGACAGCTAGCGCACTAAGCCCCAACTGCCAGGCGTGGTGCTTTGTCCGACAGCAGCCGGGGAATTCTCCCGCTCCCCAGCCGCGGCCGCAAAGCTATTCATTTTTACTCGAAGGTTCCGATGTCATCCAGCGGAACTGCGGAACCGACCTGGTCGATACCGTAGGTGTCCTCCGCGCCATAGAAACCCTCACCGAAGGAGGCGAATGGGGCGGCTGCCTGGCGGGCAGCTTCCTCAGTCGGCTCAACCGTGATGTTGCGGTAGCGCGAGATACCCGTACCAGCCGGGATCAGCTTACCGATGATCACGTTCTCCTTCAGACCGATGAGCTTATCCGAGCGCTTGTTGATAGCGGCGTCGGTAAGCACACGCGTTGTCTCCTGGAAGGAGGCGGCGGACAGCCAGGACTCGGTGGCCAGCGATGCCTTGGTGATACCCATCAGCACACGACGACCCTCGATGACGCTGCCACCAGAGGCAACAATCTCTCGGTTCTTGGCCATAACCGTGGAACGCTCGACCAGCGCACCCGGCAGCAGGTCGGAGTCGCCCGGCTTGGACACAATCACGCGACGCAGCATCTGGCTGACAATAACCTCGATGTGCTTGTCGTGAATGGCCACACCCTGGTCACGGTAGACCGACTGGACTTCCTCAATGAGGTGACGCTGGACGCCACGGCGGCCCAGTACTTCAAGGACCTCGTGCGGATCGGCAGCACCCTTGAGCAGCTGCTGCCCCTTGACCAGGTGGTCACCATCGCGGATGGCACGACGACGGCCATCGACGGTGATTTCAGCCAGCCCCTGACGCTTGGACAGCTTGTCGTAGACAACCTCGTCCTCGCTGTTTGCATCCGGGATGAGGGTGAGCGTGTAGAAGTGCTCGTCCTCTTCCAGGCGCACGCGGCCGTTCTCGCGGACCAGCGGAGCCTTGTTCTTCGGCACACGGGCCTCGAACAGCTCCTGGACACGCGGCAGACCACCGGTAATGTCGCCACCGACACCACCCTGGTGGAAGGTACGCATGGTCAGCTGGGTACCAGGCTCACCAATGGACTGTGCGGCGACAATACCGACAGCCTCTCCGATGTCGACCAGCTTGCCGGTTGCCATCGAGCGACCGTAGCACTTGGCACAAACACCGGTTGCGGTGGAACAGGTCAGAACCGAGCGGACCTTAACTTCCTTGACACCGTGGCTCAGAGCCAGGGTGATGTGGTCATCGTTCAGGTCGGTGTCAGTCTCGATCAGGACATTGCCCTCAGCGTCGGTGACATCGGCTGCCAGCACACGAGCGATTGCAGCGGTTTCGACGTACTTCGCACGACGAATCTCACCGGTCGGGTTGCCGGTTGCGTCCAGAACATCCTCGCCAATCTCGACAACGACACCGTCGTGGGTGCCACAGTCTTCTTCGCGAACGATGACGTCCTGCGCAACGTCGACCAGACGACGGGTCAGGTAACCCGAGTCAGCGGTACGAAGCGCGGTATCGGCCAGACCCTTACGGGAACCGTGCGAGTTGTTGAAGTACTCGAGAACGGACAGGCCTTCGCGGAAGGAGGTCTTAATTGGGCGGGTGATGTACTCACCACGCGGGTTGGTAACCATGCCCTTCATGCCGGCCAGCGAGTGAATCTGGCCCATGTTACCGGCAGCACCCGACTTCACAATCATCGGAATCGGGTTGTCATCCGGGTACAGAGCCTCGACCTTTTCACCGACCTCAGCCGTCGCGGCCTTCCACAGGTTCACCAGCGACTCGTGACGCTCAGCAGCCGAGAGCTTACCGCGGCGGAACTTCTTCTCCACCGTGGCAGCCTTCTCTTCGTAGCCATTCAGGATCTCACGCTTGTTCGGAAGAACCAGCACGTCAGACATAGCAATGGTGACACCAGAACGGGTAGCCCAGTAGAAGCCAGCATCCTTGAGCTTGTCGACGGTCTGAGCGACCGTAATCATCGGGTACTTGGCAGCCAAGTCGTTGATGATCGCAGCCTGCGGCTTCTTAGCCATAACGCCTTCGACGTATGGGTAATTCCACGGCAGCAGCTCATTGAACATGACGCGACCCAGGGTGGTCGAAGCCAGCCAGGTGTCACCCTTGTTCCAACCGTCCGCGAACTGCTCAGCCTCAATTTCGGCCGGTGGACGCAGGTGGCTGATGCGCACCTTGATTGGGCTCTGCAGACCGATTGCACCGCGGTCGTAAGCCATGATGGCCTCGGCCGGGCTGGTGTAAATACCCTGCTCCGGAGCGTCTTCGGTGGCATCCTGGTGGCCACCCGGAAGCTCCGGCTTCTCCAGCGTCAGGAAGTACAGGCCCGTGACCATATCCAGACGCGGCATAGCCAGCGGCTTACCGGATGCCGGCGACAGAATGTTGTTCGAGGACAGCATCAGCACGCGAGCCTCAGCCTGTGCTTCTGCGGACAGTGGCAGGTGAACTGCCATCTGGTCACCGTCGAAGTCGGCGTTGAAAGCTTCACATGCCAGCGGGTGCAGCTGAATAGCCTTACCCTCAACCAGCACTGGCTCGAAGGCCTGAATACCCAGGCGGTGCAGCGTAGGTGCACGGTTCAGCAGCACCGGGTGTCCGGTAATGACGTCTTCGAGGACGTCCCACACCTCTGGACGCTGACGCTCAACCATACGCTTTGCGCTCTTGATGTTCTGCGCGTAGCTCTTGGCCACGAGCTCCTTCATCACGAACGGCTTGAACAGCTCGAGCGCCATCAGCTTCGGCAGACCACACTGGTGCAGCTTCAGCTGCGGGCCGACGATAATAACCGAACGGCCAGAGTAGTCGACACGCTTACCCAGCAGGTTCTGACGGAAACGACCCTGCTTACCCTTGAGCAGGTCGCTCAGGGACTTCAGCGGGCGGTTACCCGGGCCAGTGACCGGACGGCCGCGACGACCGTTGTCGAACAGTGCGTCAACGGACTCCTGAAGCATGCGCTTCTCGTTGTTGACGATAATCTCCGGAGCGCCGAGGTCAATCATCCGCTTCAGACGGTTGTTGCGGTTGATGACACGACGGTAGAGGTCGTTCAAGTCGGAGGTCGCAAAGCGACCACCGTCGAGCTGCACCATCGGGCGCAGCTCCGGCGGAATCACCGGGATGCAGTCGAGAACCATAGCGGCCGGATCGTTGCCGGACTGCAGGAATGCAGTGACAACCTTCAGGCGCTTGAGGGCACGCATCTTCTTCTGACCCTTGCCGTCGCGAATGATCTCGCGCAGCTCCTCGGCCTCCTTGGCCAGGTCGAAGTTGCGGATCAGGGTCTGAATAGCCTCAGCGCCCATACCGCCGGTGAAGTAGTCCTCGTAGCGGTCGACGAGCTCGGTGTAAATGCCCTCGTCGATAATCATCTGCTTCGGCTCGAGCTTAACGAAGGTGTTCCAAATCTCGTCGAGACGATCCAGCTCGCGCTGGGCACGCTCACGGATGTGGCGCATTTCGCGCTCGGCTGCAGACTGAACCTTCTTGCGGGCATCAGCCTTGGCGCCGGCTGCCTCGAGCTCAGCCAGATCCTCTTCCAGGGTCTGGGCACGCTCGGCCAGTTCCTGGTCGCGATCGTCCTCAACCAGCTTCTTGTCCACGAGCATGTCTGCTTCGAGGGTTTCCTGGTCGTTGTGGCGAGCCTCTTCATCCACGGAGGTGATGATGTTGGCAGCGAAGTAGATGATCTTTTCCAGATCCTTCGGAGCCAGGTCGAGCAGGTAGCCGAGGCGGGACGGTACACCCTTGAAGTACCAGATGTGAGTGACCGGAGCGGCCAGCTCAATGTGGCCCATGCGCTCACGGCGAACCTTCGACTTGGTCACCTCAACGCCACAGCGTTCACAGATGATGCCCTTGAAGCGAACGCGCTTGTACTTACCACAAGCACACTCCCAGTCGCGGGTCGGGCCGAAGATACGCTCACAGAAAAGGCCATCCTTTTCCGGCTTCAGCGTACGGTAGTTAATCGTCTCGGGCTTCTTGACCTCACCGCGAGACCAGCGGCGGATGTCGTCGGCGGTAGCGAGCCCAATCCGGAGCTCGTCAAAGTTGTTGACGTCGAGCACCTGTTTTCCCTTTCCCTCCGCATCGAAGTAATGCGGAAACCAAATTCTCTGCGGAGGTTTTTGTACGTTGTCGTCTGTGTTGGGTTATTCGCGAGTTAGGGCTTCCCGACCCTGATACTCACGCAATGTTTCGTCGTTAAGCGCGAAACTATGCGGAGTCAGCGTCGGAACGCTCATCGCGGGACAGGTTAATGCCGAGGGAAGCGGTCGCGTGGTCGAGTTCCTCATCATCAGAGGAGCCCAACTCAACCGGAACGCCATCGGCCGAAAGGACCTCAACGTTCAGGCAGAGCGACTGCAGTTCCTTCAGAAGCACCTTGAACGACTCCGGAATACCCGGATCCGGAATGTTGTCGCCCTTCACAATTGCCTCGTAGACCTTGACACGGCCAACCACGTCATCGGACTTGATGGTAAGAAGCTCCTGCAGGGTGTAGGCAGCGCCGTATGCCTGCATTGCCCACACCTCCATCTCACCGAAGCGCTGACCACCGAACTGTGCCTTACCACCCAGCGGCTGCTGGGTAATCATGGAGTACGGGCCAGTGGAACGAGCGTGAATCTTCTCGTCGACCAGGTGGTGCAGCTTCAGCATGTACATGTAGCCCACCGAGACCGGGAACGGGAACTTCTCGCCAGAGCGGCCGTCGAACAGCGTGGCCTTACCGTCCGCGTTGACCAGCACCTCACCATCACGGTTCGGGCGGGACGACTCGAGCAGACCAGCGAGCTCCTCGTTCTCAGCACCGTCGAACACCGGGGTTGCAACCAGGGAGTCGGACGGAACGTCGTGCAGGTCGGCCGGAAGGCGCTTAGCCCAATCCGGGTCCCCCTCAATGCTCCAGCCGGCCTTCGCCAGCCAGCCGAGGTGAACCTCGAGAACCTGGCCGATGTTCATACGACGCGGAACACCGTGGGTGTTCAGAAGGATGTCAACTGGGGTGCCGTCCGGCAGGAACGGCATGTCCTCCTGCGGCAGGATCTTGCCGATAACACCCTTGTTACCGTGGCGACCTGCCATCTTGTCGCCGTCCTGGATCTTGCGCTTCTGCGCAACATAGACGCGGACCATCTCGTTGACACCCGGTGCCAAGTCGTCATCGTCTTCACGAGAGAAGACGCGGACGCCGATGACCTTGCCGGACTCACCGTGCGGAACGCGCATGGAGGTGTCACGGACCTCACGGGACTTCTCACCGAAGATAGCGCGCAGCAGGCGCTCCTCCGGAGTCAGCTCAGTCTCGCCCTTCGGGGTGGTCTTGGCGACCAGGATGTCACCGTCACGAACGTCGGCACCGATGCGGACGATACCGCGGTCATCCAGATCCTTCAGCATCTCCTCGGATGCGTTCGGGATGTCCCGGGTGATTTCCTCCGGACCCAGCTTGGTGTCTCGGGCATCAATCTCGTGTTCCTCGATGTGAATCGAGGTCAGGATGTCTTCCTCAACCATTCGCTGGTTCAGGATGATGGCGTCCTCGTAGTTGTGGCCTTCCCACGGCATGAATGCCACGAGCAAGTTCTTACCCAGTGCCATTTCACCGTTATCGGTACCCGGACCGTCAGCGATGACCTGGCCGGCCTCAACGCGCTGACCCTCGTCAACCAGTGGCTTCTGGTTGTAGCAGGTGCCCTGGTTGGTGCGCTCGAACTTGCGCAGCAGGAAGGTGTGGCGCTGACCCTCATCATCCATGATGGTGATGAAGTCAGCCGACACGGTCTCAACAACACCAGATGCCGAAGCGACAATGACGTCGCCGGCGTCGTAAGCAGCACGCTGCTCCATACCGGTACCGACGAATGGAGCCTCCGAACGCAGCAGCGGCACAGCCTGGCGCTGCATGTTCGCGCCCATCAGAGCACGGTTAGCATCGTCGTGCTCGAGGAACGGAATCATGGCGGTAGCCACAGAGACCATCTGACGCGGGGAAACATCGAGGTAATCGACCTCATCGGCGCGGACGGACTCGACGTCACCACCCTTCTTACGAACAGACAGGGTCTCCTGAACGAAGTGGCCGTTCTCGTCGATTGGGGTGTTTGCCTGTGCGACGACGTAGCGGTCTTCCTCATCAGCCGTGAGGTAGTCAACCTCGTCGGTGATGACACCATCGCGGACGCGACGGTACGGAGTCTCAATGAAGCCGAACGGGTTCACGCGTGCGTAGCAGGACAGCGAACCGATAAGTCCAATGTTCGGCCCCTCTGGGGTCTCAATTGGGCACATACGGCCGTAGTGCGACGGGTGCACGTCTCGAACCTCAAGACCAGCACGGTCACGGGTTAGACCACCCGGGCCCAGTGCGGACAGACGACGCTTGTGGGTCAGGCCCGACAGCGAATTGTTCTGGTCCATGAACTGGGACAGCTGGGAAGTACCGAAGAACTCACGGATAGCCGCGGAGACCGGACGCACGTTAATCAGGGTGGTCGGCTGGATCGACTCCACGTCCTGAGTGGTCATGCGCTCACGAACCACGCGCTCCATGCGGGACAGACCCACGCGGACCTGGTTCTGGATCAGCTCGCCTACGGTACGCAGACGACGGTTACCGAAGTGGTCGATATCGTCGGTCTCAACCGGGATCTCGACGCCTTCCGGCGAGGTCATTACCTTCTCGCCGTCGTGCAGGCGCACAAGGTATTCAATGGTGGTAGCAATATCCTGCTCGGTCAGAACCATCTCACCGGAGGCGTCAGCGCCCAGGCCCAGCTTGCGGTTGGCCTTGTAGCGACCGACCTTAGCCAGGTCGTAGCGCTTCGGCTTGAAGAAGTTGTTCTCCAACAGAGCCAGCGCGGACTCGCGCGTCGGCGGCTCACCCGGGCGCTGCTTGCGGTAGATCTCCAGCAGAGCCTCGTCAGTGTTTGCCACGCCGTCCTTTTCCAGGGTGGCCATCATAATCTCGGAGAAGCCGAAGCGCTCCTTGATCTCCTCAGTGGTCCAGCCGAAAGCCTTCAGCAGAACCGTGACCGGCTGGCGACGCTTACGGTCGATACGAACGCCGACGGTGTCCCGCTTGTCGACGTCGAACTCCAGCCACGCACCACGCGACGGAATAATCTTCACCGAGTGCAGCGGGCGCTCGGTGGACTTGTCGATGGTCTCATCGAAGTAGACGCCCGGAGAGCGCACCAGCTGAGAAACAACGACACGCTCAGTTCCGTTGACGATGAACGTACCCTTGTCCGTCATCATCGGGAAGTCACCGATGAAGACAGTCTGGCTCTTGATCTCACCGGTCTCGCGGTTGGTGAACTCCGCGGTGACGTAGAGGGGAGCCGAGTAGTTGATGTCCTTATCCTTGGACTCATCCACGGTGTTCTTAACGGAGTCGAACCATGGGTCCGACAGCGTCAGGGACATCTTCTGGGAGTAGTCCTCGATCGGAGAGAGCTCTTCTAGAATATCTTCGAGACCGCTGGTAACCCGAGCGTCTTCTCCGAGCTCCTCCTGGCGACGGGCGCGCCACTCAGGCGTGCCAATGAGCCATGCAAAAGACTCACGCTGCAGGTCGAGCAGACCAGGAACCGCAATCGGCTCCTGAATCTTTGCAAACGAGTACCTCTTCGAAGCTCCGGGAATACCGGTTACTGCCTTGGTCTGGCGGGAGACTGCCAAGATGCGTCCTTCCAGCACCTCACGCGGTGGAGCACACCGGCAACCGGTGGTGCGCCCCGCCCGCTTGGTTTATACGCGATTCAAGTTGCAGGAATTATTTCTGTTGCGCACCGGGATACTTTGCGTCTAACCTTTGGTCACACACGAAAGTGATTCCCCCGCCACTCGGCCTCCAAAACCAGCCTTTAAAAGGCGAGCCCTCGAGCCCCAATAGCGGCGCCGCGGCAACTCTTTTAACAGCTAGATGCACGAAAAACGGTGCTACATAATAGCCCCGAGCCCCGCGCGCAACCTATAAAAGAGCTGGCGACAGATACACTAATTCCAGCGCAACGATTTAGCCTATATCAAAAACTGGAAGTTGTCTAGTACAACTTGACAAATCTGGCGTGTCGCATTCTTCCGCCACCGCCGTAAACAATGAGGTCTGGGTGCTATGACCGTCGTAAAGCGTTACTCTGCTTTACGACGGGTCGAGGGACGCACGATACCCACGATTGCGATGAACACCAGGATCGAACCAGACGTAATGAGACCAATCGACCAGGGCTCCAGCGCTGGGCGCTGGAAATTCTGTAGCGCGCCGAAGAGAAGCTGATTGGAAAGGCCTTCGTCCATCTTGCCATTGAAGCGCAGATAGTCCATGATTGGCTCTCCGTCGCGGGTCTCCCACCAAAGGTGGATGTCCTCGGCCATGTCGATGACCGAGCCTGACTTCGGCTCGACCCACAAATCACGGGTGCCTTCGTACTGCAAGAAGCCCGACTTCTCATCCTGGGTTAGCTGAGAAACGTAAGAACGGTACTTCTGGGCGAGATTCGTCTTCTCAATATCCTGACGGAAGTGCAGAATGCGGTTGCCACCGCGCTCCTCTTCCCCAACAAACTTTGCCGGTACGGAATCGTGAAGGAAGTCATCAAAGACCAGGTATTCCTTTTCTTCCGTGTCGGCTGGAAGCTTCACCCAATTCCCCTCGAAAGCCACCGACCGCGGAACGCCGGCCATGCGGTCAACGAGCGTTGCAGGAGCCAGCGCCTCGCCAGTGAGTCGGTCGATGGTCACTGTCCAGATATTGGCCTCGATGAGCTCGGTCAGCGGGTCAGTGCCCACAACCTCAGGGGGAAGCTCCCGCATTTCAGTCACGCCAACGCGAAGTGAAACCTTCTCTTCATCGGCGGGTTCAATAAGCACGCCGTGGAGTTGTCGCTGCAGCGGAGAATGAACCTCTTCCCGCTTGCCCTCTTCAGTAATCCTTGTGGACACGCCATCTTCCGCGCGCAGCGTGTACGACACCGGCGGCAGGTCAAGTGGCATTTTGGGATCAACATTGAGCACCTTGGGCAGCAGGATGCCAGCTGCAAGCAATGCGGTGCCTAGACCCAGCAGAAGGATAGACAGAATTCTCGGCCGTGAGAGCATGGTAGATACTTTACAGGCCAATCAGCTTAATCAAGTTAATGAGTGGGCTGGTTTTGTTTTAGTTTCCTGTGACAGGCGGGATTATTGAGGTTTACCGGCGGGCTGAAGGGCCCGCGACACCCAATAACAGAAATACCGCCAACCCCGAGGACGAAACCCAGAATTGGCGGTAAGAATTGGTAGCTTTAGGCCACTACCGGGGCCGAAGCAAGTAACTGAATTACTTGAGGGAGACCTTTGCGCCAGCCTCTTCCAGCTTGGCCTTTGCAGCCTCAGCGTCGTCCTTGGAAGCACCCTCCAGGACAGCCTTCGGAGCGGACTCAACCATCTCCTTAGCCTCCTTCAGGCCCAGGCCGGAGACGATCTCGCGGACAGCCTTAATAACGCCAATCTTCTTAGCGCCAGCGTCCTCGAGGACGACGTCGAACTCGTCCTTCTCCTCAGCAGCAGCCTCGCCGCCAGCAGCGCCTGCAGCAGCAACTGCAACCGGAGCAGCAGCGGTAACGTCGAACTCTTCCTCGAAAGCCTTCTTGAACTCGGTGAGCTCAACGAGGGTCATTTCCTTGAAAGCCTCGAGCAGTTCCTCAGTGGTGTACTTAGCCATGGATATTCTCCTATGAGTGTGGTGCGGCTGCTCCCCTCAGAGATCCCTGGGGTCGAAGCCGTCAAAGTGATATTTAAAAGTTTTTCGCGTGATTTAGTTCGCGTAGTTCGCGAGCCGCTCGGGATTACTTCTTTTCCTCGAGTGCCGCAGCAAGGCGGGCAACCGAGGAGGTCGGAGCATCGAGCAGGCCAGCGACGTTCGCCAGAACGCCGTTGAAGGCACCAGCCAGCTTTGCCAGCGTGGTCTCACGGTTATCCATATCCGCAAGAGCCTCGAACTGTGCTGCATCCATTGCAGCACCGTCCATGTAGCCGCCCTTGATCACGAGGTTCTTGTTGTCACCGGCGAACTTCTTAATCGCCTTAGCCGCATCCACAGCCTCGCCCTTGATGAAGGCGACTGCAGTCGGGCCGTTCAGGTGCTCATCAAGACCCTCAATCCCTGCCTCGTCGGCAGCGATCTTGATCATGGTGTTCTTGGCGACGGAGTACTTAACATCAGCACCGAGGGCGCGACGCAGTTCCGTGATTTCCGCAACGGACAGGCCGCGGTACTCAGTCAGCACGATAGCGTTGGACTCTTCGACGTCCTGCTTCAGTGCTGCAACAGCTGCAATCTTCTCAGCATTTACTGCCATGTGTACTCTCGCCTCCTTCCTGGTCTTTGCAATTTTCCGCTCGGCCAAATGAAGGATTCTTCTCGCGCAAATACAACAAACGCCCCAATCCTCGCACAAGGATGGGGCGCACAATTCTTTAGGCACGTTCCGCCTCAACTCCGCCAACCCCTTGGCTGGCAAGTGAAGTGCAACTGCGCTAGCGCTTCCAAGTCCTCCTGCGTGGGCCGCTCACTGTATTCCTACAATGAAACCTTCAATCCGCTTCTTTCAAAGCGAATGACCGACGGTCTTCGGTGAAACTTGAGTACCAGCTCGATCGTCCCAACTCGATGTTGGTACCGAATGGAAAGCCGGTCAAACTTCGTGAAGAAACTCTATACCAGACCCAGGCAATTAACCAAATCGCCTACCCGAACCGCGCTGCACCAGGCTCTCCAAAGCGGCCGAACTCCAGGTCCTTCTCGCGTTGCTGCACAATCCTCTCAAGCTCGGCAAAGTACGCATTCAGGTCCTCGTCGGCAAGCCAGAGCACCTGGTCGGCGTAGTCGAGTACTACGCGCACCATGTCGTCGGGATGCGCGTCCAACCGCGCGGCGTCAAGAATATCCACGGTGAGCGACAGAGCCACACGTACTACCGGCGGGATCTCCGGGGCCAGGCACTGCTGCGCCACAACATTGCGGAGCTCCACGGCCTCCATCCGTGCGATGACGCGCAGCAGCCGCACAACGACGACCTGCGCTGCCCGGGCATGTAGAGCTTCCTCCTCAGTCATACCCGGGCGCACCACGGAATCCTGGATATTGCGGCGAAGCACCTCAGTTACGCGCTCGTCCTCTCCCAGGCCCGTCAGCACCTCACCCAGCAGGGTTTGTCCCGCGATGCGCAGGCAGGGCATGTCATAGGCATCATCGCCCAACGAGTCCAGATACGAAATGAGCTCCGGTTCAATAATTCCGGAACCGTCGTCGAGCTGCGCCAGGCGATTAATCTCGCCAAGCGCCTCCAGCCCTTCTTCGGGTTCCAAAATTAACGTCATAGTCGCGATTTTAAGCAACAAACTTTGGCCGTGAGTCCGTTTCGGCTCGATTAATTGTCAGTATTAGCAATTCGCTTTACGACGTCTGCCGCGCCCCCAGCCCCACCGCGCCATCAATATCCCTTGTGAGAATGCAAAACCGCCGCCTCACACACTCGGAAAAGTGCGCGAGGCAGCGGTTTTCAAGAGCTTTGCTCCGAGTCACTCTCAAGCGACTTGCGAAGAGCTCACTCGCCTATCGGCTCATGCTGATTTAGGCGGTGTAGTCCTTGATCACGCTGGTGTCAACCGGGATACCCGGGCCATTGGTGGCGGAGACGGTGATCTTCTTCAGGTACTTGCCCTTAGCAGCGGACGGCTTGAGACGCATCAGCTCGTCGATAAGCGCGCCGTAGTTCTCGGCCAGCTTCTCGGCGTCGAAGGAAGCCTTACCGATAACAGCCTGCAGGTTTGCAGCCTTGTCAACGCGGAAGGAAATCTTACCGCCCTTGATCTCGGTGACAGCCTTGGCGACATCCGGGGTAACGGTGCCGGTCTTCGGGTTCGGCATGAGACCACGCGGGCCGAGGATACGAGCCACGCGACCAACCTTGGCCATCTGATCCGGGGTTGCGATAGCAGCGTCGAAGTCGGTCCAGCCGCCCTGGATCTTCTCGATCAGCTCGTCGGTGCCAACGAAGTCAGCGCCGGCCTCTTCAGCCTTGGTGGCGTTCTCGCCAGCGGCGAAGACGACAACGCGGACGGTCTTACCGGTGCCGTTCGGCAGGGAGACAGTGCCGCGAACCAGCTGGTCAGCCTTGCGCGGGTCAACGCCCAGGCGGATGGCGACGTCGATGGTGGCGTCGTAGTTCTTGGAGGAGGTCTCCTTGGCCAGGTTAGCGGCCTCGAGCGGAGAGTAGATGCGGCCGGCGTCGATCTTCTCGGCGGCGGCGCGGTATGCCTTAGAGTTCTTGCTCATGAAAAGTCCAATCTCAATTAAGTGAAATGGTTGGATTGTGGTGTTTAGCGGGCCGAAGCTGGCCCTACCACTTTATTGAGGGTGTGCAGCGAGACGCTGACGGTTTACTTAGCGCCCTCGACGGTGATGCCCATGGAGCGAGCGGTACCGGCGATGATGCGTGCACCCATCTCGATGTCGTTGGCGTTCAGGTCCGGCTTCTTCATCTCAGCGATTTCCTTGCACTGCTCCCAGGTCACAGAACCGACCTTGTCGGTGTGCGGAACGCCCGAACCCTTCTGAATGCCAGCGGCCTTCAGCAGCAGCTTAGCTGCCGGCGGGGTCTTCAGAACGAAGGTGAAGGAGCGGTCTTCGTAGACGGAAATCTCAACCGGGACAACGTTGCCACGCTGGTTCTCAGTTGCTGCATTGTAAGCCTTGCAGAACTCCATGATGTTGACACCATGGGCACCCAGTGCCGGACCAACCGGCGGAGCCGGGTTAGCCTGACCAGCCTGGATCTGCAGCTTAATAATCGCAGAAAGCTTCTTCTTCGGAGCCATCGGATTAACCTACTTCCTAGTTACCGGGGCACGCCGCCCCGATGAAAAGGCGACTCACCCCGTCCGGATGCCGACGCTTTACGACGACCCTTGCGCCCTCGACCATAAAAGCCGCTGGCGCTGGTCATCGAGTTGGTGCCAGCCACCGGGGATACGAATTACTTGGCGCATCTGTGCTCAAGGCACAAAAATGCACGCCTGGCTACGTTACCGCAGCGTATGGCGTGCATCAAAATCCGTTACCGGATTGGTTGCTCGAGAGAGCTAGCTGGTGCCTTTGCTCGACGCTTAGCTTGGCGCCTGGCTTAGTTCAGCTTCTCGACTTCGTCGATACCCAGCTCGACCGGGGTCTCACGACCGAAGATGGAAACCAGAGCCTTCATACGACCGGTGTCCGGGTCAATCTCGGAGATGGTCGCAGCCACGGATGCGAACGGGCCGGAGAGAATTGTGACGGACTCGCCGACCTCGTAGTCGATGGCGACAGTCTTCTTCTCCGCCTGTGGGGCAGCTGCGACAGCCAGCTCGCCGTCGGCGTTTGCCGCATCTTCAGTGGCGTCCGCAGTGATGGTCTCCTTCGGCATGAGGAACTTAGCAACCTCACGAATCTTCACCTTAGACGGCTGCCCCTCGCTACCGACGAAGGAAGTAACACCCGGGGTGTCGCGGACGACAGACCAGGACGGGTCATCCAGGCTCATGCGGACCAGAACGTAGCCCGGCAGCAGCTTGCGCTTGACGATCTTCTTCTTGCCGTCGTCCTTGCGCTCTTCGACTTCCTCAACCGGAACGATAACTTCGTGGATCTGCTCATCGACACCCATGGTCTGGGCGCGCATCTCCAGGTTGGTCTTTACCTTGTTTTCGTAGCCGGAGTAGCACTGGATGATGTACCAGTCGCCCGGACGACGCTTGAGCTCACGCTGGAACTCGCGCAGGCGCTTACGGTACTCAGCGTCTGCGTCGGCAGCTGCCTGCGTCTCAGCGTCAGCGGCGGTCCCCTCAGCCGGAGCTGCATCGGCTGCAGCAGTGTCGGCTGCAGCAGTGTCAGCTGCGGCCGCGTCCTCAGCCGGAGTCTCTACCTGAGCCTGTGCGTCCTGCACATCCTGCTCAGTTGCGGCAGCGTCCGCGGACTGGGCATCGGGCTGGGCGTCGGAGAAAATATTCTGACCATCGTTCATGTCGTGCTAACCCCTCTTGTATCTACATCAACGGTTCGCGACATTGGCATCTTCACTCAAAGAGTCTTAAGAGCCAATATGCCATCCGCAATCACTTCGCACAGCCAGACACCAGCTGCGCTAACGAATAATCCCGCCGTCCGGAACTCGGAGGCGGGATGAAAAGCATCACTGCGAGACAGTATAACCGATTACTTGCCCAACACCGATCGGACACCCAGACCGGCCAGTGTGTCCACGCCCCACACGAGAGCAATCATGGCAATCAGGAACAGAATCACGATGATGCTGTAGGTGACCATCTGGCGGCCGGTCGGCCAAATCACCTTACGCAGCTCGTCAACAACCTGCTTGATGAAAACCACAGGGTTACGAGTCGAAAGCTCGTTGGTCTCCTGCTCACGCGCAGGCTTCTTCGCCACGGTGGTCTGCGCGCCCGTCGCCTGGCGCTTACCGGTCGGGCGAGCCGCTGCCTGGAAAGTCTGGTTTTCCTCAGCCACGATGCTCCTTCGCTACTTCGTGCATATGAGAACTAAAGATACTGCACAGTGAAACTCAAGCGTGAATCCTTCAAGGACGAACTCCGGAGATGACTTCCGAAGCTCAGTCCCACTGCGCAGAGCAAGTCTGGTTCAGTGCGTAAATTCTAGCCGGTTATCCACCTTATCGAAGAAACGCCCCTCGTGGGAACCGCAGGCTTCGAGATTCGATTCCACTGTTGGCCTTGCGGCGATACTCCCTGACGGCCACTTCACTGCTCCTTCGCCCTAGCTCGGCCTGCAAGCTCGAGCTACAAGCTTGGGCTGCAGATGTGAAACTGTGCGAGTTTATGACACTTTCAGGCCATTTTTCGGGCGATTTTTGTCATAACCGCAGTCAGTAACTCGCATTGGCCCATCGCCGCCGAACATAAACGAAAAACCCGCCACCCAGCCGCATTTTCATACGCCTTGGATGACGGGTACTTGCAGGGGCGACAGGACTCGAACCTGCAACCTGCGGTTTTGGAGACCGCTGCTCTACCAATTGAGCCACGCCCCTTCACCACCAGCAAAAGAACTTTCCAGTCCTTAGCTGACAATGTCCCACCTTACTGCATTGCAGCGTTATCAAGGCGGGGTTCGACGAACATCACTGTCCGTAGTAGCGATGGGGGGGATCGAACCCCCGACCTCACGATTATGAGTCGTGCGCTCTCACCATCTGAGCTACATCGCCCCTATTCTCTACCGGACATAAGTCCGTATAAAAGAACAGAGCCCCCTGACAGAATCGAACTGTCGACCTTTTCCTTACCATGGAAACGCTCTGCCGACTGAGCTAAGGGGGCATCAGCATCCGTTGAACTCAGCACGTAACTGCGGGCCAATAATTGACCGTTCGTTTCGCTCTGTGCTCTCCGTGAAGCCTTGCAAAGATTAACCCGAAATCACCGCTAAGCACAAATCAGCAGGTAGGCAGCGGTATTTCTTGTCACGTCTGCCGACATTTTGGCTCGCACTTATGGATGATCTATTCACTTATCGATGAGCCTCAGCGGAACCATAAGTGAATAGCTCATCGATGGGTGGCCGCCCCTAGCCCGAACCGGGTTAAGTGACAAAAAGTGTGTCTGATTTTCAGGATATCTACTGATCAGGACGCATAAAACAGGCTTGAATAGGGTCCTAGACCTTATTCAAGCCCGTTTCTTGTTCAATCCATCGGAATGGCACCCGCATGTGGTAGCAGGGTCTTGGTTGTCTTTCCGGGTGACTCATAACAGACCCCGATGCCCCGTATGCGCTGGGCAAATGAAGAAAAACGGCACCACAACCAAAGGGACAACCAGATGGAGGTGTAAAAACCCTGACTGCGGAACCTCCACCACACGCCACCGCCCCGATCAGACCCACACCCGGGATTTCAAAGCGTTTCACGCCTACGTCACCGGCACTGCTTCTTTAACCGACGTGGCCAACACCTTGAACGTCTCCCGGCGCACGCTCGACCGCCGGTTCACCTCGTTGTGGCTTATCGATGTGCCCAATACCCCAGACCCCAACCGCATCTACGACCAAATCTTCATCGACGGCA
>NZ_JVVM01000024.1 GCF_001054325.1 Corynebacterium vitaeruminis | reverse complement strand
TGCCGTCGATGAAGATTTGGTCGTAGATGCGGTTGGGGTCTGGGGTATTGGGCACATCGATAAGCCACAACGAGGTGAACCGGCGGTCGAGCGTGCGCCGGGAGACGTTCAAGGTGTTGGCCACGTCGGTTAAAGAAGCAGTGCCGGTGACGTAGGCGTGAAACGCTTTGAAATCCCGGGTGTGGGTCTGATCGGGGCGGTGGCGTGTGGTGGAGGTTCCGCAGTCAGGGTTTTTACACCTCCATCTGGTTGTCCCTTTGGTTGTGGTGCCGTTTTTCTTCATTTGCCCAGCGCATACGGGGCATCGGGGTCTGTTATGAGTCACCCGGAAAGACAACCAAGACCCTGCTACCACATGCAGGAGCCATTCCGATGGATTGAACAAGAAACGGGCTTGAATAAGGTCTAGAACCCTATTCAAGCCCGTTTTATGTGTGCTGATCAGTAGACATCCTGAAAATCAGACACACTTTTTGTCACTTAACCCAACGCAGGCACTAACTTGCATTGGCCAGGCCGCGCAGCAGTCATAAGACCAGGACAACGTAGCGTTCGGCAGTTATCCACAGTCTGAAAACTATCCACAGACAGCGAGGTTTTGGCCCCTTGCGAGCATCATTGAATCCGCCTTTTAGTGCACGCTATGGCCATGGCAATCAAGAAACTGTCCATGGCTCCGCGAACCGAGGCTCCAGCAAATCCAGTAGTCAATGCTGTCGATGATGAAGCGCTGCGTGAAGAGGTTGCACTCATAGTCGCTGCTACCGGTCGTGACTGTGTGCAAGAGACCGTGCCACCTGTGGCTGCAGCGCCAGTGGCCGCACAAGCATTGACATCGTCGCCAGCATCACCACCAGCATCAGCCACAGCGTCAGTGTCCGCGTCGACCGGAGCGGGAGTTTCATCGGCCCTGTGGCGTCGGGCACCAGCGGTGTTCGTTGATGCGTCGGCAGCCCGAAGATTAGCCGGGCGGCCTCATTGTGAGGGAGCAATCTTTCTGATCCGCGGTGATACTGAGGCGGAAGATACGCAGGTGGCGAAGGTTTTAGCTCCTGTTTACAGCGCTAGTTTGCCCGCGGATAACGTCGATATTGTCGAACTGCTCGGCCGAGCCGAGGTACGCCCGGATGGTCCGAGGCTCTCCGATTTCCAACACAGCTCGAGCCTCCTGAACCACCAACACACCCCAGCGTCACCTGCGAGCGCAGACGTGATTACAGCACCAGGTACAGAACCCGTACCGAACGTGCCAGCAACTACAACCGATTCCACGGCAACGTGCCTGATGGTGGTTCCTGCGGTCGGCGGTGCCGGTGCTTCCATTACGGCGGCAGCGAGTGCATTGGTTCTTTCCCGCGAAAAGCCTATTTGCTTGGTGGACGCAGATGCGCTGGCGGGAGGTATTGATCTGGTGCTCGGGATGGAAACGGAACCGGGACTGAGGTGGCAAGACTTCTCGGCTGCTGATGGCCGTCTCGACGGGGCGGCACTCTACGAAGCACTGCCATCCTGCCCGCGATCACCCGCGCTGAAAGTGTTGACGTGGACTCGCAGTCGCACGCCCGAGACGGCTTACAACCACGCCTCGGCGGCCACCAAATTCGACAGTGCCGACAGACCCGGCAGAACCGACAGACCCGACGATGTTCGACACATTGCCAGCACCATTAGTTGCCTTATTCATGCCGGAATTACGGTCATCGTGGACTGCCCGAAGCAAGTGGAGTACGTCACCACTCTCGGCGCGCTTGCCGATGACACCGTCATCATCCTGCCCACCTCTGTCCGAGCTATCGCAGCCGGTGGACACCTGGCCAGCGTCTGTGCACAGGCAGGATTCACGCCAAGTCTTGCGGTTCGGCACCAGCAGCACCGCGATATCAGTGTCGAAGAGGTTGAGTACGCGCTCGATCTGCCCATTGCTGGTGAGATTGAGTACTGCAAGAAAGTAGCTCACGAGATAGATGTGGGCGGGCTCGCTGGGGCCGTCGGCAAGCTGACGCGGGGATTGGAAGCGATGTTTGCCCTTGTCGGCGGTGGTGGCGATGGATGATGTCAGGCTGTTGGCGGCGGTGCGGACGGCGCTTGCGGAGCGGCCTGGGGTGGCATCGCATAGCGAGGTCGCCGACATCATTCGCGCGGAGACCGCGGGGGTTGTCTCCGATGTGAAGGTGTTGGAGATTCTGCGCACGATTCGTGAGGAAACAGTGGGCGCGGGCGTGTTGGATGCGCTGTTGCGCCGCCCGGGTGTCAGCGATGTGCTGGTCACCGCGCCCGGCGAGGTCTGGGTCGATGCCGGCAACGGACTGGAGCGGGCCGAGATTTCCTTCGCGGACGAGGGCGAGGTGCGCGCGTATGCGGTGCGGCTCGCGTCGCGGTGCGGACGAAGGCTTGACGACGCGCAACCTTGGGCCGACGGCCATATTCCTGGTGGTGTCGGCGGCTGTGGTGTGCGAGTTCATGCGGTGCTTTCACCACCGTCAGCGACCGGCACTCAGATTAGCCTGCGGGTGCTGCGTCCGGCTCGTCGCGGGCTTGCGGAGTTGTGCGATGTCGGGCTGTTTCCACCGGAGATTCTGCCGGCGTTGCGGGGAATCGTGGCGGGACAGCTGTCGTTTATTGTCGCCGGAGGTACGGGTGCGGGAAAGACGACGCTATTGGCGGCGATGCTCTCAGAAGTTAATCCTGATCAGCGCATTGTGTGCATCGAGGACACTCCGGAGTTGCAACCGCAGCATCCGCATGTGGTGAAGCTGGTGACCAGAGCCGCCAACTTGGAGGGGGCCGGTGCGATTGGGCAGCAGGAGTTGCTGAAGCAGGCGTTGCGCATGCGTCCCGACCGCATTGTCGTCGGTGAGATTCGTGGTGCCGAAGTGGTGGATCTGCTGGCTGCGTTGAACACGGGGCATCGCGGTGGGGCGGGGACAATTCACGCCAACCGGATTGGGGATGTCGTCGCGCGCTTTGAGGCTTTGGGGCTGATCGGTGGCCTTGGTCGCGCCGGGCTGCATGCGCAGTTGGTCTCTGCGGTGCAGGTGGTGTTGGTGGTCGAACGCGCTGATGTTCGCCGGCTGGCACAGATCGGGCTGCTGCGCGGTAACCCACCGGAGGTGGTGGAGGTTTGGACTGCTCGGGACGGGCCGGGGCCGGAGTGGGAAACGTTGCAGAAGTTGCTGGTCGGCAGGGAACAGTCGGTGGAATAACCGGTGGAATAACCCGGGGGAAAAGTCAGGGGATTAAACGGGGAGATTAACAGCTATGGGGGAGGGATTTAGCGTGACCGTACTCATTGGGGGAGCGGCTGCGGCAGTCGCGATCTGGCAGGATAGCTCAGCGGCGGCGCGCTCGCGGGCGCTGGCAGGCCGTGCCCGTGAGGTACCGGGCGGGCTGAAGTGGTTGCAGCGCATGGTTGGACTTGGTGCTGGTGCCACGGATGCGAGTGCAGCAATCACTGGCGGTGCGAACAGAGCTGCTGGGCTATCAGTCCTCATCACTGCAGGCCTAGCGTTCGTGTTGCTGTGGGGCGCCGGGATTCCAGGTGCCATTGCTGCGTTGCTGCTGGGCCGCACCGCAGGGGCCGTAGTGCGCGCTGTGAGGGAGAGGCGCTGTGAGCGTCGGGAAGCGGACAGCGCTGCGGTAGCGCTGGAGACCTTGATCGCGCAGTTGCGCGCAGGAGCGGCGGCATCAAGGGCGCTCAACGCGGCAGCGACGGAATTACGCAGGTCAGGGGATGTGACTGTGTTGGCAGACCATCTCGGGCACGCGGCGCATCGTGCGAACTTCGCCGACCCGTGGGAGACCGAAGAGTCTTCGGAGCAACTGCGTCGAATTGGGCGCATGTGGACGGTGGCACAGCAGCACGGTCTGAGTTTGGCCGGGTTGCTGGAGTGTGCGCGGGGTGATTTGCAGGCTCGTCAGGCGCATCGCTCTCAGACCTCCGCTGCGCTGGCAGGGCCGCGCATGACGATTGCCATTTTGGCTTCGCTCCCAGTCTTCGGGCTGATTATGGGGCAAGCTTTCGGAGCGTCCCCCTTCGAGTTCCTCAGCCGCGGTATCGGAGGAATTGTGCTGGTCATCGGTGTCGGACTGGTGTGCGCGGGCATCGAATGGGCCGTCGCCATCATCGATCGCGCGGAGGTGGGACAATGATTGCCGCCGCACTTCTCATCGCCGCCTACCTCTGCTTGCCGACGTTCAATCCCGTCCGCAGCCGACTGCCCGAATTGGTAGCGGAGTCGGATGCTCGTACGCGAGGAAGCGTGCGCCGGCAGGTGACCAGTCGGGTGGCGCAGATTGCCGCACAGGTGAGGGAACGTGTGCGAACTGTCATTGGCGGTGAGCGCATCAGCCCGGCTGTGCTGCTCGATGCCGCGGCGGCCCTCGACATCATTGGTGCTTGTTTGAGCTCCGGTATGCCATTGTCCCAGGCCATGGAAGCAGCCGCCGATGGCGCAAACCCTGAGCTGGCCGAGCCACTTCGACAGTGTTCCGCCAGGTTAGCTGTGGGCGCGCACTCTGCTTGGGACAGCCTTGCTGCCACGCCCGCGCTCGTGCCTCTGGCGACGGCTGGGCGCCGCGCAAGCGAATCCGGCACCGTTCTGGCGCAGGCATTGGAGGACACCGCTGCCACTTACCGCAGTCAAGCACACGATGCGGCGCAGGCCATCGCGGAAAAGGCTGGTGTCCTCATCGCCGGGCCGCTGGCGTTGTGCTTTCTCCCTGCGTTTGTGGTGCTGGGCTTAGTGCCCACAATCGCCGGGCTTGCCGACGAAATGTTTGCGGGGCTGATGCCGTCATGATGTTTGGACAGTTCTGCGCCCAGCCTCGCGCGCTGGCACGCGCCGGAGGCAGTGCTGGTTGCGCTCTCAGCTGTGGCTTCGGTTGTGCGCGTGGTCCGCCTGCCGCGCTGCAATTCCAACACGCATCAACGCGGATCAACACGCACCACACTTCACAACTGACTTGTCAGTCGACATCCACATAGGGGGAAACACTCATGACCACTCAAAACTCCAACCATTCAGCCGACCATTCAGCCAGCCTTCCAACCAACTCTTCAACAAACCCGCTGACCGCTGCACAGTCCCAACTGAGCTCTTATCTGCACAAGCGCATGCGCGCACTGGCAACCGAGGAAAACGGCATGTCAACGGTAGAATATGCTCTCGGAACAATTGCGGCCGCCGCTTTCGGAGCCCTGCTCTACACCGTCGTGACCGGCGGGGATATCACCCAGGCCCTTACCGACATCATCGAAAGGGCGCTCAACACCGATGTCTAGCCGCATCCGCTCTACGCTTCATCGCCTGTGCGTCGGCGATGAAGGCCAAACCACGGTAGAAACCGCTTTCGGTCTCGCGGCACTGGTCACGGTCATGGTCACTGCACTGTCTGGGCTGGTCACCCTCGCGATGTACCTAGGGCTTACCGACGTGGCTGGAGCCATCGCACGGGCTGAGGCGCGGGGCGATGCGGAGACTGTAGCCGAGCTCCGCGCAGACGCGGATGGGCAGGTCGCGATATCGGAAACCTCCGGTACTGTGCGCGTGACCATTCGGCGCTCAGCGGGGCCATTTTCGCTGGAAGCACGCGCGGTCGCACTGCGGGAAAGAGCGGCATCGTCATGAGAAACGCGACAGCCCGCCTTATCCGGGAAGAAGACGGTTCCACCACAGTCGCAGCCGCACTGTTCATCGCCGCTTTCGTCGTCCTGACCTTGGTTGGAGTTACAGCCGGGGTGAGGGTGGTGCAGGCTCGGCAGGCTGCAGTGGCAGCGGACCTGGCCGCGGTGGCCGGTGCCGTGGCAGCGCAAGAGGGCGATGACGTCTGCGAAGCCGCGGGCGCAATCGCAAAAGCTAACCGCGCACACCTTGTGGCTTGCGAGATTGACGGGGAGGACGTGCAGGTAGGCATCGAACGAAAGGAGAGAAAAGCCACATCCAGGGCAGGGCCGGTAGCGGTGGAAGATGCTGCTACTGGCCGTCGTTAAGCGCGCGCGATACCCCACTGAGCACCTTGATTGCGCCGGCCTTGTCCAGCGGATCGTTGCCATTGCCGCACTTGGGCGACTGGATGCATGATGGGCAGCCGGATTCGCACTCGCAGGCGGCGACGGCATCGCGGGTCGCACGAATCCACTGCGCGAAGGCTTCGTAGCCGCGGTCAGCAAAGCCCGCGCCGCCGGGGTGGCCGTCGTAGATAAACACGGTGGGCTGTTGGGTATCGGCGTGCATGACCGTGGAAACGCCGCCGATGTCCCAGCGATCACAGGTGGCAATCAGCGGCAGCATGCCGATGGCCGCGTGTTCCGCTGCGTGGAGAGCCCCCGGCGCGACGTCGGAGCCCACACCCCACGAGCGCAGGGTGGATTCGGGCATTGTGTAGGCCACCGCGCGGGTGACCAGGCGCTGCGGAGGGTAGTCAAGTTCAACACTGTCGAGAATCTCGCCGGTATCCAGACGGCGAAGATAGGAGGTGACCTGGTGAAAGACCTCGACCTGGCAGGAGGCGACCTGTAGGCCCTGGTAGTGGCGCATATCCTCAACATCGAGGATGCGGATGGTGGTGTCCATGCGCGAGCTGGTGGAATAGCGTGGCTGCTCGGGGTGGACTAGGGCGACGAGACTGTCGAAGTCCAGCTGGTCGACAAGATAGGACTCGCCGCGGTGCAAGTAGACGGCACCGTCGTGGACCTGCTGCATTGCGCGACCAAGATCAATCGTGCCGAGCAGACGACCATCGGTCTGGTCGACGATGGCTACTTCCTGGCCATCACCACCGCGGACGTTCACGGCATCGTGCGCAGTGGCAATGCGTGGTCCCTCATCGCGGTCGGTCGGGTAGTAGACGGGTTCTTGTCCTTCCCAGGTGCGCTTGCGCAACCAGCCCGCAGCCACCATCTCTTCGGCCACGGGCAGGGTTCCCCATGCCTGAAGCTGGCTGGTGGTGATAGGTTTTTCCACCGCCGCGCAGTAGAGATGTGACCACACCACATGCGGGTTGCGGGGGTCGAAGACGGTTTTCTCCACCGGCCTGCCCAGCAGCGCGGAAGGGTTGTGGACCAAGTAGGTATCCATGGGGTCATCGCGAGCCACCAGCACCACCAGCGCACCCTGGCCACGACGGCCCGCGCGGCCAGCCTGCTGCCAGAAAGAAGCGACCGTACCCGGGAAACCGGCCTGCACCACCGCGTCGAGGCCACCGACGTCTATGCCCAGCTCAAGTGCATTGGTGGTGGCCACGCCCAGCAGGGTGCCGTCATCGAGCATGCGCTCAATGTCGCGGCGCTCTTCCGCCAGGTAACCGGCGCGGTAAGACTCGACGCGCTCGGCGATATCGCTGCGTCGGCGTTTCTCCAGGCGCTCGCGCACCCCGAGAGCTACCGTCTCGGCACTGCGCCGCGAGCGAGTGAAAGTCAGGGTGCGGGCGCCCTCGACAAGCAGGTCGGCCATGATGTCCGCAGCCTCGGTTGGGGCGGGGCGACGTACAGGGGCATCGTTTTCCCCCTTGAGGTCAGGGACCAGGCCGGGTTCCCACAGGGCGATGGTTCGCTCACCGACCGGGGCGCCGTCTTCGGTGATGGCCTCGACAGGCTCGCCAATGAGACGACGAGCCTGGTCAGCGGGGTCGTTGGTTGTCGCAGAGGCAAAAATCACGGTCGGTGAGGCGCCGTACTCGCGGGATAGCCGCAGGAGGCGACGCAGAATTTGAGAGACGTTGGCGCCGAATACACCTCGATAGGCGTGGCATTCGTCGACGACGATATAACGTAGATTGCGCAGCATCCGCGTCCACCGAACATGGTTGCCGAGCACCGAAACATGCAGCATATCGGGGTTGGTAAACACCCAACGGGCATGGTCGCGGATGGCTCGCCGGGCGTCTTGCGGGGTGTCGCCGTCGTAAAGCGAAATCAGCGAACTCAACGACGCCGGCGCCATCGCACGAGCCGTGTCCAATTGATCGGCGCCCAGCGCCTTGGTCGGGGAGAGGTACAGCGCGGTGGTCGCGGGGGTGGCCGATAGTTCTGTGAGCACGGGCAGCAGATAGCCGAGCGATTTGCCCGACGCCGTGCCCGTCGCGACGACGCAGTGCACGCCTTCGCGGGCGAGGTTCGCGGTTGTCGCCTGATGGGTCCACAAGCTCTCGATTCCGCGATCTACCAGCACTTCTTTCAGCCAACCCGGTACCCACTCGGGCCAAGGAACGGTCACGCCAGCGCGCGCAGGAAGATCCGCAATGTGCGTCACCGTCGCCCGCGGATGTGCACGAATAACCGGCCCCAGCAGCTCCCGTCCAAACGACTCCACCGACACCATCCTTTCCTGCAAACGCGCACTTCACATGCTTGACGACGCTTCCTACCAGCCACTTTTCCGCTGCTCAACACCCCAGTTTCTCCGGATCCCGAGCACGGGGTTTACGGGGGTGGCAAGAAGCTGTTGCTAATCGGCGCTCGCGCCTCAAACGTGGCAGACTTTTTGAGTGTATCGCCCGCCTAAGGGCACCCAGTAAAAACCCGCACGCGGCGGAAGGGTGTTCTGGCCGTGTTTACCCCATCGTGCGTGACCGGACGTGCGTGGCGAATACTTGTTTTATCGAATCCTGAAGTTGGGAAGTTTTGTAATGGCACAGGGTACTGTGAAGTGGTTCAACTCGGAGAAGGGCTTCGGGTTTATCGCCCCAGCTGACGGTGGCAACGACGTGTTCGTTCACTACTCCGAGATTCAGGGCACTGGTTTCAAGACGCTGGAAGAAAACCAGGCAGTCGAGTTCGAGATCGGTGAGGGTCAGAAGGGTCCGCAGGCTCTGGATGTCAAGCCTCTGTAAAGCTTAGTAGTTCGGGGCTGAGTTCGGTTCTGAACTGGGCTTTTGCCCGGTTTGGCTCGCGGAATTTTCGGCTTTTCAAGGTCCGTGCTGTGTTCATGCTGTGAGCCTTGATTCTCCCACGTGGAAAGTAATTTCTGCGTGGGATTTTTGTGTTTCTGGGGTCCCGGAGTGCGCGGCAATCGCGGGGAATAAGCAAAAGTGCGTCTGCTCAGCGTGTCGACCGGTGCGTCGGCGGGTGGGTGCCTTCGATATTTACCTCAATGCGAGTTACTGACTGCGTTTATGTCAGCGACGGCGGGTCAATCCGAGTTACTGACTGCGTTTATGTCAAAAATGGCCCGAAAAATGGC
>NZ_JVVM01000023.1 GCF_001054325.1 Corynebacterium vitaeruminis | reverse complement strand
CATAACCTTGCCAAGGTTAGGGTCGCGGGTTCGAGTCCCGTCATCCGCTCTGGTTTTCCAAGGGGTTAACCTCTATGGTATAACTTCGAGGCAACCACTGAGGCGGCAGCCTCACGGTGGAATGGCCGAGTGGCGAGGCAACGGCCTGCAAAGCCGTGTACACGGGTTCGATTCCCGTTTCCACCTCAGCAGAGATTCCTTTTCAGGTTTCGATGTAATGCGCGTTTAGCTCAGCGGGAGAGCGCTTCCCTGACACGGAAGAGGTCACTGGTTCAATCCCAGTATCGCGCACCACGTAAGCCCTAACGGGCGAACGTATTTGCGGATGTA
>NZ_JVVM01000022.1 GCF_001054325.1 Corynebacterium vitaeruminis | reverse complement strand
TTCAGGCCATTTTTCGGGCCATTTTTGACATAAACGCAGTCAGTAACTCGCATTGAGGTAAGTATCGAAGGCGCCCACCCGCCGACGCGCCGGTCGACACGCCGAGCGGGCATACTTTCGCCTATTAACCAGCTCCCCTTAGTGAGACTCCAGCCACGCCAAAATGTCGGCGTAGACCTCTTCCTTATTCAACTCGTTGAGAATCTCATGACGGCCGTCCGGGTAGACCTTGAAGCGCACATCCTTCTTGCCCGCATTCACATACTTGCCCACGACCTCGGTCACACAGGCAGCACCACCCGCCGGGTCAACTGCCCCGGAAACCACGAAAAGCGGCAGATCATCGGGTGCTTTCTCATAGGCATCAGGCGAGTTTGCGTAGTGCGTACCGATGAGAAGGTCGCGGAAAAAGGCATTGGTGGGAACGAAGCCACACTTGTCGTCCGCAATGTAAGCGTCGACGACCCTGCTGTCGCGGGTGAGCCAATCAAATTTAGTGCGGCGCTCAAAGCCCTTGTTGAAGTCAGCAAAGCTGAGAGCATTGAGTAGCTTGCCGGGCGCGGTAGGACGAACCTTAGCCAGCAGGTTTGCAACTTTCATTCCGGCGTCGCCCTTAGCCCCTGGCCACGGCACGGTGCCCATGATAATGACACCGGCAAGCCCCTCGCCGTACTTGGCGATGTAGTTACGGGTCAGAAGTGACCCCATGGAATGGCCGAGAATATAGTGCTTGCTGCCTGGGAATTCCGCATCAACATACTGGCGAACCGCGTGTAGGTCTTCGAGAATTAGGTTCCACCCACCGTAGTCAGCGAAGAAGCCCGGGATCCCAGCATCCGTCTTGGTCATACCGTGGCCGCGATGGTCGTGCGCGACGACGGCATAGCCTTGGGACACGAGGTACTCGGCGAATTTGGCGTAGCGGTTGGCGTACTCGACCATGCCGTGGACAATTTGCACCACTCCCTTAGGAGTAATCGGTGCGCCCTTGTCATTTTCTGGAACCCAGCGCAGCACATTCAATGTGGCACCTGGGCGGGAAAGCGAAGTCCTAACAGCCGATGTCACGTCGGGTACCTTTCGCGTAGAGGTTTCGATACTTACCGCTCATCGTACCGAGGACCTCGGCTGTTCACTGGTGGTTTCGCCAACAAAGGAAGCTACAGAATCTCGCCTGGCTTGTAGGCCGCGGCCTCTGGGTACTTGTCCACGACAGCCTGCACACGTGCAACTACGCGGTCAACCTGCGATTCTGCGGCACCGATGAAAGCGTGGCGGTCTGCCAGAGCGTCGGCAAGCCCTGCGGCATCCAGCGGGAAACGCTCATCTGTAGCGAGACGTTCAGTGAGATTCTGCTCGGCGCCCTTTTCGCGCATATCCAGTGCGGTGGCGACGGCGTGCTCCTTGATGATCTCGTGGGCTTCCTCGCGGCCCATACCAGCGCGGACGGCTGCCATGAGGATCTTGGTGGAGGCGAGGAACGGCAGGTAGCGCTCCAGCTCACGGTCAATCATGGCCGGGAATGCACCGAACTCGGACAGGACGGTGAGGAAGGTTTCGAACATGCCGTCCATGGCGAAGAATGCATCCGGCAGTGCAACGCGGCGGACCACGGAGCAGGAAACGTCGCCTTCGTTCCACTGAGTACCGGCGTATTCGGAGAGCATGGTCATGTAGCCGCGCAGGATGACCTGGAAACCGTGGACGCGCTCACAGGAGCGGGCATTCATCTTGTGCGGCATGGCGGAAGAGCCAACTTGGCCTTCCTTGAAGCCCTCGGTGACGGTCTCATTACCGGCCATCAGGCGGATGGTGGTGGCCAGCGATGCCGGCCCTGCACCGAGCTCGACCAGCGCGGACAGAGCGTCGAAGTCGAGGGTGCGCGGGTAAACCTGACCGACGGAGTCAAAGACGCGGTCGAAGCCGAGGCCTTCAGCGATTTCGTTTTCCAGGGAGGCCAGCGCGGACTCGTCACCGTCAAGCAGATCCAGCATGTCCTGGGCGGTGCCCATCGGGCCCTTGATGCCGCGCAGCGGGTAGCGGGAGATCAGGTCTTCTACGCGCTCGATACCCAGCAGCATCTCGTCCGCAGCGGAGGCGAAGCGCTTGCCCAGAGTCGTTGCCTGCGCGGCGACGTTGTGGGAACGACCCGCCATGACCAGCGACTGGTACTCGGAGGCCTTCTCGGCAGTGCGGGCGGCAACGGCAACGGCCTTGTCACGCACGACCTTCAGCGACTGCAGAACCTGCAGCTGCTCGACGTTTTCGGTCAGGTCACGCGAGGTCATTCCCTTGTGAATGTGCTCGGTGCCAGCCAGTTCACAGAACTCTTCAATGCGGGCCTTCACATCGTGGCGAGTAATACGCTCACGGGCGGCAATGGAGTCGAGATCAACCTGGTCGATGACCTTCTCATACGCCTCGACAGTGCCGTCCGGAACCTCAATTCCGCGGGCGACCTGAGCCTTCAGAACTGCGATCCAGAGCTTGCGCTCGAGGATGATCTTGTACTCAGGGCTCCACAACTCCGCCAGAGTCGCAGAGGCGTATCGGTTAGCAAGGACGTTTGCAATCTTCTTTTTCTCAGCCACGCCCTCAAGTATTCCATGACCATTGCATCCGCGGTTATCTAGGCCATGGATGACCACGCATTTCTTCCACGCCTTCGTTGAATTTGCGCATCAATCGCACGAACTCCACGAGCTCCGAGTCCTCCCAGTCATGCGTAATGTCATCGACGGTTTTCTTACGCGCCTCAATCTCCCGGTGCAACAACTCCAATCCCTTATCAGTTGCGCTATGCACTTTGGCGCTTGACGACGGCGCAGACCTCTTCGCGATATACCCCTGGCGCATAGCGGCGGCCAGTTGGCGGTGCACTGTAGAAATGTCCAACCCCAGTGCATCGGAGAGCTCCGCGACTGTCATATCCGGCTGCGCTTCCAGTCGCGCTAGCAGTGCCGCGGCGGAGCGATCTAACAGGATGTCCTTGCGGTGTGGTCGGTAGCCGCTGGAACTCACCCGGGACAGCAGCATGTTCTCGTAAACGAGCGCGGCCAGGTCGTCGTTTCGCACGGTGGCAGTCAGTCCTTATGTCGCCTTATTTCGGCCCGTTAGTGGGTCTGCGAGATGTATCTGTTTGCTTAATTCCTCACCTATTCTAGCGTGCCGCGGACAGAGTTAATCCCACGGGAATGCGTTTGCATCATACAAACAAATTGTTATAATTCGACTCCTAACTGCATTTTTGCACGATACAAATACCGGAAAGCAGTTTTGCCACAGCACTAATTCCACGATTGTTTTCAAACGAGAAAAGAGACCGTACTTTCAGCATGACAACGCATACGACCACACAGACCAGGCACAAACAGAACGAGCAGGACGAGCAGCGCGGACAAGACAAGCTCTTCTCCCCCGCCTTCATAATCAGCTGGCTGATTAACTTCAGCATGTACCTGGTGTTCTACCTTTCAATCACGGTCATGGCGCTCTACGCCGTCCAGCGCTTCTCCGCCTCCGACGCCGCCGGTGGCTTCGCCGCCAGTTCTTTCGTTGTCGGTGCCACCATCGCTCGTCTCTTCTCGGGCTACTTGGTGGACACCTTCGGTGGTCGCAAAATCATGCTCGGCTCGCTCACTGTCATCGTTGCAGCCTGCGCCGCCTATATTTGGGCCGCTTCCCTGCCGATCTTAATTACGATCCGCATCATCCACGGCCTGACCTACGCTTTCGCCTCCACCGCCGTGATGGCCGCCGCCCAGACCGCCATTCCCGCTTCGCGACGTGCAGAGGGCACCGGCTACATCTCACTCGGCACCACTCTGGCCACGGCCATTGGTCCAGCTCTTGGCCTGGCTCTCATTGGCTCGGTCGGCTACAGCGTCCTCTTCGCCACCGCCCTCGGCCTGTCCGTTGTAGGTCTGGTGCTGGCGCTAGTCCTCCCACAACACACCGAGCCCACCACCGTGGCAGACAAGGCCGAGGCCACCGAGGATTCGTCGGCAAGCGAGACGAAGCGCGCGTTTTCCTTCGATGACATCATGACACCGAGCGTCGTTCCGATTGGCCTGTTCATGCTGCTCATTGGCTTGGCGTACGCGGGCGTGATTACGTTCCTGAACCGATATTCGCAGCTGGGCGGCCTGACTAAGGGCGCCAGCTTCTTCTTCATCGCCTATGCGGTGGCGATGATGGCGGCGCGTTTCTCGCTGGGACGTCTGCAGGATCGCCGTGGCGACAACCCAGTAATTGCGATTGGCCTGGTGTGCTTCACTATCTCGTTGCTGGTTCTATCTTTCGCTAGCGCTGACTGGCACGTCATTGTCGCCGGTGCGCTCTGCGGCCTGGGCTACGGCACTCTGATGCCGGCCTGCCAGACGATCTCTGTACACCTGGCCCCGGCACACAAGCTCGGCACCGGCATCTCGACGCTGCTGTTGCTTGTCGACGCGGGCATCGGCCTCGGCCCAATCGTGTTGGGTTCGGTCGCCACCGCAGTGGGCTTCGACAAGATGTACGCGGGCCTGGCGGCTGTGGTGGTTCTCGCTGCCGTTTTCTACTGGTTCGTACATGGCCGCAAGCCTGTTGCGCAGCGCCATCACGTAACTATTCAGAACTAATCAGCCAACAAACCGCTATCACGGGACATAAACCACAATCACGGACGGCTGTCTGAAAAGGAACACCGATAACAGTTATGTGCGGTGAGTCACCTATACTTTCCCCCATGACTGAATCATCCACACCACAGAGCATGATTTCGATTGCCGGGGTGAATAAGTACTACGGCGACTACCACGCTTTGCGTGATATCAACCTGGAAATCCCAGCTGGTCAGGTCGTAGTCATCCTCGGCCCCTCCGGCTCCGGTAAGTCCACACTGTGTCGAACCATCAACCGCCTGGAAACCATCGACAGCGGCGAAATTCGCATCAACGGCAAGCTTCTTCCCGAAGAGGGCAAGGAACTCACCCGCCTGCGCGCTGAGGTTGGCATGGTTTTCCAGCAGTTCAACCTTTTCAGCCACATGACCATTCGGGACAACGTCACGCTGGCGCCGATGAAGGTCCGCAAGCTCTCTAAGGCCGAGGCTCGCGAACGTGCTGACAAGCTGCTCGCCCGTGTCGGCATTGCGGAACAGGCTGACAAGTATCCGGCGCAGCTCTCCGGCGGTCAGCAGCAGCGCGTCGCCATCGCACGCGCCCTGGCTATGGACCCGAAGGTCATGCTTTTCGACGAGCCCACCTCGGCACTCGACCCGGAAATGATTAACGAGGTCCTCGATGTCATGACCGACCTGGCCAAGGGCGGCATGACCATGGTCTGCGTCACCCACGAGATGAGCTTCGCCCGCCGCGTGGCCGACCGCATCCTGTTCATGGCCGACGGTGCGATTGTCGAAGACACCGACCCGGAGACCTTCTTCACCAACCCGCAGAGCGATCGCGCCAAGGATTTCTTGGCCAAAATCGTCGGACATTAGGCAGGGCTGGTCACTATGAAGTTTTCACTCTTACGAGGAGGCCGGGGGCGCAGTCGCAACCGGGGCCGCCGAGGTGTCGTCGGCAAGCGAGTTGCGGCGGCTGTTGTAGCTGTTGCCACGACAATGAGCCTCGCGGCCTGCGGTAGCGGCGGACCCCGAAACCTGCTGGCCGATATCGAGGCCGGACACGTGACGCTGGGTACGAAGTATGACCAGCCGGGTCTCGGTGAGCGCACCCCGGATCGCGAGTTCGCGGGCGTCGATACTGATGTCTCCCGCTACGTCATCGAGTACATCGCCAACAAGAACGGTTGGGATGTGCCCGAGATGGAGTGGCGCGAGACCCCGTCCGCTCAGCGCGAGACGCTAATCAACAACGGCGAGGTCAACATGATCGCCGCCACCTACTCCATCAACGCTGGCCGCCTGGCTGCCGTCGACTTCGCCGGCCCGTACCTGGTCACGCACCAGGCACTGTTGGTGCGCGGTTCCGAGGGCATCCAGGGGCTTGACGACGTCGCCCCGGGCACTCGCCTGTGTTCTGTTTCCGGTTCCACCCCAGCGCAGAAGGTCAAGGACGCTCTGCCGGAGGTGCAGCTGCAGGAGTTCGATACCTACGCCGCATGCGCCGAAGGTGTGAAGCAGGGCGTCGTCGATGCCCTGACCACCGATGCGACTATTCTCGCGGGCTTCGCCCAGCGCTACAAGAAACGCTTCGGCGATGACTTCCGCGTGGTCGAGCTGCGTAACCCGGATAGTTCCTACTGGACCAACGAGTACTACGGCATCGGTCTACCCAAGGGCGATGATGCCAGCCGTGAGGCCATCAATGAGGCGCTGGAGTCGCTGTACGACACCGGTGAATTTCAGAAGATTGTCAAGAAGCATTTGGGCGACAAGTTCGAGCTCGATGACAAGCCGGCAATCGGTGATTTGTCGTTCGTAGAGAAGAAGTAGGAAGGGGTGCGAGCAAACAATGAATCCAGAACTATGGAGTGAAATGGGGCCGGAACTACTTCCGGCTTTCTGGGTAACCATCAAACTGACGATTGCCTCGGCAATTGGTTCCCTGATTTTTGGCACGCTTCTCACCGCTATGCGCGTGAGCCCCGTGGGAATCCTGCGTACCCTGTCGACCTGGTACATCAATATCGTCCGCAATACGCCGCTGACGTTGATTGTGCTGTTGGCCTCGATGGGGCTCTACTACAACTTGGGGCTGCTGCTGGCTGCGGAGAATGACTCCTTTATTGTCAAGCAGAACTTCCGCCTCGCGGTGCTGGCTTTTGTTGCCTACACCTCATGCTTTGTCGCGGAGTCCCTGCGCGCCGGTATTAATACTGTGCCGTTCGGTCAGGCTGAGGCCGCCCGCTCCCTGGGGCTAAGCTTTGGCCAGAGCTTCCGCTACATCATCTTTCCGCAGGCATTCCGTGGCGCTATCGTGCCGCTTGGCAACACCCTGATTGCGCTGACCAAGAACACAACGATTGCCTCGGTAATCGGTGTGGCTGAAGCGTCGCTGCTGATGAAGACCATGACCGAAAACTACGCCAGCGATATCCTGATTATCTTCGGCATCATCGCTGTCGGCTTTATTATTCTGACTCTGCCGACCGGCCTGTTCTTTGGCTGGGCTGGCAAGCGATGGGCGGTGAAGCGCTAATGGCTACTCGCGCAACAGTTCTTTATGACGCGCCGGGGCCAAAGGCTCAGCGCTTCAATCGGATTCTCACCTGGGTTGTGGCTGCCATCGCGGTTGCGCTCCTGGCGTGGATGGGAATGACGCTGGCCGACAAGGGTCAGTTCGAGGCCAATAAGTGGTCGTTCTTCCTCGAATCCACAACCTGGACCACATACATTCTGCCCGGCCTGGTCAGCACCATTGTCGCGGCTGTGGTCTCTATTGTGTTGGCACTGGTTATTGGCGCTCTCCTGGGCGTCGGCAGGCTGAGCCCGGTCGCGCCGGTGCGCTGGCTGTGCTCGGTGATTGTCGAGTTCTTCCGCGCCATCCCGGTACTGGTGCTCATGCTGTTCGCCTACTCGGTGTTCGCCATCTGGCAGCTGTTCCCGTCGAACTACCTCGGCTTTGCCGCTGTTGTGTTCGGTCTGACCATGTACAACGGCTCCGTCATTGGCGAGACTCTGCGCTCCGGCATCGAGTCGCTGCCGAAAGGCCAGCGAGAAGCCGCGATTGCGCTGGGTCTCTCCCACCGCCAGACGATGGTCACCATTTTGCTGCCGCAGGCAGTCGCCGCCATGTTGCCGGCGATTATTTCTCAGATGGTCATTGCGCTGAAGGACTCCGCGCTGGGTTACATGATTGGCTACGTCGAGGTTGTCCGCTCTGGCCGCCAGCTCGGCGAGTACTACGGCGCCATGATTCCATCGCTGGTCGTCGTGGCAATCATTCTCATCGCCATCAACTTCGGCCTGGCCAACCTTGCGGAACGCATCGAAAGCCAGCTCCGCGCCGGCCGCGCTCGACGCAACATCATTGCAAAGGTCCCGCACCAGCCCGACGTCGGTGTCACCACCAAGGACCAGGCCAACGTGGACTGGCACGATGAAGACTACAAGGACCTTCGAGGCACCCACGAGTAGAGCTGATCACGGCACAACGCTGCACTCGCTTTACGACGAATACAGCGACGCCGCCCACGGAACCTTCTAATGGTTTTCCGTGGGCGGCGTTTTCGTAGTTGGCCTCGCCTTCGCTCCTATCGATGAGCTACTCACTGATGGACAGGCTCCGGTGCATCGATAGGTGAATAACGTGGCCACAAGTGCCGGACAATTTACAACTGGGCGCACCTAGGACTCGGGCTTGGTCTCCGATTCCTCCGATTCCGACTTTTCGCCAGATTCGACCTCCCCCTCAACCACAACATCGGACTGAATAACCAAACGTCCGTCTTCATCGTGGGTGTATTCAAAGCGCGGGAGTTCGTTGCCCTCTTCGTCGTAGCCCGGCGCGGGCGCTGCTTCATTCTCCTCCAGTTTCTCCGGAGTGTCGGTCTTGCTCCACTGTCGCGTGACCGGCTTGCGCACAGCCATGTGGTCATCACTCATGCCTTTGACCAAGGAGTACATCATCACAAAGTGGAGGAAGAAGAACGGCACACCGATGACAATCACTGCGGATTGCAACGCTTCCAGCGCGGTTTCACCAGAAATCAGCAGCAGAGAAGCTGCCACAGCACCGATCATGATGCCCCACAGCACGCGGTAAAAGGTCGGAGCCTTGTTCTCCTCACCGGTGGACATCATGTCCATGACCATCGAAGCCGAGTCGATGGAGGTGACGAAGAAAATCATGATCACAAAGAGCGCAAACACACTGACAAGCGTCGTCAGCGGGTACTGCTCCAACAGAATAAAGAGTGCCGGCGACGGGTCTCCGCCCTCGACAACTGGTTCAGTCAGAATACCTGGCTGCTCGTTTTCCAGCTCAAAACCGGCACGGCCAAAGACGGAGAACCACAGAATCGACACGATTGTCGGCAGTGCAATCACACCGGCAATGAACTGGCGGACGGTACGGCCACGGGAAATACGCGCGATGAACATGCCCACAAATGGCGACCAGCAGATTGTCCAAGCCCAGTAGAAGACCGTCCAGGCACCCTGCTTCCAATTCGGGTTGACGTCGTAGGAGTCAGTCCAGAACATCACGCGCGGCAGCGTATCCAAGTAGACGCCAGCTGTATCGACGGTCTGGCGCAGCAGCGTCAAGGTCGGGCCCATCAGCAGCACGAAGACCATCAATGCCATGGCGGCCCAAATATTGGCATTGGACAGCACCTTAATGCCCTTGTCTAGACCACGAGCCACGGAGATAGACGCGATCACGATGATGATTGCGATCAGAATCAGCTGCACCGTCGAGTTTTCCGGGGTACCGATTACACGAGCAGCACCGGAGTTAATCTGCAGCGCACCCATGCCCACCGATACCGCGATACCGACGACAGTACCGATGATGGCGACGGCGTCGATAAGCTTGCCCGGCCATGAGTAGATGCGGGTGCCGAGCAGTGGCGCGAAGATGGAGGAGACGCGCGGCGGGAGATGACGCTTGTAGATGAAGTACCCCAGCGCGAGCCCCGGCAGCGCCATGATGACCCACATGTGAATACCCAGATGATAGATGGTAAATGCCATCGCGGTGTTCTGGGCCTCGCGGGTCATCGGGTCTTGACCGAGCGGCGGGTTGTAGGCGTGGTTGAGTGGTTCAGCCACACCCCAAAACATCAGCATGGAGCCAGTACCACCAGCGAAGAGCATGCCGAACCACTCGGCGATGGTGTATTGGGGCTCTTCGTCGTCATCGCCAAGCTGAATGCGCCCGTAGCGGGACACGAACAAGCCGATGAGGAAGATAAAGCTCGCCGAGACACCACCAATGAACAGCCAGCCCAGGTTAGAAGTAACCCACTCGGAAGCGGCTGAGTAGGCATCCCGAGCTGTATCCCCCAGCACGACGGTCACCGCCACAAAGAGGACAATGAAACCCATCGCGGTTGTGAAAATCAACGGATCGGTCGGCAGGTTCTTGAGAAAACCACCCGACTTCTTTTCTTGCGTGTTCGCTTGTGGCGTTTGTGTAGATCCCATTATCGGGGCCAGCGCCTTTCACTTCTAGATTGTCTGTCTTAGAAAAGACAGCTCGGAAGACACATTCCTCCCAAGTCGGTTATCTACGTTACAAAAAGAAACCCAGCCATTCTCAATATCCAAGCCTTTGTGCTGTAATTGAGACTTTTTCCTTCGAGTTCACGCTGGTTTAACTGAACGTCAAAGTGGAAAACCTATCGTTCGACTCCATGCAGCTTTCCCGTCGCAGCGCTCTACGTTTAGGCGCATCCACCGCACTTGCTACTTCAGTCACGCTCGCTCATGCCTCTGGAGCTGCCGCTTCAGTTACACCGGGTTCGCCGTCACTGGCCTCCCCAGGGTTATTGCGTTCTCGGCCACAGCTCACCCACGGCGTTGCGAGTGGCGATATCCGCGGCGACGGCGCATTAATTTGGGCTCGCTCAGACCGCCCCGCCCGCATGATGGTTGAAACTGCTGCAACTGAGAGCTTCCAGAATGCCAAGGTATTCCTCAGCAACTCTCTGTTAACTCCGGGCACCGACGGCACCGGACGTCTACGTGTCGTCGGTCTCGAGCCGGGACAGGAAACCTTTTACCGCGTCACGTTGGAAGAGGCAGATACTGGAGTTTGCTCTGATCCCGTTATTGGCACCTTCCGTACTGCCCCCAACCGCGCATCCAACATCCGATTGCACTGGTCCGGCGATGTCGCAGGTCAGGGTTGGGGAATTAACGACGAAATCGGTGGCTACACCGGCTTCTCCACCATGCTGGAGCGCAATCCAGACCTATTCATTCACTCAGGCGACACCTGCTATGCCGACGGTCCGCTGGATGAATCCGTCACGCTTTCCGACGGCACTGTGTGGCGCAACCATGTCACTCCAGCCAAATCCAAGGTTGCTGAAACTCTCGAAGAGTACCGTGGCCAGTACTCCTACAACCTCATGGACAAGAACTACTTGGCCTTCAATGCGCAGGTTCCGCAGCTGGTCCAGTGGGATGACCACGAAACAGTCAACAACTGGTACCCCAATGAAATCCTCGATGATGATCGCTATACCGAGCGCGATGTCAACACTCTGGCCAAGCGCGCCTACCAGGCTTTCCATGAGTGGCAGCCGATTGACCAGCAAATGACGGTGGATGGGCGCGTCTACCGCAAGGTTTCCTACGGCCCTCTGCTAGACATCTTCATCCTGGATATGCGCAGCTACAAGGGAGAAAACACTTCCAATAATCCGCGCTCAACAACCGAAGAACCAATCCTTGGCGAAAAGCAGACAAACTGGTTAATCGACTCCCTCAAGGACTCCCGCGCGACGTGGAAGATTGTTGCTAATGACCTACCGCTTGGAATCATCGTCCCCGACGGCGACGATGGTGACCAAGAAAGCGTATCCAATGGTGCCGCCGGTACGCCTGCAGGCCGTGAGCGTGAAATCGCTCGCCTGCTCAGCGCCATTAAAGATGTTTCAAATGTCGTTTGGCTCACCGCCGATGTGCACTACACCGCGGCTCACCACTACAGCCCCGAGCGCGCACAGTTCACTGACTTCGCGCCCTTCTGGGAATTCGTCTCCGGTCCTCTCCACGCGGGCGCTTTCGGCCCCAACGAAATGGATCTGACCTTCGGGCCGAAGGTGGAATACGTCCACGCTCCGGGTAAGGACAACGCCAACGCCGACCCCACGCAGGATTTCCAACACTTCGGTGAAGTCGACATTGACGGCGACTCGCGTGAGATGACTGTCCGTTTGCTCACCACCCGTGGCACCGAGTTGTGGTCAACGACACTGAAGCCACAGGCGTAAGCACACTGTTCAACTGGGCATGGCGGTAGCTGCTAATTAGTGCGTTCCACCACGCTTTACGACGGTCTCCTGCCCCGCAGCCTGCCAGGCCACAATACCTCCGTCCAAGTTGATGAGCTCCGGCGTGGCACCATCAGTCTCGACCTCGCCAGCCAGCAGCTCAATTGCCTGCTGCGAACGGGCACCCGAGTGGCAGTGAATGACGACTCGTGGGGAGTTCGGCTGGAGGTTCCGCTCAGCCCACGCTTCGCGAATCGCAGCCCACCTACGGCTGCGAATTTCGCCGAGCGGTACAAGCACCGATCCGGCAATGGCGGCCTCTGCATACTCTTCGGGCTCGCGTACATCGATAAGAGGCACGCCCTCGGCGAGAAGCTCACGCACTGCATGAGGACCAACGCTGCGCACATTCTGCTCCGAGCCGTCTTCATCTTCCGACCACGAAGCTGCGCATACCTGCGCAATTTCGGTCAGGTCGGAAACGGGTTCGCGCTCCGGGTCGGTTGCAAAGGACAGTGTGCGGGTGGTTGCCTCCAAAGCGTCGATAAGCACGAGCTTGCCGACGGCGGCCTTGCCGACACCGGTGAGCACCTTGATTGCTTCGACGACCATTATGGAACCAATCTGACCGACCATTGCGCCGAGGACCCCACCTGCGGCGCACGACGGCACGGAGCCGGGGTCGGGGATGTCGGGGTAGAGATCGCGAAGCATGGGACCGCGCCCCGGCCAGAACACAGACAGTTGTCCTGCGAACTGCAGGATTGTGGCCCAGACCAGCGGGGTTCCGGTCAGCTCCGCAGCATCGGAAGACAGATAGCGGGTGGCGAAATTGTCCGCGCCGTCGAGCACTACATCGTGAGTGGCGAAGAGCTCCTCGGCATTGTCGACGCTCAACCTGCCGACAATTGCGGTCACCGATGCCTCGGAATCGAGGCGCCGCACAGCATCCGCGGCGGACTCGGCCTTCGGGCGACCGATGTCGGACTCGCGGTGAATAACCTGGCGCTGCAGATTGGACTCGTCGACCACGTCATCGTCAATGATGGTGATGTGTCCGACCCCTGCACCGGCCAGGTACAACAGCGCAGGTGATCCCAAGCCACCAGCGCCGATAACGAGGACGCGGGAGGCTCGCAGGATTCGCTGCCCCTCGGCGCCAAAGCCCGGCAGCGTAAGGTGCCGCGCGTACCGGCGCAGGTCACGATCCGATAGATTGGCACTCTGCTCAGCCATTACAGAGAATCCTGCTCGCGTGCGCCGCTGATGCGCTCAGTGATGATTCCTTCAAACGACGAGCTCGCCTGTGCCAATCGACGCCGTGGGATACGGCCGGACTCACGGGCAGTCAGACCCGCCTCAACGCCGAAACGCATCGCCGTGGCCATGCCCACCGGATCATGTGCACGAGTCACAGCGGATGCCAGCAGCACTGCATCGCAGCCCAGCTCCATTGCCTGCGCTGCCTCGGAGGCGGTGCCGATACCCGCGTCCAGGATGATGGGCACATTCGCGCGGTCAACAATCAGCTCGATGTTGTGTGGGTTGAGAATTCCCAGGCCAGTGCCAATCGGCGAGCCCGCCGGCATGACCGCCGCACAGCCCAAGTCCTCCAGGCGCTTGGCCAGCGCCGGATCGTCATTGGTGTAGGCGAAAACGACAAAGTCGTCAGCCACCAGCTGCTCCGCTGCCGCAACTAGTTCAACCGGATCCGGCAGCAGCGTGTCCTCGTCGGCGATGACCTCGAGCTTCAACAGGTTGGTCTCCAGCGCCTCGCGGGCCAGCTGCGCAGTCAGCACCGCGTCACGAGCGGTATAGCACCCCGCGGTATTCGGCAGCGCCGCGATATTGTTGCGCTGCAGAATCTCAAAAACGTTCTGCTTCGTTCCGGGAGTAAAGCGGCGCATCGCCACCGTAGTCAGCTCAGTCCCCGAGGCCACCAGCGCGCGCTCCAGCGTATCCATGCTGGTCGCGCCACCAGTTCCCATAATCAGGCGGGAGCTCAACTCCAGCCCACCAACGCGCAGCGGTTCGCGTGTAAGTTCGCTCGCCGCCCCGGTTTCGTTTGCTTTTGCGGACATATTTGCTTGTGCAGACTTCTCGGTCATCTCTAGCCTCCCTGAACTGCTGTCACGATGTCGATTGCACCTGCCACGGGCGTGGTCGCCCACTTGGCACGCGGAATCACCGCGCCATTCACGGCCACTGCGATCCCCAGGCGGGTACCGTCCACGGCGGTGCCGTCGTCGTTAAGCGCGTGCCCCGTATGCTTTGCGACGAGATCTGCGACCCTCTCCCCCTCATCCGGTGTGTAGCCTTCGCCATTGAGTGTTGTGGCGGACATAAGCGAGCCTCCTCTAGTCGCTGAAGCGGAATGGATCGACGGCGGAAAGAAGCGCCGGATTGTTGTCATTTTCCCGACCGGCAACGACATCGGCCGTGAGTTTGGAGCCAATGGCCGTAAGCAGAATTCCGTGACGGAAGTAGCCGGTGGATACGGTCAGACCAGGAGCCACGCGGCCAATCATGGGGACATCGTCCGGGGAACCCGGACGGGCGCGGGCGGTCATCTCGTAGATTTCGCAGTCGAGAATGCCCGGTACCAGGCGGTATGCGTCGCGCAGTAGCTGGTGGACGCCTTCGGCGGAGACACCGGTCAGGTCATCTTCGCGCGAGGTTGCACCGAGCACGACGGTGCCGTCAGCACGCGGGACGATATAAACCGGACGCCCCTGAACAACACCGCGAATAGTGCGGGTGACCAGCGGCTGCAGACGCGCCGGCACACGCAGACGCAGCACATCCCCATAGACCGGTCGCAGTGGCAGATTCAGATTCTCCGGCAGACCGGTGATGTCGGCGGTGTTCAGCCCTGCCGCCAGCACGACCTCATCGGCGAGGTAGTCATTTCCGTCCGCACCGCGCAGACCGATGGCGCGGTCGGAATCGTAGATAACCTCTTGCGCGCGGGTGCGGATGACACGGTCTTCCAGGATGGTCAGCAGTGCGTCGGCAAGCAGACGCGGATTGACCTGGTGATCTCCCGGAATATCCACCGCACCAACACAGCCCGGCCCCAATGCCGGTTCCGCCCGGCGCGCCTCGGTAGCGGTGATGCGGTTAATCTCCATGCCCATGTCATGCTGCAGCTCAACGAGCTCGCTAAGGGTCTGCCGGTCGGCGGCATCACCCGCACAAACGAACGTGGAATTTTCGATGTATCCGACATCGTGGCCCGATTCCTCGGCGATGGCCTGGGCAAAGTCGCGGTAGAGCTTGCCCGACTCCACCATCAGCGGATACAGCGTCGGCTGATCCCATACAACTTCGGCCACCGGCGCCAGCATGCCAGCTGCGGCGAAAGTTGCGCCGGAAACGGGCTCGGCATCGAGGACGGTCACCTCGAGTCCCTGGCGAAGTAGTCTCCATGCCGTCGCCAAGCCAATAATGCCCGCACCTGCGATAACAACGCTTGACGACGGATCCCCTGTGCCACCCTCACCTATCGAGGCAGCACCCATAGCGGCAGCATTCACTGCCATTCCTCCCTCCGGCGGCATAACCCGCATCAGGTAAAAGCGGTCGGCGTTACTCGCCCTCTCAGCCAGCGGTGTCTCATCGATACCGGGCACGGCTCCCGCGGAAATTGGTACTCCCCCATCATATGACTTCCCGATGGCCGCCACGACACCGCATCCTCAACCTCGCCTAGCATGGGGACATGAACGCCTCATCTGCCGCCACTCGCACAACACGACGCGCCCTGCTTGCCGACGCCCGCCTGTACCTCTGCACCGACTCGCGCGCATCCCGCGGTGATCTGCGCGAATTCCTGCACGCCTGTTACGAAGGGGGCACCGACATCATCCAGCTGCGCGACAAGAAAGTCGACACTCGCGACGAAATTGCCGCCGTGGAGACCCTCGCCGAGGTCGCCGCTGAACACGGCAAGCTCTTCGCCGTCAATGACCGCGCCGACATTGCCGCGCTGACCGGCGCAGACATTCTGCATGTGGGTCAGGAAGACCTCACTACTGAGCAGGCCCGTCAGATCGTTGGCCCCGAGGTTCTCATCGGCCGGTCCAACCGAAATCTAGACATGTTCGCCGCCTCGCTTGCCGACGATGGCATCGATTACGCGGTAATCGGCCCGGTTTATGCCACCCCGACGAAGCCCGACCGTCAGCCCGTCGGAGTCGAGATAGTCAGTGAGGCTGCGGCACTGGTACGGAGAGTGCGGGCACAAGGATCAGCGGAGTCCCACCAGGATTCCGTGGCCGATATTGTGCGTCCACACGACCGCGGCGCAAGTGATCCCGTCAAGCCATGGTGGGCAATCGGCGGTATCAACGCCGAGACCGCCGGCGAAGTTATCGCCGCTGGTGCGGAACGCATTGTGGTGGTTCGCGCACTGACCGAGGCAGAAAATCCGGAAGAGGCAGCGCGTGCCCTGCGCGCTATGGTTACACCAAGGAGCTAAAACATGAGGATTCTTACCCACAAGGACGAGCTTCTAGCCCAGGCCAAAAGCAACAACAATGGCCGCACTGCGGAAATCGTTGTCCACGACGGCCCGCTGCGCCAGACCCTCATCGCGCTGACTGAAGGAACTGAGCTTTCTGCCCATAACTCACCGCCCGCAGCCTCGATGCTTGTGCTTGTTGGCGAAGTTGAAATCACCGGTGCCGATGAAACCACGATTTCCGAGGGCAATCTCAAGGCACTCACCCACGTCAAGCACGGCGTGAAAGCTCTAACAGATTCCGTGTTTCTGCTGACCACGGTCACAGGCGTCGACGGAATCGACAGCCACGGCGACAAGTAGCCATCAGTGACTACTCTCCGGCGAATGTTTCCAACTGCCGAATGGCACCCGAAACAATCAGGAGATCACCTGCGGTAATGCGGTCGTCGGCAAGCGCAGGACGGAATCGCTGACCACGCTTTTGCACGGCAACGACCGTAATCGGTGCGCTCTGGTTGATCTCCGCCACTGTCTTATCCAGACAGTGAATCGGCGGCGCGACCTTGCCGACTGCGTAGTCGCGATCGAATTCCAGGAAATCCTGGACCTTGCCACCGATGAGGTGCGCGATACGACGGCCGGTGTCGGCCTCCGGACGGATGACGTGGTGCACACCAATCTGGCCCAGAATTTTGGCGTGGGCCTGGTTATCGGCCTTTGCCCAAATCATGGGCACGCCCATGTCTACCAACGCGGACGCAGTCAGCAATGAAGCCTCAATGTCACTGCCGATCGCAATGACCACGCGTTCGGCTTCATCGACACCGAGCTGTTTAAGCACTTCGGGCATGGTGGTGTCGGCGGTGACCACGTGGTCAAAAGTCGAGGACAACTCCTGAACCACCTTCTCACGATGATCGACACAGAGAACTTCGATACCGCCGGCGACCAGCTCCTCACCGAGCGCCTGTCCGAAACGCCCCATGCCGAGGATGACAACAGGCGAAGAGCTGGCTTGGTTGGAGAAATGCTCCGCGAAACCTGCAAACGGGTTGAATTTCGAGTTAGCCAATGAAGGGCCTTTCTTCCGGATATTCGTAGACGCGCTGGCGTGGGCGGGCGGCCAGGGCCGTCGCCAAGGCGATTGGGCCAACACGGCCGGTGAACATCAGCACGATGAAGATTGCCTGTGCTGCAACCGGCAGGTCAGCGGTGATACCTGTGGAAAGGCCTACCGTGGCGAAGGCACTGACTACTTCAAAAAGGATTTGGTCAGTAGAAAACTGTGGCGCTAGGAAACTGACGGCGATTACTGCCAGAAATACCTGACCAATACCGAATGCAAGGACGACGAGGGCCTGGCGCAGCACCTTTGGGTTGAGGCGCCGCCGAGCCACGGATACGGAGGTGTCACCGCGAATCTCCGCGAGAACGGCGGCGAGAATGACGGCCGACGTCGTGATTTTCACGCCACCTGCGGTACCACCGGTGCCGCCGCCAATGAACATGAGGAAGTCCGTGCCCAGCAGTGTCGACGGGTGAAAGTCTGCGTAATCGAGTGCGTTGAACCCCGCGGTACGCGGGCTCACACCAGCGAAGAATGAGTTGAGTATCTTCTCCCCCGTGGTGAATCCAGACATGGCATTGGACCACTCACCAAATGCCACCATGAGCGTGCCCAAGGCAATCAGCAGGATGGTGCCTTTAATGGTGAAGCGAGTAGTCAATGACCAGCGCTTAGGCAGCTGTCCTCGAGTGCGAACGCTGAGCCACGTCTTCAGGTGCCGCCAAGCCTCGAGCAAAACCGGAAAACCCAGACCACCCACAATGAGGGCGAAGGCCAGGGGCAATAGCACCCAGGTATCACTGAAAAATCCCATGACATTGTCGGTATACAGAGCGAAGCCGGCGTTGTTAAAGCCGGAGATGGCATGGAACAAGCCTTCCCACACAGCTCTTCCCCAGCTGTACTCATAACCGAAGTGGAACCGCAGCGTTAGTACCACTGCCACCACGAACTCCACCAGCAGAGTGAAGCTGACAGCAGCACGGACAACCCATGAGATTTCCCCCATGTCCATACCGCGACCTTCGACGCGAGCACCGGCACGGCGGTTAAGGCCAAGCCTTCCTGCCACGAAAAGACCAAAAAGTGAAGCCAAGGTCATGAACCCGAGGCCTCCCAGCTGAATCAACAGCATGATGACGACCTTGCCGAAGGTTGACCAATGGGTGGCCGTGTCAACGGTAATCAAGCCCGTCAGGCTTGTTGCCGAGGTGGCTGTAAACAGCGCATCGGACAGAGCTGTAGGCAGGCACATATCCCCAGGACTCGGGGCACACTGCCCCGTGGGATGACTCTCGGCCGCCGAAATCGGCAGCATTAACAGAACCGTGCCAACGGTTATGAGGGCGGCATAACACCACACCACCAGCGTCGTGGGACGAACTCCCCGACGTGATTTAGTGGTCTGCCGCGACAGCGTAATCACCTTCGGAACGTTAGTCCTCACATCCGGTGGTGTCGAGGGGAATCTAGGAATTCCGCTCTGCGTGTACCCGACTTATAGGAAAACTGCCTTACGCCCTAGACACAGTTGAGACGCTTCTGTAAGTAACCTGTGCCAAATCCTGACCCCCACGCCCTACCCCGCTTTGGCTGCTACGGAAAGCATGAGTTATTGTGATTTCCATGATGACACCCCTGATGAACACACCCGCGCAATATGGCGCGCAGTGGTGGTGGCTCGCCTAAGTCCGCGAGCAACGTCACGTCATCTCATTAGTGTCGACGGCAAACCCGTCAAGTACGAGCTCGCAAGAAGATAAATCTGGCGGGCTCTTTTCTTTTATCGGTTCGAGACTTTTATCGGTTCGACAAAAGATCCAGGGCCCGCTGAAGTAAAGAACAGCAATGAAAGGCCCCCTCAATGACTGATTTCAACCCCAGCGCGGAAGCCGTCGCCAAGGCTGCGGCACCGACTGCAACCAGGGTTCCGTCGGCAAGCATTAACGGCGCGGGCGAGGTGCGCGAAACCCTCTTGCCTGCGTTTTTCGGCCGCTTCGGCGGACAGGAAGTGCCGGAGTTCCTGCTGCCAGCGCTCGATGAATTGGAAGCGGCTTACATTGAGGCGATGAGCGATCCAGAGTTTCAGCGGGAGCTGGAAGAACTGCGTCGTGATTTTCTCGGCCGCGCGACCCCACTGTTCGAATGCCGTCGACTGTCCACGCCGAACACGACGATTGTGCTCAAGCGCGAGGATCTCAACCACGGCGGCGCGCACAAGGGCAACAACGTGGTCGGCCAGGCACTGCTGGCAAAGCGCATGGGAAAAACTCGCCTCATTGCTGAGACGGGTGCAGGCCAGCACGGCACGGCCACCGCGATGGCCGCTGCACTGCTGGGGCTTGAGTGCGAGATTTACATGGGCGCACACGACGTCGCCCGCCAGCACCCCAATGTCGAGCGCATGGAGCTGATGGGAGCAAGAGTTGTTCCCGTCACCACCGGCGACGCTGGTTTGAAGGAAGCTATTGACGAGGCGCTGGTCGAGTGGAGCAAGACTCTCGACTCCACTTTCTACCTGCTAGGCACAGCCGCTGGCCCGCACCCATTCCCCACTATCGTGCGTGAATTCCAGCAGGTTATTTCAAAGGAATCGCGCAGCCAGATGGTCGAGCGTTACGGCAAGCTTCCCGACGCTGTCATCGCAGCCGTCGGTGGCGGCTCCAACGCCATTGGCGCATTTGCCAACTACATCGACGATTCCGATGTCGCCCTCATCGGCGTGGAACCCGCAGGTGAGGGCCTCGACACCGACCGCCATGGCGCGCCCATCAACGCGGGTAAGGCTGGCGTCCTTCACGGCATGCGCTCGTTTGTCATGCTTTCCGACGACGGCGAGGTGTTGCCATCGCACTCCATCTCGGCGGGCTTGGATTACCCGTCCGTTGGCCCGGAGCACGGCATGCTGAAGGAAAATGGCCGCGCCAGCTATGTCGGAATTACCGACGAGGAGGCGCTGGAAGCGTTCCAGCTGCTCAGCCGCACAGAGGGCATTATTCCGGCGATGGAATCCTCGCATGCGCTGGCGCAGGCCATTAAGATTGCGCGACTCCGTGAAACCGACCCTGCCGCTGGTAGCGAGCTCGGGCTTCCGGTTCACGCGGGCGATGAGCCTTTACTGTTGCTGGTGAACCTGTCGGGTCGCGGCGATAAGGATATGGAGCAGGTCCGGGAATTCCTGAACCAGTAGGGATAGCCAGAAGGGATTGTTTCCCCACTAGCTGATTAATAGGAACCGAACCAAAGTTAGTTCTTGTTAGGCAGCGCGGCGGTCGTCGGCGGCGATGCCCTGCTTCGGGTTCGCCTCCACGATGGCTTCGGCAAGCAGCGATGCCAGCGCATCCTGCTTGGATTCCTTGCCGTCCTGGAAAATTGGGGACACAGTATCCATAATCTCGTTGAATGCGTTCATCAGAGGTCACCTCTCTTAAGATCTCTTTGATCTTTATTGTTGGACTTCTCCAACCGATTCTTTGCGATTACGCAGTTGAAACGTCGTTTCATCGAATCGTTTGGAACTTATGACTTGCAACCGTAGACGACAACACAAGACCTGGCAAGCGCTAAACTTTATTTTTAGTTAACCTTTTGTTAACTTTCGAGCCCTTTTTAGCTCGTTCACAACACCCCAAAAACGGTCCCAATGCCGCCCTCCAAGCTCGCTCCACAGCCTCCGACAATGTCTTCAAAAATCTCGTTTTACACAACGAGAAGTCATGTACGGAGATTTCATTTTTGCCGGACAAAAACCGACCATCCAGCCCCGGTGCCCCACCCACCTTTGGATGCGAGTTACAAACCGCATCCAACCGTCACGATACTCAAGCAAAACGCCCATACCTCGGCAGCCAACCCCAGGCCATACAGAAGGTACCCCCCCTACCTGCACATATACCCGACTACCGGCATCTCTGACCAACAGCCAAGAGCCCACGCCAGCCGCCGAGACACCCCACAAACCCTCAGACCAGAACAGCGAGTGCAAGCACGGCCACAGAGCCCCCGATATGAAGCAGTTTCCCCGCTCGCACACGAACCGAAAGCGCACGCAAACAAGGCGACATCCAGCCGCCACGACATCCGAGCCCCACCAGTTGAACTGACGTCGACCACTGAATCAGCTAACTCCAGATAAAAACTCCGAAACTCATACACTGGGAGACTTAAAAATCACCTCTCCAGGTGTGTCGTAAATCATATTTTGAACGCCGGTAACTGACGGCTTAACCACGTCCGGTGAACACTCCAATACGCCGAACAGCCTCTTCCATCTCGGAAGTCTCACCAGCGAAGCAGAGGCGAACCCACTCATTGCCATTCTCGGTATCGAAGTCAATACCAGGAGCAACGGCCACACCTGTTGCGGCCAACAATTCCCGAGCCCACGTCATGGAGTCGACGGAGCTGGGGTCGTCGTAAAGCCCTGCAATATTGGCATAGACATAGAAACCGCCGTCGGGCGGGGCGATATTGTCAAGACCGACACGGGGCAGCCCCTCAAGCAAAACATCGCGATTACGTGCGTAGCGCGTCACGTGCAAATTCAGCTCGGCGATGGATTCAGGGCTGAACGCCTCCACCGCTGCAGCCTGCGAGATTGCCGGTGGGCAGACGGTGAGGTTGGCTTCGAGACGATCCAGGGGTGCACGCAGCCACTGTGGAACGATGAGCCAGCCCACGCGCCAACCGGTCATCGAGAAGTATTTACTGACACTGCCGACCACGACCGCCGCGTCAGAGAACTCGCGTGCTGAGGCACACTTTCGGCCATAGGTAATGCCGTGATAGATCTCGTCGGAAATAAGCAGGCAATCGTGCTGCTCGCACCACTTCGCAATGGCACGAAGCTCCTCGGCATCGATAATGGTGCCAGTGGGATTGTCCGGGCTGGTGACAATCACAGCCTTAGGCACGCGCGGGAGAGCCTGCAGGTGCTGGGCGGTGAGTTGGAAACGAGTCTCGGGACCGCAGTCGATCTCAACAATGTTGGCACCGAGAGCCTGCAGCGTATTGCGGTATGCGGGATAGCCCGGGCGCGCGAGCACAATATCGTCGCCGACGTCGAGGGCTGCGAGGAAGAGCGCTACGAAACCACCGGAAGAACCGGTAGTAATGACAACATCGGCAGCTTCCGTGGCCGTGCCGTAGTTTTCACGATGCCAGGTGGCGATGGTTTCACGCAGTTCAGGCGTGCCGACGGCCGCAGTGTAGCCCAGAACCTGATTTTCCAAATCGGCACGAGCACGGGCAATCGCAGCAGCTGGTGCCGCAGTTGCGGGCTGCCCCACACAAAGGAATAGAGCGTCACCGTGGGTACGCTGACGCTCCTGTGCGAGCGCGAGAACATCCATCACATGGAAAGGCGCGACCTCGCTGCGGCGGGATGCTAGGTCATGCTGGGGCTGGGATGCCTGCGGAGACCGCGAGAGCTGCGGCTGCGATGACTGCTGAGATTCGGCGTGCATACCTTCATCTTTGCAGCCGCCGATGTCACCCGGGAAATCCAGCTCATCCCGGGTGGGTGCACTCGCGGGGTATCCGAGTGCCGCCCATCAGCCCCGACCATTACTTAAATGGAAATGCGCCCCTCAACTGCAGGCAGTGCAATGTCGGTGCGGTAGTGCGAGCCCTCGAGCTTAATGGTCTTGATGGTCTCATACGCCTTGTCGCGGGCCTCTTCCAGCGTGTCGCCGACACCGATGACGTTGAGCACGCGACCACCTGCGGAGACCAGCTCACCTGCAGCATTGCGGGCAGTGCCCGCGTGGAGAATGCCGTCTGCCTCGCGGCCAGGCTCTGCACCTTCGATGACATCGCCCGTGCGAGTAGACACCGGGTAGCCTTCAGCGGCCAGCACAACAGTCAGAGCGAAGCCATCACGCCAGGACAGCGGGCCGAACTCCGCCAACGTGCCGGTAGCAGCAGCGTTGAGCAGCTGAGCTACCGGAGATTCCAGCAGCGCCAGTACAGCCTGGGTCTCCGGGTCGCCGAAGCGGCAGTTGAACTCAATGACAGCCGGGCCATCCTCACCCCAGGCCAGACCCGCGTACAGCAGACCCTGGAATGGGCAGCCGCGAGTGGCCATTTCACGAGCGACCGGCTCACAGACCTCGGTGACAATGCGCTCAGTTGCGCCTTCCGGTAGCCAGGACAGCGGGCTGTAAGCGCCCATGCCACCGGTGTTCGGACCCTCGTCGTTATTACCGACACGCTTGTGGTCCTGTGCCGGCAACAGCGGAACGACGGTTTCACCATCGACCAGGCAGAACAGGGAAACTTCCGGACCGTCCAGGAAGGACTCCAGCAGCACCGGGTTGCCTGCAGCCAGAACAGCCTTTGCGTGCTCGAGAGCCTCAGCGCGGTCCTTAGTGACCACAACGCCCTTGCCAGCTGCCAGGCCGTCATCCTTCACGACCCAGTTCGGGCCAAAGCGGTCAATAGCTGCCTCGATGTCCTCATCGGAAGCCTCCGGCTGAATGGCCTCGGCAGAAGCGGTCTTCACTCCAGCAGCCTCCATGACGTCCTTGGCGAAGGCCTTGGATCCCTCAATCCGAGCTGCATCAGCGTTCGGGCCGAAGACTGCAAAGCCAGCGTCGCGCAGTGCATCGGCTACACCCGCAACCAGCGGAACCTCCGGGCCAATAACAACCAGATCGGCCTCAATTTCCTTGGCCAGCGCAACAGCGCCAGCGGGGTCATCCACGACCAGTGGATGCATGGTTGCAATTTCACTCATACCCGCATTACCAGGGGCTACGTGAAGATCCGTAGCCTGCGGGTCCTTACTCATTGCGTACAACAGGGCGTGCTCACGGGCACCGGAGCCAATTACGAGGATGCGCATAGCATTCATCTTACTAATCAGCCCGGATAACTCTCATCGAGCCCAACCCCCTCAATCCGCTATTCGAGTTACCCTTGGCACATGAGCACAGTATTTACCAAGATCATCAACGGTGAACTCCCCGGTCGTTTTGTCTACCGCGACGATAAGGTCGTCGCGTTTCTGACCATCGAGCCGATTGCACCTGGCCACACGCTGGTTGTTCCTATTGAAGAGGTGGACAAGTGGACTGACGCTTCGCCTGAGCTGTGGGCTCACCTCAATGAGGTCGCACAGAAGGTCGGCCAGGCTGTTGTCTCCGCTTTTGACGCTCCACGTGCTGGCTACCTCATCGCTGGCTTCGAGGTTCCGCACACCCACATCCACATCTTCCCTGCCCACGACATGTCCGGTTACAACCTACAGTCGGTGGATCGCAGCCCTTCCGCAGAGTCGATGGATGAGGCCGCCGCTAAGCTACGGAAGGCCCTCGGGACTGACGAAGACGGAAAGTTGGTGCGCTGATCGACGCGTCAGAGAAGGATTTTCCAGACAAGCAGGCGCCAGTTCCGTCTACTCCTGAGTCCCCGGAACCAGAGGCGCACGAACCGGCTGCATCCGAAGAGTCGGCACCGCTCCCCTATGCCATCTTCCGTCCGCTACGCGGTGTTTTCGAAGATAACTGGGGAGCCAAAGTATCAAAGTCCCGACCGTGGCCGATCATCCTCCTGCATGGAACAGGCCAGGTCAAGGGCATTTGGGAGACCCTTGGTACCCAATTGAGAGAGGATGGCTGGGCTGTCTTCGCGCCAGATTTTGGGCACCGCGCAACAGACCCCATCAATCAGTCCATCGACATGCTCGTGCCCTATATCAAGGCTGTCCTGCACGCGACCGGTGCCAAGCACGCCGTTATCGTGGGGCACTCGCAAGGTGGCTTAATTGCCACCCTGCTTTCTCTGCGCATTTCCAAGCACATCAAGCATGTCGTCTGTCTCGCCGCACCCAATCACGGAACAAACTTGGGCGGTATCGCTTCCGGAATCACTAAGATTCCCGGCACAAAGTCGCTGATGAGCAACTTTGTTCAGAGCTATTGGGGTGTTTCCGGCTTGGAACAGATCACGGGTTCAAAGATGGTTTTGAACTCCAATTCCCACGATATTCTCGGTCCCGGCGTTACTTACACCTGCATTGCCACTAAGTATGACCAGCTCATTTCCCCGCCACAGTCCTGTTTCTTGGATGATGGCGATACAGGCATGGTCACCAATTTCTATGTGCAGGACACGTTCCCTCAAGCCATCGTTTTGCACGAGCAAATGGCGCACGATTGGCGCCCCCGCGCGCTTACTCGCGAGGCACTGTTCAAGTTGGTAGGCGAGGATTTTGACCCGACCGAGCAAGCGGAATAGACCGCTGCTAACGCGGATTTTTCCGCCGACAGCCGCGACTCCGTCTCTACCAAATCCGAGTCCGGCAACGGGGAACCTCAGCGACCCCGTGCCGGTTATCGCATTACATGGCACGCTCGACAGCCCTGGCGCATGGGCGCCGCTTGCCGACGGTCTCCGTGCCCTCGGCCGTCGAGTCTATATTCCGGCCTACGGAAACCGTGGCGCTGCTGCCGTTGCGGATTCGGTTGCCGAGCTCGAGACCTATATTGACCACATTTGCGCTGAAACGAACTCAAACACGGTCGATATTGTGGCTCACTCGCAGGGCGGGCTGCTGGCTTTCCTGCTGTTTACGCGCCTAGCGGACCATGAATACGAGCGCATTTCATTTCGTCGTGTCATCAGCGTGTCGGGCTCTGTCGGCGGCGTAAACCTGACTGGGTTTTCCCGCATTTTGGCCTGGCAGCATGGGTCTCTGGCCCGCTGGCTAATGGGCCAAGCTCTGGCCGATCAGATTGCGATAGCGGCCGGAACATACGAGCTTCCTCCAGCCAACACTGGCGCACACAATCAAGCCAGCAAGGCAGCTACTCCTGACTGGATTAATGTCATCAGCCACCACGACAGCCTAGTCATTCCGTGGTCCGACACCGCGCAGAGATTCCTGCCAGACAGTCGAACTATTTTGCTCGAATCCGAGCTGGACGGCAGGTCTGTTGCGCACTGGAAGCAGCAAACAGACCCCGAAGTTGTCGCCTTGCTGACTCGACTATTGGAGTAGAGCTTTGACCTAGAACTTGTTCAACGATTCGCGCGCGGTGACGACATCCGCAAGCAGCTGCTGTGCGGCCGGCGAAGGATTGTCCGAGGTGAGAGCCTCGATGACGACGTCGGGAAGCCCTGCGGCGCGGTAGTCGTCGGCAGTGACATCGCCATACTCGAGCACACCGTGGAGCCATGCAACTGCACGCGACTCTGGCGAAATGCAGCGTCGTGCGGTGCGTTCCTGCTGAACGAGCACATCACGGTTTTCCACACCGCGCATCCCCAGTCGCGCAAGGGTGCGAGCAGCCGAGATGAGGTTCTCACCTGCGACACGGTCCTGCTGATTCGGGTTGGCCGGTGGCTTCTTGCGACCACGGCGACGCACGTAGAGCTCCTGCTGGCCGATACCAACCAGGGAACCATCGCGGTTTCGGATTACAGAGGTGTATGGGACGACCGTCGAATAGCCACCTTCGGTTTCGGCCTTAAGCTTTTCGACCATTTCATCCGGCACCTCTACCTCTAGGTACGCACCGTTCTTCCCTGGGCGGATAAATTCAAACGAGCCCGTTCGGGTCCACGCCTCGTACTTCTTGGCGTCCAGGCGCTGCATAACCAGCGTGCCGAACAGCACGTCCGTCATCGAAAACAGCGCACCACCGAATGCCGCGCCGTGCATATTCGCAGTCAGAGCGTTCAGACGCAGCTCTAACCGTCCCTCAGACCAGTCGTCCGAAATCTCGGTAATTCGGATGCCGGTGCCAAACAGCGGCGGCCAAATATTCAGCAAAAACTTTGCCTTGGCCGGGGACATTTCTTTCTCAGCAAGTTTGTACAGGGTACGTCGCAGCGATGGACCAATAGTCATAGCTATATACATTAGGTGCTGACCGGACAGGCGCGGGCATTATTGTCAGAAAACAAAGCATATCCGCCCAACGCCACGCTTTACGACGGTTCCCCGCGCCGCTACCCCACTGTTTAGGCAGCGGACTTAATTTAGGCAGCGAACCGCTCCGCTAGCGTATTGACCCGCTGTACGAAATAATCTCGCAATTGCACGTAGCGAGGGTAGCCATAAATACCGCGGTCAGCCGGGTCATCATATTCCCAGCGCTCCGTTTCTACATCCGGTGCGATGTAGTCCGACACATCGATTTTTCCCACAACGATGACTACATCCGCACTGTCTGCGAGCGACGGGGTGAGTTGATGTGGATCACCATCACACCGTGCGCCAACCTCACAGAGTGCACGTCGCGCGTCTTCATCCAGACCGCGGTCGTCATCATCGATGCTGATACCTGCTGACAGAACGGTCAGCTCTGGGGCAGCTTGTCGCAGCAGCCCTTCTAGTACGCGTGAGAGTCCCATGTTTGAACTACTGACAAAGAGCACCTCTGACATAGCCCTATCGTAGAATATTTTTCTCAGAGAAATCACCCCAGCATGTGGGGTTTTCTGGAAGATTTTACAGAAAGATACCAAAAGCGCCCATAGCGCAGGCCCTTCCCCGAGGCCAGCCCCATCGACGCTTATGACTAGAAACAAAGTCCACTTTACATACGCGTGAAACCAATGTGAAGCATGGGGCTAATGCTACAGATGTAAACTACTGTGTCCTGTGATTTTCCGGCTGTCGGTGTTGCGTTGTCCTATCGATGCCATATTCACCTATCGATACGCAGCAGCGTGGCCATAAGTGAATAGCTCATCCACATGTTGACCGGGACTTCCGACAACGTGCGCATAAGTGACAGAAAATTCCCCCGCCCCCAGCCCCCGACAGGCATTTGCCCTTTAATCAGTCTTCAAACGCACCCTTTGCTCCCCGCCCAGCCCCCTTAATCCGGATAAAATTGGCAGGGACCGATTGCTCGCGAATTGGAGAACCACCGTGACCGACTCTCGCGATATTAAACCTTTTGCATCCAACCGCGGCCCCAAAGTGACCTCCATCGGTGCCATCATCGGCACAGCAGCAGTGGGCGGCCTGCTTCTCGGAGGTGTCGGTGCGGGTGCCTGCTTGGCGGTCTTTGATTCGCCCGAGCGCTCTGACTACGTCATGCAACCCGCGCAGCGTGAGGTGCAGGCTGACATCATGGACCCAGACGATGTGCTCACCCCGGAGGAAGAACAGCGCATGCTTCGGGATGTCTCCCGGATCGCCGCCCCTGACGTGGTCCAAGGGCTACACTACATGGTCTTTGCCGAGAACAAGGAAAACGTTAATGACTCCGTAGAGGAGTACCTACGCGATAACCACCAGGAGCTCATCGGCAAGGATAAGTTTGCTGATGGCCAGGTCTTCGTCGGCGTCGGCCTTGATCCGCGCCAAGCCTTCGTCTTCGCAGGTGAGGACGTGGCTACTCAAATGAAGCTACGCAAGAATGACAACCATCTAAAACAGTCCATCGAAGCTACTAAGCCGGGCGTGCGGGATGACAACATTCCTGCTGGCCTCTTTGCTGGCGCAGCGGCTGCGATCGACGTAGACCGTGCTGCGGATACCCAGTACGAGGGCGCGAAAGAGGACCGGATGGGGGCGGCCGCTGGCCTCGGGGTGGCGGGCCTGAGCGTTGGCGGCGCAGGTGTGGGCATCGCCGGCGGTGTACGCCGCAGCCGGCAGAAGAAGACACAGCAGGCGCGCGAGGACTGGGACTACGTGTCGCAGACCTACACCGATGTGGCGCAGCGGCTAAGGGAGATTGATATTCGAGCACACTCGCTCCAATCAGGGCTGGTGGATGAGCGCCTGCGCCAGGACTGGGAGGGGTTGCGCGATGACTTCCTAGCGATCGATAGTCAGGTTGGCTCCCTCATGTCGATTCCGGCGGATGCGCCAGATGAGCAATTCCGCTCACGCTCCGAGCTCATCGCCAACGCACGCCAACTGTGCGAGCGCGTGGAAACCGCTGAAGCCAATATTGAAAAGCTGCACCGCATTGAGAACGCTGATGCGGATGCTCGCCGCTATGAACTCTACGAGCTGGGGAAGGATCTGGCACAGGCAGGTTACTTGGCCACAAGCATCGACTCGGCGCTTCAGCGCCACGCGATGGAGCTGGAAGATGCCGCCACTGAATTGTCCAAGGAACCACACCATCCGCAGTTCATGGAGCGCTACCTAGAACTCTTGGATCGCTCCGCGCTCTTGTCGGAGCACGTGCAGTCCCAGCTGCAGAAGCGCAATGAGGCCGACGAGCGCCCCGAGCGCACGCGCATTTACGACTCTAATTTCTTCGCTGGCTCCGGCTACCACGGCTACGTGCCCTTCTATGTCGTGAGCACCTGGGATAACGATGCCACCACTGCCCGCGACAGCTCTTCTGATAGCAGCGGCGTCAACAGCGCTCGGGGTTTTCCGGTTCAGGCGGTTCTTCCAGCTTCTAAGCCGGCTTAAGGGGCAGAAGGGGATGCGGACGTTCTGTTAGACGATTTCATCCCTCACGCAAGTTCCCCCCCACATTTTCCCCTTTAAACCAAAGAACCCCAGGCCAGAAAACTTCCTGACCTGGGGTTTTGGAGCCGGAAACGGGACTCGAACCCGTAACCTACTGATTACAAATCAGTTGCGCTACCAATTGCGCCATCCCGGCAACTTTGAAGCGACCCTTTTGGCGTTAGCCGTCGCTGGCTCGAAAGAATCAGAGTCAACCTGAGAATCGAACTCAGCTGTGCCGCTGACAGGCGATTGTACAGGTTGGCAAGCAGAAGTTAAAAACGACACCACAGGAATACTGCAACCGCACTTCTTGAACACTTTTCTGCACACTAAAAGCGCCGCTCAGATAGGTAAATTCACCGCACCGAAAACGAATTGAGATTCTCCGCCACCGACGGGGTAGTGTGACTATCGCTAAATCACTGGGGCTATGTTGCTGCAACGTCTCTAGAACTCGTCTTTGCAATATCGCTGCAACGCACCCCAGGCAGTATCGGGGAAAGGAAGTGTCGACATGCCATTCGATGGTGGCAACAAATCCAACGCCGAAGAAAACTCCGCTGCGAAGGATGATGCCTACGATGCCGAAGCCACTGTCACTTACGGCGCTGACCCCACTGTCGCCTACGACGACACCCCGCAAACCCAGTTTCCGGCAATCGAAGATCAGCCCACGTTCAAACAGCGCGTGATTGATTTTATTTCCGGCCCAACAGCAACTGTCGACTTAGTACATTCGACCGCCACCCCACTGCCGTTGGCGCCGATTGACTATTCCGACCCCAGTCAGGTCACTGCTGTGCTCGACCTTGCCGCTCGCATCGGTGGGCTACTGCTGGCATGCGGCTCGGGTAACCGCGACACCGAGCTGCAGATTAAGGCCGTGACCTCGGCCTATGGCCTCACCCAGATCCAGGTTGACATCACGTTGACCTCCGTGACGGTCTACCATCTCATCGGCGCACGCCGTACCCCTATCACGGCCATGCGCGTTGTCACCTCACCAGTGCCCGACTTCGAGCGCTTACGCCACACCGATCGTGTCATCCGCCGAATCCGCGCAGGCCACCTGAGTTTGGAGAAGGCCATTGAGGCCATCGACAAGGTGGAGCGCGAGCCCGCCAAGTACCGTCTCCGCGTCATCTACGCTGGCTGGGCGTTGCTGGCCTCATCTGTGACAGTGCTACTCGGCTCTGGTTTCGAGGTCGCCCTCATCGCGGCTGCCGTCACACTGGCCATTGTCATTGTGATTGGCGAGCTTGCCGCCCGCGAGTTGCCCACATTCTTCCAAAACACAGTCGGCGGTCTCATCGCCACACTCTCCGCTGCTGTACTCAATGCGGCACAGGCATACCTTCCCTTTGAAATGCAGCCATCCAGGCTAATTGCCTCGGGAATCATCGTGATGCTCGCCGGCCTAACCCTCGTGCAAGCACTGCAAGACGGCATCACCGGCGCGCCAGTGACTGGCTCAGCGCGCTTCTTCGACACCATGCTGTTGACCGGCGGCATCGTCGCTGGCATCGCGATGGGCATCGAGTTTTCTGGAATGCTCGGCATTCCGCTTCCCGACGTCATCGCGGGCTCCGACCTCAACCTGGCCCAGGCGACAGTGCGGGTGATAGCGGGAACTACCGCCTCAATCGCATTTGCGTTGGCCTCGAATGCTGGATTCACCGCGTTGGCAGTGTCCGGAACGGTCGCTCTGCTGGGGTCAATGACCTACTACTACGTGTTGACTCCGCTGGGAGTTCATCCGGTGACCAGCGCAGGCGCGGCGGCGACTCTAATTGGTCTCATCGGTGGCCTGCTGGCACGACGTTGGTCCATCCCGCCGCTAATTACGGCAGTGGCAGGCGTAACCCCACTGCTTCCGGGTATGACAATCTACCGCGGTATGCACGCACTGCTGCACGACCATCCAACTAAAGGTTTTACGGCACTGGCCTCAGCGCTTGGCATTGCGACGGCGCTGGCTGCGGGCATCGTGCTCGGTGAATGGATGGCGCGCAGGCTCCGTCGCCCTCGCGCACTGCGCGAAGACAGCGGCCTAACCCGCCCAATCCGGGCCGGTATGCGCCGAATCCGACCTGTGAATCCGCGAAACAAGCCTCGCCGTCCACGCAATTACCGTTTCAAGGGCGGCATGAACCCGCGCCTGGACTAGTCATTCCGCGGGGCATCCGCTGCGTGGACTAACCACTTCCACAGAAGCATTGTCCGCACCGCGCGACCTATCAACAACGTGGTAGAATAAATATTTTGAATTGTACGTAGCGCTTCAAGCTGAAACTGCGTCATCACAATCCCATCCCTTCTCCACTGAACTCGGTTGAGCTCAGTGGCGGGAGCATGTGGCGAGATGGCTGGCAAAAGTAGGTGTATCGGGCGCAATTAAGGCCATGCTTGCCAGGAGGATTCGTGCCACCGAAGGTCACAGACACTCGCACTGCTCAGAACGAGGCTCTTCACAAGGTCGAAGAAAAGACCGCTGCTGGCGCACGGCGAATTGTGGCTACCTTCGCCGAGGACTTCTACGATGCCGTCACTCTGATGTGCATGCTCGGAGTGGAGAAGGAAGGCCTGAGCTTCAAGAAGGTTCACGAGGAGTACGAGAAGGAAAACGCTCCGAAGACCGCAAAGCGCACACGCAAGTCCACTAAGAAGACTGCGAAGAAGTCGACCAAGAAGGCAGCAAAGAAGACCACTCGTAAGACGGCGAAGAAGGCTGCTAAGAAGGCCGCCAAGAAGACGACGAAGAAGGCTGCTAAGAAGACCACCAAGAAGGCAGCTAACTAACGGGGTCACGCAGCATGGGTCGGAGCGGGAAAAAGGCGGTTGCCGCAGTAACTGTTGTTGCTGCAGTGTCCATGACGGCTACCGCGTGTCAGGCAAAGCCAGCAGCGGAGATCGTCGGCAAGCAATGGCAGATAACCGCGATTTTTGATGACCCAAACCTGCCCCACGGTGTGCCGGACGGAGCTCAGGCGCCGACTATTACGCTGGGGCAGACGACATATACCTTCGCTGATTCCTGTGGCAACGGCTCAGGCTCGCTGCAGTGGAAGGGCGAAGCGGTCGAATTCGGTACTCCGGAGCAGACTCGCAGTTTGGACTGCTCAGCCCAGGCGCAGACCTATTCGGAGCGCTTCCATAAGATTGTTGCGGGCGAATTCGTCTACACGCAGGACAGCAATGGTCTGCGTATGCGAGAGATTAAAGACGCCAAGCCTGGCGAAGACCGCCGCGGCTGGACTGCGACAACCTCGGGTTACACCGAGGGGCGCTGACGCCACTTCTGCCCGACAGGCGCATCAGTGCCGGGGTGAGAAACTCGCGCATAAGAACCGCGGTGATAAATGAGCGGATTGATTTCTTCACGCTTGCCGATAGACACAATATCCGCAGTTACGATCCAGTGATCGCCGCCCTCGTAGACATCGACAACGGTGCAATCAATCCACACAGAGCAGCCGTACAGCAGCGGATTGCCCAGCTCAGACCGGGTCCATTTCCCCATCTGGAACTTTTCGCCATTACGGCGGCCGAAGGCTGCTGAGATATCCTCCTGATCCTCGGCCAACACGTTGACTGAAAACCTGCCAGCCTTTTGTACATGCGGCCAAGACCGCGAGGTCTTCATGACAGTAAACAGAACCATCGGCGGAGTGAGGCTCAACGAAGAGAAGGACTGACAGGCAAAGCCGTACCTTTCGCCTTCGTCCTCGGTGGCGATAATGGTCACGCCAGTGGTGAACTCGCTCATCGCGCCGCGGATGGACATTTCATCTAATTCGACGGGACCGCCAAGTTCGACATGGTCGTCGCCGGTGGCATCCGGGCTATTGAGAGCCGCAGCTGATCGTTCGGTGCTCGAATTTGTTGAATCTGTCATGTAATAGACCTTAATCTGAATCCGAACACAGTAAAGACGAGGTGGGGTTTAACACCCCAAGAACCTCCGAAAGCACCACGGTGTTTCTACCTAGCCAGTCTGCTACCCGGCCGACGGTACCGACGGCGCCGCGGTTGTGGATCCAACAACGAGCTCAGTCGCCAGCAGAACTCGAGGCGCCTGCTGATCGGAAGAGTTGGCGCCCATTTCATCGGTGCCCTTTTCACCGGGGGCAACGCTGTCACCTTCGTCGCCAGTGCTGGGCGCAGCAGACGCAGGCGCGAGACCGCTTTCCTCGTGCGCTGCCTCAAGTTCCTCAGCCAGCGCGCGGCCGACTGCAATACCCTTCTGCCTATTTGGCTGAATGATAGTGGTCAGTTTATGGAAGAGCGCACGCTCAATTCCGTCAAAGCCGGTAATGGACAAGTCCTCCGGAACACGAATTCCGTTCTCCTTGGCATATTCCAACACCGCAATTGCCTGAGTATCGGTAGTACAGACTACTGCTGTCAGATCAGGGTTCTCGGTTAACAGCTGGCGAGCAGCATCGCGGTTGTTCTCGCGGTCATTGAGATGACGCTCGATGATGGGCACATCCGACTGTTGAATACCGACCTCGGCAAGCGCTTCCAGCGCACCTTCAACACGGTTCTTCTGCACCTGGTGATGCGCTCCTGTTAGCCGTTTCTCTGTGACATATCCCGAATTCGGGGTACGCGACAAACGCACCGACAGAATTCCGACCTTGCGATGCCCCAGCTCAGTCAGATGTCGCACTGCCGGCTTAATGGCCTCACGGTCGTCGATGCCCACAAACGGCAGAGCTGCCACATCCGCAGGCTGGTCGCACACGACCGTCGGCAAGCCGCGAGCGCGAACTGCGGCGAGGAACGGATCGTTGTCAGCGACGGAGTAGACCACGAAGCCGTCGACAACCGCCTGCCGAATCAGACTGAGATCCACCTCCCCGCCTTCCTCGGAAGAGGCTGGAATGACCAGCATGGAGTCGCCCATTTCGCCGAGCTCCTCCGCAAGGCCAGCAAGAAAATCCACGGACGCGGGGTCATCGAATGCGAACGGGAGGTGTTCGGTAAACAGGACCCCGATGGCGCCGACACGGCGCATGCGCAGACCGCGGGCCATTGGGTCCGGCCCCGGATAGCCCAGCCGCTCCGCAGTTTCCAGGATGTGCTCCCGCAACTTCTCCGAGAGCTGGTCAGGACGGTTGTAAGCGTTGGATACAGTCGTGCGTGAGACTCCAAGCTCTGCCGCAATGGAAGCCAAGGTGCCACGACGACGCCGACTCTGCACGGAATACCGCCCCTTCTTAAAAGCTCAACAATGGTTGCCCGCTCGAATATCTTCGCTCGGATATCTCAGGTAGAAAACTCCAGTCTTATGGAAAAGAACTACAACGAGCACCACACGCATCTAATCGCAGGCAATTTTACCCAACGAATGTGTGCGACTGTCATTTCCGCCACTCCAGCAGCCGTCCGCCTTGTTGCTGGGGCGCCGCATTCCCTACTATGTTCCTTGAACTAAAAGACAACTATTTTCAATAGCGGTTGATGCTCAGAAACTGAATAGGCACCGCAATTTAGCTCGCAACAGGATTGGATACATATATGAAGGCACGCTTTTCCACGCGCATCGCGGCACTAGTCGCCAGCGCCGGCCTCATCGCAGGCCTCGGCGCATGCTCCAGCAATGACGACAGCGCGACGCCCGCGGGCGAGTCCGAAGGCACCATTAAGGTGGTCACCTCCACCAAGGTCTGGGCAGACATCGCCGACGCTGTCACCGACGACGAGAAGGTCTCTATCGACCCAATCATCGCGTCCAACGACATCGATCCGCACTCCTACGAGCCAGCCGCAGCGGACATGGCGAAGGTAGAGCAGGCCGACATTCTCGTCGCAGGCGGCGGGCATTACGACGCATGGTTGACCGCCTCCCTGCGTGACGCCGAGGACAAAGTCATCATCTCTGCGCTGCCGCAGGAAGAGGGTCACGACCACGATCACGGCCATGACCACGAAGGCCAGGACGAGCATGGTGACCACGAGCACCACCACGATGGCGAGGCCAACGAGCACGTCTGGTACGACACCGATGCGGTTGAAGAAACTGCAGAGCAGCTCGCCGAAGCTTTGAACAAGATGGGTGCCAAGGCCGACACTAAGACCGTCGACGAGCAGCTCAAGAACATCGAAGAGGCCAAGAGCAAAATCCAGGCCGCTAAGGTCGCTCAGGTTCACCCGCTGGCCGATGACATCCTGAAGGACACGAAGGTTAAGGACATCACCCCGAAGGGCTACCGCCAGTCCACACTGAATGAGTCCGAGCCGTCGGCAAGCGATGTCAATGAAATGCTCAAGCTGATTGAGTCCGGCGAGCTGGACTACCTCATCGACGCACCGCAGACCCACGACCAGGTCTCGCAGCGACTTGTCGAGGCAGCCAAGGCAAAGGGCATTAAAATCATCAATGTTTTTGAGTCGCCGAGCGCCGACCAGTCCTTCTTTGACCTCTACAAGCAAACCCTGTCCGAAATGGAGTCCGCATAACTTTGCCCTCACTGACTTTTACTGACGCAGCCGTCGAACCACTGTGGTCCGGTCTCAATTTGGATGTCGAACCCGGTGAATTCTTGGCCATTCTGGGTCCCAACGGCGTCGGCAAATCCACGCTGCTGACCACCGCCCTGGGCATGCGCCGCCTGACGCACGGTTCAGTAAAAGTCGAAGGGAACCTGGGCTACATTCCACAGCAGCGGATGTTTGAGCCCTCGCTGCCTATCCGAGTGCGAGATCTCGTCGAGCTAGCCGCCGGCAAAAACCGCTCCGACACCGACGAAATGCTCGAATTCGTCGGCGCAACGGGCATTGCAGACCGTCGCGTCGGCACGCTCTCTGGTGGGCAGCAGCAGCTTGTCCGTCAGGCGCAGGCGCTCGTGTCGGCACCAGATTTTTTGCTTTGCGACGAGCCCTTGCTCTCCCTCGACCCTGCGGCACAGCGGACCACGGTCGAGCGCTTAGACCGCCACCGCCGGGAAAATGACACGGCAGTCGCCTTTGTCACCCACGACATCAATCCCATTCTGGGAGTCTGTGACCGCGTGCTCTACCTGACCCCACACGGACACGCAGTCGGGTCGGTCGAGGAAATAATCACCTCAGAAACGCTCTCCGAGCTTTATCAGACCAAAATTGTGGTTGCCCGCGTCGAGGGAAAGTTGGTTATCGCCTAATGGCTCAGTATTTCTCCGACACCGCTGCCCTACTTCAAGTCGGGTTCGTCCACAATGCCCTCATTGCGGCGGCTCTGCTTGGGCTGATTTCCGGGATCATCTCGCCGCTGATTGTCATGCGACAGATGAGCTTCACCGTCCACGGCACTAGTGAACTGGCACTCATGGGTGCATCCGCAGCTCTACTGCTTGGCGTCAGTGTCAGCAGCGGTGCCATTATCGGATCGGTGCTCATCGCAATAGTCCTGGCGGCACTGTCGCTTCGAGGGCGCCAAGATGCGGTCGTGGGCGTGGTCTTGAGCTTCGGCATGGGCTTATCGGTGTTGTTTATCCACCTCTACCCCGGCCGGACAAGCACGGCATTTTCACTGCTCACCGGACAAATTATCGGTCTGACAGACACCTCTTTGTGGACCATGGCCATTGTCGCCGTCATCGTCGTCGGCGGGGTCGCTTGGAAGTGGCGACCACTACTGTTCGCCTCCGCCGACCCCATCATGGCCGCCGCCTGTGGCATCAATGTCAAGACGCTGTCAATCTACTTCGCAATTCTCACCGGCCTCGTCGCCGCCCAAGGCGTGCAGATTGTCGGCTCCCTGCTTGTCATCGCCCTGATTATCACCCCTGGCGCCGCGGCCGCATTCGTCACCGCCTCGCCTGTGAAGGCCATCATCCTGTCGACCATCTTCGCCGAGATCGCGGCCGTTGGCGGCATCGTTCTCTCACTCGCGCCGGGCATCCCGGTCAGCGTTCTAGTGACAACAATCGCGTTCGTCATCTACCTCATCTGCTACGCCATCGGATCGGTGCAGTCGCGCAAGGCAACGCGTGACGACGTCCAGGCGGCCAAGTGGAGTAAGTAGCCACAAGTAAATTTCGGCGCAGTATTAGACACGCCAATGATAAAAACGCCGAGCAGCCCTTCGAGCGGCGATTATGGTGAAGACGCGTCCGTCTTCCCTCTCGCCACCGAAGGACTGCCCGTATTTTTGCTGGATCCTCAAAAGAAGATTCCAACACCCCCAGCTCTTTTAAGACTGCGAGGCTGCCGAAATGGGATGACCCGGCAGACAGAAAAACTAACGCTGAAGATGTCTTGGTCTGACATCTCAGTGACCCAAAGCTAGCTATACAAGCCACCACTAGGTCCGTGCGCATCCCTAAACTACGACCAATTACGCCCCCATTTCTAGGAGCATGATTTGCCGCCCTCCCCGCGGGAAACGACGGATAATTTTCTGTTGAAAGTGATACTAATGTGGGTATTTCCGCAGCGCACGCCGGGAATAGAATTACTTCTAAAGTATTGAACTACTGGGGGTAGCCATAAGTACCGGCCACAATCTAGAACTCAAAATGCCCCACGTAAACGCCGTTACTATAACGAATCGATAATGACGTCCACGGGGGCATCAAGTGCGCTACTCGCTGCTCTTTGCCCGGCGCTGGCGGGCAAACTCACTCAGAGTCACACCTGCGGCAACGGAAGCATTGAGCGACTCAACCCAGCCGGTCATCGGAATGGACATGATGGTGTCACAGGTATCGCGCACCAGGCGCGAAAGTCCCTTGCCCTCAGAGCCGACGACCACAACCACCGGGGTGGTGCCGTCGTAAGTGTCCAGCGTGTGGTCACCACCGGCATCCAGACCGACCACCTGGTAGCCAGCCTTCTGGAACTGCTTGAGCGAGCGCACCATGTTGGTCGCACGCGCAACTGGCAGACGCGCCGCAGTACCAGCCGAGGTACGCCAGGCCACACCCGTAATAGCAGCCGATCGGCGCTCCGGAATCACCACACCATGACCGCCGAAGGCAGCCACCGAGCGAATCACCGCCCCCAGGTTGCGCGGGTCCGTGATGTTATCCAGACAGACGATTAGACCCGGTTCGCCGGTCTTGGCCACAGAATCAATCAGGTCTTCGACTGCCACGTACTTGTACGGCGGAATCTGCAGGCCGATGCCCTGGTGCATGGTGTTGCCGGTCATGGTGTCCAGCTCGTGGCGGGGCACCTCGCGAATCGGAATACCACGCGAGTTAGCAATACGCACTGACTCCTGCAGACGCTCGTCATTGTCCGTACCCAGTGCCACAATTAACGCTGCCGCAGGCACCTTCGCATGCAAGCACTCTACGACCGGGTTACGGCCGACCACCAGCTCGGAGCCATCCCCCTCGCGCTCATGGCGCCCGGAGTCACGGCGGCGCTTCTCTTTCGCTCGTTTGTGAGCTGCGTGATAAACGCGGTCCTCTGCCTTCGGAGTCGGCCCCTTGCCGCGCAGGCCCCGCTTCTGGCCACCGGAGCCGCCGACGTTCTTCTTACTTGCCTTGCGCACTGCGCCACGACGACCGTTGCCTGCCATAGCTACCTGCTTTCTGTTGTTAATAGATTTCTTCAGCTTTAGTCAGCCACAGACCACGCCGGACCATCCGCGGTATCGGTTACCTCGATTCCCGCTTCCTTCAGGCGGTCGCGCACAGCATCAGCCGTAGCCCAGTCCTTCTCCGCACGAGCCCGCGTACGCTCTTCCAGCTGGTGCTCAACCAGCACACCGAGCGCATGCATTGCCGCATCAGAACCGGAATCGGAGGTTGCCCACTGCTCATTCAGCGGATCGAAACCAAGGACTGCGGCCATAGCGCGGACAGCGCCAGCAATCTCCTTGGCCTTGGTCTCGTCGCCGTCGGCAAGCGCCTGGTTGCCCCCACGAACGGCGTTGTGGATTTCCGCGAGGGCGCGCGGGACAGAGAGATCGTCGTCGAGCGCAACTTCGAACTCCGGTGTCCACTCACCGATTTCGATATCTCCGAGCTTATCGACGGCACGGTGTACAAACGCCTCGATACGACGGTATCCCGCCGCCGCTTCCTGCAGAGCCTCCTCGGAGTACTCCAGCACGGAACGGTAGTGGGCACTGCCGAGGTAGTAACGCAGCTCAACCGGACGAACCATGGTCAAAATGTGCGGCACAGACAAAACGTTGCCGAGCGACTTAGACATCTTTTCACCGGACATGGTGACCCAGTGATTGTGCATCCAGTAGCGGGCAAAGCCATCGCCAGCCGCGTGCGACTGCGCAATCTCGTTTTCATGGTGAGGGAACTGCAGATCGAGACCACCGCAGTGGATGTCGAACTCCGAACCCAAGTAGTAGGTCGCCATGGCAGAGCACTCCAGGTGCCAGCCCGGACGGCCTTTGCCCCACGGTGTCGGCCAAGAGGGCTCGCCTGGCTTGGCCGCCTTCCACAGTGCGAAGTCGTGTGCGCCGCGCTTGCCCGGGGTATTGGTCTCGCCCTGCTCCATCTCGTCAACGCGGTTGCCGGAAAGGCTGCCGTAGTCACTACCCTCAGCCTTCGACCAGGCGTCCACATCGAAGTAGACGCTGCCATCGACCGCGTAGGCGAAGCCGTTATCCATCAGGCGCTGCATGTACTCGACCATCTGAGTGACATGCCCGGTAGCGCGTGGCTCCACGCTTGGCGGGAGAACACCGAGCTGGTTGTAGGCCCAGGTAAATTCGCGCTCAAAGCGGGAGACCCACTCCCACCAGGGGCGACCGTGTTCGGTGGCCTTGTTCAAAATCTTGTCATCGATATCGGTGACGTTGCGCACGAAAGCGACGTCATACCCCTTGGCAATCAGCCAACGGCGCAAGATATCAAAGGCCACGCCGGAGCGAACGTGCCCGATGTGCGGCTGAGCCTGCGGAGTCGCACCGCACAGGTAAATGGAGGCATGCCCCTCGCGGAGAGGCTCAAAATCCTTCAGTTGGCGGGTTGCGGTATCGAAGATTTGAAAAGTCACAGCCCCGAGCATAGCGGGGAAATAGATGCGGGTGAAAAAGAGAAACGGCTAGCGCACACGGACAATGTGTGTGCGCTAGCCGTCAACCGGAAAAGTGCAGAAAATCGCTACTGGGAGGAACCGGGAAGGGAATCGACTTATGCGCCTGCGTCCAGATCCACCGGCTTATCGTCGGCTTCATCCTTCTTCTCACCAGCGACACCTTCCTGGGCCAACGCGCGGTGACGCTCGATAGTGGCATCGACGCGGGCAAAGACTTCCTCAACCTTGGCCTCATCAACGCCGTCGGCAAGCGCCAGTTCACCGACGAGGACCTGGCGAGCCTTGCTCAACATACGCTTTTCACCGGCGGAAAGACCGCGGTCCTGATCGCGGCGCCACAAGTCACGGACAACCTCAGCAACCTTGTTAATGTCGCCAGAGCCCAGGCGTTCCTGGTTGGCTTTGTAGCGACGGGACCAGTTGCCAGCTTCTTCCACGTCGGTCTCGCGCAAAACGGAGAAGACCTTCAGCAGCCCCTCTTCACCGACGACATCGCGGACACCGACCAGCTCGGCATTCTTGGCTGGCACCTGGATATTCAAATCACTCTGCAGAATCTGCAGTACGAGGTACTGAACGGTCTCACCGTTAAGCTCTCGTTCAATGATGTTTTCGATTTTCGCAGCTCCGTGGTGCGGATAAACTACGGTATCGCCAATGCTGAATTCCATGTAATGCACACGCCCTTTCCAACGGCCTTCCACCCTATCATGTCCCCCCATGATTTTACGGGTAGTATGAGAACATCTTAGGAAGACACTAAGGTGTTCTTTAAATACTGAAAATCCTATCGCCCATCCTCAAGCTACTGGAGGAAATCTAGTCATGGCCTTCAAGTCCGTACTTCGCCGCAGCGCCCTCGTCACCGTCTCCGCAGCATCTGCAGTTGCACTTGCTGCCTGTGGCGCCGGTCAGATTTCGCAGACCGCAAATCAGCACCCGGCTGTCGACGGTGCGATGAACGCTGGCGAAGATGCTGCCGGCAAGGGTGCTGAGAACAGCAACTCGGCTCTCGGCTTCATCAATATTCGCGACGCTCACATCCTGGTTGACCCGGAGGCTGGCACCGCTGGCCTGAAGTTCTCCGCCAGCAACCAGCAGCGCGCTACCGAGTCGGTCTACAAGCTGGAGTCCATCACTATCGAGGGCATCGGCGAGGTTGAGCTGAAGAAGGTCGCTGAGACTCCTTCCTTCGCTAAGTCCGCAAAGGGCGAGAACGCCCTTCCGCGCGAGTGCCAGATTGTTGCCGGCCCGAAGTCCGTCATCGACCCGCTGGCTAAGACCGCTAAGGACAACGCCGGCTGCATCGCGTACTACACCAACGAGCTGAATCCGGCCACCCTGGTTGGTACCAACAGCAGCGCTGCAGGCCAGAACCGCGAGGCCACCTTCGAGTTCACTGACCCGCAGGGCAACACCAACACCTACGACCTGGACATCACCGTTTCCGCTGACATTCTGGAAGCTGGCGCACCGAACCGCGGTGCTGACGGCATGATTGAAACCAAGTAAGCGCAGTACAGCGCGTTCCCTGCGCTGTTCGTGCGCAGCGCACTATTAGCGCTCGTACAGCGCAGTCCTGTCCGCAATTACGCGAGGAGCTTCATCGAGCGGGCATGGGGCGATTGGTCGCTTGATACGGGCCACGGCAGTACAGTCAGTCCTTGACACATGTCATTGACTCTGCCCTGGCCCGCTCTCGCGTATCTGGGGCAATTTTTTAGCGACATTTCCCGCACATACCGCACCAAAAGTTGTCGGGTCTGTCGCCCCCTCGTTTGAAGCAAAGGCGGTTGCACCGTGGCCAAGACCAAAGACGAAGCCTACGAATGCTCGGCATGCGGTTGGCAGGTGTCGAAATGGGTTGGTCAATGTCCCAACTGCAAAGAGTGGGGCACGCTGGAGAAGGTCACTATCCGCTCCAGCAGCGGGAAGTCCGGTTCCACTCTTGAGGACAAAATCGCCGCCCGGGCAGCCAAGCAACGTCGCCGTAGCGCTGCCGCAACGGAGCCCGGCGCGCGGGGTGGCCGTCGTAAAGCATCTTCCACTTCCGTCGCGGCGGAGAGTCAGCGCCTGACGCGGCGCGCGCTTGACGACGAGGCGGAGGAACGTTTCCTCGCCGAGACCTCCGCAACAGATCGAATCCCCACTTCATCTTCCGAGTTGACCGCAATTACCGGGATTTCCGCCAAGGCTGCGCACGCGGTGCGCACGGGCATCGGTGAGCTGGATCGAGTGCTCGGTTCGGGTATTGTACCGGGTTCGTTGGTGCTCTTGGCCGGCGAGCCGGGGGTTGGTAAGTCGACGTTGCTGCTTGAAGTGGCCTATCGCTGCGCGGACGGCGATTTGGGGCCGACGCTTTACGTCACAGGTGAGGAGTCGGTAGGACAGGTGCGCTTGCGTGCCGAGCGCACTGGCGCGCTGTCGGACTCGCTGTACCTGTCGGCGGTGTCGAATATCGAAGATGTCATCGACCTGACGCTGGAGCTCTCCCCCGGTCTGCTCATTGTGGACTCCGTGCAGACGATGCGTGCCGACGTCGAAGGTGCTCGCGGTGGCGTTGCTCAGGCTCGCGCCGTAACCTCCGCCCTGGCAGCGCTGGCAAAGGAGACCGGGACTGCGATTTTCCTGGTGGGGCACGTGACCAAGGACGGCAATGTGGCCGGCCCACGCACTATGGAGCACCTGGTTGATGTGGTGCTCAACTTCGAAGGCGATAGACACTCGGGGCTGCGCTTCTTGCGGGGTCTGAAAAACCGTTTCGGCAGCACCGATGAAGTGGGCTGCTTCGAGCAGACCGCGGGCGGTATTGCGGAAGTCGAGGATCCCTCAGGGCTGTTTTTGCATCACCGAACGCCGACCTCGGGAACTGCAATTACCGTGGCCATGGATGGCCGCAGACCGCTACTGGCGGAGGTGCAGGGTCTGGTAATCAACACTGAGGCACATAATCCACGACGCAATGTCTCTGGTCTCGACCCGAGGCGCGTGCCGATGGTCGCGGCCGTGCTGACTGAACACGGTAACTTCAAGCAGTTGGCCCGCATGGAGATGTACGTGTCCACCGTCGGCGGAATGACGCTGTCGGAGCCTGCCGCGGACCTAGCGATTGCGCTGGCACTGGCCTCATCCATGACCAAGCGGACGTTTCAGGACAAAACCATTGCACTCGGCGAACTGGGGTTGGCCGGCGAAGTGCGGCGAGTGACCGATTTGGAGTGGCGCCTTAAGGAAGCTCATCGAATGGGCTTCGACACGGCAATTGTGCCCAGAGGCGCAAAAGGCCCGGCAGGGATGCGGCTGCTGGAAGCAGGCACCGTTGCCGAGGCCATTGAACTTGGGTTGGGAGCTAAGCGCTAGCGGATGTTGAACGTGTAGGCGTCAGAGTTGTTGTCACCAATCACGCCGTAGAAGATGTATGCCCCGGAGGGCACCGCGACGCGGTCTTCTTCAGAGCACTTGTTCGGCGCCGAGGTCAGACGCGACCAGGTGGCGGCATAGTTGACTTCCTCGCCCGGCGCCAATACCAGTTCGCCGTGGCCTTCGGAGTCGTTGCAGTCCACATCCGACCAGACTCGCTCATACGTTGCCAGGTCATACACCTCGAAGCGCAACTGCTGCTCATCGAGGTTCACGCGGCATTCGCCACCGGTGGGATTGTGGACGGTAATCGCCAGCGTCGGCTGCTCATCGCCGTAGTTCGGCTGATCCGAGGTGGCTGTCACCTGCAGATCTGCAAGGCTACAGTCCTTTTTGCTCGCAAGCGCCGCCTGAGCGTCATCCTTCGCGGAGTCTTCGCCTTCCTTGTCACCCTTCTTGGCGTTCTTGTCGGACTTGTCGTTCTTCGAGTCCTTGTCAGACTTAGGCGCGTAAGGTTCCTTGGGCTGTTCCGGAGGAGTCACCTCTTTCCCGTCATCCCTGGTGACATTCACCGGTTCAGAATCCTCGCTGTCCCGGTTTACCAGTGCGGAAATACCCCAGCCCAGGAGAACGAGGATGATAACGAGCAATACCGCCGCGGCGATACGCCGACGCCGGTAGATTTCTGGAGGCAGCTTATTGGTCACACATTTAGGTTAGCGGGTTCTCACTGACTCCATGGGTAACGACAGTCTCAGCGCGTCCGTCCTCCAAGCGGTAGCGCATACCGACAACGCCCACCTCGCCGGTCACCAACCGCGATGAAATCTCTGGCGAGCGATCAATAATGTGATTAACAATCTCGCGCACGTGACGACGCTCAAATTCGTCGATTTCAGTCTCGCCATCCTTGCGAGCGGCGAGCAGCGACGGGGTGACCTTCTCAATCAACACACGCTGGAAACCACCCGGCAGTTCGCCACCGTCCAGCGCATTCTTCGCCGCAGCCACAGCGCCGCAGGACTCGTGACCGAGAACAATCACCAGCGAAACTCCCAGACCATCAACTGCGAACTCCAGCGAAGCCAGCACCGACAAGTCCGTGATCTCACCGGCGGTACGGATCACAAATACATCGCCCAGCCCCTGATCGAAAATGATCTCCACCGGAGCGCGGGAATCCGAGCACGCCAGCACAACGGCCTTCGGCTTTTGTCCCTGAGTCAGCTGCTTACGACGAACCAAGTCCTGGCGGGGATGCGCAGTCTTACTCTCGCAGAAGCGGAGGTTTCCGCGCACCATCGATTGCCATACACTTTCAGGAGTCCTCTCAGAATTGCTCATAGTTATATTGTGCAACGACTCCGCTGTTTATGGGAAAGCGAGAATGTAGATTGACCTCTGCAATTAGCCAATCCGACGACTTCGACGAACACGTCGATGCCGCCTTACGTGATTGGTATCGCGCCAATATGCGGCCACTTCCCTGGCGCGAAGAAGGCACTTCACCATGGGCTGTGCTCGTCAGCGAAGTGATGAGTCAACAGACTCCTGTCGCCCGCGTCATCCCCTCGTGGCACGCCTGGCTGGAAAAATGGCCCACCCCAGCCGCCTTGGCCATCGCGCCCAAGAATGAAGTCCTGCGTATGTGGGGAAAACTCGGCTATCCCCGACGTGCGCTCCGACTGCGTGAGTGCGCAGAGACAATCGTCGAAAAGCACGACGGCGAGGTACCGAGCGACGTGGACACGCTGTTAGCCCTTCCGGGGGTAGGAGACTACACCGCTCGGGCGGTAGCGGCGTTCGCTTTTGGCGCGCGCACGCCGGTGGTGGACATCAACGTGCGCCGCGTGCTCCGGCGACACCGCCAGGGCACGTACCTTCCCGGCACCGCCAAACGCGCCGACATGGCGCTCGTCGAAGAGTTCCTGCCACGCGACCCCGCAACCGCAGCCGAAACCTCTGTCGCACTCATGGAACTCGGCGCTACTGTCTGTCGAACGACACCCGAGTGCGAGGTCTGCCCCATCGCTACCAGTTGCGCCTGGGTTGCCGCCGGTCGCCCCGAACCCGAAGACCACGAAATCGACGCCGCTAAACGGCGTGTGCAGAAGTTCGAAGGCACCGACCGCCAAGTCAGAGGCTTGCTTCTCGACGTGCTCCGCGCCGCCAACTCCCCCGTCGAACAGGCCGCTCTCGATGCGGTTTGGGATGATGCGCATCAGCGTTCCCGCGCACTGTTTTCCCTGCTTGACGACGGCCTTGCGGAGCAAACTCCTGATGGCCGCTTCCAGTTGCCAAGTTAAACCGGAGGCAATGCTTCAGTAATGACCAGATTCGAACAAGTTCCTTGCCTAGAATTGGGAACATGAATGCCTCGTCCCATCGATTTCAGCGCCAGCGCTGTCTCTTTGGGGCTCGTAAGCGCAGAATTGCGCTGAGCGCGGTGCTTGGAGTTGCTCTTCTGGGCTCTAGCGTGGGAACGCTCGGTGGTTGCTCGGCGGTGGATGGCCTAGGAGCGACTGGCTTCGGTTCCTCGGACTCTGACTCTTCTACGGTGAAGCGGTTGCCTCCAGGACAGGTAATTACGAAGACGCCATTTCCGGTCAATGCGCCCGCACGCGCACAGCGGGTTGTGTTTTCCTCCACAGGCGCACGCGATCACCGCCAGACAGCGGTGTCCGGTACGATTTTGCAGCCCTATGCCCACTGGTCGGAGAAGTCCCCACGCCCCCTGGCGGTGATTGCGCCGGGAACTCTCGGGATGGCCGATAACTGTGCCAGTTCGGTTGCGCTGCGCTACGAGGCACCTCCGACACCCCCGGCACCGCAGCTGCTAGCACAGGGGTGGAATGTCGCCATTGTGGATTACCAGGGGCTCGGCACGCCTGGAGTACATCCGTATCTCAACCGTGAGATTGCCGGGAATAACACGCTCGATATGGCAAGAGCGGCTATTGAAACTTTGCAACTGCCTACAGATACTCCCATTGCGCTGTTCGGCTACTCACAGGGCGGAAGCGCCACCGCTGCAGCGGCGGAGCTAGCTGCGGAATACTCCTCCGAGCTAAATATTCGCGCGGTCTACGCCGGCGCGATTCCCGCCGATCTCACCGACACCGCACTGCATATTCGCGGCTCGGCGCTGGCGGGGCTCGTCGGATACTTTATGAACGGATTAATTGCTGAGTACCCAGAGACCAAAGAACCAATCGAGCGCATGCTCAGCCCGCTGGGGCAGGACTTCCTGAAGCTCACCGCCGATGAATGCATTGGCGCTACTGTCGAACGTTGGCCCCGCAATGACACCAAGGCATTTACAGCCAATGATTTAGGGATAGCGGAGAATCTGCGCTCGTCGGAGCTCTCCCCCGTCGTTCGCCGCCACGTGGACGAACAGGCCCTGGGGACAAAGACGCCCAGTATGCCCGTATTCGTCACACATAACGCATTGGATGATGTGTTACCGGTGACGTCGGCACGCGAACTTGTGCAGAAATGGCAAAAGGCCGGCGCCGACATCACCTATGTGGAGGTCGACACTGACCTCGGTGATGGGACACACGGCCTTGCCTATGTGCTCACCCACGACGAGATGCTTGCGTGGGTAAATCAGAAAATGGGTTACTAGCGTACTTACGAACTGGCAATGCTGACGGTGAAATGCTCACCGCCAACCACCAGCAGCTAACTACTTCTTCTTCCAACGACCGCGGAAGGTCAACCCCTTACCCAGTCGGACGGTGTAACCGCCACGGCTGTTAAAGGTCACCGGACCAATGCGCTTAGAACCGGAAACGCCAGAGCCGGAGTAGTTCAGCCACGTGTTCTTGTCCAGGTTCTGCTTCTTGCGGTAGTTGAGTCCCATTTAGTTTTCTCCCTCGGAGTTATCAGATTCGGGCTCTGCCTCAGCAGCGGCCTGGTCTGCGGCACCCTCGATGTCGTCGGATTCAACACTCAGGGTGCCTTCAGCACTCCCGAGAACATCCTTGTTTTCCTCGGACTCAGCCAGAGCACCGCCGTCGGCATCAACGTTACCGACCTTGCCCTTGTTGGTGAAGGTGAACTTTGCCTTGTCGACATCCTTGGACTCGCCATCCCAGCCCTCGACATCGATGAAGACCGTCTCGCCGAGACCAATCTCACCGTAGAGAATCTTCTCGGAAAGCTGATCCTCAATCTCACGCTGGATGGTACGACGCAGCGGACGAGCACCGAGCACCGGATCGAAGCCGCGCTTGGCCAGCAGATTCTTGGCGCGGTCGGAAATCTCCATAGTGATGCGCTTCTCGCCGAGCTGGTCGCTGACGCGGGCCAGCATAAGGTCGACCATCTGGACAATCTCGGCCTGGCTCAGCTGCTTGAAGACCACAATCTCGTCAATACGGTTCAGGAACTCCGGACGGAAGTGCTTCTTCAGCTCGTCGTGGACCTTGTCCTTCATCCGCTCGTACTTGCCATCTTCATCGGCCTCGCCGACACCCGAGAAGCCCATACCAACAGCCTTGGAAATGTCGCTGGTGCCCAGGTTCGACGTGAAGATCAGGACCGTGTTCTTGAAGTCCACCACTCGCCCCTGCGAGTCAGTCAGACGACCGTCTTCCAGGACCTGCAGCAAGGTGTTGTAAATCTCCTTGTGGGCCTTCTCAATCTCGTCGAAAAGCACGACGGAGAACGGCTTGCGGCGCACCTTCTCGGTGAGCTGGCCACCCTCCTCGTAGCCAACGTATCCGGGAGGAGCACCAAAGAGACGCGATGCGGTGAAGCGATCGTGGAACTCACCCATATCAATCTGAATGAGTGCGTCTTCCTCGCCAAAGAGGAACTCGGCCAGGGCCTTCGACAGCTCGGTCTTACCAACACCGGACGGACCGGCGAAGATGAACGAACCGGACGGGCGCTTCGGATCCTTCAGACCAGCGCGGGTACGACGAATAGCGCGGGAGACAGCACTGACGGCCTCTTCCTGACCGATAATGCGCTTGTGCAGCTCATCCTCCATGCGCAGCAGACGCGAGGACTCTTCCTCGGTGAGCTTGAACACCGGAATGCCAGTCCAGGAAGCCAGGACCTCCGCAATCTGCTCCTCACCAATCTCAGCGATGGTGTCGGACTCGCCCGCACGCCACTTCTTCTCGCGGTCACGGCGTTCTTCGCCCAGCTTGCGCTCCTTGTCGCGCAGACCAGCTGCCTTCTCGAAGTCCTGCTCGTCGATGGCGGCCTCCTTCTGGCGACGCACATCAGCAATCTTGGAGTCAATCTCCTGCAGGTCAGCCGGGGCAGTCATACGCTTAATGCGCATACGAGCACCGGCCTCGTCAATCAGGTCAACGGCCTTATCCGGCAGGAAACGGTCGTTGATGTAGCGGTCGGAGAGCGTAGCGGCAGCAACCAGAGCCTTGTCCGAGATGGACACGCGGTGGTGAGCCTCGTACTTATCGCGGACACCACGCAGAATCTCGATAGTGAGATCCACACTTGGCTCCGGCACGTTCACCGGCTGGAAACGGCGCTCAAGAGCAGCGTCCTTCTCGATGTGCTTACGGTACTCATCCAAAGTGGTAGCACCGATGGTCTGCAGCTCACCGCGAGCCAGCTTCGGCTTCAGAATCGAGGCTGCATCAATTGCGCCCTCGGCGGCACCGGCACCAACCAGCGTGTGAATCTCGTCAATAAACAGGATGATGTCACCGCGCTGGTTAATCTCCTTGAGCACCTTCTTCAGACGCTCCTCGAAGTCACCGCGGTAACGGGAACCCGCAACCAGCGAGCCCAGGTCGAGAGAGTAAAGCTGCTTATCCTTCAGCGTCTCCGGCACACGGCCGTTGACAATGTCCAGTGCAAGCCCCTCCACAACGGCGGTCTTACCAACACCAGGCTCACCGATCAGCACAGGGTTGTTCTTGGTGCGACGAGAAAGAACCTGCATAATGCGCTCGATTTCCTTCTCGCGGCCGATGACTGGATCCAGCTTGCCCTCGCGCGCAGCCACGGTCAGGTTCCGACCAAACTGATCGAGCACCAGCGAACCGGACTGGTGGTTGCCCTCCTGCACACGAGCACCGGAGGTGGCACCGACCGGACGCTGCTCCGGAGAACCGTCGGATTCATCACCCTGGAAGCCGCTGAGCAGCTGAATAACCTGCTGGCGTACGCGCGGCAAGTCAGCGCCGAGCTTAACCAGAACCTGAGCGGCAACGCCCTCGCCCTCGCGAATCAGGCCGAGCAGTAGGTGCTCAGTACCGATGTACTTGTGGCCCAGCTGCAAGGCCTCGCGCAGAGAGTATTCCAGCACCTTCTTTGCACGCGGGGTAAACGGCACGTGACCGCTCGGCGGCTGGGAGCCACGGCCAATAATGTCGACTACCTCCGAACGCACAGCATCCAGGGAAATACCCATGGACTCCAGCGCCTTGGCAGCCACACCGTCGCCTTCACTAATCAGGCCGAGCAGGATGTGCTCCGTGCCGATGTAATTGTGATTGAGCTCGCGTGCCTCATCCTGTGCCAGGACGACAACGCGACGTGCTCGGTCCGTAAACCTCTCGAACATCACTGCCCTTTCAAGTGTCTATTTTTGCCGTAATTCAATAAAGGTTGTTTCACCTAGCTTAAACGCGACGCGACGCAGATTAATCCCTATAGCCGTACGCCAGTAGCGAACAGGCTGGTCAATAGAGGTATCACTGCTCGTACGGCAGCAAAAGCTCCCGGTGGCAATGCCACCGGGAGGAAACGAATGTGGGAATGAATTACTCCTGCGCGTTAAGCCGTACGCCAGACAAGAAGGAGTACTCGGAGTACTCGCACGGGATATCAGTCAGTCTCCATAATCTCCCACTCATACGGAGTCACTTCACCGCGCACCTCGTGGTACGGAGAACTGAAGTACAGGGTGCCATTCTTATTCAGGACCACGATCCCGTGGAAGCTGTACTTCTTCCCTTCCTTCAGTCGGAATGGCGGGCGCGAGGCATCCCAATTTCCACCGCTCATTCCGGCTTCCCAACTTCCAGATGCATCCTCGAGATCAAAGGTGACCAGATTGTGGGCGTTCTTCTTGTTACCCCACTTAGCTGTGGTCTGGCAGCGGAACATGTCCTGATTTACCGACCCACCACAGACTACGGTTTCTCCGTCTGTGGAATAGCTGACATAGTCACGGTTGATCTTGGGGTAGTTCGTAGCTGCATCGGCGACGGACGGATTGACAATAGCAAGCGCAGCGGCGGCAGTGATTGCGGCGGCTACAGCGGAAATCTTCTTGGTGAACATGATCTCAGATTAAAAACTCTCGGACACAAAAGAAACGGGAGTTCTCCCCGGGGAGTTCTCCCCTAGCCAAACCATGCTGGACTGCCCAAATCTGGACAGTGGTGCCATCAAACGCACCACGATTTATCCGCTTATGTCACCGGCACAATGCAGTCAGATAGCGATGCTGTCCAAAACAGCACGGCCAGAGCGCATGGCAGTCTGTGACGCACCGAGAATGGACTCATATCAATGGCTTTCAAACTATTCAGCTTCCGAAAGACCTTCCGCCCCACCCGCAACTCCCGGGTTACGCTATCGCGTTCTGGCCTCGGGTATTCCTATCGCATGGGGCCCGTTCGGTGGACGAAGAATGCCCGTGGCGGCCGAACCACCACTGTGAACACGCCAATTAAGGGATTGACTTATCGCAAGTACCGTCGTTAAGCCAGCAATTTCAAGTCGTCTGCAGTGACCAATCGTGCTTCGATTGCAGCGACAACTACCAGCTGCAGACGGCTCTTTTGATTAACCCGTTGCCACTCCTTGCTTGAGACCAGCCCCTTGCTCAAAGCGGATTCAAAAAGTGCGGTGCGGTAATGCTCGACTGCCTTTGCGGTCTTGCCTCCCAGCTTTCGGCCGGCCTCGGCATCGGTGCATGAAACCATAATGGTGTCGATTCGGCCGCGCAGATAATCCTCCGCGTATGCGGCGATTAGAGCACGCTGGCGCTCCGGCAGCTCCCCAACCGAGATGGTTTCAGTCCCGTCAGTTGGCAGCACGACCTTTGCATCGGCGTGCTCAATATCCTGTTTAATCTGAATTTCGTACTGGTCATCCTTAACGGAAAAGCGGATGAAATACTCCGGGTAGCTCAAATCAAAACGCTGTTGCGGAGCCAGCCGGAATGACCGCGACACCTCCGGAATGTGCACCATTGCAGTCACGTGCTCGCAGTTATTGAGCAAAAACCACATTCCGGATTCCGCATACACATACATTGCTATGCGGTGCATGTAGCGATTATCTTCGCCCACTTTGAGGTCGGCGTCACGCCCGATGGTCAATCCCTCACTCGGATTGGCAACAATCGCATCCCCACACAAATTATCAACCACAAGTGTCGGGAGCGATGTCACGTTGACCAGGCCTTTCTCTCGCACCACCAGCCACCAACCGCGAATCAGGAACCCTACCCAACGCTCCTGGGGGGAATCGCCCAACGACGGCTGAAGTGACTGGCATTCATGATAGTTATCCGAAATATAACAAATATTCTCGGCGTTATCGCTTAATTCGTCGTAGTTTGCATTGCCCACGCCGCCACCGTGTCATAGGCAGCAGGACAAGGATCGCCTTCAGTCAAAACGACAAATACCGGACGAAGCACTTCGGGACTGGATGGCGCAGAACTTTCCGCCGGTTGAACCAAGCAGTAATTAATCGGTCGTGCTGCCTCGGAACCTTCGCTGTTCACAGCTTGAAATGAACCTGACGTTTGTAGGACATCCAGCCGGCGACCATCGGGCTCCATTCGCAGTTTCACCACTTCAGAGCCAGCTGGTTCAGCCACTGACCGGTTCTTGCTCACGGCATCCAGAATTTCACCACGCCATTTGTCATTTTCAGCCTCTGCAATCGGCTTCTTCTCATCAATGCCGTGGCGAAATGGCAGCAAGAATTCATCTGCTGAAGCAAACTGCGTCGCGTGATATGCAGCACCGTTGAATGTTCCCATCCGCTGAATCCCCTGCCAGCTCTTCTCGCCGATGGGGACGTCGCTTAACGACGTAAGGGTCCATCGGTCACCCACCGGAATCCGAGGCCCCTTCGCCAAATCGGGAGCGCGAAGTCGCATTGGTTCCGCAGAACCCCCGATAGCTACTGGCTGTGCCAAGTGCTTGGCACTAAAGAGACCGCCATCTCCAATGCCGCTACGTTCGGCAACAACAATGCCGCCACCAATAAGGCCTAGACATGCCACTACAGAGAACGCTGCAAGCGCTTTCTTCCGGTTCTTCGGATTGCGAACCTCGACGGCACCACCATTTAGCGCAGCAATGAGATCGCTAATAAACGCATTGCAGGATTCGTAGCGTTCATCGGCGTCAACCGCCAACGCCTTGGCGAAGACCGAATCAACTACCGCACCGAGGTTGGTAACCGGTCGCTTACCGCAGTGCAATTGCCGCGCACTGGCCGCGTCAGTAGCTGGAAATGCCTTATATCCCTGCAACAGCTCGAATATCGTGCACGCAAACGCATACTCGTCACTAGCTGCACTAATGCAACCCTTAGTGAAGATCTCTGGCGCCATGTAGGGCAATGAGCCGGCAACACGATTGGTCACGCCAACACTGTCGATTTCAGTGGCGGTTGATACACCGAAATCCACAAGCGTCGCACTTAACACAAGCCCCGACGAATCCCGCTCTACGACGATGTTTGATGGTTTTACATCACCATGAATCACCGCTGGTTCGTGCTTTGCTAGCCGATCTAGCGCGGTAGCAATCTCCACACCAATCGACATGACCTCGCTCTTATCGAAAGTGCGCGGAGGATACTCGGCCAGCTCAGCGCCCAACGAATTACCGCTAATAAGAGTCATGGTGAACCAGAGCAGGTTCCCGGCTCGCCCGCCATCGAACACGGTCACAACGTTGGGAACGTGAACAGTGGCTGCGATAGAAACCTCGTTCTGGAACAGTGCCTCCATTCGCTTAGAGGCACTGGCCTCTTCCGGCAGTGGGACGATTTTCAGTGCTTCGTTTCGGCCCAGCTTGGGATTCCGTACTCGAAAAACCGTCCCCATATTACCGGCACCGATGAGAGCTTCAACCTCGTAGCCCTCAAAAATATCGCCTACCTGGGGAAGATCAGTCATCGGTTCCGTTGCCCAGACCCATCGAGATTACCCACCATAATCTGAATCCCAGACTCAGAGCGGCAATCATAATTAGGCGAAACTTCTTGGCATTCCATCGTCAGTGGCTGACCGTCATACTCAATCTCGATTGTCGTCTGCTTTGGCAGTGTTCCTTGCTCTTGCCGCTGTTTACTGAGCGCCCGCACTACCTCGTAATATGCTTCACAGTCCATATCGGAGCCCTGATTTGACCAGGCACTCTGCAGCGTCGGGCACGTCGGATCAACGGTCGAAGCTAAGACCTCTGGGTCTACGAACCGATCGTCGGCAGGCGGTGCGATTGTGGTCGAGGTTGGTTCCTGATCATCGCCCACATAGTAGGACGGCGAGACTTCCACTTCGGTGCTTTCAGTGGTTTCAAACAACCCGTCGGCGTTATCCTGCTGGTTAGAGCGGAAATTTAGGATCCAGACCACCATTGCCAGGATGACGACAACCAGAATGGCGAGCACGAACAGCAGAATCTTCCGATTTCGACCATCAGTATCGGAATTTGCACCGCTGTCAATGTCATCGACGCCCGGGATTAGAGTGCGATCGTCGGTCATCAGTTATCTCCTTGGCTGACAGAAACCTTCATCATCGTCGTGCGAGCAGCCGAAATCTCTTCCTCATTCATCACACCAATTCGTACGTGTGACTCGATTGAGCGACCCGATGGAACGTGAGTACCTTCCACGGTAATCATGCCGTCTGCCGCTACAAAGAACTTAACCTGAATTGGCTGGCCCTTGGGTAACGGTGGGATTCCTGTCAGCATAGATTCCGAACCACTAATGATGTCATTGAGAGCGACATCTTCGGATGGAACGTCGCTGGCCTGCTGGTACAGCGTCAAATCTACTTCCTCTTGGCCATCAGCTACGGTCGAATACTCCCGGACCACCGGCTCAGACAGCGGAATCATGTCATTCTGGTTGACCAGATAGTCGATGTACGGGTTGTTCAGGTGATCAACAACTCGAATGCCAATCGACTTTGGCAATACATTTGCCACCTTCTTCTCCGACAGCGCGGCTAGCTGCCCAGCGTCAATCCCTGTCTCAGCCGCAATCTGCGCAATTGACTGCTGTTGGACAGCAGGGCTGGACTCAGCATTAACCACTCCCCCGAGCTTGCTGATCATCGCAGCAAGGGCAGCACCCTTAGCAACGGCTAGATCAGGCTCAACCAACAGTGGCTTCTTACCCGTCAGACGCTCCACCAGTTTGGTTACGGCGGTCATTCGCGAAGATCCACCCACCAGGATGACCTCATCAATTGTCAGTCCCGGCTCCTTTTCCTTTGCCGTCTCCAATACACGGGTCAAAGGAATCTCCGTCTGCTCGAGCAATGGCGCCGTGACACGCTCCAAGTCTTCGCGGGTAACGGCAATCTTGGCGCGGGAACCGGAGTCACTGGCAAGTCGCACAGTGGCGCTTTCCGCATTACTCAGCGCCTCTTTACAGTTCACCGTCTGCTCATGCAACTTAGCGACGAAGGTCTCATCGTTTTCCGCCTCCTCGTCACCAGTCTGCTCAATGAATTTATCCAGGATAAATTCACCAAGCGCCTTATCCCAGTCAGCACCGCCCAGTCGAGCATCACCGTCGGTGGCAATAACCCGGAAGGTGTTGTCAATCCCCTGCACAATCGTGGCATCGAATGTACCGCCTCCGAGGTCATACACCAGCAAGGTCTTGTCCTTTAGAGGCTGCTTGGAGTCGTAGTAGAGGGCCGCAGCAACCGGTTCTGCTACCAGCTCCAACACATTGAAATTAGCAATCTGCCCTGCGTTGCGAGTTGCCTCGCGCTCCTTCGCACCAAAATATGCCGGCACAGTAATAACTGCCGAAATTTCGTCGTCAGCTGCTTCGTCTGGAACCAACGAGCGCAAAATCAATGAGGAAATCTCCTCCGGGGTGTACGCCTTCCCGCTGAAATTCCATTTCTTATCGGTGCCGATGCTCCGCTTCACCAGCTCGACAACGTCATTGGGGCTGAAGAGCTTCTCTTCACGCGCTAGCTTTCCGACAACGGTATTGGCCTGCGATTCAAACCACACCACACTTGGTGTCGACAGGTCACCGTCGAGGTTTTCTTGAATGACAGGAACACCCAGTGAGTCCACGTAGGAAATTGCGCTATTGGATGTGCCCAGATCGATGCCGTAGATACGTTCAGCCATGATTTTTCTCCTTATTCTGAAATCTGTTGGATTCTTGACTTCTTTTGCCGTGTCAGCGCTCTAGTTGTGTGCTGGCCGGACTCGAGCTGTGCTCTGTTCAGACTCGAGTTTTGGCCTAGTTGCCGCTCTGCCGGTACACCGTGACCGGCGCCTTGGCCACCACAATTGGGCTGGTAGAACTGGTGAAGGTGTAGTAGTGCGAGATTCGTCGTGATGGCGCTAGCGTGCGGTGCAGCGCGGGGTTATCTGAATCCGCGAATTTGGTACGACGGTGAATTGAAGAATCAAAGGCATCGCCCACCTTCGCCTCTGTAATTGCCACTCCCATGGACTGAAGCGCATCTGCAATCGAGTCCTGCAGGAAATCCAAGGTCGAATACAGGTCACTGCCATCAGTTTCGGTAGTTTCTTCGAGCCGCGAAAGGTCAGCGCAAATCCCGTCATGGATGGCCGCCAACTTTTCCGCCAGGGGCATCAACTGGGCGTACCAACGACGATCAGTCAGCGCTTCCAACTCTTCACTTTGAGAGCGCAGTACTGCGTTCATTGTGTCCAGCCGAGTTTGAATCAAATCCAACTGCTTTACGACGTTCCCGGCCGCAACACCTGCGGTACTTTCGGCATCCGTTTCTGGGAGCTCTTCCACTGTCGCGGGAGGAATGTCCTGCTGGGCTGGAGCTCCTTCCGTCGTGTCTTCATCATGGCCAAACTCGGCACCACCAAATTCAACACCGCCAAATTCGGCGTTCTCAACCTTGGACCATGCAGCTTCGTCGGTGTCTAGTTTTGGATCTCCGGAATACTCGACCGGCTCCTGACCTGTGGTATCACCGTTGTCGACCGTGCCCCGGGGACCGAAGGACTCATCAAAATTCGGCAGCGGGGCGAAATTATGCGCTCCACCGAAGTCAACCTCCGGATACTTAGGATCTCGTTCCTGATACTCATCAGCACGACCGTCTGAATGTTTATCCGACCTTTTATTTTCATCCTTTTTGTTATTAAAGAACCCCATTTTTATACTCCTTACCCTTAGCGAATAGATAGGCAATCGACACAAATGTAATGATAAATATAGAAAATAGAACCCATCCTAATTCATAGAAATTATCATTTATAACCCCCATGGCAATGAAATATACGATTCCAAAAACAGCAATCCATCGTTTTGCCACTCGCTTCTTTACCAACGCCCACAAGATACCGACAAAAATAGCCAGAACCGGTACAGCAATAAATCCATTACCTTCCTGCATGAACTGCACTATTAAACCGAGCACAACAAATGGAGAAAGAAATCGTAATAACTCCTTGGCAATCGCATCCCCTTCATCGGTATGGGGCGTCTTAAAACCCGATTTTCCCCTTCCGGTATCAGCCTTCAGGACATCGTCATGATTGACGTTTTGAAGAATGCGATTCTCAATTGTTGAATCGGAACTAGAACAGTAGGCTCCCTCAGCAATTTGCAATTCTTTACGAAGTCTCATTGGGTCCAGCGACGTTCCGTCGTTAAGCAGACCGAAAGTATGTCGAGTCACTAAATCCGCTGGATTATCGACTGCTTGCAACCTTCGAATAAGACCGGTGCGGGTTTCAGCCTCTGGCGAGCCGGTACGAAAACTCGCACCGATGGATTTCGTTGCACTCTTCAGCATGTCGCTATCGATGGGGTTGCCGTCGATAGCGCCTTCGGACTGTTCGCGAAAGCCGCTCGCAATGACATCTGCAATCGACCGAATGTCGGTATTTGCACTACTGGCCTCATCAAAGGCCGCCCAGACTCGTTTCTCCGCGTTGTTCGTTGGACCAGTCTCAATTTCCTGGCTATCTTCAACGTCGACGTATTCACGGAGCTCCATGCGGTTAGACGTTGGAACCAATATCCGATCAAAGAACTCTTCAAGCCCGTGCTCGGTAATCGCTTTTCCGCTGCCCTTTGCATACGGCTTCAAGAATCCCTCTTTAACTGCCTTCATCTGCACATCAGTGAAGAAGTACTGAGGACGCTGTACTCGTTTGAGAACAAGTCGAAAGGAAACACCAAACTTCTTTCGCACCGCGTCAACGAAATCTTCGGTGTGCAGCTCATCGATGATGTCCAGTGCACGCTGGGACTGCTTACCGAAGAACAACAGGTCTCGAATTAAACGGACACGCGCTTCCCAAAAATCCGAGGAAGAGGCATCTCCGCCCATGGGAATGTCAGCAATCAGCTGAGCTAACTTGGCGCCCGTTGGCACTGCGCCTGGTGAAAATAAGTTTTCAGCTAGGTTGTCTCGAACTGCGGGATTCAGACTCACATCTGCTCCTGAATCTCACTGATGCGAACACGCTGTTCTGGAGATAGGCCTGTCATAAACCGCCTGGCGGGATCTACTGCGATAAGCCATCCGGTGTCTACATGCTCCGGCAACAGTCGAATCATTGCCCGAGCAGGGCGTCCCGAATCAAGTGCGGAGACAGTTGTCAGAGTCTCTCCGTTGACGTTGGTGTCCTCTCGTTCTTCAAGCTCATAGGCAGTGCCGTACGTGGAAAGCGCCTGCTTCATCTCTTCAAACGCCGCGGCAGTGTTGTAGTCGAATGCGGCGCGAGCGTAGATGTATTCCACTAGGACTACGAGAGCGAAAAGGATTAATGCTTCGAGCGAAATAAGGACGCTTTTAGACATAAGCGATGCTGCGGTGACTGCCAGCACCGTGATAATGAGGCCGGGAATCCAACTAGTCTGATTTCGCAAGAACCACATCGCAAACCCCATGGCGAATGGAATCAACATCGCCGTATCTGGATATGGTCCACTATTGATGGATTCCAAAATTCCGCCAATTATGAATCCGGCGATAATTAGTATGACTCGAAACATCCAGGGTGCCCACCAGACAAAAAATGGCGGAATGATACGACCTTCTTGATCTACACCAACACGGTTCGGAATAATTCCCTGATCTTCCAAATCACCGCGCCAACCTTTAGTGCGATCTGGAACATCCTTCACAATATCTGTGGTTCTTAAGAAGTAGCTTTTGGCCGCATCTTTCAGCTGTTGGAGATTCATTAAACGGTTCTTTCCCTCGATCCTCTGTCCAACGATCAATTCGCTGAACCCGACAGGATTTAGTTAAGCCTGCACGGGTAGTGAAAGTCACCGGGAGAACTCCCGTACCGCTTCTGAGGTCTCCGCTATAGCGTCGTCAAGCAGATGAAGAAAACGCTTATTCGGCGCTTAACTCGGAGGTTTTTAACGCCCATGTCATCCCAGTTTCATTCAAAGCACGTTTTAGCTGCGGCAGCCGCCGCGACTGCCCTGACCCTGATTGGCTGCTCAGGTATGCCCGCTAACAACGCTGCCCCGGAGTCCCCCGCAGTGGTGACAGTTACAGAAACGTCCCCTGCTTCTGATGCACAATCCGAAACCCCTAGCTCGACTGAGAGTTCGACCGGGTCGGAAGAGCCAGAGCAGGAATATGCCAACAGTTCGCAGGATAAGAATTCTCCAAACAGTGAACTTTCGGATACGGACGATGATTCTGGTGCAGTTACGCTGAATAGCTCGATGGAGCTGACCAAAATTGGCGGCATGGAGCCTGGTAGTGCCAAGCGCCAAAACGTCAAGATTGACGCGACTGCTCACCAGAAAGAATTGGGTGGCTTCAACACTGCTCGGATCACGTTTCCCTTCGAGGAGTCCAATAGCCTGTTGACCTATCCCCTGGTTGATGGCGAAGCAAACGTCAGGTTGCTGTGGAATTTCAGCCAGACCGGAGGAACTGAAACCTGTGAAAACAAGATGGAGGTCTACGATGCCGAAGGCAAGCCGACTGCGAGTGCCAGCGCAGGCGTGACTGGACAACATACTCCTTGCCAAATCGTTCGCCGGTTTGGGGAGAAGGCCTACGCAACATTTACAGAACCCGGTGAATACATCGTTGCTGTAACAGCCCAGCAGCCAGGATTCGAACCAATCACAATCGCACAGAAAGTAAAGGTAGTCGGTTAAAAATGAGCGCTCACGAACCCATCGATCCGTGGAATAGCAACCAGTCGGACACTTCCGAGAAAGTGTCGGAGAGAGCTTCCGGCACTAAGTCCGGAAAGAGTAAACCCTTGACGTTGCCGCTCATCCTCGGCGCAGTCGGAGTGATTGTTGCCGGCGCGGCAGGTTTTGCCATGGGCGGTAAGAATGCTGAGTCCGAACTTGCAAGCGCGAATGAAGAGATTTACTCGTTACAACAGCAGGCAGAGGAGCGGGAAAGCGAGCTGCAAACAAAGATTGATGAGCTGGAGGACAAGAACTCGAAAACTCATCGCGAGAGCCTCAAGTCCGACCAAGCCGCCGCAGCAGCCTACAACTACAAAAAGGCCCTCGACTGGCTCAATGTCTGCGATGCTCGCGACTACATGCCCGCAGAAACAGGGGCCAAAAAGACTAGTTGGGGCTCCCTAGGCGTTGGCTGCTCGTACGAGTTCGAAAATCCCGACGGGGAGATCATCATTCTAGTTAGCGGAGAGAGTAGTGACGACAAGACAGGGAAATTAACCAACGACGATACCGACGGCTACTTAAAATCAATCATCCACAATGATTATCTTCGGCTCAATGTGTGGGTCTCTGACTCTGGGCCATGGGCCGACGCAGAGGAAAAGGCCACAGATATTGCCGAAAAGGTCAGTAATGCCGCTGAGCTCAATAAGAAACAGGACACTGAAGAACAATAAATAGCGTCCCTGCCATAAACACCCATGAACCCCAGCTCACTAATGAGCTGGGGTTCATGGGTTACGTGGGGCCGATAATTCACAAAATCTACGGCGCCGATCAGAAGACTAATTGTTCACACGGTCATCGTCATCGTCATCGTCGTCCATGTCATCGTCACGGTCATCATCCATATCGTCATCGCGATCATCATCCGTGTCATCAACGTCATCGCGATCATCGTCCAGCTCCTCAGTCGACGTCACCGTAGTGGTCTGGACTGGAGTCGTATCGGAGTCATCCTTATCGCCACACGCCGCGAGACCGAAAGTGGCACCGGTTGCGACTGCACCAACTACGGCTACTCGAGCTACCGAGTTTCTCAGGAATGCACGGTTCTTGAGATTGGAATTCATCGATTCTCCTATGCCGTATCGGATAGGTTCGCCCTTCGCCACCGAGTCGAGGGCGCAGCTGGATTAGAACACGTTTCAGGAGCTTTCCCCAAAAGAATCAGCTCCAAACCAGAACCCTCCCCGGCTAAGGTCAGCACCCATTGAGCTGCGAAAGAGAACTGATACTTGACTATCTTCACTGGTCACATCCCAGGTCTTCACAACTATTCGTTTCTGATAAAAAAATTTTGCAAAAAGCTACACAAAAGTGACCTGGGACACTTATTCTTACTGTAAAAGAAACTAAATCGGCGGTCCTACCGATGAGGTTTCGCCTGATTAGGCCTCTCCGAAGACCACAGGACATGAACACGGAAGATGAGTGACTATGACATCTAACCCACAGACCTCGATTCTCAATAAAGTGCGCAAAGCTTCGCGAGCTACCTCCGACCTCGTTCTCGGACTCGCACCGGTGACGCAGGCTGGCGTCCTCGGCTCGATGGGACCCGGCGCTGCTGGCAAGGCATTAAATTCCATCTACCGCTGGGACTTCCTGCCAGCTGGTCTCCTCGGCATTGCAGCCGGTCGCGACCCGCACCACACCGCGATTATTGATGATGGCGGCTCCCTGACCTACGAAGAGCTGCACGAGCGCTCCACTGCCCTGGCTCGAGCACTCCGCCACGGTGATATTCAGCAGCGCAACCGCATCGGTGTGCTGGCTCGCAACCACCGCGGTTTCATTATGGCGCTGTGTGCCCACGGCCGCCTCGGCACTGACCTGGTGCTGCTCAATACCGGCGCCGCTGCCGAGCAGACTCTGGCCGTAATTCGTGAGCAGAAGATTGACTTCCTCTTCATTGATGAGGAATTCACTCACATGCTGCCGGAGGACTTCGATGAGTGCCCGGTCGCAGTGTCGTGGTTCGAAAACTACGGTGACACCTCCTGTGTTCGCGAGGGCTGGACCTCCATGCAGGAGATGCTGAAGACGGCACCCCCGGCAAAGTGGCCAACCGCCGAGCTTCCAAGCCGCCCGCGCCGTGGCCGCGTTATTATTCTGACTTCCGGAACCACCGGCACTCCAAAGGGAGCCAAGCGTCCGGAGCCACGCAGCTGGATGCCGGCATCGTCCATCATGAGCCGCATTCCGCTGCGCCAGCGTCGCCCGGCTTACCTTGCGGCTCCGCTGTTCCACACCTGGGGATTCGCAACCGCACAGCTGTGCATCGCACTGCGTTCCACCATGATCATGCGCCGCAAGTTCGATCCAGCCGACAGCCTCCGCATTATCGAGCAGCACTCTCCGCACACCATCTTCCTGGTGCCGACCATGCTGCAACGCATGATTGAGATTCTCCCAGACAACTACGACATCGGTGCGACATCGCTGAAGGTCATCGCATCCTGTGGCTCGGCTATTCCGGAGGGAATTGTCACCAAGACCCTCGAGCGCTTCGGCCCGGTTCTCTACAACCAGTACGGCTCCACCGAGGTGAGCTGGGCAACTATTGCCACCCCGGATGAGCTCAAGGCAAACCCGACCACGGCAGGTCGCGCACCGCTGGGCACCCGAGTCCAGATTCTCGACGAAGATGGCAACCGCGTTGCCGACGGAGAGACCGGTCGAATCTTCGTAGGCAACAACATGTTGTACGAGGGCTACACCCGCCCGGGTGCAGACAAGCAGGTCATTGACGGCATGGTCTGTACCGGTGACCTGGGTCGCATGGAAAACGGCCTGCTCTACATCTCCGGTCGCGAGGACGACATGATTGTCTCCGGTGGCGAGAACGTCTTCCCACGCCAGACCGAAGATGTGCTCAGCCAGCTCGAAGGCATCCGCGAGTGCGCAGTCGCAGGTGTTCCGGATGAGCGCTTCGGCCAGGCCCTGGTCGCCTGGGTTGTCCGCGACGACTCCCCTGAGGGTCGCGCCCTGACCAATGAGCAGATTCGCACATTCGTCAAGCAGCGCCTCAGCCGCTTCGCTGTTCCGCGCGAGACCGTGTTCCTCGATGAACTGCCACGCAATGCAGTCGGCAAGGTGGTTCCTCGCCACCTGCCGAAGCCGTGGGAGAATGCTGCCCAGGAGAAGGTGGCCTAGGACTCAGGGATCGTCGTAAAGCGAAAGCGCCGACCACAGTGCAAAACTGCACTTTCGTGGTCGGCGCTGTTCTGTCAAAAGTTGCAGCTAACCAGCCTGCAAAACACCCCAGTCGATGACATCGTCCTGGAAGATGTTCTCATCATAGGCGTTGTAGACGTTGATTTCGCTCGGCGTCAGTACATATTCAATGCCACCGTTCTTGGCAATAATTTCGTTTGTAGAGTAACTAACCACACTGTACGGATCCGGGCTCTCTGAAATATCACCGAAGTGGCCGACATAGTAGCGCTGCTGGCGATTACTGGAATTCTCGCAGATTACAATCCATCCCTCGGTTGTCTCAGCAAGGATTCGCGCGTAATACCCACTCGAACAGCGCGCACTATTGCCAATCCAACCGCTCTCGTCAAAGTCAGTGCCGTACGTATTACGGCTCATGTCAAAGCCCGAACGCTTTGATGAAGACTTCTGCCGCGTCGTCGAGGGCGCCGCCGGCTCCGGCTCGCTCGTCGCAGTCTCAGTGTAAGTTTGAGTCTCCGTATAAGTCTCCGTCGGAGCAGGGGCTGCGGTGCTTGACGACGATTCCCCTGCCGCAACCGTATCGGGCGACTGCGGTGACTGATCTGCGTCCTCGGAATCAGAACCCGTGACCATCACGCCAATCACCAGCGCCAACCCTAAAATGAGTACGCTGATGACGCCAATCGCGGCATAGAGAACCGTATTCGACTTTGAACCACTCTGCGGCGCTGCTGGCTGAGCAGGCTGCGGCTGTTGGGCTGCTGGTCCAAGCTGAGTGTCGGAGTTAAAAGGATTGAACTCGGTAGTTTCATTGAGGTCGTTCGAAGAACTCGACCACATATCCTCGAAATCCTGAGGGCTTCCATAGTAACCATCGAAGCCATTGCCACCATTCGGCCCGTGCGAGTCCTGTGGGTTAGCCATTGAATTCGTCCTTATCCGAAAGATTTCTTATCCAGGTCTAAGCATATCGTCGTTTTAGGTGTTTACCGCAATTTTGTAGTTCTGTACATAGTTACGATCGGAAATCTGTCCCAACATCAACTCAGGTTCTAGCCCGAACAAAGACCAGCGAGTTTTCACTGACCACGCGAGCGACTCCGGAGTCCTTGTCCTGTGATAAGTGACTTGCGACCCATCAGTATGAATATGTATCCGGGTATAGCCGCCAGGATAACCGAGCGATGATCCGCGCTCACAGAAGTCCGTCGTACCCACATCCGCAACTCCCCGGCGATTGCGATGAGTGTGACCTGCAAATACCGCCTTTGCCCCTGGAGTTGCAGCTAGAATTTTCTGAAGTGCTGCCGCTTGAGTTCGTTCGAGCATAAAGGATGGACCTCCGAGGTGTGATTGCACAGCGTCATCGGTAATCGGATGGTGTGCAAACAAAATTGTCGGCCGTTCCGGATCTTGGGCGAGCTCTGCACGAACGGCACGCATCTGTCGCTCATTAATTCGGCCACCGGCATAGCCGAATTCAGCTGTATCCAGCCCAATGAGACGGACCTCCCCGACTTGAGTCGTCCAATGCTGCTGCGTGGGGACAAGCAGACCACTGAAGTAATCGGGAATATAGGTTTTCCCCTTTCGAATATCCCGTCCACGTCGGCCATTTATATTTGGCAGCCCCGGAGGATGGATATCATGATTACCTCGAGTGACAAACCACTGTTTGCCCATTTCACCGAACTGATTCATCACTCGGAGGAATTCATCGTATTCCTCCGGACGGTTACTATCCGTGCAGTCACCGTTGACAATAATGGTGTCAATGCCGTCTTCCTTCACGGTCTTGAGCAGGCTCTCCAACTGCATCGAAGGGAATGGTTGCTCGCCAGGCTCCGAAGAGAGACCGAAATTACCGAAACGAATACCGTCGTGATTCGGCTTGCCAATATGTGTGTCATTAGTCAGGGCGATAGTGGCCAGCAATTTACCGCCCAGCGCCGGCAGCGTTTTGAAAACACCGAGGTGCTCAGGGGCCGTCTTGCTCATTGTTACGGCAAGGGTGGGCTCCGCTTTGGCATCGTCCGACCAACATTCAAACTGATATTCACGATCGGGCTCCAATCCTTCAATCACCACATGGTGATACCCGGACTCCGAGAAACCCTCATGCACCGTTTTAAGCTCTCCACCACCCACTGGTGCCATAAGCACCCGTTGTCCGGCTGCAACCGTTGGTCTAGCCAAGCCGTAGGCCGTCTTCACACCCGGCGCGTAGGTCGCCCAAGTAAAGGCCACCGAGGTGTCCGTTACAGTAACGACCTCGAGATCACTGGCCTGTACCGCCATTGACTTAGTGTCGTCCTCGGATAGCCCCAAACCTGCAGTTACCAGCCCAAGGCTGTAGGCTCCCGAGGTCTTGGCCAAAGCCATTGAACTAGCAGCGAGGGTCGCGACTGAAAGGTATGCGCGGCGCGAAATGCTCATAACCGCTAAGAGTAAGACGAAAAAGTTAAAGACAAATGAACAACCGAATCCTTGGCAATTATGGGGTTAGTGGCGTGTGATTTTCACATATTGAATGCATTTTTGGCCCTCATGCTGCCCAATCGGTGAATCTCCGGCTAGGCTCATCATATGTCCCTCAATAATATTCTCGAGCGAGTACGGCTCATCGATGCACCAGCCTCGGAAGAAATCCAAGAGATTCACCAAACTGGCACTATCGACGACCAAGAGGGCCAAATACTCGCACAGCTGGAGCAGCTTGACGCCGTCACCCAGGTTCAACCAGACCGCGAAAGCTGGGCACGCCTCATCGCACTCTTTGCCGCCCGGGCTGACGCCCACGCTAAGCGCGGCGAAGTCGAAGAGGCACAGCAAGCTTTCCGACGAGCCGCTATTTATGGCCTTCTCATCGGGGACGCTCAGCTACGAGAGCAGTCGCTTCAAGCTGCTGAGAATGCCGCCTCTATTGTCGATTCGGCCTCTGCCGCCGAGGGAGCCACCGACCTGGAAGCTGAAGAAGCGGCCCCAAAACACGCAGCTCCTGACCAAAGTGAGCAGCGCACTTGGGCTACTGCTGCTGAGCTCACCGAGCTCGAACCTGAAGAGTTCGGCGACTCAATCAATGAGCTTGCAGGCCTTGATGATCCCACTGCCACGCAGCTGATTAAAGACTGCTACGACACCTTGTCAGCGCAGCTCACTCAGGCGACAAAGGAAAACGACGCCGATCGGCAGATTCAAATTGCAGACCGCGTCATTGTCGGTGCGAACTCATCTGCTCACCCCACACCAGAGCTGCTCTCAAACTGTGTCTTCACCAAGTCGGTTGCACTGGCTCAGCGTGGCTATTCGCCACAGCTAGAGTCCGCCGTGGACGAGGCTATTAACGTCTTCAGCAGCTCTTCCGATCACGACACCGCCGGCGAGACCCTCATGCTTTGCTACCGGGCACTTATTCCGGTCCCCGAGGCATCTGCGCAACGATTCCGTTTACTTTCGGCAGCATCCGGCCACTATGAGGAATCGCAAAACACGCCGCAATCATTGACCTGCCAAATTGAACTGGGCATGGAACATCAGCGCACGAATAACTTCGCTGATGCGTTTACATTTTTCCAAAATGCCGCACAGCAGTCATACAACGCACAGGTTCCTGCGACCTTCACACGAGCTAGTTTTCTCGTCGGAGATTCTTGGGGCAGAGCTATCCAAGAGAGGAAAGTCGAGCCCAACAAAGGCGCATTTAATGCCGCCCGTGCCTACATAAGTGCTATCAGTACTTTCCCGGAAGAACAGTACACCACCAACGCGGACAAACAGATTCTCGCTCTTGCGAACCTGCGGTTAGCGGTGCTCCTGCACTCTAAGCGGGACTTGGCGCAACATCTCCAAACCACTGCCCGCACCTATGCGCTGAAGGCACATTCAATCTTCGAGTCTCTCGGAGAAAATGAACGCGCCCAACAGTGCCTCCAATACCAGTAATGGTCGAGTTGCGCTGAGCGAAAACTCAGCACAACTACGGGGTAAAGCCGTAGTTGAACAGAACCCAACTAATTGGGTCCATACAACGGTACGGGGCAATCCCCGTTTCCTGAATATGCGAGCCCTTTGGCGGTGCCCCAAGTGCCGATGTCGCAAAGTAGCGACACCGGTGCAAATTCCGCCCAAAGTAGTTATTAAATGAGTTGACCAGAGTTTTTGCGTCCAATTTAATCAACAAACTCTCGACCTCGTAATGCAGGAGCTGAGAGTCGTGATCGTCATAGTTAAAACCGTTGTCCCGTCGGTAAGCGGAGCCATAGTTGCCCATAATCTGCGCCCACTCACTGTTTTCAACTGATTCAAGGCTCTGCAAAGTATCAAATTTGGACAATGCAATGCCAAAGCGAGAGTGGTTGTCCACGTTGAGAACGCGTGTAAGATTCTGCAACACCTTGCTCGGGTCACCGCCGAGTGCAGATTCCGAAATAAAACCCTTGAGATAGTTCTTAATCTGCGGAACCTTTAGCGGGTCAAAGAGGAAAAGGATTTCATCGGCATAATTGAAGAAATCCAGGCGCGAAGTGTCCTCTGGCAGATTTTCCAAATCTTCGCCCGCAACATCACGAATAACAATAAAGAAGTTGCGATTCTCATTCGTGCTGCGGTCGAAATGAACACCGAGATGATAAATTAGCGGGTCATGCTGATAGGCATCAGAACTGCTATACGACGGGGTCGGTGGCATAAGGCCACGTTCTTCAAATAGCGGAGTTTCGTAATTGGTTTCGTAGCGCTCCTGCGTAGTTTCATCCGCAGGTTCGACTACAAATCCAAATTCTTCGCCCATCTGTTGCAGGAGTTTCACCAGCACGCCGATGTAAAGAGACTTCCCCGATGCTCGAGCACCGGCGAGGGCAATACAGACAGTCGCTGCGTTTTGCCATCCTCGGGGAAGATCGCGGTCAACGTACTCACTGCGCTCGGCGTTTGGGTCTGACAATGGCTTAAAAGTCCAAGGACAGCGCGTGACAGCGCTAGTCAGAAGCGTTGGATTGTTGTTCATCTTTCACTACCTCCAATTCCCTGGAAACTGACTGTCATTGGGGAAGGGACTTTCCGAATTACCAGGAAACTCATTGTCGGCGAACGGCGCGTCCGGAAAACTTGGACGGTTCTCCCCCTGCTGAGGCGGCTGCGGATCGAAGCCACCAAAACTGGGCACATCGATATTGGGACCGGATGAGAATCCCCCACCCGGGACATCAGGAGTGGGGTCGCTATCCAATCCTGGAACTGGGAAAGCCGGTGGTTCGATGTCACCGAAGTCAGTTGTGCCGCGCAGCTTTCGCTGACTGTGTGCGGTCGGCAGGGTCCCCTGAACAACAGTTGCGATCGCTTCGCTCACAATCTTCAGCGGATGCTGCAAACCAGAGGCACTGTCAGCAGCAGTCACCGGAGCAGACAGTCGACTTTCAAAAGTGGAACCGATGTTGACGATGGCACTGTTGTTGCCTTCTACTGGAATATCCACAGGGTTATCTCCCAGTACCAGTGCAACGGCATTGGACTCCGCTAAATCGACTACAGCAGGCGCGACGTCGGAGATGACGAAAGTCAGGTGGCTCATACCGTCACCGGAGTACTCGGCCCCTCCGACGTACCGATGGCCTTGCTTCACAATCTCAACGACGCGGGATTCGAGCATTTCTAGGCTTACGCGCTCAGTTCCATCGTGTCCCCAACACAATTCCACACTATCCAGGGATGAGCACGCGGCGACGGAACCGGTGATTACGTTAACTGCCTGCGGAATCAATCCAATAAGAGCCGGCGTGGCCATAGCCGCACCGCAGTCGAGGAAGACCCTAACACCCATACCATCAGGCAAATACGAGTTAGAGGTATCAATCATCGGACGAAGATTAGAACGGACGATACCGCCCAACCCGGCCACGCTCTGTCCAACCGAGGTATTGGCAGTGGAAACTTCTAACCATCCGTCATTCCGGGTGAGAGTGGCAATACGTAGTGGTGAATTGTCACTCAACGTCGCTGGCGGGAATTCGATAATCTCCTCCGCACTCGAACCCCGACGGCCACTGCTAATCTGCACCGTGGCGGAGACCGCATTGGAGAAGTCAGTGCCACGACCGGGCTGAATGCTAACGCTAATCTCTCCGCTACATTCCAACAGCTTAAAAGCCGAACCTGACATGCGATTATAGCGACCTTCGCCCTCTAGATTGAGCTCAGCGGGAACGTTCGAACCGGCGGTGACTACCCGAACCTCGAGCATGCCCTCCATACGGAGCCGAGTGGTCGTGCCTGGGACTAATTGGCGAAAAGACATTAGTACTCCTTCAATTCTAATTTTCAGTACTGACGGGAAACGTCGTTGGCACGACGTGTTAGAGGACTGATTCCCGGGATTTCCAGCTTGGCAATATGCTGGTTTTTTTGTTTAATCCGTGAAGTGCGCCTGTCACGCTGTGCAGCCAGTAGAGATTGTGCGAGGTCGTCAAACAAACTTTCTTCCATAAAGTCGACTCGCCACCATGGCAAGTACACCGATACTGCTTGTTTCTGCTGAAAAAACTGAGAACAATCTTCAATCGCCCAGCAAATTAGCGATACAAATGCATCGTAAAGAAGTGGATTACTCTCGATGGGCCCAAAGAAGATTCCAGAAAGCTTGGACAGTCGAACCTCGGGGTACGAGTTTTTAGGAAATAGCGGACTGCGTTGGTGTTCTTCTTTAACCCAGGAGCTAATTTCTGCGGGCGTTGCTCCCGCTAATGCAGCCAATTCTTGATCAGTAAAGGGTGTGACCGTATGGTCTAAACGCTCGGTTTCACGCTCTTGTTCCACAGCGCCCTGACCCCACTCTGACCGCGTGCCAAAGTCCACGGTCTTCTTGCCCGTGATTTCCGCTGCCGTCCTACCTGGGCGGCGCCCCGGACTGTGGGAACTCGAACTGACCGGCGCGAAGTCCGACTCAGATTGCGTAAATTCAGCCTGCTTAGCGTTTACCCCCTCGTTCTGAGACACCGAACCACTAGGTGTTTCCCACGTGGTCGGCATCTTTTCAGGCGCGGGCGGTGCAGCCGCGGACTGCGTGGCCACGAGCACATTTCGCCACATTCCAAGCGCAAGCACATCTTTGCCCTCTGCAGAGAGCAATGACTTCGCATCACGAATGACAGGGGTGAAAATGGAAATATTCTCCTGCCAACCGGGGCCTTCGCTATCCAGGACAGTCTCAATTGAGTTCAGCCCAAAAGCGATAGCTCGTGACTCATGAGCACCCAGCACAGGGGCCGTCGTCACGCCAAAATCAGAATTTTCAGGACCGATACTGGTGGAAAGATCGCTGCCAAAACTCGGTTCTGTGAAGGAAGAAGCAGAGAAACCACTGGCGAACGGATCCTGGCCCTTCGGCTGCGAATTGCTGTCTGCCACCTTTCCCAGTGCCCACGCTGAGACCAAGAGCGCGTCCACCAAATCAACCGCACGGTGATTCCTATTCTCAGCTGCGCTCAGAACTGCTGAGCTCAGCGAGAGTGAAAACTCATCCAACCCCAACCACTTAGAGACGTTAGGGTCGAGTGCCTTGGCATTGACGACGTGCTGGTAAAGGCGATCATCCTCGCTGACCAACTGCTGTAGGATTTTTTCAATCTTGGCACCGGAGCGAGGCAGCGCCCGTACTTGATAGCAGTCCTCGAACACGAGATCCAGGAAGTCTGAACCCCGAATAGCCTGCTCAATCTCCTGCTCTGAAAGCAGCCCGAGTGTTTCCCACTTCATCAGCTGCCTGTGAAGTTCCGGAAAGCGACGCGAGCATAATTGGCTCGGACCGTATTCCGTCAGCAGCTTGTCAAAAACCCGATCACTCAGATTTGCTGGTAACGGGCCAGCCGCAATCTGCTGACGAATAGGCTCGCGTAGATAACGAAGCATTCCGTCATCCATGACAGCTTCCGACACAAGATGCCAGGAAGGATGTCCCTGCTCGTTAGTCTCGACCGCATTACAGCTTTTTGCACTGGCCGAATCGGCATCGAAACACTGGTATTCAAAGAGGACTTCCCAGGCTGAAACAGGAATCTTGGTTTCGTTCAAGATGTGAACAGCACCCTCGCCATCAATGTTTTGGACATCGGGTTCTTTATCCGTACGAATACAGATGACATCGGGGTTCGCCGCAGCTGCGTCATAATCCTCAAGAGGAACACTGACGACTTGATATCCGGCCTCCACCGCCCGCGAAAGGTTACGGGCACGCTCAAATGTCGACCAGTTCAGAGCCGAGAGAGAGGCTGGTGACGCACTCAGGAAAAGGGCCGAAAGCCAGAACTTCGCTTCCTGGTTGGGGCATGCGATTGCCACTACCCGCTGCTGTGTAGAGAGCTTCAATACATGATTGACAGCGCTCAATACTGCACGGTGCACGGCGGCACGATCGACTGGCGAGCCATCGTCAAAAATCCAATTCCACACATTTTCCGGAATGGCGCAAGGGCCCTTGCGGAGCTGGCCGTCCAACGCGGGAATTGAGTTTACTTCCTGCGGCCCAAAAGGCGTCAGCAGGCCGTCCGAATCAAGGAAGTCGGTTGCTCGCTGTCCGCCGAACCCACCGCGCAGAACATATGCCTGGGTGAAAATATTTCCACGGCGTCCTGTCGCATCTTCACCGACTGGCGTTGAGTAGATAAATACCCTGTCCCCAGGGTGTCCTGACTGCTGCCAAGGAGCGTCCAAGACCGCGGTACGCCGATCCATTGCCGCAATTTCATCTCGGTTTGGATACTTTGGAATCTCGATCGGTGAATCAATGACGGTCGGAACGACCTCAACCAACGCCTTGGACTCAGCGTCGTTGAGACCCGCCTGCTGACCGATTCCCCAACCGGATCGACGATTGTTTTGGAAAGAGGCGAAAGTCAAAAAACCCTGCGCCATTATTTCTTGTGCCATCGTTTCTTGCTCTTCCCTCATCACCCAGCGACGAATTGGTTGAAGGTATCCAGCAAGATGCGCCGCGGCATGTGCTCATCTTGGGCCTCGTCCTGAATGAACAGGCGCAGTCGACCGCCAGTTGTGGAGTCGAATTCCTGGTCGCGAAATCCCACAAAGAAGCAGTTCTCAGCAGCGCGCGCTTCGGCTTCACTACCCGGCAGACGCTCTGGAGAAAGTATTGCCCCTGGCTCCGACACCAACTGGCCGTCCAGATTCCTGACCGTCGAAATCTGAAGTTTTGCAGCTCCCATGTCATTGGCATCCGTCTCTGCCAGCGGTAGTCGAGCGGGGTGATAGACACCGACGAAGCTCGGAGGATTCAGGTCCTCTCCGTCTTCCTTCCAAATGAAGACCTTGAATCCGATTCCCTGAATGAATTCCATGCTGTAGAAATACTTTGCAAGCCCCGGGTAATCCAGCTGAAGAGGCGTAGATGCAGTCTCTCGTCCGGCAAAAGTGCTAAGCGGTGTCAGGAAGACCGTCTCCCCGTCTGGGTTTAGGTTCAGTCGGACCCCGCCATCTCGGATATAGCGGCCGCGATCGAGCTCAGCGCGTGTCTCGCGGTACGAATCACCACCGGTACCTCGTGGAGCAACTTCCACCCGAACAATGTCCGCACCCTGTGGCCACACAAAGTTAATAATCTGCTGGGACGTGCGTTCGACGATTGTCGCCTCCGCAACTTCGCCTACCTGCTGCAACACTACGGACTTGCCCACGACGGCCTCGTCGTTAAGCACTGTAATCGGCGTAATGTGCAGCTCGGTCCACCCCGATGGCCACGATGCAGTCTCAGTCCTGGAAATGCCGTCCTGTGTCCACGGATCCTCGATTGCCTTGTGTCCTTCGGCGATGGCGGGATCGTAATCCAAGGCGGACTCGGGGACCGTGGTGATGGTCAAATCGGTGCTCGGTGCCTTCGGAGTGAAGTAAATGCGCACGTTTCCAGCCGGTGGCGAGTACCACGAGAGGATAACCTTGTCGCCACGACCGCTGCTGTCATCGAGAAACGCATCGATTTCCGGCGCCTGCAGTACAGCCTTGACTTCGACGGTCTTGACCACAACTTTGCCCGCGACTTCGCTCTGGCGGAACTTCACAAACGGCTTGAATGCATAACGCATCGTCTGACCGGTTGAATTGGTCTCGTGTTTGAAGCTGTGGTTACTCACACCCGCCGGAAGACGAAACTCCGGAGAATCGACCCTGTCGCCTGACTTCTCCGGCGAGGCGAAAACCTGCACCTGGTCATACTGCTCGACGAAGTTCCAGTTGCCTTCGACGATGCCGTCAGAGCACTGCACCTCAACGCCTTCAACCGGAAAAACCACCAGATCCTCACCGATGAAATACGGTTGCGAGTCCAGAATCTCGTTCAGATCTTCACCCGTATACGCCCACACTTGGTAGTGGCGAACGGCGACACCGGGATTTGCCTGCTCGACATACTCTTTGCCCTCGGTGACAATGATTTGCTGACCAAGGTCGGGCGAGCATTCCACTACCCGATCCGAGGCCACGACACGGAAGACCGTGAAGATGTCATCATTCGTAGGAATAGTGCCCGGTGACCACGTAATTTCGACAGTCGAGGCCTCTTCTTCCTGGAAAATACGTGCCTTCACCCGTCCTTGCGGCTTCAGGGATTCCTCATCGTAGGCGAATTCTGCGAAGTCCTCCGCGTAAAGGTCGACGAAGTCGTTTTCGTCGACACGTGCTCGCCTACCCTTTTCGCGCAACTCCTTGGCCTGTTTAGCCAGGTCGGACAGACGCTTCTTCTTCGGCTGTTCCTCTTCCTCGTCCGCTGAAACGTCCTGCCCCGCATCGGCGGTGGCATCGTCGGACAGGTGCGGGTTTTCTGCCATCATCGACGGCACGGTGCTTTCCGACGGCCCCTTCACCGCGGCCCCCTCCGACGCCTCAGTGGTAGCAGCGCTTGCGCCAGCATCCATTGGCATCGCTGCAGTGATCGAAGCCCACTCGTCTAGGCCCCCAGTTTCCCCACCGGCTGAAGCGGTATCTTCTACAGCCCATTCGTCCGCCGCTTCGCTAGTAGTTGCAGCTTCCTCGGGCACAGCGCTGCCCTGGAAGCGCTGCCACAGCTCCTCGGCGTACTGCTTCTTAGGGCCGGGTAGCTTGCGGCGGATTGCCTCAACCGTCGGATTGTCCATTGATGCAATTGCAAGCAAAATGTTTTCCGGAATCTCCGAAAGCTGCTTGTCAAAACTATGGTCGACCATTTATCTAAATGCCTCTTCCATTAATTATTGAATCGCTTGCAGCGAATCGAGATTGGTCAACCGCCCGTATTGAATCAGAGTCAACGTCCGCGAGAAGCCGGCGCCGTCACTTTCTCCGGATCCCGTTCCAACGGTGGGTGCAGATGTGCCCTCCTGACTATCAACCACCCGAGAAATCTCTGGGTCAATGTCGGTGGCTCCACTGTTCGCAGCCGAGAAGTTCACAGAACCGTCGGCAAATGATGCGAGAAGCTCCTGCCCCTCGTTATTCTTGCCAAAGGTCGCGAGAATATTCGCGGTCTCGATAGTGCGGGCGCCCGACTCTTCCCAAATCGCCATACGGGAAGTCAGTTCCTTTGTATTGGCATCATCCTGATTATTCGCCAGACAATCGCTCCAGGCTGCGCTCGCATCGACACGACGTGGTAAATCCGGGCTCTCAGCAACGTAGACCAGTTTGTCCAGCTGCGAACCTGAACCATAGCCCGGCATACCGGAGTAGTCATCAATCCCATATCGCGTCGAAACTGTAGCGCTCATCGCTGTGTTTGCGTCGTCGATGAGTCGGTTCAGCGACAGCTCTGCCCATCCAATTGGGTATAGCTTATTGCGCAGCGTCTGCATCGAAGTTTTCATTGCCATATCGCTTGCCTCTGCGCGGCCGATGACCGTTGCTCGAGGCAGGCCACCTTCGGGAATCGACACTGGCGCAGTCTGGTTCACCTGCATGCCGAAGGGGAAGTTAATCGCGCGACCGAGCACTCGGCTCCATGCCTGGTGCTGAGCATACGCATTGGTCGTGCGCTCGACTGCGGCAATCGCTCGTGCCAGGTTCCGAGACACAATTTCCTCTTGCTTCCGCAACAGCTGACGTTGCTGATTGCGCTCGTACAATCCGCGGCGCGCACGTGCGTAAAGCAACCACTCAGTTACCAACGCAATGATCGTCGAAACGATAACCGCGGTAAGGCCCCACGGCCAGCTCAGCTCAGCAAGGTTGCCGTGAATCTTCCAATCCGGATTAATTCCGCCGAGCACCAGGTAAATCATCATAATGACGAAGAACAGCCAACCCCAGGTAATCGACCGCATCGCACGCAGCAAACGCTTATCGACACCATCGTCACCCGCTCCCAGCTCGCGAAGTTTACGCTGAATATCGTCAAATTCTTGACGGAATCGGACGACATCTTCATTAGCCTTATAAATGAACCCCATGAGCTCGTTGCCAACTGCCCAACCGAAGCTGCGGGAATTGTTGCGCTTCCAAACCCGGAAGTCTTCCTTCTTCTGAGTGAGGCTGCGATCGGTGGACTGCTTGGCGGCCCGATCGATGTGACGCTGGTAAATCTCGGCACTGAACGGATCGAATGGCGCGACCGTAGTGTTCGGCAAATTCTTACCGAACTGCGCATTCAGTACAGAATGCGCACCATCAAAGGACTCGCTGGAGTCAACAACGGAGAACCGTGTGTTCGACAGCACCGTCGGGTTCAGGTCGCTCCACCCCACCGGCGCAAAGTTCTTTGAATTCTTGCGCTGCTCAGCATCCACCAAGGTCAGAGCGCATTCCTGGTAGGTCCTCCACATAGCCGCAAGCTGATCTGGCGGCCCCACACGGAACTCGTTCGTGTTCTGACTGGCAATCTGCTCGCGCAGCTTGGCACTGACATCGTGCATCTGCTCAACGGTGAAGTTGCGCTGCTTACCAGAGTGATTACCGCAAACTACCTCAATCTGCGATTCCTGTCCGTACAGCAAATTCTGCATACCGCTGGCGAATGCCGATTGGCCGGAGGACTTCATTGCGTTACCCCAGTCAGATGGGGAGCCGATTACTGCACGGAAGAAGAAGCTCAAAAATGCTTTAAAGGTCTGCCACGCGCTGACCTGGACAGACTCCAGTTTTGCCGCTGGCTCGTAGTCTTCGAAAAGCGACTTTCGGGACACATCACTGAAACGCTTAGTGATACCGGAAACGACCTCATCGGAATCAACGGCCACGGTTACCGGTGTGCCGCGTGACGACGTCGGCTGCGGAATCGAATCACGTACGTTGAGCGCACCCTCGCGGACGAGAGATTCAATCTCGGTGGCATCGATACGGCGGTGGTACACACGGACAAGTCGAGTGCTGCTACCCGATTCGGTATCTAGGCGACCTGCATTGAGGTCACCTAGAACCGGTACCTCGTTCATTCCCTCCCACAGGCCGGTCAAACCTGCAATCGCTGGTGCAGCATAGCGTGCCAACTCTGCCGGGCCATCACTGCGATACTTGGCAGTCTGCGGAGCGGAAGGCGTATCGGAGTCCTCTGCTGCCAGAACCAACCGAGGCCAACCCACGATTGGCTCAATCGGCCGATTAATCAGCGGCAGACGCGACAGAATCAGGTGAAGTCGCTTCGTATCGACCTTCGATGAGTGGATAATGTCTGCCCAGCGATTAATTCCCGTTTCGCTGAGGTACGAACCCTCGTCTTCGATGTCATCGAGCGCGACGAGCAATACCTGCTTGCAGTCTCGTACGACAGCCGCGATGGACCGTGGTTCTTCGACAAGCCCCTCTGCCGCACTGTGCTCGTAGACCTCGACGCTATCGCCTTCCCTGTCGGGGTTAACCCACAACAACTCCGGGATGAGACCGAGTGCTGTGAGGTCAATCAGCGCCGAGCGAATGGCATTAGCACCAGAGCCACTACCGAGGAGAATTACCTTGTTTTCCATCATCAGAATGGACCTCCAAACGGATTATCACCGGAATTATCCTGTTCACCCCAGTTAAACGTAGGCTCGCTGGTCTCCGGACCGTCGAAACTGCCCCCGAACGGCTCATTCGGCTCACTCGGCTGGCTAGGTTCAGCTGGCTGGCTTGGCTGGTTCGGTTGGCTGGGTTGAGCTGGCTGCGTTGGCGTAACCGGAGTTTCTAGTGTCCCAGTCGCCCCTGGCATAGTCGGGGCTCCGCCGAACGACGGAATCGTCGGAACCTTGGGACTGCTGTCAAACGATTGCGCTGGTACAGCATTGCCCGGCCCATTCGTTGGTTGATACTGGGTAGCTTCATCCAGACGACGAATCAGGTCATCACACATTTCGTAGACGTCCTCAGCGATGTCCCGGAACAACGGCATGCTGGACGCCACGTTGCGGTCAGTAACTCGAGCAAATGGTCGTCCCTCTGGCATCGAACCTGGAAGCGCACCCATTGGGTTCTTCTCAATGAAGTTCAAGCTCAGCTGTTGCCACTGCTTCAGGTAGTTTTCCGCGTTCTGTTTACGCTCTTCCTTGGTCGCACCGTATGGTGACTGGCCGTGAACCCGATCTTGGCCGTCCTTTAGCCACTCGTGCAACACACGCACACCGGAAATAGCGATGCCGCCAGTCGTCGGACCTTGGTCGCCGTCGTCGTAAAGCCCACGGAGGAGCATGTACGGCTGCAGCGAATCGCCAATCTGACCGCCCATCGGGATTTCCTGCACATTGGCATAGGCCACGAAGATAGACTCCAAAACCGCTGGGAGCCAATCGTAGTCGGCCTTGAACTTAGTACGCGGAGTTAGCATGTGCTTAACAAACGGAAGCCATGTGTTTTTCTTGTCCGAGTAGATGTATGCGAGACCGTCAGGCTCGTTTGCGCCGCGGATGTAAATCTTTCCGGTAATCTGTCCGATAAACCAGCCGCCGATCATTGTCCGACGCTCCTCGCGGGACATGGGCAATGCAGCTGCTAGTGGGCGGGCACGACGCAGTGTCCAGAATTCGTCGAGTTGTCCGCGCAGACTATTGATCTGCTTACCAATCGCTGGGAACAGCGAGCTAAACACGATTGGCGAGTAGTTCGGGTACGCGCCGAAAACAGTAAAGGACTGCAGGTGATCAGCAGTGTTGAGCGACTTTTCGAACTCCCCCTGAGACGTCTGGCTAATGCTCGACGACGACGTGAGTGTACCCAACAGGGCATCCTTGGCTTCCAGTCCGTTGAACGGAATTTCCGAGAACTTGAAGTTGTAGACCTCGTTGGAGTTGCCGTAGACGCGTCCTAGCATTTCCTTGCTGATTGACGCCAGCGGCAGAGCCAGCGTCAGGCACTCATAAAATGCCGTGCGCAGGCGCGACAGACGCTCGTTGTACACGGTGTCATTCGGGGCCAGTTCACGACTGAGGTAGTGACGCAGGCCCATGCTGATGAACTGCTCAAACGGCTCACCCGGGCGCGCCAGCCACTGACGGGAGCGCTCCAGCAAGTCTGTCGGGCGCAGTTTCACTTCGAATGCGCCTGGGCGCGGGTCACGCTTTTCGACGCGCCCCAGTGGGTCATCGAGCAGGTCGCGAGCGACCCAACCCGCACGGTTACCAATGAAGTCCGAGCGCTCGGGAAGCTTTGCAGCCAAGGTATCCTCCGGAGCCTTGTGACCACCGGTGGTTTCCCACATGCCGAGGATGATTTCGCGAATAGCTGCCTGAGTTGCCTGCTGCAGGTTGAGCTGCTGGCCGTCAGTATCCGACATGGTTTTGGTCAGGTGTGCCTCGTAGTCGCGTGGGAACTCCTCGACCTTGGTAATTAGCTTGACATTCTTCGATTCGAAGAAGCGGTCAGCAACCAACTCGTCACCGTCTGAAGGCCAAAGTGTGGGCTCATCGGTGGTGACATCAGCAAGCTTGGTGGACGTCGGCTTGTCTTTGGCCTTGGCTTCGAGATCCTGATGCACGTTTTCCAGCTGACGAGACAGCGGCATCAGGAAGTTGTTGCGGAAGTCCTCCAACACAGGGGCAAGACGTGCAGCGACGCACATCCAGAAGTGCTGCTGAAGCAGCGGCTCGAAGCTCTGAATAATCTGGTCGGAAATCTGAACCGAGTTATTCACACTACCGCGGCCGTTCAGCGGTGCCAGGAGCTGCTCCAGTTGTGGAGTCGGAGCTACCGGGTTGTGCGAGTTAGCGGCTTGTCCAAGCTGTCGCAGTGCGTTAATCAAACCGTCCTTGAGCAGGAGGTTAACGTTCTTAATCAGCGCTTCTGCATAGGCCAGACCGTATTTGGACAGATCCTTTTCCAGAGTACGCAGGAGGTTGTCCGCAAATGGGTTGGAGAACTCAAAGACGGCTACCGAGGCAGCGCGATCAATCGTGTGATGAACCTCGCCCGCAGACTGCGCGAGACGCTGACGCACCAGCGATGCCCACTCGGCCGACTTCATGCCATCAGCGGCCGGAATTCGAGAGTGCAGTAGGCCCTTCGCCTGCTGTGTCACATTGCGGGTGGGTGCACCAAATAGTTGTGGAATCCACTGCTGGACTGCCCCGCTGTTCGGTGCCGACGGCAGCCAGCATTCGTGGAAGAACTGTGCCTGTCGCTCATGGATGCGGCGTTCGAGCTGCTCCGATGCGGTGGCGGGGTCACTCTTGTCAAAGTGCCCCTCCAGAAGGTGGTCAAACACCGTGCGAGAAAGACGCTGCGCTGAGTATTCAGCGAAACGGTCGCGGCCCATGCTGAGCTCTGCAAAGCCCATGGAACCCCACGGAATGAGCTCCCACTTAGTCTCATCGCTAGAACCCCAACCCAGCAGAGAACGGTCGCCCGCCTCCACACCGGTATTGCCCAGGTCATACTGGACGAAGCTGTTTGAGGCTGCATCCGAGGTCATCAAAGCTGCCAGCGATCGTGCCAGACCACGGTAAATATCCCCCGGGCTGCCATCACCGAACAGGGACTTCTGCGCACCCGCGCGGGCACCAATCGGGAACAGACGGTTGAAAGTAGCGGTATCCGAGTGGCCGGAAATTCCCATCGCCTGCAGCAACCGCTGGTCGTGCTCAACCGCGGTGCCAGCCTGCGCTGCAAAGGCCTCGCCAAACATTGCAAGCGCATTGCCGCGAGTACCGGTCATCTTGTCCGCGTTAACAGCTTCAAAGACCTCCGGGGTGAACATAAACACGGCAGTCTTGCCGGATTGCACACCGTCGATGCTGCTCAGGAGGCGGCAGACATCGAATGCCATCGAAGCGCCGGTGCCGCCGGCCATGGAGCTAATCACAAAGACCAGCGGAGTTTCCTTCGTAGCGTCCTGGTACTGGCCGGTGACCTTAGTGTTCAGTTCGTTGAGTTCAGAGTTGGTCTCAACCTTGTTTAGGGTCTGCACGGCAGCCTCAAGGCCATCGCGCACTTCCTTGAAGGAATTAATGGCGAGCATGCGACCAATGGCACGGTACTGGCCAGCACCATCAGAAATCGGTGTATTGCGGGTACGTGGGTTGCGGTCAGCCCACGTAGCGATCTCTCCCAAGGCACCAGCTTGACCGAGTTTGCGGGACAGGCCTGTGTCGAACTCGTTGTAGTGCTGGCGATTACCAACCGAGATGTAGCTGCCGCCGCTCTGCTTGACGTTTGGCACGTCGTACTTCTCCGCCTCCAGCGGAGAGTCGATGGAAACAAACTGCCACGCTGCCGGCAGTCGGTCGATTTCTGGGTCGACTCGGCGGAGGTATGCCTTCAGCTGGTCAATCATGTAGGCCTGCGTCTTGGCGCCAGATCCGCCACAGCCGACGATCAGAAACTTCTTCATAAGAATGAGCCTTTCAGTTCTATCTGTATTAGTCGTGATTGCGACGTCTAGCGGTTAAATCCGCCATTATTGTCCTGCTGATCGGTTCCCCAGCCGGAGTCAGACCAGCCACCACCGGAGGTCTGGTCCCAGCCACCGGACGCGGAGTTATTCCCCGAATCACCTACTGCGCCCCACGCCTGTGTGGACGTGTCGTCGCTGTTATCGGAAACCTGTCCATCGGCCTGTCCCCAACCAAACCCGGTATCGGATCCGTTGCTGGCTCCGTTAGCAGGCGCACCCCAACCGGAATCCTGCTGGCTCGGTGCCTCAGGTACAGGGGTCTGACCCCAACCGCCGTTATTTTGTTCCGGGGCAGCGGACGCTCCAGGGGCCGTCGCAAAGCCAGACGCGGCAGCCCCCGGCGCACCGCCAGTGCTTGATGACGGCGCACCCTGCTCGCCAACCTGTTGCGCGAGCTTGGTAATACGGCTCGCGCCCTTGCTCTGGATTTCTTCGACCACGGTGGCGAGATGCTCGGGCGACATGCTCTCATCACACAGCAGAATGATGGCCTGATCTGCCGGGTTATTCTGATCCACATATGCGAACCAGCGGTTGTGGACGGCCAGTGGCAGGGAGGCTCGGCGGCCGACCTGTTTGCCGTCATCGCTGACACTTGCTTCAGCATCGACAACTGCCTGCACCGGTGCCAGCGGGTTCCATCCGGTACGTACCTTGATTGGCAGACCTGCGGCATCAAGGGACTTGCCCGTCGACTTAGTGCGCACAGCGTTGATGAAATCATTCTGGTAATCAACGTCGAACTCACGTCCGGTGTCCTGTCGCAGCAGCTGCGAGTCGCGCGCAGACACTGGAATACGCAGTACGTGAAGTCCCGGATTTGTCGGAATCTTACCGGTCAGGAAGCGGATCAGGTAGAGCAAACCAATGGGGATAAGCAGGCCGAGTAGCAGCACTATAACGAGTGTGGTGCCGAAAACGACCTTGTTAACCGGCGCGTTGACAGAACCGTTCACAGCAACCTGCGCTGGGGATCCTTCCTTGCCGTCGGCATCCTTGAAAGCGACCGGCACGGATGCTCCATTAATCGGGGCATCGACGGCCTTGTCGACCTTGGTGGTGACCAGAATCTTTCCTGTTTCACCCTTGCCGAGCTTCAGCGGGCTCGCGGAATCGTGATTTGCCGAGTAGTTAATCTGGGTGCCGTTGGTGTCGATTGCGCCGGGCTCAATCCAGACCTCACCCGGCCCCGTAACAGGAATCTCAAAGCTGCCTTCGGTGCCCTTCATATTCAAGATCGCGGAACCCGGGATGTTTGGCGCATTGGCCGGCACGACAGAAATCGGCTTTTCATAGACGATTGGCTTTAGCTGCGTACCAGGCCCATCACCAGAGGGCTTAGTGGCAATCGTGGCACTAAGACGCAGCGTGCCCCGCACGGCATCGTCGATATCCTGCAGTGGGATCTCAACTCGGCCGGTGTGGATGTCGTGGTTACCCAGTGGAACGGTTGTACCGTCTTCACCAACGATTTCAGCGGCCAAATCCGCGGTGCCTTCAAGGCCGTGCTGCTGGCCTTCCTTGTTCAACAAGCTGACAGCCAGCGGCTGATCGGACTTCAGCGATAGCGCCGGACTATCATCGCTGCCATCAACCGCGATGGAAAGACCAGGCTCAATCGTCATTTTGACGTGGTACTTGCCTTCCGACGACTCTTGTGGCTTGTACCCAAAGTTCCACTGCCCAGCCCACTCGTCACCGCCCTTGGCTAAATCGATGTCATAGCCACCCGGGACGTTGGCGTTTTCGACGACATTGACTTCGTTGCCCGCGACTGTCTGGGCGCCGGGCTTGAGTTCAACCTCTTGCCCATCGGGACCTGTGAGAACTGGAGTCAGCTTGTCAGCTCCCTCGACTGCAGAATCCGGCTGCGCGCTGATGCGAACATTGTCAATCGAATTGTCGAGCGTAAAATCCTGCTTTTCGGTCAAACCGCGCTCAGCTTCAACAGATCCACCGTCGGGAACCATTTGACGGAAGGCTGCCATAAGTTCACCGGGGTTGTTGGCGAACAAGTGCTGACCACTCGGGGCGCTGTCCGAGCAATCCCCCTCAGAAATGCGGCGCAAATCAGGAGTGTCCGTTGCGGACTTCTCCGGTGCCAAGCCGACTGTGAAAATCAACGTATCGGCTGCACGCAGACGTCCAACAGCGCCTTCTGGTCGGCAGACATCCTGCATTACAGCCTCAGCGCCACCGGCTTCACGTGTGGGGAAACCATCACTGAAAAATAGAATCGCCTTACAGTCTGATGTGCCATCGCTTACGGCTTCGGCAGCGCCATCCAAACCCTTGGCGTAGTCGGTATACTCGCCGTCCGTGCGGTCCTTAAACGCTTCGATATCACGGTCTACGTTCGTGCCGTTTCCATCAATCGCGAGCTTCTGCCAACCACCGTGAGGTAGGTAGTCGTCAGCAAAGCCACCGAGTTTGATATTAATTGCGGCCTTGTTGTCATCGGCGTAGCGAGCCATCTCACGCGCAAAGTTCATCGCTGCATCGACACGTTTTCCTTCAGCGTCGGTCGCCTGAGGGTTAGACCCCTTACCAACGAGTGATCCGGTCTCGTCGATTACAAGCAAAATGTCAGCGCTTTTCGAACCCTGGATACACGCGGCCAGACGCTGAGCTGCGTTCTGATTCGTGTCCGGGTTCTCCTGTGCATTGGCAAAGGTACCGAGGCTCGAGGACACAATGGCCGTAGATGCCAGAACGCCAGTGGCAAAAGCCTTCTTATAAAAAGTTTTAGACATCAACGAATTCCTATTTTGCAAAGACCAGGGCAATTTCAATTGCTGTTACGACAATGGCGATAAGGCCGACACACGCTGCCACGCGGTAGAGCAACACCTGCGTTGCATTTTCGATATACGGGCCGCTCGCGCGCCGCTTGTTGTCCTCCACTACATGAAGACCCAGGAAAATAAAGGTCAGGATGCCACCAATCACCCAGCCGACGAAGGCCATCGCCTTAAACGTCGTGCTGGTGAAAGAGCTTGCCGACGACGCGGTGAAGTAGGCGACAATACCGAGAATCAGGCCAACGGCTGCGCACCCGATAGCGGTGGCCACCCAGTGCCAGGGACCGGTGCCGAACTTCAGCGGACCGGTACTAGCGCCAGCACCTGTATCCACTTGACCAGCATTAGCCGAATCTCCCTGAGGCGCGAACGCAGAGGTCGGGGCATCGGTATCAAAACTATTCTGGCCAAAACCGCTCTGACCGAAGCCGGAGCCTCCACCAAAAGAATTCGGAGTTTGCCCAAACGAGTTCGGTGCCTGCCCAAATGATCCTGATGACTGACCGAACGAGCTATCGCCAGACCCAAATCCGCCAGCATTGCCGTTGTTGTCATTTTCAGAGGGAGCAGCACCCCATCCACCAGAGCCTGCTTGGGCTCCGAAGCCCGAGTTGCTCTGACCGGAATCCCCTTGGGAACCAAATCCACCTGAGCCAAATCCATTAGTCATATCTGAAAACCTGTGTCCTTATTCCAATCGCCTTTTGCTCACTACCGTTTACGCTCGGCGGTGGTTATTTGTTGGTCCAGTCCTTCTGCTCTTCGGGCTTGGTGATCTTCCATGTGAAGTAGTCGTCGAAATCAATCGGGTAGTTACACACCACAACGGGTTCTCTATTTTCCCTTTTTGCAGCAATTTCTTCTGCCGGTTCAGCACTGGGACTATCTTTCTCCGGGGATACGGGGTTTCCGTCGAGAAGAATTCGCTCGCACTTGCCGTCTTCTGTCGCCAAACGCCAGTAGCTATAGGAATGAGATTTCGTCAGCTCTTCCTCAGTGAAGTTAAACCTTAAATAGAATTCCGGCTTCGAGTTTTCCAACTCTTTAAAAGTCTCGGCTTCGAGATCATCGGTCAATGAATACGAAACTTCCTTAAGATCAGTGGTAACGCTGAGCTTTCCACCATCAGTCTTTTCAAACTGCTCTGGATTTCCCTGAAGCTTGATGGCGCTCTGTTCCATGCGATAGCCGTAGACATTGACAGCGTGGCCAAAGGAAAATGCAACAATCGCACCAATCACGAGTGCGATAAACAGAAGCACAAGCCTTGGCATTACTTCAGACTTCGCGGCCACCGAAGCTGATGTTGTCTCAACATTCTGGTTCTGATTAGTCATTGGAGGCACTCCGTCGGCTCGCGATTGGAAGGTAGCAAGACACTACAAAGATGAATGCAAGGAATTGACCAATAGGAAACTTCCCCAGTATTTGCATGAAAGCTAGATGAAGGTTCGGCGTGAGATACCAAGGTGCAACCCAAGGAACGCGGATTTCCTGACCACCTGACTGCCCGCCTGTGGCTAAGTGATAGAAAAATGCAAACAAGCCAAAAACAGCGATTGGGAACAACAACGAGAGGAAGTAGGCTCCGGCAGTACCCAGCCGCTCACCTCGCGCATCCGCAATGATGCCCATAAACAAGAGCGCGATTGGAAAAACGATTCCCGCCAAGAGCACCAGGATTCCCAGCATCCAGGGGCGGTTATCCATGCGCAAGAAGAATATGCTCAGCCACACAACCGCCAACATCGACGCCCACAGAAATGGCCGGGTATCGCTAGATAGCCAGCGAATAAAAACAAAAACAAGGCCGAGCCCGAGATAGAGACCAAACTGGATATAAACCAGAAGAGAACTGAACCGATCGAAGTCCGTAACGAGATCTTGCAAATAGGAAAATGCAAATAGAGCAAGCGCCGCAATAACAAGAGCAAGCGCTATCTGCGCGAAGTTGGGCCAGCCGGCGAGCGGCGCCTTCTTCGGCCCCGCTTTACGGGTCTTCTTTTTGTCCTTCCCCGCAGCTTCTGGTGCCGAATTAGTGGCTGCAGGTTCTGCCGTCGCAGGTCCCCCCTGAGGTGCAGCAGCATGAGGAACGCCCGCATTCACTCCGGCCTGACCACCCCACTGAGCATTGTTCCCAGGAGTGGCGGTGCCACCACCTGGAGATTGCCGAGATCCGCCCCAACCCGAATTAGGCTGAGCGCTTCCCCAGCCTGCATTTTGACCGCTATTGCCATGTGGCTGCCAGCTTCCCCCCTGACGTGGCTGCTGATTCACCGCTGAATTCCTTTCACACAGAGCTCTTATTCTTTGCTTACCTTACCGCGGGGACCGGATTATCCACACGGTAATTCGAACAATCCCCCCGCTGTGATTCTGTTTTTATACGCACTTCTAAGCGGAAGAAGCTTGTCAGCTTAACGTTTTTAACCCAGTGTTTATTTGCGCATTTCAAATATTAGGAATCAGTTGATCTACAAAAATAGGCGCCCGCAGTACCGTAACGGTAGTGCGGGCGCCTATCTGCGGTTGAACAGTTACCAGCGCAGCAATCTAGGCATCCTATCGATTGCTATCGCGGACAAGGACTACTTCAGTTCCTTGGAGGACAGCCCCAGGGTGCGGCGAGCAACAACCAGCTGCTGAATCTGCTGGGTTCCCTCGAAGATATCCAGGATCTTGACGTCGCGGGACCACTTCTCCAGCAGGTTACGCTCGGAGTAACCGAAGGTGCCTGCCAGCTGAACGGCACGCAAGCAGATCTCGGTACCAGCACGGCCGGCCTTGGCCTTACACTCAGAAGCCTCCAGGGTGTTCGGCTGCTTGTTGTCAGCCATCCACGCAGCGCGCAGAGCCAGGAGGTATGCAGCCTCCCAGTCGGACTCCAGCTTCAGGTACTCAGCTGCAGCAGCACTCTGGGTGTGTGCCGGTGCATCGTAGTCAATCTCGATGCCAGCTTCTTCGAGGATGCGACGCAGCTCTTCCAGCGAAGCGCGGGAGACACCGATGGCCATACCAGCAACCAGCGGACGAGTGTTGTCGAAGGTTGCCATTGCGCCGGCGAAGGACTTCTTAACGTCGATCTCCGGGGAACCCAGCAGGTTCTCCTTCGGAACGCGGACGTTGTCCAGGCGCAGCACTGCGGTATCCGAGGAACGAATACCGAGCTTTTCCTCCAGGCGCTCAACGGTGAAGCCCGGGGTACCCTTCTTCACCAGGAAGGACTTGATGGCAGCACGACCCTTGGACTTGTCCAGGGTTGCCCACACAACGACGGAGTCGGAACGCTCACCCGCGGTAACGAAAATCTTCTCACCGTTGATGACGTACTCGTCACCATCGAGCTTGGCAGTGGTGGAAACAGCGGAGGAGTCAGAACCGAAGGACGGCTCGGTAATAGCCATGGAAGCCCAGGTCTTGCCGAAAGCCTCCAGCTGCTCATCAGTAGCAACAGCTGCGATAGCTGCATTACCCAGACCCTGGTACGGCAAGGACAGGGTCAGACCCACGTCACCCCAGCAGGTCTCAATAACGTTGAGCAGCGAAGCCATGTTGCCACCGTTCTTTACACCGGTGCGCTTCGGCTTCTTTTCGTCGCCACGCCCACCGGATGCACCGGAGAAGCCACGGCCACCGTCTGCCATGCCGTCCATCATGGAGGCAAGGGTGTCGAGCTCCTTCGGGTACTCGTGCTCAGCGAGATCGTACTTACGGGAAATCGGTCGGAAGATCTCAGCGGCGGCCTGATGCGACTGGGACGCGCCCGCCTTGAGGAACTTCGGCAGTTCGAGGTTAATCATTTTCTTTCCTCTTAATTCTTTTCGGCTGAAGTATCTAGCGGTTTACAGAACGACGACGCCTTCGGCGACACCAATTGCGCGGAGGTCACGGTACCAACGCTCAACCGGGTGCTCCTTGGTGAAGCCGTGTCCACCGAGCAGCTGCACACCATCGGAACCAATCTTCATGCCCTTTTCAGTAGCGAAGGTCTTAGCCAGAGCTGCCTCGCGAGCGAAACCACGACCCTGGTCAGCGCGAGAAGCACCGCGGAGGGTGATCATGCGGAGACCATCGAGCTCAATCTTGATGTCGGCAACCATGAAGGCCACTGCCTGGCGGTGGGAAATCGGCTCGCCGAATGCCTGCCGCTCGTTGACGTAAGGAATGACGTAGTCGAGAACTGCCTGGGAAGTACCCATTGCAAGCGCGGCCCAGCCGAGGCGGGAACGACGCAGAATGTCGAGGTATGCCTCTTCACGGTCCTCAGCAGAGGTGCTGGCACCACCGAGAATGTTCTCGGCCGGAACCTTGACATCCTTCAGGATGACGCGCCCCAGTGCGGCACCGCGTAGACCCATGGACGGGTCAGCCTCAACGTGGAGGCCCTCAGTGTCGGACTCAACGATAACCAGAGCCGGCTTACCCTCGAGCTCAGCGCCGATGACAAACAGCTCAGCTGCACCGGCGTTCGGAACGAAGGACTTCACACCGTTGAGGACCAGCGAATCGCCCTCGCGCTTTGCGGTGGTCTCAGGCTTGCGTGCGTCGAAAAGCGGGCGCGGCTCTGCGAGGACAACAGCGGCAGCCGGGACGTTCTCGCCAGCGAATGCCGGCAGGTAGGTCTTCTGCTGCGAGTCGGAGCCGTGCGCGGTCAGGGTGGCGGCGACACCGGCCGGAGCCAGCACAGCCAGAGCCAGACCCATGTCTCCGTAGGACAGAGCCTCTGCGACCAGCGCGTTGGTGGTGACGTCCTCACCGGTAGCGATGCCCTCGAAAGCCTCCGGGACGTTGATCATGGTGACGCCCAGCTCAGAGGCCTCGGCGACGAGGTTCTCCGGCGGAGTTGCCTCGTGATCGGACTTGTAAGCGGCCTCGCGTAGGCGGGACTCAGCGAACTCCTTAACCGTCTCGACGATCATCTGCTGATCTTCGGTCGGGGTGAGGTCGAAGAGCTTCTTTGCCTTCTCCTCAGCTGCGGCTTCCTGTGCAGCCTGGGCTTCCTCAGCCGGACGCTCCGGCTTACCGGAACCGGAAATCTTCTTAAACTGACGGTTCGCGGCACCAAGGGTCTTGAAACCGGACTTGGTGGACTGGTACACCACGCGGTCGATCTTTGGCTGAAGGTCGTACTTCTGGGCGAAGTCCGAACCAGTAATCGACGTAATGAACCGCATTGCCGCTCCGATAGCGTCGCGACCAGGGTTGTTGCGGCCGACAGTCGAATCTTCGCGGTTCTTCTTCTCGCTCATGTGATCATGGCCTTTCGAGTCAGAACTATTACTGGCATAACAATAAATCAATCGCGTGACTGCTGTCACAAGATTTGGAAAAACAATGTCAAGTAACAGAAAACTTTCAGGTTTCTAACTTGTCAGGCGATAACGCGGTTAACGACGTAGTTGCGATCAGAGAGCGCACCTAGCAGAGCTTCCGGTTCGAAGCCATACATCGCCCAACGAGCACGCGCGGTCCACGCGAGCGCATCTTCGCTGCTCAGACGATGGAAGTTCACCTGGTAACCACCGGAGTAGACATGCAGTAACGTATAGCCACCGGGGTAAGCCTTACACGCGCCAGTCTCCAAATAATCAACACCGGCACCAATATCGCCACGAGTGCGTTTCGCACGATGGGTGTGACCTGCCCCCGCGAAGAATACACCCGGAGCGTCGTTAAGCAGCTGCTGCAAACGTCGTGCATCAGCGCTATTGAGAATGAATATGGGGCCGGCAGCATTTGTCCAGCCAGCCTCGGAAGTAATCGGGTGATGAGCCAGCACAACCGTCGGCTTGTTGGGGTCGCGCTGTAGTTCTTGCTCTAGTGCATCGAACTGTTCCGGGCTAATCTCTCCACCGGACTGATCCAACTTCGACGAATCCAGACCGATGACGCGGACCGGCCCCTGCTGAGTGACCCACAGTTCCTGTCGCGGACGCCCCAGGAGGACTCCGAAGGGATCGCGATGATCCTCGGTCCCCTCCAAAACTGGGAACTCGTCGTAGCCAGCAGACGGGTCGGCCTCCGGCTTATGCGGACGATCGTGATTGCCGCGGGTGACAAACCACTGCTGCCCCTGAGCGCCAAAGGTGTTCATGATCTCTGCAAATCGACGCACCTCCGCCGGACGTGCCTCCGACGTGGCATCACCGTTGACGAAAACCTTTTCAATTCCCATCCCACGAATCTCAGCGAGAGCAGCCGTCAACATGACCTCGGGGTACGGTGCCGCACCGGCTTCAGGGAAAATAGGTGCAGGCAAATTGCCGACAACAATACCGTGCCCATTTTCGCCGATATGCGTGTCGTTGAGGATGGCAATCGTGGTCAGATACTCCCCTTCCGGAGCGACCAACGTCGTGAACTGTCCAGTTTGCTCAGGCGTATTGGGGAGGTTTCGCGTAATCAATCCCGGCTCGGCGACCAGCCCATTCGACCGACATTCGAAACGGTACGTGGTTCCAGGCTGCAGCTTATCGACGGTCACAAAGTGGTAGCCCACCTGCGTCTCGTCCTTATGTACCACGGGAAGCTCACCGCCCGTGCCAGCATCGACTGGCGCTAGTGCGACCTCGGTGTCAGCCGGCGCCAGCGGAGCCAGCTTCCCCCACGCTGGATGTGGGCCTGCATACGTCGCCCACGAAAAGGTAACCGACGTATCGGTCACAGTCACGACTTCAAGGTCCGTCACCACGAGGCCACTGGTCAAACCGGTCAGTGGGAACGACGCTTGGTTCGGAGCCGCCGATGCTACTGCTGAAGTACCGACACTGTTTACAGCCCCTGTTGCGACACTTGCACTTGCTACCGCTCCCGCTGCTGCTCCCAAGCGCAATACGGATCGCCGATTAATTTTCTTATTCCCATTTACCGAAGTCATGGATGAAGAAATTACGGGATAAAGATAATCCCAGTGATAACACCGGGATAACTACGCATGAATTCACCGACCAGCCGTAATTTTCCGGCTGACCACTACTTGAATAACTTCATGCGAAAAAGAAGCGTCGCTTACGCTTCCGGCTTCACAATCGGGAACAGCACAGTTTCACGAATGCCGAGGCCGGTCAGGGCCATCAGCAGGCGGTCGATGCCCATACCCACACCGGTGGTCGGTGGCATTCCCTGCTCCATTGCCTGCAGGAAGTCCTCGTCTAGAACCATGGCCTCGTCGTCGCCACCGGCTGCCAGACGTGCCTGATCCTCAAAGCGCTCGCGCTGGACAACTGGGTCAACCAACTCGGAGTATCCGGTAGCCAGCTCGAAGCCGCGGACGTAGAGATCCCACTTCTCGGTCACGCCCGGCTTGGAGCGGTGCTGACGAGTCAGCGGAGAGGTCTCGACCGGGAAGTCGCGAACGAAAATAGGACCGTCAAGCTGATCTTCACAGAGCAGCTCCCAGATTTCCTCTACCAGCTTGCCGTGGCCCCAGCCGCCCTTTTCCGGAACCTCAAGGCCAATCACATCGGCGATTGCCTTGAGCTCCTCGACCGTGGAGTCAATAGTGACTTCCGGCTGACCAGGGAACTTGCGAGCAAGCGCCTCGTTCAGCGAGGGGTACATCTCAATCTGCTTCCACTCGCCACCGAAGTCGAACTCCGTACCGTCGGCAAGCGTGACCGTCGTCGAACCGAAGACCGCGACACAGATTTCCTGGATGACCTCGCGGACGGTGCGGGCGGAGTCATCGTAGGTGCCGAACGCCTCGTAGTACTCCAGCATCGCGAACTCCGGGCTATGCGAGGAGTCGATGCCCTCGTTGCGGAAGTTACGGTTGATCTCGAAAACGCGCTCCATACCGCCGACGACGCAGCGCTTAAGGAAAAGCTCTGGCGCGATGCGCAGGTAGAGATCGATGTCCAAAGCGTTGGAATGAGTCACGAATGGACGTGCAGCAGCACCACCGTGCAGAGTCTGCAGCATCGGGGTTTCGACCTCGAGGAAACCGCGACGCTCAAGCGCGTGACGCAGCTCGCGGATGACCTTGATACGAGTCAGAGCATTAGTGCGAGCCTGCTCGCGCATAATCAGGTCCGTGTAGCGGTGGCGCACGCGACTGTCCTCAGACAGATCAGCGAACGACACCGGTAGCGGACGCAGAGCCTTCGAGGCCATCTGCCACTTGGTAGCCATCACGGACAACTCGCCGCGGCGCGAAGAAATTACGCGGCCAGTAATGAGGACGAAGTCGCCCATATCCACGTCGGACTTCCAAGCGGCCAGTGCGTCCTCGCCAACCTCAGCCTTGGAGAGCATGGCCTGTAGGGTGGTGCCGTCGCCCTCCTGCAGAGCGGCAAAGCAGAGCTTGCCGGTGTTACGGATAAACATGACGCGACCGATAACGGTCACGACGTCCTGAGTCTCCTCGCCGGCCTCGAGGTGGCCCCACTCCTCGCGGACATCCTTGAGCGAGTGGGTACGGGGAACCTCAACCGGATACGGCTGAATTCCAGCCTCGAGCAGGCGGTCACGCTTCTCGCGGCGAACGCGCAGCTGCTCAGGAACGGTGGCGGTGTTTTCAGGGGTCTTCTTCGCGTCAGTCACGGCTATAAAGGTTAGCCGACTACACCGCCGACCTGCTAGTTGAGTGCCCTTTAGACGCCAATCTTCTTGCCATCAGTACGTACAACCTGAACGACTGCCGGGCGTGGCTGCTCCTTGCCACCATCCGGCCAGTGCGAGGTCGGGTTGGTGGTCGGATCCGGGTTGTCGCCGACCGGGTGGCCCTGATCCGTTTCAATCTCGCCCGGATGCTGAACGTTGACCATAACGCGGTTGGAGAACACCTGCGGGCCACAGGTCTCAGCAGCAACCGGGACAGTCAGGAAGCACTTGGTCTCACCGCGACGCTCGCCTTCGACAGCAACGGCGAACAGACCGTCGTTGGAGTCCAGGGCGTTACCGTCGGTGGAAACCCACAGGTTGCCGTACTCGTCGAAGGCGACGTTGTCCGGGCAGGAAATCGGAGAGACCGATTCCTTGTCGAAGCCACCGAAGTAGGTGTAGGCCTCGTTCGGGTCGCCACAGACTAGCAGGAGGTTCCACTTCCCCTTAGTACCAGCGTGGTCATCTTCCATCTCCAGAACAAGGCCATTCTTGTTCTCGGTGATTGGTGCAACCTCAGTCGCGTCCTCGTAGGGGCGCCCCGCACCATCAGTCTTCTTGGCAGCCTTGTTGTCCTGAGTCTTGCCAGAGTTATCCGGGCTCGCCTTGCCGCGGTACTTATTGTTGGTCAGCGCCGCGTAGACCTTACCGGTCTTCGGGGACGGCTCGATATCCTCCGGGCGGTCCATGCGGGTCGCTCCGACCTTGTCACCGGCGATGCGGGTGTAGATGCAGACCTCTTCGGCGGTCAGGCCATCAACGTGGGACTCATGCTTGCCGTCAGCTTTGGCGGTCATCAGCGGAAGCCACTCAATGTCACCGTCGAAACGGCCGTCCTTCGGCAGCTCACCCGAGCCGTCAATCTCAGACTCGGAATTACCGTTGAACTTACCGACGTAGAGCGTGCCCTCGGACAGGATGCCCATGTTGTGCTTGAGGTCACCCTCCTTCACCTTGCGGGAGGAGACGAACTTGTAGATGTACTCGAAACGCTCGTCGTCGCCGGAGTAGCACACAACCGTGCCGTCATCGGTGACGTAAATCTGACCGGCTTCGTGCTTGAAACGGCCCAGTGCGGTGTGCTTGACCGGGGTGGAGTTCGGATCTGACGGGTCAATTTCTACCAGCCAGAAGAAGCGGTTCGGCTCATTCGGCTCCTTGGAAACATCGAAGCGATCGTAGTACTTCTCCCATGCGCGGTCGGACAGCTCTTCGTTCTTAACCGAGTAGCGCTTGAGCTTCTTAACAGCTTCTTCGTCGTCAAGCTTGCCAACGTTGCCGAAATACTGGTCGACGTTCTCTTCACCGGACAGGTAAGTACCCCACGGAGTAACACCACCGGAGCAGTTATTCAGGGTGCCCTCAATCTTCATGCCGGTCGGGTCAGCCTTGGTCTTCAGCAAATCGTGACCAGCAGCCGGGCCGTCCACGGTGAACTCGGTGAAGCCCGTGATACGACGGTTACGCTTGTCGCTCAGAATCGGCTTCAGGAAGCCCTTGTCATCCTCTTCCACAGCAAGGATGGTCTGCCCGTGAGCAGCCAGTCCAATGTCAACCTGCTCCTTGGTGGCATCTTCCTTCTTGTAAGCACGGAACATCATCGGCTCAGTGGTGTACTCATGCGAGCAGACGTACAGCAGAGTGCCGTCTTCAGCCTTGATCAGGCCAGCGAAGTCATTGTTGAAGCCAAACTGCTTCTTCTGGTTTTCCGGAGTCTGCTTGTCGAAGTCGAACTCCGGACCGCCCTCGTGAATCGGGTCGCCCCAGCGAATCAGAACATTCTGCTCGTAGCCGTCCGGGATAACGACTGCGTCTTCCTTATTCGGCTTGACGACGTCGAAACGCATACCCTCCGGCGATTCACCCTTGCTACCGTCACCGGCTGCAGCGGTACCGGAGGCATCGGCACTACTTGCGCTACTGCCTGAATCGTCGGATGAGCAAGCGGCCAGCACGGCGCCACCGCCGACTGCAAGAGCACTGGCACCAGTGACCTTCAGTGCGGCGCGGCGGGAGAATGCGCGCTGAGAGAAGGCCTGCTTCGCAACATCACCGAAGTACTCGTTGTCAGAGAACTCATTCGGAGCATCGTCAGCACAAGCATTACCGCACTTGTAAGTACAGGTCAGGGAGCTGCGAGAGGTAGCAAAAGAATTCGTCAGCAGATTCTTGCCAATACGAACCATGAGGAGACCGCCTTTGTTTAGCTTCAACTAGGTGAGGACATGGATAACTAAAACTTTTAGATCCTCTAAGAAGCTAAGGACGTTGTGTTACTTTCCGGTTTCTAAAAACCAACTCGCCAATGAGCTTTAGCTGACGGTCTAATGGCTTACACTTTAACGCAAAGTGAACGCCCTGGTGTTGTGGTTTTCCAGCTCGGCTTTTCTCTCCAACTGCGCAGTCGACACCCCAGCTCGCGGGCTGTGCGGGCTAGATCTAGTTCTCTGGGCTACGCGGATTCTTCAGCTCAGAGCCCTCCGGCACATCCGCCGGGTCGTTGCCACTTTCTAGGATCTTGTTGTCCTCGTCGACGAAGATGACATTCGGCTTGTACTCACGCGCTTCGGTATCATCCATCATGCCGTAGCCGATGATAATAACCAGGTCACCCGGCGAAATCAGACGGGCAGCGGCACCATTGATGGAAATAATGCCCGAGCCGCGCTCACCAGTGATGCAGTAAGTGGTAAGACGGTTGCCATTATTGATATCGACGATGTCGACAGCTTCACCTTCAAGCAGGTCAGCTGCTTCCATCAAATCAGCGTCAATCGTGCACGATCCAACGTAGTGAAGATCAGCCTGAGTCACCGTGGCACGGTGAATCTTGGACTTCAACATAGTGCGGAACATGAAAAAGGTAGGTCCCTTCCTGGATGCTTCCCCTGGATGCTCGCCTACCGCGGCACCCTTTAGCGTGGCAGGTTATTAGTTGGCACACTATAGTACGACAACTTGCCAGCCACGAAAAATACGACTTCTGCTCGCTGCCCTGCTAGCAGTCCTACTCACTGTCCTGCTCAGCGCCAAAGCCGACGTTTTTTAGGTTTTCCCTGCTGGATTCATCTTTCAGGCGAGCGTCCCGAGCAGCTCGAACCTTTTCCTGCAGCTCAGCCAACTCAGCGGCCTCTTCCTCAGTCAGCTCGCCGTCCAGTCCCGCAGCCGACAAAGCCGCCGATGCAATTTCGGCATCCTTCTGCCCCAGCTGACCAAAACCGGTGACCGAATCCGGGCGCGGCGCACCCAGAATCAAGCCAACATTATCAATGAGACGGGTAGTGCCGACCTTCGCAGCAACCAGCAGGCGAGCTTCAGTCTCCTGGCCGTCACCGCGCAACGTTTCGTCGGAAAGCGGGGCGAGCGCAGCGTCGCGCAACTCCAAGTAATCCAACTCGACCTCAGGCTGGCTGGCGAGCACACCACGCGCGGTTTCCAGCACCGCGTCAGCACCACGATCTGCGACAAAAGCACCGGCCGTCAGCGCAGCGGACAGGGTAACCGCAAGACTGCGCTGTTCCTCGGAGAGGTAACGGTTGCGGGAGCTCATAGCCAGACCGTCGGCCTCGCGAATCACTGGCACACCGTGCAGCTGCACCGGCATATTCAGGTCAGTGACCATCTGCTGCATTAGGCACAGCTGTTGATAGTCCTTCTCGCCAAAAACGGCGTCAGTGCAGTTGGTGATGTTGAAAAGCTTGTTGACCACCGTCAACGCACCGGCAAAGTGCCCCGGACGAGTAGCGCCTTCAAGCTCCGAAGCCAGCGGCCCCGGCTGCACCGTCGTACGGAAACCGTTGGGGTACATCTCTTTCGCATTCGGTGCAAAGACCAGCTCAGCGCCGACAGCGCGGAGCTTCTCCACGTCTTCATCCAGAGTGCGCGGGTAAGCGTCAAAATCTTCGCCCTCACCGAACTGCAGCGGATTGACGAAAATCGACACCACTACAACAGCGCGCGGCAGCGTCTTCGCAGCCTCTACCAGTTCAAGGTGCCCCTGGTGTAATGCTCCCATCGTAGGTACGAGCACCACCGGCCGCCCAGTCTTCCGCAACGCACGGGTGACCTGCGCAATTCCAGCGATAGTCTTGTGAACAGTTGTCTCTCCGGCGGTATACCCCGTCATGTTTCCTCCGCGTTCAGATCTACCGGACCAAACTTTTCGCCCGACGGCAATACCTTACGCCACATCCCGGATGACCAGAACAGCCAGTCCGCTCAGCTCATCGGCGTAGGTACCGCAAAACCTCGTTGGCGCCGCGCAGCTCGGCGATACGCTCGGCAAGGGCCAGGTAGGCGGTTCCCATCTCCGGCGCCACCGCTTCAATTTCACGTTCGTGCTTGACGACGGTCCCAAGGTCGTCCCGCGTTACCGGGCCAGTCAGCCCCCGGGAGCCCCACCTCAAAGCATTGTCCAGCGAAGCCTCCAGCAGTGGGCGGAGGAGTTCAGCGGCTTGGCCACGACGCAGCTCAGCTAGATCGGTGTCTTCGGCTGCAGCATCTTCACCGATGGTGCCTGCGAGCATTTCTACCGCATCGACCACAACTGCGCCCAAACCGTTTGAGCCGTGGGCCATAGCCGCGTGATACAGGCCACGGTGGCGTTCGTTGATGAAGACCGGGCGGCCGCCAAGTTCGCCAATCAATAATTCACTAACTGTTTTCGCAAGCTCATCCCCGACCGTGATGCCCCAGGGACAACCGGTCAGGAGGTCGGAGTCGTCGTCAAGCCCTGCGAACGTCATTGCGGGATGGGCGGCGATGGTCAGCGCGCCGGTGAGCGCGACCGAATCGAGCACGGCGCGCCCGAGAGAACCGGACGTATGCATGACGATGCGTCCCGGGCCAACGTAACGGGCGACTTCCTCGGCGACATCGGCGATGGCACGGTCCGGCACGGCGATGACGATGAGCTCGCAGACGGAGGCCGTATCGGCGATGCTACTGACCTGTGCGTTCGGGAGACGCAGATGCGCGCGCGTGACAGATTCTGGTGAGCGTGCGACCACGTGGGTGACACGGTGCCCACAGCGCTCCAACGCCTGGCCGAGCGCAACCCCGACTTTTCCGGCAGAAATAATCCCCACCGTCAACCGTGGAGCGGTTGTCCGATGGGGATGGGAATCATGCTGGCTTTGCGTCATGACTGACTAGGTTAGACCAAACCAGCTATGCGCGGTGAGTAGGCAGCGCACGCTCGGTGAGCAGCTAGCCTTCTGCGTCCTCGCGCTGCTCCTTCTTCTGACGCATCTGCGCCATCAGCTCGGCGACAGTCAGGCTGCCCTTGTTGTCCTCGGCACGACGTCGACCGTGGCTTGCAGGCTCCTGAGCCTGTTCGTGCGCTGGCTCTCCTGCAAGGTCCTCATCGCGAATGGCCTGCAGCTGGCGAGTTGGAGAGTCGGAGTCGTCGGCGGACTCCGGTGCAGCGAACGGGTGCCGTGCACCGTATGCCTCGTGAGCACCGCCCTGGAATTCATCATCGGCGTCTTCATCCGGGGTTTCCTGCCAGTTAATAGCGCGGAAAGAGTTAGTGGAGAACTTCTCCTTGGCCGCGGTTGCGTTGTCCTTGGAGTCAGCGACTTCGGGGACGTCAACCGGCTGACCAGACGGCGAGAACGTACGGCGCATGTCGGTGGCCTCGGCATCTTCAACCTGGGATGCGGAGGAAGCGGAGCCAGTGCCACCGTGCTGGGTATGAGCACCGACAGTGCCGTTGGCGGTCATTTCAGCGCGGTGGGAAGTTGCGCGTGGTGTCGGCCGGTCGTGGCCTGTCGGGTTCTTCATTGGCGAAGCCTGCTGCGGCGAGTCAAGCTCACGCAGACGCTCGGCCTGAGCGCGAAGAGCAACCTGCTCGTCGTCGAAATCCTCACCCATGAACTCAGCCAGCTGGGCACGCAAGGCAAAGACCTCTGCGCGCAGCGCGGCAATGTTGTCGTCGTTGTTGCCTTCGAGCGAGTCCAGGTAGTTCTGCTCGAGAATCAGCTCCTGCTCACGGTGAGTTGCCAGCTCGCGGTCAAGCTCCACCTTGTGCAGCTCCTCGATGGTCTCCAACCGCTTGCGTTCCAGCGCAATGGTCTTGCGGTATCGAGTGACCAGCACAGCCCCGATAACTGCCGACCACAGCGCCAGCAGCACGGCGACCTTCATCCAGCCAGCCGAGGAGGCAAAGAGCATGACGATACTGGCAATCACCGCGAGCACCAGCAGCACAGACATGAGAATAACTGCGGTCTTCTCCGTGAGGCCATCGTTAGAACTGGGGTTCGTCACATCGTTGCTCTGGTGATCGGCATATGCCACATCATCCCCGGAGCTAAAGCCGTCGGAGAAGTTTTCGGAAGGCGAAGACGGAGACGAAGACTCAGCCACATCCGACGAAGTAGCTGCCGCGTCGCCCTGAAAATATGCGGCATCGCCCGAGCGCTTCGGGTCATTACCGGCGTTGGAGAGGTCAGTCATAACTCCCACCCTACCGAGTTAGTTCCCATTTCCCCGCTAGGAGGCGAAGAATTTTCGCCATCAGTTGGCAATTGGCACACTTTTTCCAGCCACAGCCCAGCTGCGGTTAGCAAAACTCCGGATATTGTGCCGACAATCATGATGGGGCCATCGGCCTGTGCAGCCGCAAGTTCCGTCCACTTGGGCACGGCCCACAGCACGCCACCTGCGTACATGCCACCGAGAATCGCGCCCAACCACGCGGATGCTGTGCCAACCACCAGCCATCGCGACAACGTCAACGGCTGCACCTGGCTGCGATCCTGGCCGACCTTCCCTTCTTTGAGCACCGACTTAATCCACCGCGCTGCCGTCACACAGACGGCCGTGAGCAGCCAGGGAAACCCAAGATCCCACCAACTGCGAGGTCCGAGCACACCGAAAAACTGTGCCAAAATCATCCATGACGCCAGCGCGAGAACCAGCGCAGATGCTGCCAACGTAATCGGTGAGGTCGGTTTCATCTCTAGGCCCCTTCTCCATCCGCACTGTCTGCCAGGCGCACCGCGTTTACGTCTTCGGGTGCCAGCTTATCGACGAGTTCCGCGACCCGAACACCCTCCAATTCTGCGTCCGGGTCGGCATCGAGCCACGGCACCAGCACAAAGGCACGCTCAGCTGCCCATGGATGTGGCAGGGTCAGGGTCGAATCGGTGGAGATAATTTCCTCGTCGGATTCCTTGTCGATGACCTGCACAATGTCTACGTCAAGAGCCCGCGGGCCCCAGTGAATTTTTCGTACTCGGCCAGCGTCATTTTCCAGCTTCCAACCAGCTTCCAGTAACTCCATTGGTGTCCGAGGCGTGTCGACAATGAGCACGGCATTGAGGAAGTCACCCTGCTCTACTCCACCCCAAGGCGGGGTGGCAAAAATCTTTGAGGCCGCGACCAGCTCATCGGCGAAGAAGTCGCGCACGCCGGTCAGGTTTTCTCGTGCGTGATCCATATTCGCACCGATGGAGAGGACTGCGCGAATCATGCCAACCGCTTCTTCCGCGAACGGCGGGCGGTCACCGCAGCATCATCAAAGTCGAGCGGGATGGGCGCATGCGGTTTGTGAATGGTCACTTCCACTGCATGCAACAGGGGGGACAGTCCGCGCTCAGCGCGGGCATCGTCGTCGGCAAGCACTGCTTCGGCGATCTCGGTCGCGACGGTTTCGATGAGGTTACGCGGAGTGCCGGTCAAAATTCCGTGCGCAGTGGCTGCAATATCGGCGTAGTTGACGGTGTCGTCGAGTTCATCGCTGGCGGCGGCACCGGAGAAATCCAGCCACAGGGTGACGTCACAGATGAAGTCCTGTCCATCGCGACGCTCGAAGTCGAGACAACCGTGGTAGCCGTGGGCTTTCAGACCTTTGAGTTCAATGCGATCAGCCACTGTGGTTACTCGTTTCCTTCTGGGGCCGATTCGGCGCTCTGCGCGGCGCGGTTGGAGCCGCCCTCCGGATAGTCGCCAGCCGCGGTGTAGCCCGTCAGCGAGCGGCCGAGGTTCCATGCCTGTGCCACACGCACTGCGTCGAGGTTATCGGCCACATTGTGAACTCGAACCGCCCACGCCCCCGCAGCTGCGGACAATGCGGAGATTGCGGTAGTCGCAGCATCGGCCTGCTTTGGCGTGCGAGCCTCATCACCGACGGCGGCAACGAAACGCTTGCGAGAGGCGCCGACCAGCACGGGGAAACCGAGGTCTATAAGCTCAGGTAGGCCGTGGAGCAGTGCCCAATTGTCATCGGCGTTCTTGGCAAAGCCCAAGCCCGGGTCGAGGACAATATTTTCCTCGACGATGCCGGCGGCCAGGGCACCGTCGACAAGCTGGAGCAGGTGCTCACGGACATCGGCGACGATGCCATCCGGGTGTGTTTCGGCGCGCCCGGAAGCGGAGCCGAAGCGGTCGGTCTTCCAGTGCATCAGGCAGATGGGCACATCGGCGTCGGCGCAGACTGTGTACATGTTGGGGTCTGCGAGACCGCCGGAGACATCGTTGATGAACACTGCGCCCTCGGCGATCGCAGCCTGTGCCACACTTGCGCGCATGGTATCGACACTGACCAGATGCCCCTCCGCCGCGAGCTCGCGAACCACCGGCACGACGCGGGCAATCTCCTCATCCTCAGAGACACGGTGTGCGCCCGGGCGAGTGGACTCGCCACCGATGTCGAGAATATGCGCCCCCTGGTCGACCAGTTCGTGCGCATGGGCAATCGCCGCGTCGAAGGTTTTGTACAGGCCACCATCGGAAAAGCTGTCCTCGGTGACATTGACAATGCCCATCACCTTGCAGAGCTGATTTTCGATACCCATCTCCGCCTGCTGTTCTGCCTGCGCTTGCACGGGCGATTCAGTCACCTTGTTGTCCAGCCTTTCCAATCGACCACTTAACTGTTGCGCTAGCTCTTGCGGATCAGCGCCATTGCCTCTGCACGCGAGCGAGCATCCGACTTGAAACCACCGCGGACGGCGGATGTCACCGTGCGTGCCCCCGGCTTGCGGATACCGCGCATGGCCATGCAGAGGTGCTCCGCCTCAATAACGACAATTGCCGAGGACGGATTCAGCCGTTCCACCAAGGCATCTGCAACCTGACTGGTCAAACGTTCCTGCACCTGCGGGCGCTTGGCATAGCCATCGACCAGACGAGCGAGCTTCGACAGCCCGGTCACGCGACCGTCTTTACCCGGAATATAACCAATGTGGGCAACACCGAAGAACGGCACCAGGTGATGCTCACAGGTCGAGTAAATCGGGATGTCCTTGACCAAAACGAGTTCCTGGTGATCTTCATTGAAGGTCTTCGCCAGCACCTCAGACGGATCCGTGAACAGGCCCGAAAAAACCTCACGGTAGGCTCGCGCCACTCGCGCCGGTGTCTCCTTCAGGCCTTCCCTGTCGGGATCCTCACCGACGGCAATCAGCAGTTCGCGAACCGCAGCTTCGGCTCGCTCCTGATCGAATTCGCGCTCCATGATGTGTACTTATCGCTCCTCGTTGGTGTCCGGCTTGTCCTGCCAGGCGCTGTTGTCTTCGTTTCGCTTGACGACGCCGTCCTTCTCCGAATCGTGCTTTTGTGCACCCTTGTCATCGGAGTTGTCGGCACTCTTCGCGTTAGCCGAGCGCTCCGGGTATTCCGGCTGCTCGTTATCCGGCAGGCGGAATCCGCGCAGCTCCTGTTGCTGTCCCGCCGACGGCATAACCGTAGTCGGGGTGGTGTCGCTGCCGGAGTTGTCCTGGCGGTGACGCCCGCTGTGTCTGCCCCACGGCATTTTTGGCGGAGCCGGGATATTTGCAGGGCCGTTGCCACCGCTATTGCCGGCGCCGCTGTTATTGCCGCCGTCACTACCGCTGCTAGCTGCACCGGTAGCCTTCGAGCCGGAGTTCGGGGCGCCTGCCGGATAGTTAGCAGTGCCCGGGTGCTGGCCGCGGGGGCTGCCCTGGGGACTCTGCGAACCCGGCTGGCTCTGCCCCTGCGGGCGAGGACCCGGCGCCGGTGCTGGTGCCGGAGCCGACCCATGTGCACTGCCCGTATCCTTCGGCGGCCAACCCGGTGCAGTCCAACCAGCCGGCGGTGGGGTGCCACCGTAGACCGGAACATTCGGTCGGTCCTGCTGAGTTCCCGGCAGACCCGGGGCGCCAGCGATACCGGAGCCGACGGAGCCCGCTGGCCCCTGGCCATTGCCGTTGTTGCCCGTGTCCTGGTTCTCTGGTTCGCGGCGACGCACCGGTGCGAAGATGTTGACCCGCTTCGGCGGCTCCTCACCGCGCTCGATCGCCAACTCCACCGGAGTCTTCACAGGCTCGCGACCATCGGCCGGATGCTTGGTATCGCTGTCGAAGAAGTTCAGGCGCTCACGCGGAACGACTTCGGTGAAGATAACCTCCAGATCCGGACGACGCAGGGTCTCCTTCTCCAGCAGCTTCTCAGCCAGCACATCGAGGGTGTCGCGGTTTTCCTTCAAGATGGTGTAGGCCTCATCGTGGGCCTTATTGATCAGCAGACGGACCTGCTGATCAATTTTCGCCGCCACATCTGGCGAGTAGTCCAGAGTGCCGCTGCCACCACGGCCGACGAACGGATCGCCCTGCTCCTCGCCGTACTTCACCGGGCCGAGCTCTGGCGACATGCCGTACTCAGTCACCATGGCACGAGCAATCTTGGTGGCCTGCTCAATATCGGCAGAAGCACCGGTCGTCGGCAGGCCGAAGACCAGCTCCTCGGCAGCGCGACCACCCATGGCGAAGACCAGGCGAGCGAAGAGCTCTGGCAAGTTGTACATGCCCTTGTCATCCTCGGGGACAGTCAGCGCATGACCGCCGGTGCGACCACGGGCGAGGATGGTGACCTTGTAAACGCGTTCAATATCCTTCAGTGCCCACGCAGCCAAGGTGTGGCCACCCTCATGGTAGGCGGTGACCTTCTTCTCCTGCTCGGAAATCACCTTGGAGGTACGGCGCGGACCACCAATAACACGGTCGACCGCCTCTTCCAGCGCATCCGCAGTAATGATGTTGCCATTGACGCGAGCGGTCAGCAGCGCGGCTTCGTTCAGCACGTTCTGCAAATCGGCACCGCTCATACCGGCAGTGCGCTTGGCCAGCGACTTCAGGTCTGCATCCGGGCCCAGCGGCTTGTTCCGGGCGTGGACCTTCAAAATTGCTTCGCGGCCCTTCAGGTCTGGTGCTCCCACCGGAATCTGGCGGTCAAAGCGGCCCGGGCGCAGCAGTGCGGGGTCGAGGATATCCGGACGGTTGGTTGCAGCCATGATGATCACACCCTGGCGGTCACCGAAGCCGTCCATCTCCACCAGGAGCTGGTTCAGGGTTTGCTCACGCTCATCGTGACCGCCGCCCATGCCGGCGCCACGCTGGCGGCCCACAGCATCAATCTCATCGATGAAGATAATGCACGGGCTGTTTTCCTTTGCCTGGTTAAACAGGTCACGGACACGAGAAGCACCGACACCGACGAACATTTCGACGAAGTCCGAACCCGAGATGGTGTAGAAAGGCACTCCGGCCTCACCGGCGACGGCGCGGGCCAGCAAGGTCTTACCGGTACCGGGCGGGCCGTAGAGCAGGACACCGCGCGGAATCTTCGCACCGAGTTCCTCGTAGCGAGCCGGATGCTGCAGGAAATCCCTAATCTCGTCGAGCTCCTGGACGGCCTCATCGGCACCAGCAACATCCTCGAACGTATTTGTCGGGGTCTCCTTATTCAGAAGCTTGGCGCGGTTGCCACCAAAGCCGAACATGCCGTTCTTGCCGCCTTGCATGCGGCTGAAGAAGTACATGATGACGAAGAAGAAGATCACCATCGGCAGCAGGAAGCCCAAGGTGGACATCAGGAAGGAATCCTGCGTGACCTTGGTATCGAACTTCTCCATACCCTCAGCGGCGGTGACCTTGTCAAAGACCTGGTCGGTCGCACGTGCTGGGTACTTGGTCATCACCTTCGTGACATCTTCAGTACCCTCGACCTCCACGCCCTTCTTCAGGGTGAGGCGAATTCGCTGCTCACGATCGTCAATCTGAGCTTCCGTGACGTTGCCCTTGTCCAACTCGGTCAGGGCTACGGACGTATCCACCTCGCGGTATTCCCGGGAATCATCCGCCAGCTGGGTAATAGCAAAGAGGATAATCAGGATGATGCCGGCAACGGTGGCAAACCGGAACACCTTTTTCTTGTCCATACAGTGGGTTCGCTTTTCGCTCTCTACATCTATTAGTTGCTTTTATTAATTGTACGCATCAACGAGTTTTTCTCGAAGACGCATCAAAGACACAACATGGGGCCAGGGCTCATGGCACCTGACCCCACAGTAGGTATAACGCGTCACAACCGAAAAAAGTTTCCAACTCCTACTCTTCATAGCTGGAACACAGCTAGAACAGCGTGAGGGTGCGCGCGCAATGCCCGTCGTAAAGCATCGGCACCGTGCAGGAAACGCCGAAGACTGGCCTAGTTCTGGTAAACGCGCGGGTGAAGCGTGCCGACGTACGGCAAATCGCGGTAGCGCTCGGCGTAATCCAGGCCGTAACCGATGACGAACTCGTTCGGAATGTCGAATCCAACATCCGCAACATCCAGATTGGTGCGCACGGCCTCTGGCTTACGCAGCAGCGTAATGACCTCCAGCGAGCGCGGATTGCGGTTGCGCAGGTTCTTCATCAGCCAGGACAGGGTCAGGCCGGAGTCGATGATGTCCTCGACAATCACGACATCACGTCCCTCAATATCGCGATCCAGGTCCTTCAAAATACGTACAACGCCTGACGACGAGCTGGAGTTTCCGTAGCTGGAAACTGCCATGAACTCCATCTGGCTGGGAATGCTGAGCTGACGAGCAAAGTCAGTCAGGAAGAAAACCGCACCCTTGAGCACTGCGACCAGAATCAGATCGCTGTCGGCATCCTTGTACTTCTCATTCACACGATGCGCCATCTCGGCAATGCGAGCATGCAGCTCCTCTTCGCCAATAAGAACTGCCTCTACCTCATCGCCGTAGGGGTTTGCGGGGACGTTGAAATCCTTCACATCATGCATCGCATTTCCTTTCCGCACTTCTATGGCGGCGTGTCGATGGAGCGTAACTGCCCCAGTGCAAGTTCGGGGTTATGGCAACCGATGATTCTCAGCCGCCGGATGTTGGATTGCGGCACCTTTCTTAAGACACCGCGGGACGATTCATTACCAATTGTAGAGTGCCATCTTTTCGCTCAACGACCAACCTGGCATTTCGGTCAGCGTCATCGCGACCCCGGGTCACCGGCACCTCCCCCTGGCCGTGATAACGGTGCACGAGCGCCATAATCATGTCGATTTGTTTACTGCTGGGCTCCGCACTCGCTCGCCTCAACCAACGCGCAAGGACGCGCACCGCGATGGCGTCGTCAAGCTCAGCCACCCCTCGTACAGGCAGACCCCCGCATGCCGACGCTTCTTCCTCCGCCAGCAGCGCATTCAGGGCTGACTCGGCGTGAGCGTCCAAAAAGTCATTATCGACTGCTGCGATTGCCGCAGTCTTAGCGAGATTTTCCGCAACTCCCGGCCCCAGTTCCTGCTCCAGCAGTGGCAAAATCGTCTGTCGGACCCGGACGCGGGCGTAGTGGTCGTCCTGGTTGTGCGGGTCATGCCAGACCTTCAATCCCAGCTCGCCACAGCAGCGCTGCGTGTCTGAGCGTCGCACACCGAGTAGCGGGCGCAGGATCCGAGTCCCGTCCGACCACGTAAGGTCCGCGCGGATAGCAGACAGCGCCTGTGGCCCGCCTCCCCTGGCCAGCCGCAGCAAAACTGTTTCCGCCTGGTCATCCAGTGTGTGGGCGAGCATCAGTGCCGCACCTCGAGATTGCGCGACTTCCCGCAAGACCCGGTGTCGAGCCAACCGCGCCTCATATTCGGGACCACGGTCGGAATCGTTGTTGATATCGACCGCAATCACCTCGGCCGTAGCCCCCATCCCTTGAGCTATGTGGGCGGCGCGCTCAGCGACTTCTGCAGACCCCTGCTGAAGCTGATGATCGACCACTACGGCGTGGACTTTCCGGCTGGCCAACGCACCCTTAGCCCCGAAAGCTTCCGCACAGACCCCTGCGGTCAGCGCGAGCGAATCCGCACCACCGGAAAGCCCAATGACGACACCACTACCCAACTCCTGCCCTACCTGCTGCGCCATCGCGCGGACAGCGTGCCGAATGACGAGGAAGTGAGGGCTGCGGTCTGGCCAAAACGGTTTTACAACTCCAGGGCGCTGCCCCCCTGAAGTTGCTGAGAACGACTCATTACTCAAATGTCTAAATCTCCGCCAGGGCGCTCGCTGCTTTATCGGCCGCAGCTCTTGCCGGCAACAGGCTCGCTTCGTTGGAAATCAGTGCGAACGTCAGCACCTGCCCCGACTTCGTCACCACATACCCCGCCAACGCTGAGGCTTTATTCAGTGTGCCTGTCTTCGCACGTACGATGCCCGCCCCGGACTGGCCAGCAAAGCGCGTCGCCAGAGTGCCGGACACCGCCGCCACCGGCAGGCTATCCAGCAGAGGCCGCAACGACGTGCTTTCCGACGACTCCCGCGACCCCGCCACCCCCACTTGCTCAGCCGATTCCACCGGGCCCGCGGCCGAGTTGAGCACCTCGGAGAGATGCTGCGGAGAAATGCGGTTATCCGTACTCAGGCCACTGGAGTCCGACAGCACCGCGCCGTCGAGCGGAAAACCGTGCTCCGCGAGGGTGTCGCGCACGGCACGTGCGGCCCCATCAAAGGTCGGTGGCAGTCCACGAGAGATGGCCACCTCACGGGCAATGGATTCGGCGAGCACGTTGTCGCTGTAAATCATCATCTCGTGCAGACGGGTAACCAGCGGAGCCGACTGCACAAGCGCAACTGGGTCTGGATCCAAGGGCAGTGGCTGACCATCCTTGGCTGCATCTCTCAGGCTGCCTCCGTTTTCCGCACCAAGTGCCTTGGCCAGCGCATCAGCTGCATCCGCGGCTGGCGTGGCACTTCGCCGCGATTCCTCGTTCGTCGGATCGATACGACCGGCGTCCATCATCACTGACTCCACCGGTGCGATGTAGCCATCCTCCAACCCCTCGCGCTCCCAGGCCTCGTGGAAGCTCTCGGTGAATAGGGAGTTGTCGAGATAAACCTTGCCGACCCCCTCCGGAATGACCACGGAAATCTTTTCCGCCAAATTAGCGATTGAAGCCGAGTCCTGGAAGAACCCCTCCCCGTCCTTGCTGAGGGTAGGGTCGCCCCCGCCGTGCAATACGATGTCATTAGTCCCCGTGATCCGTGAGACGCGAGTGGAGACTCGGTGATCTTCACCTAAGTCCAAGAGTGCGGCGGCCGAGGTGAGAATCTTCATGCTGGACGCCGGGACGGCCACCGCGGTGTCGTTCTTCCCCCACAGTCTCTGACCGGTCGTAGCATCGCTGACAATTCCATGCAGCTCGCCGAATGCGGAATCATCCGCCGCAGAATCCATGATTGCGCTGACTTTTTGGGTCAGAGTGTCGTCGTCAAGCGAAGACTGCGCAGTCGTCACGGGAGCAGGAACATGGCTGACGGCGGGCGGCGCATCGACAACAATCTGGCGATTGTCGTTGATGACAACCGCCGCTCCGCCGCCTGCTGCGATAACGAGGACACCCGCGATTGCACCGCCGATTTTCAGTCCCCGCGAATTCTTGGATTTGTCGGATTCTACGGAACTGGGCGATTTTTGCGTGCCCTTAGCGGTGGTTTTGGAGCTCTCGGAGTCAGCACTACTCACGATTACAAACACCTTCTTCCTAGAAACAAAACCTCACTTAAGGTGCACAAATAAACGGTTTTGAGCGGGTTTCGCATAAGATAGCCGTCAGAGAAGTGTACACCGATTATAAGGAGTCATCGCCGTGAGCGTTGAGGTCACTATTGAGATCCCGAAGGGTCAGCGCAACAAGTACGAAGTCGACCACGAGACTGGCAAGGTCTACCTCGACCGCTACCTGTTCACCCCAATGGCCTACCCGGCCGACTACGGCTTCATCGATGAAACCCTCGGCGAGGACGGCGACCCGCTGGACGCTCTCGTAATCCTGCCGGAGCCGGTTTTCCCGGGCGTTATTGTCAAGGCTCGTCCGCTCGGCGTTTTCAAGATGACCGACGAGGCCGGTGGCGACGACAAGCTGCTCTGCGTCCTCGACGACGTTCGCTTCGACAACTACCAGGACATCGACGATGTTTCCCAGTTCACCAAGGACGAGATTGAGCACTTCTTCGTCCACTACAAGGACCTGGAGCCGGGTAAGGAAGTTTCCGGTTCGGGTTGGGGCGACAAAGCTGAGGCAGAGCGCATCCTGGCTGAGGCTATCGAGCGCCACAAGTAAGAGCTGCTCTAGCTAAGCCGTCTTCCTGGGGATCGCACCTTTGATGCGGTTCCCGTGATGCAACTCTTAGGCCGTCGGATTTTTCTCCGGCGGCCTTCGCGCTTCCAGAGACAAGAACCGATTGCGTATAGTGCGCACTATGGAAACCGTAAACGTACCTGAAGTACCTGAAGACGCACAGATCATTGATGTCCGCTCGCAGATGGAGTGGGATGACGGCCACGCCACCGGCGCCATCCACATCCCCATGGAAGAGATTCCGTCCCGCTACGGCGAGCTGGACCTGGATTCCGACATTTTCCTGATGTGCCGCTCCGGCGGACGGGCCACTCAGGTCTCTTCCTGGTTGGAGAAGAACGGTATCGACACCATTGTCATCACCGGCGGCATGATTGACTGGGAACACTTTGGTCGTCCGATGGAGAAGGCCAACTAAGCACCAACCAGATATCCTGCTTCGTAGTTCATGCCCTGCATCGCGCGGGGTATTTTTATTTGCCAACACGAAAGCACCCACCTTCTAACAATCTGCAGGAAAACCGGCACTTTATTAGTTGGCCATGTCCCATTATTGATGAGTCCCCAGATTGTCTACTATGGGAGGTATGTCTGATTCATCCGTACTTTCCTCGGCGGACTCAGCCGATACCAGCGATGGTGCGGCCGCCGACGTAGACGCAAAGGTGCCTGCTAACAAATCGCAGAGCAGCACCACGTCGAAGAAGGCTCGCAAGGCAGCGAAGGCCAACACCAAGGCCAAGGCCAAGTCTGGCGCCACAAGCGAGCCCGCCGTCGCACCCGCCGCGCTGCGCAAGTCCGCGTCCTGGTGCCTGGCACAGCTCGACGCAGCTGTCCGCACCAGTGTCAACGCGGCTCTTGGCCGCACCCAGATCGAGTCCATGTCCATCCGCGGTTATTGGGTTCTGGAGGCCATCGCCGACGGCGGCGACATGGCTCAGACTGAGCTCAGTGCTTTGCTCGGCATGGACCGCTCTGACATGGTTCGCCTGATTGACTCTCTGGAGTCGGCAAATCTGGTTGAGCGCACGCGTGATGCCAAAGACCGTCGCCGCCAGCTCATCGCATTGACCGAAGCGGGCAACACCACCCGCGCGTCTCTGCGCCGCTCACTCCGCAGAGCCGAACGCGCCGCCGTCGCCGAGTGCTCACCCGAGGTACGGGTACTGCTCGCATCGCTTGCCGACGACTCCGATGCAAGCCTCGACACCGGCACCGGCACCGGCACCCCGGCTGCGGAAACCACCGAGACAGACACCGATGTTGTAGCGGAGAATAAGACGCAGGAGACGTCGTCAAGCGATGCCCCGCGTCCTAAACGCAAGAAGTCGAAGAAGAAAAAGCGCAAGAAGAAGAATAAGAAGGGGTCTCTCAAGTGACAACCACTGAAGCGAAGTTCCTGCGCTCTACCGAACAGCCGCTTGAGCGCACGCTCATTGACATTGTCCGGGCGACCGCGCGAAGGTTCCCCGAGGCTGAGGCCATTGATGACGGCGAGGTTGTCGTCACGTATGCGGAACTGATCAATGAGATTGATTCCACAGCTACGTGGCTCTATGAGCAGGGTATCCGTCGTGGCGACCGCATCGGTGTGCGGATGCCGTCGGGAAGTCGCGAGCTCTACCTGGCAATTTTGTCCATCATGGCCGCCGGTGCCGCCTACGTTCCGGTGGATGCGGACGACCCCGATGAGCGTGCGGAAATGGTCTTCGGCGAGGCCGGTATCGCCGGTTATTTCGATGCCGAGGGGCTACATTTGGCGGGATCGACGGCACGTAACCGCCCCCGCCCGCTGGACTCCGATGCCGACTCCGATGAGGACGCAGCCGAACCGACGCCGCCGAGCGCACGCGAGATCATCTCGCAGGAGCCCACTCCTGACGACGACTGCTGGATTATTTTCACCTCCGGCTCCACCGGCAAGCCCAAGGGCGTGGCGGTCACCCACCGCAGCGCCGCCGCTTTTGTCGATGCGGAGGCCCGCTGGTTCTTGGCCAATCACCCGGAAGGCCCACTCGGCCCAGACGACCGCGTCCTGGCCGGCCTGTCCGTCGCCTTCGACGCCTCCTGTGAGGAAATGTGGCTGGCCTGGCGAAATGGTGCCTGCCTGGTGCCGGCCCCACGTTCGCTGGTGCGCTCCGGCGTGGACCTGGGCCCATGGCTGATTTCCCGCCACATCACGGCCGTCTCCACGGTTCCGACGCTGGCTGGCCTGTGGCCCGCTGAAGCACTCGACAGCGTGCGCCTGCTCATCGTCGGTGGCGAGGCCTGCCCGCAAGAGCTGGTCGAGCGCCTGTCCACCCCTGAGCGCGAGATGTGGAACACCTACGGCCCCACCGAGGCCACAGTCGTGGCCTCCGGCATCGAGCTGAGGCCCGGCAAGCCCGTGACCATCGGCTTCCCGCTGGACGGCTGGGATCTCACCGTCATCGACGAGGAGGGCAACCCCGTCCCACCGGGGACGAAGGGTGAGCTAGTCATCGGCGGTGTGGGACTCGCGCGCTACTTGGATCCGGAGAAGGACGCCGAGAAGTACGCACCGCTGCCAGCCCTGGGCTGGGAGCGGGCGTACCGCACCGGCGACCACGTCATCATGGATGAGGACGGACTGTACTTCACCGGCCGCGTCGATGATCAAGTGAAAATCGGCGGGCGTCGTATTGAGCTCGGCGAGGTCGAAGCTCACCTGGCCGCACTCCCCGGGGCTACTCAGGCGACCGTCGTAGTACAGAAGACCGGCGCTGGCGACTCCATCCTGGTCGGCTACGTCGGCGCCGGTGGCGACGCCTCGGCCATGAATTACGACAAGTGCATGGACATCCTCCGCGATGCCATGCCGGCCGCGATGGTGCCACGCCTGCACATTATGGATGAGCTGCCGGTTCGTACCTCCGGCAAGGTCGACAAGGCGGCGTTGCCGTGGCCACTGCCTGCGCGTGCGGGTGAGGGCGACGTCGACAAGCTGAGCCCTGTGGAGAAGTGGCTGTCCGATATCTGGGCAGATGTGTTGTCCGTACCTGCGCCCGGCGCGGCGTCGGACTTCTTCGCTCTGGGCGGCACGTCGCTGGCGGCCGCGAGCGTCATCGCGCGCATTCGCCAGCGCGCCCCGCAGGTCGCCGTGCGTGACCTCTACGACCACCCGCGCCTGGGCAATCTCGCCGAAGAGCTGGTCGCGCGCGGTTTCATCAGCGACGACATGCTTGCCGACGCGCCAGACCCCACCGCTCACCTGGAAAAGGTGCCCGAACCGACGCCTGTGTCCCGCAAGACCCGTTGGGCTCAGGTCGGACTCATGGTGCCTCTGCAATGGGCACGTGGCATGCGCTGGGTGACCTGGCTTGCGATTATCAACTGGGTCATCGGCGGACCGCTGGCACTACCAGGCTGGTTGGTGGCCGTACTGGCCCTGTTCTTCCTGACTCCGCTGGGAGTCATGCCCATCAATGCGGCCACGACACGCCTGCTCACGCGCAACATCACCCCGGGCGATTACCCGCGTGGCGGTTCGGTGCATCTGCGCCTGTGGTCGGCCGAACGCCTGGCAGAGAGCTCCGGCGTGCACTCGGTGGCGGGAGCGCCGTTCGTACTGTGGTATGCCCGAATGCTCGGCGCCAACATTGGCAAGGGTGTGAATCTGCATGCACTTCCGCCGGTGACGGGGCTGGTCAAGCTTGATGATTACTGTTCCATCGAACCGGAGGTGGATCTGTCCGGCTACTGGGTCGATGGCGATGTCGTCCATGTCGGCGAGGTCACTATTGGCAAGCACGCACGCATCGGTGCACGTTCGACGTTGCTGCCCGGCGCGCGTATTGGCAATGACGCTCACATCGAGGCCGGTTCCACAGTCACCGGCGAGAAGAAGGTCAAGGCTGGCTCGCGCTGGTCGGGTTCCCCGGCTCGCAAGGTCGGTCGTTCCAAGCACCGTTTCCCACAGGAGGTACCAGCGGCCCGCCGCCACTGGGTGGCTATTTACGGTCTTACTGCTGTGTTGCTGACCCTGGTGCCGATCACCGCGGCGGCCGTAATGGCGGCGGTCATCGGTTGGGGCACGGGGCTTATCGACGGCACCACCGAGCTAACTACCTCGAATCTCTGGCCTACGCTGGGCAGCGCCGTGCTGTGGGCTATTCCGGCCACCTTCGCCGGTGTTGCGGTGTATGCCCTGCTGACGCTGATTCTCGTGCGCCTGTTCAGCATCGGCCTGCAGCCGGGTGTGTACCCGGTGCGGTCGCGAGTGGGCTGGCAGTCCTGGGCAACAATTCGCCTGATGGACGCTGCTCGCCACGACCTGTTCTTCATCTACGCTTCCATGCTGACTCCGCTGTGGCTGCGTGCGCTGGGTGCTCAGATTGGTCGCGACAGCGAGGTCTCGACCGCGATTGGTATTCCGAAGTTCTTGCACGTCAAGGGCGAGTCTTTCCTGGCCGACGACACGATGGTCGGCAGCTACGAGCTCGGCGGTGGTTGGCTGCTGGTGGGTGACTCCCGGATTGGCAAGCGCGCCTTCCTGGGCAACTCCGGCATCACGCTTCCGGAACGCAAGCTTGCGAAGAACTCGCTGGTGGCCGTGCTGTCCTCTACTCCAAAGAAGACCAAGTCCGGCTCCAACTGGTGGGGTTCGCCGCCAGAGCGCATGCGCCGCGTGGGCACTGTCTCCAGCGATGAGTCGGCGCAGACCTACCGTCCGACCACAGGGCTGAAGGTCGCCCGCGGCATTGTCGAGACTCTGCGTGTCCTGGCGCCGATGGTCTCTCTCATGCTCGCTACGATTACGCTATTTAGCCTGCAGACCCTCGGCATGTTCACCGCAGAGCTGGTCACTGCAGGTGGGGTTGGCGCTGCTCTGCTCGGTCTGCTGGTCGCGTGGCTGCTCTCCCCTGCCGTACTCCTGATTGTCGGTGCGCTGGGGCTGTTGGTCACAATCGTGGCCAAGTGGGTGTGCGTCGGCAAGCACAAGCCCGGTGACCACCCGCTGTGGAGTAAGTTCGTCTGGCTCAATGAGCTGCAGGATACGTTCGTCGAAATGGTCGCCGCGCCGTGGTATCTGAACCCGGCGATGGCCACCGGCGGTATCGCACGCGCGATGCGGCTGCTCGGCGCGAACGTTGGCCACGGCGTGTGGCTGGAGACGTACTGGCTGCCCGAGACCGACCTGATCACGATCGAGCGAGGTGCTTCTGTCGGCCGCGGTTGTGTCGTTCAGACGCACCTGTTCACCGACCGCGTGATGACGCTCGACACCGTCCACATCGGACACGGATCCGTGCTCGGACCGCACTCGGTCGTACTGCCGGCATCTGTGCTTGACGACGGCTGCCGCGTCGAACCCGGTTCTCTCGTCATGCGCGGTGACCACGTTCCTGCGCATACCTCCTGGCGAGGTAACCCGATTGAGCCGGTGGTGGCAAAGAAGAAGTAGCCCGGCTTGTGTAGGGCTTTGTTGGGGCCTTGTTGGCACAACGGGCTGCAAATGTGAAACTGTGCAAGCTTATAGCACTTTCAAGCCATTTTTCGGGCAATTTTTGCTATAAACGCAGTCAGTAACTCACATTGGCCCGCTGTCGCCAGCCATAAACGCAGTCAGTTACCCGCATTGGGGCTAAGTAGAGCTAAGTAGCAAAAGGTGCCCACCCAGCGACACGCCGAGCGGACACACTTTTGCTACTTAACCCGCTATTTATTTTTCGGCTTTTTGGTTCCGGCTTACTCTGCTAGCTGCAAACGAGCCTGCTTCGCTGCGGCTACCAATACTTTCAGTGAAGCCGTAACCTCTTCCCAACCTCGAGTCTTCAGACCGCAGTCCGGATTGATCCACAGCAAGCTGGGGTCAACACTTTCGAGCGCATCTTCCACGAGCTGGCTGACTTCTCCGTCCGTCGGCACGCGAGGCGAGTGGATGTCCCAGACACCTGGACCAATCCCCCGAACGTATCCCTCATCCTTCAGCGCTGCGAGCACCTGCATGCCGTTGCGAGCTGCTTCGATGGACGTGACATCGGCGTTGAGTTCATCGACGGTGTCAATGAGCTCATTGAAGTCCGAGTAGCACATATGCGTGTGAATCTGAATCTCGTCAGCCACGCCAGAGGTAGCCAGGCGGAAGGACCCCACAGCCCACTTCAGGTAGGCGGGCTGGTCCGCTTCATTCAGGGGCAGCAACTCGCGAATGGCTGGCTCATCGACCTGCACAATCTGGGCTCCAGCGGCCACGAGATCTGCAATCTCATCGCGCAAAACCAGCGCAACATTATCCGCAGTGTCACCGATTGGCTGGTCATCACGGACAAACGACCATGCCAACATGGTCACTGGCCCAGTGAGCATTCCCTTGACGGGAAGGTCAGTCATGTCTGCCGCTGCCTTGTACCACTGCACCGTCATTGGCTCTGGCCTGGTGATATCACCGTAGAGAATCGGCGGCCGCACGCAGCGGGAACCATAGCTTTGGACCCAGCCATTGGCCGTCGCGAGGTAGCCGTCCAGCTGCTCCGAGAAGTACTGCACCATGTCATTGCGCTCAGGTTCGCCGTGAACCAGCACATCGAGTCCCAGTTCTTCCTGCTGCTCAATGGAGCATCGAATTTCAGCGAGCATTGCTGATTCGTAGTCAACTGGGGTCAACTCTCCCGCGCGCAACTGCGCACGTGCACGACGAATGCTATTGGTCTGCGGGAAGGATCCGATTGTGGTGGTCGGCAGCGGAGGCAGGTTAAGGGCCTCAGCCTGAGCCGCCTGGCGAGCTGCAAACGGGGAACGAGTCCGGTCGCTCTCCTCGATTGCTGCCAAAGCTTCACGAACTTCAGGCTTAACGATCCGCTTCGATTCTGCCCTCGATGCCAGTGCTGCCCGGGACTCCCTCAACGCCTTCAAATCCGCGGCATCGAGTTGGCGGTCATTCAACCTGGCATCAAGCGCCCTCGCCAAGAGGGTCACCTCGGCGATTTTCTCATCACCGAAGGCCAGCCACTGCAGCACCTCGGCATCTTCTTCGCTCGGGTTTTCCGAGGCCAGGGAGTACGGGACGTGTAGCAGCGAACAGCTAGTCGACACCGCGATGGGGCCTCGGACTGCCAGCTTCTCCAGCGTCGCCAGGGCTGCATCCAAGTCGGTGCGCCACACATTACGCCCATCAACAATACCCGCAACCAGCAGTTCCTGGCCGGTCCAATGCGGCAACTCGGAGCTACCTGCTACCAGGTCGCAACCAATGGCCTGCACGCCTGTGCCAGAAAGGGTTTCCAGCGCCTGATCACCATCACCAAAGTAGGTCTGCACCCACAACTTGGTATTCGCAGACTCCGCCACGCCGGCCAACTTCTCGTAGACCTGGCGAGTCCTAGCAAGAGTCACTTCATCGAGGTCAGTGACCAATACTGGCTCATCGAGCTGAATCCACTCAAAGCCCTTATCCCCCAGTTGAGCGATGATTTCCGCGTATGCATCGGTCAACTTTTCCAAAAGGCCAAGTGGGTTCGAACCATCGTCGGTACGCGACAGGCTCAAGTAGGTCACTGGACCAATCAAATGAGGGCGCAGCATGGTGGTGGCGCCATTGTTCAAGCTGCAGGAATCATCCAACCAGTCAGTGAGGTCAGAGGTAAATTCAGTATCGGCTGACAGCTCCGGAACAATGTAGTGGTAATTAGTGTCGAACCACTTGGTCATTGCGGATGCCGGTTGCGTCTTCGTACCGCGAGCGGCGGCGAAGTAGTGGTTGATCCATTCCGGTAGGTTGGAACCGTCCGTTTTCGGGACATTCTGGAAGCGGGCTGGAAGCACTCCGAGCAGCGCCGATGTATCCAGCATAGAGTCGTAGAACGAGCGCCCAATTGTCGGAACCGAGTCGATTCCTGCCTTCAGCGCTGCGCCAATGTAGCTATTGACAGTGTTGCGCGCCGTCGCGGCCAGCAGGCCGCCGGTCGCCGGGTCGCGCCAGTAGTTTTCCAGAGCTCTTTTGAGCTCACGATTACGCCCTATCCGCGGAATGCCCGCGAGGGTTGCGTGAATTGCCATGATCTCGTGATTTCCTCGTCAGTCGTGATCAGCATCGGGTATGAAATTGCACAACCGGCAGGCATTCGGACTTGTCATCACTGAAAAGATTGGTTATCAACGCGTCGGATAAACCAAAGGTCTGGCAGTGATGCTTACCGTTGCGGGACAGTTCCGGACTTGCACCGGGATTCCCCTGCATAACTCGAGGGCCTCATGCGCGTTAGGCTAAAAACACACCTTGCGCGGAAAACGTGCGATATGCAGCACTTTCCTTTATGAACCCCTTCGAGGCGGCTGTGGATGTGAAGTATATCGCAATATACAAATATCTCATTCACTTAGCCCCTCCCCAAGCCTTTGCTTTGAGCTCTCCTGCTGGGGCCAAAGTGATTAAGCTCGTAGTCATAAAGGCTATTTATCCCACCTTTTCAAGGAGTGACCTCGAGTGACACAGGCTTCCGAAACTTCCCTGAGGGGCGCCAAGATTCCGTTCGACGGTCCGGTCCAGTCAGGCATTGAACAGCCCGGCCAAGCACATCTCCGCCTCGTCGCATTCGATTTGAAGGACGGCATCGACGCAGCAGATCTGAAGGAACTGTTCTCCTCGCTTACCGACGTTGCCCGCCGCCTCACCCAAGGCCAGGACATCGAGGGGTATCTGGAACCGGAAATGGTCGCAGCCACCGCAAACCTGACCATTACCGCCGGTTTCGGTGAGCGCATCTTCGACATCCTGGGCAAACCAGAGCGCAAGCCGGCTGGTCTGCACGATATCCCGTCATTCCAACATGACATGCTCCGCCCTGAGTGGGGTCAGTCTGACTTCGCCCTGCAGTTGTGCGGTGATGATCTCGTCACCGTTACTGCCGCGTCTCGTTTGCTGGAAAAGAAGGCGGCTCCGTGGGCTCGCGTGAAATGGTTCCAGAAGGGCTTTTCCTACGCCTGGGGTTCGCAGCCTCACGGCGCTACCCCACGCAACCCGTTGGGTCAGCTCGACGGCACCGTCAACCCGTCCACTCCGGAAGAGTGGGCCGAGCAGGTGTGGATCGACTCCAAGGACAAGGCGATTAACAACTCCTGCGTGATGGTTGTTCGCCGTATTGCGCTCGACTTGAATAATTGGGATGAGCTCAGCACCGACGAACGCTCCATCGTTATCGGTCGTGACTTCCACACCGGCGCTCCTCTTTCCGGCGGCAACGACGAGTTCGATGAAGAGGACATGGACGCCGTCGATGACCAGGGCGAGTACCTCATCCACCGCCAGTCTCACTTGGCACTGTCCCGTGAGCAGGATGGCCAGCCTGACGACGCCCTGCGTCGCCGCGCTTACGCATACGAGGACCAGCCGGGTGAGCCAGCTTTCCCGTTCGAAGGACCGAACGTTGGCCTGGTCTGGGTTGCATTCCAGAAGAACCCGGACGACCAGTTCAGCGCAATTCAGGCCCGTTTGGATCGTGGTGACCTGCTCAATGAGTGGAACCGTCACATCGGCTCTGCAGTGTACTGGATTGCCCCTGGCACTACCCCCGATTCCTACTGGGGCCAGGAGCTGATTGAGGGGTAGGGGGCTGCGGTCTGGCGGGCTACAGCCTGGCGGACTAAAAAGCTGGCGGGCTGCAAATGTGAAACTGACCCAGTTTATGACACTTTCGAGCAAAATTTCTGGCCGTTTTCGTCATAAACGCAGTCACTAACTCGCGGTGGTCCCGCCGCTGCGAGCCATAAGGGCATCGCCCCGGCGCTGCCAACCATAAGAAAACGCCCGCCGAGTGCCTGAGCACTCATGCGGGCGTTACTTCTTGACAAGAATTTTGTCAGTCACGAGCCACCGAACTAGTCACCAATCTGGTCGCGGCCACGCTTAACAATCTTCGGATCCGGAGTACCGACCAGCTCGTGGTCCTTCTCCGTGTACTCAAACTTGCTCAGCACATAACGCATCGCGTTGATGCGGGCACGCTTCTTGTCGTTGGACTTGATGGTAATCCACGGGGATTCATCGGTATCCGTGTAACGGAACTGCTCTTCCTTCGCGCGGGTGTAGTCACCCCAACGATCCAGCGATGCGAGGTCCATCGGAGAGAGCTTCCACTGACGCACCGGGTCAACCTGGCGAATAGCGAAGCGAGTGCGCTGCTCCTTCTGGGTCACCGAGAACCACAGCTTGGTCAGCGAAATACCGGAGCCCAGAATCATGTTCTCCAGCATCGGAACCTCACGCAGGAACTCTGCGTGCTGAGACTCAGTACAGAAACCCATCACGCGCTCAACGCCCGAACGGTTGTACCAGGAACGGTCGAAGAAAACGATTTCGCCTGCGCAAGGGAAGTGCTCAATATAGCGCTGGAAGTACCACGAGGTGGACTCACGTGGCGACGGCTTTTCCAGAGCCACAGTTCGAGCACCACGCGGATTCAGGTGCTCATTAAAGCGCTTAATGGTACCGCCCTTACCGGCGGCGTCACGGCCTTCGAAGAGGATGATGTGCTTCTGGCCAGTTTCCTTGGTCCAGTTCTGCCACTTCAGAAGCTCAATCTGCAGCTTCCTCTTAATAGACTCGTATTCCTTGCGCGTCATGCGCTCGTCATACGGGTAGCCATCGCGCCAGGTATCAACCCGCTCACCGTCTGGGGTGACCAGTACCGGATCGTCCTCATCAGAGTCATCGACGACGTAACCTTCGGTCTTCGCCAAATCGACGATGTGGAATTCCTCTTCATTCTTGTCAGCCATACCCCTTATCCTACTGAATATCTTTGTCGCACGTCCCCCATGCGGGTGCCCTTACCTGCAATTTCCCAGCAGTTAACGTTCCGTGTTACCGAAATTGAGGGGTAGGAATGCACACAGCGACCGTCGATAAGCACTGCGCGTACAATAAATGCCATGTTGTTATCCGAAGCTCTTGCCGCACGATCCGAAGTTTCCGACCGGCTGGCTGAGATAAATCGCCGTCTCTCGCTGGTGGCGCAGGTGCAGGAAGGCGATACGCCTGATGAAGATCCGCAAGCACTTATTGCCGAAGCCGAGCGTCTGATGGCGCGCTTCGAATGGCTGGTGCGCTCGATTAACGCAACGAATTCCGCTACTGCCTTCGAGGACGGAACGCTTAGCGACGCACTTGCGAAGCGCGACCACCTGCTAACACGGCGGCGGTTTTACACCTCCGCAGCCGATCAGGGCTCGGGGCGGAGGGATCGATACTCAGCTTCGGAGATTCGCTATGTCGCCACCGTGGATATCCGATCGCTGCGCCAGAAAGCCGACAAGGCGGCGAAGGAATACCGGGACTTGGATACCCGTATTCAGCAGGCGAACTGGTCAACCGAGCTTATCGAGGCCGCGAATAAACCGACCGAATAGCAAAGTGGCAGGGTTCGGTAGCCAAACCAGAAGAATTTCACATTTTGATAAGTCGGTAGTTGCATCCAGATTGTCGGCGAGCGCGACGGCCTGTCTCTGGCCTTAAAGGGACACCCAAAGATCTCACCTGTACTGAGGCAGCAGGATTAATAACGGATAGTCCTCGGCATTGCGTACATGGGTACAGATCATCGGTTATTTTTCACTACCAAGCGCTGAGGCATCTGATGCAACGAGGGTGGGTTCGGGGACTTAAACTTTCTCAAGTTACACAGCAAAAGCGCCGCTGAGGGACAACCCTCAGCGGCGCTTTTTAAGGCTAACTCAAGCAGTTAGGACCTCTCTTAGAAGCCCATGCCACCCATCTCGTCGCCACCCGGCATTGCCGGCATAGCCGGTTCCGGCTTGTCAGCGACAACGGCCTCGGTGGTCAGGAACAGAGCTGCAATGGAAGCAGCGTTCTGCAGCGCGGAGCGGGTAACCTTCACCGGATCGTTGATGCCAGCTTCCATCAGGTCGATGTACTCGCCGGTAGCAGCGTTCAGGCCCTCACCCTGCGGCAGGGAAGCAACCTTCTCGGTGACGACGCCGGCCTCGAAACCAGCGTTCAGAGCAATCTGGCGCAGCGGAGCTGCGAGAGCCGCACGCACGATGCGGACACCGGTTGCCTCGTCGCCGGTCAGACCCAGCTCGTCGTCAAGCACGTGCGAAACCTGCAGCAGTGCGGAACCGCCACCAGCGACGATGCCCTCTTCCACAGCGGCCTTTGCGTTGCGGACGGCATCCTCGATGCGGTGCTTGCGCTCCTTGAGCTCGACCTCAGTTGCGGCACCAGCCTTGATGACTGCAACACCGCCGGCGAGCTTAGCCAGGCGCTCCTGCAGCTTCTCCTTGTCGTAGTCGGAGTCGGAGTTCTCGATCTCAGCGCGGATCTGGTTAACGCGGCCCTCGATAGCGGACTGCTCGCCAGCGCCCTCGACGATGGTGGTCTCGTCCTTGGTAACGACAACCTTGCGAGCACGACCCAGCAGCGGCAGGTCAGCGGTCTCGAGCGACAGGCCGACCTCCTCGGAGATGACCTGGCCATCGGTCAGGATAGCCATATCCTGCAGCATTGCCTTACGACGGTCACCGAAGCCCGGGGCCTTCACAGCGACAGACTTGAAAGTGCCGCGAATCTTGTTGACGACCAGGGTGGACAGAGCCTCGCCCTCGACGTCCTCAGCAATGATCAGCAGCGGCTTGCCGGACTGCATGACCTTCTCCAGCAGCGGCAGCAAGTCCTTGATGTTGGAGATCTTGCCGGAAACCAGGAGGATGTACGGATCCTCCAGGACGGCCTCCTGGCGCTCCATGTCGGTGGCGAAGTAACCGGAGATGTAGCCCTTGTCGAAGCGCATACCCTCGGTCAGCTCCAGGTCGAGACCAAAGGTGTTGGCCTCTTCCACGGTGATGACGCCTTCCTTGCCGACCTTGTCCATAGCGGTGGCGATTAGTTCACCGATAGCCGGGTCAGCAGCGGAGATACCAGCGGTAGCAGCAATCTGCTCCTTGGTCTCGATGTCCTTAGCGGACTCCAGCAGCTTCTCGGTGACGGCCTCGACAGCCTTCTCGATACCGCGCTTGATGCCCATCGGGTTGGAGCCAGCAGCAACGTTGCGCAGCCCCTCGGAAACCAGAGCCTGAGCCAGAACGGTAGCGGTAGTAGTACCGTCACCAGCGACGTCGTCGGTCTTCTTGGCAACTTCCTTGACCAGCTCTGCGCCGATCTTCTCGTAAGGATCCTCAAGTTCGATTTCACGTGCAATGGAGACACCGTCGTTGGTAATAAGCGGTGCGCCCCACTTGCGCTCGAGGACTACGTTGCGACCCTTCGGGCCCAGCGTGACCTTGACAGCGTCGGCCAGGGTGTTCAGACCCGTTTCGAGACCGCGGCGGGCCTCCTCGTCAAATGCAATCATCTTAGCCATGAGGTTTGAAGAATCCTCCGTCTATTTATGTGGCACTTACATTGGAAGTTGACCCAGGCGCCCGCGACGGCATGTGATTCGAGGGAAGCGCCGCCCTCTCCATCACCGGAGTCAACACTGTACTTTTTAACGACTTTTCGACACTTGTTTCAGCGTTTGCTGCAGTATGTGCTGCGGTTTACTGCAACACGTATAAACAGCGCATACATGAACAAGGTGTGAAGTTGTTTTTATTAGCACTCAATTAGAGCAAGTGCTAACTCAACTTTTTAGCACTCAACCCCCTCGAGTGCAAGGTTAAGCGCTGTCACTCCTGATGTCACTCCAGACAGCACTCCCGACACCATCACGACTGTGCGCCTACACTGTCGCACATGAGCATTATTGATAAGGAACTCACGGACACCCTGCGAGACCACATCTCCAGCCAACGCGAGACCATCCGCACCCAGCTGACCGAGCTGGTCGCTTTCCCATCCGTACACGGCACCGAAGAAACCAAGCAGGCCTGCATTGACGCAGCTCAGGCGGTTACTGACATGTACGCAGAGCTAGGCATCGAGCTGGAGGCGCACCACACCATCGACGGTTCGATTGCACTGTCGGGTTTCGTCCCCGGGTCGTCGGAAAGCGCGAAGACCGTACTGCTCTACTCCCATTACGACGTCCAGCCGGCGGGCGACGAATCCGCTTGGACCGCGGATCCGTGGACGCTCGATGAGCGCGACGGTCGCTGGTACGGACGCGGTACTGCCGACTGCAAGGGCAACGTGGTCATGCACCTGGCTGCGCTGCGCGCGCTGCGCGACGACGCTCTTGCGGGCCACGTCGACATGCCAAACATCAAACTCATCGTGGAGGGCTCCGAGGAGCGCGGGTCGGCGGGCCTGAACAACCTCATCGCCACACAGCCAGAGCTTTTCGACGCCGACGTCATCCTCATTGCGGATGTCGGCAATGCCGAGGTTGGCCAGCCGACGCTCGTGACCACTCTGCGCGGCACCGCCGATGTGGAAGTACGCGTCGATGCGCTGGAGCAGCCGGTTCACTCGGGCATGTTCGGCGGCGCAGCCCCGGATGCGCTGGCGGCACTGATTCGCATGCTCGACAGCCTGCGCGATGAAAATGGCTTTACTTCTATTGATGGACTGGACTGCTCGCAGCGGTGGGAGGGCCTGGACTACTCGCCAGAGACTTTCCGCGCTGACGCCGGCGTGCTCAATGGAGTGGGCCTGATTAGCAACGAGGACACTTCCGTCTCCGATCTGACCTGGGCGCGCCCGTCGGTGATTGTGACCGGCATCGACTGCCCACCGGCAACCAATGCTGTCAACGCGATTTCGTCGACCGCCATGGCGCACATTAACTTCCGCATCCCAGGCGGCGTTGATCCGGCTGAGGCGCAGGACGCGCTGGAAAATCACCTGCGCGCACATGCTCCGTGGGGCGTGAAGGTGACGGTCGAACGCGACGAGCTGGCTAACCCGTTCCGGGCCAACGTTGAGGGCAAGGTTGTGCAACTGGTCGCTGACAGCCTGTCGGCCGCCTATGGCAAGGAGACCGCAAGCATGGGCGAGGGCGCCTCAATTCCGCTGTGCGCCACCCTGCTGGACGCCGTACCAGGTGCTGACATCGCGCTTTACGGCGTGGAGGAGCCACAGGCTCGCATCCACTCGGCTGATGAATCGGTCGACCCGAACGAGATTCGCGACATCGCTATTGGCGAGGCGGTTTTCCTGGCCTCTGTCAACGGAATTTAACGGGGACAGCAAAGAATCCACCAAAGATATTGATTGAATGACTTGTGTCACATCTTTTACCTGTAGTAAGGTTCCACCCATGCAGCAGAACATTCTTATTCGAGTAGCGAAGGCTACGAACCCCGGTGGAGGCCGACAGGACTGACCCCTCCACACGGGGTCTCTGGCCGCAACTTCTCAAAGCACTTGGTTGGTCCGCCACTCACAGCAAAAGCAACTAAGCAAAGGACCAGAAAAGAATGTTTCCCACTCGCACCCAGAAGAACATGTCCACTTCGACGACGTTCACGGGCAAGCGCCCTTCGTTGGAGCACCAGGACGACGGCAATGTGCGAACTTATTCCGACGATCCATTTAGGGCTCGATTCGGACATCGCCTGCCTCGAGGCTTAAGGCAAGAAGCTCGTGGCATGAACTGGCAGAAGTTCAAGGACACCTACTCCCCCACGAGCGGCCCGGTTCAGATCAAGAATTTCGAGGCAACCCGCGGCACCCTGGGGCGCTGGAATTTCAACGCTGACTTAACACTGACCGACAAGGACGACCACACCCACACCTTCACCCAGGAGATTACCGCTATGGGGCCGGTGTCGGCTTGCACTAATCTGCTGGCTGATGCAGGTTACCGCGTGGAAATCGTGGAATTCCACCAGTTCGAAATCTTCGAAGCTACCGCTACCTTTGTCTATGCAGGTCACAACAATGACCATGTGTGGACCATGGGCTTCGGCCAGACTCCGGAGGCTTCCGTGCTCTCCGCTTTGGTCTGCGCTGCTAACCGCCTGCATGGGTAGGACGCGGATGCTGCTCGTTTAGTAAACGGGGGGTGTCCCTATGTTTTTGTCAAGTGCCAGACCGATGTTGACGAGCACAGTCTTGGGAGTAGTTTCTTAGGCGTGCCTAGGAGCCGGCCAGCGTGTGCTGGTCGGCTTCGTCTTTGGGGCTTTATGCGGCGACGGGGCGTGGCGGGATTTCGCGGAAGAACTCCTTGTTTTTCAGCATCGCGTAGATGACATTGCATCGGCGTCGTGCCAGGCAGATGACTGCTGCGTTGTGGCGTTTTCCTTCAGCGCGTTTGCGTTCGTAATACCGCCGTGACGGTTCGTGGCTGCGGATAACTGCGAATGCGGAGTAGAACAAGGCGTTTTTCAGTCGTTTATTGCCTGACCGTGCCGGGAATTCACCTCTGATCGACGAACCGGATCGTCTAGTCACGGGTGCTATTCCAGCATAAGCAGCTAAGTGGCCAGCACTAGCGAAGTCGGAGCCATCACCGATCGCAAGAAGGATCTGCGCTGCGGTCTTGATGTCGACTCCGGGCATACTCATCAAGACCTCACAAAGAGGGAAATCAGCGAGCATCTCTTCAACCTGCTCAGCAATGGTGTTTCGTTGCTCTTTGAGGGCCTGGATGTTTGCAGCCAGTTGAGGAATTACTAACTCGGCGGCATCGCTTCCAGGCACGGTGACTGTTTGAGCTTTCAGCGCTGTAAAAATGTCGTCTACCAGCGGGGTGGGGTCTTTACGTGTGCGCTTGATCATCCAGTTCAACACTCGTTGGTATCCGGCTCTTTTTAGCCCCTGCGGTCCCTTGTAATGGATCAATAATTCCAGGATCGGCGTGCGAGTCAGGGTGCTACCAGCAAAAACTCGTTCCAGGCTGGGGTAGATCTGGGTGAGGACACTGCGAAGCCGATTGACAGTGCGAGTGCAATCGCGGGCGATGTCATCATCGAAGCCGGACAGCATCTTTAGGGCGGAGAGTACCTCATCATTGCGGTCGACGGCACGTAGCGTGTGGGGCATTGTGCGGGCGGTGTCGGCGATGATGAATGCGTCGCGTTTGTCTGTTTTTGCACGTCCCGGATAGAGATCTGCAGCTTTGCGCATCGCAAGACCTGGCAGGTATCCGACTTCGCAACCGCAGTCCCGGGCTACAGCAATCGGTAGTGCGCCGATGGTGTTGGGTTGGTCGACGATCACGAGCACGGTGCCAAGCTTCTGAAGCTGGTGAAAAACGCCTGCTAGTTCGGATTCGAGTTGAGGCAACGGTTTGTCGAAGACCTTGTTGCCATCACGGTCTAAGGCGCAGGCGTGGTGTTCAGATTTGCCGACGTCTAACCCAAGGAATATGTCGATGGAATGCTCCGGAGACATGATGAGCTCCTAGAAAACGAGATGGGTATGGCGTTGTTCCAGTCGCTGGTGTCATGACCTTCGTTGCAAGCACCCACGTTACAAAGAGACCTAGTTTAAAACTGGCCGTGTCCTTATCAGCTGTCATCGAAAGTCCTGGCACCCGGCGGCAACACCCCCCGGATTATGGAAACTACAGGGCAGGTAAGCCATACCGGGACCAGCGACTATCCCCATTATCGGGGACACTCACAAGGTAACGGGGCAGTAATGGCACTGATTTGGGGCTTGAGCAGTCAGCCGCTCAAGCCCCAAAAAATGCCCAACTTCCGCCCCCCACAACTCACCCCCAAATTTTCACTTTCCCAGAAACAATTGACCGTTTTCACACACTCGGTTAACACCGCTTCAAATGCTTAAGTCCCTAAAACGGGGTTGCATGAACTGGCGTGTTCCAATCATTATGGAATAGTGACTTCTCTCCTGTGCATCCTGTTCGTTACGGCAGCGCTTGCACCATGGACGATTAAGTGGCTCGGAACCCGCGGGTTCCTCGTTCTCAGCCTCCCTCTGGCAGGCGGTGCCATCTACACTGGCACCCATCTAGTTCGCTTAGCTCTAGCGAATGGAAACGGGGCAACTTCCGCAACCACGCAACCCGCCGTCACGCATTTTTCGTGGATGCCCATTATCCACTTGGATGTAAACCTGCGATTAGGTCCTATTGAATCGCTCTTCGGCACGCTGGTTTTGACCATCGGCTTTCTCGTACTGGTGTATTGCTCCGGTTACTTCGTCAACCCGCCGCCCGGAAAACGTCGCCGCGTTGGCTCCTTCGCAGCTCAAATGGTTGCCTTTGCCGCAGCTATGTACGGTCTGGTCATCAGCGACAGCATCATGCTGATGTTCGTCTTCTGGGAAATTACCTCGGTGCTGTCCTTCCTGCTGGTGGGCTATTATGCCGAGCGTGCTTCCTCCCGTCGCGCAGCAGGCCAGGCACTCCTGGTCACGACACTGGGCGGGCTAATCATGCTGGTCGGTATCGTCCTAATGGGAGTGACCACAGGCTTCTGGAACTTCTCTGAACTCACCGCGCCTGGTGCTCTGACCGTGTCGCAGTTGAACTCCACGGCAGTCTCCACAGCCGCAATCCTGCTGGTCATTGGTGCACTGTCGAAGTCCGCTATCGCGCCCTTCCACTTCTGGCTGCCCGGCGCAATGGCCGCTCCAACTCCGGTTTCGTCCTTCCTGCATTCCGCAGCGATGGTCAAAGCCGGTGTGTTCCTGGTCGCCCGACTCGCGCCAACTTTCAATGGCACCAACGCCTGGCAACCAATCATCATCCCGCTCGGCCTCTTGACCATGATTATGGGTGGCTGGATGGCCCTGCGCCAGAAGGATCTCAAGCTGATCATGGCGTATGGCACCGTCAGCCAGTTGGGCTTCATTATCACGGTAGCGTCGATAGGCACCCACGCGACGATGCTGGCAGCCCTGGCGCTGACTCTCGGCCACGCCATGTTCAAGGCCACGCTGTTTATGGTCGCGGGCACAATTGACAGGCTGACTGGTACGCGCGATATCCGTGAGCTTTCTGGGCTCGGTAGAAAGTCGCCGCAGTTGCTGGTGATTTCGGTCCTCGCTGCCGCCTCGATGATGGGTGTGCCGCCGTTCTTCGGCTTTGTCGCCAAGGAGGCGGCGCTGGAGGCCACGCTCAATGCTGAGCCGCTGCACGGAATGCCGTCGGTGTTCACCACCATTGGCTTGGTCGTGGGATCGATTCTGACCGTGGCGTACTCTCTGTACCTACTGCGTGCCGCTTTTGCGACCAAGTCCAGCACGCACGCCAGCGGTGGTGGCACTTCCCCTGCCGTGGCAGAGATGGATTCCCCGACGTGGGATCAGATTGGCCCGGCTTGGCTGTTGGCGCTGGCAGGTTTGGTTTTCGGCCTGGTTCCCCGCGTCCTCGACTCGATTATCTCGCCCTACCTCACCAGCGCATTCCCGAATACGGAAGCAGAAACGCACCTGGCGCTCTGGCACGGATTCACCCTTCCGCTGGCACTGACGGCCACAATTCTACTCGTGGGTGCCATCATGCATTGGCAGCGTAATCTGGTGCGTCAGCTGCAGTTTGATCAGCCGGCTCTCGGTAGTGCCGATGCGCTTTACGACGGAATCCTGGACTTGGCCCGCCGTCTTTCTCTCCGTGTCACTGCTGCGACCCAGCGTGGTTCCCTCCCGTTGAATGAAGCGGTCATTTTGCTGACCCTCATCGTGCTGTCCATCGGTGCGTTGTTGCTCGGCGAGCGCGATGAGCTGCGAATGGAACTGTGGGACTCTGCTCCGCAGGGTGCAGTTGCGCTCATCATGATTATCGCGGCGCTGGCCGCTACCCGGCAGAAGAACAGGCTTTCCGGGGTCATCCTGGTAGGCGTGACAGGCTACGGCTTGGCCATTATTTTCGCCATGTACGGCGCTCCTGACTTGGCCCTGACGCAGCTGCTGGTCGAGACGGTCTCAATGATTATTTTCGTGTTGGTGTTGCGTACGCTCTCCCCGCGGGCACCGGCATCGAACCCGAGGTGGACACGACACCGTGCTTGGTTGGCCATTGCAGTCGGTGTCACGGTTCCCGTGTTGGCCGCCTACGCCATGGGCTCCCGTCGTACTGAGCCAATCTCGGGCGACATTCCGCCGCTGGCGCACGATATTGGGCACGGCCAGAATGCAGTCAACGTACTGCTTGTCGACATCCGCGCCTGGGACACCTTCGGTGAAATCACCGTGCTGGTGATGGTGGCTCTGGGGATTACCTCACTGGTCTTCCGCACGCATACCATGCACATGCGTTCAAAGATTAAGCCGCAGAGGAATCGAGCTCGCCGCACCAACCGTTGGTTGAACACTCTCGATGAGTCCGGTGAAGCCGAGCGGTTGCGCTACCCGATTATGGTGCTGGTGGCATCGCGCGTGCTCTTCCCCGCCATGATGGTGGTTTCCTTCTACCTCTTTTTTGCCGGCCATAACGATGTCGGCGGTGGCTTCGCCGGTGGTCTCGTGGCTGCGCTGGCACTGACCATGCGTTATCTCATCGGTGGTCGTCGTGAGTTGGCGGCAACTCTGCCGATTCCTAACGAGATACTTCTCGGCGGCGGTTTGCTGGTGTCGGCACTCAGCGCGTTGTGGCCACTGTTTGTGGGTTGGGCGCCGCTAACTTCTACGTATGGCTCGCGGGAAATTCCGCTGCTCGGCGATGTCGCCGTTGTCTCCCCGATGCTCTTTGACCTGGGCGTATACATGATCGTGGTCGGCACGATTGTCTACATCCTGCGCAGTTTGGGCGGTGGCATCGATGTCCAGATGAATCTTCGCGCTGAGCGTGATCGTTCGCGTCGTGTGAATCGAGCCGCACTCGGCCAGTCCCGCCATCTGCGCAGTAAGTTGGCGGCGACTAAGCCAGCAGGTGCTAACCCCGCAGGTGTTAAGCCTGCAGGTGCTAAGGCTCCTGCGGCACAAGCCCCCGGTGCACGTTCCTCTAACGCAAGCACTGCCAACACAACCGCTTCAGAGGCTTCACAACCGACAGCCCCAGCTAGGACCGAAGGAAAGGATACACACCCGTGATTCTCAATTTTGTTCTGCTAGCAACTGTCGGCACGCTGATTGCTACAGGGGTGTACCTGTTCCTCGATCGTTCGTTGACCAGGATGCTCATGGGACTGTTGCTGATGGGCAACGGTATCAACCTGCTCATCCTGCTTGGCTCTGGTTCGCCGGGACGGCCACCAATTTGGGATAGGGAATCGCTGGTCAGCGATGCTCAGGCAGACTCACTGCCCCAGGCCTTTATCCTCACCGCAATTGTTATTTCCATGGGCATGACCGCATTCCTGTTGGCTCTGCTCTATCGCCAGCACCGCTACCGCATCGGCGATCACGTGCAAGATGACCACGAGGACCGCAGCCTGGCAATGCGTCGGGCCAGCGACCCATCAGCTGCTCCGGACCACGACAAATCCGACGATCCCACCACCGGTCGCCCCACAGAGGCCGGCGATAGCTTCGGTCCGGCCAGTTTTGAAAAGCCCGTGACCCCGCCATCAAACTCCCCAGGAGGTGACGACGATGACGACTGAGCAACTAATTCTGGCACTAATTCCGCTGCCTATCATCGTCCCCGCCGCCACCGCCGCAATTGCACTGCTGCTGGCGCGTTTCCCGAAAACACAGCAGACAATCGCGCTGATTTCGCTCGGCAGCCTGCTGGGAGTCGCCGGTGCACTGGTATACCTCATCTATGCCCACGGCATCCATACCGTCCAGGTTGGCGGCTGGGATGCACCGATTGGCATCACGCTCGTGGCCGACAACCTCGCAGTGCTGATGATTACCGTCTCTCAGCTGGTCCTCTTTGCTGTGATGTGGTTCGGCATTGGCCAGGGTATTAGCGATGGCGACGAAGACGAGCCAATCTCCGTCTTCGTTCCGACATATATGCTGCTCAACATGGGCGTCTCCATGGCCTTCCTGGCCGGCGATCTGTTCAACATGTACGTCGGCTTCGAGGTTCTGCTCGTAGCCTCCTACGTGTTGCTCACACTGGGGGCATCGTCGTCACGCATTCGCGCAGGCGTGTCGTATGTGATGGTCAATATGTTGTCCTCGATGGTGTTCCTGTTGGCGATCGGTCTGGTTTATCAGGCGGTCGGCACGGTGAACTTCGCACACATTTCCCTGCGCATGGAGGGCATCCCGGACGGCACCCGCACCGCGATCTTCGCAGTGCTGCTCGTCGCCTTCGCGGTGAAGGCGGCGGTGTTCCCGCTGTCGGCGTGGCTGCCGGACTCCTACCCCACCGCACCGTCGATGGTCACCGCGGTCTTCGCGGGTCTGCTGACGAAGGTGGGTGTTTACGCGATTATCCGCACGCGCAGTGTCGTCTTCCCCGACGGTCGGCTTGACGACGTCCTGATGTGGGCTGGCCTGGCGACAATGCTCATGGGCATTCTCGGCGCGATGGCCCAAAATGACATCAAACGTCTCTTGTCATTTACGCTGGTGTCCCATATCGGTTACATGATCTTCGGCATTGCCGTCGGCAATACGCTGGGGCTCAGTGGCGCGATCTTCTACATCGTGCACCACATTCTGGTGCAGACGGCGCTGTTCCTGGTGGTCGGGCTTATCGAGCGCCAGGCGGGCTCGTCCTCCCTGCGCAGCCTCGGTGGCCTGGCCAAGATGTCGCCGCTGCTGGCGCTGCTATACCTCGTGCCCGCGCTCAACCTCGGTGGTATCCCGCCGTTCTCGGGCTTCCTGGGCAAGGTCATGCTCATTGAGGCCGGCGCACAGAACGGATCCGCCACCGCATGGATTCTGGTTGCGGGATCTATCATCACCAGCCTGCTGACCCTCTACACCATGATCATCGTCTGGTCGAAGGCCTTCTGGCGCGACCGTTCCGACGCCCCGGAGGGCGACACCGTGCTTGCGCAGCCAGCCGCGCTCCGGGAAAGGACTCAGATGGTTGCTATCGCCGAGCGTGACGACGTCGGCAGGATGCCACTCGGCATGGTGATGCCGACAGCCCTGCTGGTGATTGCCTCTGTGGGGGTTACCGTTCTGGCCGGGCCGCTGTCCAATGTAGCTACCGAAGCGGCAAGCAACGTCGCGAATGTTGATGAGTACCGCGCAGCGGTCCTCGGTATCGACTCGGCCGATGACAAGGGCCTGGAGCAGCTGGAAAACCCAGGCCGCACCAAGAGCCCATGGAAGTCGGATTCGGCGACCGAACGTGCCATCAGCACGCTGGAAAGAGCAGGTGAAAGCTGATGAGTAAAGCGCGCACCAAGGTGGCTGCAAAGCGACCACCACGTATTTCAATCCTGCTCTTCTTATTCACAGTGATCATTTGGGTCATGCTGTGGGGCGAGGTGACATTTGCCAATGTGCTCTCGGGAATCCTTGTAGCCACGTTGCTGAACCTCGCCATGCCTATCCCACCAAGCAGCGCACTGGACATCAACTTCGGTGGCATGGTGCGACTGTTCGGTTCTTGGACAATCGACTTCGTGAAGGCCTCTATCAGTGTCGCCTGGCTGGCCATCCGACGAGATGATCCGCCACCGACTGCCATTATCAAGGTCCCCATGCGGACCAATGACGATATTTCGCTCACGACTGCAATGGCACTAATTAATCTGCAGCCGGGCGGCATCATTGTGGACATCGATAAGCGAAAAAAGACGCTGACCATGCATCTTCTCGACGCTTCGTCGACAGGCAAGGTAGCTGAACAAATCAACCAGCTGACCCGAATCGAGCGACGAGTGATTCGCGCGTTTGAGAACCGCGATGTCCATGAGCAACCGACTAAGCCAGGCTCTGGCGAAGAGCAGCCGAGCAGTACGAAAAGCGGCGAGCAAGGCGAAACGAGCAGCGAAAAAAGGGGAGAAAGGAGCAGCCGATGAACCCGGAAGTTTTTAACATTCTGCTCGGCGTAGCTGCTGCAGGCTATTTCATTGCGGTGATGATTACCCTCGGGCACATGATTGCAGGGCCAAACTCGCTGGACCGCCTGGTGGCCCTGGAGTCCATGACTGCAATGTTGCAGGGCATGCTCGCTGCGTTCATGGCATGGAGTTTGGACACTTCGGTGGTCTATCCAATGCTCATCATTGCGCTGCTCGGTTTCCTGTCTTCGCTGGCAGTCGCCAAATTCCGTGTCCCAGACGAAGGAAAGATACCCGCGAAGAGCGCTCGGAAGGGCACGGGGAAAGCTGCAAGCAAGGTCGCCACAAAGAAAACCGCGCAGAAGGCAGCGCAGAAAGCAGCGCCTAAGGCAACGCCAACCGCAGCTCCGAAAACGATGAAGGGAGAGGCCAAATGATTCTCGTGGCAGACATTATCGCCATCGTGCTCATTATCTCCGGAATGCTGCTGTGCGTCGCAGCGTCCGTTGGGTTAATACGCTTCCGTGACACCATCAGTCGCATGCACGCATCCTCCAAGCCACAGACGCTGGGTTTGATGCTGACGCTGGCGGGATCGCTGTTGCACGTCGCTACGCATGCGCCAGCGCACACAACCACCAACAGTGACTTGGCTCTGCTGACCCTGATTATCCTCTTTGCACTGGGAACATCGCCGATTGTTAGTAACCGGGTTGGCCACGAGGCGTTCAAGGAGCGGCTCGTGGACGAGGACAGCCTGGCCCGCGATGACAGCCGGGAACCGCGGGACTAGGTGCCCCAGTCCGCTCTCCTCAGATACTGACTGAGTTTATGGCCTAGTGACTAGGTTTATGCACACCGAAAGTGCTATAAGCCTGGTCACTAACTTTTTGTCTAGGCCCACGCTGCTTGACGACGGCTAGTCGCTCACCTGCTCGTGAAAATCTTCAGCCGCAATCGGATGCCCGGCGCGCAGCTCCTGCACCGCGAGATCCACGGCAGCCCGCCACGGGGTGTGGCCAATTCGCTGTTCATTCGCCCGCACGTCGTCCTCGGTAGCCATGGAAGGTAACGCCCCGGCCGCATCCGCCACAGTGCGCTGACGCTCGTAGGCCGCGCCCATTTCCACGATGGTGTTAACGAATTCCAGTTCGGTTCGGCAGCCCAGTTCGTCGGCAAGCGGGGCAAGCTGGGCCACGAGCTCACGGAGCTCATCGCGGACCCACCGCTCGTCGGTATCGCGATTGACGATGACCAGCGCGTCCATGCCATAGCGGGCGGCGCGCCACTTGTTTTCGGCAATGTGCCAGGACTGCAGAGACGGCAGCTCTTCGCCGGCCTCCCACATGCGGTCGTAGTAGACCGTCAGGCAGTGCGTCAATGCCACGATAGCGGCGAGTTCCTGCAGGTTAGAGGTGGCATCAGCGACGCGGACCTCGATGGTTCCGTACTTCGATGCCGGGCGGATGTCCAAGTGCATCGAGCCGGTGTGATTGATGACGCCGGAGCGGGACTGGTCATGCATGTAAGACTCCCACTCGGGCCACGTGTAAATCGCCGGCGGCTGACCGGCGGTGGGAAGCTGTTGGTAGAGCAGGCTTCGGTTGGAGGCGTAGCCCATGTCCTCGCCGTTCCAGGCCGGTGAGGACGCAGACAGCGCCAGCATGTGTGGCAGCTTGGTCGCCAGGGCCTGAATAATCGGCCAAACGCGGTCGGAGTCCTTAATGCCAACATGGACGTGGACTCCCCAAATGATCATCTGGTTACCCCACCACTGCGTGCGGTTGATGATCTCGGAGTAGTGCCCCTTGGCGCTGACCTTCTGAGCGGTACCGCGGGCGAACGGATGCGAGCCCGACGACCACACATCCACCCCGACTCGGTCAGCGGCATCGAGAACCATATCCAACTGGCTCTGGAGCTCCGCAACGGCATCGGGCACGTTCATGTGCACACCGGTGACGAGCTCCACGGTGTTGGCGAGGAACTCGCGCTGGAGCCCATGTCCGGGATGTTCCGCATCGATGATGTCGAGCACCTCGGCGGCAGCGGGGGCGGTATCGCGCGTTCGTCGGTCCACGAACGCCACTTCCCACTCCACTCCCAGAGATGGCTGCGCCGATCCGGAAAATTGCTCAGTCATACTGCTATTTTTTCACACTAGGAATCATTTTCCTCAGTTGGCTCGGTCCAGGTGACGGTTTTTGCGCAGGAGGCAAGGTCACCGTTGGAATCGACGAGCGCAACTGTGGTGAAGCTGTCCTGGTCTACCTTGGACGGGACGTTCCAGACATCTGCGTTCTGATTGGCATCGACGTGCACTTCGCCGATGACTCCCAATCCTTCAGCTGCAGGGCTGCCTACGCCACTGCAGCCGGATGCGCCGCGCGCCTGTACTGTGTACTTGCCCTTGTCCAGGGTAGTGAACTGGTCCTTTTCATCGGAAAGACCCATCCATCCCTTGGCGCTCATGACCTGCACAGTTGCCAGCATTTTCATCGATCCGTCATCGTTTGTGCGGATGAAGTTATAGGCACTGACTCGCTCAGTCAGCTTTGGCGCCGCCGGGTCTACACTCACTGGCGCAGTGCTTGTCGACGCGCCCGCGTCCTTGTCCTTGCCGCTGTTGGATTCGACCCCCGAGCAGGAAACCAATAGTGCTGCAGCACACCCCAACGCGGTGGCGACAGCAGCGCGACGACGCTTTACGGCGAACATAAAAACCTCACAGACCTCACTGGCTACTAGCAGAATACTAGTACCCCTTTTTCAACCGTGATCTGTTTGAGACTGCAAAATACGCAAAAGCCCCGCGTAGACCATGAAATGTATGGCTTACGCGGGGCTTGGAAACCTATCGCTTCGCACCACGGCGGCAGCTCTGGCACTTAGCCCTCAAACCTCAGCGAGAGACCGAAGTCTACTGGGCCGGATCAGTGGCAACCACGACGATTCCAGCCGGAGCGCCCCGGAGACGGTCATCGCGAGGTGCGGCTTGCCAACCGTTGTCGTGTGCGATCTGCTCAGCGGCGGCCTTTTCCTCTTCGTTCCTCGGGTCGAAGTAGACGGTGGTCTTCTCCCACACACCCATCTTCTCTTCAGGAGCGTTACCGGTCTCACCGGCGCCCCAGCCCTGCTCGCCCATCTGCTTGGACAGGTCATCGGCGAGGCCCACGACCTCAGAGTTATTCAGGACACTGACCTTGACAGCCTTGCGATCAATCTGGGGCGCTTCGTTGGCCTCATCCTGTGCCGGCGGATTCTCCGCGGGAGGAACCGGTTTGCCTGGCTCATTTGCCGGTGGCGGCGGCGGAACCTCGCCGTCACCATCTCCAGCAGCACCGTCCTTTGCCGGACCACTGCCGTTGGCCGAGTCAGCAGGCGCACCAGAGTCAGCCGGAGCGGATGCCGAGGTGTCATTCTGGCCGGTGCTCTCGGCATCGTCGCCACGCGTGCTAAGTGCGTAGGCACCGTAGGCGACCAGGCATACGCCGATAGCGAGCAGCACGATAGCGAGAACGCGCATGTAGCGGCCATCACCGGCACCGTCGCCGATGTCGCCGTCATCAACACCATCAGCAACTGCGGAATTGCTAGCAGCAGCCCGAGAGCCAGCACCGGTAGTGGCGCCAGCGGTGGCACCAGCAGCGGCTGCGCCAGCGGCCGGGGCCGCAGATCTGGGCGCTGCGTGTTGAGCATCCGACGGCTCGGAGTACGCATGAGCGCCGCCAGCGGCGGGAGCCTCCGCGTAATCGCTGTACTCATCGAAGTCGTCAAAGTCGTCATCGAGTCGATGGCGGCCCGGACGCGGCGAATTCTGAGGGTTTAGTTGGTCAGACACATCCCACATCCTATATGTTCTGCCGCCGAACCGTGAAGTGAAACTTGAACCTTATGAGCTTTGATTGTCCCGCACAGCGCGCAATCGATGGACCAGAACGGGCTCAGCAGCTTCAGCTGCAGGCGAATCCAAAAGTCGCGAAAGTACCTGGTGGTAGCGGATCGTGTTGTTGCCAAACTCCTCGGCAAAGCAACGTCGAATTGCCTCCTGACGCGCACCGGCCATGCGCGGTCCACGACGGGCAACTTTCAGCCATTCTTTCTCAAAATTCAGCATTTTCTGCGCCAAAAAGGGCTCAATGCCGCTGGTATCGCCCGCGAGTCCGAGATGCTCGGATGAGTCAGGCCGCAGCTCGGTCTCAGACTCGCGGCTGTCGCCTGCCGCGTTTTCACGCACCATTTTCCGCACCCCACTTTCATTTCACTCGCCCTGATTTTCCATTCTGCACAACACTGCCTATGCAGATACCTAGTGAAGATAAATAGTAGAACCTAGCCCCAGCCCCACCTACGCCTCCCCGGCCCACCAAACCCTCCAGACATCACCGGGCAACTTAGAAGTAAAGGGCGCCGAGTAGAATCAGCGACATGACTATCCGTCCCATTGTGATTGCCGGAGACCCCGTTCTCCACACTCCTACCCAGCCGGTGACCGAGGATGTCTCCGAGCTGCGCGAGCTCATCGAGGACATGTATGAAACCATGGACCGCGCCCACGGCGTGGGGCTCGCCGCCAACCAGGTGGGCGTCGGCAAGCGTCTGTTCGTCTACAACTGCCCCGATGACGACGATGTCTGGCACCGCGGCTGCGTCATCAATCCAGTGCTGACCACCAGTGAAGTCCCGAAGACAATGCCTAACGACGACGGTTCCGACGACGAAGGCTGCCTCTCTGTTCCCGGCCTGTCCTTCCCCACCAACCGCGCGGAGAAGGCTGTCGTCACCGGTCTGGATGAAAACGGCGAAGAGGTCCGCATCGAGGCCACCGGTTTCCTCGCTCGCTGCATGCAGCACGAGGTCGGCCACCTGGATGGGTTCCTTTACACCGACTGTCTCACGGGCCGCTGGAAGCGCATGGCCAAGAAGGAAATCAAGCGCGCCGGTTGGACCGAGGGTGGCCTGACCTGGATGCCTGGCGTGGATCCAGACCCGTTCGGCCACGAGGATTAAATCGTGGCAGATAGGCAACTGGAGTCGTCGGCAAGCGAGAACACGGCACAGAAGCTACCGATTTCCCGCTGGGGTGTCGGCGAAGTAGCGGTGGGACGTCGCGTCATCGTGCGACGCGCACTGACCGATAAAGAAGCTCTGGCCAGCGGAAAGAAAACCACGGACGTCATTGGGCATGTGCTCAGTATGGATCCGTTCGTCGTGCGTCCGCAGGTTCGCGCCGGCGTGCGTGCCGACGAGTCCGTGGCAGCGGTGGACTTTAGCGATAAGCACATTTTGATCGTGAAGGCCCTGCCGGATCATCCGGTGCGCAATTCGGACATTCGAGCCGTGGAAACTGCGACCGCGAAGGCCTTTCCGGGTATCGCGCACGTGGTGGAATCGGGCTGGCTGCTACGCGCGGGCGACGGTATTACGGAGCGTTCCAACTCCGCGCTGCCGCTCGAACCCGGAGCCAGCACTCAGCCGGTGCCGTTGGAGAAGATTAAGTCGTTTTACGATTCCCACGATTTGCCGGTGCGGATTGCGATTCCGGATAGAATCGCCAAACCTGCACAAGCGCTGGTCGCGGGGCCGGAATGGACGGTCGGACCGGATATTGTGGTTATGACGCGCTCGCTCGACGGGGATCTGCCGCCTGCTGAATTGGCAGCTGAATCGGACAGCGCTGAACAGGTGCTTGATGAGCACAGCGCCGAGCTTGCAGACGTGCAGGTGGATATCGCTGATCAACCTGACGACGATTGGTTGGAGCTCTACCATTTCCGCGGTACCACGCTGCCCGAGCATGCACTACAGCTTCTGCGCAATGAAATCGATGGCCGCATGTGCTTCGGACGCCTGCAAGTGCCTGACGACAATGCGCCTGAAGGAATGCGCACGGTGGCAATCACCCGCGGCACGCTAACCGAATCGGACGACGGCCGAGTGTGGCTCGGATTCTCCGCTGTGGAAGTCGCAGCCGATATGCGCCGCCGAGGACTAGGCACGCTGCTTGGCATTCACATGATGCACTGGGGCGCACAACACGGGGCAGATTCGGCATATCTGCAGGTATTGGGTTCAAACGAGGCCGGTATTGCGCTATACCGGACACTCGGTTTTACGGAGCATCACCGGCATCGCTACGCGGAGCTGACAGGGGCTTAGTTTTCGGGGAGGCATCAAAGAAAGGGACTCCGTAGTTTTCCAATCAGACTCGATTCGTTTCCCCTTCTCGTGCCCATTCGTGGCGTCCCTCGCTGCAAGAGAGAAAGAGAAAAAGAATACAGGAGTAACAGAGCCCTGCCGACGGCAGTGCGATCAAGACGAGCCAGGCTAGGTTTAGCCCCTTTTCCCTGGCAGTCAACTTTTCTCTGCTCTTTCTACTTCCCGCGCTGAACCCGCTTCCTCTGTGTCTTCCGCTTCAGCTGTCGCGACTTGTTGTCCTTCTGATCCATGTGCCGCTGCCCGCGCGACAGCTCGCGTGTCTCAGGTTTTTCCACTACACGCGTACGGACCGAGAGCTCATGGCGACCTCGCCCCAGCGGGTCGCGGGACGCACCCATCGCAATCCAGCCAGCCAGGCCCGCAGAGACGAACCAACCGGCGAACGGAATCATCGACGGCAGAATCCAGGCATTACGCACGAAACCATCACGCGCCGAAACAGGCATTCCGTGTGCGCCTTCAATCTTCATCCCCATGGCGTGCTTGCCCGGCGACCCGTCAAAAATGGAGTCCCCCGCAACACGGTAGAGATAAAAACCACCGGGTCCGAGGAAGAGACTGATTACCATCACCAACACACCGTTTTCAGAAGTCCCCACGATGCTAGCGAGAACTGCGATGGCGGCAATCAACGCAATGTAGATCACAGAATCCACCAGCAGCGCGCCAGCACGACGTGCCACCGAGCCATTGGCCAGATTGGGGTCAAAGCCCAGGTGCACTGCCATTTGCGCGGTCAGCGGTGCAACTTTGGGGTTAGTGCTGAGCTCACCGAAGGAAGACGCCCCGTAACCGACGGGGTACCCGCTTTCATAGCCGACCGGAATATTTGATGCCGGGTACGGCACTTCCTGATACGGCATTGCCGCATCGTACGCCCCATAAGCGTCGTGCTCCCGATAAGCGTACCTGCCACTACTACTCAGGTCATCCGCCGGACTGTACTCGCCGTCGTAACGGCGATCGTCCCAGTTAGCCAACCTCGAAACTCCCTTTCCTGCTGGGCTTCCGCCCACTTTGCCCACCCATTGTCCACTTATTTTGTCACTGCTTTGTTCAACGCATGAGGCCGCTCTTTCGTTCCCCTTTTACAATCGTTGATATGCGAATCTGTGTCTGGAACGTCAATTCGGCCCGAACTCGCCTCGACCGAATGGTGGAAATGCTGCGCCGAAATGACATTGATGTCCTGGCCGTCCAGGAAACCAAGTGCAAGAACGACCAATTCCCTTCCGCTGCTTTTGAAGAGCTCGGATACCAAATCGCCCACCACGGCCTGAATCAGTGGAATGGTGTTGCCATCATCTCCCGCGTCGGTCTTGACGATATCCAGGCAGGATTCCCTGGCCAACCCGGCTTCAACAAGGACCCCGATGCAGCGCCCGCCCTGGAGGCTCGCCATATCGCCGCTACCTGCGGTGGCGTGCGTGTCCACAGTCTCTACATCCCGAACGGCCGCGACATCACCGACCCGCACTTCGAGTACAAGCTCGAATTTTTGGAGCGGCTCCGTCAGCACATCATCGCCACGCTTGACGACGATCCGGAGGCCACCTTCATGATGGGCGGCGACTTCAACATCGCTCCGACCGATGGCGATGTCTGGTCGATGACAGCCTTCGCGGGTAAAACACACGTCACCCCACCTGAACGCGCAGCCTTCTATGCACTGGAGCAGGCGGGCATGAAAGAAGTGACTCGTCAGTTCACCCCAAACCAGTGGACCTACTGGGATTACAAGGCCGGTCGCTTTTTTAAGGACGAGGGCATGCGCATCGATTTCCAGCTCGCCTCCCCCGCCCTTGCTGCAAAGGCATCCTCGGGATTCATCGACATCGAAGAGCGGCAGGGCAAGGGCGCATCCGACCATGCTCCGGTGATTGTGACTTACGACGTGTAGACAAATGTGCAGGCATAAGTCCTGCAGGATGGGTCGTCACTGGGGCCGTCGTATAGCGGCGTTTTTGCTGTCAGCCCCCCTAAAAACAGGGGCAGAGGTGCACGATAAAGCTCCTACACAAGACTTATAAACCTAACTTTTTGTTTAATCTACAAATTTTCACCACGGAAAGTTATTTCGACGATATAAGGTGTTATTTCAGAACATCAATTCATTACGTCGGGAAGGAAGACCATGACTTCTGCACGCTCCCCTCAGCGCACCACCACCCCGGAGCCAGCGAGCGGCTTCCCTACCGCGGATGACTCGATTGAGTTCGATGAATCACTGCGCGAAAGCGTGCAGAAGATTTCCATCGGCTTGTATGACTTCCTCGCGTCGACCCGCCGTCTCGGTGAGCGCCCAAATGCCAGGATGGACATTTCCCAGTCAGAGATGGAAGTACTGCACTTCATTTCGACCCACCCGGGCTGCGGCGTATCTGACATTGCACGCCTGCGCTTCCTCCGCCCATCCAACGTGTCGGCGACAGTTCGCCGCCTGCTCGACAACGGACTGATTGAGCGCGAGAACAACGCGAAGGACCGCCGTGCGCAGAACCTCTATGTCTCCAGCGATGGCGAGTCCCTCCTAGAGCAGCTCATCGACCACTGGGGCGCGCTGGTGTACGAAATTGTACGGACGATGTCACCGAAGGACGTTCGCGCCCTGATTAAGGCGCTGCCTTCACTGCTGAAGCTGGCGGAGCACTCGGAAAGCTATGTTGAGGAGCACCAGCGCCGCCAGGAGCCGTTCTAAAAACCCGCCTCTAAGCCCTTCTAACCAGGTACGATGATGCTTATGGCTATTACTTTGAAGAAGGCAAAAGACGTAAAGACCGCTCCACTGGTGGCCACTGGCCTCATCGGCGGCTGGCTCACCGCTCGCGAAACCGGCATTCGCCCACTCGGCGGTGTCATCCTGGGCGCTGCCGGCGCATATGCTGCACGCACCTGGCACGAAAAGACTGGCGCCCTGGGAACCACCGGCCTGGTGGCCACCTACCTCGGCGCTTTCGGCCTCTCGCACCCACTGGCCAAGAAGATTGGCGCATGGCCGTCCGTCCTGGCTGTCACCGCGCTGGCCGCTGGTGCGGCAGCAGTCGCTGACTCCAAGTAGGCAACAAGTAGCCAATTAGACAAGCCGCTCTCCCGACCTAAAAGTCGCGCCGGGGAGCGACTTTTGCATGCCAATCTCAGCGCGCAGCCTCAATGGGGGCGGTGTGAACCTCAGACCTAGCCACCTAGTCACCTAGTCAAGGTTTTCCAGCAGCTTCTCGAGGTGCGTGCGCACCCTTGGCCACGATTCCGCGAAAGCTGGAAGCAGGTCGAGGCTGTCGACATCGGCAAGCGGAACCCAGCGCAGTTCTAAGGACTCCTCGTTCGGATTCGTCTCCAGTTCCTCGGCAGCTAGCGCGTAGACCGTGTGATACTTCCAATCGCCAGCGAGCTCGGGGCGGTCCGGATCGGCCGGGAAGGGACCAGTGGTGACCTGCGTGTCGAGGATGCGAAGCTGGTGCTCGAGAAGTCCAGTTTCCTCAGCTGTCTCACGCAGCGCAGTCGCCTCGGGGGTCTCATGAGAATCACAAGCCCCACCAGGAACACCCCACGTTAGGGGGAATGATGTCCAGTCAGCTCGATACTGCATAAGCACAGTGCGCTGAGGGCTCGCAATCAGCAGCCCCGCAGCTCCGAAGCGTCCCCAACAGCGCGTACCGTTGGGACCAGCTGACCAACCATTTCCATCCTGAAGCATGTTTCCACCCTACGCCAGATGGGCTTGTGTTTTCGGTCACAAGCTCGAGCGACTAAGATTTTCAAGGAACTAACGTCGCTCTGAGCGGAGGGATTACCGCAGGCGACTTCGGTCACGTCGGAAGGACACGTGCGCATGGGTGAAACCACTTCAAGTGCGCCTCATTCCCGCGCCCACGACAAAAACCGAAACCCATTTCACCGTAAGAATCGCGCCCCACGCCGAGCTCGTTTCAGCGGTCGAACCACTCCCGGTGGCGAAAGCTTAGACACGCACACCGCAACTCAGGCGGCAAAGGACTCGAAAGAAGCTCCCGCGCCAACCCCCGAGAGCGCCGCGCCGTCAACTGCTCTGGAAACCTCCGAGTCCTCGGCCAATACAACCGCTACAGCCACATCAGCGACGCCCGCAGGAGCCGCATCCCCAGCGATGCCTCCGCGCGATACCGATCTGCGCGTGGATGCCCTCGAAATTGGCCCCCGCAACCGGAGACTGACACGTTTTCTCGGTGACCGCCTCTACGACAAGCTCGGCCCGTCGGCCACGTATGTGCGCCGTTCAGTGTCCTTTTTGATGACATCGCCGGGCCGCTTGACCATAGTCGCCCTCATCCTCATTGTCGCTATCCTGGCCGCCGGCCTATCCATGTGGCAAACAACCTCGCAACGCCAGCAGCAGCTCACCCGAATTTCGCAACTGAGCGAACCGATGGCCAATGCCTCACAGAATCTTTATGCCTCGCTGACGATTGCCGATGCGTCGGCCAACACCGCCTTTTCCCGTGGCACGCTCAACAGCAACCAGGATCTTGTCAGCAACTTCGACGACGTCATCGCACAGGCCTCCATGTCCGCTACCCGCGCGGCTACGGGCATTGAAAACGTCGATGATCCAGAGATGAAGGATATCGCGACTGTACAGCGTCTGTTGCCGGTCTACACCGGCATGGTCGAGACAGCCCGCGCGAATGCGCGCCAGGGCAATCCCGTCAGTGTCGCGTACCTCGCCTCTGCCTCAAACCTGATGCAGGTGCAGATTCTGCCAGCAGCAAAGTCGCTCTACGAACGCACCAGTACCACCACTAATGCAGAGCAGCGCGAACTGTCGAGGCCTCCGCTGTTCCCAATGTCAGGCCTGGCAGCGGCAATTTTGATGCTGATACTCACACAGTGGTGGCTGACCCGTCGCACCGGCCGCCTATTCAACGTCGGTCTTTTTGGCGCGACCATGTTGATGGCCATCGCACTTGTCGGCGTGGGAATTGCCACCACTCAACCATGGCAATCCAACTCCATCTTCGGCGACCAGCGCCCTGACGTTCACACCCTCACCGAGGTACGCATTGATGCCCAGCAGCTACGCGCCAGCGAAACTCTCGGCTTGGTACGCCGTCAGCCGGCGGATGCGGAGTCCTTCTCACAGTCCGTGCGCTCCCTGGTCGGTGAGCTGGAAAGAGTGGATGCCAACGCCCCGGACGACGATGTCCGATCTGCCATCCACGCTGTCTACAGCTGGGAGGCCGGTCACAACCTGATGATGGAGCACTTAAGTGCAGGTGACTACGCCGGAGCGGTTCGCGTCGCAACCGATGTGGATAACGCCAGCTCATCGGCAACTGCGTTCGGGCAGTTCGATGAGTCACTGCAGAACTCCATCGCTGAGTCCCGTCTGACCGCCCGCGAGAACCTCGACCAATCCCGTCGCGCTATCGCGGCACTGTCCCTGGCTACGGTTACTCTGACCGTAATCGCAGCAGTTCTGGTCGTTATCGGATTCCGCCACCGGCTCCTGGAGTACCTATGATCGTCCCGTTGTCCCCATCGCACCGCGGTTTCGTCGGTTGGCGGCGCATGGCTACCCTCGGTGTGCTCGCCATCGCCGGCCTCACCATCAGCGCCTGCGCACCCGATTCGCTTGCCGACGATCCCTACTCGCGCACCATCCTTGAGGCCACCGGCGATTTCCCTCTGCCACCGGGCGCGTTCTACGACAAGGCCTCCTCGAAGAAGCCTGCGACTCAGACGAACACCCCAGATTTGTCCACACTAGCGCCAGATGACCAAACACCAGCGGAACGAGTCCCGGAGATTTACAAGCGCGGCCGCATCATTATTGGTGTTGACCAGTCGTTGAACCTACTCAGCTTCCGCGATTTCAGCACCGGCGAGCTCTCTGGGTTTGAAGTATCTCTGGCACAAGAGATTGCCAGGGACATCTTTGATAATCCCGACGCCGTTGAGTTCCGGTTCGTCGACAGCAATGAACGCATCGCTGCACTCGAGGACGGCACCGTCGATGTCGTGTTGCGCACTATGACGGTCACCGATGCCCGGCGCGAAAAGGCGCTGTTTTCCGCACCGTATTTGACGGCACGAGCTGGGGTGCTTGTCTCTTCGCCGGGTGGCGATGCCTCCCCTGAGGACGTCGAGGACGGGCGTATCTGTGTCTCCCGAGGATCCACTACCGAGGATTTGATTCGGCGCCTCTCGCCGAACAATACGCTGTTGTTGGTCGGTAACTGGTCGGATTGCCTGATTGCACTTCAAAACGACCAAGCAGAGATTGTCGTTGCCGACGACACCATCCTCGCTGGTATCAACGACCAAGATCCGGCCACCGCAATTGTTCAGCGAGACTTGAACGAGGAAAGCTACGCGGCCGGTGTGTCCAAGAAGAACCCCGGCCTCGTTCGCCAAATCAACGCGACCCTGGAGCGCATAGCGAACGACGGCACCTGGCAATCTCTCTACAACACCTGGTTCGGCCCCTTCCTACCAAGTGGTACCCAACCGGTGCCACAGTACGGCAACGACGAAGACATACTTGGAATTACGCCCACACCGGAAGCTGCTCCAGAAGGCGAGGTGAATGACCGATGAGCGACGAAAACCAGCACCCCGAGCAAGCCCAGCATTCCCAGCACACGCCCGGCCCCCAGGAGGACGTCCACGCAGAGGCAGAGGCTGCTGCAACTCAGGCCGTCGCCTTCGACCCGTTCGCCGATAAAGACGAGCAGGAGCCCGGCACTGCCGCTGTCGCTTTCGACCCCTTTGCAGATGATGACGATGACGAAGAGTTTGATATCTCCGAGTTGTTGGGGCGCGGGGATTCGTCGTCAAGCGAGACGACCGCACCGGGCGCCCAGCCGGCGGATCCGTCGATGGCCTCCCACCGTAAAGCGTTGGAGGACTTCCGCCGGAAGCGCTCGAATGCGCACCGCGGACGCACGGTCGCCGACGGCATGGTGCACCTGCCGTACATCACGACGCAGGACCCGCGAGATGCGGTGATGAGCGAGGAGAAGATTCGGGCGACGAATAAGCCGACGCCGAATCTAAAAGCCGGCGATATCGTCGCAGATCAGTATGAGATTGTGGGGCCGGTTGCCCATGGCGGTCTCGGCTGGATTTATCTGGCAATTGACCACAATGTCTCGGATCGCTGGGTCGTGCTCAAGGGCATGATGGCTGCGAAAAACGAGAAAGATTTCGCCGTAGTCCAGGCAGAACGCGAGTTCCTCGCGGAAATCTCGCATCCGGGGATTGTGAAGATTATCAACTTCATCGACGAGACGGACACCGACAGCGCCACCGGCTTCATTGTGATGGAGTACGTCGGCGGCCCGTCGTTGCGCAAACATCGTCGAAGCTACCCGGACGGCGTTATGCCCTGCGACCTGGCGATTGGCTACATTCTGGAGCTATTACCCGCGCTTGATTACCTGCACTCGCGCGGCGTTGTCTACAACGATTTGAAGCCGGACAATGTGCTACTCACAGAGGATCACGTCACGCTTATCGACGTCGGCGCAGTCACCGGCATCGGCGCCTACGGCCATATCTACGGCACACCTGGCTTCCAGGCGCCGGAGATTGCCACGACGGGACCGACAATCGCCAGTGATATCTACACCGTCGGCCGCACGCTGGCCTCGCTAATTTTGAAACTGCCGGCGACCAACGGTGTCTACGATCCGGGGCTGCCCACTCCCGTTGAGGAGCCCCTGTTCCGCCGTTTCTACTCGCTCTACCGCTTCCTATTGCGCGCTTGCCACGAGGACCCCGAGGCCCGCTTCGGTTCCGCCGAAGAGATGAGTGTGCAGCTCATCGGCGTACTGCGCGAAATTCTAGCGGTACGCGACGGCGTGCAATTCCCCCAGGCAGTGTCGAATTTCTCGCCGCAGCGTTCCACGTACGGCACCAAACACCTGGTGTTCCGCACCGATCAGCTTGTCGACGGAATCACCCGCGGCGTAGAAATCACTCCGCAAGAGGTGACTTTCGCGCTGCCTGTGCCGCTGATTAACCCGACGGACCCTGGTGCACGAATCCTAAGTGCCTCGTCGTTTACCGAGCCCAACGAATTAATCGAAACCCTGACCAACGCACTGTCCGAACCCGAGTATGGCTCCTCGGTGGAAATTCCATTGGGCATCGTGCGTGCAAAGCTGGATCTGGGATTGATTGATGATGCCCGCGATAGCCTCCGCGATACCTCCGAACGCCTGCAGCGCGATTGGCGTTACCGCTGGTACGAGGGCATCACTTACCTGCTTCTCGATCAGTTCAATGATGCCCTAGCGTCATTCCACCATGTGCTGACCATGCTGCCCGGCGAACCCGCTCCAAAACTAGCGCTGGCCGCGACTCTCGAGCTGATTCAGCAGCGCCTGGGCATCGCCAACGCCTCCCTCCTTGAACCCGCCGTCGCCCGCGCCGCCGCGAACTTGAGCAGCGCGTTGGATAATGTCGCCGCTGGTACGCCCGAGATCTTCTCCCCCGATTGGATCAACGAGTCCCTGTCACCACAGACTATCCGTTTCAATACTCTCCGTCTCTATGCTGTCGTGTGGGCGGCCAACCCTACGACGGTGTCCTCCGCCTTCGGCTTGGCTCGTCAGCTGGCCTCCGAGCGTCAGCACGAGATGGCTATCTCCCAGCTCGATCGCGTTCCCGGCAACTCCCGACACCATCGCATGGCACGCTTGACGACGATTCTCATGCTCACCTCCGGGCAGCCTTCCGAGTTGACCGAGTCGAGAATTCGCCGTGCTGCTCGCCGGCTTGTGGAACTCCCGACGAATGAACCGCGCATGCCGCAGCTACGCATTGCCGTGATGGCATCGGCACTGAACTGGTTGCGTAGCTCGAACCTCGACCATGCGGCGAGCTCTAACGGACTTTTCGATGCGCCCTTCACCGTGGCTGGCCTGCGCGAGGGGCTGGAAAAGGACCTGCGAATGCTGGCGCGCTCTTCCCAGTTTCCGCGGCACCGCTACAATTTGGTGGATATCGCCAACCTCATCCGACCACGAACTTGGCGTTAGGTTTTGATGCTGGAATGGCGCTGGGCTGATGCCGGACTGATGCTGGGTTAGTGTGCACGGAGTGCGGCACTGAGGCTTTAGTGCCGCTTTAGTACCGCCCCTGGTCAAACGTGAGGTTGGCGCGTGAGCGCCACCCCGGAATTGGTGAATAAAGAGAGAATTACGGTTAGTGGTTTAAGATATCCCCTATGTTTGCCTCCTCGAAATCTTCTCTCCGTAGCGCTAAGCGTGTCATCATCAGCGCTGCAGCCCTCACCACCGCCTTTGGTATTGGCGCCGGCACTGCCGTTGCTCTGCCGGTTTACCCGGATCTGCAGTCGGCGGGTCAGAAGGTCCGAGATCTCAAGCTGCCGGAAATCTCGACTCTGAATCCACGCGATCTTGCCCCTGAGCTCTCTGAGGTACTGGACTCCTCATCTGTGAAGCTGCCGGATTCGGTTGTCGCCCTGATTAATGAGAACGTCAAATTCGCTGAGAATAACAAGCAGCTGGCGGACAAGATCAAAACCCAGCTGCTGAGTGCCATCGACAGCTTGCCGCTGCCGGCACCGCAGAAGGCCGAGGCTACCCGCGTCGTCAACGAGGTTTTCGGTTTGCTGGAGGGCCAGAACAAGCCGTCGCAGCCTGAGCCGGCGCCTGCCCCTGCTCCACAGCCAGAGCAGAAGCCACGCCCAGAACCGCGCCCAGAACCAAACAACCCGTGCCCTCCGAGTGCCCGTGCTTGCGTTGACCTGGCCAACCAGAAGACCTGGCTGCAGGAAAATGGCCATATCACCTACGGTCCGGTGCCAATGTCCTCCGGTATGCCGGGCTATGAGACCACCCGCGGCAACCTGAGCGTTACCCGCAAGGTCCGTGATGAGTGGTCGGTCCCTTACAACGGTCCGATGCCATTCTCGGTGTACTTCACCAATGACGGCGAGGCTTTCCACGAGGGTTCTGTCAATCAGATGTCCCACGGCTGCATCCACCTGAATCACGATGATGCCGTGATGTACTTCGACACCCTGCAGGTCGGCGACGGCGTCTACATCTGGTAGTTACTGGTAGCTATCTGCCCCTTCCGATGTGCTTCGGTGATGACTGTGTCTTTTACGCAGTTGTCAGTGGCGTGTACAAAACAAGCCCGCCCCGCTAGGTTCTTCCAGTTTGGAAGCTAGCGGGGCGGGCTTATTTTGTTGAGGTACAGCTGTGTATTCAACAGGCGTGGCATCTAGCGGCCGTCGATTGCGGGTTACAGGAGCCCTGCCTACTCGTCGGAGCTCCTACTCAAAAACTAGTCCACGAAACTCATTGCGTAGCGGGCAATGGCCAGCTCTTCATTGGTTGGAACTACGAAGACCTTGACCTTCGAGTCATCCGCAGAAATCAGACGCGGGCCGTCGTTCGGCTGAGAGTTGCGCTCGTCATCAATCTTGATGCCAAAGTTCTCGAGCTCAGCCATTGAGTCACGGCGGATACCGACGTGATTCTCACCGACGCCGGCAGTGAAGGTGATGGCGTCCAGGCGACCGAGAATCAGCATGTAAGAGCCGATGTAGCGGCGCAGCTGGTGGACGTACATCTGGTATGCAGCCCAGGCATCCGGGTCATGGTCATCCATGCGCTCCTGCAGGACACGGAAGTCATTGACCCCGGAGACACCCTTCAGACCAGACTGGCGGTTGCACAGGTTGTCGATCTCATCGATGCTCATGCCATTGCGGTAGAGGTGGAAGATGATGCCCGGATCAATGTCACCGGTACGAGTGCCCATCATCAGACCGGCCAGTGGGGTCAGCCCCATCGAGGTATCCACCGCCTGGCCACCTCGGATAGCCGCACACGACGCACCATTGCCCAGGTGCAGCGTGATCTGATTGATTTCCTCTGTCGGCTTGTTCAAAAGGTCCGGCACCTGCTTGGAGACAAACTCATGCGAGGTGCCGTGGAAGCCGTAACGACGGATGTCGAACTTGGATGCGACCTCGGCGTTAAGCGGGTACAGAGCAGCAGCCGGCGGCATGGTGTGGAAGAAACCAGTGTCGAAAACAGCGACATGAGGCACATCAGGAAGCAGCTTGCGCGACTCTTCGATACCGACAATGTTGGCCGGGTTATGCAGTGGTGCCAGCGGAATCAAATCACGAATCATGCCGACGATTTCATCGTTAATCAGCTCCGGGCCCGAAAACAGGCGACCACCGTGAACGACGCGGTGACCAACTGCGGCAATATCCACAGACTCCGGGCCAACACCATGCTCATCCATCAGCGCGAACGCGCGGTCGAGGCCACTGGCGTGGTCTGCGATTGGCTCGGTGATTTCAATCTTCTGTCCGGAGAACTTCAGATTAACAACACCGTCTTCTTCACCAATGCGCTCAACCAGACCGGAGACATACGGCGGCTGTGTGGAGTCCTTTTCCGGATCTACCAACTGAAACTTGATGGAGGAGGAACCGGAGTTCAAAACAAGTACATGACGGGACATAATATTTAGTTTCCTCCAGCCTGAATAGCGGTAATTGCAACCGTGTTGATGATGTCCGGCACCGTGGCGCCACGGGAAAGGTCATTGACCGGCTTGTTCAAGCCCTGCAGAATCGGGCCGATTGCCAATGCACCGCCGCAACGCTGGGCAATCTTGTAACCGATGTTACCGGCGTCCAAATCCGGGAACACGAAAACAGTTGCCTTACCCGCAACGGAGGAATCCGGCATCTTCTTCGCTGCCACAGACGGGTCAATAGCGGCATCGAATTGCAGTGGACCGTCGACAGCGAGGTCAGGAGACAGCTCCTTGGCCTTGGCCCGACCAGCCTTCACACGGTCAACATCCTCACCGGTGCCGGACGCACCAGTGGAGTAGCTCAGCATGGCGACACGAGCATCGATACCGAAGGAAGCTGCAGTTTCAGCGGATACTACCGCGATTTCACCCAGCTGCTCCGGAGCCGGCTTCGGCAGCACCGCGCAGTCCGCAAAACCCCACAGCGAGTTATCCATAACCATGAGGAATAGCGACGACACCGTGGATGCCGACGGCTTGGTCTTAATAATCTGCAGGGATGGACGGATGGTGTGAGCAGTCGTGTGGGCTGCACCGGAAACCATGCCGTCGACAAGCCCGTTGTGAATCATCATCGTCGCAAAGTAGGAGATGTCCTGCATCGTCTCACGGGCCTGCTCCAGCGTGACGCCCTTGGCCTTGCGCATCTCTGCGAACTGCTCCGCGAACTGCTCAACGTACTCGGAGGTCTGCGGGTTCCAGAGATGAGCAGCGTTGATGTCGTACCCCAGTTCGGAGGCGCGCGCCTCCATAGCGTCCGGGTCACCGAGGATGGTGAGCTCACAGATGTCTTCGTGCAAGAGGTAATCAGCGGCCTCGAGAATGCGATCGTCATCGCCCTCTGGCAACACAATGTGGCGCTTATCAGCCTTGGCGCGCTGCAGCAGCCACCACTGGAAACGCTGCGGAGTCATCACAGCGGTGACCTCGCGGCTAACGACCTTGCGCAGCCCCTCGATATCGTCAACCGCAACAACGGGAACATCAAGCTCGAGAGTCTTAGCAGCCTCGGCCGCGTCCTCCCCGGTCAGGACAACAGCGAGCACCTCGCTATGACGCTGAGCTGCGCTGCTGAGAGCCAGACGAATGCGAGCCTTGGCGGCATCTTCATGGCAGCCCGTACCACCAGCGACAACGATGACACCGGCACCGGCGACAGTGGCAATACGGAAGTCGAAGTCCAGGTTGCCGGAGCCAGTCAGTACTGCCGCGCCCTCGTTAGCAACGCGGTCAGCCTCGACAGCACTGACGATGGTGTCAAGCGCAGATTCCGAATCAGAAACAACCTGGTCCACAGTGGCGCCGTGCGGCCCACCGACAGTGTGGAGGCAACGTGCCCCACCCAGTGCCTCAGACAATGCCGTAATGACATCTTGCAGATTGTCTGCGCGGTCTACTGAAGTAATCAGGACTGCGGAGTTGTTGGTGGACGCTTGGGCGTTCTTTTCGCTCACCGACGTTCCTTTCTCGCACTGCGCTTAATCGTTGACTTGCTTAATCGCTGACTTGGCTTGAGCCGTTGGACTGCCTGAGCCTCAAATCATTATTTTCATCTTATTGTGAGTCACCTTACATCTCACGGCAGACGCAAACCTCCCTGGTTACCCCTGGTAGCCACACATTTCCCCACAGATTCCAACGAATTTCCCGCACAATGCCCGCTTTTGCACTGTTTTTCTAGTGAACTATCCCAAATTCCCACATCAAACGTGATTAAGGTCACATTTAGTTTTGTCTATCTCCGAAAGCATCTCACCAATGATGTGATGCTCACCTCTCGATTTTTCGTAAGTTATCGCTACGATTGGGGGCGCTACCATTGGGAATGTCGAATAAACCCAAAGCTGACCAATAACTCACTTTCCCGCGAGGTCACCGCTGGCAGCTACTTACGCCGCGGTCTCGTGGCCGTCGTAAAGCATTAGAGAAAGAAGGACAGACTTCATGAATCGCCCGCTCCGCGTTGCCGTAATTGGCTCTGGCCCGGCCGGTGTTTATGCTTCCGATGCACTGATGAAATCCAGTACCGACGTGGAAGTCGATCTCTTTGAAAAGATGCCGACTCCATTCGGCCTGATTCGCTACGGCGTCGCCCCCGACCACCCACGTATCAAGGGCATCATCATGGCCCTGCACCGTGTGATGGAAAAGCCGGAGCTACGTCTGTTCTCCAACGTTGAGTTCGGCAAGGACATCACCCTCGACGAATTAAAGGAGCATTACGACGCCGTCATCTTCGCCACCGGTGCTGTCGGCGACCGCGCACTGCCGACGCCGGGTGCGGATCTGCCGGAGCACTTTGGTGCTGGTGAATTCGTGGGCTTCTACGACGGCAATCCGCTTTTTGAGCGCACCTGGGACCTCTCGGCGGAGTCCGTGGCCGTCGTCGGTGTCGGTAACGTCGCGCTGGACGTCTCCCGAATCCTGGCGAAGACCGGCGAGGAACTGCACGTCACGGAGATTCCGGACAATGTCTACGAGGTTCTGAAGACCAATAAGGCCAAGGAAGTCCACGTCTTCGGTCGACGTGGCCCGGCACAGGCAAAGTTCACTCCGCTGGAGCTCAAGGAACTGGACTACTCACCAAACGTCGAGGTCGTTGTCGATCCGCGCGATATTGACTACGACTCCGCGTCCGAGATTATGCGTCGCAACTCCAAGATCACTGACCAGGTCTGCACCATCCTGGAGAACTACGCCATCCGCGAACCGAAGAACGCACCGCACAAGCTCTACATTCACTTCTTCGAGTCGCCAGTGGAAATCCTCAGCGAGGAGGGCGCCGACGGCGAGCAGCATGTGGTCGGCTTGCGCACGCAGCGTATGGAATACGACGGGGCTGGCGGGCTGTGCCCGACCGGCGAGACCACCGACTGGAAGGTCGGCGCGGTCTACTCCGCCGTGGGCTACCGCTCCGACGCACTGCCGGGAATCCCGTTCGACAACGTCAAGAACGTCATCTCCAACGTCGGCGGTCGAGTCATTGAATCGGAAAACACCGAGGATGAAGAAGCCGAGACCATCACCGGCCTCTACACCACCGGGTGGGTTCGCCGTGGCCCGGTCGGCCTGATTGGCAATACCAAGGGCGATGCCAACGAGGCCGTGGCCAACCTGCTGGCAGATGCCGCAGAAGGCAAGAAGTTCACCCCATCCAAGCCGGAGCTGTCCGCAGTCAACGAGCTGCTGGAATCCAAGGGCATCGATTACCTGGATTGGGAGGGCTGGCACAAGCTCGATGCCGCCGAGCGCGCCGCCGGCGAGGCCGAGGGGCGCGAGCGCAAGAAGTACGTCGAGTGGGATGAGATGGTCGCTCACTCCAAGGGCGAGTAACTAGGGCTCTACCGGCACTACCGCCCTAGGCAACCACCGGCACGTTCGCGTAGGCGGATCGCGAGTCCCAGCGACAGCACACAATCGGTGCCAAGAGCTCAGCCAATGGCTCGCCAAAAGCCACTTGGCCAGCACCAGCAGCGGCTCCAGCATCGACGACTCGATCCCACAGCAGCCCCGGCGCGGTAAACAGCGGCACCACTACGAGTCCGCGACCACGCTTGGCCGCGCGCTCCTGTGCCACGGCCACGGCATCGGCTCCCTTGATTTTCTCGGGACCGACCACGAATGACGCACTCACATACCCCGGCAGCATCCCGCCGAGGCCTGCCGCGAACTGGTGCACAGCCGCATTGGCATCCTCATCGGAGGAGCCAACCCCCATCACCAGCGCATCCACCGGCCAGGAAAAAGATGCCTTCTCCGCCGCTTCGATGATTCGCTTGACGACGGCGCGCTTCGTGCCGTCGCCAAGCCCAAGTCCTGCGGCCACTGTGATGTCAACACCGTGACGATCGCAGAGCCGAACCTGCTCGGGAACGTCGACTCGCGAGTGGAACGCATCAGTGAACAGTAGAGGTACGGCCAGTGCGCGAGTCTCGCCAGCGGCGGCGAGGTCGGCGCAGACGGCGTCCAGCGAAGGCTCGTCGAGGTCCAGCCAAGCGAGGCGAATCTGGGAGGGAGCGTCCAGACGGGTGAGCGGCATCTTCTCGCGCACGAGTGCGACCACCTCTTCGAGCACCGGTTTGGTCTCGGAATGTCGTGAACCGTGCGCTAGCAAAATCAGTGCTGTCATCGGTGGTCTCCTCAGTCTCGCTAGCTGTGCTTTCTGGTTTCTCTATCTGGCAGCTCTACTGAGCTGCGCCACGCACGAGGCCAGCGGTGAGGGTGTCACCGGTGCCCGGCTCAATAAGCAGGAAGGCACCGACACGACCACCGACGCGGTAGGCATCGACCGGGAGCGGCTGCGCGACCTCGATGGTCACCTCAGCGACATCATTGACCGCGAGCTGGTCGGCAACGCCGGTGGGCTCACCGGTCTCGATGTCGATAAGAGCATCGACGGAAGCGATACGCCCACGCACCAGCGCGGCACCGTAGCGCACCTCAACGACACGACCGACTGCCAGCGGCTTGTCCGCAAGGTGGACAGCCACGGCGGAGAAGCGGCGGACGTCCTCCGGACGGGTGCCGCTGATAAGGTCACCGCGGGCGAGGTCGAACTCGGCATCCAGGCTGATGGCCACGGATTGACCGGCTACGGCCTCGCTGACGTCCTCAGCTGCCACAGTGATCTTCGTGACGGTCGCCTGACGGTTAGCGTCCACGGAGACAGCGTCGCCCACACGCACACTACCTGCGGCGATACGGCCAGCGTAACCGCGGTACTCGGTGGCGTGATCACGAATGACGTAGTCGATGGGCAGACGCAGGTCGGCCTCGGCATCGGTTTCCAGATCGGCACCGATGTTGAGGTTTTCCAGCAGTTCCAGCACGGTCGGACCCTCATACCACGGGGTGTGCTGGGAAGGATCGACAATGTTGTCGCCGACCAGAGCCGACACCGGAACAACGAAGGTGTTCTGCAGACCCAGGCGCTCTGCCAGCGCTGCCACATCCGACTCAATCTTGCGGAAGGCATCTTCGCTGTAGTCCAACAGGTCAATCTTGTTGACCGCGAAGATGACGTGGCGGACACCCAGCAGGCCGGCCACCGTTGCGTGACGCTTGGTCTGCGTCACGACGCCGTTGCGCGCGTCGATAAGCAAAACGACAGCCTCGGCGGTGGACATACCGGTAATCGTGTTTCGGGTGTACTGCTCGTGACCAGGGCAGTCGGCGAGGATGAACGAGCGGACGTCGGTGGCGAAATAGCGGTAGGCGACGTCGATGGTGATACCCTGCTCTCGCTCGGCACGCAGGCCGTCGACCAGCAGCGACAGGTCAGGATTTTCCTGACCGCGTGCCTGTGAGGAGGCGACGACAGCCTCATACTGGTCGGCGAGGATGTTCTTCGTGTCGTGCAGCAGGCGACCGACGAAGGTGGACTTACCGTCGTCGACGGAGCCAGCGGTGCACAGGCGAAGAGTGCGACGAGCGCGAGTGGCGCGGTCGGCGGTAATCAGGGTAGCTGGGGAATTTGGCTGGCTCATCAGAAGTAACCTTCCTTCTTGCGGTCTTCCATGGAGGATTCGGACAACTTGTCATCTGCGCGGGTAGCGCCACGCTCGGTGAGCTTGGATGTGCGAAGTTCCTCCATGACCTCCGCAATAGTGGTGGCAGTCGATTCGACAGCGCCGGTGCAGCTCATGTCACCGACAGTGCGGTAGCGGACGGTGCGAACTTCGAGGGTTTCGCCGTCGCGGGGTCCACCCCACTCGCCCGGTGCCAGCCACATACCGCCGCGGTTGAACACCTCACGCTCGTGGGCGAAGTAAATGGGTGGCAATTCAATATCACGAGCTTCGATGTAGGCCCAGACGTCGGCCTCGGTCCAGTTCGAGATTGGGAAAACGCGAACGTTCTCACCGGCGGCGTGACGGCCGTTGTAGAGGCCCCACAGCTCGGGGCGCTGACGACGCGGATCCCAACCGCCGAAGGAGTCACGGACGGAGAACACACGCTCCTTGGCGCGGGCCTTTTCCTCATCGCGGCGGGCGCCACCGAGGACAGCGTCGTAACCACGGTTGGCGATGGTTTCCACCAGCGGCACGGTCTGCAGGGGGTTGCGGGTACCGTCGGCACGCTCGGTGAGCACGCCACTGTCGATCCAGTCCTGAACCTCGGCTACGTGCAGCTTGATGCCTGGCTGAGCGGCAATCTTGTCGCGGAACGCAATGACTTCGGGGAAGTTGTGGCCGGTGTCGACGTGGAGCAGCTCCAGCGGGATACTCGCCGGCGCGAAAGCGCGCTTGGCCAGCTCGAGCACGACTACGGAGTCCTTTCCGCCGGAGAAAAGCAGTGCCGGACGGTCAAACTGGCCGGCAGTCTGGCGGATAATGTCGATGGCCTCGGCCTCGAGCTCGGCAAGCCGCGGGTCTAGGCGGTTCTGTACGGAAACGGTGGTTGAGCTTGTCATGGGGTTCTTTCTGTTGTGGCTGTGTTAGCTGTGTTAGCTTGTTGGCTGTTTTAAAAAACTGTCTGTATAAGCTGCAGTTCGCAGCGAGCCATGAGCGGCAATTGGTTAGTGGCTAGTGGCTAGTGGCTGTCGGTATCGTCTAGCCGCCAGCCGCTCAAACTAGAGATGCAATCCGCACTCTGTCTTTTCGCTGCCCGCCCAGCGGCCTGAGCGCGGATCCGCCCCCTCGGCCACTCGCGCGGTGCATGTCGCGCAGCCAATCGACGGGAACCCCTGTTGTGTCAGCGGATGCACAATGAGGTCGTTGTCCTCGATGTACTGGGCAACGTCCTCATCCGTCCAGGTGGCCAGCGGGTTGAGCTTAATGCGACCGGTCTTATCGATTTCCAGTACCGGCGTGTGCGCGCGGGTCGGCGCGTCGACACGCTTCAGTCCAGTGACCCAGCCCTCGTAGGGGCGCTTCACGGCTGACAGTGGCTCGACCTTCCGCAGTGCGCAGCAGCGCGTCGGGTCGGTTTTGTACAGGTCGACACCCTCTTCGGCGTCCTGTTCGGCGCGGGTGCGCTTCGGCTCAATCGACAGCAGTCGGTTGTCGTAGCGCTGTGCAACCTGCTCCGCCACATCGAGGGTCTCCGGGAAGTGGTAACCCGTATCCAGGAAGATCAAATCCGCCTCCGGCGCGTGCCGAGCAGCCAGCTCCGCCAATACCGTGTCCTGCATCGACAGGGTCACAGCCAGTGGCGTGTGCAGGTGCTCCGCACCCCATTCCAGTACTTCCCCGGAAGTGGCAGTCTCCAGCTTGGAGCCCCACTCCAGCGCGAGCTCGATCAGACGACGAGCGGTCTCCGGATTGTCCAGCACGTCCTCACGCGCGAGCGCCTCCTGAGTCTTAATGACTTCAGCGGTTTTCAGTCCCGTGCTCATGACGCCACCTTCCTATCAATATGACCATGCAGTTTCACTGTGAATACCCGGCAGCATTCGCGGCATTGCCAGGCGTAATCGGTTTCTACATCGGGCCACAGATCGTCACCGCCGCAGTATGGGCAGTGCATCACCGCGCCGCGGTTCGGATTGGGGTGTGCGCTTCGGCCACCAATCCCCAGTCGCGCTGGGGTCTCGTCTTGTTCGCTTGCCGACGGTCCCTGCGACCGAACCTCATTGGGAGATTCACTCACTTCAGGTCCTCCTCATCAGCTCGGACGATCCACTCGCGGAACTGTTCGCCCTCGTGACGCTGATCCTTGAAGTGATTGACGACCCGCTCGATGTAGTCCCCCAGTTCTGCGGAGGTGACCTTGTGGCCACGAACCTTGCGGCCGAAGTTGGCATCGAGTCCCAACGAGCCACCGAGGTGAACCTGGAACCCCTCAACGCGATTGCCCTCGTCGTCGGTGACGATTTGCCCCTTGAGTCCGATGTCGGCAATCTGCGTGCGGGCGCAGGCATTCGGGCAGCCGTTGAGCGCAATGGTAATTGGGACATCGAGGTCGCCGAGGCGTTCCTCCAAGTCGTCCACCAAATCAATTGCGCGCTGGCGCGTGGTGACAAGTGCGAGCTTGCAGAACTCCAGGCCGGTGCAGGCCAGGATCCCCCGTCGGAAAGCGGAGGGCTTGGCGGACAGGCCAATTTCGTCGAGTTCTGCGAGCAGGGAGTCAACCTGGTCGTCGGCGACGTCGAGGAGAATGAGCTCCTTCATCACGGTGGTGCGGACGCGGGAGACACCGTGGCGCTCGGCAATGTCAGCGAGCTTGACCAGGTCAGAGCCCGGAACGCGGCCGACAGCGGGCTTAACGCCGACGTAGTTGAGACCGTCGGCCTGCTTGTGCACGCCGATGTGGTCGCGGTCACCCTCGAAAGGCTCGGGCGCGGGGCCGTCGATAAGCTTGCGGTTGAGGTAGTCGTCTTCGAGCACCTGGCGGAACTTCTCCGCGCCCCATTCGGCGACGAGGAACTTCAGACGCGCGCGGTTGCGCAGGCGACGGTAACCGTAGTCACGGAAGATTCGGCACACGCCAGCCCATACCTCGGGAACCTCGTCCTCGGGGATCCAGGCACCGAGACGCTGGGCGAGCATCGGGTTGGTGGAAAGACCGCCGCCGACCCAAACGTCGAAACCGGGGCCGTGCTCGGGGTGATTGACACCGACGAAGGCAACGTCCTGGACCTCGTGGGTGACGTCGAGACGCGGGGAGCCGGAAACTGCGGACTTAAACTTACGCGGCAGGTTGGAGAACTCGTCGCCGGAGAGGTACTCCTCCTTGATGCGGCGAATTGCATTGGTGCCGTCGACAATCTCATCAGCTGCCACGCCGGCGACCGGGCTGCCCAGGATAACGCGGGGGACATCGCCGCAGCCGAAGTTGGTGTCGAGGCCGACTCGCTCAAGGCGGTCCCAAATCTCCGGCATGTCCTCGATGCGGATCCAGTGCAACTGGACATTCTGGCGGTCGGAGAAGTCCGCGGTGTCGCGGGCGAAGTCGCGGGAGATCTCGCCGATGGTGCGAATGCCCTCAGTGGTGGTCTGGCCACCATCGAGGCGAACGCGGAGCATAAAGTACTTGTCCTGCAGCTCGGCGTTGGTCTTCACACCGGTGTGCTCACCACTAAGGCCCTGCTTGCGCTGGGTGTAGAGGCCAATCCACTTAAAACGCGGGGCTAGATCCTCTGCGGGGATGGAATCAAAACCCCGCTTGGAGTAGGTGTCGATAACACGCTGCTTAACGGCAAAGCCGGCATCTTCTTTCTTAATGCGCTCGTCGTCGTTAAGAGGCTCGCGGCCGTCGATAAGCCACTGCCCCTGCGGCTTCGGTGCGCGCTTCTTACGTCGGGTAGCCGCTGCGGAAGCCGGACGCTCGGCGGTTTTCGTAGGAGAGCTCATGGGAATCTACCGAATCACTTTCGTTTTTTGTTCTCGTTGACCGAATCAGAGTTTTGAATCAGTCCCGAGCGGATTAGTTTCTAAATTTTTATAGACCGTGCGGTCTACGTTGCGTTGGAGGCAACATTAGACCGACCAGTCTGCCTAGTGCAAGACGGGGGCACACCCAAACGACTAGCGAAACCCTGCTTCGCCCACGTGGACACCGTTTTCTGCGGCCACCTTGATACCGTCAGAAACCTCTTCAGCCCCAGCATCAACCCCAACCTGTGATGGAGGTTCAGAATTAGGCAGGCCAGCCGAGGAAGACTGAGAATCCGGCTCGAGCTGCACACGCTGACGCAGACCCGGAAGCGTGTCGTGCGAACGCGCCCACAGCACCAGCACCACGACAGCAAAAGCCCACACGAGCAGCACTGTCGCCAGCACACTGCCGGAAACTAGCGGCGAAAACAGAGTGCGAATATTCAGCCCCACCAACACGCCGCCAATCACAATTCCAAGCAGGCGTGGATTAATGCGCCCCACCAGGTACGCAGCCAAAGGCGCGGCAATTACACCGCCGCACAACAAACCAATTACCGGTGCGGCATGCTGAGTGAATTCCTCCCGCAGCTTGGGCAAAAAGCCCAGTACAGCAGCTGAAGCGACAAGAAATTCCGCCGCAGAAACAGTGCCGATAATCTTCCGCGGCTGATCAGCCTCAGCACCGAGCAACGTAGAGGTCGTAACAGGCCCCCAACCGCCGCCACCAGTGGAATCGAGCAGACCACCAAAGAGCCCCAGCGGAGCGAGCTTCTTCGCTCCCCAGGTCTTTTTCTTGCGCTTAACATTAGCCAGGAAGGCGAAGCGAATAATCACCCACAGGCCGAGAAAAAGCAAGATTGTCGAGGTCACAGGCGTCGCGGCATCACCGTCGAGATTGGACAAAAAGGTCGCACCAACAAATGCGCCAATAGCACCCGGTACACCAAGGCTCAGTACGCGCCGCCAGTCGACATTTCCGAATCGCCAGTGCGAAATACCAGAGGCCAGTGTCGTACCCACCTCCGCTACATGCACCACCGCCGATGCAGTGGCAGCGCTACTACCAGCGACAATAAACAGGGAAGTGGCGGTGACACCGAACGCCATCCCCAGAGTGCCATCGACTAATTGCGCGCCAAGGCCGATTAGCACAAAGACTATGAGTTTTTCCATGACAAGCCCTTCCCCGCCTACCCCAACCAGAGCCTGCCGTTGCCACGATGCCCAGAAGATGAACTAACTCAGAGCCCATCCAGCAGAAGCGATGCGCAGCAAAACCCTCTCAAGCCAAAGCGGTGATTCTTGCGGTGTTTTGTGTTTGCATTTTGTAGACCAGTTTGTCTATATTCTGTTGCAGCAAGCATAGACCGATTGGTCTACGATAAGCAATCGCGACAAAGAAAAACGTAAAAAGGATTCCACCCAATGACCAACAACCAAGCTGCAGCCCAGAACACGGCCGCTTCCCCACTGCCCGACCTCGCTGACTCCACCACACCGCTGCGTGTAGCTGTGGTCGGCTCGGGCCCAGCTGGCATCTACGCCTCCGATGCGTTGATGAAGTCCGGCCGCGACGTCGCCATTGACCTCTACGAGCGTCTCCCGGTGCCGTTCGGTCTCATCCGCTATGGCGTTGCCCCAGACCACCCACGAATCAAGGGCATCATTAAGTCCCTGCACCGAGTGCTGGACAAGCCACAGGTTCGACTGCTGGGCAACGTGGACGTCGGCAAGCAAGTCAGCGTTGAGGAACTGCGCCAGTTCTACGACGCCATCGTCTTCGCCACCGGCGCGACCGGCGACCGCGACCTGAACATCCCGGGCTCCGACCTACCGGAGCACTACGGGGCTGGTGAGTTCGTAGGTTTCTACGACTCCCACCCGGAGTTCGCCCGCGACTGGGATCTCTCCGCTGACTCTGTTGCAGTGGTCGGCGTCGGCAACGTGGGCCTCGACGTCGCCCGTATTCTCGCCAAGACTGCCGATGAGCTGCACGTCACCGAAATTGCCGACAACGTCTACGATGGCCTGGCAAAGAACGCCGCCCGCGAAATTCACGTCTTCGGTCGCCGCGGTCCGGCTCAGGCAAAGTTCACTCCACTAGAGCTGAAGGAACTGGATCACTCCGACACCATTGAGGTGGTCGTGAATCCGGAGGACATCCAGTACGACGCCGCCTCCGAAACCGCCCGTCGCGAGTCCAAGATCACCGACCAGGTCTGCACGATTCTGGAAAACTACGCGATCCGCGAACCGAAGGGTGCCCCGCACAAGCTCTTCATCCACTTCTTCGAGTCCCCGGTCGAAATCATCGGTGAGACCGGCGAAGATGGCGTACAGCACGTCAGCGCTATCCGCACCGAACGCACTGAGCTCGATGGCGAGGGCGGCGTCCGCGGCACCGGCGAGTTCACCGAATGGCCGGTCGGCGCGGTCTACCGCGCAGTTGGCTACCGCTCCGACGCGGTCACTGGCGTACCGTTCGACACCGGCACCCACACCATCCCGGATGCCGGCGGACGCGTGCTTGACGACGTCGACGGCAACCACATCCAGGGCCTGTACACCACTGGCTGGATCCGCCGTGGCCCGGTCGGCCTAATCGGTAACACCAAGGGCGATGCCAACGAAACCATCGGAAACCTCATCGCCGACTGGGAGGCAGGTCGCCTGGTCGCACCTGCAAAACCCACGCATAACGACGTCGACGAGTTCCTGGCCTACAAGGGCCTCCACGTCACCACCTGGGAGGGCTGGCACGCACTCGATGCCGCCGAGCGTGCAGCGGGCGAAGCCGAAGGCCGCGAGCGCAAGAAGCTGGTCGAGTGGGCCGACATGGTTTCGGCCTCCACGGTCGTCGCAAAGCAGCCGGATGCCGAGGACGTGGCTGAAGCTGTCCACGAAGCCGTTGTGGAGACTGTCGCCAGCTAGCGCGTCGGGTCTAACCTGGCAGTTGATTGTGCACGTCAGTCGGTATTCGGATTAGAGTTAATACATGGCTTATCATGCAGACTCATCCAACCTGGACGTCAAGGAAGTTCTGACCTGGGAGGGCTTCGGCGTCGCCTCCCGCGAACTGGCACAGCAGATTGTTGATTCGGGCTTCAATCCGGAGATTATTATCGCCGTGGCCCGCGGTGGCCTTCTGCCGGCAGGTGCGCTCAGCTACACCATGGGCGTCAAGCTTTCAGATGCCATTAACGTCGAGTTCTACACCGACGTGGCGGAGACCCTGCCGGATCCGGTTTTGCTGGAACCGCTGCTGGACATCGAGTCGATTTCCGACCGCCGTCTGCTGGTCGTTGACGATGTCGCAGACTCCGGTCGCACGCTGCACCTGGTGCTTGACCTGCTCAAGACTTACGGCGCGGAAGTACGCTCCGCTGTGCTCTACGGCAAGTCCCGCTCGGAGATTGCACCGGACTACGTCTGGAAGCACACCGATGACTGGATTGTCTTCCCCTGGTCGGCCGAGCCACCGGTACAAAAGTCCAAGTAGCTCGCGCACTGCAGTGAGCGCACAAAAAGTGCGCTGCAGGGCCGGTTAAGGCCGCACCGCAGCACACGTTAGGTCGTCGAACTAGCCCAGTTCGACGACCTTAATCTTTGACGCCGCCTCAGATGCGCGCTCACGAGCAGCATCGACAGAATCTGCGGTCGAAACAGCAACACCCATGCGGCGACGCGGGCCGGCAACCGGCTTACCGAAGATACGAATGTCTGTCTCCGGAATAGCCATGGCCTCAGCCAGCCCGGTGTAGCCCGGCTGCTCGATGTCAGCACCGCCGTAGACGACAGCGGAGGCTCCCGGGGACACCAGCGTGACGTCGATAGGCAGACCCAGCACTGCGCGCGCGTGAAGCTCGAACTCGGAGAAACGCTGCGTGCCCATGGTGACCATGCCCGTGTCGTGCGGACGCGGGCTGACCTCGGAGAACCATACCTCATCGCCGCGGACAAACAGCTCGACGCCGAAGATACCGCGGCCGCCCAGCGCGTTGGTGATACGTGCGGCGACAGAGCGAGCATTGTCCAGTGCGTTTTCGCTCATAGCTGCCGGCTGCCACGACTCCACGTAGTCGCCATCCTGCTGGCGGTGCCCAATGGGCTCACAGAACCATGTCGCCCCCTCGCCGGTCTCTGGGTCAACAGAACGCACGGTCAGCAGCGTAATCTCGTAGTCGAAATCGACGAAGCCCTCCACGATAACGCGACCGGACTCTACGCGACCGCCACTCATGGCGTAATCCCACGCGACCTGGACATCCTCCGGCGAACGCAGCGTGGACTGTCCCTTGCCCGAGGAACTCATGACCGGCTTGACCACGCACGGGAAGCCAATCTCATCAACAGCTGCGGTGAACTCCTCGAAGGTGGACGCGAACTGATAGCGGGAGGTAGGCAGACCGACCTCTTCAGCAGCCAGACGGCGAATACCCTCGCGATTCATGGTCAGCTGGGTCGCCCGCGCGGTCGGGATGACGGTGATGTCCAGCGTCTCATCTTCCTCAACCTCTGCCAGGACTTCGGTTGCCAGCGCCTCAATCTCAGGGACGATAAAGTGCGGCTTGACCTGGAGAATCAGGTCATGCAGCGCACTGGGGTCCGACATATTCAGTACGTAGGCATGATGAGCTACCTGATGCGCCGGTGCGTGCTCGTAGCGATCGGCAGCGTGCACCTCAACGCCCAGGCGCTGGAAGGCAATGGTCACCTCCTTGCCGAGTTCGCCAGAGCCGAGCAGCAGAACTCGCGTTGCTCCCGGCTGGTACGGGGTTCCGGTGACTTCAGGGGTGAACATCGAGATAAACTCGCTTTCGTCTACGGCACATATGCTGCGCAACCAGCAGCTGTGAAATTGATTGTCTCCAGCATACGACAGCAGTCAGGTTCATCGCGGCGGGCGGGCGCGGGAGAACCTAGCGCGGGAACACCCGCTCGAACTCCGCTAGCGCCGCATCCCGGTCAGCAGCCAAGACAACATTTGCCTCAGCACCGGCAGAATCTTCCACTACCTGACCGCGGCGTGCTGGCTCATCTGCAAAAGTTCGCTTATCGACGCCCACGAGACGCATCTTCTCCACTTCCCCGGTTACCGCACCGACGGTCACCATCGCAGCGAAGAGGTCATGGACCTGCGCCTTGTAACCGACTCCAACCCCCTGGTGGAACTCAAAGTAGAACTTGAGCGAGCGGCGCAGAACACGTAACAACTCCGGATTCATACCGGCATCGCGCCAGGACTCGACCTCGGCATCGCTGATGGTGATGGTCTCGGTGACATTAAGCGGAACCAGCGTCGGCACCGGCGCACCTGCGGCGGTGGCGATGCTGCGCACGGCATCCTCCGGTCGCTCGACAGCCACAGCACCCGCAGTGCCGAAAACCTCGGTGACCGCGGTGGGATCGACCCAGAAGTTCCATTCCGCGAACTCGGTAACGTTGCCGTGATACTCCACCGCACCGCCCATAATGGTCACCCCGTCGAGCTCCCGCATGAGCTCTGGGTACTTCTTCAGCGCGGCCACGTACGTGGTCATAGGGCCGGTAACCAGCAGGTGTACCTTCTCCCCCGTTGACCGCGCCTGCTCAATGAGCTGACGCCAGAGCGCCAGCGGATCCGCCGCACCGCCGCGACCCGGTTCGTAGATGACGGCCGGTGGTGCCATGTTATAGCCCAGCCCGTACGGGCCGTGTGTTTCCGGCGTAGTGGTCAGCTCGCGGTCAGCGGGCCCCTCAAACCCGCTGACGACCGGAACCTCCGGGCAACCGCAGAGGTTCAGCATGTACTTGGTGTTGCGGGCAGACCATGCCGCAGTGGTGTTACCACCCGCGCAGGTCACGCCCACCAGCTCAATCTCACCTGCGGTATGCAACCCCGCGAGGTAGACGAGAGCAAGACTGTCATCGATTCCCGTGTCAACGTCGGCAAGCACTTTCAAACGCGTCATAAGGCCAAGTGTGACACGAAACGCGCCCGGCGCGCATAGCTAAACACGGGCAAAAACAGGGCTACAGGCGAGTTTTGCTGGTACCAGCCGGGGTTACTAATTCGTCGCCATCGCTGCATCACCCACCGGAGCCGACTCCGGCAGCGGCATGTTCAGCTCGGACAAAACCTCGCGCAGGCGCGTCGGGTAGTCGGTAATAATGCCATCGACGCCAGCGGCGATTTGCTCGCGCATGGTCTCCTTTTCATTAACGGTCCACGGCACCACCTTCATGCCGGCCTCATGCGCGCGGGAGATTAGTTCCGGCGTGGCGACTGGGTGGTAGTCAGAATCCGACGGGGTCTTGCCATAGGGAATGCTGTGCGTCGGAGAGAGCACCTGCACGCCGAGCTGCTTGGCGGCCTCGATGATGTCGCCGTCAACCTCGTCGTAGTTGACATCGCCGGTCCAGGGAGAGTCCTTCTTCCAGGTGGTCTCGTCCCACAGCATGACCAGCGGAATCTCTGGGTTCCGCTCCGCAACGAGCGGCAACGAGCGCCAATCGAAGGACTGAATCATCACACGGTCAGCCACACCCGCGCGGTCAATCTCGTCGAGAATCACATCGACGAACTCCTGTGGTTCTGCCGAGTCAGCGCGCTTTTCGCCCTCAATCTTGGTCTCAATGTTGAAGTGGATGTCCTGGTTGTCCTTGGTTAGCTCGAACAGCTCGGGCAGGGTCATCATCTTGTTGCCCTTGATTGGCTCCGCATCCGGGAAGTCCTCGAGCTTCTTGTCGCAGACCAGGGTCTGCACCTGCTCATAGGTGAGGTCATGCACGAGCTTGCCGACGTACGGGTACTGCGGATCCCCCTCCGTCACTGGCTCGGTGTCCGAGCACTTATCGTCTTGGATCTCCGGATCGTGCCAGACCATCGGCACGCCATCCTTCGTCAGGACGATGTCCAGCTCCAGCGTCGTAACGCCCAGCTCCAGCGAGTTGGCCATCGCCTGCTTGGACTCCTCCGTCCACTCGCCGCGACCACCACGGTGCGACTGCAGATCAAAGCCTTCCGGCAGCTTCGCCATCGCAGTCGGCCGCACATTCGCCGCCGCATTCAGCTCAGCGACCTGTTGCTTTTCAAAGGTCTTCTCTTCACTCGACGTGGTGCTGACCGCGCTTGCACTGCTTGACGACGACGCCGCGTCGTTGTCCACATCATTGCTGCAGGCTGCAATAGGAGAAATAGCAAACGCGCCCATAGCGATGGCCGCGATTGCGCGACGCGTGCCGTGGGCGCGTGAGTTCTGTGGCTGCTCGCTCTGCTCGATCCGTTCGTCAAACATGGAGTCAGATGAGTTGCTAGATGGCATGGCCGGTGATTTTCCTCTTTGGGCGTAGTGTTAGCGACTTCGTATTGACGGCGTAGTACCGACAACACAGCGTCGGCATACTATCGCCGAAGGTTTACGAGACACAGAAATCTGTGTGAAATCTGTGTGGTGCGCCACTACTGTAAAACGGCCTGGCAGTGCTCGCATCTGGAGAGACCACGGGTTAGAGATTAATTTCCCTCTGCCTTTGGAATCTCACCTTCTTGAGCAACTTCTGCCCCATCCCAGGAGTACGTAACGGGAGCGTTGTACTGGTCTTTAAAGGCGAAAGCACCGCCGTCTTCAATCATTTTATTGACATCGAAGAAATTGACGGTCACAGTTTTGCCATCGCCTTCGACCGAGTTGATTGTCTGCGGACCACCGGCGGTACCCACGTACTCGCCCTTATGAAACAGCAGCACTGCACCAGAGGTAGTTGAGTGGGTAATTTCATTCTGTACTGCTGAGGCAAAGGTCAACTCGCTGGTGGTATCCCAGTTCGTATTGTCCGTGACTGTCCAACCGCTGCCATTGCCACCTTCCATTGAGTTCAGGTCGGCAACCGCTTCTTCGAAAGACTCTTCCTGGGTTGGCGCAGAAGAACCCCCATCGGTGTCGTTATCATCGACATCCGGATTGGGGGTATCTGCACTTTCACTGTCATCCTCGACAGTGGTGGTCGTAGTGATGGTGGTCGTTTCTTCATCTACCTGAGGAGCAGAGGTCGGTGCTGCGGTCTCATCAGTGGAGCAACCGGACAAAGCCACTACACCTGCGACCGCCGCGCTAACCAGCATCGACCCGCGACGAACTGAACGACCACTCATGGCTGGAACCTCTTCTGTTCTCTCAAGTTTTCTCAAGAACTTAGCTACGGCGGAGCATTACTTTCTCATGCCCGACTCTGAATTGAGTTTACTTGGAAAAATTCAAGAGTCCCCGAGAGTGTCCAAGAATTCTCGAAAGCTCTCGAGAGTTCTCGGGAGCCGTTAGGAAGCGAGCTTCGCGCCGCCGGGAATCTTCCCCTCGTGGACGACGTGATCGCCGTTCCAGAAGAAGTGAACATTAGAGGTGAACTTGGCCGCATCAGCGTTCGGCGCACCTGCGGCCTCCTGGGCCTCCCAGTCGTGGTAGATGACTGAAATGTTCTTACCATCAGGGGTCGGCGTCACCTTGTTGATGTGCTGAGGCCGGTCAGAGTCCGTACCAATGAACTCACCCTTGTGGAACATCAACAGCACAGTGGAGGACTGAGCGTTGCCCTGCTTAGCCTGATCTGCGAGAGCAAAGCTCAAATCGCTACACGGGCTGAAGTTGGAGGTGCCAGTGTACTTCCACCCATTATGGTTGTTCGGGCGCTCCCTGTTGACCTTATCCAGGGCCTTCTGAATCTCGGGTGCAGCCGGGTTCGGGGTACAGTTGTCCCCCTGTGCCGGAGCCGGTGCCGGTTTCGCCTGAGCCGCAGGAGCTGCAATTGCTCCACCTACTGCGGAGAAAACCATCGCGCCGGAAAGCACGGCGGAACTTGCCAGTCGTTGTACTCGTTGTCCTGTGTTTTGCATGAAAACCACACGCCTTCTGTCTTTAGGACTTCTGTCGTTGGACTACGCGGTGAGGCCTACGATACAAAAATGACTCTGGGATGCCAGGGGCAACTGACAATTCCCAGAGCCTTCGCGTGGTTAGCAAATGTTCTTTTTTTTGAAGCAGCCAGCAGTTTCGGCACCGAAGATTTTTTATCTAACAGTTCGATAAAGCCGAGTCACAAAGCCGGACTATTTTCCGGTTAGTTCGCCACTATCCCCGACTAATTGTCCAGCGCTAGTTGTCCAGCACGTCATGAACAACGATGGTCTGGTCGCGGCCCGGACCAACACCGATGTAGGAAATGCGAGCGCCGGAGAGTTCCTCCAGGCGGTTCAGGTAATCCTTGGCCTTGTCCGGCAGCTCGTCAAAGGTGCGGCAGCCAGTGATGTCCTCGTCCCACGCAGGCATGGTCTCGTAAATCGGGACAGCGTGGTGGAACTCCGACTGAGTGAGTGGCATTTCGTCGTGACGCACGCCGTCAACGTCGTAAGCGACACAAATCGGAATCTCGCCGATACCGGTCAGAACGTCCAGCTTGGTGATGAATAAATCCGTGAAGCCGTTGACGCGCGCTGCGTAGCGAGCCAGCACCGAATCGTACCAACCGCAGCGGCGCTTACGGCCGGTGTTGACGCCGACCTCACCGCCGGTGGTCTGCAGGTACTCGCCCCACTTGTCGAACAGCTCCGTCGGGAACGGGCCAGCACCGACGCGGGTGGTGTAGGCCTTCATGATGCCCAGCACCGAAGTGATCTTCGTCGGGCCAATGCCGGTGCCCACGCAGGCGCCACCAGCAGTCGGGTTCGAGGAAGTCACGAACGGATAGGTGCCGTGGTCGACGTCGAGCATGGTGGCCTGGCCGCCCTCCATGAGGACGTGCTTGCCAGCGTCCAGGGCCTGGTTGAGCTCAAACTCCGAGTCGATAATCATCGGGCGCAGACGATCAGCGAAACCCATGAAGTAATCAAAGACCTCGTCCGGATCGATGGCGCGGCGGTTGTACAGCTTGACCAGAATCTGGTTCTTCTGCGCCAGCGAAGACTCAATCTTCTGGCGCAGAATCGACTCATCCAGAATGTCCTGCACCCGCAAGCCCGTACGGCCAACCTTGTCGGCGTACGTCGGGCCGATACCGCGGCCAGTAGTACCGATAGCACGCTTACCCAGGAAGCGCTCGGTCACACGGTCCAGCGTCTGGTGGTACGGAGCAACCATGTGGGCATTGCCTGAAACGCGCAGGCGGGAGGCCTTTGCGCCGCGAGCTTCGAGACCATCAATCTCGTCGAAAAGCGCCTCGAGATTAACCACGCAGCCATTACCGATAATCGGCACGGCGTTTTCCGACAGCACACCAGCCGGAAGCAGCTTCAGCTCGTACTTCTCACCACCGACGACAACAGTGTGGCCGGCGTTGTTGCCACCGTTGGGCTTGACGACGTAGTCAACGCGACCACCGAGAATATCGGTTGCCTTGCCCTTGCCCTCGTCGCCCCACTGGGCACCGACGATAATGATTGCGGCCATAGTCCTACTTCAACTCCTGGGATTGCAGACGACGCATTAGAGTGTAGTCCTATGCGTATTGTTGTGCTGCAGTGTGGCCCCGATGTACCCGCGTTTTCCCAATTGCTCCGCCAATCGTGGCCTGCATCTGCACCGACTGAACCGCCCGCCTATGCGCTTCACGACGTCGCGATGATTCCCACCCGCAAGGAGCTGGCTTTCATCGACGACCTGGCCAAGGAAGTCCTGCCTGCCGATACGGCGCCGACGCCGGAGGAAATCGCCAAGCAGAAAAAGGTCGACCACCTAGGCGCTCCGCAGCCCGCTCCGCAAAACCCAAGCGAGCCACTGCGAATTGTGGTCGTTGGCATCGACGCAGCACTGGCTGCCGTGGCGACGTATCTAATGCGCAAGAATCTCCTATGGATTGAAGTGGCACATGTTCCCACCGCGCCCTCGACCGCGGCCAAGAACTGGGGCATCGAAAGTGGAGAGGGCCTCGATGCGGCGGCTGCGCTCACACGACCGACAGTGCCAGTGCCACTGATTCGCGATGACACCGGGCACGCAATTATTGGTTACGCCCTACTGACAGAACCGGGAATTACCGGAGTGTCCTCGGCAAATGGGTTTACTGGCGAGGTCTACGTCGACGAGCATCAGATGTTCTCCGGCACATCCACCGGCTTGCAGATTCGCCCCACGCCCGATGCCCCGGGCATCGTTGCGGCCGAAGTTCCGGTACCGGAAGCGGAAAGCGATAAAGAGGATGGACACGACAGAGGCCCGCTGAGTCGGCTCGGGTTGGGTCGCGGCAGACGTCGAAAAGCGAAGGAAACCCCGACCCGCGAGCTACACCCGCCAATGACAGGACGGGCAGTTCAAGTTGGTGGCCTGGGCTTTCGATACGTACGTGATGGCGTGGAATCGAGGAAGCCGCGCGAGAAGACGACGCTGTACCGACACTTGCGCGACATGCAAATTGTGCGCTGACTGTGGCGCGGAAACAGCTATGGTCTGCCTGCGCGAGAGATGTCTACGCGGAATCTTCCTGCGAGATAGTTCGAGTACAGATAACATTTGGGTGTTAAAGCCACTGCCCGCCACTGTTTCGATAGGACGGCATCATGACTGACAACACCCCACGTCTACGCGCTGGCGACCAAGCCCGCCACACTGCGCTGGAACGCCTGGAATGGGCATTCCGCGATGGCCAGATCGACTTTGCGGAACTGCAGGAGCGTACCAAGAAAGCCCAAAAGGCGACGTACATCGATGAGTTGCCCGCACTGACACAGGACTTGTCACTGCCCGCGAACTTGGCCGAGCCAACTTCACATACGCACCCGAACCCTAACCTGCACCCGCCGATGTCCCCGTCCCCATCCGCGCACCCGAACCTGCGCAGCGTCCCGGACGAACACCACTCAGTGGCACAAAATGCGGCCAACAATCACCAGCCTGTTCGGATTAATAGTTCCGCCGCAGCATCTGGTTCGAAGCTCTCCATCGGCATCTTCGGCGGCACCGACAAGAGAGGCCCCTGGACGTGCGCGCCCACACACACCACGGTGGCGACCTTCGGCGGAACTGGCCTGGATTTCCGCGAGGCCATCCTGACCGCGGAAACTACAGTCGTCAACATTGGCTGTGCCTTCGGCGGAGTCGACGTCATTGTCCCCGACCACTACCAAGTTGATGTCGACGTGCTGCCCATCTTCGGCGGCACGGATGTTACTGGCAACCCGGGGCGCAACCTTCCCGCTACTGGTGCTGGACAGGTGCCGAAGATTATTGTGCGCGGCTTCGTCGCTTTCGGCGGTGTTGAAGTCAAACGCGTACCGCAGTAGAGCATGCCGTAGTAGCGCGTACCGCAGTAGCACGTGGGCAGTAACCGACTGGTGACTCGCGAGCCGCTACGCGCCTACGTCTCACCGGCTACTCGTCCCATACCTCCGGTGGCATTGCTGGGAACGGTGTCGTCGGCGGCAGCGTCGCCACAGCCGAACGCCTGGACAGGCCACATACCTGCAGCAGATCCACCACCAACGAGCGGCACTGCGCAAACACGACCTGCTCTGACAACGTTGTGTCCTCCACTACACGCGGATGCATTTTCGCCGCTAGACGACGCAAGTACCGAACTACGTCCTCAAGCTTGACCTCTCCGGACTCCTCGGAAAGTTGGGCGATAGGGATATCGCCAGATTCGAAGGGCAACTCGCCCCATTCTGGGATTCTGCGCACGGAAGCTTCGTCGTCAAGCAAATGACTGACCAGGCGCGTGCCTTCAGACACACCGAGAACAAGCTCGCATAGCTCGGGAGAGAAGTCGATGTGGTCCTCGCGGGCGGTGATAGCGCGGCGGGCGAGCACACGGATGTTACGCATGGCGTTATCGACTGGATGAACCATGCGCGACAGTGAGTGGATTCGATCCCGAGAGCGCCAGAGCAACGGTGAGATTCGGACCTGCTCGTCGGCGTCGGCAACAGTGCGGTCCATAAGCGAAACCTGTGCCTGCATGGAGCGCACCACGCTCAGTGCGGTGCGGATGCGATCGGTGTCGCCCTCTTTCATGCCGATGCCGATGTCGTAGAGGACGTCGGCACCCATGTCAAGGACCTTGGCCACCTTGCGACGAGCACCCGCCAGCGGACTTCGCGGCAAAACAATGAGCACAATAATGCCCACCACACCACCGACGAGAGCATCAATCATTCGGTAATAAGAACCAGCAGTGCCCGGCGGAATAATGGTGGCGATGAGCACGGCTGAAGATGCCGCTTGGTTCACTACGAGCGGACCGCGGCCGACAAACACCCCGATGACCATGGCGACGAACACACCAACGGTCAGCTGCCAGATACCCGAGCCGAGGATGGAGATAATCACATCGCCAATGCCGACCCCCAACGAGGCACCGAGCACCAACTCAACAGAGTGCTTTAGGCGCGGGCCTGCGGTCATCACGTTGAGACTGATGAAAGCGGCCATCGGCGCGAAGAACGGGTTGGGGTGCCCCAGTACCTCAAGAGCGAACCAGTAGGCCAGACCGGCGGCTAACGTGGCTTGAACAATGAGCATCCAGCGGGAGCGCACACGGTCAACCGCATGGAGGAAACGCGTACGGGGTCGTACTTTCTGACGCAGCTTGCTTGCTGCCCGGGATGCCGGATGCAGGTACGTATTGCGAAAATCTTGGAAATCCGGTCGCGGATTATCCTCGACGAATTGAGTTTCCTTAGCCTCAACGAGGTCGTCGACATGCGCAGGAGCAATGTCCTCCAGGTTTGTGGCAGCTGCGGCGTCCTTATCTTCCCCACCAGCTGTGCCAGCCATGCCGAAGTCACCACCCTCATGTGAAAAATTATGCGCTTGTTGCGTCGCTGTTGTGCTGTTGTGCTGTTGTGCGCTTTTATACTCTCTGAGTCTTTGTGCGCGATTAAAGACCCAATTCTGGCAGCGCGGTTTCATCACTGTCACGCAGCAGCGCCATCATGCGATCGAATTCATCATCCTCACCGATGGCCTTGGCAGCCTTTGCCAACGCTGCGAAGGCGCGAAGCACACCACGATTCGGCTCGTGTTCCCACGGAATGGCGCCGAACCCCTTCCAGCCGTTTCCGCGCAGCAAGTCCAGACCGCGATGGTAGCCGGTGCGAGCGAAGGCGTAGGCCTGAATCTCCTGGCCTTCAGACAAAGCACTTTCAGCCAAGTCAGCCCAGGCCTGAGAATCGCGCGGACATGCGCGAACCACGTCCTCCGGGCTTGCGCCACCGTTGCGGGCAGCAACAGCCTCGTCGAGGATGGGTAGCTTCACGGGAGCAGGAGCCATCATGTCATTGAGTTTCATGCGTCCTATTGTGCCAGGCATGACGTGGCGATGGCAGGGTCTAGGCATGCGACTCTCTGTTGGCGAGACTGGCCACAGCTCGGTGGCGCGGGCGTCGGCAAGCGCAAGATGGCGACCAACTAGGGCCCCGCGGCTACTCAGGGCAGCTCGGTTTTGGCGAGTCCAGCGACTGACCGTTTTCCAGCTTGGTCGCAACAAAATCGGCCACTCGGGCGCACGCCTCCATCAGCATCCAGCCCGACAGCTGCACGGAGAGGTCACGCTCCTTAATCGCCGAACTGCGCACCGCGCCACCGACTGAATGCGCTACCGAACCGCCCTGTGGGAACTGCGCATTCTCGTTCCAGTCAGCGGGGAAAAGTGGCAGGCCATCGACCTCGAGGCGGTGGTACCAGCACTTCTCCCCCGAAGCCAGAACCAGCCGACGAGCAATGCGGGCCGCCGCGCGATTCATGCGATCGTCGTTAGGCAAACGCACCGCGGCATCGGCGAGGTAGCGCACGAGGATGCCGTTGAACAGGCCACCATCGCCGCCACCGGCGCCGGTGATGACGTTGTCGGTGGTCGCCAAATCCTTTGCCACCGCATGGATGAGGTTTTGCACGCGCGTGAAGTACTTCGTCGCCTGTTCACGTTGGCCGTGCGCCCGAAGCGCAAGCCCCACTTCAAGGCAAGCGCCAATCATGACACCCTGGTTGTACGTAAACATGCCCTTCTGCACGACGGCGCCTGCCATGGACAAGCGAATGCCATCGTAGAGCAGTCCTGAGTCCGCTAGGAGGTTGGCGTAGACCCAATCAATAAGCTCCTCCGCCTCCTTGATACGGCCAGCCCGAGCCAGAGCGATAGCTGCCGGACCATTGGAGGGAATGTTGAAAAAGAGATCCCGCTCACGCCACGGCAACACACCCGTGGACTCCTGCCGACCATCGGCCAAGCACGAAATCAGCCGTGCCGTTGTCTTCTTGGGCACCGACGCACCGAGGGCGCCGTCGGCACGCCCGAGCGCCAGCGTCATCCACGCGCGATCGTCGTAGTACTTGTTCTTAGTCAGCAGCGTGAGATTGCGAATGCGAATCCCCCGCGTGGTCTGGCGGATGGCACGATACTTCTCTTTGGAGGGCACCCGCTTGGCCGCATCCACCAGGCAGTCGAGATATTGTGCCTGCCACCAGTAATGCCAGTTGATGAAGACTTTGTGCCGCAGCGGCGCTGGCCAGGAAGCCATTGCCAGATTCGTGCCCGGGAGTCCCCAGAGCTTCGCCGCATGACGGTTGCGAATAGCCTGCTCAGCCACGTCCGCACGATAGGCCCACGTTTCGGCCTCCGGACGCGACATTTTTAGAACCACTGGCTCTCCTTAAAACAGCTTTGGAACAGCTTTAAAACAGCCTTTCGAATTAAAACACTTAAGCAGACAATTACCAGGCTGTGGTGATATCTGCATGAGTACGAATCCAAGAGTGCATGACAATACCCGCCGCTACCCCCGCGTTTATCGAACGTGTGGATCCAAATTGAGCAATCGACACCGTCAGATCCGCCGCCTGTTGTGCTTCTTCAGTCACTCCCGGCCCCTCCTGGCCAAAGAGCAAAAGACAACGCTCGGGCAACTCAACGGTTTCAATGGGCACAGAGCCTGGGATATTGTCCACGGCCACCACAGTCAGGTCGTGCTCGCGCGCCCAACTGATGACCTCCGCCACCGTCTCGTGGTGCAGCAAGTGCTGGTAGCGGTCAGTCACCATCGCGCCGCGCCGGTTCCAGCGCTTACGCCCCACGATGTGCACGGCCTCCACCAGGAAGGCATTTGCGGTGCGCACCACGGTGCCGATGTTGGAGTCGTTCTCAAAATTCTCGATAGCGATGTGCAGCGGATGGCGACGCTTATCCAGCTCCGCGACAATGGCCTCCATCGACCAGTAGCGGTAGGCGTCGACGACATTGCGTCGGTCGCCCTCATCCAGCAGCTGCTCGTCGTATTCAGGGCCGGTCGGTCGGGGCTCGTTCGGGTGCTCCTGATCCCACGGCCCCACCCCGACACGAGCCTCAAACCACTCCGTCGGCCCCTTCCCGGGCTCAGGCGCGGTCAAGAGCCAACAGCCCCTCGACCAGGAACAACTGCGCCACGGTGTAGGTGTCCATCACTGCTGCGTTCAAAAGCTTGCCGACGACGCCCTCCTCCGCAAACATCTTTCGAGCCATCAGTAGCGTGTCGGAGATAAGGAACAGGTTGCCACCATGTCCAAGGCCGTAGGCGGCATCGGCAATCGGCAGGCCGGTCTGCTCATCGGCGCCGAGGGCACCAGCGCCCTCCAGCAGCACCGGGTCATCGGCCAGCGTGGAAGTCACAGCCAGCAGCGGGCCGTAGCCCACGGCAGCGGGCAGTGCCTCTGGTTTTACAGCCCCCACCAGCGGCACCGACCCAGCCCACAACGGGAAGCGGATGGCAGCACGCAGCGCACTAATACGCGCACCGGCACGCCACAACAACACATGGTAAGCAACCTGGTTGACTGCAAACGGCACAGATCCGCGGTTCAGGTTCGGCTTGTTCGGCATGAGAATCAAGTCGCCCAACCATCCACCAGCAAGGCCGATGAGCAGCGTGGTCGTCGTGAAGCGAGATGTCTCGTGGCGACGACGCCAAACGTTGGCTGCCAGCAGTGGCATGAGGACAGTCTTAGAGACTCGACGTGGGGTCTCCCAGCCGAAGGCGCTGGAGACAACGTTGACCGCACTGGCGGCGATGTAGCCAGCACGTTCTGGGGCACGGCGGGTGTCGGCGCTCGCGCTAGCGATACCGACGAGTGCGCCGAGACCTTCGCCCGTGCGACGCACAAACATGTCAGCGACGGTTTCCTTGGTACCGGGGAGCTTGGTCGTGGTGAGCTTGGACAAAAGTCCTTCGCGCTTGATAGCCATGGGAATACTCCTCTTTCGTGGGGCTGAGTGAGGGCTGGGCGAGGTGGCTGGGCTAGGTAGATGAGATGCGTGGGTGAGGGGTGTGGGGCTCGGTGGAAGTCCTAGCGCTTAGATTCTTAGGCCAGACCCAAGTCATTCAAACCAAGCAGGTAACGGTACTCCAGGCCTTCAGCCTTGATGACCTCGTCGGCACCCGTCGCGCGGTCAACCACAGTGGCGACACCGACAACCTCGGCACCGGCCTCACGGAGAGCGGCGACGGCGGTCAGTGGCGAGTTGCCGGTAGTGGTGGTGTCCTCGACAACCAGGACCTTCTTGCCCACGATGTCCGGCCCTTCGATGCGGCGTTGCATGCCGTGCTTCTTGGCTTCCTTGCGCACCACGAAGGCATCAATCGGACGCCCCTCGGCATGCATGACGGAGGTAGCCACCGGGTCAGCACCGAGCGTGAGTCCTCCGACGTGTGCGTAGTCCCAGTCAGCAGTGAGCTCCCGCAGCAGGGAACCAATCAGGCGCGATGCTTCATGGTGCAGGGTGGCGCGGCGCAGGTCAACGTAGTAGTCAGCCTCACGTCCAGACGACAGCGTGACCTTGCCATGAACCACTGCCAGCTCCTTGACCAGCTCGGCCAAACGCTGCAGCTTTTCCTGATTGACATTGCTCGTGGGGGTGCTCATCTGAGGTTGTCTCCTAAATAAACGACTGTGTGTTCAAGGATATGTCTGGCTCTACTCATCCGAGGAATCAGGGGTTGCACCCCTCTGCTCGGACACGGATTCGGTGGGGTCGTCGCTGGTGTCGGGGTCTGGGGCGGCGTCGGTGAAAATACTGGCGGGCTTCACATTTGATCGCACCACACGCCCCTGGCTCGAGCGCATTTGACTATGTTCGGGGTCCTCACCAAGCGCAGGAATCTGCTGATCAGAATCCCCGATATCCTCCGACTCGCCAACGTTTGCACCCATCTTTCGTGCCATCGACCGCGAGGGCAGTGCCGTCGGATCAAGCGGGATATCACGCGCAGGACGCCACGACGAGCCGTCAATTGCCTGCACTACCGTGGGGTGTTCATTGCTTTGCGACGACCACTGCGAACCATCCGTTGTCGCGCCCGCGGTGGCCGCGGACGAAGACGAAGGAGAATCTGCGTAGACAATTTCCTCGACGTCCAGCGGCTCATCCTGCTTGCTATTCTGAGCGCTGCGGCTCTGGGCATGTCCGTTCTGTGAGCTGTGATCCTGCGATTCGTGGTTAGCAGAACCATTGCGACGCTGGTCTGGTACCGCCTGCAAGTGCCCACGCCCGGTTCTATCAGAAATTAAAGAACCAGAGTCGACGGACTGCTCGGTGAGCTGAAGACGAGTGGGATCCCACTGATTTGTGTCCGGAGCGACAGTTTCGCCCTGCACAGGTGGCAACCTGCGTGCAATGTCGGAGAAGTCTGACAGCGATTCCAGTGCACCGTCCCAGTCCTCTGGCACTGAATTATCAATCAGCTGCGCCAAGGACCAGGAGTTTTCTGACCACATGCGGGTGATGGCCGGGTGCACGTCGACAAGCATGCGGGTTGCACGGTCGTCGAAGATACGATGAATGAGCTCTGGATTAGTAGCTGCGACTACCAGACCAGCTTCGGTGGCTACGTGAGGCAGCTCCGTGCCGCCGCTGCGGCGCAGCTCGAAAACCTCATCGCTCGATACAGAGCGACGGATGGCGATGGTGGTAATGCCACCGACATCGGCGAGGTGCATTTCGCGGCCAAAGGCGAAACCGGAGACCACGGCCTTGGCATCGCCGTCCGGCGTACGCTGCCAGTACGACGGCAGCTCATGATCCACACGGTTGTAGGCGGAATTGCGTTCCTGCGCCCAGGCCTTCCGTAAGTGACGCACCCGGCGACCGCTGATACGTCGGCGGACAGGGGAAACTGGCTGCCGCTGGGTGCGCTGCGGTTGCGCGGCCTGGGTGGGTGGCGTGGACTGGATGCCCTGGGTGTGTGGCGCAGAATCGGATGGTTGCGTCACTTCGCCAGCCTCGGCATTATCACTGGGAGCAGCGTCGAATTCTGTACCGCCAACAATTCCGGTGTTGGCATCGGTGGCAGTGGCGCTGGTGTCATCGTCCACTAAATCTGTCTCGTCCGAGGAAAGGTCGGGATGCACAAAGTCGGTGTCTGTCTCGGACTCATCTGCGGTGTCGGCATCTTCAGTAGCCACTGACTCGATTGACTCTGCGCCAGACTTCATGCCGCTTCGGAGAGTCGCGTCCGATTCGCCATCCAGGTCAGCTGCTGTTTCCGATACTTCGGAAGATTCCGAGATTTCTGTTGCTTCGGGCACGGAAGCCTCTGCAGGGGCCGCCGCCTCGATTCCCGAAACAGATCCAGGCTCCGTCGAAGTCAGGTTTCCTGCTGGAGTTTCAGACTCCGCCGTCGAAGCCTCAGTTTCAGAGTCAACTTCGGCGTCAGTATCATTCTCAGTGATGACCTCAGAGTCAGCGCAAGCTGCGACATCCGACTTCACCACAGAAGCTGCTTCATAACTGCTCGACTCTGAAGAATCCGGCTGTTCAGGCACAACATCTTCTGCCGCCACACCGGTCACTTCGCCGGTGGAGTCCGAAGGCTCGTCGTGAAGCGATGACGATGACGGAGACGCCACAGCAGTCTCGCGTGTGCTGCGACGGCGGCGGTCGACAGCGAACAGCGCGACTGCGGCGATGATGAGGATCGCTGCGAGGGTGAATACTAGGGGAATCATTAATCTCCTAGCTTAAGCCAGAAGCCGTTCTATTTGGTCAGCGACAAGATACCGTCCCCCGTCTGGCGCAATGCCAATGCCCGAGGCGGGGTGTGCAGGGAACTTCCGGACCGTAGCGCCGCGGGGCGATATCCACATGGACAGCACGTCATGGGCTTCCGGGCCTCTAATCCCTAGCCCGGAAGCGCGCGAGTTTGGAGCCGCCTAGAAACGGACGATAGGCAGGCTAGGATCACCAGCCCACTGGGACCAGCCGCCGACATACAGTGAGGCACCAGTGATACCCGCTTCTTCCATTGCCTGAATAAACAGCGAGGAATGAAGACCGGAACCGGAGTAGACCGCTACGTTACTACCGTCTTCGATGCCGACGGAGGCAAAGCGCTCACGAAGATGCTCAACAGGAAGGAAGGAACCATCGGCATTTTGCAGACTACGTGCCGCCAGGTTCACGGCACCCGGGATATGACCTGCCTGCAGATCGACTCGCTCACTACGACCTTCGAAGCGGCTGGGCTCACGCGCATCCACCAAAATTCCATGCTCAGACCAGGTGCTTACGTCGTCGAGACTAGCGACAGGCATATTGCTCTCGCTTACAGCAATCGTTCCAGGCCGAGGCAGGTTACCAGGTCCGAACGCGGTCTCGTTTCCATCTGCTTCCCAAGCAGCCAGCCCACCGGTGAGGACACGCACATTCTCCAGCCCCGCCCAGCGCAGAATCCACCAGGCGCGGGAAGCGAACAGTCCATCGCCTGCGTCGTAAACAATCACCAGATGCTCCGAGCGGACTCCCCATCGACGGACGGCGTCGCGCACGCGGTCGATATCCGGCAGCGGGTTGCGACCAGCTTCTCGACTGGGAACACCTGCTAGATCCAACTCGGGATCACAAAACACCGCCAGTGGGATGTGAGCCGTGGTGTAGCAGTCATATGGCTTTTTGACGCGCGACCAACGTGCGTCAACGACGACGATGCGACCGCCGCCAGTAATCTTGTCACGAAGCTCTTTTACCGAGATGGATGTTGTCATAATTCCGGATTCTAAATCGATTGACTAGGTAGCGCGATATGTAAGTTATTAAAACTAGGCGCTTGGGAAGGTCTCGAAACACGCCTCACACTCTTGGGGGTTCGAGTTCAGCAATCCCCCAATGAAGCACAGTCAAGCCCGGCTAAACTGGGAATATGTCTGAAACTGCTGCACATCTGACCGTTTTCATCTCTGGAGCAGGACGTGGAATCGGCCGTGCCACCGCAGAAAAACTTCTTACCCGCGGCTATACCGTAGGAGTTTTTGACATCTCTGGTGACCAGGAATGGGCAGCGGACCACCAGAACGCGGTCGTTGGCACTCTCGATGTCACCAATCCGCAGCAGTGGGAGGACGCGCTGAAGCAGTTCGTGGATAGGGCAGGACGCCTGGATGTGTTAATCAACAACGCCGGTATCCTCTACGGCACTCCATTCGAGGAGGGCTCCTACGAGCAGGACAATGCCCTTATCGATGTCAATGTGAAGGGCGTCCACTTCGGTTGCCGTGCAGCTCTCCCTTACCTCAAGGGCTCACGCGGACAGGTAATCAACCTCTGTTCGGCGTCAGCAATCTACGGCACCCCAGACATGGCCACCTACTCCGCCACCAAGTTCGCTGTTCGCGGCATCACGGAGGCACTCGAGGTCGAGTGGGAACCCTACGCTATCGACGTCAAGGCAGTTTGGCCACTTTACGTCAACACCTCCATGCTCGAGAACGTCAGCACGGACGGCACCAAGCGCATGGGTATTCGAATCACGCCAGATGATGTCGCTAGCGCAATCGTCGACTGCATCGACCACAAGCAGGGCAATATTACTAAGGTTCACTTCCCTGTCGGCCTGCAGACGAAACTGCTGTACTACGCCGCCAGCGTCGGCGCCCCGTTCCTCAACCGCTTCATTAACGCAAAGCTGACTACGAAGCGGAAGATCGGCCTCTAAGCTAGGGCCCCTACCTCCCGGTCCGGCTACCCACCGGGATCCTGTCCTGTCTCGCCACTGCCATCCGCTGAATCCCCCGCCCGTTTCTCTCGCGCTTTACGACGTAACCAGCGTCCCGGGTTATCGAATGCATCGGGATCCTCATTGGATTGTACCTTCCGGTTTCCTTCTGTGTCTTTCGGAGGCACCCAGACCACACGACTAGTAGAGGTTAGCTGGCCCTCCCCGCCGACTTCGTTCCCTTCGTCAGCAGCACCTAGAACCTCCGGTACCTCATCCGGCCGGAGCGTCCACCAGGCATGTCCATCACCTCGGGCATCATCTATCTTTCGATGTGTACCCGGATCCACCAATGTGAGATTATCCAGGTCAGTACCACCACCGGATGCCCATGACTGCACATTGTGAACATCGCACATGGCCCCCGGTGTGCCCATGCCCGGCGCGGAGGAGCATCCTTCCTCTCCAAGAAGTGCCAGATACTGCGGCAAAGTCCCCAGCCTGCGCGACCGCCCAAAGTACAAGGTCTGCCCCTCATTCCCCAAGACCTGGAGGAACGAATTTCTATCAACCATCTGTTGCACTGCCTGACTAATGGAAATTCGCACTCCCGCATCTGAGACCGCTTTGCCTGATCCGGGAAGTACAAAATTTCCCCCATCAGGCAAGGAGACTCCAGCTAGCGCTGCCACATCTGCGATATGTGCAACAGTGACCACCGATGTCGTACCCCGTGCCGGCTGAAGCTCACCGCCTGGTTGAAAACCCCCGTTCACTGCAGCTTCCACTGCATCATGGAAACGCTGCTCCGGATTCCGCTCGTCATCAGCGCCTTCCTCGAGCAACCCGCCAGGGCGCGCATGATCCGCCTGCAGCCTTTTGAGCACCGCCGCAAACGAAGGCGTAACCACACCGCTCAACCGGCTCATGCCGTCCGGCCCCTGAGCACCGATTTTTAAGCTTCGTTTCCGGGCACGGTCCTCATCCGTATACGGATCATCAACTCCCAGCATCGCCCGCAGGCGATTGGGCAATTGATTGAGATCATCAACACGAACCTTGTCCACCAAATCTGCAATGTGCTTGTCCAGCAGCCTAGACAGCTCCGCATGCTCCGTTGCCGGCAGCTCACGAACGGCTTTGTCGATCTTCACAACGGCATCCGCACCGACAACACCTTCCTCAACTTTCTGACGAAGGTTTGGCATTCGCACGTCCTCATTCGCCGAAGCAAACGGATCAACATTCCTACGCAGACACCCGACAATATTGATACGCTGCCGCGCTTCTGCTCGCGAGATCCGCATCTCCTGCGCTAGCCACGCAATCTTTCGATGCTCCGCACTGGGCATCCGCCCTTTCATAATCTCCACATAAGTCGCATCAATAACCGCAAGTCGTTTTCGCGCTTTCTCAATCGACTTATAGGCGTCGTGCGCATGATCCGGCGCAAGCACTTCGAAGTTTTCCACGATAGCTACTGAGAGAGCCTCAAACTGCGCAACCGCATCCAATACCTGCGATGTCGACAGCGGTCCGCTGCTGTCTGGTGCCGATCGTGTAGACATTTCCCCACCCCCTTTTAGAACGCTAGTAATCCGAATCCCCAAATGGACTAACTAATTTCCTTCCCTAACATTATCGCACACCCATTCGGCACTCCACAACCCCTAAATCAAATTTTTCGAATCTTTTTCCGAAATCTTGTCGCACTTCCAGCACCTGAACTTCCCACCCCCACATCCCAAAATCACCGGCAGCCCATACTGATAACGCCCCACACCCCCTCACCGCATCACCGGCACCGCAACGCCGCCGCAAAGCCTAAAACCGCACCACCATCACATCATGGTCCGGAAAGCTCGAACGCCCCACCAGCTCAAAGCCCGCCTTCACATACGCCTTCGCAGCCCGCGGGTTGGCATCATGGACAGCCAGACTAACCCCCGGATACCCCAGTTCACGCGCATGCTCAAGAAGCCCCGCAATCATCGGCTGCGACAGCCTGCGCCCGACAACACCCGGGCGCAGCGCAATCGCTACCTCAGGAATCCCATTTTCCACAAAACCGTACCCCGGATCGTCCTGCGTAAACGCACGCAGCCAGGCCGCCCCCACCGGCACTTCATAGCTCTCGCGCTCTTCGCTTGACGACGAATCCCCGCGCCCCAACCATTCCGCCTTAATCGTGGCCGCGCTGTAAGTAACCTCGCGAGAAACTCTCGGTTCAAATGGGTCAGTGCGAGTCATATCCCCGCTGAGCGACTCAAGGTCAGCGTCGTCAAGCGATGTGGCGAAAAGAATCACCCCGCCCTGACGCGCGTCCCACTGGTCGACGTACTGCCGCCTCGTGACTACATAATCGTCCGGCAGTGGCTGGCTTTCATCTCCGAACGTCTCCGTTAGTTCGTCCATCCAGGCAATGAAGGGTAGGTCGGAGTCTGTCGCTGGTCGCCACTGAAAGTTAGTCATATGTGCGCACTATACCGGCAGAATCAGCCGAGACCAGAATGCAACAGGGCCCCACACATCCAAGCAAGAACCACATAATCCAAGCGCGAAAGCACACAAAAGGGCGGTTCGGGAGAGAACTTTCCCAAACCGCCCCAACAAACGGACAGCCCACCGAGCAGGTACGCTCTTAGACTTGAGCCCTTAACTTGACCCCTTAAACCCGAGCTGCACCGTCCTCGCCGTAGCCGACAATCTTCAGCGACTCGCCATCGTCAGCAACCGTGACCTCTACGCGGTCACCATCGCGGACATCACCGGCGAGCAGTCGACGTGCCAGCTCATCGCCGATTGCCTTTTGCACCAGGCGACGCAACGGACGAGCGCCGTAAGCCGGGTCGTAGCCACGCTCCGACAGCCAGTCCAGCGCCCCATCGGAGACATCCAGGACCAGACGACGTGCAGCCAGACGCTCCGCCAGGTTGCGAACCTGAATGTCCACAATGCCACGCAACTGCTCGGAGGTCAGCGGATCGAAGATCACCACATCGTCAAGACGGTTGATGAACTCCGGCTTGAAGGCCATCTTGACTGCATCCATGATCTGCTCATGCGTGCCACCAGCGCCGAGATTGGAGGTCAGAATCAGAATCGTGTTTCGGAAGTCCACGGTTCGGCCCTGACCATCGGTCAGGCGACCTTCATCAAGCACCTGCAGGAGCACATCGAACACATCCGGATGAGCCTTCTCGACCTCGTCGAAAAGCACGACGGTGTACGGACGGCGACGAACAGCCTCGGTGAGCTGACCGCCAGCGTCGTAGCCGACGTATCCAGGAGGGGCACCAATCAGGCGAGCGACAGAGTGCTTCTCACCGTACTCGGACATATCGATGCGAACCATTGCGCGTTCATCGTCGAAGAGGAACTCCGCCAGAGCCTTGGCCAGCTCCGTCTTACCAACACCTGTTGGACCGAGGAACAGGAAGGAACCAGTCGGACGGTTCGGATCGGCAACACCCGCACGCGAACGACGGACGGCATCGGAGACAGCTTCCACAGCAGCATTCTGTCCAACGACGCGACGGCCGAGGTTGAGCTCCATTTCCAGTAGCTTCTCGGTCTCACCCTGCATCATCTTGCCAGCCGGGATACCCGTCCAGGCGGAGACAACCTCAGCAACTTCCTGAGGCGTGACCTCCTCCTTCAGCATGGAGTTTTCCTCTGCGTCAGCGACCGATTCCTCGGCGGCCTCCAGCTTCTTCTCCAACTCAGGAATGCGCCCGTAACGCAGCTCTGCGACGCGCCCGTAGTCACCTTCGCGCTCAGCCTTTTCTGACTCAGTGCGCAGGGCATCGAGCTCTTCGCGAACGGAGCGGACATCATCAATCGAGGACTTCTCGTTCTGCCAGCGAGTCTTCAGAGCGTTGAGTTTCTCACGCTCATCTGCAAGTTCCTCACGGAGCTTGTCCAGGCGCTCCTTCGACGCGATGTCAGTTTCCTTCTCCAGGGCCATTTCCTCGATTTCGAGGCGGCGCACGATGCGTTCCGCAGAGTCGATCTCCTCCGGCGAGGAGTCAATCTCCATACGCAGACGCGATGCGGCCTCATCCACCAGGTCAATGGCCTTATCCGGCAGGAAGCGGGACGTGATGTAGCGATCCGACAGCGTTGCCGCAGCCACCAGCGCGGAGTCTTGAATACGGACACCGTGGTGGACCTCGTAGCGCTCCTTCAGGCCACGCAGAATACCAATGGCGTCCTCAACGCTCGGCTCACCGACAAAGACCTGCTGGAAACGACGTTCCAGCGCAGCATCCTTCTCGATGTACTTGCGGTACTCATCCAGGGTCGTCGCACCGACCAGGCGCAGCTCACCACGAGCCAGCATCGGCTTAATCATATTGCCCGCATCCATCGAGCCATCACCTGTGGCACCAGCGCCAACGATGGTGTGAATCTCATCGATGAAGGTAATAATCTGACCGTCGGATTCCTTAATCTCGTCCAGAACCGCCTTCAGGCGCTCCTCGAACTCACCGCGGTACTTCGCACCGGCGACCATGGAACCCAAATCGAGACTCATCAGAGTCTTACCCTTCAGGGATTCCGGCACGTCACCTGCAACAATTCGGCGTGCGAGCCCTTCTACAATGGCCGTCTTACCAACGCCCGGCTCACCAATGAGCACAGGGTTGTTCTTGGTGCGACGACTTAGGACCTGAACCACGCGACGAATCTCCGCATCGCGGCCGATAACAGGGTCAATCTTGCCCTCACGCGCCCGCGCGGTTAAGTCCGTCGCATACTTTTCCAGAGCCTGGTACTGCTCTTCTGGATTTTCCGTTGTAACCTTCCTCGATCCACGCACGCTAGTCAGCGCGCCCTTTAATGCCTCGGCAGTAGCGCCCGTCGACTGCAGCACAGTTGCCGCCTCCGACTGGCCAGTTGCTACACCGATAAGCAGAATTTCCGTGGAGACATACTCGTCTCCAAGCTCGCCCGCCAGCTCCTCGGCAGCGTTCAGTGCATTAACGGCATCCCTATTAAACTGCGGGTTCGCCATATTCGCCCCGCTTGCCGACGGGTACCCAGCGACCAGCTCCTTAGCGCGGGTCAAAACCCCGGAAGGATTAACACCCGCTGCCTCAAGCAGCGGAGCCGCAATACCCTCCTTTTGCTCCAGCAGCGCTACCAGAATGTGCCCAGGCCGGATATCCGGATTACCTGCGCTGGTAGCGGCCTTCATAGCTTCCTGGAGAACTTCTCCAGTCTTAGTTGTTGGTGTAAAACTCATAACTTGCGCCCCTTTGACTCAACTTTGTCATTCACTACCCATAACGCATTCAGCCTTGAGTCTGTTCCACTCAACTTCAATATTTACCAATTCCCACTGTGATTCACACCACACCTATTGCAGAAGTGGTGGAACTCGCTAGCGTCGTAACGCGTCGTTAGGCGCAATAACGGGCCGGACAGCACTAGAAAGTGTCGGAAAGTTCCAGAAACCACGTGCGAACGCCCTCCAATACACCGTCCGACGCCCTCACCAGCACACTCCCGCCGGATTCTACTTCCCCCATGTGAGTGATGGGCGGGCAGCGCACTCATACTGTTTTGGTTACCCTAGTAGGTGACATTCCTTCATTCTCACGAAAGGACTCGAATGAACATCGAGCAGGCACGTCAGATGACTGAGGGCAAGGGCTTCATCGCCGCTCTCGACCAGTCCGGTGGATCGACCCCGAAGGCTCTGCGCCTGTACGGCATCAACGAGGATCAGTACTCGAACGAAGATGAAATGTTCGACCTGGTTCACGAGATGCGTACCCGCATTATCACTTCCCCGTCCTTCAGCTCTGAGCAGATCATTGGTGCGATTCTCTTCGAGCAGACCATGGATCGCGACATTGAGGGAATCCCGACCGCTCAGTACCTGTGGGAAAAGAAGGGCATCGTCCCGTTCCTGAAGACTGACAAGGGCCTCGCCGACAAGGAGAACGGCGTTCAGCTTATGAAGCCGTGCCCGGGCCTGGATGAGCTGCTGGAGCGCGGTGTCGCTAAGGGCATTTTCGGCACCAAGATGCGCTCCTTCATTGCTGAGGCAAACGAAGAGGGCATCAAGGCCAACATCGCTCAGCAGTTCGAGTTCGGCAAGCAGGTTCTGTCCCACGGTCTGGTTCCAATTCTGGAGCCGGAGGTCGACATCAACGCTGCTGACAAGGCAGAGGCTGAGGACATCGTCCTGCGCGAGCTGCTCGCTGGCCTGGATGATCTGGCTGATGATCAGAAGGTCATGATTAAGGTTTCCATCCCGACCAAGGATGACCTGTACAAGCCGCTGATTGACCATCCGAAGGTCATGCGCGTTGTCGCACTATCCGGTGGCTATGAGCGCGAGGACGCCAACGAGCGCCTGTCCCGCAACCACGGCATGATTGCTTCCTTCTCCCGCGCACTGTCTGAGGGCCTGTCTGCTCAGCAGTCCGACGAAGACTTCAACGCAACCATGGCTGACTCCGTCAAGGGCATCTACGAGGCTTCGATTTCCTAATCGTCCGCTTTGCATCTGCGCTTGTGCGCGCTTCTAGGTAGCGCCTAGTGCAACTAAAGACTCCCACACCAGGTTTTTTGGGTGCGGGAGTTTTTTTTAATCGCGCCCTTGATAATCAAATACCGGTAGCGACCAGCCGCGCCAAATTGCCGCTAGTCGAATAAACAGCGCGGACAGCACAGCGCAGATGATGTTGATGTTCTCGTGCAGGCCAACCATGTCGAGCACGTAGTAAAGCGTCGCCGCGACAACTGCGATGGACGCGTAGAGCTCCTTTTGGAAGACCAGCGGAACGCGGTCACACATCAGGTCGCGGAGCACACCACCAAATGCACCGGTAAGAACGGCACCCACAATCGCGATGATGACACCGTGCCCCATCTCCATGGCCACGCGGGCACCAATGATAGAAAATGCCGAAAGACCAATCGCGTCGGCTACCAGGAACACCACCCGGAAGTGCTTCATCAGGAAGTCGGCCATCAGCACCGTAATAAGCGCCGCCCCCACGATAACCAGCAAATATTGCGGACTAGCGACCCACACCAGCGGATAGTGACCGAGAATGACATCTCGCAGGGTGCCACCGCCGATGGCAGTCATGCACGCAATTGTTGAGACTCCAAAGAGGTCCATGCGCATTCGACCGGCCGCCAGCGCACCGGTGACGCCTTCGGCCGTAATTCCAATGACCCAGAGGATGTGGAGCAGCATGATTAGAAATATAAAGGACTTCGCCCGAATCGGTAGAACTGTCGGCTAAATACCCGCTCTCTTCGCTCCCCCACCCCCTGCTTTCAGCTCGGCTCGCCCCTCTTCCTCTCCCCTCAGCTAGCCCTGGTCGCGAATTTCCAGCACCGGAATCGAGCGGCGAATCCGTTCCACCTCCGCCACATCCACATCAGCCACGAGTAGCTGCGGACCGTAGCCCGCCGAAGCAATAACCCCACCGTCCGCATTGACCAACATAGAGTGCCCCGCACCGGTAGGCCCCTCATCCTTACCCGCGGCCTTAGCCCCACCAGGCCGCGCCGCATCAACGGCCGCGATCACGCAAGTGCTGTCCAAGGCACGTGCCGAAACCAGGGTCTGCCACTGCGCCACCTTGCCCGGGCCGTCATTCCACGAAGCGGGCAGCACGATGACCTCTGCGCCCAGGTTGGCCAGTTGAATGAATTGCTCAGGAAATCGGATGTCGAAACATGTCGCAAGACCGAGGGCGACCGACGAGCCGTCGGCAAGCGGGACGTCACAGACCACGTGCGCGTTGCCCGGCGCGACGGTATCGGATTCGCGGAACCCGAAAGCGTCGAAGAGGTGGAGCTTATCGTAGAACTCGACACCGGGGCCGTCCTCATCACGCCAAGCCAGAAGCAGCGAATTGAAGACTCGGTGCATCGTCTTACCGTCGCGCTCCACTTCATCTGCCGGGCGGAACATGCCGACCACCACGCTGATTCCGGCATCGTGTGCGGCCTGCGAGACCTCCGCTACGAACTTATCGCTGCTGGACTCCGCCACCACGTCAAGGCGACCGGAATTGAACGCCTTCATCGTGGCCTCGGGGAAGACCACCAAATCGGCATTTTCCTGTACCGCTCGCGCGATGGTCTCCTTCACTGCGTCTAGATTTTCTTCAACCGATGCTGACAATTCCAACTGAGCCAGTGCAATACGCATGCCTAAATGTTACCGGCTCCCCCGGATTGACTGCCGTGAAGTTATCCACAGCACATCGCCATGCGTTGCTGCCCCTCCTAGTTATCCACAGTTCCCTGAAGATGCTCTTCCGCTAGCTTCCGGCACCCAGCAGAATCAAAAACATGGCCGAACACATCACCGTCAATCCTGCTCAACTATCCGCCTTAAGTCGCTCCTACCAGCAGCTTTCCAGTCGTGTTGATGGAATTTCCACCATCGTGGCAGCTGCCCCGGATAGCGCCGACCTCGCCTCTGCCCTGCCCGGCTCACGCATTGTTCCCGCCGCCTCCACTACCTGTGGGAAGTGGTCGGAATCGTTACTTGCCGCGTGCACAAACATCGACGTTATTGCGCAGGCCGCCGATACCCTCGCGACCAACGCTCTCGCCCATGAACACACCCAGTCCCGCGCCTTGGAAAGGCTGTCATGGTCACGGTAGGTGAAGCGTTGCTATGGCGCGTGGATCCACTGAACAGCCTCTCCCGGGTGCTGCGTTCCGGGGCGCGCGCCCTCACCGATTCCGCCGACAGTTCCCAGGGCGCACTCGATGCGCTTTCGGAGGACGACTTCGCCGGCGACAATCGCAGCGCCGCCGAGGTCTCCGTCACCCACAGCTCCACACGGCTGCGCCGAAGCAGCGTCGCACTCGAACGTCTCGCCGCCTGCTGCAGTGACACCGCAGCCATGCTTAACGACGTCATCCGCGAACTTACCGACGCGGTAAACCAGGCAACCAACCTGGGGTTACAGGTCAACCTAGTTTCTGGTGCGGTGACTCCGCCGGAGGGCATGCTGTCTACGATTGTGCGGAGCCTCGCTCATCCCAAAATTCCTGCCGGACCTTTTACCGTGGCCGAATGGTGCGCAACCTCGCAGCGCCGGATTCAATCGGCTTTGGCTGAGCTCAACCGACTCGATGAGAAGGCAGCGGCCGCAATCTCAACTCTGTCACCGCTGGTGGCAGGAGAAGTTAGTGGCTCGGATAGAGTGCAGTCATCCCAGGCTGGCAGTGGTACTGGCAGCATTATCGACACTGGTATCAGCCGCGATGGAGACTTGGAAGTTGAGAGCGAATTGGCTGGGGCGTATTCGAGCAGACCGCTATCGGAGGTAGATGCCACTATCTCCGCTTACGCCCGCACTTTGGGTCTGCCTCCCGGACAACTACTGGAGTCCTCACCTGGACATTCTGCCATCGCCTTCGGTGACGTTGAGCGAGCATCGACTGTGATTACTCTCGTCCCCGGCACCAGCTCTAGCGCGGAAGACGCTAACAGGCAGTTTGAGCGCGTAGCCGCGACCTTCCGCGCCAGCGGTGAGGATCCGGAGAATGTAGCGGTGGTGTTATTTTCCTACGACGCGCCGCCCGACCTCCATGAGGCCATGCGCACCGAGTATCACGACTTTGCCGCAGAGCGACTGCAGCACTTGCAAGCTGGTTTGATTGAGCGTTCCGGTGGTGTGGACAGTGGTGACACTGCGATTGCCGGTGGCGCTACTGCCCACGGCACGTCTTCGAATCAGGAAGCCCCAGGTAATCCAAGCAACGCCGCTAATCAAACCTCGGCTCATCCTCCTGCCAAGTCTCCTACCCAACGGCATATTGTCGCTGGCTATAGTTACGGGGCAACGGTGGTGTCACAGGCCTCCCTTGGTAGTGGTCTTTACGCGGATAAGGTGCTGCTCGTAGCTCCGCCAGGTGTTGGCCCTGGACTTGGGCACGCAAAGGACATGAAGCTACTCAAGCCGGACGGCACCGTCCGACCCGGATATGAAAATAGCCACCGTGTAGCGGTGGCTACGTCCCCGATGGACCCCATTCGCATTCCTGCCGAACTCGGGGTTCACGGAAAGAACCCAGCTGATAAAGATTTCGGCGCGTACACACTCGACCTAAGCGAGCGTGGCCCATCCATGCAGGGCCTGGCTGATTTCATGGTCACCCCCGTGCAGGATATTCCCGAAAAATACCGGTATGTCCAGGGCAATCCCCACATAGAGCATTACTTTGACGATGAAGTTTTCACCCGCGAGACCACTCGGTGGCTAACTGATAGCTGACGATGGCTCAGTTCAACTGATTGCTAATCGACGGCTCCGGTTAGCAAGCTAAGAAAAACGGACTAACCAGCCAAAGCTGCTTAGTCCGTTCAACCATCCGTGTGGGTTATCCTTCCCCGCCACGGTCATCTCTGTGCCTGCGCCGCGTGCGTGGCTCCCACATCACCACTGCCGTAGAGCGTGGGACGTGAACCAGTTCACCACGCGAACGGCGAGCCTGTGCCTTTGCCTGATAGAGCTGCTCTCGCAGTTCTGCATTTTCCTGCTCGAGCGAATCCACTCGCTCAGTCAGGTCAATGATGGCCTTAATACCAGCCAGGTTGACGCCGTCTTCCTGGCTCAGGCGCTGAATCTCACGCAGCAGCGCCACATCGCGTTTAGTGTAGCGCCGACCTCCGCCGGAGGTGCGCTGCGGAGTTACCAACCCGAGTCGGTCATAATTACGCAGCGTCTGCGCATGCATGCCGGCGAGATTCGCGGCTACGGATATGACATAGACCTCAGTGTTGTCCGACATTACTTCGCACCCGCCCAACCCTCACGAGGATTGAACCCGCTGGCACGCTCCGCCTCGACGTAGGAGCGCAATGCCGAAGTGGCATTGTCATCCAAGTTGGTCGGCACCTTCACACGCACGGTTACCAGCAGGTCGCCCGGAGTGCCATTGCGCTTCGGGATACCCCGACCGCGCACCCTCAGCGTTCGACCATCGGCTGTACCAGCTGGGACGCGCACGCGAATCTTGTCACCTAGCGTCGGTACGGTAATCGTGCCGCCGAGTGCGAGCTCGCCGAAGCTCACCGGCACCGTGACTTCAAGGTCGTTGCCGCTGCGGGTGAAGACTTCATCTGGGCGAACGTGGACCGTGACAAAGAGATCACCGGCCGGCCGTCCCCGCAGTCCCGCTTCACCTTGGCCTGCAAGACGAACCTTCTGACCGTCCACCACGCCCGCGGGGACGCGGACGGTAATGGTACGACGGCGGGTGGTCACGCCAGTGCCGTTACACTGCGAGCAGGGGTTTTCGATGCGTGTGCCCTGGGCACCACAGTCCGAGCACGGGCTGGAGAAGCCAAAAGCACCCTTTTGCTCCTTGACATATCCCGAACCCTGACAGGTCGTACAGGTCACCGGCGAGGTTCCCGGTGCCGCACCCGAACCATTGCAGTTCGTGCATGGCGACGGGTTGGTGAGCTGCAACGGGATGGTGACGCCTTGGGCGGCCTCGCGGAAATCGAGCGTAATTTCTGTCTCCACGTCCGCGCCACGGCGAGCCTTCTGTCGTCCGGCCCCGCCAGCACCACCATTGCGGTTTACGAAGCCACCCAGGAAGTCACCTAGGCCACCTGCACCGCCAGCGGTGCCACCGAATCCGGTGCCTCCACCAAAGAGATCCGACACATCGAAGTCGAAACCACGCCTACCGGCCGCACCGGCACCACCGGAGCCTCCGGCGCCCGGGAATCGGAAACCGCCTGCGAGAGCTGCCCGCAGCTCATCGTATTCACGGCGTTTGTCCTCGTCACCCACCACCGAGTATGCCTCGGAGATTCGCTTGAACTTATCCTCGGCGACCTTGTTGCCCGGGTTCTTATCCGGGTGGTTCTCCCGGGCTAGCTTGCGGTAGGCCTTTTTAATCTCGTCGAGTGACGCAGACTTAGAGACGCCCAAGTCAGCGTAATAGTCCTTATCTGCCCATTCCCGTTGAGTCATGGTGCATCTCCTCCTTTCAGAAAAACTAATTCGAAGAAATCTGCGTCACTTGTGTCTCCGCTACTGCGGATCGCCGATGATTACCATCGCCGTACGAATGACACGGTCATTAATGCGGTAGCCCTTGCGCAGCACATTGGCTAGAACCTTGTCATCCCCTTCGGAGAGATCCTGGACAGCCTCGTGGATGTCCGGGTCGAACTCCTCGCCTGCAACACCAAATGCCTCAACGCCCTGTGCGGTCAGCACGCTACGAAACTTATCCGCGAATGCCTTTAGCGGGGTACCGTCTGCCAAGTCGCCGTGTTCCTCAGCGCGGTCGAGGTCATCGGCCAAAACCAGCAGTTCTCCGGCCAGCTTAGCCTTTGCCTGTACGCGCTCGGCCTCACGGTCTCGGTCGACTCGACGACGGTAGTTTGTGAACTCCGCCGACAGGCGCTGCAAATCCTCTGTGCGCTCATCCAGCTCACGCTGGATGGCTGCCACAGGGTCTGCGACTTCCTCCGCTGCAGTGTCACCGGCGGCATTTTCGGTCGCCGGCTCCACGTCGTCGTCAAGCTTGGCCTGCTCGAAGACCTCATTGACCTGATCGGCCAGGTTGGCCGGCTCCTCCGGGGTGGGCTGGTTTCCCTGATCCTGGTCAGTCATTTTTACTTGTCCTTCTCGTCTTCGTCGACAACCTCAGCGTCAACGACATTGTCGTCAGCGTCAGCGGCCTCAGCACCCTCGGCTGCGGTTGCGCCCTCAGCTGCCTGAGCCTCGTAGATGGCCTTACCCATCTCCTGGCTCTCAGTGGACAGCTTCTCGACGGCAGACTTGATGGCCTCGATGTCGGAGCCCTTCAGAGCCTCGTCGACTTCCTTGGCAGCCTCTTCAACGCGGTCGCGGATGTCCTGGGAGACCTTGTCCTCGTTTTCGGATGCGAACTTGCGGGTCTGGTAAGCCATGGACTCAGCCGAGTTGCGGACTTCCTGCTCCTCGCGGCGCTTCTTGTCCTCGTCAGCGTGCTTCTCAGCATCCTTAATCATCTGATCGATCTCCTCCTTGGAGAGGCCGGAGCCTTCCTGGATGGTGATCTTGTTTTCCTTACCAGTGCCCTTGTCCTTAGCGGTGACGTGGACAATGCCGTTGGCGTCAATGTCGAAGGTGACCTCAATCTGCGGGACGCCACGCGGTGCCGGAGCGATTCCGCCCAGCTCGAAGGAACCCAGCAGCTTGTTGGCTGCAGCCATCTCGCGCTCACCCTGGAAGACCTGAATCTGAACACTCGGCTGGTTGTCCTCAGCGGTGGTGAAGGTCTCCGAACGCTTGGTCGGGATAGTGGTGTTGCGCTCAATCAGCTTGGTCATGACACCACCCTTGGTCTCAATACCCAGAGACAGCGGGGTGACGTCGAGCAGCAGCACGTCCTTGACCTCGCCGCGCAGAACGCCGGCCTGCAGAGCAGCACCAACTGCGACAACCTCGTCCGGGTTAACGCCCTTGTTCGGCTCACGACCACCGGTCAGTTCCTTGACCAGTTCAGAGACTGCCGGCATACGGGTGGAACCACCGACCAGCACAACGTGGTCAATATCGGAAACCGGAACATCGGCGTCAGCAATGACCTGCTGGAACGGCTTACGGGTGCGGTCAAGCAGATCGGAGGTGATGCGCTGGAACTCAGTACGGGACAGGGTCTCGTCCAGGAACAGCGGGTTCTTGTCAGAGTCAACAGTGATGTACGGCAGGTTGATGGATGCCTGCTGCGAGGAGGACAGCTCAATCTTGGCCTTCTCAGCAGCCTCACGCAGACGCTGCAGAGCCATCTTGTCCTTGGTCAGGTCAATGCCGTTGCTGGACTGGAACTTCTCGACCAACCAGTCAACGATGCGCTGATCCCAGTCATCGCCACCGAGCTTGTTGTCACCAGCAGTTGCACGAACCTCAACGACTCCGTCGCCGATCTCCAGCAGGGAGACGTCGAAGGTACCGCCACCGAGGTCGAAGACCAGAATGGTCTGCTCCTTGTCGGACTTCTCCAGACCGTAAGCAAGCGCAGCAGCAGTCGGCTCGTTAACAATGCGCAGGACGTTCAAGCCAGCAATCTGACCTGCTTCCTTCGTTGCCTGACGCTCAGCGTCGTTGAAGTAAGCCGGAACGGTAATGACCGCATCAGTGACGTCGTCACCCAGGTAAGACTCAGCGTCGCGCTTCAGCTTCATCAGCGTACGAGCGGAAATCTCCTGCGGGGTGTACTTCTTGTCATCAATCTCGATATCCCAGTCAGTGCCCATGTGGCGCTTGACCGAACGAATAGTGCGATCAACGTTGGTGACAGCCTGGTTCTTAGCGGACTGGCCAACCAGGACCTCACCATTCTTTGCAAATGCAACCACCGACGGGGTGGTGCGCGAACCCTCAGAGTTCGCAATCACCTGCGCCTCGCCGCCCTCAAGGACGGAGACACAGGAGTTCGTCGTACCCAAGTCAATACCAACAGCGCGTCCCATGATGAACACCTTTCTAGAGAAGTAAAAGAATTACCCTTAAGTCCTACGCGCTCAAGTCTGCATTGCCGTAGAAAATCTGTCAAGCAAACTTGAGCGTGTCCGACTCAATGTTTGTCATGCTGTGCAACGGACTGTACAGCAAAGTTATTCCCACCCGACTCAACTTTTCTAGAATAATTCACATTAATGCAGGTCAGAGCGATAAAAGATTTTTTCAAACTATGTCCGAATATCATCCACGGTGTCTGACAGCAAAAATTTTCCATACAAAATCCTGCCCCTAGCCTCCGGCCCCCGCCTTCGGGGCCCTAGCCTCCAGGGGGAAATTTCTTAGCACTAGCCCTGGGAACTTTCCTGCAAAGCGAACCGACTAATCCCCTGACGTGTTTTGCAGCCACCGGCTCATCAACAGGCCATGCCCTTGTTAACCCCATGGCCTGACACCGAATCAGCTCTGGCGGCTCCACTAATACATGTCTAACTCATCCCCACTTACGGGGCGATTGAGCCAAGAATTCATCCCACTTATTTAGGAGTTTTTCGTGCCTCAGAATGCACAGCGACACCATTTCCCCTTTTTCCGTGGGCTCGCAGTAGCGTCGGCAAGCGCCGCGCTGACCCTCGCCTTCCCCGCCGTTGCATCCGCACATGTGCATGCAACCCCGTCGTCTGCCCCGATTGGCGGTTACGCGGATCTGGCGTTCGGCGTCGGTCATGGCTGCGACGGCTCACCGACAACGAAGGTCGAGTTCACCATCCCGGAGGAGTTCGAAAAGGTCACGCCGAACGTAAACGCGAACTGGGATGTCACGAAGGAGTCGACCGGCTCCGGCAAGAATGAAAAGGTGCAGAAGGTCATCTACACTGCGAAGACCCCACTGCCATCGGACCTGAAGGATTCTCTGACGCTCAGCGTGAAGGTGGCTGATGACGCAAAACCGTCGACGGTTGAGGTGCCAACTTTGCAGACCTGCGAAAAGGGATCTATGAACTGGGCTGAAAAGGACCACGATAGTGACTACCCGGTTCCAACCGTGGAGCTGATTGAGAAGTCTGCAGACGATGAACATAGCCACGGTCACGACCACAGCCACAACCATGGCACCAGCGAGACAGACCACGGCGATAACCACTCGGACGACGTAGAGCATTCCGCAGCTACTACCAGCGAGGATTCGAGCAACGCGCTTGGCGGCTGGGGCCTGGGACTCGGCCTTGTGGGCGCGCTCACCGGCAGTGCCGCATTGGTGATTTCACTGCGCAAGCGGGGCTAGCACCCTATAACACCTTTAAAAGCAATGACCGCCCCGTATACAGCAATGCGGGGCGGTCAAACTATTTAGGTCACCGCTGAGAGCTAGCTTTACTTGCCTAGGAACCCGCTACTCAACAATCGTCATGTCGAATTCACCCATTATCGGTGCCAGCAACGATGCCCCGGCACTAGTCGCATCTTCCTCGAACCCATAAGATGCCATGCCTACTGCATAAACTTCCCTTGGATTATCTGGCGATACCGCCCAAATAGCACCGCCCGAATCACCGTGGTCTGAAATATTGTCATAGCTGAACATATAGTTCTCAACCATGCCGCGGTATGAACCGCAGGAAAGTCCGCTTCGATATCCAAGCCGACAGATTCGCGGTTGTGCCTCCTCCAACCATGAGGCACTCGCCCAACCCACCAATTTCAGATTTTGAACTGCTGGGGTCCCTTCCACACTCTGAGGACTAACGGTTAGCTCAATTAGGGCATGATCTATAGGGCTACTGCGATTTTCGGTGTCGAAAGCGCTCCACACAAACTCACCGACCTTTTGATACCGACCACTGTTGTCCTGGATATAAACTTGGTCACCCTTTTCCCCACAGTGCCCAGCGCTGGTCACATAGTGCCGGCTTGGCTCATCTTGGTTGTAAACCCACCACCCAAATGAGCATTGGCTACGCGATCCATCAGCCGACTCGACCACGAAACGCCCACCCGGCATAACGTATGGCGGATACTCCAGAAACTCCCACCCCTCGCTCTTGCGGTAAATTCGCTCGTTAGTGCTCTTTTTCCCCATTAGAGTGCTTGACTCGTGACCTGGACCTTTAACATCGCTGTCAGAATCTGCCACATTTGTCTCAGGGACATCGGATTCGATGGTCGGATTCGGCATACGAGTGCTGGCAATACTGGTCGTAGTTTCGCTACTGGACGCCTCCGAGCCGGCTTCGCGGTCAGTACTTAGCCCCACCGCATCCTGCACACCGCCCATCGCGGACTTGACGCCATCCAACCCACAGCCAGCAAGGCCCATTGCAAGTAACAACGTCGTGGAAGAAACTAATAGCCCGGTCTTGAAAGTTTTCTTCGGCTTTATACCAGTATCCTGGCCAGTCTGACATTTCATTCGCTCAACGCCCATTTCACACCGTTCTTTAACGCGAGTTACTAAATAATATCCCGCCGCAAATAAAAAGCCGAGCTAGAACTCCTACCTAACTCTTCCAAGTAGATGCACTAGTTCGGCTTTTATCAGCAGGCCGAGAGGTTACTTTCCTGCAGTAGCCTCACGAATAGCTGCGGTATTCTGTGCGATTCGAATCACTGCAATCATACCTTCAAGCGCCAACCGAACTGAGACGATTTGAAGTAGCGCAGGAATCCAGCCAAACAACAGGATTCCAAATCCAAACAGGATACCGGCTCCAACATCTTCACCCATCCCGGAAAAACCTGCGATGACGAAGACAAAATAGATCAACGCAGCGATTGCGATATTGATGATGTAGATAAACTTGGCAAACTGGATGGTGATAAAGCTGGAAAAGCTGAAGTCAAAAAGCGCTTGGAAAAATCCACGCGACTCAGCTTTTACAGTTGACGCTTGAAATCCCGTTGCCTGCCCATACTGGCCGTTAGCCCCAGTTTGATATCCGCTGCTAGCACCGGCTCCGGCACCTGCTACGCCTGGGGCACCCGCATTATTACCAGTCCCGTAGTTGTAGTTGCCCGGCTGCGACCATGCGTCGTACGACCGTCCCCCAGCTCCGGCACCATTCGCCGATCCACTGTACGGGTTGTTCTGACCGCCACCGCCGTTGCTGTGGTTTCCAGCCTTGTAGCTGTCGTTATTGTAATCAGACGAGTTCTGATCGGTCATCAGGTATTTCCTTTCCTATCGGCCCACCCGCTTACCGAGCTAGCACTCCTTGTATTTCACCACATACAGGGCTGTTTTATCGGAGAATCTAAAGACAGCGGGGTTAAGCCGGTAAAACCGCAAAAACTCGCGTCGGAAAGCCTGTTCTATCCTTTGGCTTCGGCCAGAATGCAACGACGAGAGCCCCCTGTTTCTGGCACCTGGTCGAGTCCTGCCAGAAGCTCAAACAGGCTGACGACACCCGCCGCCCCAGGTACCCTCACACACAGGAAAGACTTTTCAATCCGCAGCCAAATTCTTCAGATTATGAAGTGCTGGCTACGCATCCGGCTTTCACCAAAAATTAAGCCATCACGAAGGAGCATTTGATGACCACCTACGAAAACATCCTCACCGAAATCCGCGGTCGCGTCGGCATTATTACCCTGAACCGCCCGAAGGCGCTGAACGCCCTCAATCACAAGACCATGGAAGAGATCGGCGCAGCAGCCACCGACTTCGACAACGATGCAGGCATTGGCGCAATTATCATCACTGGCTCCGAAAAGGCGTTTGCCGCGGGTGCGGACATTAAGGAGATGGCGGACAAGTCCGGAACCGAGATGTACGTCTCCGACTGGTTCGCACGTTGGGATGTTCTGACCTCCGTCCGCACCCCAGTTATCGCCGCCGTCAACGGCTACGCACTGGGCGGTGGCTGCGAGGTCGCCATGATGGCGGACTTCATCATCGCCGGCACCAAGGCCAAGTTCGGCCAGCCTGAGGTGAACCTCGGCATCTCTCCGGGTATGGGCGGCTCGCAGCGCCTCACCCGCGCAATCGGCAAGGCTAAGGCAATGGAGATGTGTCTCACCGGCCGCATGATGGGCGCCGAAGAAGCCGAGTGCGCAGGCCTGGTCGCCCGCGTGGTCGAACCGGAAGCGCTTCTCGACGAGGCCCTCAAGGTCGCAGGCACCATTGCGTCGAAGTCTCTGGTTGCTACCACCCAAATTAAGGAACAGATCAACCAGGCCTACGAAATGACACTCTCGCAGGGACTGCTCTTTGAGCGTCGCACCTTCCACTCCCTGTTCTCCTCTAATGACCAGAAGGAAGGCATGGCCGCTTTCACCGAAAAGCGCGAGGCAAACTTCACTAATTCCTAGGCTTTTCCGGAGATCACCCGCCTCCAGAAAACGCGAAAGGCGCCCTCCCTGCGAGGGTGCCTTTCGCATTTTCTGATTCAATAGACCAGCCGACTGACCTTCCCGCCAGCCGCTGGCCGCGTAAACCGCTGGCCGTATGCGACTAGTGGTTAGTTCACAGTCGACGGGACGGCCAGCCACAGAGCTGAGTTGTCGGCGGCAGAATAGGTGTCTCGTGCGCGCGGTGTGTGCGTTGGAGAAGTCACAATGACAGCAGCACGAACGCCACGTGTTCCCGATTCCACAAGGTGTGCAGTGCCAGCCGCATTTTCAACAGTGGAATCTGAGTTTGTTTCCATCGTGATACGTCGCTTCCATACCCCCATAGATGCAAGCGCATCACGCATGTACTCAGCCTCAGTCTGGCAATCCGGCTGAGTACGACCACCTGTGACGATGACCCGGTTAAGTGGATGACGCAGCGCCAGCGAACGTGCAGTTTCCAATCGGGACGTCAAGACAGCAGGAGCACTGCAGTCGGGATTGAGACGGGCTCCGAGCACAATAATCGGCACCTGAGGATCAAGTAGCGCAGTCTCCGCAGCTGCACGTCCGACCGGGGAAACCACCACTGGAGTCATAAGCGAGCTATTGAACGCCTTGACTGCGACCGCACTGACCGGATTGGCGTTTGCCACTGCACCCGAGCTAAAGACCGCACTCGCAGTAAGAATAAGGCCGACCCCAGCCATAGCGATTGCACGGAAAGATCGCGCCATTAAAGCCCCTTTCAAGAAAAAGTGGCACTGAGAAATCCATAACCCACATGCCATTTAGAATCAGGCGGATAAATCCGCAGTATCACGCTGCTAATACTAGGTGTTACACAAAATAGCGCCTACATAAGAATTGTTCCGGGGGTGACTAGACACTCTCCTCACCACCGAATTGACACGCCGATTACCAGGTAAATTGCGGACATAGAGGCTTTTAAATCCACTTGGGATTCATAAAAGTCAGTTACATTTAATGACTTTTTCGTTAACTGCCAGAAAATCCTGGGCCCCAATAGCGAACTATCTACCAAAACACAGGTTCAGAAGTAACTATTGTTATTTTTGTTAAGAATGTAACGCATGTGAATACATGTCTGCTTCAATCAATTTTCAAAGGCCAACACGCCACCGAAACCCCTCTCCGCCTCGCAACACAGCTCCGCCCCTGCACTCCAGCACTACCCCCGCAATACGTCCGCAAAACATCGAATCGGCGGCACCCAGTAGTTCCCCACCCGCAGCGCCGTCACCACTTCCGCCTATAAATGCTTGACGACGAAAGTGCCGCGCGCGCCGTCGTCAAGCGTAGGCGTTACCCCTCACAAACCCCTCTCGAATAAAACAACGATTTTTTTGCGTAATTCCCCAAATAACCACTGGTTACACCATGTATCCATGAATTCAGCACTATTTTTCACGTTAGTTAGGTAAGCATCCGCGGCTCGTGATAGAACTCACAAGAGAACTATTTTCACTCAGCCATCACTCTGGCTGAGCCAGCCTAGAAGGAACATTATGAGCGTGCTCAACCTCGCCGCGGCGACGGCTGACACGGGAATCCCGGAATCTACCGGATTCACCGTGGCCGTCGGCGTTATTGGCGTCCTGTTGTCCCTGCCCTGCTGGTTCATCTTTATCAAGGGATTCACCCACATGGTGAAGACCATCATGGTGGGCCAAAAGACGTACGGTCACACCGGTGAATGGGGAACCCGTATTTGGACCATGATCCGCGAGATCATCGGTCACACCAAGATGGCCAAGAAGCCAGGCGTTGCAGTAGCTCACTGGTTCGTCATGGTCGGCTTCCTCCTCGGATCGCTGGTCTGGTTCGAGGCCTACATTCAGACCTTCTGGCCAGCCGGTGGTTGGCCAATCCTTCGGAACCTGACTGCCTGGCACTTCATCGACGAACTGCTCGGCCTGGGCACCACCCTGGGCATCCTGGCGCTGATTATCGTCCGTCAGACCAACCTGGGCAAGGAGCGCCTGAGCCGCTTCTACGGCTCGAACGCTGGCGCTGCCTACTTCGTTGAGGCTGTCGTCCTCATCGAGGGTCTGGGCATGATGTTCGTTAAGGCGGCCAAGCTGGCTACTTACGGCGAGCACGGACAGACGGGGCCAGAGGTCTGGAACTGGGCGAACTTCGTCACCGGTGGTATCGCACAGGTCCTGCCGGCCTCCGAAGTCATGGTGTCCATCTTCGCGCTGATTAAGCTGCTGTCCGGTATGGTCTGGCTCTTCGTTGTTGGTCGCAACCTGACTTGGGGTGTCGCATGGCACCGCTTCTTGGCGTTCGCCAACATCCTGCTCAAGCGCAACGCTGATGGCTACAACGCCCTCGCTGGCGCTAAGCCGATGACCTCCAATGGCGAGATTCTGAACCTGGAAGAGGCTGACCCAGAAGTTGACTCCATGGGTACCGGTGTGGTCACCGACCACTCCTGGAAGGCTCTGCTGGACTTCACCTCTTGTACTGAGTGTGGTCGCTGCCAGGAGCAGTGCCCAGCATGGAACACTTCCAAGCCGCTGTCGCCGAAGCTGCTGGTTAACCAGCTGCGTGACCACGCTTACGCCTCTGCCCCGTACCTACTGGCTGGCGAGACTAGCGAGACCGCTCGCGAGGGCGAAGGCGCTGGCGCCGCACTGCTGACCAAGCCGCTGGTTGGCGACGGCGACGAGGGCATCATCGACCAGGATGTCCTGTGGTCCTGTACCAACTGTGGTGCCTGTGTCGAGCAGTGCCCGGTTGACATTGAGCACATCGACCACATCGTCGATATGCGCCGCTACCAGGTTCTGGTTGAGTCGGACTTCCCGACCGAGCTGGCTGGCCTGTTCAAGAACCTCGAGACCAAGGGCAACCCGTGGGGCCAGAACGCTTCCACTCGTGCCGACTGGATCAACGAGGTCCGCAAGGAAGGCGTCGTCGTCCCGATTTGGGGCGAGGATGTCGAGAGCTTCGACGACACCGAGTACCTGTTCTGGGTCGGTTGTGCCGGTGCTTACGACGACAATGCGAAGAAGACCACCAAGGCTGTTGCAGAGATGCTTTACACCGCCGGTGTGAAGTACGCTGTGCTCTCCCAAGCTGAGGGTTGTACTGGTGACTCCGCTCGCCGTGCTGGTAACGAGTTCCTCTTCCAGATGCTGGCTGAGCAGAACATCGAGCAGCTCGACGAGGTCTTCGATGGTGTGCCGCCGAAGCAGCGCAAGATTGTCGTTACCTGTGCACACTGCTTCAACACCTTCAAGAACGAGTACCCGGAGCTGGGCGGGCAGTACGAGGTCGTCCACCACACCCAGCTGCTGAACAAGCTGGTTCGCGCTAACCGCCTCCAGCCGGTTGCTTCCGGTCAGGGCCGCCAAGTCACCTACCACGACCCGTGCTTCTTGGGCCGCCACAACAAGGTCTTCGAGGCTCCACGTGAGCTGATTGGTGCATCCGGCGCTAACCTCGTCGAGATGCCGCGTAACAAGAACACCGGCTTCTGCTGTGGTGCTGGTGGCGCGCGTATGTGGATGGAAGAGACCATCGGTCAGCGCATCAACGTCAACCGCACCGAAGAGGCTGTCGGAACCGGTGCTGAGGCAATTGCCATCGGCTGCCCGTTCTGTAAGACGATGATGAACGACGGCGTCAACAACGTCATCGAGGACGACGAGAAGAAGCCGGAGGTTTTGGACATCGCCCAGATGCTCCGCGACTCCGTGAAGGTCGACGGCGAGCTGCCGCAGGCACGCGAGCCAGAGTGGATTGAGCAGCCAGAGCGTGGCTGGGTCGATCCGAAGAAGGCTGAAGAGGAAGAGCGTCAGCGCCTCGAGGCAGAAGAAGCCAAGCGCAAGAAGGCCGAGGCTGCCGAGAAGAAGAAGGCCGAGAAGGCTGCCGCCGCCGGTGCTGGCGCCGCAGCTGCTGGTACAGCCGCAGGCGCTGCCGCTAAGTCGGGTGCTCCAAAGCCTGGTGGCGCCAAGGGCGGCGCTCCGACTCCGGGTGGCGCCAAGGGCGGCGCCCCAAAGCCGGGTGGCGCCAAGGGCGGCGCCCCAAAGCCGGGCGGCGCAAAGTCCGGTGCCCCAACTCCGGGCGGCGCCAAGGGCGGCGCTCCAACTCCGGGTGGCGCGAAGAAGGGTGCCCCGACCCCAGGTGGCGCCAAGGGCGGCGCTCCAACTCCGGGTGGCGCGAAGAAGGGCGCCCCGACCCCAGGTGGCGCGAAGAAGGGCGCTCCGGTTCCGGGTGGCGCCAAGTCCGCTAAGCCGGCTGCGCAGGCAGAGCCAGCAGCTGCTGCGGAAACCGAGGCTCCGGCTGAGGCTCCGAAGGCAACCAAGGGCGCGCCGATTCCGGGTGGCGCACGCAAGGGCGCCCCTGTCCCAGGTGGCGCTAAGAAGGCAGCTCCAGCCGCCAAGCCGAAGGCCGAGGAAGCTGCTCCTGCCGAGGACACCGCTGCCGAGGTAGCGGCCACCGAGTCCAAGCAGCCAGCAGCTGAGCAGCCGAAGACCGCATCCGGTGCTCCGGTTCCGGGCGGCGCACGTAAGGGTGCTCCGATTCCAGGTGGCGCGCGCAAGGCAAAGCCGACCGCTAGCGCCCCTGCCCCGGCAGCCGAGGAAACCGAGGCTCAGGAAGCATCTGCCCAGCCAGAGGCGGAGCAGGCTCCGGAACAGCCAGAGGTTACCGAAGAGCAAGCGACGGAAGAAGCCACCTCCACCGAGCAGGCTGCTGATGCTCCTGCCGAGGAGACGCAGGCACCGTCGACAAGCGCAAAGAACCTTCCGCGCAACCAGCACGGAGTTCCGCTGCCAGGATCGGCGCGACGTAAGTAACACTCGCTAAGTAAGCAAGGATCCGCCCGAGAGATTATTCTCTTCGGGCGGATTTTTTGTGCTTTACGACGACCCCTGCGCCGCGGCATTAATCATGCAAATGGCACTCTCAATCGTGCTGACAATATATTGGTTACTGATTCTCGACAGAGGTGACCGCGTTGTGGTGTGGAAAGGGGTCTTGGCGTCGTGATTAAAAAATCGCTGTCACAGATAAGAGACTTTCTGAGGACTCCGGGGTCATTGGAGATGGTCATTGCGCTGGTCCTCACCGCGCTCGATGCACTGGTTTTCCGCGAGAGCAACTCTGACCTATTGTTGTCGTCCATTATCGGGGGCCTGCAGGTCATTCTCGTTGCAGTAGCGACGTATTTGCCTCTCTTTGCCATGGTGGTCGTCCCAGCGAATTTCTTGGCACTGGCTTTCCTTCCTACGGAGCAAGCGCCAATGCAGATTTTCTGTGCGCTTCTCATCGTGGAAGTATTGCGTGCTAACAACAACAAGACACCGGCGAAAATTACTGCACTACTGCTGTTGGTGATTTCAAATTACGACGTAAACACAAATACTTTCGCACGCGATCATGTCGCGACCTTCGTAACAACGCTGCTTTTTGTAATTGCCTACGCCATCGGCATGATGCGCAGTCGCTACAAAGAGCAACGCCAGCAGGCAAGGATTGAATCTAACCGCGCTCTGGAAGAGCAACGCCTCGAGTTGGCAACCGTACTGCACGACTCCACCGCCAAGTCTTTTACTCGCGTAACCATGCTCGCGCAGGCGCTCGCCATCGAGCGGGAAGGAACAGATGAAAAACTTGAAGAATCCCTGGAGGACATTGCAGCGACCTCCCGTGAAGGGCTACTGCAGCTGCGTCAGCTGCTTTCACTGTTAAAGTCCGCCGACGAAGAGAGCTCTTTGACATCTGCGATCGGCCAGGATGAGCGAGTTCCCAGCATGAACAGGGTGCTCCAACAGGCCAAGGATGAACTGCAGGAGGCTGGGTTTAACGTTTCGCTGGCCACGAGGATTGAAACCGAACCCTCGTTGGCGCAGATTTCAGAAGTTATCTCACCGGCGCTTTCAGAGTTCTGCACAAACATTCAAAAGTACGGCGAACCACAAACGAACGTACACATTCTGGCGCTGGGCAATGTGGAGGATGGCTTCACGCTCGACATCAGCAATCAGATATCTAAAGCGCTACCGCATTTTCTACCACGGGCGATGCTCTCGAGTGGCTTGGGGCTTTCCTCACTGCATCATCGAGTGCGGCCGTGGGACGGTTCAATCACGACAGAACGAGAAGGAAATGTGTGGAATACCAAACTCCACATGCCACTTACCAACCAGTAGGTTACGCTAGCGTAGGATTGATACTGTAGCTCATTGTGGCGAATATGACTCTCGAAAAGTCCTGGTTAGCGTAGTACTATCGCACGAAGACAGATATTGTTCGGTTTTTATGAAATCACTGAAAGGTTCGCGGATGTCTGACATTAAGGTTCTCATTGTCGATGACGACCCACTCGTACTCTCGACGCTGCGAACCTACTTCAAGAAGGCACCGCACATTACCGTGGTCGATGAAGCCTGCGATGGACATGAGGCCCTCAACATCATTGCCCGCGGTGGCATTGACGTAGTTTTGACCGATATTCATATGCCCAACATGGACGGCGTTGAGCTGCTTGAGCGCATTAAGAAGGTGGAGAATCCGCCAAAATTCATCGCTATCACCTCATTTGATACCGATGAAACAATGCTGAAAATCTTGAGCCTCGGCGGAAATGGCTACATCCTCAAGACCGCCCGCCCGGAGTCAGTCATCGGCACCGTCGAAGATGTCTTCCAGGGCGGTACCGTCATCTCGCCAATTTCTGCGACTCGACTGATTAAAACCCTGCCGTCCCGCAATATCTCCTCGTACAAGATCACTCACGCCGAAAGAGAGGTTCTCGGCCTGATCTGTCGCGGAAAGTCGAACCACGACATCGCCAAGGAACTGGGCAAGTCGCCGGGCACCATCAAAAAGCATCTCTCCAGCATGTTCAATAAGTTTGGGGCTACCTCGCGGCTGGACTTGGCCCTGAAAGCAATAGACGCAGGCTTCCAGCCGCCGGCATCCGCCGCCGCGCAGTAGCAAAAAGACGGAGTAGCAAAACAGCGGGTAGCAAAAAGGGGCCTACTCACTTTCGTGAATAGGCCCCTTTCACCCGTGCTGTGTGTGGAGAGAGAACTGTGTAACTACTGAATGGTCACCTCGACATGTCGCTCACGGGGAGCCACGCCGAAGTAGCTGCGACCAGTGGGCTGCCACGTCTTCGAGTTGGCGTTGCAGCGGACTGTCTGTCCGGCGAACTCGTCAACCAGGAATCCCCAGCTCAGACGACCAGTTTCACCCTTGCGTACTTCGTATGGTCCGATCTTCTGCCCGAGGCTCCAAACCATCTCTCGGGAGTATTCCCAGGAGTACTTGCGGTTAAGCTCCTTGCTGACCTTCACGCTGACAGAGATGTTGGTCCACCACTTCTTGGTCTTAGACTCCTTGATGGTCTGAGTCAGCGGAATCGGCTCATCGCCGATGTCATTTTTCGTAGAAACAACGCCCTCAACGTCGTAGCGTGAGCCGGTGATTTCCACGAACTCGGCCACCGAACCCGGCGCTTCACAAGTGGTTCCCGGCGCCGGACCGCGGTCAACTGCCGCTGGCTTGGGCACAGGCACCCACTCCTCCGGAGCAAACGGCTCGCCAGCTCCTGGATTCGGGGCGGCCACTGCTGTCGGAGCGCCAAGTCCGAGCGCAAAGACCGTCGTCAAGCACATGGCGACAACACTCTTTTTCATAACTGCTCCTAGTCGTTGATCGTGGCGGATGCCGGGCCGCCGTCACCTGAGTTACCACTGACAGGCGCCCACTGCTGACGGTGCTCACCCTCCTTGGTGGTCTTGTGCCAGACCACGAAGCGAGTCGACGGCCCCTTGCCGTTGTACTCACCGAAGTAGGGCTCGCCGCGCCACAGGCCGGTCTTCTGATCGCAGGTGCGGACGCGGCCGATGAAGGACTTCATATGCACGCCGTAATCTGCGCGAACGGTCTCACCGGGGTTGACGGTCACCGGGCCCAGCTTGTCGCCAACAGACCACTGACTGACCTCGACGATGCCGTACTTGTTCTTCACCCCGTGGAGGAACACGTCCCACATATTTCCGGAGCTCATTGCCTTCACAGACTCGTTGACTCCCTCAGTCACCTCGAGGGTGTACTGAATCGGACGGTCGGTGCGGTTGGTGAATGAGTTAGTGCCGTTGTAGCGGTCCCATTCGTCGGTAATCCACTGCTCCCAAGGGTGACGCTTGGCATCGTTGACCGGGTCACACTTATCGGTGTTGATGAAACCGGTGTGGTGCTCATCCTGGTCAGGGGTCTGGGTCAGCGGGGTCGCCGCGACCTGTCCAACGATGCCTGGCGCAAGAAGACTTGCACCCATCACCGCGCAGGCCAGGGCCTTCTTTTTCAGGCTCAACATGGAGAAACTTCTTTCTGCTTCGAGGTCTTAGGGACTCGGGCCGTCTTAGACGGCGTACTCCTTGACCTGCGGAGCAGCCCCGTCCACGGAGCGGTCAGCCTCATTGGCACGCATGGAGACGCGGATGTGACGCTCCTTCGGGATGGTGCCCCAGTACGGGCGACCTGCGTCGATCCACTTGCCCCCCTTACAGGTCAGGTGAGTGCCCTCGAAGGACTGGTTCAGGAAGCCATACTCCAGCACACCGGTGTAGCCAGGCTTGACCGGGTACGGGCCGAGGGTCTGGCCAACTTCCCAGGTCTGAGTGGACTGATAGCCGGCGCTGAACGTGACGTGGAAGAGCTTGAGCAGGTCGAAGTCGACCGAACCGCCGACGTTCCAGGACTTGGTCTTGCCTTCCTTGAGGGTCTGGGTCAGCGGCAGGTCGGTGTCGCCGTAGTTAGCGACAGTCGCGGTACCTTCGACCTCGAACTTCGAGCCGGTGATCTTCAGCGACTGACCAGACTGGCCTTCAACGGAGCAGGTGCCACCGACGGTGCCCGGGGTGGGGGCTGGGGCAGCTTCGGCCATCGGGGCGACAGCCAGCGAGGACATGGTAACCAGGGCTGCAATGGAGCCGGAGAGCAGGGTCTTCTTCACGGCGAAATCCTTTCAGGGTGTGTCGAGCAACTCGTAAGGAAATACTTGAACTAACACCTGCTAAGGTAAGTCGAAATTCAGCCTTTTGTAATGGAAAATTTTCGCCCCGCTTTACGACGGTCACAGCGATTATCCACATAGTAAAAATGGAATCCCACCGATTTCTACCTTGCGAAAATACGATATATAACAGCGTGTGACCAGTGATTATGAGCACCACAATAAGATTTCAGCGATTAATTTAATCGCATTAGAACTACGCCTTTTGAACCAATTCAAAAATTTCTCTGTCAGCCACTTGGTATTGGGCAATCAACATTTCGGCCACTACCCTACCTACATAAAGACACCAGAGAGTAGCCGAGTGGCCACCCCCAGTCGCGGGCAAGCGAAGGGACCTTCACGCTTCACACTCTTGATTAAATAGTTATGATTTCTTTATTAATCACTGGCGAAGTCCGGCAGTCCACAAAGCCCTGACACTTTGCCGAGGCAGATATCTTTCGGAGTACTACCTAATGTTTCGACGCTCTTCTGTTCTTGCTACCACCATTGCATCCGCAGCACTTTCCCTAGGCGCACTGACCGGCACCCCGGCCGCTGCCGCAGCACCGACAGCTACAACCGGCAGCGACGACCTACAGGTCAAGGAATACGCTCTTTCCGATACCTTCTCTTGCGACTACTACAACCTTCCGTGGTGCCGCTAATAGAGCGCCGGCCTCTCCCCCTACCCTCCCCTTCACGTGAGAGCGCGGCTACTTCGCGGTGCCGTCGAGCCCCTCTAGCAGTGTGGCAAAATCCGTGACGTTAGCGTCCACCTGCGTGTTCGTACTGCGTCGATGGTTCGGCGCACCAACACCTTGATTGCCCTCGCTGGCCCCGTCTGCTGAATGTGCTGCACCCTTTTCTTCAGCTTCGTTCCCAAAATCTGGACCAAAACCGACTACGGCCGAGCGAACACCGACAAGGTACTCGGCAAGCTCACGAGCTGCACGCACGACGCGATTACTCATCTCCGCGCCGGATACTCCGCCGGTGCCATCGCCAGCGCCAAAGTCCTCGGTCGCTGCAAATACAGCAGTCGGCATAACGGTCGCACGAAAGTAGCTAAACAGCGGACGCATCGCATACTCCAGCACCAAAGAATGACGCGCCGTGCCAGCAGTCGCAGCAATGATGACCGGCATGGAGGTCAACGCATCCTTATCCAGGGCATCGAAGAACATCTTGAACAGTCCCGAGTAGGACGCTGCGAACACTGGAGTCGCGGCAATCAATCCATCAGCACCGCTGACAGTATCGAGGGCAGTGCGCAATTTTTCGTCGTAAAGCCCTGTGGACATCCCAGCGCCAAGGCTGACAGCGAGTTCGCGCAGTTCAACGTACTCGATTTCGAGACCTTCGCCACGCTTGGAAACCTGCACGTCGACGGCTTCCGCGATGCGATCAGCGAGAATGCGCGTGGTTGATGGGGCAGAAACGCCGGCACTTACAACGACGAGGTTTTTCACCGCTGATTCCTTTCAGCCGGGCGGACGAGAAGGTGCGGGGAATCTGCACCCTCGGCAGCCAGCGAGGCATGCGTCGGCGGGTCGGAAGGCACGTGCGCCGGACGGCGGCGCTCGAACTCTTCACGCAAGACCGGAACGATTTCGGTTCCCAGGATTTCAACCTGCTCCAACGCCATCTCCAGCGGCAGGCCGGCGTGATCGATGAGGAATAGCTGGCGCTGGTAGTCACCAACGGCATCTGCATAGCCCAGGTAACGTTCGATGATTTGCTCAGGCGTGCCGACGGTCAGCGGTGTAATGTGCTCGAATTCTTCCAATGATGGCCCATGTCCATAGACCGGCGCATTGTCGAAGTACGGGCGGAAAACTTCCTTGGCCTTCTTCTCCGTCTCAGCGGCGAAGACCTGCCCGCCAAGCCCGACGATCGCCTGGTCAGCAGCGCCGTGGCCGTAGTGCTCAAAGCGCTGGCGGTAGAGATTGACCATGGCTGTGGTGTGCTCGATATTCCAGAAAATGTGATTGTGGAAGAAGCCGTCACCATAGAAGGCGGCCTGCTCGGCAATCTCAGTGGACCGAATGGAGCCGTGCCACACGAAAGGCGCTACACCGTCAAGCGGACGCGGGGTGGACGTAAAGGACTGCAGCGGAGTGCGGAATTGACCTTGCCAATCCACATTCTCTTCACGCCAGAGGGTGCGCAGCAGGTGGTAATTCTCAATGGCCAGCGGAATCCCTTTACGGATATCCTTGCCAAACCACGGATAAACTGGCCCAGTGTTGCCACGGCCCATCATAAGATCCATGCGTCCTTCGGAAAGGTGCTGGAGGTAGGCGTAATCCTCGGCGATGCGCACAGGGTCAGTGGTCGTAATCAGTGTTGTCGAGGTCGACAGAATCAGATTTTCGGTCTGTGCTGCAAGGTTCGCTAACAGAATCGGCGGGTTCGCCGGCGCCACAAACGGTGGATTGTGGTGCTGGCCGGTCGCAAATACATCGAGGCCAACCTCTTCGGCCTTCTTCGCTAGTGCGACAGTTGCCTTAATTCGCTCATGTTCAGTAGGGATTTGTCCGGTCGTGGGGTCTTTTGTGACGTCGCCAATTGTAAAAATTCCGAATTGCATGGCTCCATGTTAAGACCTTTTTGTTGACACGTCATCTCCCTCGGGCTTATAGTTGACACGTCAACACCGGAAGTTGGTTCCGGCGGACAAAAATACTTCGAAACATTCGAGATACTTTTAACTTTTAGGAGATTCGCTATGACTCTTCAGTCTGGTAACTACGTTCTTGATGCACAGCACTCCACTGTTGGATTTACCGTTCGCCACGCAATGATTACTAAGGTCCACGGTCAGTTCACTGAGTTTGAGTCCGTTATTAATTTTGATGCCGACAAGCCGGAGAATTCCACGGCCAAGGCAACCATTCAGGCAGACTCCATCAACACCAACAATGAAGAGCGCGACAACCACCTACGCTCGAAGGACTTCTTCGGCACCGACGAAAACCCGACCTTCGAGTTTGCCTCCACCGCTATCGAGCTCCAGAGCGAAGAAAAGGCCACCGTTACCGGCGACCTGACCATTAACGGCATTACCAAGCCGGTCACCCTGGATGTCGACATTTTCGGCTCCGCTGAAGACCCATGGGGTCAGACTCGCGTTGGTTTCGAGGCAGCTACCAAGATTGACCGCACCGATTTCGGTATCGACTACAACGCTCCTATTAAGACTGGCGGCCTGCTCCTTGGCAATGAGATTTCCCTGCAGATCGACGGCTCCGCAGTTAAGCAGTAACTAGCGCAGCTAACGGTTAAGAAAACCTGATACTAAGCGCCTTGCATGGACATGCAGGGCGCTTTTTCGCACTAAATGGGCAGTTAATCTGCCCCCAATGAAAGAAAAAGCATGGTGTGAGCGCAAAAAGGTGGCATGCTTAGACAGGTGAGTTCCAGTAAAGATACTTCCCAGGGCACCGAAACCACCAACGAGCCAACACAGGACGCACAGGCTGCGCAGGCCGCTCAGGCCGAGCAGTCCCGTGCCGCCCGCGTTGCCGCCCGTCGTGGAAACATCAGGGCGCCTCGCCGCACTCCGCTGAAGACACTGGACCAATCCTCCAAGCTGCAGAATGTCCTCTACGACATCCGCGGTCCGGTGACTACTCTCGCAGAGCAGATGGAGGCCGACGGCCACCGCATTATGATGCTCAACACCGGAAACCCGGCAAAGTTCGGTTTTGATGCACCCGACACCATCGTGCAGGACATGGTCCGCGCCCTTCCTCATGCACAGGGCTACTCCGAGTCCAAGGGCATTTACTCCGCACGCCGTGCCGTCGTCACGCGCTATGAAATGGATCCTGAGTTCCCACGTTTCGACGTCGACGACGTCTGGCTGGGCAACGGCGTCTCCGAGCTGATTTCCATCACTACGCAGGCGCTGCTCAACGAAGGTGACGAAGTCCTCATTCCCGCTCCGGATTACCCGTTGTGGACTGCGGCCACCACCCTCGCCGGCGGCAAGGCCGTCCACTACACGTGCGATGAGGAGAATAACTGGGCGCCGGACGTCGAAGACATTCGTTCGAAGGTGACCGATCGCACGAAGGCGATTGTCATCATCAACCCAAATAACCCGACTGGCGCCGTCTACTCGCGTCAGACACTCGAGGCCATCGTCGAAATCGCTCGCGAGCACTCGTTGCTGCTGCTTTCCGACGAAATCTACGACCGTATCCTCTACGATGATGCACAGCATATTTCCACTGCTTCGCTGGCTCCGGATCTGCTCTGCATCACCTTCAACGGTCTGTCCAAGACCTACCGCGTGGCCGGTTACCGCGCGGGCTGGATGGTGCTGACTGGCCCGAAGCGCCACGCAGAGGGTTTCATCGAGGGCATCAACCTGCTGGCCAGTACTCGTCTGTGCCCGAATGTTCCTGCTCAGCACGGCATTCAGGTCGCGCTTGGCGGCTACCAGTCCATCAACGACCTCGTCCTGCCGGGCGGTCGCCTACTGGAGCAGCGCAATGTCGCCTACGAGGGGCTGACCTCAATTCCGGGGGTGAGCTGCGTGAAGCCGATGGGCGCGATGTACGCATTCCCGAAGCTGGATCCAAACGTCTACGAAATCCACGACGACGAAAAGCTGATGCTCGACATCCTGCGTGAAGAGAAGATTCTGATGGTCGGCGGCTCTGGCTTCAACTACCCGACCCCGGATCACTTCCGCATTGTTACGCTGCCCTGGGCACGCGACCTGAAGGAAGCCATCGAGCGCCTGGGTAACTTCCTGGCCAGCTACAAGCAGTAGCAGGACTTAAGGTTGCGCACGCTGCTGGTTCTGCCCTTCTCACATATCGATGCGCTATTCACTTATGGCCACACTGGAGCGCATCGATGAGTGAGTATTGCATCGATAGGTGGGCCATAGCGCTGATAGCCCCGGCTCGGCGCGCCGGAATGGCGGTACGCCTTCCGGTGCTGGCACAGCGATTAGGTTATTAAGAGTGGGCAGGCATTCAAAAGATTCAATGAACTCTGGTAACCAGCAACCTTTTCGCGTTTCGGCGGGTTCCGACATAGGTGCGCATCTCGACGTACTGAAGAACTCGAACAGCGGCTCCCCTACCGGCCGGTTCCGGGCTGTCAATGCCGCGAATCAACCCAACTCTGAAACCTCGGCTGCCCCAGCACGACATGCGGAACCTGCCGCACATTCAAAACCAGCACCGGCACCGCAAACCGCACCTGCACAAGCCGAATCAAAACTGACGAAACCACGACACAACCCCACAAGAGCACGTCGCTTGCTGGCCACAGTTCTTACAGTTGCTGGCATTGCGACTTTCCTCGCAGTGATTGGGCTCTGGCCATCGGGCGAGGCTCCGAGTCCGGGGCCGGGATTCCTACAGTCACAGACGTCAGCTGCAGAGACGGTCAAAGGATCCGTCGTAAAGCACAGCGTCGGTGCGTGCAATTCGCCTGACAACGGTCGTGTCTTCGACGACCAGCCGCGACCAGGGCTGACGGCTTCCCTCAACGACTCAGCTGCGCCGAAGTGCCAGCTCTCGGTCATTGAACTGACCTCGGGCCCGGACGAGGGCAAGAAGACGCTGCTGGAGGCATCCGGCTTGCCCGGCGAGATTGAGCTGAAGGAGGGCGACAAGGTCGTCCTGGCAATTCACCGTCCGAACGCGGCTGGTACCGGAGCTTTTGACAATGGTGTTGTGCCGGATCCTGGGTTGATGGCGCCACCTCCCGGCATTGTTCCCGCGCCTGCCCCTGAGGGCGCAGAGGATGCGCCTGCACCAGCCCCAGAGACTCCCGCACCGGCTCCGGAACATGCTCCCGAAGCACCACCGGCTCCAGCACCCGAGCAGGAACCAGCGCCTGAGCCCGGTGCAGACACCCCCGCTGCCCCTGCTGCTCCCGTTGCCGACACCAACATCGTCGACCTCGCACCTCATCAGGTTGCCGACACCGCTGACATCGGCAACACTTACACTTTCCTAGACATGGACCGCACCACGACGATCTGGTTGTGGCTCGGCGCGGCGGTGCTGCTCATCGTCCTAGTCGGCATGACCCGCGGTGTCTTGAGCCTCCTCGGTCTCGGCATCACACTGGCCGCAGTGATGGGATTCCTCGTTCCGGCATTGCTACGCGGCGGCGACCCGGTGGCCTTGGCTATCACGACGGGCGCGGCGATTCTCTTCCCGGTGCTCTTCCTCGTGCATGGCATCAATTGGAAGTCAGCTTCCGCGCTGGCGGGGACGCTCACCACGATGGTGCTGGCGGCGGGCTTGGCCAACCTCGCGATCTCGACGTCGCAGCTGCGTGGTCTCGGCAATGAGGACAACCTGCTCATTCAGCTCTACCTGCCTGACGTCTCCGTCACGGGCTTGCTTCTGGCGGGCTTCATCATTGGCGCGTTGGGTGTGCTTAACGACGTCACCATCGCCCAGGCCTCGACCGTCCAGGAGCTCTACGAAGCAGCTCCGCGGTCGCGGCCTATGGAGGTCTTCCGCTCGGCAATGCGCGTCGGCCGCGACCACATCGCGTCGATGGTCTACACGCTGGTACTGGCGTACCTCGGCACCGCACTGCCGCTGTCGATTTTGTTAAGCGTCTCCGACCGGCCGCTAATGCAGTCGTTGACCTCCGACGTGGTGGCCACTGAGCTGCTGCGTTCCATCATCGGTGCGGTGGCCTTGGTACTCGCGGTGCCGATTACCACCCTCATCGCCGCCTATACCGTGGCGCCGGAGGGCATGAAGTTCCCGAAGCGCTCAAGAGAGGCAAGCATTTAGCCGCGACCGAGGCAGGTGACATCCCAGCCTGCGGCACGCCACTTGTCGGCTGGCAGGCAGTTGCGGCCATCGAGAACCGCTGCGCGCTTGACCAGCTTCTTCGCAGCTACCGGGTCGATCTCGCGGAACTGCTGCCACTCGGTGGCGACGACGACCATCTCCGAGCCTTCCAGGGCCGCTTCGATGCTCGGCGCGTACTCCAAGGTTGGGAAATTCTTCTTGGCATTCTCCATGGCCTGCGGGTCATAAACACTCACCGAAGCGCCCGCCAGAGACAGCGAACCGGCAATCGACAGCGCCGGAGAGTCACGCACATCGTCGGAGTTTGGCTTAAAGGCCGCACCCAACACAGTCACAGTGTGACCGAGCAGCGAGCCGCCGAAGCTGCCACGCACCAGGTCAACGGTCTTTTCACGGCGACGCATGTTAATTGCATCGACCTCGCGCAGGAAGGTCAACGCCTGGTCAACGCCCAGCTCACCGGCGCGGGCCATGAATGCGCGGATATCCTTCGGCAGGCAACCACCACCGAAGCCCAGTCCCGCATTGAGGAAGCGCCGGCCAATTCGGGCGTCCATACCGATGGCGTCGGCAAGCGTAGTGATATCCGCACCTGTGACCTCACAGATTTCGGAGACCGCGTTGATGAAGGAAATCTTGGTGGCGAGGAATGCGTTCGCCGACACCTTCACCAGCTCTGCGGTGGCCGTGTCCGCGACGATGAACGGTGTCTCGCGCTCGATGATGGGGCCGAAGCACTCGCGCAGGCCGTCCTCTCCGATGGATTCAACTTCCTGACCTGCACCATTGAGGATCATGCCCGGCTTCTGCACACCCAGTACCACACGGTCCGGCTCCAGGGTGTCCTTTACCGCGAAGCCCTCACGCAGGAACTCCGGGTTCCAGGCGATCTCGAGGCTGGTGTTCTTCAACTGCTCATCACCAGATGCGGCGCGCTCGCTGATTATCTCCGCAGCCAGTTCCTGCAGGCGCGGCGCGGTACCGACGGGCACGGTGGACTTACCAAACACCAAGTGCTTGCCGACGACGCGCTTAGCCAATTCGGTTACAGCGGCGTCCACATAGCGAACGTCAGCAGCGTAAGAGCCCTTAATCTGCGGAGTTCCCACGCCTACAAAGTGGACGTTCGCGAATTCAACGGCCTCGTCGTAGTCAGTGGTGAAACGTAGACGCCCCGACTCAACGTGCTTCTTCAGCAGTTCGGGCAAACCAGGCTCGAAGAAAGGAACTTGACCTGCGGACAATGCCTCAATCTTGGCGGGATCAACATCTACGCCGAGAACCTCGTGCCCCAACTCCGCCATTGCTGCGGCGTGAGTGGCACCAAGGTAACCCGTACCAATAACCGTAATACGCATGAGGGCTATTATTTATCGAAAGATAAAAGGCCTTCAAGCCGATTTAACCCTTAAATGGTGTGAACTAAAGGCTCATCTTTAGGCTTTCCACCTGCGAAAACTCTTTATCGAACAATTGTTTCCGTTTCTTCACCGAGAATTCACTCGGGGCTATTCGCAATTCATTTATGTCCCGAGGTCCCGAAGTCTTATTCCTCATCACGGAAGTTGAGGTACGCACGCGACGGCGTCGGACCGCGCTGCCCCTGGTACTTCGAACCGAGCTTGCCGGAACCGTAAGGCACCTCCGCCGGCGAGGACATCTTGAACAACGCCAGCTGGCCGACCTTCATGTTCGGCCACAGTGCAATGGGCAAGTTTGCGACGTTGGACAGCTCCAGCGTGATGTGGCCAGAAAATCCTGGGTCAATAAAGCCGGCTGTCGAGTGCGTTGCCAAGCCCAGACGCCCCAGCGAGGACTTACCCTCCAGACGGCCTGCCAAATTCGGCGGAATGGTGAAGTACTCCAAGGTCGATGCCAGGACGAACTCGCCCGGGTGAAGAATGAAGGGCTGCCCTTCTGGAACCTCGTGTGGGGATGTCAGCTCTTCCTGTGGCAGCTTCGGATCGATGTGCGTGTATTGGGAGTTGTTGAAGACTCGGAAGAACTTATCCAGGCGCACGTCGATAGACGAAGGCTGAATCATCTTCGGGTCGAAAGGATCAATGCCGAGATGGTCGGAGCCTTCGGCATCGATAGCGGCACGAATATCACGATCTGAGAGCAACACATAGACCAGCTTAACCGCTCTGTAATGCACTGCGTGTGTGGGTTGCAGGATATGCCCTCGACAGGTTCCCCGAGAGACTACAAGAGCCTGGCGACTAGTCCCACGATTAACCCGAGCAAGGCGAACAAGCCGAACCTCAAGACTAATTTTCTCGACATGATTCGCGAGTGCTACATTGAAGTTACAGAGGGCGACTGATTTCCTGCGTGCCACACCTACTGTGCCAATCTCGTGGCACGCTTTTAATCATTCCGCCTGCTGTGTGCCGATGTAGTTCAATGGTAGAACTCCTGCTTCCCAAGCAGGCGGCGCGGGTTCGATTCCCGTCATCGGCTCCACTGAGGCTCAGCGTCAAGCTGAGCCTCATTTTTGTTTGTATTTGTTTGTGCTTATTTGAATACCTGCCTGCACCCCCCATAACCCAAATACACCCCGGAGCCCCACCAGCAATCCCTATATCTAGTGGTCAACGCTATAATTGATAGGAAAGATCGCCTATTTTTGAAAACGTTATCGCCATGGCTTCCTTTTTGTACAAAATCGGTAAATCAGCTTATCTTCACCGCTGGCGTTTCCTGATTGTGTGGCTGCTGCTTATCGCGGGCATGGGTACCGCGACCGCAACGCTGTACAACGGCACGTCGGAAAACTTCACTTTCCCAGGCCTCGAGTCCGTTGAAACTCAAAAAGAGATTCAGCAGCGCTTCGCCACTGACGAAGACCAGCTACTCGCACCAACGGGCACTGTGGTCATTCAAGCTCCAGAGGGTAAGACTCTCGAGGACCCAGCTATTGCGGGCGAGGTCAGCGAGCTGGTCGCCGCCATGCGGGGCACCGAAGGTCTGACGAAGACCGAAGAAATTGTCCCTCCCATGATGGCGGCCGAGGGCATGAAGCAGCAGGCCATACCGGCAATGCAAGCTCAGGGCTTCCCCGAGGAGCAGATTAACGCGAATCTGCAGGCCGTTTCCCCACTGAGTGCTGATAGGACCACCGGCACCATTTCCGTGACTTTCGATGCTGCTACCAGTATGGATATCGATAAAGATGTCCGGGATGCGTTCACCGCAACCGTCGATAAGCACAAGGGCGATTTGAACGTCGCCTGGTCCGGTAACGCGTTCCAGATGAGCGAGATTTCTGCTACTGCGGAGATTGTCGGCATCATCGTGGCCGCTTTCGTGCTGATTGTCACGTTCGGCAGCTTCGTCGCCGCTGGATTGCCACTGCTGTCGGCCGTGATCGGCCTAGGAATTGGCATGGCGGGCATCTTCGCCGCCACCGCTTTCACCGACACCATCTCCACCATGACGCCGACGCTAGCATCGATGATTGGCCTGGCTGTCGGCATTGACTACGCGCTGTTTATCCTGGCTCGCTTCCGCAATGAGCTGGTTGCACACGTCGATGGTTCCAACCTTGAGCCGAAGGACCTGGCCGCCGAGCTAAAGAAGGTCCCGCACGATGAGCGTGCACATCTGGCTGGCCTGGCAGTCGGCAAGGCTGGTTCCGCAGTGGTTTTCGCAGGCCTCACCGTGCTGATTGCACTTGCGGCGCTGTCAATTATCAACATCCCGTTCCTGACTGCAATGGCGCTGGCCGCGGCGTTCACTGTCGCTATGGCGGTGCTCGTTGCCATCACGCTGTTGCCGGCTATTCTCGGCCTGTTCGGCACCAAGGTTTTCGCCGGTCGCGTGCCGTTTGTGAAGGCTCCGGACCCGGAGAACGACACCCCGACCATGGGCCTGAAGTGGGTCCGCATCGTGCGCAAGCGTCCGCTGGCCTTCGTCCTTGGTACGGCAGTTGTCCTAATTCTGTTGGCCATCCCCGCTGCAAATCTCCGCTTGGCCATGCCTTCTGACGGCATGATGGCCAAGGGCACGCCCAACCGCACGGCATATGAAATGACCGAAGACGCTTTCGGCCCCGGTCGCAACTCCCCGATGCTGGCACTGGTGGGCTACAAGGAGCTCGCCGCACCGGAAAAGCAGAACGCCATGATGGCCGCTCTAGCAGAGCTACAAAGTGTTGAGGGCGTGGTGAACGCGCAGGTCATTGCCACTAATGGCAATCCGCAGGATCCGCGTGACCTCGGTGATGCCGCCCAGATTCTGATTACCCCGGCGTACAGCGCGACCGATGAGCGCGCCGCTGACCTGCTGCAATCCATTCGCGATAACGAGGACAAGTACAACGAGGCCACAGGCGCCCGCTACTCCATCACCGGTGTCTCGCCCATGTACGAGGACATCTCGCAGCGGCTTTCCGACGTGGTGTTGCCCTACATCGGCATCGTGCTGGTCTTGGCCTTTCTACTGCTGATGCTCGTCTTCCGTTCCATTTGGGTACCGCTGGTGGCAGCTATCGGCTTCGCACTGTCGGTGGCCGCAACCTTCGGTGTCACTGTCGCCCTGTGGCAGGAAGGCGCCCTGGGCATCATCGATGACCCGCAGCCGCTGATTTCCTTCCTGCCAATCATGTTGATTGGTATCGTCTTCGGCCTGGCCATGGACTACCAGGTGTTCCTGGTTACCCGTATGCGTGAAGGCTGGGCCCATGGCAAGACTGCCGGTAATGCTACGGCCAACGGTTTCAAGCACGGTGCCCGCGTGGTCACCGCTGCCGCACTGATTATGATTTCGGTGTTCGCCGCCTTCATCCTGATGGATGAGCCGTTCATTAAGGTCATGGGCTTTGCCCTGGCAGCCGCTGTGCTTTTCGATGCCTTCATTGTCCGCATGACCTTCATCCCGGCCATGATGTTCCTGCTCGGCGAGCGCGCCTGGAAGATTCCGGGCTGGCTGGACAAGATAATCCCCGCTGTGGATGTGGAGGGTGAGAACCTCAATAAGCAGTTCGGCGATGCTCAGGTAGTCGCTAAAACTGATGTTGCTGCTGAAGCCCAGTAACGCCAATTAGATAGCTATAAGCCCCGCATCGACTCCAGTTTCGCAGGAGTCGGCGCGGGGCTTTTGCGTAGGGCGCAGTTTAAACCAAAGACAACGGCAAAGCCTAAGTCGACGGCGCGGTGTACCTCAGCCACCGCAACACGGCTTTGACACGACGGTTTGTATCTTCCGGTTGGAAACCCAGCTTCAAGAACACATTTGCCACATGTTTACTCACAGCGCCTGCGGTTAGTACCAGGCGTTTTTCTATTTCCTTATTACTGAGCCCCTGCGCCATCAGATTGAGCACTTCGCGCTCACGCGGAGTCAGCGTGGCGATACCGTACTGCTTTGCAGTAAGCAGCGTCGCGACCACTTCAGGATCAACCACGGTACCGCCACTTCGTACCTCTTCCAGTGCTGAGACAAAGTGCTCGACATCCGAGACACGTTCTTTCAGCAAGTACCCAAAGCCACCATGCTGCAGCAGGCGATCCAGGTAACTGGCCGCCACGTATTGGCTGAGCACGACAACTGGCTGGTTGGGGTTGCTCTGACGCAATGTGGATACCGCGACCAGGCCGTCGTCACGCATGCTCGGCGGCATCCGAACGTCAGTAACGATGACATCGAACACCTGCCCTTCAGCAGCGGCGAGCAGCTGATCTGCATCGCCGACGGCGACGACCTCGTGCCCCAACGCCCGCAGCAGGCCGGTCAGCCCCTCGCGCAGGAGCACGGAATCCTCGGCCAGCAGTACTTTCATCGTGTCCTTCCTTGACGAACGGGCAGTTCCAACCGCAATTCAGCACCGCCGTCGGCGTTGGCGAGCGACACGGTTCCGCCAAGCGCTGCCGCCCGTTCGCGCAGGCCCGCAATGCCGGTGCCCCGACCATGCTTTACGACGTCTACAGCGCCCGCACTCGTTGGTTCTTCGAGCCCTACGCCATCGTCGCGCACAGTGACCATAAGCGTACCGAGATGCGACACGAGCGCCTTCTTCGGAGTCTGAACCGCGAGAGTGATGTCAGCCCGATGGGCATGGCCATGTTTAGTGGCGTTGGTCAGCCCCTCCGCTGCGCAGTGGTAGGCGAGCAGAGCTGTGGTTTCATCAATTGGCCCGAAGTCTGAGACACCGTCCTCACGGACGGAAACCTCCATACCAGCGTGCGCTGCCAGCTCCCTCACGGCAGCGACCAGTCCATTTTCAAACAGTACCGGCGGGGCAATGCCAAGCACCACGGAGCGCAGCTGTGCAAGCGCCTGCGTTGCATTGTTATCGGCGGCGGTGAGCGCCTCGGCTACCTCTTCTTCAGTCTTGCCCATGCGAGCAGCGGCAATGTTGAGTTTCAAGGCGGTGAGGTGTTGCTGAGGGCCGTCGTGAAGCTCGCGTTCGATGCGGCGGCGCTCACCGGAGAAGGAGCCAATGAGCACGTCGCGGGACTGGCTGACTTCTTCGCTGGATGGTGCGAGGATGACGCGGGAGAGCCAAATGGACAGCAAGCCGGCACCGAGGTTGATGGCGATGGTCAGCACCAAAAAGAGGATTGCGAAAACCCAGCCAACAGTGATCTTCTGCGCGGGATCCGTCAGAGTCCAGCTGAAAAACTCCAGTTCGTCAACCAGGAAAGGTGCAGCGAAGAGCACTCCGACAGTAAAACCACCGCCGACCCACGCTGTAAAGGTGACGAACCCAATGACCAATTGGACGAGTAGGTTGACGAAGTTACGGATGTCGAACCAGCGATTTGTCACACGATTGGGGATTGGAGTGCCGGACCACGATGCCGCCATACGAGAGAGCCAGTCGGCGCCGCGGCCGATGAGCGGAATCCAGGGCAGAAGAACGACGGAGACGATCAAACCCGGAATGAACAGCAGTCCGAGAATAAAACTCCAGGCCAGCGCGATTAAATTCTTTTTCTTTGTCATAGTTTCAAAGCTAAATTGGCCCGCGCCCAAAAACAGTGGAGCTGACTCCCCTAAATTCAGTCGAGCTGAATACGCCCCGACTTCTTTTCTCCGATACCACGGTCGGCCAATTCGTCATCGATGAACGTTGGCCGACCGATAATCAGTCCAAGCACTGCAAGCACGACGGTGGTGCCAAGCAGCACAATCAGAATGGGGGTCCATGTTTCCGCGGTTCCGGCGGCCACGCCCACCAGGAATGGCCCGACTGCGGAGAAAATGTAGCCGATTGGCTGCACGAAGCCGGACAACCGCGCGGTCAGCTCATGGCTTCGAGTGCGAGCTGGAATCAGCGCGATAGCCATGGGGAAACAAAAACCACCCACACCCAGCAGGAACGCAGCGCCGATAGCGTATCCCGCACCAGTTGCTGCCGCTCCTCGCTGGTCGATAAGAATCATCAACAGATAGCCGAGGAAGAAAAGACAGCCGAGACTAAAAGCGACGTAGGACATGGTACGAAGCCGTGCAATCAGCGGCGGCATCAGCAGACCACCGATGATGCCCAACCCTTGGACGAGCATGGATGCTGCGGTGGCTACGCTGACGCTGATGCCAGCGTCGATAAGCATTTTCGGCATCCAGCCCATGAGAACGTAGGCGTTCATAGACTGCACGCCGAAGAAGACCGCCAGTGCAATGGCTGTCGGCGACTTCCAGATTGGTGTATTTGCCGAAGAGCTGACCGGTGCCTTCGGGTAGTCGAATCCAATGCGCGCACGCAGCGGACCCCACACGACGAGCTGCACCAGGGCGGTAATCGCCCATGCGGCAATCGCCCAGCGCCACATGTCGATACTGCCTGCGGACGCTTCGGGTGAATCGCTAATCAAAAACGCCGTCGCCGGCCCCAGGCCGCCACCGAGGGCGAGCATGCTGGAATACAGCATCATCAGCACGACCGTATGACGGCCGCCGTGCACCTTAATCCACGCAGGTAGCAGCACATTTCCCAGCGCGATACCAGCAACTGACAGCGCAGTGAACAGTAGGAATAGCCAGATACTGCTCACCCACGGTCGCACCGCAAGGCCGACGAATAGCAACGCCGCTGACAGTGTGAGCGCGCCGCTTAGCCCCATGCGCTTGCCGACGGACACCGCAGACAACCCAATCGCGAAAAACGCGAGCCCCGGAATGGCCGTAATCAGACCACCAAAGGCGGAGGATGCACCGAGGGTGGAAAGGAGCTGATCGAGCACCGGGCCGATCGACGCGATACTCGGGCGCAAGTTCAGCGCCGCAACGATTACTGCTATGACGAGGATGGGAACGCCGAGTGTAATGGCATTCTTCGAGGTACCAGTAGCTTTTGGTTGTGGTTGCCCCGGTTTTTCTTCTATTGCCATAACAGTGGACGTTACCGCTTCCTGTTAATGCCTCTCTAGCCGGCTACGACTCCCCCGGTCGATTTATCGTTTCCACTTGAATAGGGGATAATTTTCGGTAGTGAAACGGCATTGCCCTCACGCCCCTACCCCTGGCCAGCAGGCAGGTTGGCCGCCCCTCAAGGAGATTGATGAAGTATGTGTCGACCCGTTGAATGCAATGTTTGCCACAAGACGACCTGGGCTGGCTGCGGGCAGCACATCGACCAGGTAAAGGCAACTGTTCCGGCAGATCAGTGGTGCGGCGGAAAGCACACCGATGAAGAAATTAAGGCGGCTGGTGCAAACCGCGGTTTCCTCGGACGCCTGTTCGGCTAGTTCAGTGCTTCTGCCACCAATGGCCGGGAGTAGCCTGAAAAATTGACGTACTCGATGTCGCTGTTGCCCTATCCTGGACTACAGCGACATCTCTTTTTCTGTATCTATTGACAGTCTTCCAGCTATCTCTGACGTAAGGATCGAACTGAAAATGGTTGAACCGATTTCTGATTCCATGCTCATTGCCTACGACGGCTCCGACGAAGCCAAGCGGGCACTGGCCTACGCCGGAAAGTTGCTGCGCGTCAAAACTGCCTACATTCTGACTGCTTGGGAGCCCCTGCAGCGCGCTGCAGCTCGTACCGCTGGTGCCTCAGGCATGATGCAACCTGATTGGGATGCCACTACTGAAGACGGCGATCCGGCTCACGACGAGGCTGTGCGCATTTGCCGTGAGGGCGTGCAGATTGCCGCTGAGGCCGGCTTCGTCGCGGAGCCATACCTGGTAGAGACCGAAACTACTATCTGGTCGGCCATCGTCGACGCAGCTCACGACCTCGATGCGGGTGTGATTATCTCCGGTACTCGTGGCGTCACTGGTCTGCGCGGACTATTTACTGCCTCGACCTCCGACGCTTTGCTCAAGAATGCTGGTCGCCCAGTCCTCGTAGTTCCGGGGGAAAAGGAATAATTTTTAGAAAATTTTCAAAAACTTACTTAGCTGATAGAAAATGGTATAACCTCTCAACTAAGAAAACTCAATGACCGCTGAAGCCACTCAAAATTCAAGGCAGGGAAGGATTCCCAGCTGTTCCACTGGTTTACAGAAGTCACAGAGTGTAGTTTTATAAACAGTATTGACTTAATGCACACGAGGAGTCCTCAACATGGCATACGAAACTGATTCCGAGCAGCGTCGTAGCGTTGGCCCCGCCCTGGCCTCGGCGCTTATTGGCGCCCTTCTCGGTGGTGCCGCAATTTTCGGCATCGGCCAGGCTCTGACCGAAGACCGAATTCCGGAAGCACAGGCTGTTTCCACCGATGACGCTCTGCTTGGCGGTGTCGAATACGGTCAGCGTTAACCCTTTAACGCTAGCCCTCCTTTAAAGCTATGCCCACCTTTGTTCGAGCGCGTAAGCGCGTGCTTGTACCCTGGTGGGCTTTGCTGTGCCTACTGGCATTCATTCAGTCCCCCGGCAAAACTGTCGCTGACACCAAGCACGACCTGACGGAAAACCCCATCGGGTTTTTGTCCGCATCGCTTAACATGTGGTCAGACACCATGCCGCTGGGGCAGCTCCAGAACCAGGCCTATGGTTACCTCTTTCCGCAGGGCACATTCTTCGCCCTGTTCAGTTTGCTGCCCGACGTATTAGCGCCCAGTTGGATTATCCAGGCGCTGTGGTGGAGTCTCACTCTCTGCTTGGCTTTTACCGGCGCATATCGTGTGGCCGAAGCTATCGGCGTCGGCACGCATACCTCGCGCGTGCTGGCGGCATTGTTGTACGCATTGTCGCCGCGCGTAATTACGACGTTGGGCGCGATTTCGTCCGAGACCTGGCCTGTGGCGCTAGCGCCATGGATCCTCCTTCCATTACTGCGGGTTGCCGCCCGGCGCGAAGAGCTGCCCTGGCGTGCGACCACCCGCGCTGTGTTGCTTTCCGGTCTAGCTGTACTGTGCACTGGCGCAGTCAACGCCGTCAGTACGGCTGCGGCCTGCATCCCTGCCGGACTGATGCTGCTCTTCTTCGCTTTTACGGGACCCCGCCGTGGGCGCGCATGGGCGATGCTCGGCGGTTGGCTGGCTGCGTGCGCGGCGGTCAGCATGTGGTGGATCGTGCCGCTGCTACTGCTGGGCAAGTACTCACCACCGTTTACGGACTACATTGAGTCCTCCGGTGTGACCACTCGCTGGCTGAGCCTCGGCGAGACGCTGCGCGGCGCTACCTCGTGGACGCCGTTTGTCTCTTTTGAGCGCGTGGGTGGAAATGCGCTGGTCGCGGAGCCAATTCTGATCTACGCCACGATGGCTGTCGCAGCAATCGGACTGCTTGGCCTGGTCATGCGTTCACTGCCGCTGCGCCGGATGTGGCTGCTGATGATGCTCATCGGCCTTGTCATCATGGCGGCCTGGACGGAGCCATTCGGACTGGTGTGGGAATCGGCTCGAGAGATGCTCGACTCCACGCTCGCAGCGGTACGCAACCTGCACAAATTCGACACTATTGTGCGCCTGCCGCTCGTTATCGGTTTCGCTCATGCGACAGCGCAGCTGCCATGGCCGTGGCGGGAACCTGCGATTGACCGTGCGGAGAAGGCGAGTGCTGATGCTGACGCCGAAAACACCGATGCCAAGGTGCCAACCGCAGCTCAAGCGACCATCGGCTGGCAGCAGTGGCTGCACCCGGAGAAGCACCCGCGCGCTATCGCATCGATGCTGGTTCTGGTGGTTCTCGCTAGCGCCACCGCACCTGCGTGGAGTGCTCGCTTAGCTCCGGCAGGAGGTTTTTCCGAGGTTCCGGGCTACTGGCACGAGGCCGCCGATTGGCTGAACAAGCAGGGCGAGGACACCCGCACGCTGGTCGTACCGTCATCACCGTTTGCCGATCAGACGTGGGGCAATACTCGTGACGAACCACTCCAGCCGCTTGCCGACGTCCCCTGGGCCGTCCGCGATACCGTGCCATTGGCGCCTCCAGAGGCGATTCGCGGCCTCGATGGTCTGCGCAATTCGCTGACTCGTGGGCGTGAAGTACCGGCGCTGGACGCCACACTGCGCAACAATGGCATCGGCTATGTACTGGTCCGCCACGACCTGCGAGTGGCATCAAGAGGCGATTCACTGCGCGCCATTACCTCCACGCTGCAGGACTCCCCGACCATGGAAAAGGTGGCAGAGTTTGCGGACGAGGACGGCCATACTGCTATCCAGATCTGGGGTGCAGGACCGAAGGAACTGCGCAATCACGCTCTGTCACCGCGCTTGGTGGACACCGCGCAGGTGCCGCTGGTCGCCGGTGGTCCCGAGGTGCTCCCGCGGCTTGATGAGGTCGATTCCGATGCCCCAGTGCGCATTCTGTCTGGCAAGGATGCCGGAACGGTCACCGACACTCCTGCACGCCGCGGCCGTAACTACGGTGAAGTCGTTGGCGCGGAGTCGGCAATCCTGGCCGAAGACGAGGATTCATATGTCCGCAACCTCGTTCCGAACTACCCCGTCGCTGGGCTTCCGCTGACGCAGACGGCAACGGGCCGGGCCACAATTGAGGTTTCGTCGTCGGCCTCGGAGCCATACAACGTCGGTGGTGCATCCGCCGACCACTCCGTCAACGCAATGCTCGACGGCGACACTTCCACCTGGTGGGAACCCTTGGCGGGTAAGAGCCAGGCTGAGTGGGTCAAGCTTTCCTGGAAGAAGCCAACCGACAACGCGGTGCTCGTCCTGACCGGTGCTCGCGTTCCAGTGCAACTGCGCATCCAGACTGATACGGCCTCCAGCTCCGTACAGTTGGTCCCGGGTGAGACGACTCGTATTCCACTGCCTGGCGGCAAGACCACATCTGTACTTATCACTGCAAAGATTGCCCCTGTAGGCTTTTCTATTTCCGAGCTGAGGCTGGTGATTCCAAAGCGGGACACTGATTTCGATGCGTACGAAACTACTACCCCAGATTCCGATGCGGAGACCCAGCTTTCCGACAAGGACATAGCGGAGGACCTCACTCCGGTTCGTGTCCCGGTGGTGCCGAATTCCTCATCGCTGGCACAGCGTTGGGTCTTTGGTCAAGAGATTCATGAGGGCACGCTGGTGCGCCTGTTCACTGTTCCGAAGCCGGTAAAGGTGAAGGTCGATGCGGACACCTGCCGCAGCAACATCGGAGATCCGTGGGCCAGCCTCCAGCGCGGTGACGGTTCTGATCACCGTGAGCTGACCTGTGGCGAAGAGATTGAGCTCTCGCCGGGCCCATGGCGCATCGATGCCAAGTCCGATTGGGTATCACTTACCTCGACCGACTACTTCGCGCCGTCAGCCGAGCAGCAGCAGGTCACGCCAATCGATCTGAGTGGCACCATCGGTGCTAGCGACCGCGACCGCATTGTGTGGTTGCCCATCTCCGTCAATGCGGGCCACGAGCTGCGAGTCGGAGGTGCCGCCATGAATCCGGTAACAGTCTCTGGATGGCAGCAGGGTTGGACGATTCCGGCTGGCGTTGGTGGCGCAGTCGAGCTGACCTACCCACCGCAGCAGACCTGGCGGACTGGAATCCTCGCAGGCGGCGCACTCGCAGCCGTGTATGCGCTGGTCACTGTGGGGCTGGCATACGCTTGGCGACGATTCGCTCACCCCTCCCCGATTCCCAGGGCTTCGCTGGGCAATGACCTGCCGCGGGCGGCTATTGGCATTGCCGCTGCCGCGACAGTGACATTGGTATCCAGCTGGCCTGGCGTGGTCGTTGCCCTCGTGGTGGTTACCGCTACCCTTGGTGGAGCTTTCTGGGCACGGAAGCGTGGGGACGTCGTCAAGCCGTGGCTGAACGTGCGAAACGCACTGATTGTGGCGCTTGCTGCGACGATGACGATTGCGGGCATGATGCTGGCGGCGAACCCGTGGCCAAAGGATGACTACGCCGGCGCTGGCTGGCCGCTGCAGTTACTGCTGACGGCGGCGCTGACGATTGTGGCATGCTGCTCGATGTTTTCGGGCAACGGTGCTGATGACAACGCCGACAATGACGCCGACGACACCGGCAATGATGCTGGTTAAAAACTGTTAGCGGTTGACCCAGACTCGTGCGAAGAAGCGACGTGCGGGTTCCTCGACAAGCGCGTAGGAGGCGGCAGCCACCGGAATCGACAGTGCGACCGTGACAATGGTGACGCTGAGAAGATGGCCAGTAAATAGCTTCACACCAAGCAGCGGGAATGCGATGGAGAGCATCGCCACGTGCCAGAGGAAGATACCGTAGGACCAGCGTCCCAGCGCCTGCATGATGGGGTGTTCGAAGAAGCGCGATTCCGGCGCCATCGTCCAGGGACCGATGATGGCGGCACCGAAGACCAGACCGCACAGCAGGCGGCGGGTGAATTCCCAGTTGGTCAGTTCGACTAGCCCTTCGGGCCCCAGGTAGGAAGCCAGGACCAGCGCACCAACGGCGATCGCCAGCCACAGTGGGCGGCGGCGAGCCCAGCGCTGCATGGTTTCCACCTTCGCGCGTGCGGCATCGGTATCGACGCCTTGGAGCGATTCCAGTTCGGCGAGAATCATGCCAGCGGCGAACCATGAAAAGTACGCAATTGGCTGGATATGCGGGTTCACGCCGTCCGGGTACGGCAGCGGCAAGTAGGGCCAGCCGAAGCTCAAAATCGCAAGCAGAGTAAGTGCCACTATGCGACGCCCCTGCTGGCGATGCGGGTCCAACCGGCTCAGTGCGATGGCAAACAGCGGCAGCGTGATGTAGAACGCGACCTCCACCGACAGCGACCACAGGTGCGTCAGCCCACCGTGCAGCGAGCCGGAGAAATAAACCTGCGTCAGCGTCAGGTTTGTCATCCAAATTTTGAGATCCGCCCCACGGCCCACCGGCAGTACGATGAGCACAATAAGTACCAGCACCCAGTAGGCAGGCATAATGCGCGCGACGCGCTTCTTGTAGTACTTCGCCCAGCTCTTTTTCCGCCCACCGTCAGCATCAGCCAGCGCTTTCCGACGGGGGATTCCGCCGTAACCCGAGCGGTGAGAACGCCACAGCAAGAATCCGGACAGCACGAAGAAGACGGCCACAAAGAAGTCGAAGCGGCCGAGGACACGCTCCCACAGCGCCCCCACATCATGCCCGGTCTGGAATGCGACGTGCGTGCCGATGATACCCATCGAAGCCACAGCACGAAGGCCCTCCAGCGAGGGCAGGAAGCCCGGACGGAAGGTGGTGGCCGAGCTTGACGACGAGCCTGACCCGGTGTGCGAGCTGGTGCTCGGCGCGGAGTTCGGCGCTACATTTGTCGCGGAGGCTAGCTCGACGTTCGGCGCTGCCTCAGATGCCTTGGATGTCATAGTACTTTCTTACACGGAGACCGGAATGAGTAAAATCACTTGTATTTTATTATGAAATAAGTCCTGTTCAGGCCGGTTTTTCCAAAATTCTTTTGTTTTCCTGACAAGTTATTTTTAAAAAACACACCACAACGCTCCTAACTTCCTGCTAGGTTTTGCAGCAGAAAGTTACGTACAGTTAAAGGACTATCCGCTGATGAAGAGAACTCTCGGACATGCACTGATTATTATCGGTGCTGCATTGATTGTCATTGCCGTCCTTCTGCCAACCTTCCTGGTGCCGCGCCTCCGGGTCATCCCGCTTGACACTGTGAGCGATACCATCACGGAGGTGCGCGACGGCACTCTGTTGGACTCCGGCCAGCTGGGCAAGAATGAGCCAACACCAAACCGCAAGAATGACCCGCGCTGTGAGGCAGAAACGGACGAAGAGAAGCGCGACCTCCCGATCCACTGCTTCATCAACGACAAGACTCCTATGCAGTCGAAGCGCCACGTAGAGATTGAGGAGCCGGCTGACGACAAGATCGCAACCCTCCAGGTCGGTACCACTCTGCTGCGCGATGACCGCGAAGAGCCGAAGAACCTCATCAATGCGACCCTTGACCGCATCACTGTCGACCGCAGCACTGCGTACCCGGTAGATGACCCGATTTCCAGCGTTGCTATTAACGCACCGCAGGGCGGTTCGGACACCAAGCCGCCGACGTTCACCCGTCCGGGCATCCAGTACCAGTTCCCGTTTGGCGCTGAGAAGAAGTCCTACCCGTACTACGACGTCCAGGCGATGCGTAACTTCGAGATCGACTTCGTCGGTGAGGAAACTCAGGACGGCGTCAAGGTCTACAAGTACTCCATGACGATTCCGCCGCAGAACCTCTACGAGTCCCTGACCGAGCACTTCACTCGTGACGGCCGCAAACTCACCGAGGCCGACAAGTCCTCGCTGGCTTCCATGCGCCTGAGCTTCCCGGCTCACAAGTGGGGCCTGGAGGGTGACGACGACGTCGAGATGGATCGTTACTACACCAACGTCCGTACTGTTCGCGTCGAGCCGACTTCTGGCGTGATTGTAAACGGTACTGAAGAGATGTTCATGTTCTACGCCAAGGATCAGAAGGAAGCCGAAGAGATTGCTTCTAAGGCTGGCCGTGAGAAGGAGGCCAAGGAGCAAAACCGTACCGCAATGAAGTACACCGCTCAGTGGGACGAAGACTCCAAGGGTCGCCAGATGGACCGCGCGAAGGACGCACGTAAGTCGCTGACTATCGGTGGCACTGTCGCACCGTGGATTCTCGGCATCCTCGGCCTGGTCCTGATCGTGATTGGCTTCCGTATTCGCAGCAAGTCTGCCTAAGAGGCCAAGCTACGGCACCGCTAGGATTCCTCAGACACTCGCTTACACCGAGTTTCACTGAGGGAATCTAAAAATAATTTAATATAGGGCACGTGACGCAACGTTTCCGCACTACTTTGACCCAGTCGGCTCGCTCTCACTCGGAGCGAGTCGCCTGGGTTTTTGTGTTGTCGTGGATTCTTATGCTGACCACTGCCGTGTGCTGGCCGCTCTTTATCCCGCACAAGGCACCGGATGAGGGTCGCTTTGGGGCACCGATGTTTCTGCTGCGCGACATGGTCATCCCCAATCACCCACCGCTTACCGACGCAGCCCTGGGGCTCGGCCCCGCTGCGGCACGAGCAGTTCCGCAGGACACTGCCCTGTGGGCGCTGGGCTACTTTGTGGATGCCAGCCATTGGGTGCGCTTTGCCATGGTTGGCGCCTGCTTAATCGGCGGCCTTGCAGCTGCTGAGCTCGCCCGCAGGCTCACACTCGACAGCGCTGGCGCCGGCGCCAGTGCCACACCTGGTTCGGGGCTTGTTCGAATGACTCCGAGCTTGGTCAGCCAACTGATTGCACCGACGATGCTGCTCTGGAACCCGTTCGTGGTCGAGCGCTTACTGCAGGGGCAGTGGTCACTGGTCATCGCTGTATTGCTACTTCCAGCAGTTGTTCTGGCAACGCAGATGGGCAGTGCTTTGTGGCGCACCAGTGTCATTGCCGCAGCGGGTCTCACACCGACCGGTGCTCTTTTGGCTGGTATCACCGGCCTTGTCGCCGCCCGCAATAACCGCGATCGCGCCTGGATCGCGACCACAACAGTAGCGGTCAGCTCGCCGTGGTTGATCGCATCTTTGCTGAACCCCAGTGCGGCGGGGCCCTCCGATGCGGCTGGCGCTGCCGCATTTGCGGCCAGAGCAGAGGCTCACGTCGGCACGCTCGGCAGCCTGTTGGGGCTGGGTGGCATCTGGAATAAGCAGGCTGTGCCGCTAACTCGCGAGGCCGGTTTTTCAGCGATTATGGTGCTGGTGCTCTTGGTACTCATGGGTCTGGGGTTCCGTCGTGTCTGGGATTCGCGGGAGCGCTGGCGGGGTCTGATGATTGCCGGCGCCGTGAGCATTGTGCTCGTCGCTCTCGCCGCGACAACGCCGGGCATTCTGGTGATGGGCTGGGCGCTGGAGCATATCCCGGGTGCGGGTCTACTTCGCGATGCCCAGAAGTGGATCGCACTCGCCGTCCCCGCCTATGTCATTCTCGCCGCTAGTGGTGCGGAGTACCTGGCGCGCCGCGCGCGTGGCGCCACTGCCGATGTTGGTCAGTGGCTGGCTGCTGGGGTCAGCGCGCTCATCATCATCGCGGCTGTCCCCACGCTACCCGCCGATGTCGCTCCACTGCGCCCCATTCCGTCGTGGGAGGGGTGGTCTGCGGTTTCCGGTGTCGTCGCGCTTGACGACGATAGCGTTGCGGTTCTTCCTGCCGGTTCTTATCGCATCATTAATGGGCGTCCTGTGCTCGATCCGGCTACGAAGATTTTGCCCGCGCCGGTGGTGAGCTCTGGCGAGCTGATCGTCTCGGGGCAATCAGTATCCGGCGAGGGAGCCACAACCGTTGAACGAACGCTACTCGGCGGTGCGACGTCGCCGGCTGAGGTTGATTTAGCCCTCCAGAGCCTTCGAGACCAGGGCATTGGCTGGGTCCTTGTGGAGAATTCGCCCGGCAATTTCGGTGACTCCGCTGACATTGTGGCAGCTTTGGATCCGGTTTATACCACCGCTGACCTGCAGCTATATCATGTTCCCGGCGTTATTAAGCCGACCACGCGACCGAGCCAGGGTGCCTACGCGGCTGCGTGGTTGACCTTTGGAATCTGGGCGCTTTGCCTGCTCGCTGGGCTACTCGCAGCACTGCTGGAAGCGCTACTGCCCCGCCGCAGGTAGCAGCTTGTCCAGAGTTGGGTTCTCCAAGACTTTCAGGACCGCCTCTCCAGTTTTATCCCAGCCAAATTCCGCAGCACGCGCGACACAGGCCTTGGACATTGCGCAATGCAGTTCACCGTCATCGAGAATCTGTCGTGTCTTGGTAATTAGATCAGCTTCATCGCTGGCCAGCAGGCCAGTTTCACCGTCGTTGACCGAATCGCGCAAGCCCGCCGAGGAACGGTAACCGACCGTCGGCACGCCGTGCTGCGCCGATTCAATGACGGCGAGCCCCCACCCCTCCTTGCGGGACGGCATCAGGTGCAGGCACGCCCGGGAGAGGATGCGATGTTTATCCGCCTCGGTGACCTGCCCGTGGAAGACGACGTGGTCAGATACACCCTTGTCACGGGCATATTCCACGAGATTGTCGTGCCACCAGCCCGAGCCAATGACATCGAGAATCGCACCTGGGCGATCCTGAACGAGATCCGCGAGCACGTCGATGGCGTGCTCGATCTGCTTATGCGGAACCAGCCGCGACAGCGTCACCAGATGGGGTGCTGGGCCGTCGCACTCGGACAGGTCAGCCATGATTTCGGTTGACTGCACCTCTTGCGGAATCGGGTCCACTCCATTGCGAATCACCGCAATTCGCCCCGGAGACACTCCGAGTTCTTCCAGCTCAGCGGCACTTGGCTCGGAAACAGTGATGTAGCGGCAGCGACGGTGAATCATCGGCGACAACCGCGATTCGATGAACCACCCAAGCTTGCTGATAATCGGGCCCGCCACTGGCCACTGCTCGCGGTGGCAGTGATGTGTCAGCAACACCGTCGGCGCGCCGGAGAAAATCCGAGCGAAAAAGGGGACGCCATTTTGGGTATCAACCACGACATCGGGCTTGCCACCAAGCACCTTGGCAATTGGCCCGACGCCAAATCTAGCCCCCAGCATCGCGGTCCAAGAGCGCACGTAGACGGAAAAATCTCCACCGGCGCGGGAGAAAGTCACTCCGTCACGACGCGACAGTGCCGGTGCGCCTGGGTAGCTGGCCGTGCGGAACACCACGGTGTGGCCTTGGCTGGCAAGGTAACCCGCAACGCGTTCCAAATAGCGCTCACTGCCTCCACCTTCGGGGTGGCCAGTGTCACGCCAACACAACAGTAAGATTTTCATAACAATATGAGCTTAACGCTCGGTGGCGCTTTCTTTGCCGCTTTAGCTCAAATCCATGTTCCACAGCCCATCTAGTCCATTAGATTGATTGACGTGACCAGCTTTCGCTTCCCCGATTTTATTGTTCCTCCTGCCCTAAGGGAGCTGCGCAGCTTCGCCACGCTGTCGCGCTCATTCGGGCTGCTCAACGACTTCAAATACGAGCAAACCGATCCCGACATCTTCTACGGACACCTGGCCGAGGACACCATCGGTCTCCTGGAGGGCATCGCGGCTGGGGCGGATGGTGCGGCGGGGTCGGCGGGCGCAGGAGGGCCGGCGGGCACGTCGTCAAGCGTTACGACGAACACCGCACTGCGTGGCAAGCGCATCCTTGATGTCGGCGGCGGCCCTGGGTACTTTGGCCGCGCGTTTGCCCAGCGTGGCGTGGAGTATTACACCTGTGAGCCCGATGTGGGCGAGATGGCGGCGGCGGGTATCAAGCTGGAGTCGTCGGTACGCGGATCGGGACTGGAGCTGCCTTTTCGCGATGATGCTTTTGACCTGACGTACTCGTCGAACGTTGCCGAGCACGTACCCGAGCCATGGACGATGGGTGAGGAAATGCTGCGCGTGACCAAGCCGGGCGGGCTGGTCGTGTACTCGTACACCATTTGGTACGGCCCGTTCGGTGGTCACGAGATGGGGATGACGCATTACCTGGGCGGCGACCGCGCGCGGCGCATGTATGAGAAGAAGCACGGCAAGCGGCCGAAGAACTACTTTGGCGAGTCGCTGTTCAAGGTCGGTTGCGGTGAAGGGTTGAAGTGGGCGCGCGCTGCGGCGGAGGCTGGTGACTGCGAACTGCTGGCCGCTTTCCCGCGCTACCACCCGTGGTGGGCCTGGTGGATGGTGCACGTGCCGGGGCTGCGCGAGTTCGCGGTGTCGAACCTGGTGCTGGTGCTGCGGAAGCGATAAGGGGTGACCTAGCGCAGAGATTCGAGCGAACATCTCTCCAAGCCGATTCATATCCGTGTTATGCGTTGAATTCTGAATCCAGGGCTTCTAGCTCTTCTATCGTATATTCCTCACCTGTAGCAGGGATGACCCACTCCCCTTCTGTTGTTCGGATATACGCACTGCCGCCGACAGCAATATCGTACTGATCTTTCAAAACTTTCATCGCAGCTCCAATTGCTTGAGTTCACACTTGAAACAGATTTTGCTATGCGGTATCGAGGTTCTAAACCTAACGGAGATATCTCCGCGCGTGTAGAGAATGAGATCTATCCGGGACACATGACAGACCGACCCCACCATCCAAAACTACTTATGTAATTACCCCCGGTTTCTCCCATAACCGCAGGTGAAATGGTGCGGTTGGCCGCTTTTCCCTACAACACCCCTCAAATCACCCCCGCCAGTCCGCCTTTCGTTATAGAGTGACGCACGACACTTTACGACGAATCTGTGAGGTAAAAACACATGACTTCCGCCACCATTCAGCCGGGCGGCGAAGCCTTCATCTACGAGGCAATTCGCACCCCGCGCGGCAAGGGCAAGAAGGACGGCTCCCTCCACGAGGTACGCCCGGTATCGCTTCTCGTCGGCCTCATCGACGAAATCCGCAATCGTTTCCCTGACCTGGACGAAGAGCGCATCAGCGACCTCATCGTGGGCTGCGTCAGCCCAGTCGGCGACCAGGGTGCGGATATTGCCCGTACCGCAGCACTCACCGCAGGTCTGCCGTACCGCACTGGCGGTGTCCAGATCAACCGCTTCTGCGCTTCCGGCCTCTCCGCCATCAACCTGGCTGCTCAGAAGGTCCGCTCCGGCATGGACGAGCTCGTTCTCGCCGGTGGCGTGGAGTCCATGTCCCGCGTGCCAATGATGTCCGACGGTGGCGCAATGGCAATGGACGCACAGGTCTCGTTCGCGACCGACTTCGTCCCGCAGGGTATCTCCGCTGACCTGATCGCATCGCTCGACGGCTTTGACCGCGAGTCCCTCGACGAGATGGCAGCACTCTCCCACGCTCGTGCTGCAAAGGCATGGTCTGAGGGTCGCTTCGACCGCTCGGTCGTCCCAGTCAAGGACGCTAACGGTCTGACCATCCTCGACCGCGATGAAACCATTCGCGAAGGCGTCTCCGCAGAGTCCCTCTCCGGCCTGCGCGCAGCCTTCACCATGATGGGCGAGCAGGGCGGCTTCGACGCAGTTGCTCTGAAGAAGTACCCGCAGCTCGAGCGCATCAACCACGTCCACCACGCAGGTAACTCCTCCGGCATCGTCGACGGCGCTGCACTGACCCTGGTTGGTTCTGAGAAGGCCGGCGCTGACATGGGGCTCACCCCACGCGCACGCGTTGTCGCCACCGCAGTCAATGGTGTCGAGCCGACCATCATGCTGACCGGCATCGAGCCGGCTGTCCGCGAGGCACTGGCCAAGGCAAACCTGACCGTCGACGATATCGACGTGTGGGAAATCAACGAGGCGTTTGCCGCCGTCGTCAAGCACGCTCAGCAGAACCTGGGCATCGACTACGACAAGCTCAACATCAACGGTGGCGCAATGGCCATGGGTCACCCGCTGGGTGCAACCGGTGCCATGATCACCGGCGCCGCAATCGACGAGCTGCACCGCACCGGTGGCCGCTACGCCCTCATCTCGCTCTGCGTGGCTGGCGGCATGGGTGTTGCAACCATCATCGAGCGCGTCTAAAGCAAACCGGAACGAAACTCACAGCGACAATTACCGCGGTCACACCGCGATAACCACAAAGGACTGACTGATTTATGAGCACAGATAACATGTTCCGGTGGGATCAGGACGACGCCGGAATCGTCACCCTCACCATGGATGACCCGAATGCACCGGTCAACACCATGAACCAGACCTTCCAGGACGACATCCGCGCCACCGTGGAGCGCCTGGAAAACGAAATTGGCGACGGCTCTGAGACCTCCATCAAGGGCATTATCATCACCTCTGCGAAGAAGACTTTCTTCGCAGGCGGCGACATCAAGCAGATGTCCAAGGCCACTGAGGACGATGCAGCTGACATGTTCAACATGGTCGAGGACATGAAGGCTTCCCTGCGTCGCCTGGAGAAGCTCCCGGTGCCGATTGTTGCTGCCATCAACGGCGCAGCACTGGGCGGCGGCCTCGAGGTCGCACTGGCTGCTAACCACCGCGTTGCTGCCGATGCCCGCGGTTCCAAGATTGGCCTGCCGGAGGTCACCCTCGGCCTGCTGCCGGGTGGCGGCGGCGTCTCCCGCGTCGTTCGCATGCTGGGCATTCAGGACGCGCTGATGAAGGTCATTCTGACCGGCGCGCAGATGAACCCGGGCAAGGCTCTCGCAGCTGGCCTCGTTGACGAGGTTGTTGCTCCGGAGCAGCTCATCGACACTGCTCGTGCATGGCTGACCAGCGAAGATGCCAAGGCAGCACAGCCGTGGGACGAGAAGGGCTTCAAGATCCCGGGTGGCGACCCGAAGACTCCTAAGTTCGCAATGAACCTGCCGTCCTTCCCGGCAAACCTGACCAAGCAGCTCAAGGGCTCCCCGATGAAGGCTCCGCGCCTTGCTATGCAGGCTGCCATCGAGGGCTCTCAGGTCGACATCGACACCGCACTGCGTATCGAGTCCCGCTACTTCACCGAGCTGGTCACCGGTACCCAGTCGAAGAACATGATGCAGGCGTTCTTCTTCGACCTCAACCACGCTCAGGGCGGCGGCTCCCGTCCGCTGCAAGCTGACGGCACCCCGTACCCGAAGCGCGAGTTCAAGAAGGTTGCCGTTGTCGGCGCCGGCATGATGGGCGCAGGTATTGCATACGTGTGTGCAAAGGCTGGCATGGAAGTTGTCCTGAAGGACATTTCCCTGGAGAACGCCGAGCGCGGCAAGGCCTACTCCGAGGGTCTGGAGGCCAAGGCTCTCAAGCGCGGTCGCACCACTGAGGAGAAGTCCGCAGCACTGCTGAACCGCATCAAGCCGACCGAATCCTACGATGACCTGTCCGACGTCGACCTGGTCATCGAGGCCGTCTTCGAGAACACCGACCTCAAGCACAAGGTTCACGCCGAGATCGAGGCCGCAGTTCCGGAGACCTGCATCCTGGGCTCCAACACCTCCACCCTGCCGATTACCGAGCTGGCTTCCCACGTCAAGCGTGAGAAGGACTTCATCGGCCTGCACTTCTTCTCCCCGGTGGACAAGATGCAGCTGATCGAGATCATCTCCGGCGACAACACCGACCCAGCTATCCTCGCCGCTTCGCTGGACTTCGCTGTTGCGATCCGCAAGATTCCGATTGTCGTCACCGACTCTCGCGGCTTCTACACTTCCCGCGTCATCGGCACCGTCATCAACGAGGCTCTGCGCATGGTTGCCGAGGGCTATGACCCGGCCATCATCGAGGCCGCTGGCCGCCAGGCTGGTTACCCAGCACCGCAGCTCCAGCTTGCCGACGAGCTGAACCTCAAGCTCATGGAGAAGATCGCTGGCGAGACCCGCGCTGCCGCCGAGGCTGCAGGTCAGCCCCTGGACGAGGGCGGCGTGCCGGCTCTGGTCGAGGCCATGCTGCACAAGTTCGAGCGCCCGGGCAAGCTCGAGGGCAAGGGCTTCTACGAGTACGTCGACGGCAAGCGCTCCGGTCTCTGGCCGGGCCTGTTCAACGAGCTGCGCGAGGAGCTGAACATCACCCCGATCGCTCCGGAAGACACCGACCTGCAGGAGCTGGTCGACCGCATGCTCTTCATCGAGGCCATCGAGACTCAGAAGTGCGTCGACGAGGGCGTTCTGCTTCACGACGCCGACGGCAACATCGGCTCCATCTTCGGTATCGGCTACCCGGCCTGGACCGGTGGTACTCGCCAGTTCATCAAGAACTACGACGGCGCCACTGTTGTCGACCCGGCTGCAGCTCACCCGGAGCGCCGCGGTGTCGCAGGCTTCGTCGAGCGCGCCGAAGAGTTGGCTGCTAAGCACGGCGAGCGCTTCAACGCTCCGGAGTCCCTGAAGAAGTAGGGCTCTTTTCACCTCGGCTAGCTAGTTCACTAGTTCATACGGCTTCGGCCATACAGCACACCAACCAGCCCCGACCGGCAGTTTTTAACAAACTGCGGGTCGGGGTTTCGGCTTTTCGCGGGAAGGTTGGTGGACTTGGATCCGTCGTAAAGCGAAAACAACGGTTATCGCCATTTAACAGGGGTGTTTTGACGTAGACTCGCATGTTTGGTGGGCTTCAAATAAGAAACTCCCAGGTCAGCTCCCTGGATTTGGGCAAAAAAGGCACCAAACATGCGAGTCTAGGTAATTTTGCCTCTTGTAAACGCCTTTAACCGTTACTTTTGGATCTGCAGTCTGGCTCAATTGATGTGTTATCCACAGTCCGAAAACTATCCACAGAAAGTTGATTTACAACGGTCTTTGGCCAGCGGGCTTCCGCACCATCGATGAGAATGTCCGCCATGCGGAAAACGAGCGAGCTCATTTTCAATTCCTCCGGAATTGTGCACCTGCGAGAACAGACTCATATCAGCCGAAATACAGCACGAGGGATTCTCAGCCGGGCGGTCGAGCGCGGTGAACTTGTTCAGTTGTTTCGGGGCACTTACGCGGATGCACGAATATGGCCATCTAACAGCGATTTTCCACGAGGGATTCTTGCCATTAAGGCGGAACTCATCCGGGCACGGATTCAATGCATTGCCATTTCACAGGCACACCCAGATCGCGTATTAACCGGAATCGCAGCAGCGCTGATACATGGCCTGCCACTGCTCGATATTCCGCAAACGCTGACGCTCAGTTCCAGTGTAAAAAGTGGGTCGTCGACACTTAAAACACACCATGGCCTGCAATTTCACCAGAATTACTTAACATTGCCCCCAAGTGCCACGACCACCATCGATGGCGCGCGGGTCACTACTCTGGCGCGAACCGTGGTTGATATCGCTGCTGCTCAGCCGCGCGTCGACGACGCCACGCGCCGCAAACCCGAGGTCTTTCGACGCTTTGCCGAAGCTATCGCGCTTGCCGACGGCGCCCTGCGTGGCTCGGTCGGAACACTTGGCTCGACGGGAATGCAGCCTCAGCAAGCCCTGCCGTGGCCGGAGGCGCCACCGCGCTTTAAGCCACCAAATTGGGACATTGAACAGGAGTTTCCGCAGCTCGCAGCGCCGCGGCACGTGGCCATTTCCAGTACTGATTTCTTACCCCACGTGCACGACCAACGGGGTCGAGTGCGTGGGCCCCGCATGCTGGAGGTGCTGATGGTGGCATCGCCGTGGTCGGAAAGTGCATTTGAGTCGGTGACAAAGGCGTTGCTCGTGGAGCTAAAGCTGTCATTTGTGCAGCAACCGCGAATAGTAGATGAGGCCGGGGTGTTCGTTGCGCGTGTGGATTTCCTGCTTCCGGCTCACGGAATCATCATCGAGTGCGACGGGCGGATGAAGTACGAGCCCGCGCAATCAACTGCGCAATCGAGAATGCAATCAACAGTGCAATCAGAAACGCGCGCTGGCGCCGGCCAACACCACGCGGGCACAGCAAGCATCTGGCATGACCGGCGTCGCGACTACCAACTCACCAACCTCGGCTACGCCATCATCCACCTGACGTGGGATGCGATCTTTGACGGCTCGGCGGCGGGCATGATTCGTAAGGCATTGGCAGCCTCAACGACACCGCGCGGACGCTGGTTTGATGCCATTACCGCACTTCCAAAAGGCGCATATAAATTCTCCTTTTCTGGCTAAAACGCTTCCAGTCACATGGCAGACTCAAAACATGAGCCCGCAGACCCAGCCAAGCCACCAACGACCAAGCCACCAACGACCAAGCCAGGAACAACCAAGCCACCCACAGCCGAGCCACCAACTCCCAGAACTCATCGGCCGAGTGCGCCGAGTCCGCACAGGCCCGGCAGTGACGCAAAAGTGGAGCGGCCGTGAAATCAGCACCGGCGCGGCCAAAGCACCACGCGCAGACCGCGTAATAGCCACAGAAAACGGCCTTGACGGCGACGCCCAAGGCAACTTGAAGGTCCATGGCGGACCAAACAAAGCGATGTGCTGCTACCCATTGGAGTTCATGGCTCAGTGGGCGGCTGATGGATTCGATTTACCGGAGGGCGCTTTCTTCGAAAATCTCACGCTAGAAGACCTTCCTGACCAGGTGGTTTATCTGGGTGACATCTTCGAACTGAACGATCTGACAGTCCAGGTCACGCAACCGCGTCGTCCGTGTGCCACGGTCTCGGCACGTTGGAGTGACCGCCGACTGCCCAGGCTCATGCAGTCGAAGTCCCGTTCCGGCTACTACCTGCGGGTCCTTCATCCCGGCACCATCGCTGAAGGTGACACCATGCGGCTGGTCAAACGTCTTCCAAACGCCGTCTCTGTTGCAGAGACCAATCGCGTCATGAACATCGACCGCCAGGACATCGAGGGCATCCACCGTCTCCTCGCCGCCCCGGAACTTCCGGAGCGGTGGCGAGCAACGCTCCAACGCCGCTTGGAAGGCCAGCTTGAAGAGGACACCGCTCGCCTCGGCAATCCCTGAACATAAAAGCGCACATTCTCACTCCGGACTACCCGTTAAACTGCGCACATGGCTAGAAAAGTTGCTGATCTACCCACCGCACTGGCTGAGTTCACTATCGACCAGCAGGGGTTTGACGCCCCATCGCCGCAGCTGGCCATGCTTAACGACGAGCTCGCGACCCAACTCGGTCTCTCCCCGCAGTGGCTTAGGTCGGACGCTGGCCTGAGGTTCCTCACTGGCCATGGCGTCAGCAACGGCACCGGCACCCCACCCGGTGCATACGAAACTCCTGTGGCCACGGCCTACGCCGGCCACCAGTTCGGCAACTTCGCAGGCTTACTCGGAGATGGCCGCGCGCTCTTGCTCGCCACCGTCGAGGGTGAACCGGGCCTGACCGGTCTGTCCAGTCAATCCAACCAACCCAGCCATCCCAACCAACCCAGCCACCCCGAAGAGACGCCCCACAGCGACAGCACCCAGTCCTACGAGATTCAAGCCAAAGGCACAGGCCCCACGCCCTTCTCCCGTGGCGGCGACGGCAAAGCCACGCTGACCGCCGCCCTGCGGGAATACCTCATCAGCGAAGCCGTGTATGCGCTCGGCATCCCCACCACCCGCGCGCTGGCGGTCATCAAAACCGGTGAGGAAATCCACCGTGGCTCGCAAACCCCTTTCGACAACACCGAACCCACCACCGAACTCCAGCCGGGCGGCATCATTGTGCGAGTAGCATCCAGCCACCTGCGAGTTGGAACATTCGAACTGGCCGCACGCTCCGGGGCAGACACCGGCATCATGGATCGGCTCATCGAGTTCGCCGCGCAGAGACATGGCTACGGGGCTTCGGCGGAGTTGGTTCTCCGGGACGTCGTCAAGCGGCAAGCGAATCTCGTTGCGGCGTGGCTAGCCTGCGGTTTTGTCCACGGCGTGATGAATACCGACAACGCCAGCATCGCGGGTGAGACCATCGATTTTGGGCCGTGCGCGTTTCTGGATGCGCACAGTCCGCAGGCGGTGTTTAGCAGCATTGATCGCGGTGGTCGGTACGCGTACGGCGCCCAGCCAACGATCGCCGGGTGGAACATGTCGAAGCTCGCGGAGACTTTGCTGCCGCATTTCGCAGGGACCCTGGAGGACGCCCTCGCACGCGCCCGCGACATCCTGGGCGAATTCGCCGACGAGTTCACCGATGCGCTCAGCCGCAGGTGGCTGCCCAAGTTGGGGATTCTCCCCTCGCTTTACGACGACCCCCTGGCCATCCCCCTCGTTCAGCAGTGGCAGGCGTTGCTGGCGAAGTTTGGGCTTGACCACACGAATGCTCACCGGGCGCTGATTGAGGTTCTGGCCAGTAGCGATGGGGAGGAACCCGCTGCGTTGGCTGCACTGACCGCACTGTCCGATGACCCGGAATTCCCCACTGCGGCGGCTGAATGGGCGAAGTTGTGGAAGCAGACGCGGGGCGAGCTGGGAATCGACCAGCCCACGGCCCTGGCTCTGATGAGGGAGACCAATCCGCTGTATATTCCGCGAAATCACCTGGTCACGGAAGCGTTGGCGGCAGCAGCGGTGGGCGACATGGCCACCTACCAGCGTCTGGTGGAGGCGGTAACAAAGCCCTTTGAGCCGCAAGACGTCCCTGATGAGTTCACCGAGCCAGCGCCGCAGGAGTTGGGTGCCTTTCACTCGTACTGCGGGACCTAATGCGCTGGTTAGGCGGCGCTCCGGCGCCCCTCCACCAAGCCCCAAAGCCCACTTCACGACACAGGTGTCACCTTGTGCCAGCTGTGGAGGTGGCATGAGGTGACATAGGTGTCGTGAAGTCGCGGGGAGCCTTGGCTGAGGGGCCTAGCTGCGGGTCAGCGGCGCGGAGCACCACAGCCCCAACCCCCGCGGGGGTGCCAGGGTGTCACAGACTTTCACCGCTACACAGAATTAACTCCCCGATTGAGGGTAAAAGGCCCCGCCAAATAGGGGACGACTCACCTAATCAATATTCATATGTTTTTTGGACTTGTAAGGTTAGAGACTGTATTGAACGGTCGTATCCAAACCTTAGAGTCCGTCACGCTCAAATTCTCGCCACCACCATTATTTGTGCAGGTGAGAGGTGGTCATCTAAGTCTTTCGGAGTGAGCCGATCACCAAATTCATATCGCCTATCTGGCAGAATCTAGAAAGGCTCGCGATGCATAGACCCATTGCCTCCGGCCCCTTCCATACCCGGCAGAAGCTCCGGCAAAAGCTCCGGCAGCATTATCTGCAGCGAGAGAAGTTCCGCGCAGCAAAACTGCACGAAACAACTCTCAGCGGCAAAGGAAGGTTCACGCTGCATGTCCGCCAAATCCTGGCGGTTTTGCTGGCAATTGTCCTACCGGGCGCTGCACTTGCTGCCTGTAGCACTGACCAGCAACAGGTCGGCGAAGGGTTCATCGTTATCCAAAACTCCGAACCACAGTCGCCGCTGTACACCACTGACACCAATGAAACCGGTGGTGGCGATATCCTCCGCATGCTCTACTCGGGCCTGGTGCGCTACGACACCGACGGCTCGATGATCCTCGATCATGCGGCAGAAATTAAGCCCAACGAGGACTCGACACATTTCGACATCACTCTGAAGCCGGGCTGGACCTTCCACAACGGCGAACCAGTCACCGCACAGAGTTACATCGATGCCTGGAATTACGCTGCCCACGGCCCGAACCTGCAGAAGCAGCAGTCCTTCTTCGCCAATGTACAGGGCTTTGATGCAGTTTCGGGAGAAAAGGCCACAGAGAAAACGCTCTCTGGTCTGAAAAAAATCGATGAGCTGAAGTTCACCGTGGATCTGACCACCCCAGATTCCTCCTTCCCGCTCAGTCTCGGCTATGTCGCATTTATGCCACTGCCGAAGGCCGCGTTCGAAGACAAGAAGGCTTTCGGTGAACACCCAATCGGCAACGGCCCGTACAAGATGGCCGAAGGCCGCGCATGGCTACACAACAACCAGCTGACCGTTGTCCGCAATGATGACTTCGCCGGTGAGCACAAGGCCCGCAACAACGGCTTGGTCTACCGCTTCTACTCGGACGTGGACACCGCATACGCAGACCTCCAGGCAGGCCGCCTGGACACGCTGCCACGCACAATTCCCCCAACGGCCCTGGCCAGCTTCGAAACCGACTTCCCCGACTCCAGCGCAAACGTCCCGACCTCCTCTTCGCAGTACTTCGCAATTCCGCGAAATCTGCCAGGATTTTCGGGTGAAGAGGGCAAGCTTCGTCGTCAAGCGATTTCCATGGCGATTGACCGCGAACTCATCACTGAGAAGATCTTCTTCGACACCCGCACCCCGGCGCGCGAGTTCAGCTCGTTGACGCTCGGCGACCTCGACCCGAACGTACCTGGCCAAGAAGTACTGAAATACAACCCGAAGAAGGCTCGCCAACTGTGGGCCGAGGCCAACAAAATTGCGCCGTTTACCGGCTCGTTCGACATTGCCTACAACGCCGATGGCGGACACCAGCAGTGGGTCGAAGCGGTGACCAACATGATTGGTGAAACCCTCGGCATCGAATCCCACGGCAAGGCCTACCCGACCTTCAAGCAGCTGCGCGATGAGATCTCCAACGAGACCATCACCAGCGGCTACCGCACGGGCTGGGCAGCTGACTACCCATCAGTGGCCAATTACATGCTTCCGCAGTTCGTCACCGGTGGCTCCTCGAATGACAACCACTACTCCAACCCGGAGTTCGACAAGTTGATTCAGGAGGCAGCCTCGGCAAAGAGCGCAGAAGATGCCAAGCCGATTTACGTGAAGGCTCAGTCTGTGCTGATGGAGGATCTGCCTGCAATTCCGCTGTGGTACCCGAATGCTTCGGTGGCGTGGAATCCGAAGCTGCGCAATGCCGTGGTGATGTGGGACGGCATTTTGGACTACCCAATGATTGAGAAGGACTAGCACCATGGGTTGGTATATCGGAAAGAGACTCCTGCAGATGGTGCCGGTATTCTTCGGCGCCACGCTGTTGATTTACGCAATGGTCTTCGCCATGCCAGGCGACCCCATTGCCGCACTGGCTGGCGATAAGCAGCTGCCACCGGAGCAGGTCGCTGCACTGCGCGCCCACTACCATCTGGATGAGCCTTTCCTCGTCCAGTACTGGGAGTACCTCAAGGGCCTGTTCACCCTGGATATGGGCGAGACCTTCTCCGGCCGCTCGGTCGGCGAGGAAATCGCGCTGGCTTTCCCTATTACGATTCGCCTGGCGCTGATGGCCGTTGCCATTGAGGCCATTTTCGGCATTGGTCTCGGCGTTATTGCCGGCATGCGCAAGGGCGGCTTCTTCGACTCCACCGTTCTGGTGATGTCCCTGCTGGTTATCGCAACTCCGACCTTCGTGCTCGGCTTCGTGGCCCGCTACCTCTTCGGTGTGCGCTGGGAGATCGTCTCCCCCACCGTTGGTAGCGATGCCTCCTTCACATCCCTGCTGCTGCCGGCATTCGTGCTGGGGCTCGTCTCGGTTGCTTATGTCCTAAGGCTGACGCGCTCCGAGGTCGCGTCGGCACGCCATGCTGACTTCGTTCGCACTGCCCGCGCCAAGGGCTTACCGACCTCCGAAGTCACCCGACGCCACATCCTGCGCAACTCGCTGATTCCCGTTGTGACCTTCATCGGCGCTGATCTGGCTGCCCTGATGGGTGGCGCAATCGTCACCGAGGGCATCTTCAACGTGCCCGGCATCGGTGGCCTGATCTTCCACGCCGTCCAGATTGGTGAAGCTCCCACCGTGGTCAGCATCGTGACCATCCTGGTGGTTATCTATATGTTCGCCAACTTGCTCATCGACTTGCTCTACGCAGTCCTGGATCCGAGGATTCGCTATGCCTAAGCCAGATTCGACGCAGTCAAATTCGACACAGCCGGAAAAGCAGGCCAACGCCGTGCAGGCCAACGCCGTGCAAGCCGACACCGTGCAAGCCGACACCGTGCAGGCCAACACCGTGCAGGCCAACACCGCGCAAGCGCCAGTTTCGGCCACGAAACCCGACCACAAGCAGTTGCCGGATACCCCACCACTGGGGCTCTGGGGTTCGGCCTGGCAGAATCTGCGCTACCGCCCACTGTTCTGGGTCTCCGCATTCATTATTTTGCTCTCTATCGCAGTGGCTGCATTCCCGTCGCTGTTCACCTCCGTGGACCCAACTGCGGCAAACCTGCGCGACTCGCTGGCTCCGGCCCGCGAAGGCCACCCGATGGGCTTCACTCAGCAGGGCTATGACGTCTACGCCCGTGTCATCTACGGTGCCCGCGCCTCGGTCATCGTCGGTATCGGCGTCACCCTGGCCGTGACCGTGGTGGGCATCATCCTCGGCGCCATCGCTGGCTATCTGGGCGGTTGGGTCGATGCGGTGCTCTCCCGCATCACGGATATGTTCTTCGCCATCCCGCTGATTCTCGCTGGCATCGTGCTGATGCAGCTGTTTACCGAACGCACCATCTGGTCCGTGGTCTTCGTGCTCGCCGCTTTCGGCTGGCCGCAGATGGCGCGCGTGGTGCGTTCCTCAGTGATCTCGGTGAAGAACGAGGAATACGTCACCGCCTCCAAGGCACTCGGCCTGTCCAACACCGGCATTCTCTTCCGCCACGTGCTGCCGAACTGCCTCGCCCCTGTCATCGTCATGGCCACGACCTCGCTGGGTATTTACATCGTCGCCGAAGCCACGCTGTCCTACCTGGGCATTGGCTTGCCGACGACCACCGTGTCCTGGGGAAATGACATCTCTGTCGCGCAGCAGGTGCTCCGCCAGGCCCCGTCCAACCTGTTCTGGCCAGCACTCGCCCTGGCGATCACCGTTCTTGGCTTCATCCTCATGGGTGACGCTTTGAAGGATTCTCTCGACCCGAAGGAGCGTCGTCGATGAGCACCGACACCAACACTTCCGCAGCGCCCATTCTCACCTTGAAGGATGTCTGCATTGGCTTTCCGACGACCACAGCGTCCGGCCGCCGCAGTAAATCGTTGACCGATGTGGTGCATGATGTCGACCTGGAGATTTTCCCCGGTGAGACGGTCGCCATTGTTGGCGAGTCCGGCTCCGGTAAGTCCACCACTGTCCATGCCGCACTGGGGCTCCTGCCCGGTGATGGCGAAGTCACCGGTGGCACCATCACCTTCGATGGCCGCGACATCACGCATCTGACAGACCGCGAATTTGTCAGCATCCGCGGTAGTGGCATCGGCCTGGTCCCGCAGGATCCGATGACCAACCTAAATCCAGTGTGGACCGTCGGCGCCCAGATTAAGGAGGCGCTGCGCGCAAATAACATCGCCACTGGCTCTGAGGCCCACAAAAAGGCGATTGAGCTGCTGGAACAGGCTGGTCTTCCCGATGCCAAAAAGCGTATCGACCAGTACCCGCACGAGTACTCCGGTGGCATGCGCCAGCGCGCGCTGATTGCAATGGGTCTGGCGGCACACCCGAAGCTGCTGATTGCCGATGAGCCCACGTCCGCTCTCGACGTGACCGTGGCGAAGAAGATCCTCGACCACCTTGCCAAGCTCACTAGCGAACTCGGCACGTCGGTGGTGCTGATTACTCATGACCTCGGTTTGGCTGCCGAGCGCGCTGACCGACTCGTCGTTATGCAAGCAGGACGTGTCGTGGAGACCGGCCCTGCCTTGGAAGTCCTCACGCACCCGCAACATCCGTACACCAAGCAGCTGATTGCGGCTGCTCCGTCGCTGGCTGCCCGGCGCGGTGATCGTGTGGTGGCGACTCCGACGACCGCAGACCACGAGCAGAAGGAGATTCTGGTCGCAAAGAACCTGGTTCGCGACTTCGCCATCCCCGGCAACCGCCCGTGGCGCAAGGACTCCTTCCGCGCCGTCGATGACATCAGCTTTACGCTGCGTCGCGGTCGCACCATCGGAATCGTGGGCGAATCCGGTTCGGGTAAATCCACCGTCGCAAATATGGCGCTGGGGCTGCTCGATCCCACTGAAGGCGAAGTGCTTTTCGACGGCAAACGCGTCCAGGGCCGGAATCGTAAAGAAGAGCTGGAGCTGCGACGTCGCATTCAGCCGATTTTCCAGAACCCGTATGCGACGCTGGATCCGATGCGCACGGTGCATTCCTCCATCGAGGAGCCGCTGCGGATTCACAAGATTGGCACCAAGCAGGAGCGTGAGCAGCGCGTATTCGAGCTTCTCGACCGCGTCGCGCTTCCCGCGGAAATGGGGCGCCGCTTCCCCGGTGAGCTCTCTGGTGGCCAGCGTCAGCGTGTGGCGGTCGCACGTGCTTTGGCCCTGAACCCTGAGGTTGTGGTCTGTGACGAGGCGGTGTCAGCCCTCGACGTGGTGGTGCAGGCTCAGGTTCTCAAACTGCTTGCTGAGCTGCAGGAAGAGATGGATTTGGCCTACCTGTTTATTACGCATGACCTCGCTGTGGTGCGGCAGGTGGCTGATGAGGTCATCGTGATGGAGCACGGCAAGATGGTTGAGCACCGTCCTACCGACGATCTCTTCGACCACCCGGAGAAGGAATACACCCAGCGGCTGCTGGATGCCATTCCGGGTGCATCGTTGGATTTGGATCTGTAGCTGGGCAGTGCCGCGCCCCACCCCTACACACACGCAGCACTTCACTCCACCCTCTGGGCGGGGCAGATCGCACTTCACGACACCTATGTCACCTCATGCCAGCTGCGGAGGTGGCATGAGGTGACGCTTGTGTCGTGAAGTCTCTAAGCGATTTTGAGTCGGGGTGAGTCGGTTGCGAGAAGAGAGAAAAGCGCCCGGGCGGTACCTCCCGGGCTCAGCAGGTCGTTTGGGAATACGAAAACCGGGCAGCATGCCGGTATGCGCGCGACGCCCGGTTTTTGGCCGATGGAGAGAAATCGCAGTGACCAGCTTAGAAGTAGCCGACTGATCAAACCGCCTACTAGTTAGTCCTCCGGTGCGAGCTCGCTCTCCGTGACCCACTTGTGGTTCTTCATGGTCATGTCGTCTTCGTCGATATCAACCATGTAAACCGGCTCCTGGGTGGAGTAATCAACAGTGCCCTTGGCGCCCTTCATGCCCGCCATATGCTCGGCGTTGATGGTGATCTCGGAGCCGTCGGCAAGCGGAGCCTCGCCTGGGTTCTCCAGCTCCTCATGAACGACCCAACGGTGATCCTTCACCGGTTCACTGCCATCGGTCGGAGTGTAGGACACGGAGTACGTGGTGGTGTTGAAAACACCAACAACCTTGCCTTCTGCACCCTTCATGCCCGGCATGTGATCAGCCAGAACCTTCACTTCACTGCCGACCGGGAACTTCGCGTTGTCAGCCGGAGCCATTCCCTCGGGAGCCGGACCGCCATCGGCCGGGTGATCATGGCCAGCCATTGCATCGTCATCATGGTCGCCGTGCTCACCGTGGTCATCGGCATCGTCCATGTCATCCATGTCGTCCGTGTCCTCAGAGCTGGTTGCCGTTGCCGACGAGCTGGTCTCGCTAACAGTGCTGCTTGCTTCGGTATTAGTCGAATCATCGGAGGAGCAACCGGCCAGCGCAAGCACGCTGGCGGCACCTGCGGCTACAAGCGCATTAAGTGGTCGGATATTCTTTGCCATGGTCAAGCTCCTTTGTTGTTGATGTCAATCAATCTATGCCCTCACCCTACCGACGCTCCTCTAACGCCACCAGGACTTATCGCCCTCGGCGAACGGAAATCGTCCAGCCGGCCTCACCGGTCTGCTCGAAGTTGGTGACCTCGTGGCCATCCTTCGCAGCCCAGCGCGGAATCGCATCCGTGGCCTGGGTGCAGTCGAATGGAATCACCAGCTCCTCGCCAATCTCAATCTTGCCAATCGCATCCTTGGCCTCGATCAGCGGGAATGGGCACACGGCGCCGACGGTGTCGAGCTCGTAACGCCCGCCGCCCAGTGGCTTGAGCTTGCCGTCTTCCTGCTTGCCGACGCTCCGGTCGAGCAACGCCACCGGAGCGACAGCAAAGGCACCCGCCAGCGGGGAGGCCTCGGTGCCAGCGGCACCGGCACCTTCACTACCCGGCAGGGACACAGGAGAAGTAGCAGCCGAAGTTACCGGAGCCGCTGCCGATACCGCCGTGTCATTGGTGGTGGAAAGGGTGCTCGGGACGTCGTTAAGCGAAGGTGCAGACGGCTTCAGCCAAAGCTTGGCTGCGATAGCGACACCTGCGGCGATGGACGCCAGGGCAAGCCAACCCTGGTAGCTGAACAGCGAAGTCTGGACCATGCCGTTGCCGACGGTGCAACCGCCGGCCCACGCAGCACCGACACCCATGAAGATGCCGCCGACGACCGAGCGAGCGCCCTGGGTGGCGTCCGGGACGCGGAGGCGGAATTCACCGGAGGCCTTGGCCGCGATGAAGGAACCGACGAGGATGCCGAGGACGAGGAGGACGCCCCAGTCGAAACGCTCGGTGTCACCAGTGACAACGTAGTTAGCGAGGTTGGAGGAGGGAGTCGTGATGCCGAGGCCATCGTTGCGGCCGGTGGCGGCGGACAGTGGCCAAGCAATCACGCCGAGCACACCGACGATAGCGGCGGTGGCGTACACGTGCCAGGGCTTCTCAGCCAGGATATGCGCGAGACCGGACTTGCGCGGCGCCAGAGTTACCGGGCGCGGGCCGGAGAATTCTTCGCGCAGGTAGCGGACGGCGAGGTATGCAGTGACGGCGCTCAGCGCGATGACCAGGGGCCAAATGCTAATGCCGAGAGAGGAATGAATGCTGGTCAGGCCGACGGTGCGGTCCTTCAGGGAATTCTGCAGGCCACCCAGGAAGCCAGTTTTCATAGCAGCAGCGGATAGGGCGTAAAAGACCAGTGCGATCCAAGAGCCGATCAGGCCCTCACCGGAGCGGTACCAGGTGCCCGAGGCGCAACCGCCGGCCAGGACGATGCCCAGGCCGAAAATGACACCGCCGACGATAACAGCCAGTGGAGCCAGTTCCTTGTATTCGGGAGTAATTACGCCGGCGCTGGTCAGTGCGGCCAGGCCGATGGCGTGGACAGAAATAACAATCAGCAGGGCGACGAAGCCGCGCCAGCTGCGCTGCGTGAAGATATCGCGCAAGAAGCCGGTGACGCAAAAGCGTCCTCGCTGCATAACAAAGCCGAGCACGGCACCCAGCGCTAGTCCTGAGATGAGCATGAAAGTAGTTCTCCTAAGTTTTGTGGACAAGCCCGTCATTTAAACCTTTATGAACAGAGCTGTCTATTCGTGGGTTAGAAACTACTTCAATCACCGAAGAAAGTCCAACTTAACGGCGTTTTCGCAGGGAGTAGCCATCCGCAATAGACAGACCGAACCGTATAGTTGCTGGAGAAACGCACGCTTTATGGCAAGCTAAAACGCTATGAGCGCACACACTTCAGTCCTGGCGCGGCACAAGCGACTCCTTGCTATGCGCTCGATACTCGACCTGCCTTTTGCCCACACTTTCGCCCTTGATCCACAGCTGGTCATCGACATCTCCGGCGTCGCCCGTCTCAGCGAGCTCAACGCCAAAAATGTCGCAATAGTCGACAGCTTGCGTTCACTCGCACACACCAACACGCAGGACTTTTATGCCATCGATGACGCGGCAGAAGCTCTGGGCACCGCCTTGCGAATGGCGATTTCCTCCCGGCAGCTACTCTGGTTCAGCTCACTTCCCCACAGCGACGTGGAGAGGGTACGAAACATCCTCGGCGACGACATCGTTCATGTGGTGGGTCCGGAACTGGCCGTCGATAAGCTCGATGAAAACATCCTGGAGCTTCCCGATGCCATGAAGCAGCGCGGAAAACCACTGGTGCCCATCGCCGTCTCGCCGACCGAGCTGGTGCAGACCTGGGCCCACGGTACGCGCGAGCAGCAAAAACTGCTGACGTACCTGATGGAGGGTACGAATACGCTGGTCATGCAGCAAAAGAACCTGCATGCACTGCGCAAAGTCGGGACCAAACTCATCGAGCGCAATCCCGTGTGGCGCCTGCTCTACAACCCAAAGGTGCTCGCATATCTGGTGGTGATGGTTTACTCTTCGCTCCGCGCGCTGCCCGTGGTTTTCGTTCCCGGATTCCACGGCAATGTCTGGGTGCTGTGGAGCATCGACATCATTACCGCTATCCCCTACACCTGGGGAATTGTCGAGATGATCACCGGCCGCTCATTCGGCCGAAGAATGTTGGGGCTCCTAATCACCCTGGTGACTTTCGTCTCACCCTACGTCTACTTCTGGGCCAACGGGCGCGATTATCCAGTGTGGGTCACCATCTTTGTCATCGCGTTAATCGTTGCCGCCTGCGCCGTCGAATACATCCGCTGGCTGCGCGACCGCGTCATCTACGCAATCCTGCTCCAACCACCCACCATCTGCCGCTAGCGACCGCTGAGCGAGCGCCGCACGCCCCCGACAATCAGCCAGGCACCGGCGGCAACGTTGACAACCACAAGCCCGTGAATGGAAGTCACGCTTAACGACGCTGCCGTCGTCTCACCCGCGATAAGCATGCCAGTCGAGACGATCCAGATGAACGTTGCGGCAATATTGGCCACTCTGCCGCGTTCCACGCGGAATGGGTGCGTGTAGTGCAGCGGCACCACCGTCATTGCGCTGAAAATAAAAATGGCAGCGATGCACACCGCCATGGGCGCATTCCATACCCACAGCAAAACCGCCACGATGTTCCACGCGGCGGGGAAACCAACGAAGTAGTAGTCGCCGGACTTGGCGGCTTCGTTGGCATAGCAGAACATCGATGACACCAGGACCAGGATGACCAGGGAAATTGCCAACGGGCGTGGCCCCAGCGGCAGATACATGACCATGAAAGCCGCGGGAATGGCGGTCCAGGTGAGATAGTCGACGATGTTGTCCACCACTGCGCCGTTAAACCACGGGACAACTTCCTTGATGTGGTGCTTACGCGCCATGTTGCCGTCCACACCATCGACAACGAGAGCAATGCCCAACCAGAGCCACATCCAGTGCGGGCGGCCCTCCAGGAGTGCGACCACAGCCAGCGTTGCCCACACCAAACCGGTCAACGTGAAGGCATGCACAGCCCAGGCGATGACATGCTGACGCCGGGTGAAGCGGGTGAAGGCCTCGGCGGTGTTGGCAGCATCGGTGTTGGCAGTCGAGACAGCAGCGGAATTATCGGCAACAGCGGAGCTGTCATTGTCGGAGCGGGTAGTAGTGATCACGGCAGATGTCCTTAGAGAACAAAAAGCGTACAACTGCAAACCTTTACGCAGTTGTACGCAGAGTCGATTTTTCAATCGGTGAGTATAACGGTTCGTTGCCGCTTTCCCGTATTTTTGCTCGGACTAGTGCCCAAATTTTTAACGGCGATCCTCGAACCAACCAGTGACAGCCGGTGCCGTGTTTTCATAGACCAGCTTGGCCTCGGTGTACTCCTCCAGACCGGTCGGACCCAGCTCGCGACCAATACCGGACTGGCCGAAGCCACCCCATTCGGCCTGTGGCAGGTAGGGGCCAAAGTCGTTGATCCAGACGGTGCCGTGACGCAGTCCGCGGGAGACTCGCTCAGAAACCTCGCGGTCGGATGCCCACACCGCACCGGCCAGGCCGTATTCGGTGTCGTTGCCAATCTCGATGGCCTCATCAACCGTAGTGAAGGTCTCCACCGTCACCACCGGGCCAAAGGCTTCGTCGTGAACGCAGTCCATTTCGCGGGTGACCTGGTCAATCACGGTTGGGAGGTAGAAGTAGCCGTCGGCAAGCGAGGCGGAACCGTCAGCGGTGGCGCCGGTGGCAATCTCGCCACCAACGCGCACGCGAGCGCCCTGCTCACGCGCCCGATCGACGTATGCCGCGACCTTATCCAGGTGCTGCTTGGAAATCAGCGCACCGGTCTCAGCCTTCTCATCGAGCGGACCACCGAGCTGGATGTGCCCGGCGCGCTCAACCAGATCGTCGACAAACTTCTCAGCGATGGACTCCTCCACAATCAAGCGAGCGCCCGCCGAGCACACCTGACCGGAGTGCAGGAACGCAGCATTGAGGGCATTGTCCAAAGCGGCTTCGTAGTCGGCGTCGGCGAAGATGATGTTCGGGTTCTTGCCGCCGAGCTCAAGTGCGACCTTCTTCACGGACTTGGCTGCTTCACCAGCAATAATCTTGCCGGTGACAAGACCACCGGTGAAGGAGACCATGTCCACCTTCGGATGAGAGGACAGCGGTGCGCCCGCTTCGGCGCCAGCGCCGGTGATGAGGTTGGCAACGCCCGCCGGAACACCCAGGTCATCGATAACGTGCATGAGCAGGATAGCCGTGTGCGGGGTCAGCTCCGCCGGCTTCAACACAAAGGTATTGCCCGTGGCCAGGCACGGTGCGACCTTCCATGCGGTCTGCAGCAGTGGGTAGTTCCACGGCGTGATCAGGCCACAGACACCGACGGGTTCACGCACGATACGCGCGACGACGGTCGGGTCATCCGCGTCCACGAGACGACCGGCATCATTGCCCGCGAGCTTCCCGAAGTACTCAAAGCAGGCGATGATGTCATCCATATCGGCTGCCGCCTCAGGCAGGCGTTTGCCGGTATCCATAGCCTCTGCCCAGGCAAATTCATCCTTGCGCTGCCTGATGGCAGCTCCGATGTCGAGTACCAACTTGCTGCGCTCAGCTGTGCTCCAGGATGCCCAGGAACCTTCCCCGGTACGTCGGAAAGCAGCGTCGGCAGCGGCGATAGCGCGCTCGGTGTCGGTCGCATCCGCTTCCGCGACCTCGGCGATGAAGGAGCCGTCGGCCGGGCACTCGATGGTGCGAGTGTTGCCAGCGGCAGCGGCGGACCAGGTGCCGTTGATGAACAGCGTGGCCGCGCCTTCGTGGGATTTGGCGGTCTCGGGTGCGAGGGCCTTATCAGTAGTGGAAGGCTTAAAGGTCATTTAGGAATCCTCCTTGGCGTAGTCATCAGACCATTCGCGGACAGGTTCGGCATTATCGGACAGATCTGAGGTGCCCGGGAGATCAGCCTGCATATGCAGGAACTCCAGGTGCCGTTCGTAGAGATCGAGGACATCGGAAATCAGCTGCTCTTGGGTGTAGCCGTAAACGTCGTAGCCAAGAGAGCCGGTCAGTGTGAATACCTCAAGGCGGTAGTAGTAAATGTCGGCGTCACTGTCCAGGTGTACCAGGCCAGCAAAGGACGGCGTCAAGTGTTCAACCGGATAGACCTGGTAGCGGAAGCTCATCTCCTCGCCGAAGCCGACCTGCAAGTCAATCTGGTCAATACCGACTTCTTCCACAGGTTCTCGGTGCAGCGATACCTCACCGCCGCGGTCCCTGATGGCATCTGCCACCTGTTCAAGTGCGGGCTGCACCACTCGGTCGAGGTAGCGCATGACTGGCTTCTTGCCCGGGAAGGACATGGAGCGGGCCAGGCGCTTCCGCCAATCACCCTGCTGGCCATCCACAGCGCGTCCCGACATCGCACCGTGGAGTGCACGACGTGTCGAGTCCTGCTGCAGCAGCTCCAGTCGCAGCGACTTAAACAGGCCGTACATCACCAGATAGATGACAAAGGCAAACGGCAGGCCCATCACAATCGTCGCAGACTGCAGTGTCGGAATACCACCGACATAGAGCATGGAGATGGTCAGCACACCGACCACGACAGCCCAGAAAATGCGGGTCCACTTCTTGCCGTCCTGCTGCGTATCGGTGATCTTCGAAGTGAAGTTACTCATCACCAGTGCTGCCGAGTCCGCCGAGGTGATGTAGAGCAACAGGCCGATCAGAGATGCGACTGCAGCCACCATCATCGGCGCCGGGTACTGCTCCAGCAGCAGGTAGAAGGCACGCTCCGGGTAGTCCAGAGCAGTCTGGCCAAACTCCGAGTCGCCACCAATGACCAGGTCCAGCGCCGAGTTACCGAACACCGACACCCACATCAGGACGAAGAGGAATGGAATGGTCAGCGTGCCGACGACAAACTGGCGCAGGCTACGGCCACGGGAAATACGGGCCAGGAACAAACCGACGAATGGAGCCCAGGCCACCCACCAAGCCCAGAAGAACAGAGTCCAGGCGTTCAGCCATTCCTGTGCGCCCGAGAAGGCGTAGGTATCCATAGTCATGGACGGGAACTTGGAGACGTACTCACCGACGTTCATCACCAGGGCGTCAAACAGGAACGCGGTGCGGCCAGTGACCAGGATGTAGAGCATCAAGCAGATGGCCAGGCCAACGTTGAGCTCCGAGAGACGACGAATTCCCTTGTCAACACCGGAAACTGCGGAGGCGATAGCCACCGCTACAGCCACCACGATTAGAGCAATCTGCCAGGACGTACTCTCCTCCACCCCGAACAGCACGCGCAGACCGTAATTCAGCTGGACGACGCCGATACCCAGCGAAGTTGCGACACCGAAAACGGTACCGAGCATCGCCGCGATTTCGACCGCCTCACCAGCGGGGCCGTGGATGCGCTTGCCAATGATTGGGTAGAGCGCCGAGCGAATGGTCAGTGGCATGTTCAAGCGGTAAGCAAAGTAGCCGAATGCCATGCCCATCAGCGCGTAGAGCGCCCAACCGGTCACGCCGTAGTGGAAGAGCGTAAAGACGACTGCCTGACGCGCGGCTTCGATGGTCTCCGCATCTCCGGTCGGCGGGCCATAGTACTGTGCCACCGGCTCTGCTACCGAGAAGAAGAGCAAGTCAATGCCGATACCTGCGGCAAAGAGCATAGAGGCCCAAGAAAACAGGCCGAACTGAGGTTTGGCGTGATCGGGGCCGAGCTTAATCTGCCCCGTTCGCGAGATGGCGATGTAGAGCATGAAGAGCACTGCCACCGTCGCGGTCACGATATAGAACCAGCCGAAGTTCTTTGATACCCAGGCGACAATGCCAGCGAGGGTGTCCGCCGCATTGTCCGGGGCAAAAATAGCCCACAGGGCAATGGCGAGAATGCCAACGCCTGAAATAATAAATACGGGCCAGTTGACCTCAGGTTCAGAAGTTGCACTCGTTTGCGATTGTTGCGAAGGGGCAGGCATTGATCGCTGCAGTTCTTGTGGCGATAATGACTTCCCCTCCGCCTCATTCTCTGTTGGCGGAGTATCAGACATAGGAAAATCCTTCAGATTCGGGAACTAATTCAGCATACCTAGTTTGCATAATCCTTCAAACCGTAAAAGGCGGCCACAAAGGATTTTTCTCTCCCACTATTACCCTCCCCACCTGCAAATATACCTAGTTTTCAAAGCATTTAAAATCGTTCTAACTGGAACCGAATGACAATTGTGTGTCATTCTATATAAGTGAAGGGGACTTGAGATACGCCTCCGGCCATTTATTCCAATACCAATATATAGGGCCAGGCTTTAAATACGACTTGAGGCTTATCACAGTCCTTGAAACCCATTCCGATTTACATCGGCAAACAACCTACGGAGGTACACCAGAACATGGGAGCTTTCCCGGCTGTCTTCAACTTCGGTAAAAAGAATGACAACACCACAGTCGAACACCGCGACGTCGTCATCGTTGGCGCGGGCTCTGCCGGCTCTGTGCTGGCTAACCGGCTGTCTGCAGACCACACTCAGCAGGTGCTCGTACTCGAGGCTGGCCGCATGGACTCCCTCTGGGATCTCTACATTCACATGCCTTCGGCGTTCTCCTTCCCAATCGGCAACAAGTACTACGACTGGAAGTACGAATCCGAGCCGGAACCGGAGATGAACGGTCGCCGCATCTACCACGCCCGCGGCAAGGTCGTCGGTGGCTCCTCCTCTATCAACGGCCAGATCTACCAGCGCGGTAACCCCATGGACTACGACAAGTGGGGCGACACCAAGGGGCTGGAAAACTGGGGTTGGAACCATGTCCTGCCGTACTTCAAGCGCATGGAAAATGCGCTGGGCTCCGACAAGGACGACCCGCGCCGTGGCCACGACGGCCCGCTGCGCATGAAGCGCGGACCGGCCGATTCTCCGCTGTTCAAGGCTTTCTTCAAGTCCGTACAGCAGGCAGGCTACAACTACACCCCGGACGTCAACGGCTACCGCCAGGAGGGCTTCGGCCCCTTCGACGCGAACATCGACAAGGGCCGTCGCCTCTCCGCAGCTCGCGCATACCTGCACCCGGCTCTGCAGCGCCCGAATCTGGAGCTCCGCACCCGCGCAGAAGCCACCCGCATCCTCTTCGAGGGCACCAAGGCCGTCGGCGTGGAGTACACCTGGAAGGGTCGCACGCGTCAGGTGCGAGCAGACAAGGTCATCCTCTGCGGTGGCGCTTTCAACTCTCCCCAGCTGCTCGAGGTATCCGGCATTGGCGATGAGAAAATCTTGAATGCCGCCGGAGTGAACGTCGTCAAGCACCTGCCTGGCGTCGGCGAGAACCTGCAGGATCACCTGGAGGTCTACATCCAGTACAACGCCACCCAGCCGGTGTCCTCGCAGCCGTACCTGGAGAAGTGGCGTTGGCCGTTCATCGGCCTGTGGTGGATGCTCACCCACAAGGGCCCGGTGGCAACGTCGCACTTCGAGGGCGGCGGTTTCGCCCGCTCCAACGACAACGAGCCCTACCCGAACCTGATGTTCCACTTCCTGCCGCTGGCCATGCGTTACGACGGCACGAAGATCGATAGCCCCCACGGTTTCCAGTTCCACGTTGGCCCGATGTACTCGGATGCCCGTGGCCATGCCCACATCACGTCCTCTGACATCAAGGTCAAGCCGTCGATTCTGTTCAACTACCTGTCCACTGATCAGGACCGCCGTGAATGGGTCGAGGCTGTCAAGGTCTCCCGTAAGCTGCTGGACACCCCGGCAATGAAGGAGTACACCGACGGCGAGATTTCCCCGGGTGCAGATGTGCAGACCGACGAGGAAATTCTCGAGTGGGTCCGCAAGGATGCCGAGACCGCACTGCACCCATCCTGCACCTGCAAGATGGGTCCGGCCTCCGACGAGATGGCCGTGGTCGATCCGGAAACCATGCAGGTTCACGGCACCGAGGGCCTCTACGTGGTTGATGCTTCGGTCATGCCGGGCATCACCAACGGCAATATCTACGCACCAACCATGATGATTGCCGAAAAGGCCGCTGACCTCATCGCCGGCAAGACTCCGCTGGCACCGCAGGACATTCCGTTCTACCGCGCCGGCCAGGGTATGCCGCTGGATCCGCCGGAGAACAATAAGTAGTTCTTGAAGCGGTAGCGGGTAGCGCGGAGTCTATTGCGCAACGCCGTTCGTCGGCATTGGCCGGGTTCTCCCACACGGGGGAATCCGGCCTTAGTGTTACTCTCGCCCCTATGAGCAGCACAACCTCGCAATCACCCGAAAACCTACGACGCTCATCAATCATCTTGGCGCCGATGGCCGGTGGTCCATCCACGCCCGAACTCGTCGCTGCAGTTTCCAATGCTGGTGGGGTTGGCACGCTTGCCGCCGGCTATCTCACTGTTGAAAAGCTCACTGAACAGGCACGGCAGACGTGCGCACTGCTTGACGACGGCAAAGGTTTCGGCATCAACCTCTTCTGCCCCAACACGGCTGACGCCGGTGGCGGAACCTCCGAGGAGGGGCTTGCGCAGTGGACCACGTTTCGCGGCCACTTAGCACCGGCAGCAGACCACTTCGACATCGACTTGCCCGATGCTCCGACCTGGTCAGATGACTACTTCTCGGCGAAAGTCGAGGCAATTCTCGCTGATGATTTTCTGCCCAACCCCGACGCGCTGGAGTTCGTCTCCTTCACCTTTGGCTATCCAGATAAAGAGGTCATTGCTCGGGTAAAGGAATCTGGCCGCAAAGTGGTGCTGAATGCGACCTCAATTGAGGGGGTGCGGGCGGCGGCTGCAGCCGGCGCTGATCGCATTGTTCTGCAGGGATTAGCTGCGGGTGGACACCGCGCATTCGTGAAGGGCAAGGACTCGTCCGACAACATTGGGGCCTCTGTAGAAGAGCTCGCCCAAGCAGTCACCGAGGCGAGTGCAGTTACCGATGCACCCATCATCGCCGCTGGTGGGGTGGGCCACCGAGAGGACGTCGTCAAGCTTTTGGGTGCTGGTGCGACAGCTATACAAGTTGGCACACGGTTCCTCACCACCGCAGAGGCGGGTACGAAGGAGACGCACCGACGGGCATTGCGTGAGCTCACGGAGCGCGACACCGTTTTGACCCACGCCTTTTCCGGCAAGCCCGCGCGGGCAATTGAGAACACGTTTACCCGGGCGTTTTCTAGGGTCGCGCCGGAACTTTATCCGCAATTGCACTACTTGACCACGCCAATCCGTGGTGCCGCGAATCAGGCCGGTGACCCTGAATATCTCAACTTATGGGCGGGTATTGCTTTTTCTCAGTGCGAGAACCAAACTGCGGGCGAGGTTGTTGCGGAGCTTTCCTGCTCAGCCGAGTAATACGAAGCCACCGAAGCTACAAACAGCACAATGACCAGCCACGGGCATATATCGCGGCTGGTCATTTGGCTTTATTTGTGACGATGGATTTTATGCCGACGGCGCAGTTGTGACGCTAAGCGTCTAGCAGCCAATCGTTCGGGCTGAACAGCTCGAAGTGAACGTTTTCGCGAGCAACGCCGCGATCGGCGAGCTGCTGGCGAATGGCCTGCAGGAAACCATTGCCACCACAGAGGTAGAACTGAGCGCCCTCCGGCAGCTCCGTATCAGCCAGATTCATCAAATCCGGCTCGTACCACACCTGCTGGTGGGCATTGGCCAGTGCAGAGACTGCGTTATTGCGTTCTGCGCGCAGGGCATCTGCGGCTTCTGCGCGGTCCGCGTGGAGGACGACGACATCACGCTTGGAGTCGGCTGCTACCAGGGCATCCAGCATGCCGATCATGGGGGTGGCGCCAATACCTGCGGAGATAAGCACCACTGGGTCGTTTGACTTGGTGTCCAGCACCAGGTCGCCTGCAGGCAGAGAAATTTCGATCGCATCGCCCGGCTGCACCTTTTCCCACAGCTGTGTGGAAACTTCGCCAGCCGGCAGGTCCTCGGAGACATCGACACGACGAACCGCGAAAGTCAGAACATCTTCCGCGCCGCCAACCAGGGAGTATTGCCGTAGCTGGCCGGCGCCGTCCGGCATGGTCTGACGTACAGAGATGTACTGTCCCGGGAGGTAGGAAACGGGGGATTCGTCGTCAAGCTTGACGGAGAACACTGCGACGTCATCACCGCGCTCTTCACGAGAGACGACGTGAGCGGCACGGAAGACATCACCTGCTTCGACACCGAGGTCATCATAGAGCCCCTTCTCGAAGTCGATGAGAACACGCTGCATCTCCAGGTAGACGGCATCCCATGCGTCGCGGACAGCCCCCTGAAAGACCTCTGGGGTGAGGATTTCCTCGATGGCATCGAAGAGATGCTTGTGGACGATTGGGTACTGTTCTGGCTTGATGCCAACGGAAATGTGCTTGTGCCCGATACGGGAAAGCAGTTCTTCCGGGGCAGGAGCATCTGGGTCAACCAGGGTAGCTGCGAAAGTAGCGACCGATGCCGCCAGCGCCTTCTGCTGAGCACCCTGCTTCTGGTTGCCGCGGTTGAAGGTATCGGCAATGAGCTCTGGGTGAGCAGCGAACATCCGGTTGTAGAAGTTCGGCGTGATCTTCTCGATGTTGGCACCGACGACGGGCAGGGTTTGAGTGACGATTTCAGCCTGCTCTGGAGTCAGGCCGTTCTTGTTAACATTCAGGTTTGGCATGACTTCACAATAACACCATATTGCGCATTCTGTTTGCGTATTATTGTCCAATGGTGTTCATAACTACTCTTTGCGGTTGAGTTTTACCTGGCTTGAACTGCACAAATGGCAATGTCGAAAACTCACCAGAAAACTTCGACAGCACCCTTTTTTAGCTTTTTCAACCCGCGGTCAGTCCTTCAGCTCTGCACTTAAACCGGACGAATATTGAGCTGGGTGCTCCCCTGCGGACCGCCTCCCTCGAGGCGATTGACATCCGCACCATTAGCCGATTTGAGCGGAATGAGATCAGCAATCAACACCGGATCCAGTGCGGCGAAGAACGCCTCCTGCGCAGCCGCTAGCTTGCCGCGCAATAGACACGTCGGCAGCAATGGGCAGTCGGTACCGACACAATCGACGACCTCGTTGTTTTCCAGAGTGCGCAGCAGCTTGCCGACGGACTTCTCCGTAGCCGACTCGCGCAAATAGATGCCGCCGTTGCGCCCCTTGACCGCATCCAGGAAGTCCAGCTCAACGAGCCTCGAGACGACCTTAGAGACATGCGCGCGAGACGCATTGAGGGACTCAGCCACCTCGGCAGCGGTGTACTTTCGCCCCGGCTCCCCCATCGCCATCAAAGTGATGACACGCAGGCTTAAGTCAGAGAAAAGCGTCAATTGCATTGCGTGTCACCCTTCATCGTCAAATTGCGCAAACCACCCCCTTGCCAGCCACTTCGGGCAGCAAGGGGGTGGTTCTGGTTCTAGCTTCTAGCAAGGCTAGCCAGCGGACTCTTAATCCTGCAGGCTCTTCTCGATACGAGCCTTCAGAGTCTCGAACTCGTCCCAGACTTCCTGCGGAACGCGGTCGCCGAGGAACTTCAGCCACTCCTCGTTGTCCGGCAGGTCGCCCTGCCACTTAGCAGCCGGTGCCTTCAGGGCTTCCTTGACATCTTCAAAGTCGATGTCCAGGCCAGTCAGATCCAGGTCCTCTGCCTTAGCGGTGTGACCAACAACGGTCTCCTTGGCACCAACACGGCCCTCAATGCGGTCGATGATCCACTTGAGAACGCGAGAGTTGTCACCGAAGCCCGGCCACAGGAAGCGGCCGTCTTCACCACGGCGGAACCAGTTAACCAGGAAGACCTCTGGCATCTTGTCGCCGCCCTTGGCACCCATGTCAATCCAGTGCTGCAGGTAGTCACCGACGTTGTAGCCAATGAACGGCAGCATTGCCATCGGGTCGTGGCGCAGGGAGCCAACCTTGGCCTCAGCGGAAGCAGCGGTCTGGCCGGAAGCCAGGGTTGCACCGATGAAGGTTGCGTGGTTCCAGGACAGTGCCTGGGTCACCAGCGGCACAGTGTCCGGGCGGCGGCCACCGAACAGGATGGCGTCGATCGGGACACCCTGCGGGTCGTCGTACTCCGGTGCGGCGACCGGGCACTGCGAAATCGGGGTGCAGTAACGGGAGTTCGGGTGCGAGGACAGCTCGTCGGAATCCGGGGTCCAGTCATTGCCCTTCCAGTCAATGAGGTGATCCGGCTTGCCTTCCATGCCTTCCCACCAGACGTCACCATCGTCGGTTAGTGCGACGTTGGTGAACAGGGTGTTACCGGCCTCCATAGTCTTCATGGCGTTCGGGTTGGAGGAGTAGTTGGTGCCCGGTGCAACACCGAAGAAGCCGTTCTCCGGGTTAACAGCGTACAGGCGACCGTCCTCACCGAATTTCAGCCATGCGATGTCGTCGCCGACGACCTCGGCCTTCCAGCCCTCGATGGTCGGAGTCAGCATAGCCAGGTTGGTCTTACCACATGCAGACGGGAATGCAGCGGCAACGTGGTAGGCCTTGCCTTCCGGATTGGTGAGCTTCAGGATGAGCATGTGCTCAGCCATCCAGCCCTCTTCCTTGGCCATGACCGAAGCGATACGCAGTGCGTAGCACTTCTTGGCCAAGATGGCGTTTCCGCCGTAGCCGGAACCGTAGGACCAAATCTCCTTGGTCTCCGGGAACTGGGAGATGTACTTCTCATCGTTGCACGGCCATGCAACGTCCTCCTGGCCCTCCTCCAGCGGAGCGCCAACGGAGTGCAGAGCGTGGACGAAGTCTCCGTCCGGACCAATCTTGTCCAGGGCATCCTGACCCATGCGGGTCATGATTCGCATAGAGAGAACCACGTACTCCGAGTCGGTCAGCTGAACACCCAGCTTCGGCTCCGGGTCGGTGATCGGACCCATGCAGAACGGAACGACGAACATGGTGCGGCCCTTCATGGAACCGCGGTAGTGCTCGGTCATTTCCTTCTTCAGCTCGACCGGATCCGCCCAGTTGTTGGTCGGGCCAGCGCCCTCTTCCTTTTCAGAAGCGATGAACGTGCGGGACTCCACACGAGCAACGTCCTTCGGGTTAGAGCGGGCTAGGAAAGAGTTCGGGCGCTTTTCCTCATTCAGCTTGATAAGAGTTCCCTTATCAACCAGGTCCTGGGTAAGGCGGTTCCACTCTTCTTCCGAGCCATCAGCAAAGACAACCTTGTCTGGCTGGGTCAGTTCTGCGACCTCAGCAATCCAGCGCAGCAGTTCGGCGTTCTCGGTCGGGGCCTGGCCCTCGAGACCAGGAATAGAAGGTGCGGACATCAGTTCTCCTGACTCATTGATTCGCGTCTTGATTTAAGGCTACCGGGGGATACCGAAAGTTGCCGGGCCCCACATCGACAATCGACTCGCTCCCCCATTTTGAAAGCCGTTACATCACGGCTTTACAACAAAAGATTTTCCCCGTCCCATTCTTGCGACCTGTTCATTTACGGCTATAACCAGCGAATAAGGCCAGCCTTACCACGCAAATTCACAACCATTAACCCTTTGACTGCAGTTACCCCCATTTGTAAGCAACTGGGACACGGGTACCCCCGTGCACAGCGTTCCCAAAGTCGTTAGTTCCAGCTGCCCCGGGCCGATTGCTCCCAGGAGTACGCATCCCACTTCCCCGCTGCTGGTGTCGCTTCCACTACCGCTTTGCCAATCGCGTCAGCAGCCCTGACATCATCGCTGCTCCAGGACTCCCAAGTACCGTCAAAACGGACCGTCGTCACGTGATCCACCGTGCCGTCACCGTCCAAATCCGAATAGATTGACAACCCGGAATCGTCGGCAAGCGTAATCGACCCTTCGTCATCACCGAGGTCGTAGAGCTGCCCATCGACCTCCACGACCAGCCCGGCGTCGCCAATACCCGCCGACTGCCCATCAATCGGTGTCGCCGCCTCCAACCCACACGGCGTAGCGAGCGACCGGGCGTCCGCCCCACCATCGGACGCAGGCTGTTCGGAAAAGTACTGCAGTAAAGAAAACTCATCCATCGTAATCTCCCCTATCTCTCCTGGCTGTCACGGCTATCTAGCGGACGTTCCGCTGTACTCCGCCAGCTGTTCTATTCGCCATCCCGGCCCCCGCGCACCAAGGGCCTCTCGCACCGCCACCTCCGCGGACTGCGTCCATCTTCGCCGCAGGTGGGCAAGGTAGTTTGCCCGCCACTGTACGGTTCGTTGGCGTGCGTTACGACGAATCGTTGCGCCCACCGCCACCACCGCGACACAGAGACCTATTGCAAGTGCGACTAGCTGCGCCGCAAGCATCGGCACCCCAATCCACATGAACAACCCGTGGACAATCCGCACTACACCGACCGCCACGCCGAGCGATGCCACCGCAACCAGGGCTTCCATGACATAACTGGGGCGAGTCGGACTTTCTGGAGCGGGCACCGAGATTTCCACGCAAAGACCCAATTCATCACCGCACCGCTGTTGCAGTCGCGCCGCTGCGTCCTCGGCACGGCCCTGCAGTTCCGCTTGGCCACCTGCGGGTTCATCAGCCACTTCCTGCAGTGCATCCCGCACCGCGCTTTCAGCTGCCAACTGCATCTTCCGCTGCAATCGCGCCGCCGCCCCGGCTCCGCGCGATCGCTCCTGTACCAGCTGAGCTCGCACGTTTCGAACCCGGCGCACGCTCAGGGTTTCCCCCGAGTTTCTGGGCGGCCCTTCTGCCAAAAGAACCAGGGTTCTGGCCATCCTCTCGTCCAGCGCTCCCATTGGAATTGTGCTGTCGATTTCCTGGCGCCAGGCCTCGGCATGCTCGCCATTACCAATCAGACCTACTGCAACGCGGCCGGTGGCCTGACTAATTGCTGCAACCGTGCTGACGCACTCCCGTGTTGGCTGCACCTCGCTGTCTGCGACATAGAGCACGACGGCGCTGCGTTTATCCACAAATTCCAAGCGACGTGACGGCACTGCAGTGTCAACGACCTGCGAAAAATCCGCGCGGCCTGCAGCGGTACCAGCCTTGGTGACAAGAAGTGGCGGCTGTTCTGGCACCTGTGGTTCTGGTTGTGGCGCGGGTGCAGATGCAGATGCGGCTTCGGGTATCGGAGCAGGTAAGCTCACCTGCTCCGATACCTCCGCCGATACCGCGCGTGGCTCAACTACTTCCGGTGCTGCCATAGCAACTCCTCCAGGCTGTCTCTAGCCGCGGGAAAGGCCACCGCTATCTCAGTCAACTGCACTGCGAGTAGTCCGTCACCATCGTGTGGCTCGCCTTTCGCACCGTGGCGTTCAATAATCTTCCGCAACGCAGAGTCGAACAAAAAGGTGTGTTCAGCTGGCTCGTTTGTGGTGATGTCGCAGTACTCGTCGGCAAGCGAGCGGCGAATCGGTTGTTGCTCGATGACCAGCTCGACGGGTGCGGGCAGTTTTTCGGCCAGCTCTGCGTAACATTGCGTGAACGCCTCGCGCACAGCGGTTTCGCCCACCCCTCTGCGCAGCCGCGCGCAGATTACCGGTGCTCGTTTCTCGCGCTCGAGCGCCGTGGCAACGCATACCTCTGCGCCGCTCGTGTTTGTAACCGCCGAGTGTGTGGCCTGCCGTGATGACAGCCAGTCCACGACGGCCGAACGCAACGTCGACGAAGTGGATCCCCCTGACAGCTGCGTTGTTTCCGTGACATCAGTTGCGGAAATGAGGTCCATGCGACCTAGTCCCCTCCCATAAATCCCCTGCGTGGTTCAGCTAAAACCCTGCGTAACCCCCGTATGGCCCGCCGACCAGAATCCGCGCCCCGAAGCGCTGTGCCAGACAGACCCCAAGCACCGCTTCAAGCAACGGACAAGCGCGGCTTCGCGTTCAGACTACAACGGACCACGGATTCGGCAAGTCGACAAAACAACTTCAGCCAGCCGCGCCGCCAGCTCACATCGACACTGCATCGCATACCGACCGCAAACCACCAGGCCATCAACCAAAATCCTAGGGGCAGTGATTGGATAGTTGGCCGTTGTCGTGGACAATAGGGGACGTGACTACTTCTGATTTTTCTGAAAATATCGAACAGCCTGCGGTTTCGCAGGAATCTGAACCATCGTCGGCGTCTGCAGAGCGACAGGCCGAGCAGGGTTCGGAGCAGCAGGCGGAACAACCGCATGAGCGCCGGCCGAAGAAGGGCGAACTGCCTGCGGGGCGTCCGGAAAAGACCCAGTTCAACGACGGTCTTGACTACCCACGCATCGGCAATCTGTCCTTCCGCCGAGGCACTTTGACTCCCAACCAGGAAAAGATCTGGGAAGACAACTGGGACACTTACGGCAAGGTCCTCTCCGACGAGGTCATTGACGTAGAGGAATGGTTCGGCCGCAAGGGCCCGACCATCGTCGAGATTGGCTGTGGCACCGGCACGTCCACCGTCGCGATGGCCCCGCAGGAACCGGACCACAACATCATCGCAGTTGAGCTTTACCGCCCTGGCCTGGCAAAACTGCTTTCCGCCACCGTGCGTAATGAGGTTTCGAACATCCGCATGGTCCGCGGCGACGGCGTTGAGGTTCTGCAGCGCATGATCGAGCCGGAGTCGTTGGCCGGCGTGCGCCTGTTTTTCCCGGATCCGTGGCCGAAGGCGCGCCATCACAAGCGCCGCATTGTGCAGTCCGGCACGTTGCGCCTGATTTCTTCGCGTCTGAAGCCTGGCGGCATATTCCACGCCGCCACTGACCATGCGGACTACGCCGAGTGGATCGAAGAACTTCGCGATGTCGAGCCGACGCTGGAGCCCATCGCCTGGCCATGGTCGGAATCTCCCATGCTTCTCGACCGACCGACAACCAAGTTCGAAGCCCGCGGCCTGAACCTCGACCACGACATCCACGAGTTCATCTGGCGCAAGAAAGAGGCATAGGAACCATGAGCACCACACAGAACACCTCTGCCAGCTACAACACCGCTGAAACGCATCCCACCGCACTGCTCGTGTGGGATGCTCCGAACTTGGACATGGGGCTCGGCGCCATCCTGGGTTCCCGCCCGACCGCCGCGCACCGCCCGCGCTTCGACGCCGTGGGTAAATGGCTTATCGACGAAGCCGAGCGCGTATCCAAGAAAATCGGCTCCGATGTCCTCCCCGAAGCCACGGTCTTCACCAACGTCAACCCGGGCTCTGCGGAGATTGTCCGCCCCTGGGTCGAGGCCCTGCGCAATGTTGGTTTCGCGGTCTTCGCAAAGCCGAAGATTGAAGAGGACACCGACGTTGACCCGGACATGATTGCGCACATCCAAAGGCGTTACGACGAGGGCGTGTTGCGCAGTGTCGTCGTTGCGTCCGCCGATGGCCAGAACTTCCAGGAGCTGCTGGAAAAGCTCGCCTCCGAGGGGATTCCGGTAACCGTCATCGGTTTTCACGAGCATGCTTCCTGGGCGCTGGCCTCCGATGCGATTCGCTTCGTTGACCTGGAGGAAATCAAGGGCGTCTTCCGTGAACCGCTACCCCGTATCGATCTCGACCGCCTACCGGATGGCGGTGCGTGGCTGCAGCCATTCCGTCCGCTCACTTCGTTGCTCAAAGACCGCGACGGCAAGAACGACGACTAGGGAGACCACCGCGGCGACGAACAGGAAGACGAACAGGCTTCTTATTTATGTCACGACTTAAAAATGTTCTCAAAACCGGCAATTCGAGCTGGCTACGATCAATAATCCTCGTAGCCCTCGTGATTGCCGGTATCGTGCTGACGGTAAGAAACTGGGACAGTGTCGTCCAAGGGCTGCAAATCCTTGCGGATGTTGACGCTAAGTGGCTGTTCACCTCCATTTTTTCCGTGGCTTTTTCGCTCTACGCGATGGCGGAAGTGATGCGTCTGCTGTTGCGAGCTGGAGGCGTCAAAGCCGCCACTCGCCGTAGCACCAATGCGTTAACCCTCGCATCCAACGCGTGGGCGGTCACCGTTCCCGGTGGTGCTGCATTTTCCACGGCGCTGCAGATTAAGCGCATGATGCAGTGGGGCGCATCCGCGGTCCTTGTCAGCTGGTTCGTGCTTTTTTCGGGTGCGTTGTCGTTTTTAGGGCTGGCATTTCTGGGGCTTGGCAGCCTCTTCTTCGTAGGACAGGGCGGCACGACCGCAGTGCTCATCGCTATGGCAATTGTGGTGTTACTAGCCACCATTTTGCTGTGGCGGATTTCGCAGAACCCAGCTTTCGTCAATAAGGCCGGTACATGGTGCCTACATATCTTTAACAAGATTCGAAAGAAGCCCGCGGACACCGATGTCGACCGCCTTGAAGAGTCCGTCAAACAACTCACCAGCGTGAAGTTGCCCGTGCAAACTTTGGCTCTTTCCTTCACCTGGTCCTTTATCAACTGGGTAGCGGAAATCGTCTGTCTCTACGCTGCCATCCGTGCAGTCGGCGTCGATGATATCTCCGCCACAAAGGTGCTGTTGGCCTTCGTGACCGGCAAACTCGCAGGCTTCATCCAGGCCACGCCGGGCGGCATCGGCACTGTCGAGGCCGCTTTGACCGCGGCCCTCATCGCGGGTGGCACCACCGGCGCTGAGGCTTTTGCATCGGTGCTGGTCTACCGCATCGTTTCCTTCGTCCTGGTGGCAATTGTGGGTTGGATTATCTACGCCCTCGGCTTCGACCACAAGGACCAGCCCGAACGTCATACGGTCGCCAACCGTTAACGGCCGCCTCACCGGAAGTCTCTGGTCACCCACCACTCTGAGGGGTCGCTAAACTAAGGGGCATGAACACACGCGTATCGACGTTCTTGATTGACATCCTCGCCATCTTTATTTTCGCCGTATTAGCGCGCCTGGCTCACAACACTCCAGAGGATCCGTTCACTTTCATCAACATCCTCGATACCTGGTGGCCGTTCGCTTTCGGTGTCCTCCTGGGCACCGCGCTGATTAAGAATGAACCGAACCCGCGTGCCGTGAGCGCAGGCGCAATTGTCTGGATTGGTACTGTCGCCGTCGGGCTGGCTGTGTGGGCTACCCGCAATTCTCAGATTCCACACTGGTCGTTCATCCTGGTCGCGTCGGTCATGAGTGCCTTGCTGCTGCTGGGTTGGCGTGCAGCGTCGAATGCGGTTGCCCGTAAGTCTCTGGACTAAGCCTTCGGGCTCGTTTCTAATCCTTCGAACTAGTTCTTTGACTAAATCAGTTTTTAATTTCTGCGCGACGCCTCGATAATTGAAGAATGGACAATTCTTCTGACGAGGCTCTCGGCCATCAACCAACTGCCGAAGCCCTAACTGCTAAGGACCCCGCGGGGCCCAGCGAAGAACGCACATTCATGGGTCAGCCGTGGGGTCTCGCCAACCTCTTCGGCATCGAAATGTGGGAGCGGTTCAGCTTCTACGGCATGCAGGCCATCCTGGCTTTCTACATGTACCACGAGACCACCCAGGGCGGTCTCGGCCTGGATAAGGGCGCTGCTACCTCCATCGTCGGTGCTTACGGCGGTCTTGTCTACATGGCCGCACTCGTTGCCTCTCTGGTCGCCGACCGTATCCTCGGCTCGGAGCGGACGCTGTTCTACTCCGCCATCCTGGTAATGATTGGCCACATTTCCCTGGCGATTATCCCCGGCGTGACGGGCTTGGCCATTGGTCTTGTTTCCATCGCGATTGGCTCCGGCGGTGTGAAAACCAACGCACAGGTCGTGCTTGGCCAGCTCTACGCCAAGGATGACCCACGTCGTGATGCGGGCTTCTCCATCTTCTACATGGGCGTCAACATCGGCGCCCTGTTCGGCCCGCTGCTCACCGGCTGGATCTGGGGCATGAAGGGCTTCCACTGGGGCTTCGGCCTGGCCGCTATCGGTATGGCTGCCGGTCTGATTCAGTACATCCTGATGCGCAAGTCCACCATCGCCGAGGCCGGCCATGACGTTCCGAACCCGCTGCCAAAGAAGCAGTACCCGGTATGGATTGGCATCGCAGTAGTCATCACTGTTGTCTCAGTTACGCTGGTTTCCACCGGTATTGTTCCGGTCACCGCCCTTTCCACCGTGGTCACTGTTATCGCATTGATTGCCGCTGTGGTGCTGTGGTGGCAGATGTACTCCTCGCCACTTACGACGAAGCCTGAGAAGACTCGCCTGGTCGGTTTCATTCCGATGTTCATCTCGGGCGTGCTGTTCTTCGGTATCTTCCAGCAGCAGTTCACGGTGCTGGCCATCTACTCGGACATCCGCCTCGACCGCGAGATCTTCGGTTGGGAAATGTCCCCGGCTTGGATTAACTCGATCAACCCGATCTTCATCATCGCCTTCTCGATGGTCTTTGCAGCTGCCTGGTCCAAGCTTGGAGATCGTCAGTGGTCCACCCCAGTGAAGTTCGGTGTCGCGAACATCATCATCGGTATCTCGCTGTTCTTCTTCATCCCATTCTCCGGTGGCGGCGAGAACTCCACTCCGCTATGGGCGATTATCTGGATTCTCTTCCTGTTCACCATGGGTGAGCTCATGCTGAGCCCGGTCGGCAACGCGCTTGCTACCAAGGTCGCTCCCGCGGCATTCCCTTCGCGCATGATGGCCGTCTGGCTGATGGCAATCGCTATGGGTACTTCGCTGGCAGGCACCCTGGCCGGCTTCTACAACTACGAAGATGCCGCTGCTGAGAACACCTTCTTTATCACCCTGGGTATCGCCTCGGTTGTCCTGGGCCTGATTCTGCTCGCACTGCGCAAGTGGATTGTCAAGGAGTTCGTCGACGTCCGGTAATCCCGGCATTCTTCTCGGGCGCTCGGCGGGTGCTCGCCGGGTGCTCGCCGGGCGCTGGCTGATTGGCCCGCAACACGCCTTAGCTCCCGCCCTAGCATGGCCGCGTACCCACTTCACGACACCAGCGTCACCTCATGCCACCTCCACAGCTGGCACAAGGTGCCATAGGTGTCGTGAAGTGTTTTGGGCGGTTCCTGAACATGCTTCGCCACAAACTTGCCGCCAGCACAACCGCCATCCACAGATTTTCCCCACCACCCCACCGGCTAAAATTGAGGCCATGTTTGCCATCATTACCGTCACCGGCGAGGATCACACCGGCATCATCGCCGCCGTCACCACTGCTCTGGCGGAGCAGGACGTCAACATCGTCGATGTTTCCCAGACTCTCATGGACAAATGGTTCACCATGATTCTGCGGGTGGAGTTCGACGAGAAGGCCACTCCTATCAGCACGCTGCAGGGTTACATGGATTCCGTCGGCAAGCGGGAGGGGCTTGTCATCCGAATCCAGTCTGAGGCGCTGTTCAACGCCGTCAACGAGATCTAGAGGGCGCGACCAGGATGGATTTCAACTTCGCGCAATCTAAATTCCTCGACACCATTGACATGATTGAGAAGTATCGCCTGGATATCCGGACGGTCACCATGGGCATTTCGCTGCTCGAGTGCTCTCGCTCCGAGATGGAGGCCACCGCTCAGGCGGTGTACGACCGCGTAACCAGGCAGGCCGCTCGTCTCGTGGAGGTCTGTGAGGGCATCGAGGCGGAGCTGGGCATTCCGATTGTCAATAAGCGTATTTCCGTCACCCCGGTTGCTCTGATCACGGCCGGTTGCGAAGGCGATCCCACAGTGGTTGCCAAGGCGCTCGATCGCGCCGCCCGCGATTCGGGCGTGAACTTCCTCGGCGGTTACTCGGCGCTCGTCGAAAAGGGCGCCACAACCAGCGAGAAGCGGCTCATCGACTCCATTCCCCACGCTCTTAGCGAGACCGAATTGGTGTGCAGCTCGGTCAACGTTGCGTCGTCACGCGCGGGCATCAACATGGATGCGGTGCGCCGCATGGGCGAAGTGGTGAAGGAAGCCGCGGGGCAGACCGCCGACCGCAGCTCCATTGCCTGTGCGAAGCTGGTGGTTTTCGCCAACGCGGTGGGTGACAATCCGTTCATGGCCGGCGCGTTCCACGGTGTTGGGGAGCCGGATTGCGTCGTGTCCGTCGGTGTTTCGGGTCCGGGTGTGGTCGATCGCGCGCTCGGCGATCTGCAGGGCGCCAGCTTCAACGAAGTCGCCGAGGAGATTAAGAAGGCGGCGTTCAAGATCACACGTACGGGTCAGCTGGTCGGCACGATGGCATCGGAGCGGCTGGGCATACCTTTTGGCATCGTGGACCTCTCGCTCGCGCCGACGGCCGAGATGGGCGATTCCGTCGCTCACATCCTGGAGCACATGGGGTTGGAGCAGGTCGGTACGCACGGCACCACTGCCGCGCTGGCGCTGCTTAACGACGCCGTCAAGAAAGGTGGCCTGATGGCTTGTTCACGCGTCGGTGGACTGTCCGGGTCGTTCATCCCGGTCTCTGAGGACAAGGGCATGATTGATGCTGTCCGTGCGGGGTCGATCAGCATGGACAAGCTGGAGGCGATGACCTCTATTTGCTCGGTGGGCTTCGACATGATTGCGATTCCGGGAGACACGCCTGCGACCACGATTTCCGGCATGATTGCCGACGAGGCCGCCATCGGTGTCATGAACCACAAGACCACCGCAGCCCGCCTTATTCCGGTGCCGGGTACTAAACCGGGCGATGAGGTGAACTTCGGTGGCCTACTAGGCTATGCGCCGGTCATCGATGTCAATGCCAAGGGCAATGCCGAGTTCATTGCCCGCGGCGGCTATATCCCCGCGCCGGTGCACGGCTTCAGGAACTAGCGTCTTTGTAGGAGGCTCCTACGACTGCAGCTGGCGCCCATTTGCGTCATAGGCGTAGGAGCCGCTGCCGACGAGGATCAGAACGAACTCAATAAATGCCCAGACACTGACGCCGATAATTAGGAAGAAGCCGACGAGGAAGATGGCTGTAACCCATCCGACAATGGTCAGGGCCAGCTGAAGCGCCCCTCGCGAATTGTGGCCCAGGTAGAAATTGTGGACGCCGAGGGTTCCCATAAAGAAAGCGAGCAGAGCCGCTGCAATCTTGGACTTATCCGAGACAGGGGTGCCTGCACCCCCGTAAGCCTGGTGCGGGTTCGGACCGCCGAATCCAGCGGAATACGCCGGTTCCTGCTGGTTCGGGAAATCACTCTGAAACGGGTTCGAGTGTCCGTTGTGGAAGTTGTACTGGTTCGGGTCCTGATATCCCTGCCCCATGTTCGGCTGCTGCGGTGGGTACGGATCTGTGTACGGAGTACCGGAGCTGTTGGCAAATTTTCCCTTGGACCTCGGCATACCGTCTTCGTCGAAATCGCCATACGGGTTTATCGGATTCGTCATTGCGCACTACCTTTTCGACTAGATTCCCCTACCGCGCAAAGCCCGGCAGTTCGCTGAAGTGGTAAAAGAACTAATGCTCCCAGAACTTTCACTCCCATTTTGTTCTCAAAAGGGAATGTATTAGTTCTTGCACAAATCCTAACAGCAATCGGCCATTGCGTACGCTCGTAACTTTTCTAGTCACCGACTGCCACGGCTGCAGCGATTTTTGCCACTGCACTAATCCGCACCGCTGCAGGGGCCAAAACTAAAAGGCACTAAGACAATATGAAAACAGTAAGAGGGTCAATGAAGCCCCAGAGCTCATTGACCCTCTTACCAATCGGAAACGCCCCCCTGTGGGATTTCCCAGTTACTAGCTCAGTACCCGCCCCTCAGAGTCGTACTTGTACTCTCCGCTGCCAACGATGAGCATGATGAATTCGACGAAGACCCAAATCCACAGCGGGACTAGAATAAGAAAACCAATGGCCACGGGTGCGGATGCCCAACCAATGATGCCCATTACCAGCTGAATCGCACCGCGGCTAGTATGTCCGGTGTAGAAGTTGTGGATACCCCAGTTTCCCAGGAAGAACGCCAGCAAAATGGCCGCAATCTTGGATTTTGGCGACTCGGTCCGCGCCGGCGTGCCACCATTCACGATGTTGATGGTGGAGTTGTAGCCGGTCGACATTCCAGGCTGGCCGTAGGGCTGTGGCTGCTGAAATCCCTGCTGGAACCCCTGCGGCTGCTGGTAGGCCGGCTGATTCCCCTGCGGGGCACCGTAAGGCTGTGGCGCAGAAGGGGTATCCCAGGGGTTGTTGCCAGGGATAGGCATGCCGTCTTTGTCAAAGTTGCCGTAAGGATTGGTCATCGATTTTGTGCCTTCCCGCTTCGCTGTACATTGGACCCTTATTGGAGCCTGAGGATATTTCATACTCTAGCCCAAAACAAACCATTAGACACCATTTTTACCCGGCGGGTACAGCGATAACGGCGATTACCGCGCCAGCGACTGATCAATCAGCTCGCGAGTCCAGCCCTCAGTCCATGCCAACGGGGTTGTCCCCGGAATCGCCACGTCATTCGTGGCGTAGGTCGCATGCGCTCCTGCGCCGGCAATCATCTCCTGCGCTCGCGCAATCGCATCAGACACTGCCGGAGGAACATCACAGAAGGAGTCCGAGGGCACGCAGACATTCTGGACCTTGTCGTTGAGGGACCCAAAGCCGTCTCGCGGACCGCGCATCGTTGCGCCCGGAACCGCAGCCTGCACAATGCCGCCAAGGGGCTGCAATGACAGCTCGACACCCACGCCAGCCAGCGGAACACCCTGGTTAACACCCTGGTTCGGGTCACGTCGCGGGTCACCCAGCAGTGCCACACCCGCAATGCGCTCGGCGGGGACCACACCGCGGCCATTGCCGATATCGGACGCCAAATCGCCTGCAATAGCCGCGCCCTGGGAAAAGCCCATCAGGACAAAGTCCGTCAGCGGGCACTGCCCGTGCAGGTCAGTCATTTCCTTGGCGGTGACATCGCGCCCGACTGCCTGCGAATCATCGTAGGTGAGCTGGTCAGGCATCTGATGCGTTTTAATCTGTGCCGGGTACGGCGTGGTCCAGACCTTGACATCGCCCTCCGCGTAGGACTGCGAAATCGAGTTCGTCAGGCCAAGCAGCAGCGAGTTTGGGTTCGCGGTCGGGGCCATCGGGTCATCGTCGGCACGCGATTCTGCAGTTCCTGGCACCGCGATAACTTCTACCGCCGGGCACCATTCGGGCTGTTCGGCCAAAACCCCGCCATCGTCGCCGGGTGGCGGTGGGGTTTGGCCGCTTTGGTCGTCGTTAAGCCATTGCACAACGCCGAAGCCAATAGCGGCCACCAGCACAATCACCGCCAGAATTGTCAGCACTTTACGCATGAGTGCTAGCAATACGCCTTTTTAGCGGAGCTTGCAATGATCTTCGCCACTTCCTCGGCGCTGTCCTGCGAACGATCCTGTGCGACCAGCTGCCCGGCAATCGCCAACGCAATCACCTGGCGCTCCTCTTCCGGCGCATCCGCGCATGTCGCGCGACCAGTGCCGATGAGCTGATCTTCCACGCCATCAACATCAATTCCCGCGGATTCCAACGCTTCGAGGTACGAATCGTCAGCCTCGCTGAGCTTCATCTGTCCATCGGGCGCTTCGTCCACGCGCTTGGCTTGAGGGTCCGTAATCTCCGGCGCAGACGTTTCGCTCGGCTTCGGCGTAGAGGTTTTCGTGCTTGACGACGTCGTGGAGGTCTTCGTAGTCGTCGACGAGGTGACCTCTGAAGACTCCACTGTGGAACCACCACAGGCGGCCACTCCGAATGTCAGTAGCGCGACGGCTGCGGTCGTAGCCAGTGTGCGGAAGGACTTGTTCATGGGCATTCGCCTATCCTTTTTCAGTGTCCTACTTTGATTGGCTTACTTGTCGTCACCGTTGTCGACGGCTGGGGCTGGGGCTTCTGGTTCATTGCGCTCCTCGACAATCTTGCCGTTGAGCTGGCGAATCCAGCCACCCTCGAACTCCTGCTCCAGACCGCCGGCCTTCACTGTCTGCAGTGGGCCAACCGGGTAACCGAACGGACCATTTTCATAGCCAGTGCTGCCCCAGTGGTCAGTGATGTCGTTGGAGCCCACCGGCTGGGCACCAGTTTCCGGGGTCCAGTAAATAGAACCGTGTTCGAAGCGCTGGAAAGCGCCGCGGGTGAGCTTGTGCTCATCGCCGTCGACAGGCAGACCCAAATCGGACTCGGCGCCACCGAGCTCCTTGTAGACACGGCCGATTTCACCACGCACGATACGAGGCTCTTCGCCGCCAATCTTCACGATGGTACCGCCCTGGAAGTCCTGGGCGACTCCGCCTGGAATATCGCGATGGTTGGCAGTCGGGTAACCCAGCGGGCCTGTCTCGAAGCCAGCCTTGCCCCAGGCATTCATAATGTCGCCAACGACTTCGTGGGCTCCACCTTCCGGAGTCCAGTAAATCGAACCGTTCTGGAAGTGGACGAACCGTCCCGAACCATCCGGAGTGGCCAGTTCGTTGGTCACCGGGTAGCCAAGCGGCGAGGACGGACCTCCGAGCTCGTTGTAACGCGAACCGATGCGCCCCCAGACCACGTGTGCTCCGGAATCCGGGTGCCAGTAGGCGGTACCACCGGTGAAGTCCTGAGCCACGCCATTCTTCGCGGCGCCGTACTCATCCGACAGACAGGTACCGATTCCTGGCAGCGAAGCGACGGCCTTTTCAATCTCGCCACCTACCTGGCAGACCGCGCCACGATCTGTCTCCGGCAGCTGTAGCGCGTCGGCCAGCGTTGGCCAGGCCTGGCTGACCTCGAACTGCCAGTACGGCCAGGTGTGAGTACCCGAGCTGCGGAAGTTCACAACCGGCTCGACACCTTTTTCACGAGCATTCCGAATGAAGGTTTCACTAGTCATACGGGAGAGGACTTCCAGTGCGTAACCGGTCGGATTGTCCGGCTTCGTCGGATCAATCTGCGACGGCACGTCCCACTCACCGGTGTTGCCGTTACCAGCCGAGATGTACAGTGACATGCCCTTGAGCTTGTCGATGTTCAGCTTCGGATCATTGTCCTTCCAGCGCTGCGAACCGAGCGGGCCCCACATCTTGGTAGCGTCGAAGCCACCGGTGTTCTTCATTGCCAGAGCAATTGCCTGCGGCATGCCCGGTGAGCTCATGTCCAGGTAGCCGGAGAGACTACCGGCGAACTTCCACAACTCTGGGGAGTGCGCTGCAACGTTGTATGCACCGGTGGCGCCCATGGAGATACCAAGAATTCCACGGTCATCGTTGCCGCGGAAGCCGTTGGTTATAACCGGGACGAGCTCCTTGGTGAGGAAGCTCTCCCACTTGTAGTTCTTGCCGTTATCTGGCTGATCCCAGTCAGAGTAGAAGGACGATGTACCGCCAGCAGGCATAACTACCAGGACATTCTTGTCCTCGTAGAAGCGTTCGATATTGGTAGCGCGAATCCAACCGGAGTAGTCATCAAACGATGCCATTCCGTCAAGATGGTAGACACTCGGGAAGGTGCGATCCTTGTCGCGATACCAATCGCGTGGCAGCAAAATCTCAACCTGAATCGGCTTCTCCGGCATAACAGCCGAGCGAATATACGCAATGACGTGGTGATCTGTATACCACTCGACCTTGTCTACGCTGACGCCGCTGGGCAAGTTCGACACTGCAGGAGTGTCGACTTTAAATGGCGTGCGCTCCGGCCCGGGCATCGGCTTTGGCATGCCCAGCCCTGGTAGCTGTGCTCCAGCAGCTTGCGCTGCTTCAGCGGCCTTGGCAAGGTCACCCAGGTTCCCTCCCTGAGGCAACTGCCCCTGAATGGCCTGGAGTTCCTCATAGCTGGGCAGACCCTGCTGAGCTGGCTCGGGATCCGCCACTGCTGCCGGGGCTCCGAGTGCGAGAGTCAACGGTACTGCCAAAAGTGCGGTCAACGCCCGCGACGGTTTACGGCTGTTGCCGAGGCCACCACGAAGGAATCTAGCGGTTACGCGCATAAGAGGGCTTCCCTTTACAAAGTCGCTTGTTGAGATTATTTGAGAAGTTGAGTGTTGCACCGACACCGGTTAGGTGTCCGCAGATAGCATCACGCAGCGCTTGGGCTATGCGATTGCCGTTCGGTTTCCCAGAACTACGTGGTGACCAGCAACGTATCCGAAGGTTCCCCTCCTCCGGCGTACCGCTGCGAGCAGGATCTCACACACGTACTGCGAAACGAACGGTATAGCTACCTGAATAGCTTCACCCTTTACTTTAAGGTTCGACTCTCATGTTTACCCTCTTATGGGTAAAAACAGTGGCGACACACGCAAAACGAACTGAATTCACGTTATAGCAGCATGAAATTTCTGCCGCACAAAAAAGACCAACCCCGAGTACGGGATTGGTCTTTTCTCAAAACTGGCGCCCACCGAGGGGCTCACTGTGAGGAAATCTCACAAGACAGCTTAAACCCCAAGCGCTCCGAGAATATATGGGCGAGCCAGTGCCGCGTCACGCCCCCACAGCTCCCACGAGTGGATACCGTTAGGAGTGTAGACGAACTGTGCATTCAGGCCTGCAGCTCGAGCATCCTGCTCAAAGCGCTGCGTCGAAGCACGAGAGACAGACTCCATTACTGCACGCCAAACAGTGTCGGGGAGCTGCGGTACCGGACGGTTCAAAACCTCCGGATCGCTCCACAGACTCTGAACACCCTGAGCGGAAGAAACATACATCGGCAGCCCACGGAGCTGGTCAAGCAACAACGACGGGTCATTGGCCTGACGCTGCGGCGATGCCGGCACCGGCAGGCCCCACATACCGGTCGGATTGACTACACCAACACCAGCGACCATCGCGGTAGTGCCGGTAGCAACCACCGGATTAGACATCTGGTAGTAGCCAGACAGCGCAGTAACATGCTTAAACTGATCGCGGTGTCGGGCTGCGAGCGACACCGCAGCAGATGCACCCATGGACAGGCCAGCGATTGCATTGCGGTTCGGGTTGACTCCGAACTCTCGCTGCAAGTAAACCGGCAGCTCACGAGTCAGGAAGGTCTCCCACTTCTGAATCTTTGGACCTTCAGTGGTCAGCGCTGGAGTGTTCCAGTCAGTGTAGAAGGAACCATCGCCGGCAGCCGGGGCAACCAAGGTGATGTTGTCATTGACAAAAGTCTGGGCAATGTGGCCCGACCAGATCCACCCGGATGCACCGCGATTAAAGCCCCAGAGACCATCGAGCATGTAAAGGGAGGCATCGCCGCCACCTGTAGCTGCCTTAATCTGAACCGGAATGTTGCGGTTCATAGCTGGCGAGAAGACCTGGCAGTACTGAACCCACCAGTTATATGGGTCCCAGTCACAGCCTGGGCGCAGTCGATCCCGGTTTGGATCAGCGCTCGCATCATTTGCAGATGCGAGCATAATGCCGCCGAACAGCATTGCAATCGCGACAAGAACAGCTACGACCTTCACCGTGAAGTTGTGTCTCACTGCAGTAAAGCTCATTGTTCTCCTCTTTACTTTCGGATTACTTTCGGACCTACCTCCGCGCCAGACTTTTCGGAGGCAGTCGCTTACGCGAGCTTTCGCTTTTCTGCTTCCAGTTGTGACGCGCCAACTGGAGACCCCGCATGAGAATCTCGATTACGTAACAATACTCAAACAATTCACAACAACCAAGTCCAAATCGTAATCATTCCGTAACATTTCTGACATTTGCTGACAAAAATATCTCCGACGGGCACAAACACTGTTCACCACTAAGGGAATTACAAATATGTAATTTCTACCCCCGGCTTACCCTCATCCCCCTGAGCCCCAATAGAAACAACAATCACAGCGCCACTTAAACCCAATCTCGACGCAAAAAGCCCATGCACCTCTCGATGCATGGGCTTTCAGAAAACCAAAGCAGAAGAACTACCCCATAGCTGGAACAGCGTAGACGGCGATGGCAATGGACAGCAGCCACAGCACAGCCAGCGCCTGCAGCGGGCGATCCTTAAGCGCAATCTCATCCGGACTTCCCGCATCACCGCGGTCAACATCAGCTGCGAAGCGCAGGATGGCCACAGTGAATGGAACCATCGAGATCTCGTACCAAATGGCCGAAGTGGAGGAAGTGCCCGGCGCGCGGCCCATCTCGAAGCCCCACAGCGCATAGCTGAGCACCACCGCAGTCGCGGCCAGTGTCCACACAAAGCGCAGGTAAGTCGCGGTGTATCCCTGCAGAGACTTGCGAATCTTCTTGCCCGTGCGCTCTGCCAGCAGCAGCTCCGCGTAACGCTTGCCTGCTGCCATGAACAGCGAACCGAAAGCGGCGACCAGCAGGAACCACTGGGACAGGTTGATGTTGGCGGCCACACCACCGGCCATTGCACGCAGCATGAATCCCGAGGACACCAGCGCGATATCAATCACCGGCTGGTGCTTCAAACCAAAGCAGTAGCCAAGCTGCAGCGCAATATATACAGCCACGACAATTGCCAGCCCCGGCCCCTCAGAGGCAATCCAGGACACGGCAATCGAACCAACAATCAGAGCAACCGCCATGATGTACGCCATGCTCACTGGCAACACACCAGCGGCGATAGGACGGAAACGCTTGGTCGGGTGCGCGCGGTCGGCTTCGACATCGCGGGCATCATTAATCAAGTAAATCGACGATGCTGCCAAACAGAAGGCCACAAACGCCACCAGGATGTCGACGGTCAGGGTGCCGATCGAACGTCCCGAGTCCATAATCTCATTGCCGGCCGCCAGCGGAGCCGCGATAACCAGGACGTTCTTCACCCACTGCTTCGGGCGAAGTGCCTTGATCATGCCGTCCAGCAGGTTCTTCGGCGGATGGCCCTGCGGGTGCGCAGGCTCATCAATACCGGAAGTGTGCGGCTCGGATCCAATCCTTGATTGAGAAGCTGCTCGCTGATTGGCCGACACATTGGCCAAGTTATCTTTCTCCGCCTGTGTCACTGTGCATTCCTTTCCGCAGTGGAGGGCTGTCCACCCTGATTATGCTGCGCCCTTTTCGGCTCGATGACCTTATCACCTATCTTGTCCACCGCAAGAGCAGTGGCAGTGCCCAGCGCCGCTCCAAGAGCGACATCCGTTGGGTAGTGCACTCCCAACACCAGGCGAGAGAGCATGATTGCCGGCACCCCCACGGCCGGAGCTGCCGGGTAGCCCAACTTTGCAATCCCCACCAGTGCCGCCGTTGTCGACGTCGCGTGCGAGGACGGGAAGCTCAGCTTACTCGGCGTGCCAACGCCAATCGCTATACGACGGTCATGGGGACGCGGGCGGCGGACAACGCGCTTAAGCACCACCGATGCCGCATGCGAGGTGAAAGCAGCCACACCAACCTTTGCCCAGCCAATGCGCCGTTCCTTATCCACCACCGCTCCGAGAGCCGCGAGCCCCATCCAACCGAGGGCGTGCTCACCGAAATAGCTCATGCCACGCGCGGTGGGGAGCACACCCGGGACGTCGTTAAGCGTGTGCTGAATATTAACGAGAACGTCGGACTCGCCGAACGGATCGCCTTTAATTTTCGAAGACATCGGCCCAAGCCTTCCTACTGGTCAGATGGTCATAGGCTGCGCGGTAGCGTGCCTGCATTTGTTCAAAACGCTCCTCCACCTGCTTCTGCAGCTCCCAGGATTCCTCCAGCAGAGCCTTGGCCTTGTCGCGGTCGCGCTGGCGATACACCACGCCACGGCCATCAGCGGTGGTGACCGTTGCGCCATCCAGACGCGACAGGGAGAACCAACGAGCCTCCAGCGGCGCCAGGTTCGCCTGCGGAACCTCGTGGTGCTCAGAGTTTTCCGGGCGCACGCTGTGAAGCAGCCCCTTGGCCAGCCAACCGACTTTCTTCAGCTTGCCCAGACGTCCACCGACATCCTTTGTCGGCACTCCCGGAATACCGGAGGGCTTCGGCAGATCGCCTGCGCTCGGCAACACAACCGCATCGGGGAAGCTCTTGCGCAGCGTATTGATACGCGGCAGTGAGGACTCGAGAATGTCGAACAGATGCTCCGGACCTGCCAGGAAGTCCTTCATGGCTTCGTTCTGGATGGCAACAGTGGAGTACTCCAGGCACAGGAGGTGCTTGAAAGTGGCCTTGCGCATGGAACGCACGATACCGGCAGCATCGCCCTCGTGCTGAAGAGCCGCGACAATCAAGCGGTTGCGCAGGTGGAAGTACGCCTGCCAGTCAATGGCATCGTCCTTATCCGACCAGGCCATATGCCAAATTGCGACGCCCGGCCACGTGGCCGTCGGAAAGCCTGCCTTGCCTGCGCGCAGGCCGTATTCGGCATCGTCCCACTTAATAAACAGCGGCAGTGGCTGACCGATCTTCTCAGCGGCGACGCGCGGAATCAGGCACATCCACCAACCATTGAACTCGACGTCGATGCGACGGTGAAGATCCTTCGAATCAACGACCTCACCGGTTGCGTTAGTGCCGTGCTCCCCACGGTCACGCAACGGGTGCGCATAAAAGTCGTGGTCATAGTGGACGTGTGGCGCGGAAGTCCACATGAAGTCATGGCGACCGATAACCTCACCCATCGAGTGCAAGTGGCTGCGCTCCTGCAGGTTCAGCATCTGACCGCCGACCAACATCGGGGACTTCGCGAACCGGCCGACGGCGACCGCACGGAGGATGGAATCCGGTTCGATAGCGATGTCATCATCCATGTAGAGGATGAACGGGCTATCAGTCGCGCGCTTCGGATCGGAGTCCGGACCCCCCAAGGCTTCATACATAATGCGGGAGTAACCACCGGAGCCACCGAGATTTCCCTGCGGGAAGATACGCAGACGATCACCAAAGTGCTCGGAAACAGCATCAAAGCCAGGCTCGTCTGCCGGGTGCTTGGTGCCCTGGTCAGGCATCAAAACAGTGTCAATAATGGCATCGACTTCCGGATCCGAGGACAGTGCCTCAAGTGCAGCAACCGCATCGGTCGGGCGATTAAACGTCGGGATGCCGATAGTGACGCGCCCCTCCGGTGCCGGATGCTCCGTGCCGTCCGGGTACGTCTGGCTCGGCGCCTCGATATCGGAGTACCAACCTGCAGAGTGGATCACTACGTCCGTCTCGCAGGTCAGGTCGAACCAGATCCAGCCACCGTCTTCAAATTGCGTCAGCGGTACTGGGATTTCGCAGACGTGGACATCCTTGCCGTCCACCTTGGCTTCTGCGCCTTCAGCAGCAGCGCCCAGGTCACCGACAACCTCGCCCGTCACAGCGATGCGAGCGCCATCAATCTTCGAACGGTAGATATCCACGCGCGCTGTGCCAGACAGCTCCAGGCGCAGGACAACATTGTCCAGATTCGTCCACCGGCGCCAGTAACTGGCCGGAAAAGCATTGAAATAGGTTTCGAAACTGACTTCATCGCCCGCCGGAATGGTGGCTGACGTGCGTGAATGCGCTTGCACACGACCGGCGTTAGTCTCCGGCTCAACCAAGTAGAGCGAGCGGACATCACGCGGCTCACCCAACTTTGGCAGCAAAATCCGCTGCAGGCGTTCAACGGCAAGGCTTGACGACGTTGTCGGGGTATGTGTCCGCTTTTGTTCAGGCTGTGATGCCATGAGACGTATCAACCACTTTCCGAAAGGTCTACCGGGGATGTTGCCGCCGATAAGTTACCGACGTTTCTGTCTCATAGCATCCTAGTGCCAGTAGCGGATTGCCTCTGTTTGCCACGCTAGTGACAGCCCGGAATGTAACAAGCCCTATGCGCTGCGGATTATCTGCTACGCATAGGGCTGTCAGTTCAGTTTGTAGTTTTAAGCTCCGAGGAAGCCTTCGATGCGGGCCTTGGAGTTCTGCAGGTTGCGCTCCCAGGTCGGCCAGTCATGGACACCGGTCTTGTCGTATTCGAAGGTGGCATCCAGACCAGAGGTACGAGCACGCAGCTCGAACTCACGGGTGGACAGGTGCGCCAGGGATTCCAGCGCAACGCCACCGGCCTTCGGGATGGCACGGTAGAGATTCTTCGGGTCACGAACCTCATCCGGAACACCATTCGCCGAGGTGATAACCAGGTCCAGTCCCTTCATCCGCTCGACGTTCAGGTACGGATCGTTGCGGACACGCTCCTTCGACATTGGGGCACCCCACATATCGATGGAGTTGTAGCCGGCCGAACGCTGAGAGATTTCAATTGCGGTGTGCATACCCGGTGCAGTGGTGTGCAGGTAGCCGGAGAATGCAAGCGCCTGACCAAACTGATCACGGTGATTGTATGCCAGCGACAGCGCAGCGGAAGCACCCATGGACAGACCCGCCACAGAGTTACCAGTTCGAGAAATGCCGAACTCACGCTCAAGGTAGACCGGCAGTTCCTGAGTCAGGAAGGTCTCCCACTTGTTTACCTCTGGCCCGTTCGGCCCAACCGTCGGTCGAATCCAGTCGGTGTAGAAGCTACCGCCGCCGCCACCTGGAATAACAAGGTTAATGTTAGACCCCTCAAAAGTACGCGGGGCGTTACCGCGCTCTACCCAGTCCGAGGCGTCAACCGGGCTACGCAGGCCGTCAAGCAGGTAGAGGGCCTTGTTACCACCATTGGCAGAGGCCACAATCTGGACCGGAATAGTGCGGTCCATGGCTGGCGAATAAACCCGGCACTTCTGGGTGAAGTACTTGTACGAATCCCATTCACAACCCGGGCGCAGCGAACCTCGGTCACCAGCGGCGCTCGCAGCCGGTGCCATAGTAAATGCGGACGCAGCTACAGCTACTGCGGACGCAACGGCTGCAACCTTTCGGCGCCAACCACGGAAAGTAGAGGTGGTTTTCACGTGTGCATTCTCCTCACAATGTGCGACTCCCCACAGCCGGTGGGAACTATCAGGCGTGTTTCCTCTTCAAAGAACTGCCTTAAGAAATAGTAAATCTCAGACGAACTTACCCGCATTCACCGGTATTTTCCAGAAGAACACGTCGAAACCCCACCTTTCGGCGGGACCGTCGAGTTGGTTTTCACTAGTCTGACTGGTCAACTCGCTATCGTCGCACACTACAGAATTCCAGTATAGTGTCTTCCGGCCTGGAATACGAGACATGTTGTGTGGCCCTATTTATTATCTCCGCTCGAAGAGTATCCCCGACTGAGTTACCGCCTCGCCCCGGAGATGGCCCGGGTGTAATCCCGGAGAAGACCGCACGTAAATCTGATTACGCCACCGAAGCCATTCCTGTTCATTCGATTTAGAGAGGCTTCATGGCTACGTCTCCTTCGGCGCGCTCTGATGCGTCTACAGCGCCTACAGCACCTGCCACTCCAGCTGCACCTACTGTAGAAAGTAGGTCGCTGACTATTATGTTTGCGGCCGCGCTGGCTGCTTTTATCGCTACTTTCAACGAAACTTTCCTCAACGTCGGCTTCACCCGGATCATGGCCGACTTCAACATTGGCGTTTCTGCCGTTCAGTGGCTGGCCACGGCTTATATATTGGGCGCAGCTGTGATGACGCCGACCGCCGGGTTCTTCATCCGTCGCTTTACGACGAAACCCCTGTACTTAATAACGACCTCGACGTGGATCATCGGTGGCATCATCACCGCTACCGCACCCAATTTCGCGGTGCTCCTTATCGGACGCGTCATCCAGTCCGTAGGTACTGGCCTGCTCGTGCCGATTGGCATGATGATTGTTCTGACCGTGGCTCCGCGCCCGAGGTTGGGTACCTTCATGGGACTCATGGGCGCTATGACGACGCTGGGCCCGTCGATCGCTATCTTGGCTTCCGGTATGATTCTGGAGTTTTCGTCGTGGCGCGCCCTGTGCTGGGCGTTCACCATTCTGGCGGTGATTTGTGTTCATCATCGGCATGACCACCGCGTACAACATCTCTGAGAACGTCAAGGCAACTCTTGATGTGCCTTCCGTGACCTTGGTGGCTATCGCGCTGCTCGGCCTACTCTACGGCATTTCCACTATCTTCAGCCCCGCAAAGCTGGTGGCTGTCGTTTCGCTGGTCATCGGCATCGCGACGCTTACGCTCTTTGTGAAGCGCCAGAATTCCATCGATGACCCGCTGGTCAACCTTAAGCCGCTCAGCGTTTTCCCGTTCACTGCGGGCGTGATCATTAATGTCATCGCGCTGATCATCGTCTTCTCCATGAACATCCTGGTTCCGATGCACCTGCAGTCGATTCAGGGAGCTACTGGCCTGCAGGCTTCCCTCGTGTTGTTCCCAGCAATTCTGTTGGCAGTCATTTTCGGCCCAGTTGCAGGCAAGATTTATGACTCCAAGGGCGCGAAAATCATCCTGCCACTCGGCATGCTGTTGATGGCCATATTCTCGCTGACCACCGCGTGGGCAATGGGCCAAGACACCCTGTGGCTTATTACCCTGCTGTATATGCCCGCCATCCTGGGTTCGGCTCTCGCTATCGGGCCAGTGCAGTCTTTCTCCTTGTCCGCACTCCCCCGCTCGTTGAATCCGCACGGTGTCACTATTTTCTCCACGTCATTCCAGGTGGCGGGCTGTGTCGGTACCGCGCTCTCAACCGGCATCTACGGCGCGTTCGTGGCTTCTGGCGCCGGGGCTGCCGACTCTGCCAATGCCGCGAATCGCGGCTTCCTCGTCGTTGGCGCAGTCCTCTTCGTGCTGGCAGCAATCGCCGTGGTTCTTGGCTGGACCGGCACCCGCGCGAAGGTGTCCAACAATGTCGCAGGCACCGCCGCAGAGACCAGCAACCAGGAGGCTACTTCCTTGGCATCCGATTCTTTGGTTGCCAAGCTGATGCAGGAAGACATCTACTTCTTGTTACCGAATAACACGATTCGTCAGGGGCTCCACATGTTCGTCGATAAGCGAATTTCCGGCGTACCGCTACTGAAAGACAGCCGTAAGCTGGCGGGTTTTGTCTCGGACGGCGACGTGCTGGATGTGATTGGCGACTCCGTTCCCGCATTCACGACTCCGTACGCACTGTTGGCGCACAACGATTCGGCGGAGTTTGGAACTGATGTCGCCGAGGTGCTTAACCGCCCGATTTCCTCCATTGCCACCAAGCCGGTAATCACGGTGAATGTCCACGACGACCTTGGGCACATCTCTTCGGTGCTCGCGGATAAGCACCTGAAGAAGGCTCCTGTCGTCGCTGATGACGGCACGGTTGTGGGAATCATCAACCGTTCCGACATCAACCGATACCTCGTATCGACGTTCGTGGACGCGGCTGAATAAGGCCGGGTGGCTAGGAGTTGTTTCAAACAACTCCTAAACAACTCGCTGCAAAATTCGCCCAAAATCAGTGCATCAATGCAGGCAAGAAAGTTGTTTGGAGTTGTTTGAAGTTGTTTATTACTCGACCGTCTACGCAGAAACCCAACGGACACTCGGGCCTCGCGTTGGACTGCCGTCGGCAATTTTCGCTTTGCCCAAATCCCGGAGGTGGCGAAGAATGCGGCTCACTGACTCACGCTCTACGCCTAGTTCACTTGCAACTTCACGAGCGTTTAAGGACTGTCCTTCGCGCAGCTGAGCAATAATCCAGTCCTCTGTCGTCACGGCTGCAATCGCTGTGGAATCTTTTTCTTCAAAGGCCGCTCGAGCTCGGGCGGACAGTATCCATTCCGGGGCATCTCTCAATGGTTCCAGGAAGCCCTGGTTTGCATACCATCCCAAGGTTTCTTGGGCCTGCGCTTCCGAAACTTGCATGAGTCGAGCGGCCGTGGATGTCATTAGAATCTGGTTATTGGCTAGATGACGTGCCACCAAGAGTCCATTCACACTGTTGAAAATCGCCTCTCCGAATTCGGCGCGCAACAGAAACAGCGACTTTATAAAACCCGAATCTACGTTTCCGGCAGGCAACATGACCTCAACAAACGGCCCATCAGCATTCAAACTGGGGGCTTGCCTGCCACTAGCGAGCATAGAAACCCACATACGGTCAAAGCCGCGTGAAGATTCTTCAGCAAGCCCCAACTGCCGCAATGCACCCATCAGAATCGGGTTGCGTGGAATCGATTGGGTAGTCAGAATCCTCTCTTCCGGCACTCCTACGGGGAGACCACCCGGAGACCACACAGTTAGGCTGGTCGGGGACTGGTCAACGACGATTGCCGTGGTTGCTCCCCAATCACGGTGAGCGAATGCATTGGAAATAATTTCGTCTACCGCGGTCGCTGGAAACGCCGGAATAGGAAATTCTTGCCCATTCGGAAGTTGCACTCGCGCAATTTCTTGCGATGTGTGAGCCTTAATCAACACACGTAGCTGCTCAGAGGCGGTAATCAATGGTGCAGAAATCTCAGTTACTTTTGGATCTCCACTCGGCACGTTGCGGAGAAGATGCCGCACTACCGTACGGTTATGAAGTGGCTGCATGAAGAGGATTTCCGCCGCAAATGTTAGCCCACCGTCGGCCGTAAGCAATCCCAACTCACTACAAAGCTCAAGACCTGTCTGAGGCACGGGCGAGCCGTCACCCAAAGCATGCTTCCGGTTGGCAAGAAGGTTTTTAGCCTGCTCAATAGCTTGAGAGTCGAAATCTTCAGTCCCCCGTCGCGAAACAGTAGCGCTTAGGTCCGGGTTCGAACGGGAGAGGTGAATGCGACGGCGCTCGTCCTCCCCCAAAGGCTCACAACTTTTACCGACACGTTTACTTGCTTGACCTTTAGAGCGCTGATACAGCGCCATCCCCCGCGGAATGCGCAAGGCAATCAGGCGCTTACCGCAGCGCTCAATTTCAAAAGCTTCAACTTGGATATGAGGCTGCGTCTTGCTGTAAATCTTTTCCACCAACCAATCACATGAGCGATCAGTTCCAGTGAACGCAGCGGGCCCCGATTGCTTGTCATTAACACCGAGGACAATGTAGGAAACACCACCGTCAGCGTTGGAAAAACAAATAACCTCGTCGACAAGAAATTCCACTAACCCTGCATCGGGATTCTTGCTCTTTGGATGGACAGCAGGGTCTTCTTTGAAATCCAATACCTGGGATTCCCAACTGCCGGCGCTGTCTCCGGTCTCAATCGCCGACAGTGCTTCCTCTACAACCTCAAACGCCGAATCGAGCATGGTCCCAGTTTACCAAAAGTTGTTTTACAGTTGTTTCAAACAACTCTGTAACAACTCGCTGCAAAACTCGCCCAAAATCAGCACATCAATGCAGGTCCGGATAGTTGTTTCGAGTTGTTTGAAGTTGTTTATTACTCGACCGTGCACGTAATTAATTACCGAACACGCGACTCCCGCGCCCCGCGCCAGGTAATAATCGCGCCAGCCGCCGCAATCAACACGATGCCCAGCGCCATAGACCAGGTCACTCGGTCACCGGAAAACGCCCAACCCAGGATTGCACCGATGACCGGGTCCAGTGCAAAGAGCGTGCCGACGACCGCTGCTGAGACAATCCCCGCAGCGATGGTGTCCATCACGTAGGGAATGACAGCGCCAATGAACCCAGAAATAACGATGGTGGCCCACATCGAACCGTCGACAAGCGGTGCGGCGGAAACTGAGAAGGGCGCGAGCACAATTGCTGCGACGACCACTGACAGCGCCAGGTCCGGCATGCCACCGCCCTCCGAACTGCCCATTCGAGCGGAAAAGAGCGTGTAAGCGCCGAAGAAGATCGCGCCGATTGCGGCGTAACCAATGCCGACAGGGTCCAGGTCATTGGAGGGCTGGGCAATCAGAGCGACGCCGATGAAAGCGACGATGGCCCACAGGCGAGAGCGCCACATTTTCAGCCCCAGGAAGGACACGACACAGGGGCCGAGGAAGTCGATGGTGACGGCAACGCCCTGCGGGAGGCGGGCGATGGCTGCGTACACCATCATGCTCATCATGCCCATGGCGACGCCGTAGACCACGATGTTGATGGCGCGGGCGCGGGTCATTCCGGACAGCTTCGGGCGGAACAGGACCACCATGATGATGGCCGCGGCGCTCATACGAAGGCCCGATATGCCCGGCGCGCCGACCGTGGAAAGCATGTCCGTGACCAGCACGGCCGCGGTCTGGGTGCCAAGAGAACCGATGAGGACCAGAATTACGGGCGCCACCGGCAGGGTGAGAAACCTGTTCACACCCTGCAGCAATGGCCCTTGTTGGGGAACCTGCCCAGTCCCCTGCTGGAGAATCTCGGTTTGGCTTTTCTTACGCGACACTCGCGCAATACTAGTGCGGACGCCGCAAGCGGCAAACTAGTGCCCGCGCTCCTGCTCGATTGCTTCGCCGTCGTTGAAGAACGGCGCGACCTTGTTGTCGAACATCGACAGTGCGGAGCCGATGGCCATGTGCATGTCCAGGTACTGGTAGGTACCCAGACGACCACCGAAGAGGACCTTGTTCTCCTGCGCTTCTGCTGCAGCGAGCTTGCGGTAGGCTTCCAACATCTCGCGATCTTCCGGAGTGTTGATCGGGTAGTACACCTCGTCGCCATCGTCGGCAAAGCGGGAGTATTCCTTAACAATTACCGTCTTGTCCTTGACGTAATCGCGCTCCGGGTGGAAGTGGCGGAACTCGTGGATACGGGTGTATGGCACGTCCGCGTCGTTGTAGTTCATCACTGGGGTGCCCTGGAAGTCGCCGGTGTTGACAACCTCCATCTCAAAATCCAGGGTGCGCCAACCCAGCTTGCCCTCTGCGTAGTCGAAGTAGCGGTCCAGCGGGCCGGTGTAGACAACCGGGGCGTCCGGGGAGACAGCGCGCAGCTCGTCACGCACCTCGAACCAGTCGGCATCGACAACCACGTCAATCTTGTCGGAGGTCACCATGTTTTCCAGCCAGGCGGTGTAGCCGTCGACAGGCAGACCTTCGTAGGTGTCGTTGAAGTAGCGGTTATTGAAGGTGTAGCGAACGGGCAGACGGGTGATGTTTCCGGCCGGCAGGTTCTTCGGGTCGGTCTGCCACTGCTTGGCGGTGTAGTGCTTGACAAAGGCCTCGTACAGCGGGCGGCCAATCAGGGAGATGGCCTTTTCCTCAAGGTTCTTCGCGTCCCGCGGATCCAGGCCGTCAGTCTGATCCTTAATCAGCTGGCGAGCCTCGTCCGGGCTGTAGTACTTGCCGAAGAACTGGTTAATCAGCCCCAGCCCCATCGGGAACTGGTACGCGGTTCCCTTGTACATAGCGAACACGCGGTGCTGGTAGTCGGTGAAGTCGGTGAACTGGTTGACATAGTCCCACACCCTCTTATTAGAGGTATGGAACAGGTGCGCACCGTACTTATGCACCTCGATGCCGGTCTCCGGCTCTGCTTCCGAGTAGGCGTTGCCGCCAATGTGGTTGCGGCGCTCGACGACGAGCACGCGCTTACCCAGCTCATTGGCGGTCCGCTCAGCAACGGTCAAACCGAAGAAACCCGAGCCGACCACGATGAGGTCGTAGTTGTTGTCCTTGATGTCCTGTAGGGACTTCGGAGCAAATTCATTGGCAGTGGTGTTCTTTTCGCTACTCACGCCTTAAAACCTATTGCATTTCCATCCGGTTTGCGGGTGTACACGCGGGCTTTACGACGTCCACGTGAGTGCCGCCCAACGTTCTTTTGGTCACATTATTTGATAATTTTCTCAAAATTAACGAGGAAACACAGGGGTCTCACTAGATTTTTTTAGTCACACTGGTAACATCCTTCTCAGTATTTTCCGTTGCTTTGCAACTTTCCTTCCACTCGACCCCGGGGGAGTCCCGGGTTGATAACCCTGTACCCCATTTTTTGGAGCTTTTACCGTGCCAACTCGCCGTCGCATCAATGCCCCGTCGATGGGCCGCCGCACCTTCCTCTATGGTCTGGCAGCTACTACTGCCGCAGCTCCCCTAGCTACATGGGGTATCCGCCAGGCTCCTACCCTGGTTGAAAGCCCTGGCACTGGCCCCATCGCGGCCAAGATCTCGACATCGCCGCTGGTTGACGGTGTCACGATGATGATTGACGACGCAGCCGTCGGCACGCATACCATTACCGACGCCCTGCACCCGCTTCGCGGATTCGTGAAGGACATCACCCGCGACGAACCGTTCTCCCAGTTCGCACTGACCTGGCCGGGCGATGACAATCTGCAGCTCTACGTCCGCGCCGAGCGCGAAGACGGCAGCTTTGGCCCGTGGTTTCACGCTGATTCCCACGGTCCGATGAACAACTCCGGACAGTCCGGCACTGAGCTGCTGTTCGTTGAGCCCACCAAGCGTGTGCAGGTGTCGACTGTCGGACTGAACCTCCTCGAGGGGCTGGATCCGCGCAGCATCATTGGTATCGACAACCTTGACCCCGCCACTATCGGCGGTGCCCTGCAGGACATTGTCAGCGCTTCGGCAGCATTGTCCCTCAATGCTGTCCAGGCAGTTTTCATCGACGGTGTGGAGCAGGTTGGCGAGGTTATTCAGCCGGTTGCGTACGAGTCGTCGATTGCCGGTGCACCGAAGGTGATTAGTCGTGCAGCGTGGGGCGCAGATGAGTCCATGCGCAGCGGCCCGAGCTCTTACAGCACCTTCAAGGGCACTTGCATCCACCACACCGCGGGCTCCAATAACTACTCGGAGTCGCAGGGCCCGGCCATTGTCCGCGGCATTTACGCCTACCACGCAAAGACGCTGGGCTGGGGCGATGTAGGCTACAACGCGCTGGTCGACAAATACGGCAACATCTACGAGGGTCGCTACGGTGGCCTGGACAAGAACATCGAGGGCGCGCACGCAGGTGGCTTCAACAACGGCACCTTCGGCATCTCGGTCATGGGCAACCACGACCAGCTGCAGATTCCGGATGCTGCCATCACCGCACTTGGCGAGATGGTCGGCTGGCGCATGAAGGTCGGTGGCGTCGATCCGATGTCCACCGCCGCGCTGACCAGCTCCGGTTACTCGAAGGCGCGCTACGGCTCCGGTCAGACCGTGAACCTCCCGGCCATCTTCGGTCACCGCGACACCGGCTACACCTCGTGCCCGGGCAACTTCGGCTACCAGCAGATGGACGACATCCGCGCAGCAGCAAAGGCCAAGTTCGACGGCACAGGCGGATTGGGTATTACCGGCCGCTCTGCGGATTCGGATAACCAGGGCGGAGAGGCCACCAGCACTCCGCCGATTCCGGGCACCGGTGAACAGGGCGACAACGGCGGTTCCCTCGGAAACGTGGAAACGCCCACACCAGGACAGGTTCTTGGCGAGTTCCTAACTGATTCCCTGCCAGCCAACCCTGCCGAAGCTACGCAGGCCTGGTTTGCGCCCCAGAACTAAATCGCCCCAAGAAAAGTCCGCATAACCACATCACATTTGTGGCATAGCACCCAGTTTCCAGCTATCACCCAGGAGTTATTACCGTGTTTAGTCGCCGCCGCCGCATTAATCGCCGCGCAGGTGCCAAGCAATCCTTGGTACTCGCTGCCGTGGCGACCCTTGCCCTGACACCAGTCGTCGTTGTCGGCGCTGGAGCAGCTTATGACCTCATCGAGGACAATGGCGCCAGCCCCATCGATCCCGTTGTCCAGAGCAAGTCGCTTGCAGACAGCGTCTCCGTTCTCGTTGAAGACGCAGCGATTGCAACGCAGTCGCTTGCCGACGAGGCTCATCCCAACCGCGGTGTCGTCAAGGAAATTACCTCCGATACCGAGTTTTCCCAGTTTGCACTGACTTGGGCCGGTGACCCTGATATCGCCAGCTTCGTCCGCGCTGAGCGCGCCGACGGCTCCTGGTCCGATTGGTTCAGCGTCGACCCGGAATATCCCGCTGAGGGCAACGGCAACGGCCTGAACGGAACGGAGCTCGTCTACATCGAGCCGACCAAGCGTGTTCAGGTTTCCACCCACGGACTCAATATCTTCGGCCCCGGTTCCGGTGTGGACCTGAAGGACATCAAGGGTGCCGAAAAGCTGGACATGTCCAAGATTAACCTCGATGAGGTTAACGCCGAGGGCGCCAAGAAGGCCGTGGAGGATGCAAAGGAATCCGCTGAGGATGCGGCCAAGGATGTTGCCAAGGCCGCTGAGGATGCCACTTCCGACAACCAGCAGACTCCGGATGCCGCCCCTGAGGACGCACTCGATGACTCGGCTACCCAGAGCGTTACCGGCACCGCAAATCTGGAGTCGCCGAACCTCCCTGTGAAGTGGACTGACATCGAGCCGGTCGCCGATGAGCTGCCAATCGACCAGGTCGACGCAGTGCTTATCGACGGCCAGGCTGCCGCATCCGGCATCGATCCAATTGTGGATGCCAAGAACGTCACGGGCATGCCGAAGGTCATTACCCGTGCCGGCTGGGGTGCCAACGAGAAGAACCGCTGCAAGGGCGCGGACTACGACAGCAAGCTGGTCGGTGCCACCGTGCACCACACCGCTGGTTCAAACAACTACACCGAGAGCCAGTCCGCTGGCATCGTCCGCGGCATTTACCAGTACCACGCACAGACTCTGGGCTGGTGCGACATCGGATACAACGCCCTGGTCGACAAGTACGGCAACATCTTCGAGGGCCGCTACGGTGGCCTGGACAAGAACGTTCAGGGCGCCCATGCAGGTGGCTTTAACACCGGTACTTTCGGCATCTCCATGATGGGTAACTACACCTCGGTTGCCCCGAGTGAGGCTGCGTTGAACTCCGTGGGCAACATGATTGGTTGGCGTCTGAAGGTCGCCGGCGTCAAGCCGACCGGCCAGATTCAGATGACTTCGGGTGGCACCAGCTACTCCAAGCACGGCTACGGCAAGCAGGTCACTCTGCCGACCATCTTCGCGCACCGCGATGTTGGTAACACCACCTGCCCAGGTGATGCTGGCTACGCCCAGATGGGCAAGATCCGCTCGATTGCCGAAAAGAAGTACAACAGTCTGACCAGCGGAAAGATTGACAATGAGGGCCCCAACGGTCTGATTGACCTCCTCGTTCCGCAGGATGAAAAGGGCGATAAGACCGCCGAAGACGCAGATTCGCAGTCGACCGAATCGACCGATTCTACTGATTCGACTTCGCCGACCACCTCCGCCACATCGGATGCGTCGGGTACCACTTCTTCAACGGTATCGACCACCGAGTCGACCACCTCGACCACCTCGACCACCTCGGCATCCGCGGGCGCTTCCACCACGTCGAGCACCGAGAAGTCCTCGAGCGCATCTAGCACCGAGTCGACCACCTCGGCCACCTCGACTACTTCGGAGCCAACCGACGCTACGAGCACCAGTAGCACCGCTACGGCTGAACCCTCCACGCCGTCGGCAAGCGAGCCGAGCGACTCCCCTTCCCTGACCACACCTGACTCCCCGTCCTCGCCGAGCGCACCGCACGAGCAGCAGAAGGCACAGGCTCTGGAGGCAGTCGCGGGTGCACGTTCGATGTTGGCCTCCGCGCTGGGCATGCTAGGTGCGCCTGGTCTGGGACAGACCGCCGATGCGATTCTGGGTGCCGTCGGACGCTCGATTGAAAATGGTCCGTCGATCGCTGACCTGCCAGTTCTGGTTGATCAGATTATGACGATTAACGAGCAGAACGACCTGGCTGCCGAATGGCGCCACGTCACCGAGGAAATGGGCTCTGTCCTCGGCTACGCAATGTCCGGCATTCAGAGCGGTTCCACCGTGGCGAACAATGCTGGCCAGGCCGATGCCGTGCGCTACGTGAAGTTCTCCAACGGTGTGATCACCGACTCCGACACCACCGGCGCCCACGCTATTTGGGGCAAGATTGCCGATGAGTGGGCTCGCCAGGGCTTCGAGGTCGGCAAGCTGGGCGCTCCAACGAAGACCCAGGTGGTCGATGGAAACGTCGAGCGCGCTGAGTTCCAGAATGGTTCGATCACCTTCGACCGCACCACCGGCGAAGTCAAGACCGAGCTGAAGTAAACGCTGCAGTAGACCTGAAGCAGACACGGCCGGGGCGCTGGTGAGCTAGCTAGCGGGGTGAAAACCGCAAGGCTAGCTAGAACCAGCGCTCCAGCACACGAGCAACACCGTCATCATCATTGGTGGCGGTGATTTCGTCTGCAATCTCCTTGACATTGTCAGCCGCGTTACCCATAGCCACGCCCGTGCCCGCCCACGACAGCATCTCGATATCGTTGGGCATGTCGCCGAAACAGACCACATCTTTCGCGGTTGCTCCGACCAGTTCAGAGACATATTCCAGCCCGGCACGTTTGGTCACGCCCGGCGCGGACACCTCTAGCAGTCCATCCGGCATGGAGTAGGTCACGTGCGCCAGGCTCGCGTCAATTGCAGGGGCGACCAGCTCATATAGCCGTGCACTGTGCACATCGGAGTTACGCAGCAAGAGTTTGGTCGCAGGCTCTGACAGCACAGTCTCTTCAGTAAGCTCACCATGCTCATCCGATTCCCACGCATGGTCATAGGACGGCGCCACCACAAAAAGCTCATCGATGGCGTCATTCGCCGACGTCCCAGCGCGCTCTGCCGCAATCCCGATTCCGCCGATGGATCGCGTCGCTTCGCGCGCATGCTTGACGACGTATCGTAGCGTCTCCGGCTTCAACGTGTTGGCGGCAACCACTTCATCACGGCTGGAGTCATAAATCACCGCACCATTGGCGCATACACACAGCGGCCGAACGGGAAGCTGATCGAGCACTGGTTGCAACCATCGAGCCGGCCTTCCCGTGGCCAGCACTAACGGGGTTCCGCGGCGGAGCATTCGGGCGACGGCTTGCCGCAGACGCGGTGTTACCCGCTCCCGTGAGTCAATGAACGTTCCGTCAATATCCGAAGCTACGAGTAGCGGATGTAGTCTCTCGGTCACTTCGAACTACTTGCCGTCCTCACTGTTGTCATCTTCACCGTCGTCGCAGAACCGGTCGTGCAACAACTGCAGGGTCGCGATTACTCCCCCATGCTCGACAGTGTCGATTACCCAATCTGCGTTCTTCAGCAGGGACCAGTCCGCATCGGCCATAACCACCGGCATGCCGACGCGCTGTGTTGCCTCCTCAAAGTTCGAGCGACCGGCAAAGAGCATCGCGGTCTCTTCCTTGCGAGTCTGCTTGCGCAGTATGCTCGCCACCGCATTGGTGACGTCCATCTTGCTGGCGTCCTCCGGAAGTTCCACGACCTGCAGGTCAAGGGACTCCAAAGCCGACAGATTCGGCTTATCTCCCGGTTCGTGCAGAACGACGATTGTGGCTCCGGCATCGCCGAGCTGCTGCAAGACATTCATGGTTTCTTCGCTGATGTTGCCCGCGTCGTCGGCAAGCGATGCGGGGTAATCGAAGATGAACGTCTCCGGCTGGGCGGTGATGAGCCTGTTCAAGCGCTGCGGAAGCTTGTCGCGAATCATCTTCGACTGACCGATGAGACGGTAGACGCTCTGCTGGGTCTGTTCGACACCGGAGGCGGAGGCTTTCTCGAGCTGCACGTACGTTTCGCGGAATGTTACGCGCATCGAATCCGTGGCAGCGCGCACGGAGTCCTTACTCTCTTTGGCGCCGGCGACGACATCGTCAGCCATCTGTTCCACGGACTGACGGAACTGCGTCAACAAGGCGGTCGTCTGTTCTTTTCGGCGAGCGGACTCCGCGCTCATGGTTTGACTCATCGTTTGCGAAGCCCCACTGAACTGCTGCTTCGTCTTATCGCCGAACTCACGTGCGCTATCGCCAAATTCACGTGCGGACTCAGCCAGCTTGTCCTTAAAAGCGGCCAAGTCACTGCGCAAATGACGGATGCGCTGACGCTCTTCCTCGACCTTGAGGTCTTCTTCCTGTGCCTCTTCGAAAGTCGGCGCGCCACCGCCGAGACGTGCCGGCACCCAGTAGGCGCCCTTCGGCAGTGGCCCTTCTTCAGCTGCGTACTCGTCCCAGAGCTGACGAACGCCCTGATCCATGATTTCGTGCAGCTTCTCGGTTTCCTCTACCGGATCTCCCTCCGGGTGCCACGGTGGCAAAACCGTAATATGAATCGGAGTATTGCTGCGTCCGAGATGCTTGGGGTGCCCCTTTGTCCACACGCGCTGGGATCCCACAATCAGCACGGGGATGATGGGCTTGCCGGTGCGCTGCGCCATACGCACTGCGCCGGATTTCAAATTCTTGACTTCGAAACTGCGCGAGATAGTCGACTCCGGGAAGATGCCTACCAACTCGTCATTTTCCAGCTTCTTGCAAGCCTCTTCGAAGGATTTGGAGCCGTCGGTGCGGTCGACCGGAATGTGCTTACAGGCACGCATGATTGGTCCTGCGACCGAGTGATCGAAGACTTCCTTCTTCGCCATAAAACGGACATAACGGCGGTACTTGCGGAAAGGAATACCGACATAGGTGAAGTCCATGTATCCGGTGTGGTTAGTAACCAGAACAGCGCCAGAGTCCTTCGGCACGTTTTCCCAGCCTTTAACGGTGAACTTCAAACCTTGGGCAAAGAAGACGGTGCGCGCCAATCCGATAATCGTAAAGTACACAGGATCCTTGAACATGGCTTTTACTCTACAATCTTTCGCACCCCTTAGCGGGGCAATATGCGTCGGTATCTAACACTCGCCTGATACTCGCGAATAAATGTCGTTACAGACCAATATCCATGTGTAAATCCGAGCGCAGCCCGAGCCGTCGCCCTCACATACACCACGCACCCGACATGCACCCACTGTCCACCCATTAGCCATCTTTGGCACCCCCATTATGGGGGTTTCTATCGCCAGCCGACTTTTATTCTAAAAGCAGTAAACCTCTATTAACATAGCCATCTACCTGCGGAAAATCGGACAACATTTCAGGCGCGATTTTCTTGGCTTTTCACCCCATTGTTTATATCTACGTAACCGTAGGTTAGCGCTTACAAGTAGGCGATTTTTTGGTAACGTGAGCCGTGAGCCGAGAAATTCTCTTCGACGAAAAATCAACGCCCCCACCGGGAAGGATTGGAAAATGTCGTCCTCTTCATCTCTCGCCCCATCTGCAGTTCTAAACAAGGAACAGCACGAAAAGACCTGGGAGAAATTCGGTAACGAGCAATACGATGTCGTCATTATCGGCGGCGGTTCCGTAGGCGCTGGCGCTGCGCTCGACGCCGCTACCCGTGGTTTGAAGACTGCAGTCATTGAAACCCGCGACTTCGCAGGCGGTACCTCCAGCCGCTCCTCCAAGATGTTCCACGGCGGTCTGCGTTACCTGCAGATGCTGGACTTCCGCCTGGTTGCCGAATCCCTGCGCGAGCGCGAACTGTCCATGTCGCACTTGGCGCCGCACCTGGTCAAGCCACTGCGCTTCGTCTTCCCACTGACTCACCGTGTGTGGGAGCGCCCGTTCATGGCATCCGGCTTCTTCCTTTACGACGTCATGGGTGGCGCCAAGCAGGTGCCGATGCAGAAGCACTACTCCCGCAAGGGAACCCTGAAGCAGGCTCCGGGCCTGAAGGAAGACGCAGTGGTCGGTGGCGTTCGCTACTACGACACCCTGGTTGACGATGCCCGTCACACCATGACCGTCCTGCGTACCGCCGCTCACTTCGGCGCTGATGTCCGCACCTCCACTCAGGTTGTCGACTTCGTCAAGGAAGGCGAGCGCATCGTCGGTGCAAAGCTCCTCGACACCGACACCGGCGCTACCACCACCATCCGCGGCAACGTTTTTGTCAACGCCACTGGTATTTGGTCCGATGAGATTGAGAAGCTGGCTGGCGTCACCGGCAAGTTCCGCGTCCACACCTCCAAGGGTGTCCACATTGTTATTCCGAAGTCCGCTCTCGAGGGCTCGGTGGCAATGACCTTCGTGACCGAGAAGTCCGTCCTGTTCGTTATCCCGTGGGGTGAGTACTGGATCATCGGTACCACCGACACCGACTGGACCATGAACCTGGCCAACCCAGCAGCTACCCGCGCTGACATCGACTACATCCTCGATCACGTCAACGCCAAGGTTCGTCGTCCGATTACTTACGACGACATCGTCGGCGTCTACTCGGGTCTGCGTCCGCTGGTGGAAGGTGACTCCGACTCCACCACCAACCTCTCCCGCAACCACGCTGTTGCCCACGTTGCTCCGGGCATGGTCTCCGTCGCAGGCGGTAAGTACACCACCTACCGCGTCATCGGTGCCGATACCATTGACGCTGCAGTCCAGGATGTCCCACGTAAGGTACCGGAGTCCGTCACCGCTGATGTCCCGCTACTCGGCGCTGATGGTTACCACGCACTGAACAACCAGAAGGCAGAGCTGGCCAAGCAGTTCGGTATCACCGAAAAGCAGGTCGAGCACCTGCTCAACCGCTACGGCTCCCTCATCTACGAGGTTCTGGCTCCGGCAGCCGAGGACAAGTCCCTGCTCGAGCCGCTGCAGGCCGCTGAGCAGTACATGCGCGCTGAGGTTCTCTATGCAGTGACCCACGAAGGCGCAATGCACCTCGACGACATCCTGGAGCGCCGCCTGCGTGTCTCCATGGAGTACGCACACCGTGGCGTCGACAGCGCCCGGGCCACCGCGGAACTGGTTGCCCCAGCTCTGGGTTGGGACAAGGAGACGATGGAGAAGGAAATCAAGGTCTTCATCGAGCGCGTCGAAGCAACCCTGGCAGCTGAGCATGAACTGACCGACAAGGCCGCTAACGAGATTGCAGCCCACGCAGTGGAGACTCGCGCAGACGTCGACGTCAGCCTCGACCGCTAGTTCATTTCCCACCCTCCCCTAGGTGGCCATACGAGTTAGCTCTTGAATGGCCACCAGCGCTGTAGCCACAACGAAATAGATTCCTTCTTGGAGAACGGCTTCGCACTTCAAAGGGCTGATGGGGTCGAAATAAAAGTGCCGGCGAAAAATAGTTTCTCGCCGGCATTTCTTATACCTAAAGAATTCTACGTTGCAAGATTCATCGTGACCTTGCCCGGTCACGACTCACAGAGAGTTTCTACATCTCATGGAGACAATCACAGGATCCCAGGCATTCCTCTGGGAGTTTTTCGGAACCGCCATTCTGATGCTTCTCGGTAACGGAGTCTGTGCCTCTATCAACCTCCGGACAACTCGCGCTGCAAATGCAGGTTGGTTGGGCATTGCCTTTGGTTGGGGTATGGCCGTTTTCGCTGGTGCATCTATTGCCGACGTATCCGGTGGGCACCTGAACCCAGCGGTAACCGTCGCGCTGGCCTTCAACGGCACCGTGGGATGGGACCTGGTTCCGTACTACGTCACGGGTCAGCTGTTGGGTGCATTCGTTGGCGCTATCCTCGCTTGGGCTGCATTTAAGCAGCTGTTCGACGCCAATGGTGTCGATGACAACGGCAACCCGACCAATGCAAATGCCGAGACCGGTGGCAACTTCTTCACCGCACCGGTTCATCCAAATAACTTCTGGAATGCCGTCACCGAGTTCATCGCGACGTTCGTTCTGCTCGCATTCATCCTGTTCGGCCCAGCCGGCGGCGAACTTGGTCCGCTGACCTACTTCGGTGTCTCGTTCATCATTGTGTCGATTGGCCTTTCCCTTGGTTCCCCGACCGGTTACGCCATCAACCCGGTTCGTGACCTCGGCCCCCGTTTGGCCTACGCTTTCGTTCTTCCAATTAAGGGCAAGGGCGATCCGAACTGGGCCTATGCATGGGTTCCAATCGTCGCACCGATGCTGGCAGCCGTGGCTGCAGGCGCTCTTGCCTTTGCCATCGGATAACGGGAATATGAGAGTAATCGCACAATAAAATAGCGCAAGTCTGAAAACTCACATCTACACACAATTTCGCTAGGAGTATCCCCCATGATGCACAGCAAATACGTCCTCGCCATTGACCAGGGAACCACTTCCACCCGCTGCATCATCTTCAACCATGACGCAGAGATCGTCACTGTCGCTCAGATGGAGCACAAGCAGATCTTCCCGGAAGAGGGCTGGGTCGAACACGACGCTCAGGAGATTTGGACCAACACCCGCCGCGTAGTCAGCGAAGCTCTCGCTGACGGCGACATCTCCTCCCAGGACATCGACGCAATCGGTATCACCAACCAGCGCGAAACCACGGTCGTCTGGGACAAGCACACTGGTGAACCGGTTTACAACGCCATCGTCTGGCAGGACACCCGCACGAATACCATCTGCAAGGAGCTCATGGGGGATGAGGGCGCGGACCGCTGGCGTGAGACCACGGGCCTGCGCATCAACTCCTACCCGGCTGGACCGAAGGTGCGCTGGATTCTCGACAACGTCGAGGGCGCTCGCGAAAAGGCCGAGGCTGGCGACCTGCTCTTCGGCACCATCGACACTTGGCTGCTGTGGAACCTCACCGGCGGCGCAGAGGGCAACAACGGCGAATCTGCAGTCCACGCAACGGATGTCACCAATGCTTCCCGTACTCTCCTGATGGATCTCAAGACCCTCGAGTGGGATGAGGATATTTGCCGTGAGGTTGGCATTCCCATGTCGATGCTGCCGGACATCCGCCCGTCGGTAGGCAACTTCGGCCGGGTTCGAGCCCGCGATGCTCTGTCTGGTCTGCCCATTACAGGTATCCTCGGCGACCAGCAGGCCGCTATGTTCGGCCAGGGTTGCTTCGGCGAGGGCGATACCAAGAACACCTACGGCACTGGCCTGTTCATGCTGATGAATACCGGTGAGAACCCGAAGTGGTCCGAGCACGGCCTCATCTCCACTGTCTGCTACCAGGTCGACGGCGAGAAGCCGGTCTATGCCCTCGAGGGCTCTGTCTCCATGGGTGGCGCTCTTGTTCAGTGGCTGCGTGACGAGCTGCAGATGATTCCAAATGCCGCTTCCATCGAGAACAAGGCAAAGAGCGTCAAGGACAACGGTGGCGTGTACATCGTGCCGGCCTTCTCTGGCCTCTTCGCCCCTCGTTGGCAGCCAGACGCCCGTGGCGTCATCGTTGGCCTGACTCGTTTCGTCAACCGCAACCACATCTCCCGCGCTGTGCTGGAAGCCGCTGCTTATCAGACCCGTGAGGTTCTCGACGCCATGGTCGCAGAATCTGGCACGGACATCACGACACTGAGCGTTGATGGCGGCATGACCATGAACGAGTTCCTCATGCAGTTCCAGTCCGACATCCTGGATGTCACTGTCACGCGCCCGAACAACATTGAAACCACGGCTCTTGGTGCTGCATACGGCGCAGGTCTGGGCGTTGGCTTCTGGTCGAGCCTGGACGAGGTCAAGGCTCACATCACAATCGACAAGAAGTGGCGTCCGAAGATGGAGGCCGAAGAACGCGATCGTCTGTTCCACCAGTGGAATCGTGCTGTTGAGCGCACCTACGGCTGGGTCGAGGATGGGGATGCTGAGGAGGCACCGAAGCCCGAGTAGCCCCGTAAAAGCTCGGAAAAATCATACCGATTTTTCCGAGCAAAATTGTTATAATAAAATTGTTATAATCACTTACACCTCCTCGATTGAAAATAGAAAAGAGCAATCATGCGTCGCGCATCGATTTTCACTGCGAGTGTGACCACCGCCCTAACGCTGGCACTGGCCACTCCGGCAGCATCAGCAGCCCCAACGGATTTCATTAAAAACCCGCTGGAGCCAACCCCTGACCCTCAGTCCACTGCGATGGTCGAACTGCCAACTACCCCGGCGCCGACCACTACAGTTGACGGTCGCCACGTTACAGTGACCGACGGCTACATGACCTCGGAGGATGGCAAGGGCACTCAGATCTACTGGAAGTCCAACACCATTCCGAACGCCAAGGCCACTGTCGTCGTCGTGCATGGTGCTGCAGAGCACCTGGGTCGCTACGAGTGGGTAACCGGCAAGCTTCTGAACGCCGGCTACAACGTCTACCGCCTCGACCACCGCGGTCACGGCCACACGGGCCAGGTTGAGGGCACTCCAGTTGCTCGTGGCCACATCGATGATTTCCACTCGCTTGTCGATGACCTGCACATGCTTGTAGAGAAGGCCAAGACGGAGAACCCGAGCACGAAGACCTTCCTGCTCGGCCACTCCATGGGCGGTCTTGCTGTGGACTTCCACGGCATCAAGTACCCAGGCAGTGTCGACGGCATCGTCGCCAATGGCGGTGGCGCTCTTTTCAACCCCTACGGCGGCACTGAAAAAGGCGAAACGATTACCCCAGAAGCCATGACCGATGTCGAGCGCGAAGCACAGCCGACGATTTACCAGCGTCTGCCGTTCCAGGACATGACTACTTTCAACACGCGCATGCTCAAGGAAGTACCGAACCGTACCGAGATGCGCGTCCCATCGCTGCCGGGCACTGACCTGATTCAGGTTGGCAACCCGCTGGGTGCGAAAACCTCTTCCTCCCAGGCAGTGCGTGATGAATACGGCACTGATCCGTACAATAACTCCAAGCTCTCGCTCGGCATGGCTCAACAAATGGCGTTTGCCGCCACCTACAACGGCACCAACTCCGTCGACTTCGTTGAGCCGACCCTGGTCATGATGGGTGGCCAGGACGAGATTGTGCCACCGTTCTTCTCGCGCGACTGGTACAACGGTATCTCGTCCACCGACAAGCAGCTGATTGAGTTCGAAGGCCAGTTCCACGAGGTATTCAATGAACCGGCACAGCACGAGGCCATTGCGACGGCTATTGCCTGGCTTGATGCGCGCATCTAATTGAGCGCTAAATAGGAACCGAACCGCTTCCTAGCTGTTACGAGTTCTTCATAGAGCTAACCCGGTGGGAAGAGGGGCGATTGTCTTTTGACAATTGCCCCTCATTTTTCTTTGTTCTGTTCTCTCTACGTGGCATAGGCATGCAGTACTTGGCAATACAAACTACCGGGGGTATAGTTGGCATTACAAGGTACTAGGTATGAAAAGGCTTCTGCTCGAACAGCTTCCTTCTACCGCCGAAAAGAAAGCACAACGCCATGCCCAAACGCCCACAAACCCAACTGAAAAAAGGGGTACTTGAGCTCGCCATTCTCAAGCTGATTTCTCGCGAAGAAGTCTACGGCGCGGCACTCGTCGCAAAGCTCAACGCCTACCCCCACCTCAGCGCGCCCGCAGGAACCGTCTACCCCCTACTCTCGCGGCTTACCACCAACGGCTTGATTAGCAATCGCTGGGAGGAATCCCCCAAGGGGCCGCCCCGCAAGTACTACTCACTAACAGACAAAGGACAGCAAACACTCACGCAGCTACATCAGGACTTCATCGATCTATCCGCCGACATGACCGCACTATTTTCCGAGGAGCCCCAATGAACACCTACCTCACCGCCATTGACCACAAACTGCGCGAAATCGGCATATCGCACGCACAACGTAAGGCGATCATCGCCGAGCAGGAGAGTCTTCTGCAAGAGCTTAACGACGTCCACGCGGACCTGGCCGAAGAGCTGGGAACGGCGACCGACTACGCCAATTGCGTAGCCGAACAAGTTGGAGAACCAAGCACCTTGCGTAGGTACCTCTCCAAACCGCTTCGGGTATTTTCCAAGCAAGGTCGCGCTTCCCTGTGGAACGTGGACGACCCGCGGATCCTCCAACCTCACCTGCTGGGTTTCGGCTGGTCTATCAATTGGGCTGCAGTAGCGACCAAGCTGGGCGTTGTCCGCCCGGACGATATTGACGGTGAGGTTATCTCTGAAATTCCGGCTCGCGCACTGCAGGCGACCGCTTTTCTCCCCGCAGCCGTGACGGTTGCGCACGGAGTCGCACTGGCCATGTCCTGGAAGCAGTTGCCTTCCGAAGTCCACACAAAATGGAAGCTAAACAGCGAGGCAGTTCAAAAGACAGCACCGAAGGAAACTCTGCTTCTTCCCTTCGTGGTTTCTACAGTCGGAGCTGGATTCTCAGCTGCTTCGCTGCTCAAGGCAGATGACCGCGAAGATACTCTGCGCGTCGCGTCCCTAGGCGCGCTCGCAAGCACAATTGCGCCATCTCAGCTGATCGGCGTTCTCACGGAAGAAAACTCCAAACTCAATCCGGCTCTAATCCAAGCTGGCGTTGCAGTGGCATCGGTCGCGGCTTCGGCCGCATGCCTTGCACTGCCACTCAGAGCTGGGCTGAAGGCCACGTGGCAGAAAACTGGGGTGTCGTAAACCATGTCGATGTAATTCGGGCAGGTCAAAGCGTTACTCCGCAGCCCGTCAGCACCGGCCTGCTCGCTATTGCAATCGAAGTACTTCACAGCTAGGAGCTGTAGGCCAACAGCTCCTAGTAGAAGACGTTGCCTCTCCGCCTAGGATTCCCCTTTTCCCGCCGACGCAACCCGACCGCTTAGTCGGAGCATTGTAGCCGCAGCTCCTACATAATCGGCGCAATCGCCATCAATTCCGATGCAATAGCCGGAATAATCGCAAGACCGCCGGAAAACCAATACCCCAGCTTGCCCATTTCTAATGGTGCGCCCAAACCAATCTCAATCGAGGAAAAATCATTAGTCTCCCGCGGCTTTCCTCGGACAAGCGCGCAATAAACAATTGCCACGGCAGCCCACAGCATGGAATACATGGGGCTCATCGGCATTCCTGGAAGGAATTGTGCGGCCATTCCCAGGACGGTCACAACGCTCAGTATCGCCACTCGCCACGGCAGCTGACCTGGCGCTTCGAGCCTAGTCGCCCGCCATACTGCAGAGGCAAGCACCGCCCAGCAGAGTAGTACAAGTGTGCGCCCACCATTTCCAATCAGCGGGACAACCGAAAACTCCGCCAATGCAATCGCAACAAATAGCAACGGGATATACCCACGCCGCACCAGCCTGCGCAGCATCAACACCGGCAAGGAAGTTTGCGCGAACGACCGCTCCTTGACCTTGGCATTCCGCAGCCAGGAAGCAGCGTAAATATTCGATGCCAGCTCCGCATTAAAGAACATCAGGGTCACACGAGTCATCGATTGTGTCACGCCATTAGAAAGCACCGTCGCCAAACGACGTGGTCGTGCAACCCCAAGGACATATCGGAAAACCCCGCCAATGCCGAACCCAAATACGGTGAACACCAGCACCTGGAGCCAGCCATCGCGGTCAATGCCGGGAAATCGACGTGCGGGGCGATACTCCCATTCCCAGCGGTCGCGGTCAACGGACCTCAGCGGAGCCATTCGTTCCGCAAGGATGGCCAGCAATAAAACAATGCCGACAATTCCCGCTATTTGGTAGGCGCTCGGTAGATCCATCGTAAAGCCTGCGAAACTCACAACCGGATCTCCCTGTCTGCATCCTCAATGAGGCATGGCGAATGCGATGCCACAATCACTGTGGCCCCAGACTGCGCCATGTGACGAAGCTGCGTGCACAGCAGCTGAGTCCAATCCCTATCGAGGTGTCGCTCGGGCTCATCCAACACCACAATCGGAGCCGCGACCGCCAATTGAATTCCCAAGTTTGCCCGCTGCTTCTGACCACTCGAAAGCCGACTGGGCAACGTGTTGGGCAGCTCGGTGACATGCCAAGGCTCCAACCGACTCAGCAGCGTATCCATGTCTACACCTGCGCGCAGTGAAACCAGGCTAATGTGCTCGCCAAGCGTGAGGTCCGGTAGAAATGCTGGATCAGAAATGCTGGTCACACAGCCAGCGCCTTGCGGGCTTGACGGATCAACGAAAGTTTCTTCGCCCTCGCAAGCAACTCGCACAGTACCTTCGATTGGCTCTATCTCACCAGCAATGGTGCTGATCAACGTGGTTTTTCCAGCGCCATTTGGGCCGGTGATACTGACGAATTCCCCCGCACCGACTTTCGCAGTGATTTCACCAAGAATGCTGTTGTGGCCAAACTTGCAATCAACTTCGAGAGAAGTTTTTCCTGGTTCAATCATGCTGCTGTTATCCGCCCTCTTTTTTACCGGCTTCGTGACAATTTATTGGCTCAATCCCCCACCTACTTTTTAGCGCAGCCCCCCCCAGCTACGTCTTGGGAATTGAAAATTGGCCCAGCCCACGCGAACCCAGCGAGCCGACGCGAACCTATCGCCGGCCAGGTCGACAGCATGCTGGAGGATTTCCCTGCCTCCGAGGCCTTGAATCGAGTATGCCGGAAATCGGTATCAAGACCGCAGCACAGATCTTGCTTTCCATCGGTGATGGATCCGACTTCGCATCCTCTGGCCACCTGGCCGCCTATGCAGGAATTGCTCCTGTGACACGAAAATCAGGCCCACCAACACCAGTTGATGGGCCCAATAACCATGCCTAAACCTACCCCTAAGAGTTTCACTTAAAAACTCCGATTTAGGCTTGGCAAGAACATAGGGACACCCCCCTAGGGCACTTCACGACACCTATGGCACCTCATGCCACCTCCACAGCTGGCATGAGGTGCCATAGGTGTCGTGAAGTGAGTGTGTGGCTGTGTCGGGGCCGCACCTACTTAACCGGCTCGAGAACTTCCTTGCCCATCATGAACGGACGCAGAGCCTCCGGAATCACCACAGAACCATCGGCCTGCTGGTGGTTTTCCAAAATAGCGACCAGCCAGCGCGTCGTGGCCAGCGTGCCATTCAGGGTGGCGCAGTACTGGGACTTGCCATCGGCATCGCGGTAGCGGGTCTTCAAACGACGAGCCTGGAAGGTCGTGCAGTTCGAAGTCGAGGTCAGCTCGCGGTAGGTGTTCTGAGTCGGCACCCACGCCTCGGTATCGAACTTGCGGGAAGCGGATGCACCCAGGTCACCACCAGCAACATCGATGATGCGGTACGGAACATCAACCGCGGCCAGCATCTCACGCTCCATGTTCAGCAGCTTCTGATGCTCTTCCTCCGCCTGCTCCGGCGGGCAGTAGGAGAACATCTCCAGCTTGTCGAACTGGTGCACGCGCAGAATACCGCGGGTGTCCTTGCCGTAAGAGCCCGCTTCACGACGGAAACAGGAAGACCAACCCGCGTAGCGACGTGGCCCCTCCGACAGGTCAATAATCTCGTTGGAGTGGTAGCCGGCCAACGCGACTTCCGAGGTACCGACCAGGTAGAGGTCATCTTCCTGCAGGTAGTAAATCTCATCGGAGTGCGCACCGAGGAAGCCGGTACCCGACATGGTCTCCGGACGAACCAGCACTGGCGGCACCATCAGCTGGAAACCGTTCTGAATTGCCTTCTGAGCAGCCAGGTTCATCATGGCCAGCTGCAGCATGGCACCGTAGCCGGTCAGGAAGTAAAAGCGGGAACCGGAGACCTTGACGCCACGCTCCATATCAATAAGCCCCAGCGACTCACCGAGGTCCAGGTGGTCCTTGGGCTCAAAGTCGAACTGTGGAATCTCACCGATTTCCTCCAGCACGACAAAGTCATCTTCGCCACCGGCGGGCGCACCGGTAACGATGTTGCCAATCAGGTACTGCAGACGCTCGACCTCAGCCTCAGCTTCCTTCTGCTCCGCTTCGGCTGCCTTCACGGCGTCGGAAAGCTCCTTGGCCTTCTCCAGCATGGCCGGGCGCTCTTCCTTCGACGCCTGACCAATCTTCTTACCGAAGCCCTTCTGCTCCGAACGCAGCGCGTCCGTGGAGGCAATAACCTCACGGCGCTTAGCGTCAGCTTCCAGCAGCTGATCGACCAATGTCGGATCCTCACCACGGGTGCGCTGGGACTCGCGGGCTACTTCAGGGTTTTCGCGGAGAAATTTGAGATCAATCACGTCCCCCAGAGTACCTGGTTTACGTCGGCAAGCAGGCACAAGGCATGTTAGAGCGCCGCTTCCGCTCCTGAAGCGACCAGCAGCGTGCCGAGGACGAGGAAGATTGCGCCGGCAACGGTGTCAATCCACGGCCCTGCCAGCACCATTCGCTTGACGACGGCATCCGTCGACACCACGATCGCGATAAATAGGAAGAAAGCGATTTGGGAGGCGATTAGCACCAGCGTACAAAGCACGAGCGTCCCCACGGATGCGCCTGCGGGAATGAATTGTGAAAGCACTGCCGTGAGGAAGAGAACAATCTTCGGATTCGACATGTTGGTGAAAAAGCCCTGGCGGAACGTTGCCTTCGGCGACCGGAGCGCCTCGCTTCCCAGCGCTGGTGCGGCACCGGCGCGCAGTTCGCGGAGGGTATTGATGCCTGCCTTGGCCATACTGATGCCCATGTAAATGAGATAACAGCCACCGACAAGCTGGATTACGCCCATCAGCAAAGGATTGGCGGTGATGACAGCTGCGAACCCAAACACTGTGAGGGTCATCCAGATAGTGGCACCAGTACTGATACCCGCAACCGCTGCGATGGCGTGCTTGCGGGATTTGGTGGCAAGGCGCAGGATTAAGAAGACGTCAGGCCCTGGTGAGGCCATACCAATAATGTGGACGCCCAGCAGGCTGAGTAGTGCAGTCCAGGTCAAGACTCGTGTCCTCGGGTAGCGAACAAATACCGGACTATTGTAGTGCTTAAAGCTTTCGAACGAACTCGGGCAGGGCATTGGCGCCAAAGAACCAACGCTTATGGGGCGTTGTCGCATTTGGCGTTGCCTTGTCCACAGGCTCGTTGCCAGTGCACAATGGGGGTCACTATGGCTGATGACAATATGAACCAGGATCGCGAGCACGCTGCCGCCACAGACACTGACTCCGGTAGCGGTACTGGAACAGATGCCAGCGCTGGTGCATCCCCCGCAGCCAGCAACGATGCTGACGTTTCCGGTAACTCGCGTGGAAGCTGGGGAATGCGGGCTTTGTCGACAGCAATGCTGGTCGGTGCCGCGGGCATGGCATTCGCGCTGCAAGCGGGAGTCATCGAGCCACCGAGCGGGCCACTTGGGGGCAAGGGTTCGTCGGCAAGCGCGTCATCGTCGACAACGACGACCATCGTTGACAAGGAGACGACGGCGTTCACCAGCGCAACCGCGGGCAACTGCCTGGACTGGAACCTGGCAGAAGATTTGAATGTTTCTGACTTCCGCGTTGTTCCCTGCGAGCAGCCGCACGCTTATGAGGTCGCCAAGAAACTGAATCTCGCCGACTACGAGGAACATCCGGGGCAATACGCCAAAACTGCCAACTACCCGACAGCGGACAATTTGGTGGCGCTGCAAAATGGCGTGTGCCGCGAGACTGTGACTGAATACCTGGACGGCAAGTACGACCCAGACGGTCGATTTATCACGGCGCCGATTATTCCTTCGCCCAGCCAGTGGGAAAAGGGTGACCGAACCTTCCTGTGCGGTATCCAGATCGTCGATGAAGACGGCAACACGGCGCACATGTCCGGTCCTGCAGCAGGACAGGACCAGTCCCGTGTTTTCGAGGGCGGCCGCTGCGTGACATTGGACGAAAACGGCGCCATCCGCCAGGTGCCGTGCGTGGAAGATCACCTGATGGAGTCGACTGGAATTGTCAATCTTCGCGATCACTTCGGTGAGAATATCCCGACTGACCAGGAGCAAAATGATGTGCTCGCCGAGCAGTGTGTGACTCTCGCACAGAATTACCTCGGTGGCGATGATGCCTTGTACAACTCCACACTGCTGCCATTTTGGACATCACTGTCGCAGGAGTCGCTCAATGCTGGCTCGCGCAGTGTGAACTGCTGGTTGATTAAGGACAATGGCCAGGGCGGGTTCTCCACTCTCAACGGCCACGCTAACGAGTCCTTCACTATCGACGGCCAGCCGCCCGTGGCTCCGCCACCGCGGAATCCACTGCGGGAGGAGCAGGGTGACGCTGGCGCTGGCGCTGGCACAGGTGACGTCGGTGACGCCGGTGCTGGCGATACTGGCGCAGGCGCTGCGGATAACGCAGTCGCGCCCGCAGGCCAGTAGGACAGTCGGCCAGTAGGGCAAGAGGAAAGTACGACAGGTTGCGAGGCAGCACCATAGATGGTTGACGTTAACCCGGAGCGGTTCGATGCACTTGTCGATGAGGCCATCGACCGCATCCCCACGCAGTTTCTCGACCAGCTCGATCAGGTCATCATCCAGGTCCACCCGTATAACCTCGACGAGCCCACACTCCTGGGTCTCTACGAGGGAATACCTCTGACCGAGCGCTCCAACAACCACTGGGGTCCGCCTGACCAAATCAGCTTGTATCGCGACATGCTCTGCCACATCAGTCACACCGAAGAGGATCTGGTGGAGCAGATTCGGGTCACTCTCCTGCATGAAATCGGGCATTATTTCGGCCTCGAGGAAGAGGATCTGGACCGCCTCGGCTACGGATGAGTCCGTCTCCCCTGCACAGCCTCGTCCCTCTCATCTTCTTCCCGGCAGCTTTCTTCCCTGTAGCCTTGACGCATGAGCGACAACGCCAGCGAGAAGCCAGAAATCAGGGTCGGCGATAGGGACCGCAACGCTGCTATGGAGCGTCTCGGCAATCATTTCGCTGATGGCTACTTGGATATCAATGAATTTTCCAAACGCACCGAAGCTGCTGCTGTCGCAAAAACCCGCGGCCAGCTGCAAGCACTCTTTGCAGACCTCCCCGCTGAGGTAGCTTCCGATAGCTCACAGGACGCCCCGGCTACCCCGCAGCGCCAAAGTGCCGATCAAGAGTTGCAAACTCTGATGAAAAAGGGCCGTCAGCTCAACATTGTTGACTCTGCTGCAGGCGTTATCGTATGTATCACTATCGTTTTGATGTTTTTCACCGATATCGATAACGCGTGGCTCGGCTTTATCGTCGCTGCGGCTGTGGCCCTTATCGGGCGCGCTGCACTGAACATCAATGATGACGAAGAAAAACTCCTCAACGAAATCAACGAAGAGGAATCCAAGCGTCGTGCTGACCGCCTCCGCCTGGCAGCTCAAAAGCGCCGCGAGATTCAGGAGGGCCAGCAGTAACTGTCAACAATAACGGTTGCCACCTAGCTGCCCTTTAAGGCAACTCGTTGTCGCCCCAGCGACGCACATCCCACGTGCCCGGTTCAATGCCAGCACGCTTGCCGACGCCCGCAGCGTTCGGAACCAACTCAATTCGTTCGGTATTGGCAATGCGGTATCGCAGTGCGTATTCCGGATCCACCCCGGTCAGATACTGCCCAACCAGACGGATGGCCGCACCGTGGCTGACAATGACGACATCCTTGCGGTCATTGTTCTGGGATTCTCCGTCTACCGCTGCTGCTTGCTCCAGCAGCTGCTGTAGCGTCGGCAGGTAGCGATCCAGCACGTCAGCGCCGGATTCACCGCCGGGAAGGCGGTACTCCAACTCCCCATTGAGCCACTGGTAAAAGGCACGCATGTACTCCATGTGCGCATCGCGGTCATTGCGTCCTTCCAGGTCACCGGCCTGAATCTCGTGAAGACCACCCTCGTGGCGAATGCGAACAGACGTCTCTCCGAGATGGTGCAGACTTGCAACCGCGCCTGCACCGGTTTGGCGGGCACGCAGGGCATGAGATGTGACGATGTCACCGACTCTGTGGACGTCGGGAAGCAAAAGGCGTCCCAGACTGCGTGCCTGCCTCACGCCGAGGTCGGTGAGCGGTGCGCCCGGCAATGCGGTGTCCAGACGGCGATTGATATTCCCTGTGGTCTGCCCGTGACGGATGAAAATGATGCGCTGCGAGTCAACCGGCATGACAGATTCGGGACGGTCGGGGCGGTCATCGAGGAAAGGCAGCTGTCCAACTGGATTTTCGGGCACGGCGGGTGTCATGTTTCTTACCTTCGTCCTTCCTTAAGTGCGTCGACCCATTCGATTGACTGGGAGATGTCCGGTGGCGGGGTCATAATGCTGCGCCGGCCACCCTCAGCGACCGGCCAGGATCCCAGATAACGCAGGTCTTCGGCATATTCGTGCAGTGCCGCGAGAGCGGCGGCAACCTGCGAATCATCAACGTGGCCGTTGCAGTCGATGTAGAAGCGGTAGAGGCCGAAGAGCTCGCGGGTCGGCCGCGACTCGATGCGGGTGAGATTAACCTGTCGCACTGCGAACTCATTCATGGCGCGCATCAGTGTGCCGGGCTGGTTCGGCAGTGTGAAGGAGACAGAGGTGCGGTCGGCGCCGGTGCGCGGTGTCGGCACGCCGGGGCGTCCCACCAGCAGGAAACGGGTGCGGGCGCCACGCACGTCAGCGACCTCAGTGGCCAGCGCCTCCAACCCGAGCAGCTCACCCGCGCGAGCCGGGGCGGCGCAGGCATCGTGGGTGCCCTCCGCGACCTGGTGAGCCGCCGCCGCATTGGAGCTGGCCTGGTGAACTTCCACACCCGGAAGGTTGGCATCCACCCACTGTTTGACCTGTGGATACGCCACGGGATGTGTCGTGAAAGTGCGCACCTGCTCCGCCGCCGTACCGGGGCGAACCAGGATGGAGAACACCACTCCGACCTCAGTTTCGCGGAAAACCTGCAGCTCCGGACCAGCGGTCAGGGCGTCAAACGTTGGTGTGACCGGGCCGTCCACACTGCTTTCGATGGCGACACAGGCATAGTCCGCCTCCCCTCGGCGCACGGCTCCGAGCGCGGCTGCGGGGCTATCCACCGGCACCGCATCGACTGCGGATTCCCCTGCCGGATCGATCTCCCCGGCACGCGCCATATCCCACAGCGCCTGCTCGGTGAATGTGCCCGCAGGACCCAAATAAGTAACCGTCGTCATAAGCTCAGATTAGAGGGCTTCTACACTTATTGCATGACCTCTTCTTCCGAGATGCCCGCCCGTGCCCTCACTGAAGCCGTGCGCAGTGGCGCAATCTCGGTGTCGGAAATCGTTTCGGAATTCGCCCCGCTTGCCGACGAAGCCGCGACCGATCCCGCTCGTTTCGGTATTGTCACGTCCTTGGCCGAGCACGCTGTCGACCGCGTACGCAGCCTCACTGCTGAATCCGAATCCGCCCGGCGCGCTAGCCACGGTCTCCCGCGCGACCTCCTGGGACTTCCAGTGGCGGTCAAGGATCTCTTCACCATCGTCGGTGTCGAATGCACAATGGGATCGACCAACTTGGCTTTCACCGCCACTGAAACCTCCGAGCCAGTGGCGAAACTTCTGGCTCGTGGTGCCGTTCTCACGGCAACCACGCATACCTCCGAGGTCGGGATGACGGCCTACACCGAACCGATCGGCTACGCGTCTCCGGAAAACCCCTACTTCACCGCGCCTGATCAGCTGTCTAGCCCGCCGGATACCACGCCGCGGACTCCCGGCGGCTCCTCTGGCGGCAGTGCGGTGGCTGTCGCAACTGGTGTCGTTCCCGCAGCTCTGGGCTCTGACGGTGGCGGCTCCATCCGCGTGCCAGCCGCCTGCTGTGGCCTCGTCGGACTGAAACCAGCACACGATATTGCGGGTGGGAATCTCTCCACGCCTGCCTTCCTCACTCGCACAGTCGATGACGCAGCGCTGCTGGCCGGGTTGCCACTTTCCCCAACCCAGCATGCTTTCCGACGGTCCCAGCGCCCCCTTCGCATCGGTGTTACTGTCAGCCCTTTTCATGCTGAGGTGGACGTCGATAAGCGATGGGCAAACGGTGCGTGGGCGGCAGCTGACCGTCTTGCCAACGCCGGGTACGACGTGGTGGACGTAGCTAGCCCCTATGACCCGGCAGGTCCGGACGTGTTCAAGATCTTTCGACGGACCATCACGCGAATGGCCACGAAATTACCGCGCGCGGACTACTCCGAGATCGTGCAGTGGATTCGCGCCTGTGGCCAGGAGATTTCCGCAGCGGAGGCGGCGGCGACACATCAGCAGCGGATGGCTCTGCCCGGCGCGATTCGATCGCGTTGGGAAGTCGATGCGGTGATTACGCCAACGCTGGCGTTTGATCCGCCACGTATTGGGCATTTCTCTGCGTTGGCGCCGTGGGAGGACTTTGACGAGCAAACCCGGTGGACACCGTGGTTGTCACTGTGGAATTTGACTGGGTGGGCAAGCGTGTCAGTGCCGATTACTCTGCCGGGCTCCAGCGGTGCCAGCGCGGAGCTCCCCGCCACCAGCGTCAACATCGGTGCGGTGCGGTGTGGTGAGGCAGAGCTGCTGGAGATTGCTAGCGTGCTGGAGGGTTCTAGCGCCGGCTAGCGCACGTACTTCGCCGCCATTGCCGCCGCCTGCCCGGCGTATCCGCCACCAAATAGCACTGCGTGCATGAGCACGGCATAGAGCTGGTGGAGTTCGCAGCTCTCCGCGAATCCCGGCACGGGATGTACGGACTCATAGCCACGCAAGATCTCGTCGAAGTGCGTTGCCCCGAATAGCGCCAGCAGCGCCAGATCCTCCTCGCGGGCTCCGCCGTGCGCCGCGGGATCAATCAAAATCGCGCCATCTGCATCCCACATGAGGTTTCCCCACCACAGGTCACCGTGGACACGTGCAGCGTCTGTCTCGTTGTCGAAATCTCCAGCCAAGAGTCGGTCAATGAGCTGGTCAAAGACATCTAGCTGGCGGTTATTGTAGGAGTTTTCCAACTTTCCCAGCGCAGGCAGCAGACGTCCTTTCGCCCAGTATTCACCGAAGCTTTCCCGTGGAGTCAGGTCCATCTGCAGCGGCTGATCCAGTGGACCGAAGTAGCCGTGTCCCTCCCAGCCATCGGGGCCGGCGCCCCAGCCAGCGGCGCCCAGATTGTGGGTAATAGCCAACGATTTTCCAAACTCGTACGCTGCCTGCGGATCCGGTGCCGTCGACTGAACTCGACGCAATGTCAGAGCATGCCCGTTCACGTCCAGCACATCCACGACGCGCGCACCACCGTCAGTTTCGCCCTCGCGCAGCCAACCCAGCCCCGCCGCCTCACAGGCGAAGAAATCCCTAGGGACACCATGTCGGCTCTTGACATAAACATCCGACTCGTTGATTACACGTTCGTTGTTCTGGTTCATTGCGGACATATTTCCAGCATATTCTTCTTCGTCCCCTACCTCTTTCAGTACCTCGTATGCACGCTAATGCCAGCACTACCAACATTTGTATTGCTGTCTCGGTTCTCTAAGTGCACTGTCGTTGCCTATTCTTAATTGTCATGGAAGGCAACTTCGACGACTCGCGCATTGCCCGCGACCGATACGGTCGGCCGCTTAAAGATCGCTATGGCCGCCCCATCTACCGCCGTGTGGACGAGGCGTCGCCGAAGCATGCCCGCCCCCGTGAGGCCGATTCGCGTGGCGCTTCACGACGGCCCATCCCTCCCCGCCCCGGCTCCTCTTCTCGGGAAGGGGCAGCTCGTCCTGTGCCTACGTCTCCTCGCAGGCCCATGCCTCAACAGAAACGTCGCCACGCGGAACGTAAGCCAGTTGAGCGCCAGCAAACACCGCGCCGACCGGTAGCCCGCCAGCAACCTGAACGTCAACAGGCGTCGCATAGGCGACCTGCGCCTCGGCAGGCGCCACTGGACGAAACGCGTATTGAGTCCCGTCCGCCGATGAACCGCGCAGGCGTCGGTCGTGCCGATAACTATCGCCCCGGCAGCGATCCGAGGTTCCCCCCACCCGGCTATAACCCGGATGCGGAGTTCCGTCCTTCCTCGCGGGGTTCGTCGCAGGACTACTACGGCGCCTCACAGACAGCGGGCTCTGACCGCGGCGGTCGAAATGGCGGTCGTGGTGGCAATCGTGGCAGCGCCGGTGCCAGGTCTGGTTTCCGCATGCCACGCATTCGGCTCCCTCGCATGCGCTTTAAGTCGATTGTCCTAGTTCTCGTCATCTTCCTCGTTGCCATGATGGCGCTTGTCGATATCCGTCTGACCAGAGTGGATGCCTTCTCTGGACTGGCGGACCGCCCTTCCAACACGATGGCTTCTAACTGGTTGCTCGTCGGTTCGGACTCTCGTACGGGCTTGTCGGAGGAAGATGCTGCCAAGCTGTCGACGGGCAGTGGTGATTTCGGCCAGCGCACTGACACCATCATGATTGCCCACATTCCGGTGTTCGGTAAGCCAAAGTTGGTCAGTATCCCGCGTGATTCCTTCGTGGATATCCCGGGCAATGACAAAAACAAGATCAATGCGGCGTTCGCGTTTGGTGGGCCCCAGCTGCTCATCGACACTGTAGAGAAGAACACCGGAATTCACATCGACCACTATGCCGAGATTGGCTTTGGTGGTTTCGCCGGTGTCGTCGACGCTGTCGGTGGCATCGAGATGTGCCCTGAAGAAGCCATTGACGATCCGCTGGCGGGCCTGAATATTCAGGCTGGTTGCCAGAAGTTCGATGGCGCTGGTGCTCTGGGCTACGTGCGCACGCGCGCTACCGCGCAGGGAGACTTGGACCGCGTGCAGCGGCAACGTGAATTTATGGGTGCGCTGATGGGACGGCTGAAGTCGCCCGCAGTGTGGCTTAACCCCTACCGCTGGATTCGCCTGGCCAATGCCGGCACTAAGGCCATGTTTGTCGGCGATGGTGACCATGTCTGGCATCTAAACTGGCTGTTGTTGCGCATGCTCTTCGGTGCCGATTCCCTTACCGTGCCCACCTCAGGCGCCATGGATACCGATTATGCGGGCAATGTGCTGCTCTGGGACGAAATTGAAGCTCCAACGCTTTTTGCGGAGCTGAGGTAGCCAAAAGATAGCTAAAAACAGCTTCTGGCGTCATAGAGACAAACAACGCGTGTGGCTCAGCTTTTCGCTGGGTCACACGCGTTAGCTCTTCAAGCTAGTTAGGACTCGCTGCCTAACCGTCTAGTTCCGAATGGTCACCTGACGCGACACGATGGTCTCACGGGACTTGCGCTCCTCGGCGGTCAGGGGCTCTTCGCTGGCCAGCGCTTCAGCGATACGCTTGTCGGCCTCTTCCACGGCGGCAGTCCAGTGGTCGTACGGCTTGGTGTTGTCCAGGTCCCAGACCGGCACCAGCACGCCATCGGTACGGAAGACACCAGCGAACTTCGTGCCCTCGCCCAGCGAGAGGTTGTCCGCAGCGTGCACGCGTGCCAAGGCATCCAGCAGCGGCTTCTCATCTTCACGACGCACCCAGCGGATGTGAGCGCGCTCGCCCGGATCAATCCACCAGACAGCACCAGCGACCTTCGCGTCCAGGCGGTACGACGGCAAAACTGCGTCGTTAGCCACGGCCAGGTTCTGCTCAATCATTGGGGTGCGCTCGGTGCCCTCAGGAATCCACCACTCAAAGTCCTGGTGGACCTCCATGTTGTCGAGATCCACGGCGGTCAGAACGTCGGTAAGCGGTGCGGCCTCGCCGTCGGTGGCGGCGGAGAGCTGCTGACCCGACTCTGCGTCGCGAGCCCATGCCAGCGCACGGGAGAGATCTGCAGCGCCGTCATTGGTGCGAGCCTGCGTCTGCAGCGCGACGAAAGCCTCATTGCCCTGGTCAGCGGCGCGCGTCAGTGCGGCAACGCCACCTGGCAGCACGGTGCAGAGCTTGATGTCACGCTCGGCGCCAGCAACCGTGACCGGAATGACCACAGCCGGGGCGAACTCGCGAACAGCCACGATGTCGGCCTCTTCATCGTAGTCCTTGAAAGGACGCGGATTGCCCAGCAGTGCCGCACGCTCAGCGGCGCGGGCGGCCAGCTTCGCCTGGCGACGGCTCATGCCCTCCGGGGCCTGATTATTCTTCTTACGAGTTTTCTTTCCCACAAGGCCACAGAATACCTATTCGCCGCCCGTACTTCGCGACTGCCTCGGCTACTTATAAAAATCGTCGACGAAATCGCTCGCCGTTCCTTCGAAAAGCTGCTTGTCGACGGCCATTGCGCCCGCCTCCCCCTGCTCATCGGTAGCTTCGCTGGGGATGAAGCCCTTGGACCAGAAACCGGGCTGAGTGCGCTCGCGACCGGCCCCAACGGGAATGTTGCGATGTACTTCCTCGGGAGCCAACACATAGCGGAGTAGCCGCGCCGTAAGGGCAGTGGCGATACAGGCCAAAACGGTGATGATTCCGGCCTGAAAGTACGTCCGGGATACGTCGGCGGCGATGAACCAACCCACTGCAAGTGGCCACAAAACACAGGCCAGATACCAGATAAAGCGACCTGGCCCCATCACGGCAGTGACTCCTGTCTCTGCCAGAGCCGCTACCGGCCCTGTGATGTTGCGCACTGGCCACATGTGCATTGTGCGCACATCGGTTGCCGTGCGAGAGAGCAGTGGGCGGGCATAAGTGGCGCGGTCGCCCAGCGCCTGGAGGGTCTTGTAGACCGAAAAACCCAGGCCAATCAGGGAAACCATTCCGCAGAGACCGAAAGCCCATGCTCCCAATTCGCCGAGGAGGGAAACCACCAGATCCTGACCTGGACTCAGAATGCTCATCCAGACAAACACGGCAAATGCGGCGAAAACCCCGGCGCCACTCATCGCCCACCGAAAGACACTGTCCGCGCGCTTGCGAATAATCTCATCGGCCTTCCAGCGCGGTGTCGCACCGGTGATGGTCGAATCCGCCACAGGTGGTTGCCAAGCCTGCTGCGGTGGCATCACCACCTGTGGCGGCATCTGCTGCATGTGCTGTTTTGGAGACGGCGGCGGCACGGCCCACCCCGCGTTTTCTGCCTGTTCATTAGACATCTTCCGCAGGGCTCCTCTCTCGCGTCTCTCGCGCGTGGCCGGCTTTCTTCCGCAGTCATTTCGCCCGCGGTGTTTTTAGGTGCGCTCCCCTAACCTACCTAAATTAGCCCGACTACCAGTTCAGCCAATAACTAAGCTACTAGTCCGACCAGCTGCGAATCTTCCGCAGCATGATGCGGCTCTTGCGCTGCGAGCGACCCATCTTCCGTGCCAGGTTGTTCAAAATGGCGATGGCCTCGGTGATGTGCGGACCCTTGTTCAACATCACGCACTCAGCACGCAGGGCGAAGGCCGCGTCGGTAATCTCCGCGCGAGACGGCAGGCCCGCCTTTGCCATGTTCTCCAGCACCTGAGTACCCAGAATGGTCGGCACACCGGCTGCCTGCGCCAGCGTCAGAATCTGGCCTGGAACCTCGCCCATGCGGTCGAAGCCCAGCTCCACAGCCAGGTCACCGCGAGCAATCATCAGACCGGACTTGGCGCGCTTCATGCTGGTGATGATAATTCCGGGCAGATTCTGGAACGCCGGAATCGTCTCAATCTTCAGCACAATGCCCAGGTTACGAGCCCGCCATGCCAGATCCTCACGCCCCTCAGCCTCATGCTCTGCCGCAATCTCGTCGAGCACCTTGTAGACGTACTCTGCATCCTCCTGCGTACGGATAAAGCTCACCGCAGCGATATCCGCATGCTCCACCACGAAGCGCAGGTGCTCGATGTCTTCGTCGGTAAGCGAATTGAGCGGCAGGTCGGTGTTCGGCAGATTGATGCCCTTATGCGCCGCCAGCGGCTGACCATTCGGCTTCGTACGCAGGACACGCAGCCGGGCATCGACGTGACTATCTTCGCTTGACGACGTCTCGGAGACCTCAACCACCTCAGCGCCAAGTGCACCGTCGTCGAAAAGTACCGGATCGCCCGGTTTCAGAGCTGCCACGGCAGACGGCAGCGAGCAGGAGACACGAGGAATCTCGTCATTTGTGCGTGGAATGGTGGTGATTTCCTCGCGGCTGGTGAGAATAAACTCATCACCGGTGTAGAAGCGCAGCTTTTGCACGGTCGGTGGCACACCACCAGCGCGCGTGACCTCGTAGTTGCTGCGCAGGTGTGTGCCCTCGGCGATCCAGGCGTTCTTTTCGCCCTCGGCAAGGACAGCCTCGACCTCGCCCTCGGCGTCGGTGTCGATGCGCACAACGGTGAAGTGACGCTTGGCCGAGCGGGAGTCATGCAGCGTGATGACGTCCTCGAGCTGCAGCTGCTCCAACCAACCCTGATCTGCTTCTAACGGCAGAGCTGGGCGACCCGGCAGATCGCTCGGAGCTGGCTTAGGGTTCTCGTCCAGACGGGGTGTCAGCCAAATCTTGGACTTGGCGATAACCGTGCCGGCGTCGTCACGCATAACGCGAGCACGGCCCACGCGGGGCCCCGGTTCGATGTCGCCGGTGCGCAGCTTCGGGCCAGCCAGATCCATGGACACGAAAATACGGCGACCGACCTTCTCAGCTGCAGCATTGACGTTGTCAATCATGCGACGCCACTGCTCAGGGCCGTCGTGGGCGCAGTTGATACGGGCGAGATCCATACCGGCGACAGCGAAGTTTTCGACCAGTTCGGCATCGTCGGCAGCCTCGGCTGGCAGGGTCACCATGATGTGCGAAGTGACATCCTCGCGCTCCTGGCCGAATAGCTCGGTGGCATTGTTATCCAGAGCGATATCCGCGCCCGCATCATCAGCGATGATGCGGGCAACATCGATACCCGAGGTTCGGCCCGCCAGTGCCAACAGCGCGTTGAGAGCTAGCTCGAGGCGGCCTCGAGTGAAAGTCTCCACCGTAGTCAGGCTGGTCACGCCGAGGTCGTGCAGGCTGTTCTGCAGCTCACGAATGTCAATTGTGCGCAGGTGTGCGTAGTGCAGCAGGTTTTCCGCATGGCGACGGCGCTCTTCCGGCACATCTGAAAGTAATGCAGATGCCTCCGCCGAGACGTCGTCCAACTCTGTAATCAGGTCAGTGACCTTGCTGATGAGGTCATCCAGACGCGGTACGCCCGCATCGCTTTCAATGTTGTCAGTTGCTGGGGCTTGAGGGCTCTGCGCTGCCATAGAGAAAGCACTCCTGTGTTTAAGACGAAGCGTCGGCCAGAGTCGGCCACGCGGGTCAATGAAAGGTAGGCACTCTCATTCTCAAATGAGATGGCCGAAAGCGCATGTCGAGAAGACATCTACTTTCGCTACCGGCACCTACTTCCAGAACGGGTCCTGCACCTCACGGAGAGTCTGAACAGACTTGTCCAACTGCTTCTTTTCGTATTCATCCAGCTCAATCTCGATAACACGTCGAATGCCTCGGCGGTTCACAATGGCTGGTGTGCCGATAAAAACGTCCTCATGACCGTACTCGCCCTGCAGGTATGCGGAGACCGGCAGAGCTACTTCTTCGTTTTGGAAAATGGCGCGGGTGATGCGGGCCAATCCCATACCGATTCCGTAAGAAGTGGAGCCCTTGGCATCGATAATCTCGTAGGCGGCATCACGGGTTCGGATAAAGATGTTCTCCAGCTCGTCGTGAAGCGCGGGGTCGGCAGCGAGCCTCTTGGACAGGCCGACGCCTGCGACATTGGCGCTGGACAATACTGGCAGCTCGGAGTCGCCGTGTTCACCGATGATGTAAGCGTGCACACTCATCGGGGAAACATCGTAGTATTCACCCAGCATGTAGCGGAAACGTGCGGTGTCCAGGATGGTGCCGGAGCCGAAGACACGATTGTGTGGCAGCCCGGAGTACTTCCAAGCGGCGTAGGTGAGTACGTCGACGGGGTTGGAGGCAATCAGCAGGAGCCCATCAAAACCGCTGGCCATAACGGAATCGACGATGGACTTCATGATTTTCATGTTCTTGTCCACCAGCTGTAGGCGAGTCTCGCCCGGCTTTTGTGCTGCGCCTGCGCAGATGACCACCAGCGCGGCGTCGTCACAGTCGGCGTACGTGCCCTGGGTGACTTTGGTGCGCGACGATGCCCACACGACGCCATGGTTTAAGTCCATGACGTTGCCCATCGTCTTCTTCTCGTCGATGTCAATGATGGCCAAATGGTCGACAGTGCCCTGGTTGACTAGCGAGTACGCGTATGCCACGCCCACGTCGCCAGCACCGATGAGCACAACCTTATTTCCTGTGGATAGCTTCATAGCTCTCGGATCCTTCTCAACCGATTCGGAAAAGTTGCGACACTCCACAGGTTACGCGTTGCACAGCCAACTGGCGCGGGATACATAACCCCGAGGAAAAAATTTTGCCATGATGGGAGTCATGGGATTCCTGCGTCGCGCATTTACTTCAATTGCGCCCTCGATTGCGTCTACGAGCAACACAGCTGCAGCTCAGCCAATCGCGACCGCCAGGACAGTGCAAGCGGCACGAGCAGCGCGAACAGGAATTACAGGAATAACCGGCACAGCTGGCACAGCCAAAGCGCTGGGCGCAGTTGGCACCGGTAGCCTGATGGCCGCGAAGGTCTTTCGCGAACGGCTCCTAGGTACCGGCCCTGGCACTATCCGCAGCGCACTACGGGCGGGCATTCCTTCAAACCCCGGTTTGATTGGTGCAGAAATTGCGTCCTGGGCTGCCTTTAGCCCCTCGCTGATGCCGCGCACGCGAACGGCCACCGTTACTGTGACTTTCCTGGCACAGCTGGCGGGCCATGTTACTGGTGTGGCCGTCGGCTATGGCTACAACACGACGATGCGGCGTCTGGCCACCACTCCACTCAGTCGCTTTGCGCTGGCTCCCCGGCACGAACGCGCGCTGGCTGTGACCTGGCATGTGGCCACCACGGCCACCACCGCGGCGCTGTGGCTGCGTTCCATTTCCCAGCAGCGCGAAATCGGCCGACTGGTGGGCAAGGATGAGCAGGAGTCCGCACGTAGCCAACTCGCCTCCACGATCATTGCCAGCGGTCTCTACCTGACCACCCGAGGCCTAACCGCTTTAGCCAACCGCGGCTATGACTTGCTGCGGGACAACCTCCGCCCCTGGCTGCCCCGCGGTCTCGCCCCAGTCCTCAGCGGCGCCATCGTCGGTGGCGCCGTGGCCGCCAGCATTGATCGACTGCTCATCCGTCGGACTTTCGAATCCATTGCCAAGAAGTCTCACTACCTGAACACGCTGGTCGTTCCCGGCCGCATGCAGCCGTGGGAGCCAGAGCGTTCCGGTAGCCCGTGGTCGCTGGAGCCGTGGCACGCACTTGGCGCCGAGGGGCGCGTCTTCGTCGCCGAAGGCCCCCGTGCCCGCGACTTGGCAGCGGTCACCGGCAAGCCACTCTCCGAACTGCAGGAGCCTATCCGCATTTATGCGGGCAAGGTGCCCGGCCGTTCGCTGCGGGAACAAGCGGAGCTCATCATCCGCGAGATGCACCGCACTGGCGCATTCCGGCGTGATCACCTAGTTGTCTTCACCACTACCGGCACTGGTTGGGTGCCACCATGGTCGGCGCAGGCCGCAGAGTTCTTGACGCTTGGCAACTGCGCCACCGTCGCTCTGCAGTACTCCGACCTCCCCTCTCCAGTGGCCTGGCTAACGGACCACGAAACTCCACTCGCAGCCGGTCACACGCTTATTCACCGGGTGTTGCAGGAAGTGGACAAGATGCCGGAAAACGACCGGCCAAAGGTCTATGTCGCCGGTGAATCCCTCGGCGGATTCGGCGGTCTCGGCGCATTCGAGAATTCCGCCGACATGCTCGCGCGTGTCGACGGTGCCGTCTGGACTGGCGCACCACAGTTCTCCGCGATGTGGAAAGAGCTGACGCACCGTCGTACAAAGGGTTCCCCGGAAATCGCTCCGGTGATCGACGAGGGTCGCAACATCCGCTTCGCTACGCGCCCCGACGAGCTGTACTACTCCTTCTATGGCACCAAGTTCGGACCGTGGGAGTTCCCGCGCGTCGCATTCTTGCAGCATGCCTCCGACCCCATCGTGTGGTGGGATTACCCGCTGGCCTGGCGTCGCCCCGACTGGCTTGCCGAGCGCGTCGGCCGTGACGTACTGCCCTCCATGCGCTGGTACCCGTTCGTCACCTTCTGGCAGGTGCTTATCGACGGCCTCGCGTCCGTCACTGTCCCGGGTGGCCACGGTCACCGCTACGAGGAAGAAATGCTGCCGACGTGGGCATCCATTCTCGATATTCCGCTTGCCGACGACCTGGGTGGCGCGGCCGGAATGCGCTTCAAGCGCGTGAGTAAGTGGATTCGCCGCAATCAGCCACCACGTTCATAAACTTGTGACAATTACTCCTGAACAGCGCTTTCCGCGAATTTCGCACTAATTATATTGCTTAAATGGTTGCGCATCTTCACATCTTGAGTACCATCGACGGCACAACCTAAAAACGTGTTGAGGAGGAATTTTCCTAATGACTAAGTACGAACTTCCTGAGCTGGATTACGCTTACGACGCTCTGGAGCCGCACATCTCCGGCGAGATTATGGAGCTGCACCACAGCAAGCACCACGCTAATTACGTCAATGGTGCAAACGCTGCACTGGAGAAGCTCGCCGCTGCTCGCGAGTCCGGCGACTTCGCAGCTGTTACCGGCCTGTCCAAGGATTTGGCCTTTAACCTGGGTGGCCACACCAACCACTCCCTGTTCTGGAAGCTGCTGTCCCCGAACGGTGGCGGCCAGCCGACTGGTGAGCTGGCTGAGGCTATCGAGCGCGACTTCGGCTCTTTCGAGAAGTTCCAGGCTCACTTCAACGCTGCTGCTCTGGGCCTGCAGGGCTCCGGCTGGGCCGTCCTGGGTTACGACACCATCGCAGAGCGCCTGGTTATTGAGCAGATGACTGACCAGCAGGGCAACCTGTCCATCAACCTGAAGCCGGTTCTGCTGCTGGATATGTGGGAGCACGCTTTCTACCTGCAGTACAAGAACGTCAAGGCTGACTACGTCAAGGCTGTCTGGAACGTCTTCAACTGGGATTACGCTGCAGAGCTGTTCGCAGCTGCCAAGTAATCTTGGCTAACAGCGCGCGGCCTTTTTACGCGTCCCTGCCGCGCGCTAAAGATGGCTTACCGGCTCGCTGACGGGTTTACCCTCAGCGGGTCGGTTTCTTATGCCCTGATTCAGACGACTTTTGGTATTTCTTGGGCAGTACCCGTGGCCGTCGTTTAGCGTTAATGCCCATGAGCACCAGCAATAACGTCACCGTCACCTATGAAAACCTCGCCGTGGCTGATGCAGAGACGGCGAAAATCGCCGTCGTCAGTTTGGACCGCGGAAATAAGCTCAACGGTCTAACCCTTGAGATGCTGACCGAGCTGTCCGCCGTCGCCCGGAAGCTGGCAGCCGACCGCGATTTGCGAGGTGTAATCCTGCGGGGCGAAGGCAAGTCATTTTGCGCTGGACTCGATTTCGCCTCAGCGTTTAAGAAGCCCTCGCGTGTTTTGCGCTCATTTGTCCCTGATATTCACGGCACCAACCTGTTCCAGCGCGCCTGCTGGGACTGGCGACGCCTGCCGGTGCCGGTCATTGCGGCGGTACATGGGCATTGCTACGGCGGTGGTCTACAGATTGCGCTGGGTGCCGATTTCCGGATCACAACGAACGACGCCAAGTGGCCGATTCTCGAAGCGAAGTGGGGTCTGATTCCGGATATGTCGGGCATGCGAACCATTCTCGATGAAGTCAGCGCCGATACTGCGCGTTGGCTGACCATGTCCGGCGAGGAGCTCAGTGGCAAGGACGCCACTGAGATTGGTCTGGCGACGTGGGCCGTGGAGACAGAAACTGCCACACTTGAGCTAGCCAAGGAGAAGCTAGCCCAGCTGGCGACGCGCTCGCCGGATCAGCTGGCGGCGACGAAACGCCTCTTCCGCGATGTGCACCGCTCCCCGCGTTCTACATTCCGCGCCGAGCGCACTCAGCAGTTGCTGCTGCTGGCCCGCAAGAACACGGCCATTATCCGCAATGCTGCAATGAAGAAGGTCTCACCGAAGTTCGCCCGGCGCGGCACGTGGGCGCGTGGTTAGAGCTCTAAGGCACCGGCAGGTCATCGCCATGCGGCAGATCTGCTGCCGCGCGCTGTGACTCCAGCCAGTCGCGGACGTGGGCAACCGAGCGGCAGTCATCACCGTTGTAGCGCAGTAGCATGGCGCGAGCCTCGGCTTGTGTGAGCTTTTCAAAGGACTGTTCCGCGACAAAGTCGAGATCGGTGGCCGTCGCAATGCGATACAGGTCCAGCGACGCCTCGCCATCGACATCGGCATCGCGCCAGTGGAAGCCCGACCACGGGGCCACGACTTTAAGCCCCATGCCGACGGTAGAGAGAATCTGACGGCGGGCGACCTTCAGCATGTCCACCCAGTCAGCCGAGGCAATGAACTTGTCCACCTCTTCGCGGGTAGGCACCCGCACAATCTTTGTGGGGCCTCCTACCTCGGAGCCGGAACCAGCCGCCTCGCCCGTGGCCAAATCCGCCGTATCTGCGGGCACCACAAATTCCTGCCCACCAAAACGTCTCGCACTCTGACGCAGCCAGTAGTTCTCGCCCTCCGCCGCCCAACAATAGGCGCGAAAGGTCTTGCCCTGTTCGTGCGCTGCATTGCGGCGCCCCATCAGGTAATCCCAGAAAATGGCAAAATTCCTGGCCTCCGCTGCGCCACCGAGTCCTTCTGGCCCCGGCGGCTCCCAGGTGATGAATCCGCGGTAGTCCTCTCCAGGCACCCATGTTCCCCACAGGTAGGCGCCGTCATTGGGGTAGGCCTCCATATCGATGTCCATCTCAACATCGCCACGCGGGGCCGATGTCTTGGCGGTTACCCGGAGCGCGTCGACGTCGGCAAGCCGTGCCCGCGCCATCCACACCTGCTCCTTGCTGACGTGCGGAGTGTTGGTACTCGCCTGCGCCAGTGCCGTGACCGTGTCGATGCCTACGCTGCGCAGCCGCATCGACTTATCGCCTGGTAGGAGGAGGGAAATGTCGTCACTTGCGGTCAGCTCGTCGAAGCAGGAGTCGTGGTGACGGCAGGTTCGACACTCTCGAATACGCCGCGGCGCCAGCGGCCAGATCCCCGGCGTAAACCGTGACGGTCGCCCCTGAGTGGCAGCGACGGCATCGCGCGCGTCCCGCAACGCCATACGGTACGACGCCACGCGCGAGCCCTCATCGGCAATCACGATATGCCGTGTATCCAGGTTCATTCCAGTGGCGCTAATCGCCCCTACCAAGCCACAGCACACGCCCAACCGATGCAGTATCGCGGCCGCCTGTCCGAGCTTCACAGCGTCAGGTCCGTAATGCCGCAACTTCCACTCGTCCGTGACGACCATCGCCTGACGCAACGTCCGCCCCATCACGCCATCACGCCCAAGACGATCAACGCCCAACAGTCGTACCTGCATCGCCGCCGCACGCGCCGCATTGCTTGACGACGGCTTACGCCGCCGGCCCTGTTTGCGCGCAGAAAGCAGGTGCCGTGTGACAACAAGCACCGGCATATACGTCGGGGAGGTCGTCTGTGGCACATCATCAACCTTGACCAGCAGATCTGGGTGGCAAATCTCGTCGATTCCCGAGTACACCCCACCGGGAATAGGACGCTCATGCATGAGCACGCCACCGGCGATGATGTTTTCTCCACGGGCGATGGCCTCGAGGGTATCCAGGTGTGCGTCCGCCCCCGGGGTCACGGTGTACAGGCCGGGGATGGACGCGATGGACGTCGGCAAGCGGTGTTCGTGGTGGGAAGCGGGTTCGACAAGCCGACCCTCGCGGAGGTCGAGGCTCAGCCGATAGCGGCAGCCGATGAGGTCGCTCGCGTGGAGAAGCGGGCGCGAAACGGATGAATCAGTCACAATGAGAATTAGCGTATCGCCACTCGGTAGGAAGTTTCACGTTAAGCTGGGATGGCAAGAATCGTGATGCAGCCACTGCATCTGGCAAGCGCACTCTGGTGCGGTTGGGGTCAAGGGTTTTCCGCCCCGCCTTTCCGGAGGAACTATCTGCGAGCAACTAGGCGAAGGAAAAAATGAGCTTCTTGGGTGACATCCGTGAGCGTCGGCGCGAAACCGCCAAGCAGGTTAAGGCTGCCAAGGCGAAGGCCAAGGAAGAGGCTCGCCACGCAGCTCGACTTAATCGCAAGGCCCACAAGGCTGAGGTCAAGGCCGCGAAGCGCGACCAGAAGCACCAGCACAAGTTAGAGCTGAAGGAGGCCGCTGACCGCGTTCGTTCTGAGGAAAAGCTCAGTAAGAAGGAACTCAAGCTGGAAAACCGTGCTCTGAAGCGCGCGGAGAAGATGCGCAAGGCAAGTGCCAAGGACGAGAAGAAGGCACTGGCCGCCAAGCAGCGTCACCAGACCAAGATGGCCGAGAAGATTCTGGAACAGCAGCGCAACCAGGGCTTCACCAAGGACAAGGCAAAGTCGTGGATTGGTGGCGCACGCCTGCTGGTGCCGGTTCTGGTTCCGCTGGCTTACCGCGCCATCACTGCCGTTCAGCGCCGTGAGCACTCAGCGGCAGCGCAGAAGTTCGGCGTTTCCGCTGACGATGCCGCTCGCTACCAGGGGCACGGTGCACCGCTACTCGCCCGCATTGAGGCCACTCGCGGTTCACTGACAGAGCTGCGTAAGTCGGGCGCCAAGGGCACTGACGGCTTTATCAAGGATGCTAACTCGCGTCTGGATGTCATGGCTGATGCCATTAGCGCCGCCGAGAAGATGACTCCAGAGCAGCGTCGCCGCGCGCACCACTCCATTACCGCAGAGCTGGATTCGCTGGATCGCCAGATCATTTCGGAGCTGGGCGCGTAAACCTGACCGGTTCGGATTAAGGCCGTAAGCCTAGACGCGTCGACTTAAGCGCGACTGTTGTTGAGCAGCAATAGTCGCGCTTTCGCTCTTTATACCCCCGTATCGGGGTAATTTTTTCCACCGATGGCGTCATGAACTGAGAGGTACTGTAATGAGGGCTATGCCATCTTCAGATAATTCTCAGACTGCAGCCTCGAACCCGAACGGCGTGGTCTCGAATAGCGACGCAACAGCCCAAAAGCCTTTTACCCCTTCTCGTCGTACCGTACTGCGCGCCGGTGCTACCGGTGCCGCAGCCGGCGCTATCGGCCTGGCAACCGCTACCAATGCGGCGGCAAATGTCGAATCCCAGCCACAGTCTCCAGCTAATACTGGTGAATCCGGTGGTTTCCAGGTCTTCCAGCACAGCGTGGCCTCCGGCGATCCGCTGCCGGACTCCGTTCTTATCTGGACCCGCGTAACCTCGCACCCAGGCGATACCGCAGGTGCTAACCAGGGCCGTCCGGTTGCCCTGAAGTGGGAAGTCGCTTCCGATGAGGGCTTCGGCAACATCATTGCCTCTGGTGCCCTGAACACCGACCCGGATGCTGACAACACCGTCAAGATTGATGTCAAGGGTCTTTCCGCTGATTCCTACTACTTCTACCGCTTTACTGTCACCGCTGGTGACTACGCTGGTCAGGTTTCCCCGGTTGGTCAGACCCGCACTGCTCCGCCGGTGAACTCTTCGCCGGATCACCTGGGTATCGCGCTGACTTCCTGCGCTAACTGGGAGAGCGGTTTCTTCTCCGCTTACCGCGATATGGCGGAAAATGACCGCATCGACATCATCATGTGTGTCGGCGACTACATCTATGAGTACGAGGCCGGTGGCTACGCCGGCAAGGGCCCGGTTCGTGACCACAAGCCGGCTCACGAGATTATCTCTCTGGCTGACTACCGTCTGCGCTACGCCACCTACCGCACCGACGCAGACCTGCAGGAAGCTCACCGCGCAAAGCCGTGGATTGTGACCTGGGATGACCATGAGGTCGCCAACGACGACTGGCGCAGTGGTGCCGAGAACCACGACCCGGAGACCGAGGGCGACTACATTGCCCGCCGCGATGCCGCTATCCAGGCTTACTTGGAGTGGCTGCCGGTCCGCGCTGTCCCGTTCTCCAAGGGTGGCAAGCTCTACCGCAGCTTCCGCTTTGGCGATCTCGCAGATTTGACCATGTTGGATCTGCGCACCTACCGCGACGAGCAGCTGAAGTTCATCCGCGCTGGCCAGACCGATGACGAGAATCGCACCATGCTCGGCTCTGAGCAGTTTAACTACCTGCTCGGCCAGTGGCGTTCCTCGAGCGCAAAGTGGCGTGTCGTGGGTAACTCGGTCATGTTCACCCAGTGCCTGGTTCCGCCGCTGGATCCGGAGGCCACTCGCGCTGTCACCGAGCTGCTGAGCCTGCCGCAGGACGGTCTGCCGTACAACCTGGATCAGTGGGATGGCTACGCTGCTGAACGTCGTAAGCTGATTGACATCATGGATAAGGAAGGCTACGACAACGTTGTCTTCCTCACCGGCGACATCCACTCTTCCTGGAGCTGCAACGTGCCGAAGGTTCCGGGCCAGTACCCGAGTGGCGGCATTGCCGCCATTGAGATTGTCTGTACTTCCGTCAGCGCCCCGAACGTCGACGACATCGTGATGCTGCCTCAGGACAACCCGATTTCCCTGGCTGCTACCGCTGGTCTCAAAGCTGCAAACCCGTACGTCAACTACCTCGAGTTCGACCGCCACGGCTACGCCGCTGTCTACTTCGGCCGCGAGGACGTTACTGCTGAGTACCGCCTCGTCGAGGTCAAGGAGGAGCCGAACCAGCCACTTTACGTTGCCGCTACCTATCGCGGCAAGCCTGGTCAGGGCATGACTCAGGCTTAATCGCCCTCCCACCCTTTCGCTTTACGACGATCACCGAGAGCGCATCCTACACTGCCCTCGGTAGCATAACTGCTGTCTAAGACGGCCCTGCTTATTACGCAGGGCCGTCTTTTAATTTTCTCAATTACCCTGCACTATTAATCCAATTATTAACAAACCATGTATTTAATATAAGTTGCACAATCTAACTTAATTATCGTCAATGGACATTAAAATTCTTTGCACTTATACTGTGGGGGAATGAAAATAGGACTTGATATTGTTTGAAGTATCACGGTATTGAAGTTTCACCGTAAGCTTTCTTCATTATTGCAAGTTCAGCACCAAGTTTAGACAGGGATTCTATGGCACGCCGCGAGCTAATTCAGTACATCGACGACCTCGATGGGACTCCGCTTGATTCCGCGGATCACCAAGTCGTTCGTTTTTCCTTCCGTGGAAAAAACTATATTCTCGACCTTTCTCAGGAAAATGCTGAGAAGTTCGAGCAGGTATTAGAACCGTATATTGCGAAGGCATCTATTGACCACAGCACGGTTGTGGCTCCACGTAAGCGCTCTTCCGCCGCTAACCCCAATGCCGCTGAGGCTCGTGATCGCAATCGTAAGATTCGCCAGTGGGCACGAGAGAACGGCATGGATGTAGCGGATCGTGGTGCTCTGCCGAAGCACATTATTGAAAAGTACGAGAGCGCTAATTAGTTCCCCCTCCCCAGGTTCGCTTACCTTCCGCTGGATTTCATCCAGCTTTCCCAACTTAAAACAGGGTTCCGTCTCAGCGGGACCCTGTTTTAAGTTGGGGCACGTGATTCGAGTCGCTAGGATAGCGGCTGGAATCGGCACACCGGGCTTATCCGGTTGTCTTTCTTTTCTAGTCCTTGACATGGAGGAGTCGGCCCGTGGTTATTTTGGAACCATTTGTTTGGCTGGTCTCGTTTGTCCTTAAGGTGTGGCACCTTTTGCTGGCCTCAGTGCTTCACCTGCCGTCTTCCCTGTCCTGGACACTATCCCTCTTCCTGCTGGTGTTTACCGTGCGTAGCGCACTGGCATTCCTCGCGTTTCAGCAGTATGTCTCGGCGCGTAAGACGGCCAATCTGCGGCCGCAGCTGTTTGTGCTCAAGGAGCGCTACCGCAGGAGCATCGAGCCGAACTCTCCACAATACGTCAACTACGCCAGTAAGGAGATGCGCAAGAACGAGGGCATTAAGACCTCCGTTATGCTGGCACCGCTCTTTGTCCAGGTTCCTGTGATTATGGGTCTGGTTCGCATGTTGCGACAGATGCTGAAGGCCTCTGAGGGACCCGGGCTGCCTGCATCTCACAATGTCGGATTTATCTCCAAGGATGAAATCTCGAATTTTCTGAGTGCGACATTCTTGGGGCAGCCTCTACCCGCGTATCTGCGCATGAACCAGGAGCAACTGGAGATCCTCGGGGGCAATCGAGATTCGCTGTTGACTTTTTGCATTATCGGCATCGTGGCAGCAGCCATTTTTACCTGTTTTAACTTGGTCGTTTCCTACCGCCGGTTGCAGCGCACTCTCGACTATTCCAATAGCGTCAGCGTATTCCTCAGCAAATTCATGCGCGTAATGCTTATCTACGCACCGCTGATGATTCTTTTCGCGGGGTTCTTTGGCCCAACACCCGTGGCCCTAATTGTCTACTGGGTCACCAATAACTTTTGGACACTGACCCAAAACATTATTCTTACCCGTCATGTGGAGAAGATTTACCCGCTCACAGACGATTTCCAAACTCTGCAAAACCACCAAAAGGGTGAATACGAATCGGAGCGGGACGAAAAGAAGAAGTTAAAGCAGGCCAAGCGTCGCTTTTATATCAAATCCGCATTCGCTCCGTGGAAGATGAAGCAGTATAAGAGCGAATATGCCGCAATTGAGAAGGCTTCACAGGACCGTCGTAAAGCAAAACAGGAAGAAGAATATGCCCAGGCTTTGAAAATTGCGAAGGTTCGCTACATGGTGACCCAGATGCGGCCTGGCGCTCAGGACAATTTGCCGTCCCTGACGCAGGATATGAAGATTTCCTCGGGTATAGTTCCGCCGCTTCCCGGCCTGGCTAAAGTGCGGGACGACATGAAACGACAAGCCGAGAAGGCTCAAAAAGCACAGAAACGGCCGAAGCCAATCCTGATTGCGCAGAACCTGGGAATCATGCTCGGCCAGAATACGAAGAATATGGTTAAGAAAGCCACCGGCTCGAAGGAGTCGGACTGGAAACGCTTCCGGGATTAGCCCGTGAGTAAAAAGGCGCGAACTAGGGCGCGTTAAAAAAAGGGAATTAAGTATTTACGTGACCAGGTCACGAGCCAGGTCGCGCGCCATCTGCAGCGGGTTCAAGTCCTTGGACATCTTGGCACCCGCGAGTCCGCCGTCGAGGTAGAGCAACAGCATATTTGCGTGAGCGGACGGCATACTAGATTCATTTTCAGTCAGCAGCGTGTGTAGCTGTTGCCAAACCCAGGAACGGTGATTGGCTGCGGCCTGACGGATGTCCTGCTCCGACTCCGTTTCCGGCCGTGGATATTCACTTGCTGCGTTCTGGAAGTGTGAACCACGGAAGTCAATCGCCGGTTGTTCCGCAATACACTGATCGAAGAACGCGAGAATCTTCTCCGCCGGGGTATCCAACGAGGCCACTCGCTGCTCCCAAGCCTCCCGCCATTTGGCGTCGAGGTCTTGCAGATACGCGATGACTAGCTTGTCCTTGGATCCAAACAGCGAGTACAGGCTGGCTTTGGCGACATCAGCTTCCCGCAAGATGCGGTCAATGCCGACAACCCGGATGCCCTCCGTTGTAAACAGAGCTGTCGCTGATGCCAGGAGACGCTCCCGCGGACTGGGGCGGTTACGACGGCGAGAGGAAGCGCGGCCGCCTTTTACGCCCTTGCCCGTTGTCGCTTCTGCCACGGCAGTACCTCTCGTCCTTCCAAAGTCGCACCCTGTTTTAGCAGCTGCTTTATCGCAAATTCCGGCAATAGCGCCAATGCTTGAGCGACACTGAACAGGGCGTTCATAGTCTGTGATATTCCATTGTAGGCGTATCTGCGACTGTGATTTTGTAAAAGAACAAACTAGTCAGTCTTTCAGCCTCTAGTCCTACTTTAGCGTGCGATGATTGCTGCCCCCAACAGATGTCGCGACAACCGCAGAACGCCAACTTCACGACAACCGCACAACAAAAAGGGGCATCTCAATGTTATTGAGATGCCCTGCGCTGTTTGTTCAGTTAGTTGGTTTACTTACGCTTCTGAACCAGGCCGACAATCCACAGCAAAATCACGGCGCCGAGCAGACACGTAAGGAAGCTGAAGATCATTCCACCACCGGCGACATCAACGCCGAACAGGGTGAGCAGCCAACCGCCGAGGAAGCCACCGACAATACCGACGACAATATTCAGGGTGACACCCATCGAAGCATCGGTGCCCATAATCTTGGAACCAATCCAACCGGCAAGGCCACCGATGATAATCCAACCGAGGAAGCCCAGAGAGGGGCTAAAGGAGGCAGCAAGAAGAATCTCGTTCATGATAGATATTCCTTTCCGAAATCGTTCTGACTCAACTATAAGGCTTTCCAAAATATCTTGCACCTACTGCAAGCACTATCAGGCCATTTCGGCCACTGGGAAACTAGCGAGATAACAGTCGGATAACCACGGGAAAACCCTTATAGGATCTGTACTTTCTGCATGAAAACGGGGTTTATGCAGACGAGAGGCCCCATTTATATAAACCGAAGCCGACCTCCGAGACATGTCGGAAACCGGCTAGGTTCTACTTATAAATATTCGGTAACGGTTTCTGTTCTCGGCGCTAAACGCACCTCCACGACCGGTACCGCGTCTTTTCTCAGTCTCCTCGGAGTGCGCTTTAAGCGGCGTCAGTTTCCGGGCGGACAACCATCATCGGGCAGGCAGCAGCCTGCAGCAGTGCACGCGAGGTGGAGCCGAGCAGCATGCCCTTGAAACCACCGCGGCCATGGCTACCGACGACCAACAACTGAGCGCCTTCCGATGCGTCAGCCAGTGCACGAACCGGACGGTCACGGGTAACAACCTTCTTGATGGCTACATCCGGGTACTTCTTAGCGTACTTTTCCAGACGGTGGCCGAGCAGAGCCTTCTGCTCCTCTTCCACAACCTGCCACTGGCTCTGAGCTGCAGACAGACCGGCCAAGGAAGCCTGTACCTGCATGTCCATCCAGGTGTGAACTGCGATTAGCTCTGCACCGCGGGCATCGGCCTCACGGAATGCGTACTCCGTTGCCTTTTCGGAAATATCGGAGCCATCGACACCGACAACGACCGGGCCGTACTTGGTCTCATCGGTAACCAGGTTGTCCTCTCGGACAACAACAACCGGGCAGGATGCGTGGGAAACAACAGCTGCGGAAACCGAACCCATGACCATGCCAGAGAGCCCACCCAGACCGCGGGAACCCATAACCACCATGGTTGCCTGCTCAGACAAGTCGAGCAGCATGTCAATCGGGCTGCCCTCTTCAATCTGATGGCTGACATCAACCGACGGGGCAAAGTCGAGGGCAATCTTCTTGGCCTCGTTAATCTTCTCCAAGGTCTCGGCCTCAAGATCGTCGTAAAGCTCTTGCGGCGGAACCATGCCCTCTGCGTAGAGGAACTGCGGCATTGAATAGCTGCTGACCAGACGGAGCGGCTCACCGCGCTTCACTGCAGTGTTAGCGGCCCACTTGACGGCGGTCTTGGACGCCTCTGAGCCATCGACCGCGCACACAATGATGTTCTGCCTTGGCATTGATTGCCTCCTTATTATGCGATCCATAAAAATTGGCTCTCCGCGGCCAGACCGCAACGCAGCTACACCTATCGCACCTGCTTGGACGCCATTTTAATGGACAAGCGTTGCTATATGGTCAGCTCTTTCGAGCCAACCCCTTTATTACTTTCACCTCCACCCTACCCCCAATATGTCGAGACCAACAGGTCAAAATGTTGTCCGCCTACGCTATTAGGGGCGATACCAATACGACCGTGCGCTGGCAGCTCAGCTGGCACACCAGGTGAATCCGGAGCACCTGTTAAAGTCAGCCGTATGCGTCGCATGCCACTGCCCATTCGCGATGGGCTCAACCCATCCCGCATCGCCGCTCCCGGGCGCCGCGGCGATGCTCCTACCCGTGCGTGGGATCTGCTCGCAGGCGCTATCGCAGGTCAAACGCACCGCCATCCGGACGACGATGAAGCGGCTGTAGCTAAGCGCTTTGCAGATGGGCTGGTCGTTCGCGCAAACTCGGTGCCGTACAGCCCCGATGATCTGGTGAAGCCCGGCGCCGAAATGTGGTTTTACCGCACCCCGGCACCGGAGCGAACAATCGCGGGGCCGATGCCGATCGTCTTTCAGGATGACAACCTTGTGGTCGTCGACAAGCCGTCGTTTTTGGCAACGATGCCGCGCGGCCGACACATTACGGAGACCGCGGTGGTGCGCCTGCGGCGGGAGCTGGGGAATCCGGAGTTGGTTCCGGCACATCGCCTGGACAGGCTGACGTCGGGGTTGCTCATCTTCACTGCCCGGCGCGAAGTTCGCGGCTCCTACCAGGGGCTTTTCGCATCTGGGGAGGTTACAAAGCGCTATCACGCACTGACATCACCCACGCCCATTGCCGGCGCGGTCAGTAATTCTCTGCCCGAAACCCCGCTGGAGCTGCGCACGCGACAGCACAAAATTGCAGGCCAGATGCAGGCCTACACTCTCGCGGGCGAGCCAAACGCCCACACCACTGTCGAGCGCATTTCGCTTGTCGACGTCCCTTCGGACGCCGACGGCCTCGCTGCCGACAGTGGCCGCGTTGCGCTGTGGCAATTGAAACCCATCACCGGACGCACTCATCAGCTGCGGCTGCACTTGAGTGAGCTGGGCTTTCCCATCCTGGGTGACCAGTACTACCCGGAGATTCTGCCGCTGGAGGCCGAGAATATCTCGGAACCCCTGCACCTGGTTTGCGTAGAAATGAGTTTTGCCGACCCCGTGACTGGTGAACAACGAATGTTTCATTCCCGCCGTAGCGTGTTCAACCCGCTTTCGCTGCCGGATAGTCCCACCGCGCCCGATATTAATTAGACGTTAATCAGAAGTAATTAGAAGAAAGCCCTTTCCCCATGCCTGCTAAGCACGCAAAGTCATCCGCTATAAATCCCTCTAGTTCTTCTTCTGCGCACTCCGCCCCGCAGGCAGCTGCCTATGCCGAGGGGCTGACTAAGAAATACGGCATCGGCAATGCCGCAGTTACCGCACTGGACCATGTCGATATCTCTTTTGCCGCCGGTGAGTTCACCGCGATTATGGGCCCGTCCGGGTCGGGTAAGTCGACTCTGATGCACTGCATGGCCGGCTTGGACTCCGCGACGTCGGGAAGCGCGTACATCGGCACGACGGAACTGTCCAAGCTGTCGGATAAGGAGATCACAGCGCTGCGACGTGATCGCCTGGGCTTTGTGTTCCAGTCCTTCAACCTGGTGCCGACGTTGACTGCGGCGGAGAATATCACCTTGCCTATCAATATCGCTGGTCGGAAGGTGGATAAGCAGTGGTTTGAGGAAATCACCACGCGCCTCGGGCTGAATGAACGGCTTACGCACCGCCCCTCGGAACTGTCCGGTGGCCAGCAGCAGCGTGTCGCCTGTGCACGCGCCATTGTCAGCCGGCCGGAGATCATCTTCGGCGATGAGCCAACGGGCAACTTGGACTCGAATTCGTCGCGTGAGGTGCTGACAATCCTCCGCGATGCGGTTGATGACATCGGCCAGACCGTCGTCATTGTGACGCATGATGCCACTGCCGCATCCTACGCAGACCGCGTGGTATTTCTCGCTGACGGTCGTGTAGTTGGAGAGATTCGCAATCCCACGCCCGCCGATATTTTGGCGCGCATGGCCGATATTGAGAATCTTTAGGAAGGCAGGTCGTCTCTCCCCATGGCATCATCGTCTTCCACGCTCGGCCGCGTCGCCTGGCGCAATATTACCTCACACAAGCTACGCCTCGTGCTCACGATTATTTCGGTCGTGCTGGGTACAGCCTTCATCACCGGCGCATTTGTGTTCACATCTTCGCTGGACAAGGCCTTTAAGGGCGCGCTCAGTACCGCCTATGACGGCGTCGATGTGGTGGTGACGGCCCCAGCTGACAATCCCGGTGCGCTCACCCAAGAAACTGAGCAAGCAATCGAGGACTTCCCCGGGGTGCGCGGCCTCAACATTGGCAACCCCAGCAATAGCATCACGGCCACGGGAGCCGACGGCAAGCCGATTCAGACCAATGGTTCGCCATCGATGGGTCTTCCCTACTATCCCGCGCTCGAAGCGGTGGGCAACAAGGTCACGGTCACCGAGGGGCGCGTGCCGGAAGCACCCGGTGAGGTGGTCATTAACCCGACTACCGCCGAACTCGGCGACCTCCACGTCGGCACTGAAATCAAGGTGGCCACCCGCCTCGAGCGGGCGACGGTGAAGGTCGTTGGCATCGCTGATACCTCCATCGACGAAACCGGCTATCTCGCAGTATTTTTCACTCAAGATCAATGGCGCGAGCTCTACGGCAGAGACCGTCACGTGGATATGTTCACTCTCGCCGCCGATTCCACCACCGACGCAGCCACTCTCATCCGCGACATCGCGGCCGCATTCCCCGAGCTCAAGGTAGAGGCCGGTTCCACACTCGCCGACGAGGCCTCCGAACGCGTTTCCTCCGCCCTGAGCTTCGTCAACTACTTCCTCATCGCTTTCGGTCTCATCGGTCTGTTGGTCGGTATCTTCCTCATTTCTAATACCTTCACCATGCTGGTCACTCAGCGCATGAAGGAATTCGCGCTTCTCCGCGCCCTAGGTGCTTCACGACGACAACTCACCGCGTCCGTCCTCTTGGAGGCATTCATTGTCGGCCTCATCGGTTCCACACTCGGTGTAATCACGGGATTCGGGCTGAGCCAAGGATTATTCATGCTCCTCGATGCAATGAATATCTCCATGCCCGGCGACGGTCTGACATTCGAACCGATGGCAGTCATCGTGCCCCTCATTGTCGGCGTCGCAATTACCATGATTGCTGCCTGGACCCCAGCCGCCCGAGCTGGCGCCGTTCCACCTGTGGAGGCCATGCGCTCTGGGGATCAAACTACTGACAATGGTCTCAGTCAGCGTACCCGGACCGGCACTATGCTGGCAGCTGCTGCCATCGCCATCATCGTCTTGGCACTGCAGTGGAATGATGCGGAAACCAAGATCCGCGCCATTTGCGTTGGCACCGGAGCGGTGTTGGCCGTTGCCTCCGTCTGGCTTGTCGGCCCCGCGCTGTCCAAGCCTCTAATCGGAGGGTTGGGGCGCATTGTGGGTGCGCCTTTTGGAGCCGTCGGCAAGCTGGCGGCGACGAACTCCCACCGCAACCCGCGTAGGACGGGAACCACGTCGTTCGCGCTGACTCTCGGACTTGCGCTGGTGACCGTGATTGGCATGTTCGGCGGATCCATGAAGGCGGCGGTCAATGAATGGTCAGAGACCAATCTGACGGCTGACTTTATGCTCTCTCCGCCTCTGAGCGCCCATTCAGCTCTCCCCATCGGGGTCGAGGATGCGGTGAAGGACACCGATGGCGTCGAGGACACCGCGACCTTGTCGATTGGTGCGCTGATGGTTGTCTCGCCCGCAGAGGCCGACACGATGATGGCTTCCGACAGCGAACAAACGGAAGTCGGACAGGAAACTAGCAATGTGTCGGTGTTCAACTCCAACGTCGGCAAGTGGTACGGCACTCGTGCCATCCGGGGATCCCTTGACCTGGCGAAGCCGGATGCTGGCATTGTCATCAGCGAATCAACGGCGAAAAAGAACGGTTGGGACGTTGCCACTGAACTCGCAGTAGTTGCCAAGAGCGGCGTAACGCTGCTCCCCGTCACCGGCATCTTTGCTGACACTGGTGATCCAGGTCAGTCAATTATGTTGTCCTACAAAACCACCCAAAAGCATATTAAGAGCAGTCACCTGTTGCCGTTCCAGACCTACGTGGACGTTTCCGATTCCATCGCTGCAGATGACAACGCTATGGCTGAGATGAAACAGAAGCTTAGCGACGCCGTTGCGGACTACCTCATAGTGCAGGTGATGACTGCTAAGGAGTTTGCGGGCGTGGCTAATGCCTCTATCGATGTCATGCTGGGAATCGTCTACGCTCTGCTGGCGTTGGCGGTCATCATTTCCATTCTGGGCATTATCAATACTGTGGCGCTCTCGGTTGTCGAGCGCCGCCAGGAGATAGGTATGCTTCGGGCCGTCGGCATGCAGCGCTCAGGAATTCGCCGCATGATTCGCCTGGAGTCTGTGGAGATCTCCATTTTCGGGACGGTTATGGGTATTGTGCTCGGCTTGTTCCTCGGCTGGTCACTGCTGACCGTGCTGAAGGATGAGGGTCTTAGTACTATCGCGGTGCCGTGGCTGCAGATTGTTTTCATGCTGTTTGGTTCCGTGCTTGTGGGCGTTGTCGCTGCTCTCGGCCCTGGTAAGAAAGCCGCGAAGACGCCACCCCTAGCCGCTATTGCGGACGAATAATCGCCATTACATCAAAGTACCCCGTGCAGATACTGGTTCTGCACGGGGTTTCCTATTTCGTCTGAATGTCTTCGCCGAATCAGTTATCCGGCTTCGGCATTTCCGCTGGACGTTTACGCGGCCGCGTTGGCCTTGCGGATATCTCGCTCACGAATCTTGAGCGCCTTGTTGAGCAGTACAAAGAACCACACAAAGCCAACTGTCAGAATAATGTGACCAAGGCCTGCAATTCCCGAGTACATCGCACCCCAGGCCTCTGGGCCGGAAACAACGTGGACAATGCCATTTGCCACCATCATGCCAATCGTCCAAACAATGCCGACATTCTGAATGATGAACCAGCGATCAAAGCCCTTGATTGCTGAGATATTAAATTGGCCATCCAATGCCAATGCAAGCAGGAAAAAGATTGTGCCGAGGACAAGGAAATGCGTGTGCAGCGTATTGAGCTGCGTTTTATCCGTGAAATCCATCGCACGGGTGAATTCACGATAAAAAACGCCGGAGAGTAGACCAAAACCGAGGTAGACCGAAGCAGCAGTGAATAACTTACGCATACTCCGTAGCCTACTCAGCTAACACCGGTTTCTAAATAGGCTAGACCCAGGGGGTTAAACAAAAGTTTGATACTGCGAACTTACGTGGGCCTCAGACCAAACTTCCCATACGGGCAATCGCACGTCTCGGTAAAACCTTAAACAGCGCCATTACCAGGCCATAAATACCAGGTGCCACTTCCGCTTGCCCCCGCTCCGCCGCACACAACGTGCGCTGCACGAAATACTTGAGGTTCTGGTTCGGCATAAGACGCAGCTTCACCGACCCCGACTGCTTCACGACGTCCCGGAGAGCCTTAGTCTCAACCTTTCCCGGGTAACAGATGGTGACACTTACCCCATAAGGTTTTAATTCCTCCCTCAGACTAATCCCCCAATGTCGAATAAATGCCTTCGATGCCGTGTATACCGCTAATCCCGGCGTCGGAGCTACAGTAGAGATCGATGAAACCAGAATAATATGGCTATTCTTCTCGAATAGATCTCTAAGGGAATAGACCGCTGCGACTGTTCCACGAATATTCGTCTGAATCATTTGATTAACGTGGGCAAAGTCTTGGCGATTAATATCGCCAAAATTCGCGTAAGCAGCATTGAGGATTAAATAAACTATCGTCGCATGTTGTTGCTTAACATAGCTCTGGAGCTTATCCCCGAAATCTTCATCGGACTGGTCTAGACGAAGATAACGGAAGCGCGGACCTTGATTAGGAAAACCCCCGGCCTTCTTGCTGAAAGAACCATCCTTGCAGCTACGAGAAATACACCAAATTTCATCTACGTCAGGACGTGTCTCGCCAAGATGGTTGGCAAATGCGGCGCCTATACCGCGAGATGCTCCAGTAACGATTGCCACACGCATGTTCTAAAGATACAGCCGGCCGCGTATAGAAATAAAACGAACGCCGACAAACAGCTCGGCGCAGGATTAATAACACACCCAAGAATAAAACGCGCCAAATAAGTGACTCCCGTTTACTGTTGGGTGTAAAAAAAAGGGGCGCGCAGCACCCACCCCACA
>NZ_JVVM01000021.1 GCF_001054325.1 Corynebacterium vitaeruminis | reverse complement strand
ACCAAACAACAACTGCCCGGCCGCGCTGACCTCCGAATACATTACACACAGACTCCTATTTAAGCGAATCCGCTGGTAGACACCTAAAAACGAATCATTTTAGTTAACTCTGTACGCCAGATCAGAGGTTTCCTACGGCTTGTTCGCTAGTTGTCAGCAACTCAGCAATCGACCAATTACTAAGTCAGAGTCACCTTGTTACCTGCAAGCCGTCGCCAAGCAGCGGCAGACGCCACACCCATCAGCGCACCCGCGCCCATAAACACGCTGCCTGCCCCCATCGCGGTAGCACCAAAACCAGCGACCGGCGGCAGGATGACCTGCGCCAGGCGGTTACCCATCAGCCGGATGGACAACGCCTGAGCACGTACCTCGGCATCCACCAGGGAACTCACCCACGTCATCGACATGGGCATCACAAAGCCCCATGCCAAACCGCAGATACCAACAGCAATAACCATGAGCCACGCACTCTGCAGCCACGGCATAGCCAGAAGCGGCAGGACACCGGCGCTCACTGCGATAATAAGGACACGGTCACGATTGGCTCGGCGCAGTACGGTCGGCATGAAAGCTCGAGAAATGATTGCGAGACCGCTTCGTGCACCGAGAATCGCCGTAACCTCGGCAACGCTAAATCCCAGCTCACGTCCCAGCACCGGCACATATGCTGTCAACAGGTCGATGGCAACGATGACCGCAATCGATACGGCCATCGCGCTGGACATGCCGTCGATACGCAGGATGCTTAGGACCGAAGCCCCTTCCGCTGAGTTTTCCGATGATCGATCGTTCCTCGACTGACCGCGGCCTCCAGCGGGTGACTCGGTGGATGGCGCAGTAGTGCTAGCCGCTTGCACTTCGGCGGCTGCACTCGCTTCGTGCCGTCGATAAGCAGTTGCCACCGGCCAGCCGATGACCAGGGCGATCGCACCGATTCCCGTCATCGTCCAGAGCGCGGGAGTGGTGGCGGTCATGGCGCTGCCATCGTGGTTGGGAGTGAGTAGACCCGCACCGACGATGCCGAGGAACTGACCGACGGAGATTCCAAGCGTGAAGTATGCAAAGAGGCTATCGAGCCCGGCGACGCCGCCACGCAGGTGCGAAACCATGCCTTGAGCGGCGATGAGCGTGGTCATGTGGGCGAAACCCAGCGCGATGTAACCCAGTAGAAGTATGGGTAGATTCGGCGAAAGCGCCATTACTGCCGCAGCGACAACGGTGGCGATAAGGCCGGAGTACATGACTTCGGTGGCGCGATGGCTGTCGACAAGCTTGCCGGCGGGAAGCGCAATAATAAGAGGTACAAGTGAAAATGCGGCGGTGAACCAGCCGACGGTGGCGGCGGAACCACCGAAGTCGAGGACTCGCCAAGAAAGCAGCACGCGACCGGCGTTAAAAACCGCTTGCCCCATCACAGTAATGAGAACCAATAGGCCGAACCAACGTCTCATACCTCTTTGTAACTCTCCTTCTCCTGTGTGGTCGTACTCTTCGCGAGCCGATTTCTTTGCACGTCACTACCCAAATTGGGCGGTGTTTCCGCGCCGACTCGCAAGCCTGCCAACCCGCGAAGAGCGGTCAAAGTGATGCGGCTTATTAAGGATAGTCCCTGAAGTTAAACATGTTTAGCGCATAGAATGAATTATTCGGGCATCCTTGTCGATGTAACCGGTTTGCTTATTTAGTTAATAAAGAATCAGGAATTAGGAGCCATGCTTGAACGCACATTGGTGTTCGTCGATACGTCATATTTATTGGCGAGCTTTTACAACTCGTGGGAAACCGGAGCCCGCGGGCAATTAGAAATCGACCTTAGAGAAGTAGTTAGTGTCCTTGACCGAATGATTACCCAGCAGCTGAACCAGCCAGTTCAGCGGCAACTTTGGTATGACGGCATCCCGGAATCGGGCCCGCACCGTTACCAGCGCTCGCTGCGCACTATCGATGGTGTTCAGCTTCGCGCAGGTCAGCTCATTGAATGGGGTGACCGACGGACGCAAAAGGCCGTCGATACGCGCTTGGTCGCCGACATGGTCGTCGCCGGTCTCCGCAACCAGGTTTCCGATATCGTGCTGGTCTCGGGCGATGCGGACATGCTGCCCGGCGTCGCTGAGGCTTCGGCCTCCGGTGTGCGCGTGCATCTCTACGGCTTCGGCTGGGACTCCATGTCCGGTGCGCTTCGCCATGCCTGCGATTCGACGACAATCCTCGATCCCCGCGAGGACTTCGCTGACGCCATGCAGCTCAATGTCCTCGAAGGCCCAATCCCACCGGTCGTCCGCACGAATAAGCCGCTGGGCGATGCCGAACCAATCGAAGATCTCGGCGCCACCTGCGTGCCGGATACACGCATTACGCCTCCGGGCGAGGGCTCGCTTGACGACGGCACGGAGACCACTCCCACCTCTGCCGACGGTGACGCTGCTTCGCCCGAGGCTGGCACTCCGGAGGTTCCGCAGGATCAACGCGTGGTGCCTTCCCCCACGGCTGACAGCAACTCCGACTGTCGCAGCGATGACAATGCTGCAGCCACGCCAACAGCCAAGGCTGACTCGCCGAAGTTCAACGAAGTCGAACATGCAGCCAAGATGGGCGCTCGGGAAATCCCGGCGCAGGCTGAGCACCTCGCTGAGGTAGAGCGCACGGGCGGTTCGGACGCTGCGCAACCGACTCAGCCTTCTCCCGCGGCTATGCCCGGCGCGACTTCCGAGGCGGGTAGCGGCGCTGGTAGCAACGGCGGAACCGAGGATACGGGCGCACCTGCTTCCGATCCCGCCTCCGCGCAAAGCCAGGTCGCATCGTCTGCTGCAGTTGGCAGTGATGAGTCGACGACGGGGTCGTCGGCAAGCGAAGACGGCATAGACGCGAGTGCGCCGAAGCCAAGCCCGCGCCCGAACCCGTCGATGATGGCACCTCGGAGGAAACTACGTAGTCGGTATGTGCCCCTGCCGAACGAGGTGTGGGCGTCGGCGGGATTCCAGACGCCGTTCGATGTGGGGCAGCAGTACGCGAACTGGTGGTACGAGAACATTGCGACCGAGCAGGCGCGCGATAGTGCTCACTTGCTGTCCGGTGGTGGGCTGCCGCCGGACATTGATCGTCCGCTGCTGCAGTTTGCGTGTGAGACGCTGCACGAATACACGCTGACGGAGACGCAGCGTGTCAATCTGCGCGATGGTTTCCACGCGGGTATCCGCGGGGTGCTGCTTGCGCGGAAGAACGGCAAGCTGGAGGAGTAGCGTCCGAGTTGTTTTGTCGGCCTACGAGCACTGTCGGCGGCTCTGGTTAGCCGCCTCGGTGCCATTTACGCTGTTGACGCGAGAAATGTCGGGGGCCGACGGCTACTTTGTTTCGTCTGCGTCCGTTGTGGTGCCCGGCGCGTCTTCAACGTCCTCGATGTCCTCTGCGGACTCCAGCTCGCCGGCGTTGCCCTTCGCGGCAGAACCGGACTCGAGAGCGGCGTTGTCGTTATTCATCTGGGCACGAATCTCAGCCAGACGCATGTCGGCGGCGGCATCGCGAGTTGAAGTCTCGATCTCAGCCATACGACCCGCCTGCGAGGACTCCGCGAGTTCCTGGGCACCCAGCGCATTCGCGTAGCGGCCCTCGATCTTCTCACGAACCGAATCGAGAGTCGGCACATTCGGGTCCTCGGAAACACCCTGCATGCTCTGGAGCGTCTTCGACGCGGTCTCCTGCATCTTGGCCTGATCTGCCTGCGACTCCAGCTTGCGGATATCCTGCTTAATCTGCTCGTAGCGAGCCTGGGACTGCTGCGCCTGGCGCTGCGCCTCCTCAGCGGCAGATACGGCCTGCTGGTGGAGCTGCGTGGTGTTTTCCAGCTCCTTTTCGACATTCACCAGCTGAGTGGCAAACACCTCAGCAGTGTTTTCCATCTTCTGCGCAGTGGCCTCATCCCCCTTGGCGCGGGCCTGATCGGCATTGGCGAGTGCCTGGCGGGTGTTCTCGGTAATCTTGTCACGCTCGGAGGTCAACCGACCAAGCTGCATTTCCAGCTGGTTGCGGTTGCCGATGATAGCCGCAGCCTGACGCTGAATCTCCTGGTGGCGCTGACGCTCAGCCTCGGCGGCCTGTGCAATCTGAACTTTCGGGTCCGCATTGTCTTCAATCTTCTTATCGAACGAAGACATCATGTACTTCCAGCCCTTGGCAAACGGATTGGCCATGCAAATCCAACCTTCCTCACATATGCGGAATAACTAATCGGAACCGAGAAAATTCCATCTCTCAAAAATTGTACGTGAGCTAGCTCGCTCCCTCTCGGTAAACGGAAAGGGCTAGTTACCGGTGAGCGAGACTCCCTCAGAGTTGTAAACTCTCTAAACATGGTTCATTGCCCTCAACGCGCGCGCCGCGGCATCGCCGCGAGCCTCGCCGCGGTTATTACTCTGTCAGCCACGACACCGCTGGCTAACGCGACAGCCGCAGCACATGCTGACTCCACCGACGCCGATGCATTTTCGCAGGTAGTCATAGCAGCGCCATCTTCGACGACACAAACTAAACCGTCCGAAGCAAAACCCAAGAAGTCAACTGACACGACCGCAGGGAAGACCACTGAGACGACCCCGGAGAAGACCACGGGGAAGTCGTCCGAAACCTCGACTGAGAAAACCTCTTCAACGGAATCGGAGAGGCCCTCTACGGAGCCGTCGGAAAGCCCTGCGAAAACTGAGCCGAAGAATTTTGCCCCGCTTGTGCCAGGGACAAAGACCCAATGGGGTCATGGAGTGCAAACGCGTCTCGACGAAGTGACCGGGAAGTTCGATGCCAAGGGCGGCATGCTCGGCATGGGCATCCTGGATCGCCAGACTGGTGAGTTCATCTGTAACTCACACTGCGACGATGCTTTTCACCTCGCCAGCCTGATGAAGGTGTTCGTCGCCGACGTTGTGGCCTACTCCAACTACACGCCGCCGAAGAAGGGAGAGATTGTCGCTGGCAAGGGCGATATGCCCGTCACGGGTAACCCCGACGCCATGCTGCGCGACGACATGATTCGCTACTCCAATAACGAGGCAACTGACGCACTGTGGAATTCTTACGGCGGTGTACGCATCGTTGACAATGTCAGACAGCGCTACGGTCTGTCAGATAAGACCCAGGGCTCGCCTATGTGGGGAGCTACTACCAGCACACCAGCCGACATGGTCGCTTACTTTGACCGCATGCTGAGCGAAGAGGGCGGACTGAGTGACACCGAGACCAGATACATGCGTCAGTTGATGTACTCACTGCCGCGCTACTCCTACGGCGATGCAGACCAGAACTTCGGTCTACGCGCAGCGCTGCCGAAGGAAACGATTGCCAACAAGTCTGGCTGGTACGAAGGGCAGCACACCACTGCTGGATTCCTGGGCGACGATGACCGTTTCGCCATCGCAGTTCTGGGCAACAACCTGACCGCCAACGAGCTCACCGAAGCCGTCAAGTACGTGTTCCCGGGCGGGCAGGTTCTGCCTACAGACAAAAAGAAAACAAAGTATGCCTACACCAGTGCGCCGGTGCCAGCCCAGGATGAGTCTAGCCAAGTCAACCCAGCCCTGTGGGCGCTATTGGCTGCACTCGCGGGCTTTGGCATCGGCTGGCTTATTCGCGGCCAGCGCGCGGATTAGACACAAAGAGCCCCCGCGGGCCTAGGGCGCGGGGGCGTGCACGTCGGCGAGTCAAGTCGGAAACGCACAATATGCGGGCTGAACCGCAGAGTTTATTCGGCAGCGCTGTCCTGTGCTGCCTGCTCAGCAATCTGCGCACGGACATCATCCATGTTCAGCTCCGAAGCCTGGCCAACGAGATCGCTCAGAGCGGTCTCCGGTAGCACACCAGAGTGCTGGAACAGCAGGATGCCCTCGCGGAAAACAAACAGCGTCGGAATCGACTGAATACCCAGAGCTGCCGAAACCTCCTGATTAGCATCGGTGTCCAGCTTTGCGAACACTACCTCCGGGTGCTGCTCCGAAGCCTTCTCAAAAATCGGGGCGAACTGGCGGCATGGGCCGCACCAGGATGCCCAGGCATCAACGAGCACAATGTCGTTGTTCTGAATGGTCTCAGCGAAAGTCTCGTTCGTAATATCAACAGTTGCCATGGGACTAACTCCTTTTACTCTTTAACGTCGCGTTCTAACTTCACGTTCTTTAGGTAGGTTTTTACCCGTTAGTTCCCCACAACGCACGCGGGGGTCAATTCATTCCCGCAGGCTTCGCGGGGACGTCGTAAAGCGGCGTGTTTTAGTGATTGATGCGGACGGTGTTGACCTGTTTGCCCAGGCCATCGATGGTAATGACCATCTCCTGGCCATCTTGAAGGTATGTCGGCGGATTCATGCCGTGGCCGACACCCGCAGGCGTTCCCGTGGAGATGACATCGCCCGGATTCAGCTGCACGAACTGCGAAATATAGGAAATCAACTTCGCCGGGGAGAAGACGAGGTCGGCAATCGGCGCATCTTGGCGTAGCTCGTCATCGACGTAAGTACGTACACGCGCGGAGTCCTCCTCGAACGCCTCAGCCGTGAGCATCCACGGCCCGAAAGCGCTGGCACGCTGCAAAGTCTTACCCTGCAGCCACTGCTCCGTGGCGTACTGGAAATCACGCTGCGTGAAGTCATTCATAATCGCGTACCCGGCGATTGCCTTATGCGCCTGCTCCTCCGACACCTGCAAGCAGGTCTCGCCGACGATAACGGCGAGCTCACCTTCGTAATCGAGCTTATTGGCGCAGGCCTCAGGTACTCGGATGTCATCCTTTGCGCCAGCGACGGCATCGGCAAACTTCGCGAACAACGTCGGCACCTCGGGACGCTCGTGCCCCATCTCGTCGATGTGTGCAGCATAGTTCAGGCCGACGCAGACAATCTTGCCCGGGCGCGTAATCAGCGGTGCGAACGCCCACGCGCTCTCCGCCATGATGTTGTCAGGATTACTCCCCGCCTGCTCTAAGAGTTCTTCCGCTTCACGACGCCACGTTGACCGCGCTAACACATCCCCGAGACAGTGGTCATCAAAAAGGACCGCTACACCGTCGCCGAGAACAGCGGCGCGGGTTCCACCCTGGTATCGCAATGTTGCTAGACGCATGGCTCTCTCATTTTCCTCGTGGCTATTGTCTGTGTCACTTCTGCGGTCTGATTAGCTCTCGCCTCCACGCTACCGCCTAGGGGAGCTGAATTAGGAAGCAGGTTCACTCTTCGGCTGACGCCGGGCTTCATCTTCAGGCTGGGAAGCGGGATCCTGGCTGCACTGAAAGACACGCTGCCCCGGCGTCGTCATGCGCACTACCCACGCCGGGCGGGCAAAGAGCCACCCAGCACCAATGGCGAGCAACAGCCTGTGCAGCCCAAGACACAGCATCGCTGCGATGATGGTCACCAGCGGAGTCATGATGACCAAGTGTGGATCCTTCGGCAGGATGAGGTCGAAAATAATCATGACCACAACCAACATTGGAATGTGCATGAGGAAGATAGGCAGCGTTCGGCCACCTACCTTTTCAAAAGGCACAACTAGGCGAGTGTTCTGCAGCATCGCCATGACGTTAATTGCAGCCAAAGCACCAGTGGTGGACAGGTACACGCGAGTGAAGCCCACGTTACCTTCGTTAAAGCTGGAGTAGGTGACCTGCACCCAGATTGCGACCGATAGGAACGCCGTCAGTGTCACCAGCAGCGAAAGGCCACTGCGGCGGTTAGCCATCCGGAAAACCCAGGGTGCACCGTACATGCCAAGCACGTAGAAGAACAGCATTTTGCTGACGAAGTCCCATGACCAGCTGGATGATGCGAAAGGAGCCCAGGCGCTAATGAGGCCTGCAACAATCAGCTGAATCGCCGGATGCACCCAGCGGAATGCTCGAGTGAGAATTGCAAATAGCGCCAGCGCCCACAAGAACCACAAGTACGATGTCGGCTCAATGGTCGCGTGGAGTGTGTTATAAATCCGCGGCCCCCACGCGCTTTGGTCCGTAATCGGCGGCGGGTACACAATCCCGTCGGCATCCACGTGCGTATACGGCATAAGGAAAAGCACCAAGTCACGCAGCGGAACCCAGACCACATAGAGATAGACCATCACCCAGATTCGGCGATTGGCCAACTTATGCCAGGACTCTTTGAGCGCCTTACCCGCAAACAGTCCTGACAGCAGGAAAAACAACGGCATACGAATCGGCCCGAGGAAGAAATTGAACCCCGCCCACTGTGCCGTGTAGTAACCGTGCGCCTGCAACTCTGTAATGGCATGGCCGAGCACAACTAGAAGAATGCACAGGCCCTTAGCCGCGTCTACCCAGCCGACACGCTTTTTGGGCGCGCTTTTCTGGCTCTTAGCCTTGGCCTCCGCTGCCACGGGAGCGGCAGTTGATGACATTGTGCTTCCCCGCTTCCCGGCGACTCCACGTAACCCTCAAAAATCCTCATAACCATCAATGCGCGAAACCTCGCCCCATTGACTGTCACTCACCTTACCTAGCTACCCGGATTGCACTAATTTTGGGTGCTAGGCCGAGCCTCCTAGAGAGAACCGCTGGGCTCCTCTGCCAGGTTCGCGAACCTGGAGTAGTGCAGCTGGTGGGCCACAGCAATGCTTCCGGTCGGTCCGCCACGGTGCTTTGCGACGATAATATCCGCCTCACCAGCGCGTTCATGGTCAGCCTCCTGAGAGTCCGGCCGGTAGATTAGCATGACGATATCGGCATCCTGTTCCAGCGAACCCGACTCACGCAGATCCGACACCTGCGGTTTCTTATCCGTACGCGCTTCTGGGCCACGGTTCAACTGCGAAATTGCAATCAGCGGTACCTCGAGTTCCTTCGCCAGCAACTTAAGCTGACGCGAGAACTCCGAAACCTCTTGCTGCCTGGACTCGACCTTCTTACCCGAGCTCATCAGCTGCAGGTAGTCGACCACGATCATCTTCAGATCGTGCTTCTGCTTCAACTGGCGTGCTTTTGCACGAATCTCCATCATGGTCAGGTTCGGCGAGTCATCAATGAACAGCGGAGCATCACGGATTTTGTCACCGACCTCGACCAACTTGGTCCAGTCCCGCTCATCCAGGTCACCGGAACGCAAAGATGCCATGTTGATCTTCGCCTCTGCGGACATGATGCGCATCATGATTTCATTGCGCGACATTTCCAGCGAGAAAATAGCACTGGTCATGCCGTTGCGGATCGATGCCGAACGCATGAAGTCCATCGCCAGCGTGGACTTACCCACACCCGGGCGCGCCGCAATAATCACCATCTGACCTGGGTGAAGACCGTTCGTCAGCTTGTCCAGGTTGGTAATCCCCGTCGGCACACCCTGCGCCAGACCACCGTTTTGGGTAATAAGATCCAGTTCCTCGAGCGTGTCATCAAGGACATCGGCAATGGGAACGTAGTCGTTCTTCGTGTTCTCACGACCAACGCTGAAGATGAGCTGCTGCGCCTCATCCACCAGCTGCTCCGGCTCCGTGTCCTCCGCGCCCGCATAGCCAATCTGTGCGATCTTCGTGCCGGCTTCCACCAGACGACGGATCGTGGCCTTCTCCGCAACAATTCGCGCATAGAACTGCGCATTAGCCGCCGTGGGCACCAGCGAGGCCAACGTGTGCAGGTACAGTGGCCCACCGATGCGCTCCAGATCGCCTGTACGATCCAGGCGACCTGCCAACAGAATGGGGTCAATCTCCGACGACTCACCATAGAGGTGCAGAATCGCAGAATAAATCGTCTGGTGCGCCGGGCGGTAGAAATCCTCCGGTGTCAGCTGCTCATACACATCCGCAACGACCTCGGAGTTCAGCAACATTGCACCGAGCACACTCTGCTCTGCCTCGATATTGTGCGGCGGCGTGCGCTCAAAAGTCGCCCCAGCTACGGCGCTCGCACGAGCGCCACGTCCGCGGTCTCGCTCCCAGTCCCGAGTCCCGCTCCCGCTTGACGACGCTCCGTTGCCCGAGCTTTGTGAAAACGAGTACTCCTCCGGTGGCGCATCCTCTACCGGTGGTTCCGGTGGCAAGGGAATGTCATCGAAGGAATCATCATGGGAACCCGCCGAGTAGGACGACCCATCGTTTCCCGCTCCTGCCTGACCACCATCACCTACAGGCTGACTCATTGTGAGCAACTCCTCCCCTTCTGAACCACTTCGGCACCTTTTCGACCTCGTTGCTGATTGACCATCAGACTGAAGACGTCTCTGTAAACCTGCCACAGTCGGCACCTGACTATCTAACGCAGTTATACCCGTTCGGGCGGATTGACGGACTTGTAAAAGTACCCTTGAATGTGTCGGAAAACAATCTTTAAAGGGGTTTATCCCCGAAGTTATCCACAGCACCTGTGGATAAACCTGGGGAGAACGTGTGCACAATTAGAAAACACCCAGGTGAACTACCGGTAACTCTAAACTAGCGCTTGAACGTTAACGGGGGTAACAAAGATACGACCTGGGAAGATAGTATTTTCGCAGGTCAGCCGAAGTTTTATTCAATGTGCTGAAAACTCCGCCCTGCGCCACCCCAGTAGCATCAATGCTGCTCATAGGGGTGTTATTAACACTAAATTAATAAAGTTCTCGCGAACCCGGGAAGGTTTATCCACGATGGCTACACAAGTTACCCACATGTTTATCCACAGGTATCGTCGTTAGCCTGTGGAGAAGTTTTAGAGGTCCCCGCCGGCACCTGCGTAAAGGGCTTTAAACCAGCCTTAAACCACGAAAAGCCCTGACCTTTCATTACGAAAGATCAGAGCTTCGCGTGTGCTGTTGTCATTGGGCCTCAGAGCACGCGCACATCCTTAGGCGCTGCGCTCGTCGGCCGCCGTCAAAGTAGAAACTTTAAACCGCGAACTTATGCGGCGACGACCTGTACGGAAACATGCGCGGTAATCTGCGGGTGCAGCGCGATGTCAACGGTGTGCTTACCAAGGGACTTGATCTGGCTCGGAGCAAGCACGACTGCGCGCTTGTCGATAGCCTGACCGGAAGCCTTACGAACTGCATCGGCGATGTCACCCTTGGTGACGGAACCGAACAGCTTGCCATTTTCCGAAGCCTTCACAGCAACGGAGACGTTGTCGAGCGAATCAATCTTCTGCTTGACTTCACGTGCATGGTCGAGGTCGCGGATAGCGCGAGCCTCCTGGGCACGACGAATGCCCTCGATCTGCTTTTCTGCGCCGCGGGTGGCAACAATTGCCAGTCCACGAGGAAGCAGGTAGTTACGTCCGTAGCCGGCCTTGACCTCAACGATGTTGCCTGCGACACCGAGCTTGTCAACGTCGGCGGTGAGGATCAGCTTCATGATCCCTGCCTTTCGCTGGATATGTCTTTAAAAGATTATGAGAATTGTGGATGCTAAATCTGCTACAAACTAGTCACGTAGTGCCGTGGCTGGATGGAGCTTAGAACGGAGGCTCATCGCCGCCGAAGCCACCACCGGCCGGAGGAGCTGAGTTCCACGGATCTTCCGCGGGAGCTCCGCCACCAAAACCGCGATTGCTCTGTCCACCCTGGTTGCCCTGGTTGTCGCCAAAGCCACCGCCAAAACCGCCACCGGCGTTGCCACCCTGGCCGCGGTTACCGCCGCCAAAGTTTCCACCGCCATTGCGCGGAGTTCGCGTGACCTGAGCCCGAGCGAACTTCAGGGACGGACCCACCTCATCGACCTCAACTTCAAAGACAGTGCGACGCTCGCCCTCACGGGTCTCGTAGCTGCGCTGGCGCAGACGACCCTGGACGATGACACGCATGCCCTTGGAGAGACTCTCGACAGCGTTTTCCGCTGCCTCACGCCACAGGCTGCAGGTGAGGAACAAACCCTCGCCGTCAACCCACTGGCCATCTCGATACACCCGCGGAGTCGACGCGACGCGGAAGTTCGCCACGGCGGTGCCATTCTGGGTGTACTTAAGCTCCGGATCGGCAACTAGGTTGCCAACCACTGTGATTTGTACGTCTCCCTGAGCCATGCTTCTTCTCCTCGGTTGAATTCTGTCGAGCTGATGATGGGGGCTTTCGCCCGCTATCCTACGGCTTTCGCACTACCGATGTGCCCCATTCGGACACCAACGGATACGCGATTGCGACGCAGACTAACGATCAACCCGCAGCACCTTGGTGCGCAGGATGCTGTCGTTCAGATTCAGACGACGGTCGAGCTCCAGCACGGTTGCGGACTCGCAGGTGAGGTCGACGACAACGTAGATGCCGTCTTCCTTCTTCTCGATCGGGTAGGCGAGGTGGCGCTTACCCCAGATGTCCACCTTCTCCACCTTGCCGTTCTCCTTGCGGACAACGTCGAGGTACTTCTCCAGGGACGGGCCTACGGTGCGCTCATCCTGAGACGGATCGATAATAATCATTACTTCGTAGTGACGCACGGACCTCATCACCTCCTATGGTCTAGTTCTTGTATTTCGGCTACACAGCGTGATGCGCTGGCACTATCTTTCATGCCAACCGCTATGCAGCAGGAGGATCGTTGCGTCAAGCAACCCTGCCAGGGTACCGCAGGCAGAGGGGTAAGTCCTAATCGCAATTGCCGTCGGCAAGCAGTACTGGCAAGTGAAGGTGGTCTGCGGCGCCAGTACCCCACGTCGGTGAGCGGACTCAACATGATGCATAGAAAAAGAGACGCACACAGAGCTACTGCGCGCGTCTCTTTGAATTGTGAAGTTGTCGCGCAGGCTGCGGACAATTGGCGGTCGAACAGCTAACTGGCTTGCCTGCGCCCTACATCGATGTCGATGAGGCGTGTGTCAACGCGATAATCACCGGGATGACTGTCGCGAACAGGAAAGCTGCCAGGCACAAAGCCCAGATGATGGCCGGCTTCCACTTCTGCATGAAGCCCCAAAAGGCCGTGCCGAACATCAGGAAACCAATCGCGACACAAACGATGGTGAAAATAACCCAGGTATCCACTTATTCGCCACCTTCAGTGTTACCGGAGTCTCCGCCGCCCTCATTGCCACCGCCGAGACCACCGCCTCCCGGAATCGGGATTGGCAGCAAATCAGCGATTCCACCGCCGATTCCACCGCCGGTTCCGCCCCCGTTGCCACCATCTGGAATCGGTGCAGGCTGCTCCTCAGAGGACTCAGGGGCCGAGTCCTCGACCGACTCCTCTTCGGTAACCTCCGGGGCATAACCCTGGTCATAGCCATAGTCAGAGGTCGACGGTGCCTGGTACTGCGGTGCGCCTGCGACTCCACCAATCGACTCCGGCTTCGTGAAGTATTCAAAGTCCTGGTTAGCCAGCGCGTTATCCATGGTGTACTTCCACAAATCGCCCGGGGTTTGCGAGCCGTACATGATGCCACCGTAGGAGTTGTAGAGTGCCGAACCATCGACGTTGCCAACCCACACAGCGGTAGACAGCTGCGGAGTCGAACCAATCATCCACGCATCCTTGTTCAGTCCGGTGTCACCGAGCTGCGTGGTACCGGTCTTGGCGGCCGACGGACGACCGCCACCCAACGGCTTATTGCTGTAACCGGCAATTGGCTGCATGGCCGAAATCACATTGGTGGCCACTGCCTTGGAAACTCGACGGTCCCCCTTGCCGGTATTGGACTCGTAAACAATTTCACCCTTGGAGTTTTCGACCTTTTCGACGAAGTGAGTCTTCTGGTAGACGCCGTCATTAGTCAGCGTCGCCAGACCAACGGCCATATCCAACGGACGCGAAAGGTACTGTCCCAGCGCGATACCGTCCTGTGAGTGACCGTTGTCATCCATCAAGGTCTTTTCAATCCCCGGGATAGACTCAGCCACACCCAGACGGTGAGCCATCTTGGCGGTATCATCCGGGCCGTTCTTCAAATCGCGCTGCAGGCGAATAAACGGAGTGTTCAGCGACTGCTTCAGGGACTCGTAGATTGGCAGGACGCCACCGCCGGCACCGCCGGCATTGTACAGAGTGGCGTTACCGGACTGGACAGGTGCCGAAGAGTACTGCGCAGTCAGCGGAATACCCTGATCGAGCGCTGCTGCCAACGCAAAGATCTTGAAAGTAGAACCGGTCTGCAAACCGCTATTTGCGTAGTCCCAGCCAGTCGGATCATCGCCACCGTAGTAGGCGCGGACAGCACCGGTCTTCGGCTCCACCGAAACGATGGCGGCGCGCATACCGGTGTCCTGGTCGATGTAGTTGTCCATCGCGTCCAGGGCAGCCTGCTGCATTGTCGGGTCAATGGTCGTCGTAATGCGCAGACCGCCAGTGTTGACTTCCTGCTCGGAGATTCCCTCGCGCTCCAACTCGGCCAGCACCTGATTCTTAATCATCGCCACCGGACCGGGCTCCGGAGCCTGCTTCGGCGCCAGCGCCGGATCGATGGTCTCCGGGTACTTCATTCCTGCGCGTTCCTGCGGCGAAATGATGTTCATCTCGACCAGACCGTCAAGGACGTAGTTCCAACGGTGTTCCGCCTCCGGACGGTTAGTCCACGGATCCAGTGCGGATGGGCGCTGAATCGAGGCTGCCAACACAGCACCCTCTTCAACATTCAGCTCGCTGACTTCCTTACCGAAGTAGGCCTTCGACGCAGCCGCGATACCGTATGCATTGCGACCAAAGTAGATGGTGTTGAGGTAGGCCTCGAGGATTTCGTCCTTGGTCCACTCTCGCGCCATCTTCGCCGACATCACCAGCTCCTTGGCCTTACGAGTGATCGTGCGCTCATTGCCCACCACAGCATTCTTGACGTACTGCTGCGTAATGGTCGAGCCGCCACCAGCACTGGAATTACCAGTCACAAGTCCCAGCGCCGCACGGCCATAACCGGTCAAGGAAAAACCCGGGTTGGTATAGAAGTCACGATCCTCAGCTGCCAGCACTGCATTGCGTACAGAATCCGGCACCTTGTCGATAGTGATGTTGCTTCGGTTACCGCCCTCGGGAACGATGCGTGTGATTTCCTTTTCACCGCTACGGTCATAAATCACCGCAATCTGGCTATTGGCCAATTCCTCTGGTTCCGGCACGTCCGTTGTCGCGTAAGCAACGCCGAACACGACTACCGGCAACAGAACGACCAACGCCACGGCCAGACCAAGCCACGCTAAAATCCGCCGCTTAGTGTCAGTCGGCTGTTCTTCTTGCGCCATCGAGCTTTCCTCTTCATGGTCATCTGGTCCATCGTCATCTGGAGCATCCTGCCCCTTCGCCGGCTCCGATTCGCTTGCCGACGTCATCTCTGAATCGGTAGCTGGATTCTCGTCATAGTTACCGACCGAAACAGCATCGATACTGTCGCTGGGATCGTCGTCCAGCGATGCGTCGTCGGAGCGTGGCGTGTTGAAGAGATCAGCATCTGGCTGATCCCACCACTCGCCTGATGAATTAGAACCCTGGCCCTCGTGAGGGCTATTAGGACCGCCTGGGCTATCGGGTCGATCATTGCTCACGGGTGCTCTCCCTAGTTTTCTGACTCTTCTCGAGCTGCCTGAAGTGTCCGGGTCAGGAAACTCCACTTGCAGTCGGGGCACACCTCAACTTCTTTGACGGTGCACGAACCATACTCATTAACTATTGCGGATAATTCGTTTTCAGTACAAGCAGAGCCGGAACGACGGCCCAAGTTTTCTCCGAACACCCAGAATACGAGTCGGAGGTCAAATTTGCGACATACCGGGCACTCTTCCTGGGACTTTCTGCCGTGAAACCGCGCGGCAGCGACCAACCGAGCATCGGCATCACAGAGCGATTTCCGTGAAATCTCCCCTGTACGCCACTGCTCCAATAACTGCTTCTTGAGCAAGGAGTGATCAATCTCGCCCTGCCATGTCATCACGAGGACAGATTAGCAGGCGCACCTACGCGGATTTTACCCCCGCTTGATCGGTAAACACATGCCCCCTCGCGGTTTGGGCATCGGCAAAAAACGGATAAAGGTATAACGTCACGCTCGTTACCTCAATGCGTGCACCCACTCACGGCCGCACCGCAGGCGCAAGGCCTGGTGCGAGATCCTGATGCGAGTTCCCGGTGCGAGGTCAAAGCCTCCGAGCACATAGTTTCAAGGAGAATTACCAAATGAGTTCAATTCGCGTCGCTATCGTCGGCGTGGGCAACTGCGCCTCCTCCCTGGTGCAGGGTGTCGAGTTCTACCGCGATGCAAAGCCCGACGAGACCATTCCTGGCCTCATGCACGTCGTCTTCGGCGACTACCACGTCTCCGATGTCGAGTTCGTCGCAGCTTTCGATGTTGACGACAAGAAAGTTGGCAAGGACCTCTCCGAGGCCATTGTTTCCTCCGAAAACTGCACCATCAAAATTGCCGATGTCCCGACTCTCGGCGTCGAGGTTCAGCGCGGCCCGACCCTGGACGGCGTTGGCAAGTACTACGCGGACACCATCGACGAGTCCCCGGCTGAACCGGTCGACGTAGTTCAAGCCCTGAAGGACGCCAAGGTCGACGTCCTGGTCTCCTACCTGCCGGTTGGTTCCGAGCAGGCCGACAAGTTCTACGCACAGTGCGCCATTGACGCTGGTGTAGCCTTCGTCAACGCCCTGCCGGTCTTCATCGCTTCCGCCCCAGAGTGGGCCAAGAAGTTCGAAGACGCAGGCGTTCCGATCGTCGGCGACGACATCAAGAGTCAGGTCGGCGCAACCATCACCCACCGCGTCATGGCCAAGCTGTTTGAAGATCGCGGTGTCCGCCTCGAGCGCACCCTGCAGCTCAATGTCGGCGGCAACATGGACTTCAAAAACATGCTCGAACGTGAGCGCCTTGAGTCCAAGAAGATCTCCAAGACCCAGGCTGTGACCTCTAACCTCAACGGTCCGCTGGCCGGCAAAATCGATGACCGCAACGTCCACATCGGCCCATCCGACTGGGTGGACTGGCTGGATGACCGCAAGTGGGCCTACGTCCGCCTCGAGGGCAAGGCCTTCGGCGAGGTGCCGCTGAACCTTGAGTACAAGCTCGAGGTCTGGGATTCTCCGAACTCCGCCGGCATCATCATCGATGCCGTTCGCGCGGCCAAGATCGCCAAAGATCGCGGCATCGGCGGCCCGGTCTACGCCGCTTCTTCCTACCTGATGAAGTCCCCTCCAAAGCAGCTTGCCGACGATGTTGCGCGAGCACAGCTCGAAGCGTTCATCAAGGGCGAAGACTAAAAAGTCACAAGCAATCAAAAAGTACAGGCGAGCAGCTCTGAGAGCATGCTCCTTCAAAAATCGCCAGCAGTTACCCGTGCGGTAGCCGCTGGCGCTTTTTATGCTTCCCTATCCCCTGTCCTCCCGTGCCCCTCCCCGCCCCATTCGCTGTTGTGCGAATGCCGCCCCACATGGATACGTGCGCTGCCGTCGTCGTAAAGCTGACAGCAAAGCATCCGAGGGAATAAAGCTGCGAGATATATCACACACCGAAAGTGTTCGCGCGAGTAGCCATATGGCTACCTCCATTCCAATGTTCTAAGTACAGAAGAAGTGACACTTTAGGGGGCTCTACACCCGCTGAAAAAACCTCATACACCGATGGGTTTACCCCTTTGTACTGGGGTTTTAGGTGGCTGTCGACAATTTGCTGTTGATTTTATTGTCGAAATCACCAGTTGTAGAAAAATAAATAGTACCCCAAAGAAATTTCGTATTGGCAACTAGCGCTGTTCGCATATAACATCGTCGCTATGACATTATCTTCGGGCTCGATTGGCAATCCTGATGCCGTTACTCCTCTGTCGCTTGCAAAGCGCATTCGCCCTCTCCTGACTCGCGCCGAGCTGCTCTACAGTCGCCGCTCGTCGGAGTCCCAGCTCAGCCGTGCGCAGCTGTCCATCATGATGACCCTGGAGGCACTGGGTGCCTGCCGTATCAGCCAGTTGGCTGAGGCCGAGGCCATCCGCATGCCCACCGCCTCTAACGCCGTGCACCACCTGGAGGTCGCCGGCATGGTGGAGCGCGTGCGTGACAGCAAGGACCGCCGTGGCGTCCGCGTTGAACTGACCGATCGCGGCCGTGAAGAGCTGCACCGTGTTTCCGAAGAGCGCAACCAGCAGATGGCTGAGATGTTCAGCGCGCTGACTCAGGAAGAGCTGGAATTTGGCGCTGGTCTTGAGACGATTCTGTCCAAAATTCTCGACAACTACCCGGAGCATCCGAAGGCAAACCCAGGCGCCTAACCTTTTTTCTCCGCTAGCCCTACCCCCTTTAAGCCCACAGGCAGGGTACATAGCTTTTACACGTCATCAGTGCCGTTTTATATATGCCCGCCTATCCACGTAGGCTATTACCCAGAAGCACCACTTGGATAATTCTGGTTAATCACAGGAGGATTAGCGATGGCTTCCCGCCCGCTTCGTATCATGATTGCGTGGCGTCCAGGCGAGTACGGCACCGAAACGCTTGCTTACGCCGCCTGGTTGGCTCGCACCACGAAGGTGCAGATTCGCGTCGTCAGCGCACTGTCGCGCGGCTGGCCGCTGACCTCACTAGCTCGGCTGAGCACCAATGACTCCTGGGTTTCCCACGAAACCGAGTCTCTGGAAAAAATCATCAAGGATGAACTGAAGCTCGCAGGGCTGCGCAAGGGCATGCTTGACGACGATGCCGTGCGGATCATCGAATCCTCCAGCGAATCTACAACTATCTGTAACGAGGCCGAAGAATTCGAAGCCGATATGGTTCTGCTTGGCACGCGCCGAAGCAATACCAAGGACTGGGCCGCCAAGAACCGCAGTCGCTTTACCGCGGGATCGACTTCGGATGCGCTGCTGCACTACTCGCCAACTCCACTGGGGCTGGCTATCCCCGGCGCGAAACTTTCGAAGCACGGTGTGACCCGCGTCAGCATTTGTTACATTGACACTCCGCAGTCGCACCACGCATTGAATAAGGCTGCTGACCTGGCACACCGTTGGGAAGTTCCCCTGCGTCTGGTCTCGTTTACGCCCCGCGGTGCGACCATGTACCCGACGGAGAACGGCTACGGTCCGTCCTCGGACCTGATGATTGAGTGGCGCGAGCAGGCGATGGGGCTGCTCGACCGCGGTACCGACCGCGCGCATACCCGTTACCCAGATCTGTCCATCGATGCGGACGTGGCCTCCGGCAACGGTTGGGAAGAGGCCATTCAGTCCATCAAATGGAAGAAGGGGGACTTGCTCGTTTTGGGTTCGTCTACTCTTGGCCCATTCGGACGAATTTTTATCGGCTCGTCGACTAACCACATTGTTCGTCATAGCCCGGTGCCAATGCTGATCACTCCGGCCTAGTATGGCAGGCACATCAGAAGGGATTTAGAGGCGAGGGGAGCAGATGGTCGACAACACACCTGAGCGCAATACACCAGAGCGCAGCGAGGATGAAATCTTCGACGAGCTTGAGCGCAAGATGTATTCCGGCAAGCGCGCCTACATCTACACCGCGGGTGTGATTCTTACGACCCTGCTCGCGGGCCTCATTATCGGCATTGCCGGTGCAATCGTTGGCGGTCCCACCTGCGATGCGGGCAAGTCCAGCTTTATTTGCTCCCGCACTTGGGAAATCCTCTTTCCCGTCGTCCCGGGCGTAATCTCCCTGGTCGGCTGCCTTTTTGGTTTCTGGCAGACCTACGTGGAGTGGAAGAACTTCCGCAACTGGCGCCCGTGGCTCGCCATGTGCTGGGTGCTCATGCCCTTCACTTTGATGTGGATGCTCTCCACATTCGGCGTCCTGATTCTGGGCGTGAAGTAGGGACAAGAGGCCGCCAGCCTCGCTGCCACTCCTTGAGGCTTTTTGGCGAAAGCCTTATGCGAGAAAGTGCTCGGGTTTACGGCAAATTCGAGCCGATTTTATTCCTCAAACTGCCATAACCCCAGACACTTTCTTGTCCGCACTAGCCTCCTTGGCTACTTCTTCACAACTAGGTTGACCATCTTGCCCGGAACGACAATAACCTTCACGATATTGCCACCTGCGTTCTCCACGGCTGCACCCACCTTTTCGTCGGCACGCGCGACGGCCTCAATGTCCTCACGGGAGGCATCGGTTGCCACGTCAATGCGGGCGCGAACCTTGCCGTTGATCTGAACCGGCAGCTCGACGGTGTCGTCGACCAGCCACTTCTCGTCAACTGCTGGCCACGGACCGTGTGCCAGGGACTCGGTGTGTCCGAGGCGACTCCACAGTTCCTCCGCAATATGCGGCGCGACCGGGCCAAGCATGAGGGCCAGCGGCTCCACGGCAGCGCGCGGTGCACCGGCCGATCCGTAGGTCTTGGTCAGGTAGTTGACGTACTCAATGAGCTTTGCGACGGCCGTGTTGTCACGCAGCTCAGTGTAATCAGAGGTAACCCCTTCCACGGTACGGTTGAGGGCCTTGAGGTCGTCGTCGGTAAGCGCTGCGTCCGTGACGGCGAGCTCACCGGTGTCCTCGTTGACTACCAGGCGCCAAGCGCGCTGGAGGAAGCGCTGCGAACCGACCAGATCCTTCGTTGCCCACGGGCGGGAAGTATCGAGCGGGCCCATGGCCATTTCGTAGACGCGCAGGGTGTCGGCGCCGTAGTTGTCGCAGACTTCGTCAGGGGAGACGGCATTCTTCAGGGACTTGCCCATTTTGCCGTACTCCTGGAATACCTCCAGGTCAGAACCGTCTTCGGCGCCGCCGGGGATGAAGAACTTACCGTCGCGCTCAACAACCTGATCCGCCGGCTGATAGACACCACGGGCATCGGTGTAGGCGTAGGCCTGGATGTAGCCCTGGTTGAACAGGCGACGGTACGGCTCCTTGGAGGTCACGTAACCGAGGTCGAAGAGGACCTTGTGCCAGAAGCGGGAGTAGAGCAGGTGCAGCACTGCGTGCTCGACGCCGCCGACGTAGAGGTCGACGCCACCCGGGTCGTCCTTGCCGTGGGTCTCCGGGTGTGGGCCAGTCCAGTAGCGCTCGTTTTCCAGGTCGACGAACTTCTCAGCGTTGTTCGGGTCGATGTAGCGCAGCTGGTACCACGAGGAACCTGCCCAGTTCGGCATGACGTTGGTGTCGCGGCGGTACTTCTTCTTGCCGTCGCCAAGGTCGAGCTCGACATTGACCCAGTCAGTGGCCTTGTCCAGCGGAGCCTTTGGCTCGGTGTCGGCATCATCCGGGTCGAAGGTGACCGGTTTGTAGTCCTCGACCTCTGGCAGCTCGACCGGAAGCATCGACTCGGGCAGTGCATGGGCGTGGCCGTCCTCGTCGTAGACGATGGGGAAGGGCTCGCCCCAGTAGCGCTGGCGGGCGAACAGCCAGTCGCGCAGCTTGTACTGAACCTTCTCGTGGCCTGCGCCTTCCTTCTCCAACCACTCAATAACGGTGGCGATGGCGGTGTTCTTGTCCAGGCCATTGATGTCCAGGCCGGAGTCATTAGCGGAGTTCACGCACGTGCCGTTACCGACGTACGCTTCCTTCTCGATGTTGCCACCTGCGACAACCTCGCGGATTGGCAGGCCGAAGGCAGTGGCGAACTCGTAGTCGCGCTCATCGTGGGCCGGGACAGCCATGATGGCACCGGTTCCGTAGCCAATCAGGACGTAGTCGGAAATGAATACCGGCACCTGTTCGCCGCTGACCGGGTTGGTGGCGTAAGCGCCCAGGAAGACGCCGGTCTTCTCCTTGTTCTCCTGACGTTCCAGGTCGGACTTGGAGGCAATTGCGGCGCGGTAAGCGGCGACGGCCTCGGCTGGGGTTTCGTTGCCGAAGGTCCAGCGCTCATCCACGCCCTCGTAGGAACCGCTGCCGGCCTCGACCAGCTTGTCGACCAACTCGTGCTCAGGAGCGAGCACCATGTAGGAGGCGCCGAAGAGAGTGTCCGGACGAGTGGTGAAGACCGTGATCTTGGTGGAGACCTTCGGGCCAACCTCGGCTGCGAAGTCGACCTCAGCACCGCGGGAGCGACCAATCCAGTTGCGCTGCATGGACTTGACCTTGTCCGGCCAGTCCAGCAGCTCCAGGTCGTCGACCAAGCGGTCCGCGTAAGCGGTGATGCGCATCATCCACTGGCCCAGCCGCTTGCGGAAAACCGGGAAGTTACCGCGCTCGGAACGGCCCTCGGCGGTCACTTCCTCATTGGACAGCACAGTGCCGAGGCCCGGGCACCAGTTGACCATCGAATTCGACTGGTAGACCAGGCGGAACTCATCGACGGCTGCACGCTGCTCAGTCTCGCTGAGCTCGGCGTAGACGCGACCGTCCTTGGTAGCCATCTCGCCGGATTCCAACAGCGGAATCAGCTCATCGATGCGACGGGCCTTCTTCTGCTCCTCATCGAACCAGGCGTTGTAAATCTGCAGGAAAATCCACTGCGTCCACTTGTAGTAGTCCAAATCGGTGGTCGCGAAAACACGACGGCGGTCATGGCCGAGACCCAGGCGTCCCAGCTGGCGCTCCATGTTGGCGATATTCGCTTCCGTCGTCACGCGCGGGTGCGTACCAGTCTGGATGGCGAACTGCTCGGCCGGCAGACCGAAGGCATCGTAGCCCAGGGTATGCAGTACGTTTGCACCCTGCATGCGGTGGAAGCGCGCGAAGACGTCAGTCGCGATGTATCCCAACGGGTGGCCTACGTGCAGGCCGACACCGGACGGGTACGGGAACATGTCCTGGACGAAAAGCTTGTCCTTCGGCGGAGTCGAGCCATCGGCAGCTGCTAGATCGCCCACCGGGTTCGGGGCGTAGAAGGTGCCGTTATCTTTCCAATACGCCTGCCACTTTCCCTCTAGCTGAGTCGCCAGCTCGGGGGAGTAGCGGTAGTCGGTGGCTTCTGCCGAGGACGAGGACTTTTCGCTGTTGGTCATGGTCTCACAGTCTAATAGGTGCGTTTGGCACGTGCCCAACCACCTATATAAATTGGAGGCATGGTTGTCATCCCTGTAATTACCCTGGTTCTGGCTGTTTGCATAGCCGTTGTCGCTGGTTTGGCATGGTCGGCGAAACTGCCGGGTAATAACTGGATCGGAATTCGCGCGCCCGAGGCTCGAAAGTCCCAGGAAAACTGGGATATTACGCATCGCGTTGCCGGTCCGCCGTGGGCTGTGTCCGCTATCGCTTTCCTCGGCGCCGCCATGCTCGGCTTCCTCGCCATCCGCCCGGAGGCCTCGGGTTGGATGTGGCTGTGGTACGCCGTCGCGCTGCTCGCCGGTATCGCCATGCTCGGCGTTGGTGCGGCTATCGGCTCGCACACCATCGCGCTTTACGACGCCAAGGTCTCCGCCGAGTCCGACTCCGGTTGTGGGTGCGGTGACGGTGACGCCGGCTGTGGCTGTGGCTCCGCCGCCACTGATGCCGCCGACGCTGCGACTGATGATGCCTGCTGCTCCGACAATCCGGCAGCAGACTGCGGTGTCTCCGGTGGCTGTAGCTCCTGTGGCCTGGAAGGATTGTGCACGGACAAGGGCTCATCCGCGAATGCCTCTTTCAAGCCTGTGGACAAGGATGCGCTGCGCAAGGCAGCTGAACAGCAGAAGTAAAACGTTATTGCAGAGAAAAGCTTCTGCAAAACGGTAAAACAGAAAAACAGTAAGACAACATCTGGCTGCCAACTAAACTATTTGTTCATGTGGCAACGAATTGTGAATTGGCGTCCAGACCCCCTCATCGTCGGTATCGTTGCTGCAGCGATACTGGCGATTATTTTTCCTGCAAGCGGCACTACCGCTGAGGTTTTCGGCTGGGCCACGAAGATCGCCATTGGCTTCCTATTCTTCCTCTATGGCGCTCGCCTGAGCCCGCAGGATGCGTTGGCCGGTGTTAAGCATTGGCGGCTGCACATAACCATTCTGGCTTTCACTTTCGTGCTGTTCCCAATCCTCGGCCTGCTGATGAAACCCTTGGATTGGATTCTCTCTCCTGGCCTCTACCTGGGCATTCTGTACATGACGCTGGCCCCGTCAACGGTGCAGTCGAGTGTGAACTTCACCTCCATCGCCAAGGGCAATGTCGCCGGCGCAATCGTCAGCGCCTCGGCTTCTAACCTGCTGGGTATCGTAGTCACACCGGTGCTGGTGATGCTGTTGATGGCCACCGGCGGTGGTATCCACGTTGATTCGTCGGTGTTCTTGGATATTTCGCTGCAATTGCTGCTGCCATTTGCAATCGGCCAGCTCACTCGTCGCTGGACCTTCAAGTTCGCCGCAGCGAAGACGACCAAGAACGTCGACCGACTTTCCATCGCACTGGTTGTCTATGCCGCGTTCTCCGAGGGCATGGTGCAGGGCATTTGGTCGAAGGTGCCGGCCGGCGACATTGTCATCCTCTGTGTGCTCTCGGTAGTGCTGGTGGAGTTCGTTTTGCGGCTGTCCGGTTTCGTCGCAAAGAAGATGGGCTTCGACCGCAAGGATCGCATTGCCATTCAATTCTGCGGTTCGAAGAAGTCCCTGGCCACCGGCCTGCCAATGGCCGCAGTTATCTTCGGCACCGATGCCAGCCTCTACATTTTGCCGCTAATGATTTTCCACCAGGTTCAGCTGATGATCTGTGCGGTCTACGCCGCTCGTTGGGGCAAGGAAGCCGAAGCCGAACCGGAGCGCCAGCCAGCTTAACGCGGTTTTGGGCACATAGCCGAGACACATAGCTGGAAGACGAATCCGGCTTCGCACATATACTGGGGCGCACAACATAAGGTTCGGTTTTAAACGAGCAAACGAAAGTGTGAAATCCAGTATGGCTAATGAGAATCCGGCTCCATTCTCCCCGGAGCAGCGCGCCGCAGAAGAGACCGCGATCAATGAGTTCTGGTCGTGGTGGAACTCTTTTGGCGCCGATGCACTCGACGCAATGTTTAGCGTGCAGCTCGGTGTCGATGGCGCTCCGAACGCTGCCGATGTAGAAATTATTGACGTCCAGAAGGAAGTCGGCGGCCGCATCGCCGCTATTAATGACCGCCTCATTTGGGGTTTTGAGGCCGGCGCTCCGTACTCTCGCCATCTTCTGACTGTGAGCGCTGCGGGTGACCCGGAGCTGCGCCCGGTCGCTCGCCGTTGGCTGGAGGCCGCGCCTGACGACGGCGCGGTGTGGTCTTTCACCGACCTCCGCCAGGCGGATCCGACGATGAAGCTGTCGCTGGGAGATGTCGCGGCCACGTTGGTTGCACAGGGTGCTCTCGACGCCGACGCTCCGGCCGAGGTCGATCCGGCAGATGCCCGCGTCGCTGTTAGTACTGGCCATGGGGCAGTGGACGTTCGCCTGTTCCACCCGTTGTTCCCGGCAATTGCTCAGTTGGAGGACGGCGAGCGCTTGGTTGCTCAGCTCGGTTTCACGCTGCTGCAGCTGGCTCTCGGTGAAGAGGACTTCGGCCTGTGGCTGCGCGGTTTCGCCTTCGCTGGCGAAGAGCCAGAGGATGCCATTCCGCTGCCGGAGCTGGGCGGCGTCATCGGGCAGCTCGCGGAAGAGTGCCCGGAGTGGCTCACCATTGATGCCGAAGCCAACGGCCAGCCGCTTCTCGTCGCCACTCGCGCACCGATTACGCAGCTGGTGAGCCCGACTATGACGCAGCACGTGCTGATTCAGCTTATGCTCGCTCACATTGATGACAAGGGCTTGCCGACGGACGCGTCGAAGGAATCCCTCTCCGAGTTCAATACCGCTGCCGCTGAGGTCATCGCTGAGGACAAGGGTATTTTTGTCGCGACTGAGCAGTCCGATGGTATGGCTCTGATGCACTTCTTTATTGACCCGGCATCTGATGCGGAGACGGGTCTGCGAGCTGTTGCAGAGACGTGGACCGAGGGCGAGTACGTCGTCGATACCGATTACGATCCAGCTTGGCAGCGCGTCGGTCACCTGCGCGTGTAGTCACGCGACAAGGTTCACGAGGACCATATACAGCGCCGTGCCTACAAATATCGAGATTACGGTGTTGCGCCGCCACCAGTGCAAAAAGATGGTGACCACCAGCGCCACAGGCACGGCCCAGGCAGCCCCGGGGTCGCCACCCTCGCCGCTGAGCCCCAACCGTCCAAAGACGGTGTAGGCAACCAACGCAACCATGACTCCCACCGGCATGGTCGTGCCGAGGAACTCGAACAGGGGAGACCCCTTCAGAGTACGCACGAATGCAAACGGCAGCGCGCGCAGCGCGAGAGTCACCGTACCCATCGCAAAGAGCGCGGCAATTACATATCCGGTATCGGGCAACGCGGTCATGCTCGCTCTCCCTCCGTCGTACGCTGCTCGCTTGCCGACGTCATGCGCATCACTTGATCCACTCGTGGTGACCACACGCGCAATAGCAGCATGCCGAAGTACATCAACAACCCGATGACCAGCATCTGGTTCGGGTTAATCAGCCACCCGACCAACGTGCAAACGATAGCGGTCAGGGGTAGTGACCAGTCCTTGGAGGTCTCAAAGGCGTCCATGGCCAGCACCGTAAAGAGCGCAACCAGTGCGAACTCGGCACCGCGGATACCTTCGGGCAGTGCTGCACCCGTCAGCGCTCCGATAATGCCGGAGCCCACCCACAGTAACTGGCAGAGAATCTGAATCGTCAACAGTTGACGGCCCGACATCTTTTCGGTTGGATTCGCTGCAGAGACAATGGCATACGACTCGTCGGTTAGCGCGTATGTCGAGTATGCGCGGCCGAGACGGGACCGTATCCGGTCGCGTGGGAACGTCAGCCCGTAAAAGACGTGGCGGAAGTTGACCATAAACGAGGTCACGGCACAGCCGAACAGACCCGTATGGGCCATAACCAGGCCAACAGCGAGAAATTCCATCGACCCGGCATAGACCACGATGGAGAAAATTGGTGCCCACCACCAGCTAAAACCAGTCTGTGCGATAAGCAGGCCGAATGCGAGCCCCAGCGGAATAAGCCCCATACCGACGGGCAGTGTCTGCCGAATACCGGCGGCTATGTCACTGCGGTCGCTAGTTGCAGTGGCGTTTACCTCGGCGCTATTTCCTTCTATATTGATGTTCTCACCCATTTAGTTGTCGCGGACATCTACGGGATAGGTGCCATACAACGGCAGCGGCCAGGGCTGACGGCGCATGCAATCACCCCAGATGTCAGCGGCAGCAGGGGCAAGTACATCGGAGGGCAGGGCAGGGGCGACGTACCAATCCCCGCGGTCGAGTTCGTCTTCCAACTGACCCGGATCCCAGCCTGCGTAACCGGCGAAGATACGCGCGCCATCAATGCGGTCGCGCACGTCCTCCGGCTCCACACCGAGGTTGACCAGCGCAAACCGGTGGGCGATGCGTTCCATCAACGGTGCCCCAGTAATACTGTCCGTCTCATCAGGAAGGGTAGCGCCATTTCGCACCACACTAATGCAGATTGGCTGCGTCTGGTTGACCGGCCCCCCGACGTAGAACACCGGCGGCTTAGCCATCAGCGGTGCCCAGGGCTCGAGCACATTGTGCACAGGCGTCTGCGAACGCTGCGTGAGGTCGACACCGAGAGTGCCGTGTTCGTCGTGCTCAATGAGGAAAATCACCGAGCGCGCAAACTCCGGTGAGAGCATGCCGGGTGCTGCGAGCAGCAGCATACCGGCGGCTGGGTCGTTGCGCTCGAGGCTGGTAAAGAGCCGGTCGCCATAGAGGTTTTCCGGATTAATCGATGCCATTAGCTCTCACTTTCGCTCTCAGCCTGCTCACCGGACTGCTCGTACCACCATTTCTTCAGGGCCAAGATAGCATCTTCGCGCTCCAGCGGACCGGACTCCAGACGCAGCTCTTTCAAGTAATTCCAGGCCTGTCCGACTTCCTTGCCGGGCTTCAAGTCCAGAATTTCCATGATTTCGTTACCGTCCAGGTCGGGGCGGACGCGCGCGAGGTCCTCCTGCTCGGCGAGCTCTTCGATTCGCGCTTCCAGACTGTCGCAGGCTCGCGCAAGGCGTGCTGCTTTACGACGGTTCCTCGTCGTACAGTCAGCCCGCACGATCTTGTTGAGTCGTTCCAACAAATCTCCGGCATCGTTGACATAGCGTCGCACCGCCGAGTCCGTCCACTTGCCCTCGCCATAGCCGTGGAAGCGCATATGCAGGTAAACCAGCTGGGAGATTTCATGGCTGATCTTTTTCGGAAACTTCAACTTGCGCAGGCGGCGACGTACCAGCTTCGCACCGACGACCTCGTGCTGGTAGAAGGTGACATTGCCCTGCTCGTTGTAGGCGCGGGTGGCTGGTTTGCCGCAGTCATGCAGTAGTGCCGCCCAGCGCAGCACGAGGTCCGGTTCACCGGGCTCTTCCTGGTCGATTGCCTGACGCATGACCTGCAGGGAGTGTTGGTAGACATCCTTGTGCTGGCGGTGTTCATCCTGCGTCATGCGCATGTCGGAAATCTCCGGCAGCACGCGGTCGGCCAACCCGGATTCCACCATCAGGTCGATACCGCGGCTGGGATCTGCCCCCAGGATGAGCTTGTTCAGCTCGGTGGAGATGCGCTCAACCGTGATGCGGTCAATTTCGCTGGACATTTCCTTCAGCGCTTTGAGCACACGCGGTGCCACATCGAACCCGAGCTGGGACGCGAAACGGCAGGCACGCAGCATACGCAGGGGATCATCGCCAAAGCTCACCTCCGGCGCACCCGGGGTATCCAACACACCCGCGACAAGATCCTCGAAACCTCCAAGCGGGTCGAGGAAGGTGCGGGTGCCGTCGCCATGCAGTTCAACGGCGATGGCATTGCAACGGAAGTCGCGTCGGATTAGGTCGCCTTCCAGCGTGTCGCCGAAAGTGACCTCCGGATTGCGACTGACCTGGTCGTACGTATCCGCACGGAACGTGGTGATCTCCACCTGACGACCATGGCGCTCTGCGGACAGCGTGCCAAATTCAATACCGGTATCCCAGACGATGTCGGCCCAGTCATCGAGAATCGCGCGCGTCACCTCCGGGCGCGCGTCAGTGGTGAAATCTAGATCCACGCCTAGGCGTCCCATAAGCGCATCGCGCACAGAACCGCCCACGAGGTACAGGCGATGGCCGGCTGCACTAAACGCAGCCGCCAGCGAATCGAGGATCTCCGACTCCTTGGCAATCGCCTGATCAGCCACTGCCAGCATTGCGGTCCTGCGCACCTGTGGATCCACGTCGGCAGCTGCCGAATTAGCGCCGTGGGACGCAGTGTCCACGGGCTGGTCACCATTTGTCGTTGAAGGAGTCGATTGTGTCACGACCGACACAATACCCGCTTATACCTGTAAACCCGGTAGTCTAAGGGGAATGAACAACGTGGTACGCAATGACAACTCGGCGGCGAAGAACCGTCGACGTCGTCGGCGACCGCGCAGAGGGGGTGGCGCTTCCGCGTCCACCAACACCAATAGCGCTACTACCAGCGGAAATTCCGCAAAGCGCAGTGGCTCCGGCGCCAAGGGCTCCAAAAAGGCCAAGCCAAACTCTGGCGATGCCAAGCGATCTTCCAAGTCACCTAAGTCCACACGCGCCTCGCAGCAGTCGAACAATCGAGGTGGCCGCAAACACGGTCAGGATAGGCACAATCGCCGTCGTAAGGCACAGCCGAAGCGCACGAACAATCGCCGCGCGCAGTCATCGCGCTCCCAGAACGCAGCGCCGATGCAGACCTCGATTGAGACTTCGGCGGGCGGACTGGTCGTCTCGGGTCTGGCCGAGGCGGTCGGCGAGGGCGGCAAGGTCGACCTGTCGCGGATTTATGTCGCGCTGATTGGTCGTCACGACCGCCGCGGGCGCCTGCTGTGGTCGATGCCCAAGGGCCATGTCGAGCCCGGCGAAGCTTTCGACTCCACCGCCGAACGCGAGGTCTGGGAGGAGACGGGCATTCGCGGCGAAGTCATCGAAGAGCTCGGCGTTATTGACTACTGGTTTGTCTCCGATGGCACGCGGATTCACAAGACCGTGCACCATCACCTTCTGCGCTACGTCGATGGCGATTTGAACGACGAAGACCCCGAGGTCACCCAGGTTATGTGGGTTCCTGTGGATACCCTCGTGGAACGGTTGGCCTACGCTGACGAACGTAAACTGGCCCGGCGCGCTCATAATCTGCTGCCCGATCTCGCCCGCGCGGAAAAGCGAGCAGGTCGGCAGACACCGAGGTGATTGCACATGTTCAGGTTGCAATTGCCAAGGACTGTTGCTCGTAAGGTCACGGCCGCTACCGCAGCGCTCGTACTATGCTTGCCGACGGCCGCTGCGCCCCCAGCTCTTGCGCAGGATGAGCAGTTGTGGGGCAGTGCCACCAATCGCGTCGGTGAACAGGGTCCCCTTCGGCTTTCGATAACCGATTTCAGCCCGCGTGTCGCAGCTCTGCATTCGACGCTGACCATCAAGGTGCAGGTGCACAACACCTCCGATGCGGATATCAGCAATGTTTCCCTGCGCCTGCAGCGAGCCGACGCGCTGGCTTCGTCCGCGGATGCGCGGACGATTCTCGCCGAGCCGGAATCGGTGTTCGATGTGGCCGGGGATTTCAGTGCTCCCATCAAGCTGAAGGCTGGGGAGACACGCGAGATTACGCTGAAGGTTCCTATTTCCGCACCGACCCCAGAAGGCCTCGACATCACGGAGGCCGGGACATTTCCCTTGCTCATCAATGCCAATGGTCGGCCGGTCGATGACATCGACCGCCTCCTGGCAGAGACGCGTGTGTTACTGCCCGTGACAGATCCGCAGGCCACGGATGCCGAACCGGAGCCACCTGCCGATGATGAGACTGACGGCGATACCGAAGCTGGTGATGGAGACGGTTCCAGCGATGGTGCCGAGGACAGTACTGACAACTCCGACGGGCCCACCCGCCGCGGCCCAGTGCCGTTTTCTCTGATTTGGCCCATTAGCCAGCCAGTGCCACTGGTCGGCGGTGAGACCGGTGACGCACCCGCGTCGCCGAATCTGATCCTCACCGACAATTCTTTGGCCGATTCTCTCGAGCGCGGTGGCCGCCTTGACGGCCTGCTCACCTCGCTGGAAAAGGGCTTCGCCGGTCCCGATGGGCAAAGGCTGCGGGAATCGACCTGCATCGCCATCGATCCGGAGACCCTTGATGCAATCTCCCGAATGACCCGCGACTACTGGATTGGCACCAGTCGTCCAAGTCCTGTGAAGGCTTCTCCGCGACTGCGTGATTCCTGGGGCAGCACGGACGACACCGATCTCACGCATATGCCCGCCAGTGACAGTGCCGCCGCCTGGCTCAATCGACTGCACAATCTCACGCAGGACACCTGCACACTGTCGCTGCCGTGGGGCGGCACTGATACCAGCGCCGTGGCTCGCGTGGGGGATCGAGAGCTTTCCATGGAGGCACTCGCCGCTGGTCAGCAGACTATCGGCAAGCATTTGAACGTCCAGGCACTGCCGGGTGTCTATTTGCCGGCCGAGGGATTCGTGACGTCGGAAAGCACCCCGCTGTACTCAGCGGCAACGGCTCTGAACGGGACCTCTCCGGAGCGCGCGTTCGAAGACCGCGTAGACACCGGCGAAACGACCCCGCCTCCGCCCACTCCACCCGAGGCCGCACACGGCACCACCGTGCTAGTCGCGGACAACACTGCAATCACCGCCGATGGTCAGACACTGCAGCCCGGTCACAGCGGCGTGCTTGTCGACGGCAGCCGCGCCTTCGCTCTCCCCGGGACATTGGCGGCCTCGCTGGCTGCGACCGGACGCTCCCCACAGACAGTGGCGTATTCGAATCTGCTCGGACGCTACGATTTCCGAATCGACTCGGAGGCTGCGCGGATGCAAACAGCGATTGGCACTCTGTTTCAATCACTGACCGATTCGAGTGACCCTCGCGCGGCTGTCGTGGCAGCCCCACCAGCGGGCTGGGATCCACGCGCAGGCGACGCTGAGGATTTCATGGCCGCAATTCGGGACGCAGTGGACGCCAACCTGGCGGAGCCGACCCCGCTGACTGACTCCATCACCGCTGCTGCTCGCGACCTGGATGCGGGTCCTGTCACCCCAACTGACGAGATTGCCGATCCCGCTCCGGTGAGTGAGACGCTCGTGGAGAAGGCTCAGATGGCCTCCCGCGAAATCACTGACCTGACCACGATCATGTCCAATGATTCCAACGTGGCGCTGACACGGTATGAATTCACCCGCCCACTGCGACACGACTTACTGCGCTCGTTTACGACTCTCGGCCGTCGAAATCAGCTGCAGTCAACTGACGTGCAGAGGCATAGCGAAGAGCTCAGCGACCAGACACTGATTATGACTCGACGCCTGCGCAATTCAGTGACGTTGGTAGCTCCCGGCGGTGTCTACACCCGCGCAACTCAGCTGTCACCGATTGCGGTGCTGGCACGCAATGGCCTGCCACTGCCGGTTCCCGCATTCGTGCGCGTCGGCGTTGGAGATTCGGTGATGGAGGAGAAGTATGAGGCCGCCATCCCCGCCAAGGGGGCGGTGACTATTCAGTTCACTCCGAAGTCGGGGGATGATGCAGAATCCACTCCGGCAACCAATGCGCCAGAGGGGGATCGGCCACGGGATAGTGGGGAAAATTCCCACAACTTGTTGCTGTGGCTCGAATCACCCAATGGCACGCCCATTTCTCAATCAGTGAGTATTTCTGTTCAATCGGGCGCTTCAGTCGGGGTTTTGGCCATCGTAACCCTCGTCATCGTCACTGTTGGTGGGTTTTTTGCCGCAAAACGGTCACAGTACTTTCGGAAATAGACCCCCTTTTAAGCAACAATAGGACATGTGACTGACTCAGACGCGCATAAATCTGGACTTCGAGGCCGCATTCGGCGCCCTGCGCCACCGGCTCCGGTTCCGGCGGCGCGGCCAACGGCTGAATCTCAGCCGGCCGAAGCAGCCCCGGATCTGACTCGCGTATCCGGCCATAAGACAGACGCCGGTGTCGCCGCTGACGCGAAGACGGAATCAACGTCACCTTCGGCAGCAAAGGCAGCGACTGCGACAGCAACCGCTTCCAGCGATTCCTCCGCGAGCTCGACGCCGGACGCAAATCAGGGACAGTCGAACTCGGACATCGTCGCCTCTACGGGCTCGATGGCGGTCGCTACCCTGATCTCGCGCATTACGGGCTTTTTGCGAAACCTGCTTATCGGAGCGACGCTGGGTCCGGCTGTCGCTTCAGCCTTCAACGTCGCCAACACACTGCCGAACCTGATTACGGAAATCGTCCTCGGCGCGGTGCTGACTTCTCTGGTGGTGCCGGTGTTGGTGCGTGCGGAGAAGGAAGATCCGGATCACGGTGCCGCCTTCATTAGACGTCTCTTGACCGTCTCCATGACACTGCTGGCAGTGGTGACGGTGCTGGCGGTGATAGGTGCACCGCTGTTGACCAGATTGAGCCTTAATGAGGCCGGTAAGGTCAACGTGCCGCTGGCGACGTCATTTGCGTTCTTATTATTGCCGCAGATCATCTTCTACGGCATATTTGCGCTGCTCATGGCGGTGCTAAACACCAAGGGAATCTTTAAACCCGGTGCGTGGGCACCTGTCGCCAATAACGTCGTGGCCATTGCCACGCTCTTGCTGTATCTGCTCCTGCCCGGCCAATTGAGTCCGGATTCGGACGGTTCCCTGTCCGATCCGCACATTCTGCTCTTGGGTCTTGGTACCACCCTGGGTGTCGTCATTCAGGCAGCCATCATGATTCCGTACCTCAAACGCGCGGGCATTGATTTGCGTCCGCTGTGGGGTATCGACGACCGCATCAAGCAGTTCACCGGCATGGGTGTCGCGATCATCACCTACGTGGCAATTTCTCAGGCCGGTTACTTCATCACCACCAACATTGCCTCGACCGCCTCCAAGGCAGCTCCGACGATTTACCAGCAGGCGTGGTTGCTGTTGCAGGTGCCCTACGGCATCATCGGCGTCACGTTGCTGACCGCCATCATGCCGCGCCTGTCCCGCAATGCAGCCGATGGCAACGATGAAGCAGTGGTGCGCGATCTGTCCATCGGTACTCGCCTGACCATGATCGCGTTGGTGCCGATTGTCGCTTTCTTCACCGCATTCGGCCGCCCCATCGCCGTCGGTCTTTTCGCGTACCTGGAGTTCCCCCGCGAAACTGCGGAGATTCTCGGTTGGACGCTGTCGTTCTCGGCGTTCTCGCTTATTCCATACGCCATTGTGCTTCTGCACTTGCGCGTTTTCTACGCCCGTGAAGAGGCCTGGACACCGACCTTCATCATCCTCGGAATTACCACCGTTAAGGTAATTCTCTCGTTCTTCGCCCCTCGTCTGGCTTCTGACGACGAGACCGTCGTCGTGTTGCTCGGTGCCGCCAACGGTTTCGGTTTCGTCGCCGGTGCAGTAATTGGCTTCTTGCTCTTGCGCCGCACACTCGGACACTTGGACAGTAAAGCGACCATTCACACCGTGCTGTGGGCGCTGGGGGCATCGCTTGTCGGTGTCGTCGTTGCCTGGGGCGCATTCGCATTGACCGACCTCGGGCTGTTCGATTTCTTCGGCTCCTTTGGCGTGCTGCTGCAGACCATCGTCACCGGCGTGGTCTTCCTCATTGGTACCGGTGTGGTGCTCGCTCAGGCCCCATTGGAAGAGGTTCGCGTTCTGGGAGGCTTCCTCGGCCGCATTCCGGGTCTTCGTCGCTTTGCTCCACAGCCCCATGCCGCTGACAATGCCGTCGCCGACCGCGACGACATGGAGCGCGAGCGTGGCTTCGCCGCTGACGCCTTCTCGATTGCCCCGTCGAACCTCATCGGCGAGGCCACGGGTCTGGCCAACGAGGGCTTCACCGCCTCGCCGCTGCTGCCACCGATGCCGACGCAGGGTTCTCGCCCCACCCGCTATGTGCCGGGCGAGATGGTCTCAGCTGGTCGTTTCCGCCTGCGTTCCGAAATCGCGACCTATCCCGGTCTGCGCCTGTGGCGCGCCATGGATATGGGCGATCCCGACAACACAGATGTCGCCCTTGTTTTCGTCGACACGATTGCACTGCCGTACTACGACACTTCGCCGTCGGTCGCTGCTCAGAAAATTGCGACGACGACCAATGAGCTGCGTGATCTGGCCGGCGCCGGTATGTCACGGATTCACAGTGTCGCGAAGACGCGCACCGAAGTGCTCATCGTCGCCGACTGGACCAGCAGTATCGGTATTGAACGGTTCGATCAGGCCGCCCACCCGGATGCTCTGGCACTCGCAGTAGCATCGCTTGCCGAGACAATTGCCGACGCCCACGAATCCGGACGTTGCCTCGGCCTTACAAACAAGCCTGGACAATTACGCATTAGTAGCGATGGCCACATTTACAACGCTTTCCCCATCGTTTTGCCCAATAGCTCGCAGCGTTCGGACTACAACGCGCTGCTCTCGGTCATCGATGAACTGTTCTGCAACGTGCCGAACATCCCCTCCGATATTTCTGCTGCTATCGACCACGCGAAGCAGACACGTCCGGAGGATTTCCATGGGCAGGTGTCTCCAGCTCGCACGCTTGCGGAGGATTTGCGCGCTGCAGCGCTCGGCCCCGATTCCTCGGAGTTCCCCGCCATCAACACTGACACGGGTGCGCGCGAATCCGTCGATGCCAACGCCGCAGCCAAGGCTCCTACTGGCCGCACCCAAAATCGCACCAGCGCATTCAGCACTGGCGCCATCGTTGTTGGTGTAGTCATTGTTGGCGCGCTTGTCGCCGCCGGTATCTTCGGTCTGGTCAACCGTTCCTCCGACGCACCGATTAACTCCGAGTCCGTACGACGCGGCCCAGCTCCAGTCACGACGCTTTCGCTTGCCGACGCTAGCGAGTGGCAAGCCGATACCGATAACCCGGCAGCCGGTCCGGACAATCCCGACATGGCTAAGCTGACCATCGATGATGACGAGAACAGCTTCTGGGTTTCCTCCAACTACCTCAGCCAGTTCGGCAATCGCCCGGAGGACTTCAAACCGGGTGTCGGTATTCAGGTCACTTTGGATGGACCGGCAACCATCCGTGAGCTCAAGGTCGTAGCGACCCCGGGCGCACAGATTGAGGTCCGCGGTCTTCGCGATGCTGGCACAACGAACTTGGACGACACCACGGTTCTCGGAAGCGCAACCGCCACCTCGGGTACGACGACCATCGACATCGATAGCGATGACACCGAATGGGAGAACCTTGTTATCTGGATTTCCGGCTTGCCGACGGCCGCGGAGTCAGTAGCCGACAGCAACTCCGACACTGATTCTGATGCTGAAATGCAGAATTCCGATGCCGACAACCCACTTATCGGTAACCGAGATCTGGCTGAGCAATCTCCGGATTCGTTGCTGCCAGTTGCTATTGGCGACATCCAGGTGCGTGGTACGGAATAACGTTCTGAACTCGCCTTAAGCGGCAACAGTTTAAGTTGTCCCAAGTTATCCACAACTACTGGGACGTTTTGAAATTCATCCACAGCCCGCGGTCTCCACGGCAGTTTTGCCGAGCGGAGAGTGCGGGTTTCGTGTTTGCATAGGAGCCATGAACTTTGGGGGAAGAAAACGAATTGGGGACAGTCACCGCAAGGCCCACATGGGTCGGCGACTGGGGGACTATGGCGTCGTCGGCACGCGAAAGCATGCAACGGCAGACGAGATTGATCGTGAACTGTTGAAGGCGCACCTAGCGGGGGATCGGCGAGCGTTTGCGGTGCTGGCACAGCGCTATTACCCGCAGTTGGTAGCTATGGCGCGGCGTTATCGTCGAGATGATTTCGACCCCTTGGATGGGGTTCAGGAGGGGTTGGCACGAGCAATTGCGGGGGCTGCCAGTTTTCGCGGCCGTTCGACGGTAGCGACGTGGCTGACATGCATCGTGAAGAATGCTTGCATTGACCACAATCGCGGTCGCTTCGGCGAGGTCCCTCTCTGCGATAAGGATGAAGATTTTGAGACGTTTCTGACTTCGCGGGCCGTGCCATGCCCAGATGTCCCGCTACGTGTGACTATGGCCGCAGCACTGGAGCAGTTGCCTTCGGATCAGCGGGACGCCCTGTTGTACTTGGACATCTTCGGTTATTCACTGCAGGAGACATCTCGGAGCATTGGGCAACCGAGCGGAACGTTGAAGTCTCGGCGAGCGCGGGCGCGGCGTACGCTTCGACGCCAGTTGGAAGAAGTGCAGGTGGTCTAAGAAAGGCGGGGTAGGGAGAGGTTGGGGGAATAGGAACAGCTGGGCTCATGTTGGTTGAGGTAGCTGGTTCCGGTAGTTTCTTTGCCGGAGCTGAAAAATTTGCTTACTACTGAGCATCACTGTGCGCGATGTGATGTGAGAAATAAAAGTTATAGGAGTCTTCATGAGCGATATCGTTCACGACCTGATAATTGTCGGTTCCGGTCCCGCCGGTTACACGGCTGCCACCTACGCAGCCCGCGCCGACCTGAAGCCTGTGGTGTTCGAGGGCATCGAGTTTGGCGGCCTGCTTATGACGACTACCGACGTGGAGAACTACCCAGGTTTCTCCGAGGGCATCATGGGGCCAGAGCTGATGGATCAGATGCGCGCACAGGCTGAGCGTTTTGGCGCTGACCTGCGTATGGAGATTGTCGACCGCATGGATCTCATCGGCGATATCAAGTCCGTCTGGGTTGGCGAGGAAGAGCACAAGGCTCACGCCGTCATCCTGGCAACCGGTGCCGCTCCGCGCTATGTCGGCGCTCCGGGTGAGCAGGCACTGCTGGGCCACGGTGTCAGCGCTTGCGCTACCTGCGATGGTTTCTTCTTCCGCGACCACGATATCGCCGTCATCGGTGGCGGTGATTCCGCGATGGAAGAGGCGACCTTCCTTACCAAGTTCGCCCGTTCGGTGACGATTGTCCACCGCCGCGATGAGTTCCGCGCATCCAAGATTATGGTCGACCGCGCTCAGAACAATGACAAGATTCGCTTTGCGACGAACAAGGTTGTATCCCAGGTTCTTGGTGAAGCCGAAGGATCGGTTACTGGCCTCGAGCTGGAGGATACTGTTACCGGTGAGAAGTCCGTCCTCGATGTGACTGCCATGTTCGTAGCAATTGGCCACGAGCCACGTTCGCAGATGGTTCGCGATCAGCTGGATTGCGATGAGAATGGCTACATTCAGGTCGCATCCCCGAGTACGCAGACGTCACTCAAGGGCGTCTTTGCAGCGGGCGATGTCGTTGACTCGCATTACCAGCAGGCGATTACAGCCGCCGGTTCCGGCTGCAAGGCTGCGCTGGATGCTGAGCACTACTTGGAAACCGTTGCGCGGTAGCTGACGCTTGGAAACCTTATTTAGCTGCGTGAACACCCGATAATTGGATAGCGCCAATTGTTGGCTACACCCAATGGTTGACAGCATCCAATCGTTGGGGTTTCCGATAGTCGGCCATCTCAATTGTTGGCTACTCGGACTTAATAGGCGCATTGCGAAGCGGAACGATGCGATACGTGCAGTGTTCTCGCAGTGCCCCCGCAGTGTCCTCGCAGTGCCCTCGCAGTGCCCTCAAGAACACCATTAATTAACAATTTAGTACTTCATTCGCACCATCGGAAGCCCTAATTTTTAGTGCTCCTAGTGCTCTAATCGGTACGCGAAGCTGAAGAAACTAGGTTGAAAAATTAGAATCAAGACCACAAACCAAAACCACTAAGAACTCATCCGAGCTCATTCTGAGGAGAAGTACTTCATGGCTCCAGTAACCGTGACCGCAAACACCTTTAAGTCCGATGTCATCGAATCCGATAAGCCGGTACTCGTTGATTTCTGGGCAGAGTGGTGTGGCCCGTGCAAGAAGATTGCTCCCGTTCTCGACGAAGTAGCGGCCGAGCTCGACGGCAAGGCCGTCATTGCCAAGGTCAACGTCGATGAGGAACGTGCACTGGCCGGCATGTTCCAGATTATGTCCATCCCAAGCCTGCTCCTGTTCAAGGGTGGCAAGAAGGTTGAAGAGATTCGCGGTGTTCGCCCGAAGGGCGAGATCGTGAAGCTTATTGAAAAGCACCTTTAGAAAAACTTAGGGTTGCTCCTTTTTGATACAAGGTCGCGACTATCCACCCGTCAGTTCCCTACTTCCGACTCCGCCGGGCACGCTCCATTAGAATGTGACGGAAGTTGTGTTTGTGATTTAGTGTTAAACCTGGGGTTTTGCTGTCGGGCTGACCGACGCGCGCCCGTAACAATCAATTTGGGCCAGCGACCTGGTACTCTGGCTGGAAAAGGCGATTTACGCCTTCATAAATATTGTGAAAGGGCCACGTCACCGCCAACTTAGGAGTTATTGCCGATCAAGCCCTTAAGGAAGTTTCGGGTTTTTCTTACTCGACGTTCCGTTTGGGTCATTGGCCGGTAGTACCGATTAAGGATGGTGTGTTCCCACAATGCCCTGAGTATGATTGTGGAGTTCGGAAGGGAGTTTTCGTGCCAGAGTTTCTGAAGGTGGGCGATCGGTCACCTCGAGTCGCCGAGGTACGCTCTACCCTGGCCCGTCTTGGTCTTCTGCCTAACTGGAAGGGCTCAGCTGCCGAGGAAGACTCACCTCAATGGTCTGGTGATGATGACCTCTTCGATGAGGACCTGCGCGACGCGCTCCTAGCGTTCCAGCAATCTCGTGGTGTCTACGCCGATGGCGTTATCCGAGACAACACACTGCGGCTGCTGCGGGAAGCTTCGTACACTCTAGGTGCCCGCGTACTGTCTTACGACCCGCTGTCACAGATGACTGGGGAGGACGTCGGCGTCCTCCAAGCTACCCTGCAGGAACTTGGCTTTCACGATGCGCGAGTTGACGGACATTTTGGTCCGAAGACCGATGCGTCTGTGCGTGAATACCAGCTCAACTACGGGTTGGAACCTGACGGTATCTGTGGCCCCGTTACCCTTCGTGCGCTCAGCTACTTGGGTAGAAGGGTTACTGGCGGCTCGGTAAATGCTTTCCACGAAAAGGAAGTACTCCGTTCGATGGGTCCGAAGCTCTCTGGTAAGCGCATCGTCATCGATCCCAGTCTCGGGGCAGGGGAATCGGGCATCGTGGTCGACGGCCCATATGGCCAAATTTCTGAAGAAGAGATTCTGTGGGATTTGGCTTCGCGCATTGAAGGTCGCCTTGTTGCTGCCGGTGCCGAGACCATTCTGTCTCGTCCTCGTACTGACAATCCATCGATTGAGAATCGCGCTGAGATAGCTAATGCATTCGGTGCCGATATACTCATTTCGCTGCAGGCTGACCACTATCACAACAACCGTGCGAGCGGTATCGCCACTTTCTACTTCGGCTCCATGAAGGGGTCCAACTCAATTCTGGGTGAGCAGCTCTCGGGCCTTATTCAACGCGAGATCGTTGCTCGTACTGGGTTGGTGGACTGCCGCTCGCACGCCCGCACGTGGGATCTCCTGCGTCTGACAAGGATGCCCACTGTAGAAGTTGCGGTTGGCTACCTGACCAATGAGGATGACGTGGCAATCCTGTCTTCGCCCGATCAGCGGGACATCATTGCCGAATCCATTGTTGTCGCGGTTAAGCGCCTATACCTGGGCGAGGAGGAGCAGCAGCCAATGACCGGTGCTTACAGCTTCGCCCAGCTCATTGAAGAAGAGAAGGCGTAAAGAAACACCCGTTCAATTAAACCTGTCGCTATAGGCTGAACAGTTTTGAACGCATAAAAGGCTCCTTCGCGCTTAAATCCAGCGCGTGCCCCATCTCTTCATCCCAGTCGAGTTCCGCATCCAACTCAATGCGGAGTTTCGGGTGGATTGGGTGGGGCGTCACAACCCGAAATCCGGAGTTAAGAAGTGTCCGCGTGCGAATTAAATCACCGGCATTATGGTTAATCGCCGCCAATGAGTCTGAGATACAGGGCTTTGGATTTAACTTTTCTTCGAGCTGCGCTTCGAAATCGGCGATTAGATTCTCCGCACCGTCGTCAGGCGCGTCCGACGACGGCATTGGCGCCGACATTGAGTCCGCGTTGCCACTGCAACCGAACGCTTCCACCGCTGAAATTCCGCGCAACGCGAGCTTGTGCAAGGCAGTCACAATGAGCACGCGGAGCATGTCGTCGTCGACCTCTAGGGCGTTGTAGTGCAAACTCGTCAGTGCAATCGCATCCGGCGAAATTGGTCCGGAGGGCATGGAAAACGTTGTCGGACAGAAGCGCGGGGGCGCGAACAGCAGCGTGCCGACGGTCTCAGGTTGCCCATTGATAAGCGACGCGGGTGGCTTCCGTCGTAGCGAATATCCGCATGGCCCCCAGGAAAGGTAGACGGTATTTAGCCACGCTTCTTTCTCCAGGCGTACCTGAGCGGCTAAATCAGGGCTTAAATCGCTATTTAAGGGCCTTTCACTAACTTCTCCTGGCTCAGTAGGGGATTGCTCTCCCGAATGCTTTAAATCACCATTGAGCGCTTTATCCTCACCAAGCCTGAGGGTGCCCGAATCAGCTTCCCGTGGGTCAGTCGGGAAGTGGGATAGGGCAGTGGCGGCATGAATGTGCTCCATGCCCTGTTCCCAAAACAAGCTCAACATCGTCTCCGGGTAGATGCCATCGATGTCGGCCAGCGAGATTTTCTCGATGTATGGTTCAGTCACGATAAACGAGGTTATTCTTCTTCGAGGTTCATCAATGACATGATGCGGTCAAAGTCCTCGAGGTTACCGAACTCGATAACAATCTTGCCCTTACGCTTACCCATCTGGGCAGTAACCTTTGTATCGAATGAATTGGACAGGCGGTCAGCCCAATCATGGAGAACCTCTGGCTGCGGAGTCGGCTCACGGTGCTGCTTCTTCGGTCGCTCGCCGGCATTGAGTAGCGTGACGGCTTCCTCAGTCGCGCGGACGGATAGACCTTCAGCGACGATCCGCTCCGCCAGGCGCTGCTGTTCTTCCTTACCGGCCTTGATTCCAAGCAATGCACGCGCGTGGCCCGCCGACAGGACACCAACCGCTACTCGACGCTGCACCTCCACCGGCAACTGCAAGAGTCTAATCATGTTGGTGATAACGGGTCGTGAGCGACCGATGCGATCGGCCAACTCTGCCTGAGTGACACCGAACTCCTCGAGTAGCTGCTGGTATGCAGCGGCCTCTTCGAGTGGGTTCAGCTGGACGCGGTGGATGTTCTCAAGCAGGGCGTCGCGAAGCATATCCTGGTTTGGAGTGTCGCGCACGATAGAAGGAATCGTGTCGATTCCAGCTCGCTGGGAAGCTCGCCAGCGACGTTCACCCATGATGATTTCAAACTCGGGTTGCGGTGCGTTCGGGTCCTCCTTGCGCGCCGCTTCAAGTGCCTCCGCACGACTATCCTCAGGGATTGGTCGCACGATAATCGGCTGCAGTAGACCGAACTCACGAATGGAATGTGCGAGTTCATTCAGCGGCTCTTCATCGAACACCTCACGTGGCTGCTTCGGGTTCGGTGTGATGAGCTTCAGGTCAACCTCTCGATAGGTCGCCCCGAACTCAGCTGCGGCCACAGCGTCTACATCGGTAGTCTCAGCGCTAGCATGACCGGCTACTCGCGGCTCTGTCGGAGAAATTGTTTCACGTGAAACATTGCTAGATTTACCGATGTTCCTATTGTCACTGTGACGTTTTGATGCCTCATTCTCATAAGACTTACTCTGACTAACTTTTGCAGTTTTTCCGGCCTTTTCCCCCTGAGACAAAGGGGTACCGGATCCCGACGTCGCAGCGCCCAATACGTCGGCAGCTCCGCTGTTTCCAGACTTTTCCGTTTCCAGGGTACGGCGCGGGCCAAAGATAATATCCGCAGCACTCTCGCCTACCGATGGGTTAGCCGCCGGAGCAGTTGGGATCAGCGCGGCGATACCGCGGCCGAGCCCTCCCTTGCGGTTCTCCTTTTTCTGATTCGACATCGCTTACTACTCCTAGTGGCTTTAGTTTGTCTCAGTGGAATTCGATGGGGTAGGGGAGGAAGCTGGTTTTCGACCAATGGCGCTTCCGCCCGAAACTGCTGAATAGTCGCCGCGCGTTGCTAATTCCTTCGCAGCATCGAGATAGGCAACTGCGCCGCGAGAACCTGGATCGTAGGAGATTACGGTCTGCGAGTAACCGGGTGCCTCCGACACCTTCACGGATCGAGGAATGAGGTTACGTAGAACAACTTCACCGAAGTAATTACGAACCTCGTTGGCCACTTCTTCCGAAAGTTTGGTACGACCATCGAACATAGTGAGCAGCACTGCGGAAATATGAAGTTCCGGATTGAGATGCTGACGGATCATCTGCACGTTATTCATCAGCTGAGTCACGCCCTCCAAAGCGTAGAACTCACACTGAATTGGGATTAGCACCTCGTTGGCAGCGGTCATTGAATTCAGCGTCAGCAGACCGAGCGATGGAGGACAGTCGATAATGAGAAAGTCGAAGCCGTTGTCGATGAGATACTGATCCGGGACAGCATCAAGCAGTCGACGCTCACGGTTGAGCAGCGAGACCAATTCAATCTCGGAGCCAGCCAAGTCCAACGTTGCTGGCACACAGAAGAGGTTCTCAGACTCAGGGGAGCGCTGAATGACGTCATCAATCTGCAACTCGCCAATGAGCAGTTCATACGTCGACGGAGTCCCGGAAACATGCTCAATCCCCAGAGCAGTAGAAGCATTGCCCTGTGGGTCGTTATCAATGACTAGAACCTTGAGCCCATGTCGCGCGAGCGCCGAAGCAATGTTGACTGCCGACGTGGTTTTACCGACCCCACCCTTCTGGTTGGCGATGGTGATACGCCGGGGGCGCTCGGGGCGTGGAAGAGATAAGCGGTTCGGGGCCTTAACTTGCGCTGCCCGTTGAGCTGCCGCAGCGATGGGTGTGTCTTGCCAGGATTTCCGGCTCATTAACTATTCCCCTTACAAGCACAGCAATCACCAATTATGGCCACTGGAGTGCGGATAAAAACTTAGTAACTATCTGCAAAAGCGTAATCGTCAAGCCCCAACCACCGCCAGGCACCGACGATTTTGGAATTGTTTCACGTGAAACATCCACTTTGTTCGGTAGGCTTTTGCCATACCGCGATACTTATCCCACTCTAGCCCGTCGGCACTATGCTGCTCAATGTCGAAATCAAAAACAGAAGCGTCCAGAACAGGCTAGGGGAGTGGGAGCTAAAACCTACTTCTTCTGAATAATCACGGCGTACGTCGGGGTGCCCAACACAGAACCGCCGACCTCTACGACTCGAGGATTAAGTCCCTTAGCTTTCGCAATTAACTTTGCGTCGCGATCGATTTCCTCTTGGGCTGTCCCGCCCTTCAACGCAACCATCGCACCGCCAGATTTCACTAATGGAAGTGACCACCCAGCCAACTTTCCCAGGGGGGCAACCGCGCGGGAGGTAACGACATCAACTTGACCAACCTCTGCACGAACCGCCTTTTCCTCCGCACGCCCGCGAACCACCTTCACGTTGTCCAGATCCAGATCTGCCACAACTTCATTCAAAAAAGTAGTACGGCGGAGCAACGGCTCTACAAGAATCACTTTCAGGTCGGGACGCGCAAGAGCGAGCGGAATCCCGGGTAAACCCGCCCCCGAGCCAATGTCGGCGACTTCAAGACCTTTACCGATAGCTTCGCCGACCACTGCGGAATTGATAATGTGCCGATCCCACAACTTCGGGGTCTCACGCGGACCAATCAAGCCACGGACGGTAGCTTCCTCAGCCAACCATGTGTGGTACCGGTACGCTCGATCAGCGTTCTCTCCAAACAGCGACTCAATAACCGAAGGTAACTTGGCGTCACCCACCTGCGCGGAATCAATTTGCTTATCGACGTTTTTAGAGGTGTTACTCAACAGTTCTACTAACCTTTCTTGCGCAATGGGGACAGCAGTGCCGCCACCCGTCGAGCTTTCAACACACCTAGTGTACGACAGTGCGACATCGATGTTTCACGTGAAACATTGGCTGCAGATGGGCACCAAGCTCCACACGCTCAAAATCAAATTACACCTATGTAATACCAGCGACGTTGTTTTCGTTGGCACGGACCAAGGCAAACAAAAACGCCCCACACTCAGTGCGGGGCGTTTTGGTTCTATTAACTTATGTAGACGAAGCGCGGTGCGACTTCAGTTATTTCTTTTTGCGCTTCCGCTTCTTCCGATTCGCGGGCTTCTGTCCCGGCGCCGGTTTAGAAGCCGGACCCTGCTGTCCCTTCGCTGAGTTTCCATCCGGAAGGTGGTTAGAAGCCTTGTTCGCGGTAGAAGCCTGACCAGACTGCGACTGCTGCGCGTTCTGCGCTCCCTGGCGCTTGCCGCCCTTCTTCGGGTTGATTGGCTTCTGGCCAACCTTCGGAGCGAGCTTCTCCTGTGCCTCACGCTTAGCAGCCTTCTTAGCTGCGACAGCTTCCTTCTCTTCCTCGTCTAGCTTGCCGAAGATGTAGCGCTGCTGGAAGTAGGTCCACACGTTGTTAGTCACCATGTAGACCAGAAGACCAATGTGCCAGAAAGCACCGGTAACAAGAATCATGATTGGGAAGAACCAAAGCATCATCTTGTTCATCATGTCCATCTGCTGACCCATGGGGCCTTCCTGGCGCTTTACCAGACCAGCCTCCTGGCGAGCACGCGTGCGCTCGACCGACATGCGCGCGTTAAAGTGCGTCGCCAGTGCCGCGATAATAATCAGCGGGATGGCAACGACCATGATGTCCATGCGGGTGAAGTCCGCAGGCGTACCAGGCACCGTAAAAGCTGCGTACTGATCCTCACCCATGCCAACCGAACTGGACAGGGGAGCGTTGAACACACGAGCCAGAAGGAAGGACTGAACCTCATCTACACCGAAGATGTAGTTAGGCGTATTCCAGTTCTGCTCCACCGACATCCCGAGCGCATTACCGGACGTACCGGTTCGGTTGAACGAACGCAGCACGTGGAACAGACCAATGAACACAGGCATCTGAACCAGAATCGGCAGGCAGCCACCGAGCGGGTTGACACCCATTTCCTTCTGCAGCTGGCGCATAGCAAGAGCCTGAGCCTGCTGGTCGTTTTTGTACTTCTCCTTGATTGCCTGCATCTCAGGAGCGAGCTGCTGCATCTTAATGGCAGAACGCTGCTGGTTCAGCATCGGCTTAAACAGGAGGATACGGATGGTAACCACAAGCAGAATAATGGCCAACACCCATGAGATACCCGAGGAGGGATCAAATAGGAATCCTGAGGCTTTATGCCAAAACCACAGGATGGCCGAAATCGGCCAATACACGAAATTGAGCACGGTCTAAGATCACTCCGTTCTTTAGGGGACAGCGCACTTGCGCCTTCGTCTACGAAGCCTTGTCAAAGGCTAAGCATTACTAGAGGTTACCTGTGCATTCGCTTCAACCACGAACCCAGGCCGGGGAATGTGGAAGGAACCGGGTCCCAGCCACCGGGATGCCAGGGTGCACAACGAAAGATACGCAATAAAGTCAGCCACAAACCGCGGAACGCTCCGAAGCGACGCACGGCCTCAAGACCGTAAGCGGAGCATGTCGGTTCAAAACGACAAGTGCTCGTTGGCTTCAGATTGGAGATACGACGGCGGTAGAAGAGAATCGCCCTCTCAGCCACACGTGCACCGGGGACCTGGGCAAGGGGGCCGTCGTCAAGCGAATTAGCGCCGGCGTTCGTAGGCGGCGAGTGCCGATTGCACATCGTGGGACAGCTCCTGGCTGGTGGCTGTGGCAGATGCGGGCAGCGCGCGAACGACAATGTCCATGGTGGACGGAAGATCCTGCGCAGCCGCGGCCATGATATGGCGAAGCTTGCGAGATACTGCGTGACGAGTCACTGCGTTGCCTACAGCTTTAGATACGACAAGACCGACACGCGGACCACCAAACCTGGCAATCTGTGTGTCGGTCTTGTTTTCACCGCCAAGAATGGCGGTGTCACGAATATGCAAGACTAAGGTCTTGCGTCCGATTCGGCGTCCACGTCGTACAGTGACCGTGAAGTCACGCGAAGAACGCAGCTTGTTGCTCTGAGGGAGCACCGAAATCGGCGTCCTCTTACTTAAGCGGACAGGCGGGCACGGCCCTTGCTGCGGCGTGCTGCCACAACGGCGCGACCGGAACGGGTACGCATACGGGTACGGAAGCCGTGCACGCGTGCACGACGGCGGTTATTCGGCTGGAACGTCCGCTTCGACACGGTTGACACTCCTTGAAACTCAAACGACCACGAGTCCACGCTGAGCACACCGCAGTAACCCCTCGCTTTGAGTGCGAAGCAGTAGTGCGCCTGACGCATTCCCGTGATGCACGGAAAAATTACTTGCCGACAGATTAAAAGCTACAAGCGTTCTGTCGGGTCCAAGCACGAGCTCGGACTCATATCTCAATGGATATGAAACACCCAGATAGGGTACGTCGAATCGAACGAAAAATTCAAATCAACACGCCGGAATTACCTGGACTAACTTTTTCCAAGTTCTTCGACAGTACCGATGTTGACCTGTGGAAATGCTAGTCAATACACCGCAATCCACAGGCCATGTATCAACTGAGCTGTGGATAACTTCCACACCAGGAATCACAGCGAGCAGGGGAAATATCGCGTTTACCTAGGTAAACGCAGACTAGGGGGTCGTTTTTCATTGTGGGCAAACTGTGGATAAGCTGTTAGTCAATTAGCGACAAGGTTTATCCACAGGTGTGGACAAACATGTGGAAGTCCTGCTCGGGGCCTATACCGCCTTGTGCAGAAACACCCCACAGGGCGAATTACAAAAAATAGCCCCCAAATGGGAATCCATGGCACTTTTGCTATGCCCAAAGCACTCCACAAAACAGGTCGCCACGATAAATTTGACGAACGTAAACATGTAAAAGGACATTCACACAGTGAGCGAACAACCAGAATTGCCAGGCGGACTCTGGGAGCAGGTAGTTTCCATCCTGACTTCACCAGAAGGTGCGCCGGAGTTAGGTATTGCACCGCTCCGCCCTCCGCACAAGGCGCTGCTGCGGTCGGTAACGCACACTGGTGACTTTCCGGGTTTTTTCCTGCTCAGTACCCAATCGCCAGTTGTCCAAGCCCTGGTAAAAGAAGAGCTCAAAGGCATTATTGAGACTGTTTTAACCTCGTTGACCGGCGAAGAATTGGAAACGGTCATCACCGTTGCCGATCCTGCCGATGATGCAGATGAGGGCCAGGCAACAGAGGCTGTCCAACCATCTGGACAGCAGTCTCCACAGCACTCCGAACAGGTCTCATCTACAGCCTCACGTCCACCGCAAGCTCAGCGCCAGCGGCCAAATCAGCAGCAGTCTGGCCGTAATTACCCGTTCCCCAACGCTGGTTCGAACGACTTTAATCTCCATGAGCAGCACCAGGGATCGGCGCCGACTCACCAGGTGCACCAGCCGAATGTCCACAGTCAGCAGGGTGCCCAGTCACAGCGTCGTCCAATGGATGCCGTCGATTCCATGGCACAGGGACTTTCGCACTCATCGGCCGAAAATCCGATGACTATTGCTGATCAGCGCCAGGTCACAAGCCCTTTCCAATCTGAAAGCCACGGCACTCCGACGGAAATGAGCATGCCTTTCGAGGAGCCTACGCTCAACCCGAACTACACCTTCGAGACCTTTGTTATCGGTCCGCAGAATAAGTTCGCCGCCGCTGCCGCTGTCGCTGTTGCCGAGTCCCCGGGGCGCACCTACAACCCGCTGTTTATCTCCGGCGGTTCCGGTCTCGGCAAGACACACCTGCTCCACGGCATTGGTCACTACGCCAAGCATTTGTACCCTAACCTGCGGGTTCGTTACGTTTCCTCTGAAGAGTTCACCAACGACTTTATTAATTCCGTGCGTGACGACGCCCAGGAATCCTTCAAGCGTCGCTACCGCGATCTGGACATGCTCATCATTGATGACATCCAGTTCTTGGAGGGCAAGGAAGGTACGCAGGAAGAGTTTTTCCATACTTTTAATGCCCTGCACCAGTCCAATCACCAGATTGTGCTGTCGTCCGACCGCCCACCACGAGAGCTCAAGACCCTGGAGGATCGCCTTCGCACCCGCTTCCAATGGGGCCTCAACCCAGATTTGCAGTACCCGGATCTGGAGACCCGAATCGCAATTCTGTCAAAGAAGGCGCAGCTGTCTGACCTGGTAGTTCCACATGATGTACTCCAGTACATCGCGGAAAACACTTCGTCTTCTATTCGTGAGCTCGAAGGGCGTCTACTGCAGATCAGCGCTCATGCATCCATGATTCATGAGCCTGTGACCTTGAAGTTTGCGCAGGAGATTCTCGGCGCTGATGAGATTGAGGTGCAGATTACCCCAGAGATCATCATCTCCACCACGGCTGAGTACTTCGACCTCACAGTTGCGGATCTGGTGGGCCCAGGCAAGACTCGCCCGGTTGCCCATGCACGCCAGATTGCGATGTACCTGACGAGGTCCTTTACTGAGCTTTCGCTGCCGTCGATTGGGCGAGAGTTCGGAAATCGTGACCACTCGACGGTTTTGCACGCTGAACGCAAGATCGTTAAGGAAATCCAGGAAAAGAAACCCTCAAAGGACCAGGTCAACGACCTGACCACGCGCATTCGGGATCGAGCTCGCGGGACGGCCTAATACCTCGAGCTCGGAGTGCGGAATTCTTGTTATTAACTGCGGTTTTTCCGTGCACAGAGCTGTGGACAACTAGCAAATTTTGTGGATAAAAGTTGGAGTCCGAACAGTGTCCACAGACACCTCTAGTTATCCACAGCTAGACACACTGGTTATCCACAGTCTGAAACCCCTGAAGACCAGCGGGAATCATGTAATTTCACAATGTGCACACCCCCTATTACTCCTCCCAACGTTAAAAATCTCTAGAAACTTTTAGATAAAAGGAGGCCTGCGCACAACCTCGGGCGAACAACCTCTGGCGCACAACTTCGAAAATCCCAAGAACGACTAAGACCTACGATTAAGCACTCAACGGACTGCAACAAACTCAATGAGCTCTTTGGCAGTCTGCAGTAGAGTTGTACGATGGAATATTTGTAACTCCAGTCATGTGTGCTGACATCGCGCGCTGACAATACAAAAGACGGCTAATAACAGACATCCAATACCGGTGGAGGAACGATGGAGCAGACCGAAGTCCGTATTCGCGCGGCTAAGGACGATCTCGCGGGTGCGGTGAGCTGGGTTGCTCGTAACCTGCCTGCACGCCCGACTCAGCCGATTCTGCGTGGCATGATTTTTCTCGCGGATGACAATGGTTTGCAGCTCGCTGGCTATGACTACGAGGTCTCCACTCAGATTCGTATTAGCGCTGAGGTCGATGAGCCCGGTCGCTTCGCCGTCAACGGCAAGTTGGTTTCTGACATTGTCTCTAAGCTGCCGAATAAGCAGGTAGAGATGCACTTTGATGGCACTAAGGTCATCGTTCGCTGTGGTTCTTCCCGCTTCGAGCTGCCAAGCCTGACCTTGGAGGACTACCCGCAGCTGCCAGAAGCTCCGGCCGCCACCGGTACTGTCGACGCCTCTCTGCTGGCTGAGGCTATCGGTCAGGTCGCCGTCGCTGCCGGCAAGGATGAATCGCTGCCGATGCTGACCGGTATCCGGATGGAGACCGAGGGCAACGAGGTCACCCTCGCCGCTACCGACCGTTTCCGCCTGGCGGTTCGCAGTTTTGAGTGGGAGCAGATCCCGGAGGGCGAGACCAAGCTGCTCATCCCGGCCAAGACCTTCGCGGAGACTGCTCGTACTCTCGACACCAGCTCCAGCGAGCCCGTGACTTTGGCATTCGGCGACGGCTCCGATGACCGCGAGGTCGGATCGGAAGGTCTGTTGGCGATTCTCGCCGATCCGCGTCGCACCACCACGCGACTGCTGGATGCCGAGTTCCCGAAGTTCCGTCCGCTGCTGCCGAAGCAGCATTCCTCCATGGCTGTTGCCCGTGTTGACCAGCTGCAGGATGCCATCCGCCGTGTGTCCCTGATGGCAGATCACGGTGCGCAGATTCGCATGGACTTCTCCGACGGTCAGGTCGTTCTCTCCGCCCACGGTGACGAGGTCGGCCATGCGGAAGAGACCGTGGCCTGTGATTTCTACGGGGAACCGCTGCTGATTGCCTTCAACCCGCAGTACCTGCTGGAGGGGCTCAGCGCTGTTCGCTCCCACCGCGTTCTGCTGGGCTTCACGCAGCCGTCGCGTCCTGCGATCCTCATTCCGGAACCGGAGGAAATCCCGGAGCTCGGTGAGGACGGCTTTTACCCAACTCCGGAGACTGACTTCACCTACCTGCTGATGCCTGTGCGCCTGCCGGGCTAGTCTGCGACTATGCACATTCGGTATTTGTCCTTGCGTGACTTCCGCTCCTGGCCGGAGTTGGAAGTCGAGTTCACGCCTGGAATTACCGTATTTACCGGGCAAAATGGCTACGGCAAGACCAATATCGTCGAGGCCGTTGGGTATCTCTCCACGCTCAGTTCACATCGAGTTTCTACGGATGCTCCGCTGGTCCGCTCAGGTAGCCCGTCGGCACGCATTTCAGCGACGGCGGTCAATGACGGCCGCGAGCTGACAGCGCATTTGCTCATCAATCCGCATCGCGCGAACCAGGCGCAGATTAATCGCACTCGGCTGAAGTCCCCGCGGGAGCTACTGGGAATCGTCAAGTCGGTCTTTTTCTCGCCCGAGGATCTCACGCTGGTCAAGGGCGAGCCCGCCGCGCGTCGCCGCTATATCGACGATCTGCTCGCTTTACGACGGCCACCGTCCGCCGGTATCCGCATTCAATATGACAAGATTTTGCGTCAGAAGAATGCGTTACTGAAGTCGGCGAGCTCGACGCTGCGCCGTGGCTATTCTTCCTCGGAGGGGCAGGCCGCGCTGAGCACACTGGATACCTGGGATGCGCAATTAGCCCAGGTGGGAGCAGCGTTAATGGCTGCGCGCATGGACTTGATTGCCGAGCTCTCCGAGCATGTCAGCCAGGCGTATGCCACCCTTGCACCGCACTCGCGGCCGGCCACGATTGCCTATGCGCCGAAGGTCGACAGCCTGGACGGCGGGCCATTGCCCAGCGAACCGGAGCTGCTCGAGGCATTGCTGCTGACTAAGATGGCCACGCGTCGCACCGCGGAGATTGAGCGCGGTTCCTGCCTTGTCGGTCCGCATCGTGATGATCTCGATCTCATTCTCGGCAACGACCCCGCTAAGGGCTTTGCCAGTCACGGCGAGACCTGGTCTTTTGCGCTCGCGCTGCGCCTCGGTGCGTACTTTTTGCTCCGCGCCGATGGGCCCGACCCGGTTTTGGTGCTTGACGACGTGTTTGCGGAGCTCGACCGGCACCGTCGGGAAGCACTCATGGACATTGCGCAGCAGGCTGAGCAGGTGTTGATTACCTCGGCGGTGGGAGAGGAGTTGCCACAGGCACTGGTGGAGGACTCGTCGGTGACCCATCACACGGTGACGGTGACGCAGACTGAGGAGGGGCGAATCTCGCTGCTGGATGCTGATGCTGACCCAGACATAACCCCAGTCGCGGAAGAGTGACGGGTATGGTCGAGAACATGGCACCGGATAACTCGCCGGAAGAGGAAAACGACCTAATCAGCGACGCTTTCTTCCGCATGCGTACTGCCGCTAAAGAGGGTGGTCACAAGTTACCGAATCTCCAGCGGCCACCGAAGAAGAAGGGCTCGTGGGCGGGTCTCGATAGTCGTGTGCCTGTGAAGGCCGCGGAGGGGATTGTCGCGGACGTCGATAAGCAGCGTGCAGTGCAGGCAGTGGTGCGAGATCGCGCCGGCACGGTGATTTCGCCGAGCCTGTTGAAGGAATCGGGGATTCGGCTATATCGGAAATATGACCGTCGACCTGCGCCGATTGGTGCGGTGCTGAATAAGGCCGTCGTTGATCGAGGTTGGCAGATTCACATTGCCCACGGTGTGATTATGACGGAGTGGGATTCGATGGTCGGCAAGGTTGTCGCGGAGCACTCCCAGGTCAAGGAGTTTAAGGACGGCACTTTGGTGGTCGAGTGCCAATCGACGGCATGGGCAACACAGCTGCGGTTGGCGCAGCGGCAGGTGCTGAAGTCGATTGCGGAGCGTGTCGGTGATGGCGTGGTTGAGGAAATTAAGGTGTTGGGCCCGAAGGCGCCGAATTGGCGCAAGGGCAAATTGCACATCGAGGGGCGAGGTCCGCGTGATACTTACGGGTAAAGGTCGGTAAATGGTCTACGAATAACCGTCAGTATGCGTAAAACTGCGAAATTTGGTCCTTTGAGCGCATCAGCTATATCCACAGTAGGGGACTACGTTGGGGTAAGATGGGCAGGAGAATATCGGCAGGCGGTTCTTGGAACGCTATCGACGCCTAACTAGCCAGTCCTATCTAGTAGACCTAGGTAGTTCTGTCTAGCACTGATAGCGCTTAACCGCCGGCCTATTTTTCGCGCGCTGACGAATGTTGCGCGGGGAGAGAACCAAGAATAGGAGACGCGCCGAACCGTGGCTGCTACCGAACATCAATATGACGCCTCATCGATTACCATCCTCGAGGGCCTCGAGGCCGTGCGTAAGCGACCGGGTATGTACATTGGCTCGACTGGTGAGCGTGGCCTGCACCACCTGGTGTGGGAAGTTGTAGATAACTCCGTCGATGAGGCCATGGCGGGTTACGCCACCGATGTTGAGGTCACGCTGCTGGAAGACGGAGCCGTGGAGGTCCGCGATAACGGCCGTGGTATTCCGGTGGAAATGCACCCGTCGGGCATGCCGACGGTGCAGGTAGTTATGACTCAGCTGCATGCCGGCGGCAAGTTCGACTCGGAGTCCTACGCCGTTTCCGGTGGTCTGCACGGCGTGGGTATTTCGGTGGTCAACGCGCTGTCGACGCGCATGGAAACCGAAGTCATCCGTGATGGCTACATCTGGTACCAGAACTTCGACCACGCAGTTCCGGAAGAAATTATCCGCGGTAAGAAGACTCGCGGCTCGGGTACCACGCAGCGTTTCTGGCCGGATCCGGAGATTTTTGAGACCACCGATTTCAAGTTCGACACCATTGCTCGCCGTCTGCGCGAGATGGCGTTTTTGAACAAGGGCCTGACCATCACGTTGGTGGACAAGCGCGTCTCCGAGGAGGAGCTCGAGGCCGAGGCTCTGGCGGAGCAGGCGGAGACCGAATCTGCTGAGGTCGCCAAGGATGCGGCCGCTGCCGAGCAGGAAAAGGCCGAGAAGACCACGAAGCCGAAGGAGCGCCGCAAGGTCTTCCACTACCCGAATGGTCTGCGCGATTATGTCGAGTCTCTGAACAAGTCGAAGAACATCATCCACCCGACCATCATTTCCTTCGATGCTGCAGGTGAGGGCCACGAGGTCGAGATTGCAATGCAGTGGAACTCGGGCTACTCCGAGTCGGTGCACACCTTTGCCAACACCATTAACACCATCGAGGGCGGTACGCACGAAGAGGGCTTCCGTTCTGCGCTGACGTCGTTGATGAACCGCTATGCCCGTGAGCACCGGCTGCTGAAGGAGAAGGAAAATAACCTCTCCGGTGAGGACTGCCGTGAAGGGCTTGCCGCCGTCATTTCGGTGAAGGTCGCCGATCCGCAGTTCGAGGGCCAGACGAAGACCAAGCTGGGTAACACCGAGGTGCGTTCCTTCGTCCAGCGTATGACCAATGAGCACATCGGTCACTGGCTGGAGGCCAACCCAGCTGAGGCTAAGGCCATTGTTAACAAGGCCATTGCTTCGGCACATGCCCGTCAGGCGGCTCGTAAAGCCCGTGACCTGGTGCGTCGTAAGTCCGCAACGGATCTCGGAGGCCTGCCGGGCAAGTTGGCTGACTGCCGTTCGAAGGACCCGAAGCAGTCCGAGCTATTCATCGTGGAGGGTGACTCCGCAGGTGGTTCCGCAAAGGCGGGCCGAAACTCGCTGTTCCAGGCCATTTTGCCGCTACGCGGTAAGATCCTGAACGTCGAAAAGGCGCGCCTGGATAAGACGCTGAAGAATAACGAGGTCCAGGCCATTATTACGGCGCTGGGCACCGGTATTCACGATGAATTCGACATCGAGAAGCTGCGCTACCACAAGATTGTGCTGATGGCCGACGCCGACGTCGATGGTCAGCACATTGCCACGCTGCTGCTGACGTTGCTGTTCCGTCTGATGCGTCCGCTGATTGACGAGGGGCACGTCTACCTCGCCCAGCCGCCGCTGTACAAGCTCAAGTGGGCCAAGGGTGAGCCGGGCTACGCTTACTCCGACGCCGAGCGCGATCAGCTGCTGGAAGCAGGCCTGGCTGCCAACCGCAAGATCAACAAGGACGACGGCGTCCAGCGCTACAAGGGTCTCGGTGAGATGAATGCTGCTGAGCTGTGGGATACCACCATGGATCCGGATCACCGCGTCCTGCGTAAGGTCGCTCTTGAGGACGCGCAGAAGGCCGACGAACTGTTCACCATTCTGATGGGCGATGACGTTGCTTCACGACGTTCGTTCATCACCCGTAATGCGAAGGACGTTCGCTTCCTCGACGTCTAAACCAGTATTTGGTTTGTAGTCTGGTTATCGGCTTGTCAGTTCCCCTGACAAAACCTCAGTTCAGCCATTAATGTTTATGAAATGGAAGATACTCGAGGAAGCATGGTCAACGGGGAACCGCCGGCTGAGCCACGTATTGTGCAGGAGACATTGCCCGATGGCTCCGTGACCCCGATGGCGCTTCGGACTCCCGAAGGTACGCCTCGGGGCATCGTCGTTATTTGGCCGGGCTTTGGCATGGGGGCTCGCTATTACCGGCCGATTGCCCAAGAGTTGCAGCGCCGAGGTTTTTGCGTCCTGACCTCGGAGCTGCGCGGCCAGGGTAACCAGACTGCGGTGGCCACTCGTGGCCACAACTGGGGCTACCAGGATCTTGCATCGGTGGATTACCCGTTGGCCGTGGCGCGTGCGCGTAAGGAGTTCGACCACCTCGCGGCAGGGGAGAGCACAGGGGAGAAGCTGCCGGTCTACCTGCTGTGTCATTCCATGGGCGGCCAGATTGCCTCGCTGTATCTGGCTCGACCGGAAGCGGACGTGGCTGGCGTAGTGATGGTCGGCTCCGGTACTCCGCACTACAAGTGTTTTACTGGCAACGAGTACAAGCGGCTTCGCTACGGCGCACCGTTTATGCAGGTAGTGTCCCAGATTCTGGGTTATTGGCCAGCGGGCAGGTTTGATGTGGCCGGCTACGGCCGACAGGCCCGTAACCATGTGGTGGAGTGGGCGCGATTCTCGCGCACGGGTCTCCTGCGACCGCGCGGTGCGGACATCGATTATGCCGCTGAGATGCCTAAGGTGACCACCCCGGCGCTGCTGCTGAACTGTGGCGGTGACCGTGACTGCCCGGCGGCATCGGCGCAGGCGTTGGCGCGGATGTTGCCGAATTCGGCGAAATACGAGTTTATTGAGCAGCGCCTAGGACATAACCGGTGGGCACGTGAGCCGCAGGCTGTGGTTGACCGCTTCGAGCGGTTCCTTGAAGAAATTTAAACCGCAATTTTCCAACCTGTAATCTGCGCTTCTTAACGTAGATGCTTATGGCAACATCACCTAAAAAAATATCTGAGTTTTCCCGTCGACACTTCCTGCAGACCGCTGCAGGAGTCGGTGCCGTCACCGCTGCGAGCACGCTGCTGCCACCATCACTGCGTCACGCGCTCGCGCAGCCCCGACCGGCTGGCTCTCTTGACCAGATTGAGCATGTCGTCGTGTTGATGCAGGAAAACCGCTCTTTTGATCACTACTTCGGCACGCTCCGAGGGGTGCGAGGGTACAACGACAATTCCGCTTTACCGGGTGTTTTCAACCAGAGCGGGATCACTCCGTACTTGATTCGCAATGCTGCCAATCGCGGTGATCTCTCGGTGGAGTACATCGCAAGTTTGCCTCACGGTTGGGAAGACGGGCAGGTTGCACTAAACGGCGGCCGCTGCAACGGCTGGATTGAAGCCAAGGGCAAGGGCACGATGGCCTGTTATGACCGCCAGGACATCGCGTTCCAATTCGCTCTCGCAGAGACGTTCACCATCTGTGATGGTTACTTTTCCTCGATGCCTACGTCGACAAGCCCGAACCGCAACTACCTGTTTTCGGGTGACACCCGAAAGGAACCGTGGGGGACTGGAGCGGTTGGCAACGCGGCGTATGAGCCGACGCACCCGGGGTATAAGTGGCGCACTTATGCCGAGGAGCTCACGGAGGCAGGGGTGCCGTGGCGCGTCTACCAGGAGTGGGATAACTACACGGACAACAACCTGGATTTCTTTGCCGCGTTTCGAAATATTGGCCGCAAGGTCATTCGTGAGGCCGGGCTGCCGGGGCTCGATATGACGGGTTTTCATGAGAAGCTACTGGAGCTGGGCGATGGGATGCCGCCAACTGCAGAGCAGCAGGAGATGGTCGATCGTTTGAATGCCGCTGTGGAGAAGCTGCCTGATGCGGAACGGGATCTCTTCAATCGCGCGCTGCACCGCCGCCAGCCGGGTACACTAGCCGACGCTTTCCGACGGGATATCGAATCCGGGCAGCTGCCAAAGGTGTCCTGGATTGTGCCTTCGGCTGCGGAAAGTGAGCACCCCGGAGCGTCGTCGCCAATTCAGTCGGCGAATATCACCTACCGTCTGTTGGATGCGCTGGCCTCCAACCCGGAGGTGTGGGCCAAGACGGTCTTCCTGATTAACTTTGACGAGTTTGACGGTTACTTCGACCATGTGGTGCCGCCGCTGCCGCCAAAGAATGAGCCGGGGGAGTGGTACTTGAGCAAGCCGAAGGGGCTCGGCTTCCGCGTCCCGATGACTGTCATTTCACCGTGGTCGGTGGGTGGCCTGGTGTCCTCGGAGGTCTTCGATCACACTTCGGTAATCCGTTTCCTGGAGCAGGTTACTGGTGTGGGCTGTGGAAACATTACTGATTGGCGTCGTCGGGTCTGTGGTGATTTGGTATCCACGCTGGACTTCTCGGCGTCGGCGGGAATGCAGCTTCCGGAGCAGCCGGGGCCAGCCCCGGAGTTTGTGAAGCGCTGGGAGGCGGAGCCGGCCGGTGACTATCCGGTGCAGGAGTCCGAGCAGGCGACCGCGCTGCCAACGCCGTACCGGCTCCACGCCTACCTTAAAGACGGCAACCTTGTGCTGGTCAACGACGGTTCCCGCGAGGCTGTTTTCGCTGTCTATAGTGGCAACAGGGTGGAGCACCACACAGTGCTCGGCACGTTAGAGCTGCGAGTTGGGCTCCTGGAGCGCGAACTTACCGTGTGCGGCCCGGACCGCTTCCTGCGTGTCTTCAGCAAGACGGCGAAGGAGTTGCCGGAGGTTACTTTGGAGCACGCGGCGGGACGTGTTCTAGTTGGCGGGCAGGACCGCACGGCTGATTATGTCCGTGATGGCTGGTACGAGGTCGAGCTGACTGAAGGTGAGGCCACGGCGTACTACACGGGTCGGTTGGAGTCCGGCAATCGCATTCCGACGAGCCCGTTCACCCGAAAAATCGACTAGGCCGCGTCTCTGGCTAGATGCCGCTTTTGACCAGTTCCCAGGTCTCTGCGAATGACACTTCTTCCCCGTTGGCGGTGAGGAGTATATGCGCGAGTAATGTGCCCAGCGCGGTGTTGCCGAAACTCAGTGGTTTCACGTGAAACGTTGCGTAAGCGGCCGCCTGTGCTGCCGCAGAGACTGTGGGGAAACTATGGTGACCAGCGATGACTCCTGAGCTGGCGGCGGCAATGGCGCTGATCGCCCATGGTCGCGCAAGTGTAGCGTCGGTCAATTCCGACACTTTGACCACCAGTTCGTCGGTAGCCGCCAGGATTGCGGCCTCGCTGAGAGGTTGAATTTGAGGTGCGCTCATTCTTGTCCTCCGCGGGCCCTCGGGGAGCTCAAGTTTCGCAGCAGCGCCATGTCGGTATCAATCACGCTTGCCGTAATTTCCCTGGCCTGGCCTTGTTGAAGGGCTCTCCGGGCGGCGGATTCAATGGCGCGAATGGCTGCTTCGTGTTTGGATACGCCCTCCATTTGCGCCAGCAGTGCCAGGGCGGTGTCCTGTTCTTTCGTGAGCCTCAAGGTCATCGCCATCGCGCATTTACTCCTTGCTACCTAGCCGCGCTTCCTAACTGCGCTGGTTTGTTTCGCGCTATCAGGCTTAGAAACCGAGTATTTGATACCACAATGGTATCGAAAAGTTGCGCACGGCGTCGTAAAGCGGGCTCTAAAGCCCTGTAGAATGGGTGCGAACCTCTTTTAAGTAAAGGAAGCAGTCATTGAGCGACGATAACAACAACGACGGCTCATCCTTCGGAAGTGGAGTATTGGGCCACCAGGTTCGCCCGATCGACATCAATGAAGAGATGCAGTCGAGCTATATCGACTACGCCATGAGCGTGATTGTTGGCCGTGCGCTGCCGGAGATCCGTGATGGTCTCAAGCCGGTGCACCGCCGCATTCTCTACGCCATGTTCGACAACGGCTACCGCCCAGAGCGCGGTTATGTGAAGTCCGCAAAGCCGGTCTCGGACACGATGGGTAACTACCACCCGCACGGCGACAGCGCTATTTACGACACCATGGTGCGCATGGCGCAGCCGTGGTCCATGCGCTATCCGCTTGTCGACGGTCAGGGTAACTTCGGCTCCCGCGGTGACGACGGTCCCGCAGCTATGCGTTATACGGAGGCCCGTCTGACGCCGTTGGCCATGGAAATGGTGCGCGACATTCGCGAAAACACCGTTGATTTCCAGCCGAACTACGACGGTCGTACGACAGAGCCTGTTATTCTGCCGTCGCGTGTCCCGCAGCTGTTGATGAACGGCTCCGGCGGTATTGCCGTCGGTATGGCTACCAACATCCCGCCGCACAACCTTCGTGAGGTCGCGGATGCCATCAACTGGTGCCTGGACAACCCGGATGCGGATGAAAAGACCACGCTGGATGCGGTCATGGAGCGCATCAAGGGTCCGGATTTCCCAACTGCCGCCCAGATTGTCGGCGACAAGGGCATCAAGGAGGCCTACACCACCGGCCGTGGCTCGATTCGCATGCGCGGTGTGACCTCGATTGAGCAGGAGGGCACTCGTCAGTCGATTGTCATCACTGAGCTGCCATACCAGGTCAACCCGGACCGCATGATTGCCAATATCGCAGATCAGGTCAAGGATGGTCGTCTGCAGGGCATTGCCTCCATTGATGACGAATCCGATCTGAAGTGGGGCATGCGCATCGTCGTCAAGCTCAAGCGCGACGCCGTGCCGCGTGTGGTGCTGAATAACCTGTACAAGCACTCCCAGCTGCAGACCAGCTTCGGCGCGAACATGCTCGCCATCGTCGACGGTGTGCCACGCACGCTGCGTATTGACCAGATGGTGACGCTGTACGTCGCCCACCAGATTGAGGTCATTGTCCGACGGACCCAGTTCCGCCTGGACGAGAAGGAAAAGCGTGCCCATATCCTGCGTGGCCTGGTCAAGGCTCTGGATATGTTGGACGAGGTCATCGCCCTGATTCGCCGGTCTGCCACGGTCGATACCGCGCGCACGGGCCTGATGGGTCTGCTTGAAATCGACGAGATTCAGGCTGACGCCATTTTGGCGATGCAGCTGCGTCGTCTGGCTGCTCTGGAGCGCCAGAAGATTATCGACGAGTTGGCTGAGATTGAGCTCGAGATCGCCGACCTGAAGGACATCCTGGCCAAGCCGGAGCGTCAGCGCGCCATTGTTAAGGAAGAGCTGGGCGAGGTAGTGGAGAAGTACGGCGATGACCGTCGTACCCAGATCGTGGCCGCTGAGGGCGACGTCACAGAAGAGGACCTCATCGCCCGCGAGAACGTGGTCGTGACCATTACCTCCACGGGCTACGCCAAGCGCACCAAGGTCGATGCCTACAAGGCACAGCGCCGTGGTGGCAAGGGCGTGCGCGGTGCGGACCTGAAGCAGGACGATATTGTCCGCCACTTCTTCGTCTGCTCCACGCACGACTGGATTCTGTTCTTCACCAACAAGGGGCGTGTCTACCGTCTCAAGGCCTACGAACTGCCGGAGGCCACTCGCGCCGCCCGCGGTCAGCATGTCGCCAACCTGCTGGAATTCCAGCCGGAAGAACGTATCGCCGAAGTGCTGCAGATTCAGAGCTACCAGGACAGCCCGTACCTGGTGCTGGCCACCAGCGAGGGCAAGGTCAAGAAGTCCCGCCTGGAGGACTACGAGTCCGCTCGCTCCGCTGGCCTGATTGCCATTAACCTGCGCGAAGGCGACTCCCTGATTGGTGCTCGTCTGTGCTCTGCTGACGATGACCTGCTGCTTGTCTCTGAGCGCGGACAGGCCATTCGCTTCACCGCCTCCGACGACGCGCTGCGCCCGATGGGCCGCGCCACTGCCGGTGTCCAGGGCATGCGCTTCAAGGGTGACGACAAGCTGCTCAGCATGGTCGTGGTCGAGGAAGAGCACAACCTGCTGGTCGCCACGACCGGCGGCTTCGGCAAGAAGACCAAGCTCAGTGAGTACGCCCCGCAGAACCGCGGCGGTATGGGCGTGCTGACGCTCAAATACGACCCGAAGCGTGGTCCGCTGATGGGCGCTCTGGTGGTCGACAACGACGATGAAATCTTCGCTGTCACCTCCGCCGGCGACATCATCCGCACCAACGTCAACGAGATTCGCGCCACCTCGCGTGCCACCAAGGGCGTGCGCCTGGTCAACCTCGCTGACGGCGTGGAACTGCTGGCTATCGACCGCAATGTTGAGGATGAGGGTGAGGAGACCGCTTCGAAGGTCTCTGAGGCCGGAACCCTGGACGTAGTCCCGAAGCGCACCGGCGCCACCAAGAGCACCGGTGCCGCCGAGTCCGGTGACTCGGAGGCGGAGAAGGAGTAAGCGCATGGCCGAAACTAACTTGGTAGTCGACAAGGTGAGTCCCTGGTCCGCCATGCGCATTACGGCGGCCACTGGCTTCATTGGCTTCCTCGTCTGGCTTGCCGCGATCGGCCTGCTCTACCTCTTGCTCTCCGGGATGGGATTGCTCGCTCCGATTAGTGAAATGATCGGCGGGGAGGATTCCATCAGCGCGGGTCTTGTCCTTGGCCTGGCGGCCGCTGTAGGTGCGCTGTGGTGGGTGCTGTCGATTGGGTTCATGGCCCTCGGCGCGGTTATCTACAACGCGTGCGGCGGTCTCGTCGGAGGTCTCAAGATTTCGCTTGCCGACGACAGCTAGGCTGCTTTGCCTCCCGCTGACCCCGGTGTCACCCCCGTTCGGTGGCTCCGGGGTCGCTTTGGTTCAGAGGAGTTTTTAGTGAAATGGTCATGGAGTAGCTGTAATGACTACTTAATGACTGCTTTTTAACCTAATATTTAGGCCTCTGACCAGGCGATTTGTGAAGTGTCATGGTTACGGGTTAAGTTATATCTCGTTCCACGGGGCCTATAGCTCAGGCGGTTAGAGCACTTCGCTGATAACGAAGGGGTCGGAGGTTCAAGTCCTCCTAGGCCCACTACCGAACAAGGTATAATTGCTCGGTGTACGGGGCTTTAGCTCAATTGGTAGAGCACCTGCTTTGCAAGCAGGAGGTCAGGGGTTCGATTCCCCTAAGCTCCACAAGGAACAAAATCCCCCGGTCGTAAGGCCGGGGGATTTTTGCGTTCTGGGAATGCAAAGGGGGGGTAAGGGGTTAAGTAAAGAAAAGTGTGTCTTTCCCGTGTGCGTCGTGATTATTTGATCCAGCCTCTGGCTACTTACCCCAATGCGAGTTACTGACTGCATTTATGTCAAAAATGGCCTGAAAAATGGCTTGAAAGTGTCATAAACTCGCACAGTTTCACATTTGCAGC
>NZ_JVVM01000001.1 GCF_001054325.1 Corynebacterium vitaeruminis | reverse complement strand
CCGCGCTGACCTCCGAATACATTACACACACCCCACCAAAGACACAAAACCCCAGGTAAAAGTGGTAAAAGTCATCGATGCCATGCCGCCATTAGACAGCGACGGCGTCGAGGACATAGCGTTCGAACTTTTCAATTTCAGCACTAGTTACGTTGAAATCGAGATCTTGCCCCGCTGGTACAAAATCCATGTACAGCTTCCGGTCGTTGGAAACTAGCGTGACAACATGAGCCTTCCGACCATCACGAAAAGCCAGAGTGTACGAGTACGCAGTGAAGCCCTCAGCGTCGAGTTCCTTATAGCCCTTCAACTCTTGCCTGTTATCCAGTCCCCGCTCAATCCACTGTTCATCAGCGACAAAAGCCGCCTGCCCTAATTCACCATTAATTGCCATTTTGCAGTTGGTACCCGACGTTACATCCTCGACATCACCGTTGTTGATGCGCGACGGGGATTCACAAAGGAAAAGGGTGCTTGCCAACCCCGCGGGGACTTGCTGCGAAAGGTCTGCTGGAAACCCTTCTGGTATCGCCGCAACCCTTGTGGGGACAGGGTTTGCCAATCCGAGTTTCTGGGGCCCATTTACGCCGAAGAATACTGCCGCAATGGTCGCGACAACGGCCACGACCACGGCGACAATGGTTACGGCATTACTAGAACTCTTGCTGGTCTGAGGTTGCGCAGCAACCGGAGCAGACGAAATACCTTCCGCCAGAAACGGGTTAGACTGGCTGTCTTCGAGATACTGGGACGGAATATGGACTGCCTCTGCCGGCTGATTGCCGTGTGGATCAAAATTATTCATACCCGTTAGAGTGCGGAAGGGCTCACAAGGTTCCCGACCTACACGAACTTCACACCAGCAAAGTTCTTCTTGCCGCGGCGCAGCACAATCCACTTGCCGTGCAGCAAGTGCTCGGCGGCAGGCTCCCAGGCTTCGTCCTCGATGCGCTGGTTATTGGCGTATGCGCCACCTTCCTTAATGGTGCGGCGTGCTTCGCCCTTCGACTTGGCAAGACCTGCAGCAACGAGAAGGTCGACAACAGTACGCGGCTCTCCCTCGGCAATCTCCGCAACCTCGGTTTCGGAGACAGCACCCGCCAGGGTGGCCTCGTCCAACTCGGCCAGCTCAGCACGGCCAAACAGTGCCTGCGCTGCTAGCTCCACTGCCTTGGTGGCCTCTTCGCCGTGGACCAGGTTGGTCATCTCCTGCGCCAGACGACGCTGCGCCTCACGCTTGAATGGACGCTCCGCAACAGCGACCTCGTACTCCGCAATCTCCTCCTGAGACAGGAAGGTGAACCAACGCAGGTAGTCGATAACAACCGAGTCACCGGCATTGAGGAAGTACTGGTACCAGGAGTACGGCGAGGTCTTCTCAGCATCCAGCCACAACTTGCCGCCACCGGTGGACTTACCGAACTTCTGCCCCTGCGCATCAGTCACCAGTGGCACGGTCAGGCCGTGCACCTTGGCACCGTCGATACGCCTGTTCAAATCGACACCAGAGACGATGTTGCCCCACTGATCGCCGCCACCAATCTGCAGTACGCAATCGTAGTTGCGGCGCAGCTGCACGTAGTCGTTGGACTGCAGCAGCATGTAGGAAAACTCGGTGTAAGAGATGCCGTCGGACTCGAGACGACGCTTGACGGTGTCGCGGTCGAGCATGGTGTTGAGGGAGAAGTTCTTGCCGACATCGCGAAGGAAGTCAATGACGGACATGTTCATAGTCCAGTCCGCATTATTGACCATCGTGGCCGGGGCCTCGCCCTCAAAGTCAATGAAACGACGCAGCTGGCCCTTGATGGCCTCCAGGTTGTGCTCGATGGCGTCCTGGCTGAGCATCGAACGCTCACCGACATCACGCGGATCACCAATGAACCCCGTGGCGCCACCCGCAAGCGCAATTGGGTGGTGACCGGCCAGCTGGAAACGACGCAGCATAATCATCGGAACCAGGTGGCCCGCGTGTAGCGAATCGCCCGTTGGGTCAAAACCGCAATACAGAGTAATGGGGTTTTCGCACACCTCGCGCAGCGCGTCAACATCGGTGGACTGATTGATCAGCCCACGCCACTGTAGTTCGTCGATAATGTTCTGTTCAGTCACGTCCTCTATCGTAACGTTTCGCTTGCCGACGTTCACCGCGAGGGTGACCTAGAACTCCTCAAGCGCCTTCTTGTGGCGCCGGTAGGCTGAGACTGAATCGTCCGGAAGCCACAGCCGCCACGGCCGATTCGCAGCTCGCCGAACGCCCACGCGCGGGCCGGCGTGGATGTCGCTAACTAAATCGGCGGTCTCCGGCTGTGCCACAAACACGCGTGACGACGAATCCAGCGCATCTGCCCCATAGTCGCTTAGGTCAAGGCCAAGCGCCTGACCAACATTGCCCGGACCACGTCCGAGACCCGCAACCGCGGGCTTTTCACCACGGCGACGACGCACCGCATCCATCCCCTGCTCAATGCGTACAGAGCGGACTAATACTCCCCCGCCCGTGCCGTCCGTAGCGCTAGTGATGTTGGCACAAAAGTGGATGCCATAGGAGCGGTAGATATACCAATGCCCCGCCGGGCCAAACATGGCGCGATTGCGTTCGGTTGGCCCCATAAAGCAGTGCGCTGCCGGGTCGGGATAGCGCTGGCCAGCTGGACCTCCGTAGGCTTCAACCTCGGTGATGGTGGCGGTGACACCCTCTGCGGGAATAACAATCACGCAGCCGAGCAGCGTCCGCGCAGCATCGATGGGAGCTCCCGAAAGCACAGAGCGGTCGAGAGCGCGGTAGCCGTCGGCAAGCGGGAAAGGCAATTATTTGTCCCAGGTGATGGCTTCGTCGGAAAGCATGACCGGAATGCCGTCGTCGATGCGGTAGGCAATCTTCAGACGGGGGTTGACCAGCACCTGCTCGTCTTCGAGGTATTCAAGCGGCCCCTTGTCACGCGGGCAAGCGAGGATATCAAGGAGTTTCGGATCGAGGCTCATAGTCCACTACCTTACCGAACTGAATTGCCAAGGTGTCACGCTGACCTTCCAAAGCGATCAGGTTGTCCTGACCGATGGCATCCTGAATCTTCTGTACCGCGGAATGCAGCAGCTCGATGGACTCCCGAGCCGGATCCTCGGCCTTATACCGCAGGCGCTCCGGGACCGCGAGGTAGGAGTTGACCGTCTGCGGCAAGTACTCCTCGATGATGCCATCGATGACTACCTTCTGCTCGGGGTAGTTTTTGAGATATTTCCACTCGCTCAGGACGGACTCCAGCGTCACGCCAAGCTCATATGTGGCTTCGCCCAGCTCTTCGCCGGGATCCTGCTCGAAAAGTGTGCCCAACGTCCGGTGGAGACTTTTGCGCAGCTCAACCGGATTGAGCGGGCGGCGCTGTGCAAGTGCTGGCTTCGGAGCCGAGCCAACGGACTTCTGAGCCCCCTTGCTCTGCCTCGGTAACAGTGCAACCGAGGCTCCCCACGCGGCAATCGCAACTACCGGCCACAGGAAACCAAGCCCTACAACCAGGTGCAGCACCACGACCGAGATGGCAAGGATAAGTCCGACGATATTAGCGGGGCTGTTGAGAAAGCCACCGCCGGAAGATTTGTCGGAGGAAGTGCCGGAGGAATTACTGGTAGCCACGAATCTCCTTGAACACATCGGCGAGCTCGGTCTCACGGGACTCAAAGACTTTACCACCGGTCAGTTCCGCAAGTTCCTGCATTTCCCGCGAATCCGCTTCACCATAACGGATGACGAATACCGGCGGCAGATTTCCGCCCTTGGACTGGTAGAAATCGCGGAATTCAGCAAAAGTCTTGCCCGATGTTACCTGTCCATCGGTCAGAACCACGATGGACGGGATGGAGTTCTTATCAGAGCTGCCGAGAAGATTGAAGGCTTGGATCAGGGCGTCGTAAAGCGCGGTTTCACCTTCGGCAAGCAGTCCATCAACCGCGGCGGTCAGCTGAGCGCGCGATTCGGGACCATCAATTGTCGTGGTCGTGGGCTCACCGACGGTCGTACTAAACGGCAGGATTGTGGCAATCTCGCGATTTCGCAGTCCGACGCTCCCCGTTTCGGTGCGGGCGCTGCCGTCGACAATTGCGTGCATCGTTTCCTGCAGGTCCGCGATGCGCTCGCCGAACATGGAACCAGAAGTGTCCAGAACGAAGACCGACTCGCCGGGCACCCGCAGTTCATTGTCATACGCCTCGATGAGGCGGTCCGTGACGGAGCGGTCGCCTGGGAACGGCAGCTCGATGATGACGCTGTCGGTCATATTTTCCGGCAGGTTGGCATCACCGGAGACCGGGCGCAGGAAGTGATCTGCAAGCAGCTGCGAGTTTGCTTCCAACCACTGCCCGAGCGCTGCCGTCTGCCGCGCGGCGAAATCATTGGAGGGTTGAGCGAGCGGCGTCAGCGGGTAGTCAGCGCTGATGACACCGTCACTGGGAACCACAACTTCCAGGTCAGCGCCCTCTTTGTTCATCTGCTGGAGCACGGCTTCATAGTTGATAAGAGCGTCCACAGAGTCCGGCTCGTCCAGGAACTTGTCGCGCAGCCATCCCGACGACCCCGAAGTCATCTTCTGCCCCTCAAAGAACTTCTGCAGTTCAGGTGTAGTGCGGCTAATATCCGCCGTAGTCAGCGCGGAGCCGGTATCAGCGAACGCGGTCACCACCGACACCACGCCGGAGAAGCCGGAGTTAGATTCCGCGGGGTTGGTCATGCCGTAGGTCAATTTGCCTGACGACGCAGCTTCCGCGATCTCAGCCCACGTCGGCTGCTTGGTATCCCACCCGAGCTCCCGCGCCTTGGCCGAATGGATGCCGAATGCGACCGGCGAGGTGGCGACTTTCTTGGCTTCGCCGAGCTTGTCGGTCCCGCCGAGAAGGTCAACGTACCGATTGGTCGCAAACCAGGTGGCATCAAAATGTTCGTCGAAGTTGCCGTCAATGAGGGCGTGGCTGTTCTTCACAGTACCGTCGAGAAGCTCGAGGCTGATAGTAAAACCGAGGTCGTCCGAGGCCTTTTCCATCAGTGGCTTGAGCTCTTTGAGCTCCGTGGCACCTGCGATGCGCATGGTCGAGCCTTTGAGGTCGGAATCGACGTTGACCTTGTTCGTCTTCTCATCGTCGGAGCCCAGCGACAAGTTCAGGCCGTCGTCGGAGCAGGCCGCGACAGCAAAGATGCCGAACACGCCGATGAGGGCAAGCAGTACTTTCCGAAGAGTAGTTGGTACTTTTTCCACGTTCATTGGCCTTTATCCCTCTTCCGTTTCAGGCCTCGGCGGACCCTGGTATCCGCGAGAAACACCCTCGATGAGCTGCTCGAGCAGGTCGAAACTCGGTGGATCAATAGAGTCCACAAAATCGGTGGATGCCTCCTGCCCCGTCTGCAATTGCGTCTGGAATTCCTCCATCGCCTCAGGATGGCTGGATCGATAGCCGTGCTTTGCCGCCAACTTCTGAAGCTCAGGGTCTTCTGCAAGGAGCTTCGCCACGGCAGCACCATTGTCGTTAAAGCCCAGCGCAACGTGAGTACTCAGAATTGTCGGCGATGGATACGCCAAGCGCATCTCCGGTTTCAACCGGCTGTTCGGGGCACGGTCCTCGCCGAGGAACTGCGACTCGTAGACCATCACCATGGGCTTCGAACCGACTCCCTGAGAGAGGTAGTCAGAAAATGGCCCCGCCGACGAGGATTCGGTGTACCCCTGGCCGGTGAACAGCGGAGTGAGCTCTGGCAAAACGGCATTGACTTGTCCGGTGTCGGATACAATCCGGCCGTCGTTAGTGATCCAGGACATCAGCGACAAGTACATTGCGGCTGAGTTCGACGAGCGAATGTCGGTCGTCGACATCTGCACCGCGCGTGGCGACGGGTAGTCGTTCCCCGCGAAGTCCCGCCAGCGGACATTGTCGTGCTGCATCGTGGCCAGTGCTTCCATGTCAACCTGCCACGTAGTGCCCTGTTTCCGGGCAACATTTTCGCCTTCCAGCGCCTGAAGAATGTTGTCGAAAGTAGCGATTGCCATCGGGGTGTAGAAGACGTCATACCGCTCAGCGCCACTCATCTTCTCGGCAATTTTCTCCGCTGCTGGCGCCGACGATGGGAATGCCAAGTCGAAGGAATCCAAATCCACATCCGTGGCCATCCGACGCGAACCCGCCGTCTTTACCTCCACCGCATAGCCGTGGGAGGCAAGCGCTTTCTGAACCTCTTTGTCCTCGAAGAACGGCTTCTTCTCAGAGCCGATAATCGCCTTGACGACGGTTTTTTCGCCACCGAAGAAATCACTGTTGCCTCCGGAGCTGCTACCAGAAAGTCCTGGAACGCTACCGCCACGACCGATATACACCGCGACAGCTGCAATGACAATCAAAATGACTGCAAGAATTGGCCCCGGGCCCATGCACCCTTTCTTGCTGCCCCCTCCGATTCTTATTTTTATCTCGTGAGCTGTGATTTCCACCGCTCGACGCCGTACTTTCCGCCATGAAATTATGGTAAGAGACGCAGTCAGAGCTGGCAACAGGTATAGAAATAATCAGTAACCTGCGTCACTTCGGGGCACCCTGGTATTCCGGGGTTATAGACAAAAAGTGTATCCGCTCAGTGTGTCGGCCGGTGGTCACCTTTCGCTACTTGACCCAATGCAAGTTAGTGACCGCGTTTATAGCAAAAATGGCCGGCGACGGTGGGTCAACACGAGTTAGTGACCGCGTTTATGTCAGCGACAGCGGGCCAATGTAAGTTACTGACCTCGCTTATAGCAAAAATGTCCCGAAAAATGGCCTGAAAGTGCTATAAAGTTGGGCAGTTTCACATGTGCAGCTCGTAATTTTTGGGGATGGTGCCGTTTTTTCATCTGGTCTGCACAAATGGCCTTCTAGGTCTGTTTCGTATGATCTGGAAAGCACACCAAACCCCCGTCACCACATCCGAGTGCCATTCCGGTGGTTTGAAAGAAGAATCGGTGTGCGATCGATTGACCGCACACCGATTAATTAGGTGCGTTAGCTGAGACGGCTACTTTAACCGCGCTAGCTGAGCTAGCCGCTTTACCAGCTTTAGCCGCGAACCGGCTTTTCAGCCCACTGCTTTAGCTCAGTGTTCTTCTCGTCGACACGAGCGAGTTGCTCTGCAACACGGACACCCGCGGTGCCACCACGGGTGTCGCGGGAAGCGACAGCGCCGTCGATAGTCAACACTTCACGGACCTTTGGAGTCAGTGCCGGGTGGACACCGGCGAGGTCCTCGTCGGAAAGCTCGTCCAGACCGATGCCGCCCTTGGACTCCGCAATGCGGACGCACTGGCCGGAAGCCTCGTGAGCGTCACGGAAAGGCACGCCTTCGCGGACCAGCCATTCAGCCAGGTCAGTGGCCAGGGTGTAGCCCGCTGGAGCGAGCTCGCGCAGACGGTCCTCGTGGAAGGTCAGCGTTGCCACCAGACCGGTCAATGCCGGCAGCAGCAGGGTCAGCTGCTCGACCGAGTCCACCAAAGGCTCTTTGTCCTCCTGGAGGTCACGGTTGTAGGCCAGCGGCTGAGCCTTCAGCGTGGCCATGAGACCAGCGAGATTACCAATCAAACGACCTGTCTTACCGCGGGTCAGCTCTGCCACGTCCGGGTTCTTCTTCTGCGGCATGATGGACGAACCAGTCGACCAGGCATCAGCCAGAGTGACGTAACCATACTCTGGGGTGGCCCAGTAGATGATCTCCTCTGCCAGGCGAGACATGTCCACGGCAATCTGTGCAAAGACGAAAGCCGCCTCAGAGGCGAAGTCACGCGAAGAAGTGCCGTCGATGGAGTTGTCCGTAGCCGAATCGAAACCAAGCTCTTCAGCGATGGCTTCCGGATCCAGGTGCAGCGAGGATCCCGCCAGCGCACCGGAGCCGTACGGGGATACAGCCAAACGACGGTCGAGATCACGGATACGATCGAGGTCACGCAGCAGCGGATGCGCATGTGCCAGCAACTGGTGCGCCAGCAGCACCGGCTGAGCCGCCTGAGAGTGAGTCTTGCCCGGCATGATGGCATCCGGGTGTGCCTTGGACTGAGCAACCAGGGCGCCGACCAGGTCCGTGACATCCAGTGCGATACCGCGGACGGCATCGCGCAGCCACATGCGGAACAGGGTTGCCACCTGGTCATTGCGAGAACGACCCGCGCGCAGGCGACCGCCGACTTCCGGGCCGACGCGGTCAATCAGGCCACGCTCCATGGCACCATGGACATCCTCATCCGTCGGCTCCGGACCAAATTCGCCAGAGGCAACGTCGCGGTCGAGCTGATTGAGGCCTGCAATCATGGTGTCAAAGTCGGCATCGCTGAGCAGCCCGCGAGCATGCAGCACTCGGGCGTGGGCCTTGGACGCAAGAACGTCGTAAGGCGCGAGCACCCAGTCAAAATGGGTCGACTTGCTCAATGCGGCCATCGCCTCGGACGGGCCACCGGCAAAGCGGCCGCCCCACAGGGAGCCTTCGTTGGTACCGTGCTTTTCGACCATTGTCTTTTTCAATAGGCCTTTCGCTCTAGTCGCTCTGGTGATTCTTTACAGGTTGAAGTCGCGCTTTGCGGCCATCTTCGAGGACAGGCCGTGCAGCTCGACGAAGCCGCGAGCCAGGGTCTGGTCGAAGGTGTCGCCCTCGTCGTAGGTAGCCAGGTTGAAGTCGTACAGCGAGGTGTTCGAACGGCGACCGTTGACGTTGCAGTGACCAGCGTGCATGACCATGCGGATATCACCGGAAACGCCCTTCTGGGACTCCTCGATGAAGGCATCCAGTGCGCGCTTCAGCGGCGAGAACCACAGACCGTCGTAGACCAGGTTGGCCCACTCGCCTTCGACCTGGCGCTTGTAACGAGCCAGCTCACGCTCAACGGTGACGTCCTCCAGAGCTGCGTGTGCAGCCATGATGGCCATAGCACCCGGAGCCTCGTAGATCTCGCGGGACTTGATGCCGACCAGGCGGTCCTCAACCATATCCAGACGACCGATGCCCTGAGCACCAGCGCGGCGGTTCATCTCTTCGATGGCCTCAAGTACGGAAACCTTCTTACCGTCGATGGCAGTCGGCTTACCGTCCTCGAAGGAGATGATGACCTCATCCGGGGAGTTGAAGTTCAGGGTCGGATCCTCGGTGTACGCGTAGACATCCTTGGTCGGTGCGTTCCACAGGTCCTCCAGGTAGCCGGTCTCAATGGCGCGACCGAAGAGGTTCTGGTCGATGGAGAACGGCGAGGACTTGGACTGCTCAATCGGCAGACCCTTTTCCTCAGCGAAGGCGATGGCCTTGTCGCGGGTCCACGCGAAGTCACGAGCCGGAGCGATGATCTTCAGGTCCGGAGCGGTGTTGGCGAAACCGACCTCGAAACGGACCTGGTCATTGCCCTTACCGGTGCAGCCGTGAGCAACGTGGGTGCCACCGAACTCCTCTGCCGCCTTCGCCATGTGCTTAACAATCAGCGGGCGAGACAGTGCAGAAACCAGCGGGTACTGCTTCATGTAGAGACCATTTGCCTTAATGGTCGGCAGGCAGTACTCCTCGGCGAATTCATCCTTAGCGTCGACAACAACAGCTTCGACAGCGCCGGCGTCCAGAGCGCGCTGACGCACGGACTCCATGTCCTCGCCGCCCTGTCCGACATCGATAGAAACTGCGACGACCTCGCCGTCGGTCATTTCCTTGAGGTACGGAATAGCAACGGTGGTGTCGAGGCCACCAGAGTAAGCAAGAATAACCCGGTTGGTCATAGGGTAAGCGCTCCTTTAATCGGTGCTTAAAGCATTTCGTGGAATAGTTTACTGGTTCGTTCCGGCGGCTAGACGCTGGGCTAGCTCAGCGCCGGAAAGTGGTTCTCTAGCCAGGCACATTACGGTGTCATCACCTGCAATTGTGCCAACGATTTCTTTGAGTCCCGCACGGTCAATCACACTGGCTAGATACTGTGCGGCTCCAGGTGGTGTACGCACAACCGCAATGGAACCCGAATGATCAATAGAGACCAGCAGCTCGTCTAAAACGCGCCGCATCCTGGCCACTGCACCACTGGAAACAGCGAGAGCATCTTCGACGATGGAATAACGCGAACCGTTAACTCCATCGCGGATCTTCCGGGCGCCCAGCTCATCGAGGTCTCTGGACAACGTGGCCTGCGCAATCTCAATGCCCTCGTCGGCAAGCAGCTCGACGAGCTGGATCTGACTGGACACGTGATGCTGCGCCAGCAGGTCAACAATGCGCGCCTGCCGTGCTGTGCGAGAACCTGGTTGTGCTGCGGTCATGGCTGTTATTGCCTTTCCACCAGCCAGGTCAGCAATGCCTTCTGAGCGTGCATGCGGTTTTCAGCCTCGTCGAAGACTACCGACTGTGGGCCATCGATGACCTCGGCGGTGACTTCGTTGCCGCGGTAGGCCGGCAGGCAGTGCAGGAAAATGGCATCCGCATTTGCCTTCGCCATGAGCTCAGCGTTGACCTGGTACGGCAGGAACGGAGTACGACGATCCAGACCGTCGTTTTCCTGGCCCATACTGACCCAAGTGTCGGTGATGACAACGTCGGCACCGGCAATTGCCTCATCGACGTCCGCAGTCACGGACACGGTCGCACCGGTCTGCTCCGCGACCTTCTTAGCGCGGTCGACATAGGCCTGCTCCGGCTGGAAGTCCCCCGGTGCGCAGATGGTGACGTCCAGACCTGCCGTGGCGAAGCCGACTAGGTAGGAGTTGGCCATGTTGTTGGCACCATCGCCGAAGTACACGGCCTTCCTGCCGCGCAGTCCCGCCTGGCCTTCTTCCGGGCACTTGTGCTCGATGATGGTCTGCAGGTCAGCGAGAATCTGGCACGGGTGGAACTCGTCGGAAAGCGCGTTGACAATCGGCACCGTGGAGGTCTCAGCCATGGCCTCCAAACCGGACTGCGCGTAGGTGCGCCAGACAATTGCCGAGACAAACCGGCTGAGTACGGCAGCGGTGTCCTGGTAGGTCTCACCCTTGCCCATCTGCGAGTTTCCGGTTTCGACAACAATTGCGTTGCCGCCCAGAGCCGCAATACCGGCGTCGAAGGAGAAACGAGTACGAGTCGAGGTCTTGTCGAACAGCACCGCAACCGACTGTGGCCCTTCGAATGGGCGGCGAGAGTACGGCGCTGCCTTCAGATCTGCAGCCAACTGCAGTACCTCAGCCTGCTCCTGCGGAGTCAGGTCATCATCAGCAAGAAAATGACGGAGCATCAGTTCCTAGTTCCTTCCTTTGTTTGCGACAGCCTCGGCGGCGTCGTTCAGGCAGGCATCAATCAACTCGACGGCACGGTTGACTTCCTCATCGCTGAGGTTCAGCGGCGGCACAATACGCAGCACATTCGCCTGCGGTGCGTTCAGAATGACACCGCGCTCATAGCCAGCGTTGACTGCTTCCTTCGCCAGATTTTCGGTCAGCACCAGCCCAAGCATGAAGCCACGACCGCGCACGTGATCGACATGGCTTAACGACGCGAGCTTGCGAGCCAGGACCTTGCCCTTTTCGGTGACTCGGTCGAGCAGTTTTTCTTCTTCAAGCGTCTCGATCACAGCCAGACCGACCGCAGCACAGACCGGGTTGCCACCGAAGGTAGTGCCGTGCGCACCTGGGGTAAACAGTTCCGCTGCGCGGCCGTTGGCGATGACAGCCCCCAGTGGCAGGCCGCCGCCGAGGCCCTTGGCCAGAGTCATGACATCCGGGACGATGCCGTCGTGCTGGTGGGCGAACCACTGGCCGGTACGGCCAATGCCGGTCTGAACCTCGTCGACGATCATGAGGACGTCGAAGCGCTTGGTCAGCTCACGGACAGCAGCGAGGTATCCCTCTGGCGGTGCGACCACACCGGTCTCACCCTGAATTGGCTCCAAGATTACCGCAGCGACACCCAGTGGATCGGACTCGATGGTCTTGGTGAGGAAGTCGATGTCGCCGTAGGGCACGAACTCGACTCCACCGGGCATCGGCTCGAACGGCGTACGCTTGTCCGGCTGACCGGTCATAGCAAGTGCGCCCATGGTGCGGCCGTGGAAACCGTGGTGGGTAGCGATAATGCGGTTTCGACCCGTCAAACGCGCCAGCTTGAATGCAGCCTCATTGGCCTCGGTACCGGAGTTGCAGAACATAATTCGAGTGTCATCAGTGTCCCAACCAGTGAGCTCAATGAGCTTCTCGCCCAATGCCAGTGGCGGCTCAGAGGCGAAGATGTTGGACACATGCCCCAGCGTGGAAATCTGCTTGGACACTGCTTCCACAATGGCTGGATGTGCGTGACCCAACGCGTTGACTGCAATACCGGCGAGCAGGTCCAGGTATTCCTTGCCCTCGGAATCCGTGACAATAGCGCCTTTACCCTGCACAAGCTCAATGCGCGGCGTGCCGTAATTGTTCATCATCGTGTGTTGCCACTGCTGCTTGAAGTCGCTCATGTCGTCTTTCGACCTGCCTAACGTGTGTGTAGGTAAATTCTTGTCCGTCTTTTTCTGCCTTATCCGGGCTCTACCATTGTGCCGATACCGCCGGAAGTCATCAGCTCCAGCAGCACTGAGTGCGGCTGGCGGCCATCGATAACGTGAGCCGCTGGCACTCCCCGATCCACTGCGTTCAGGCAGGACTCCATCTTCGGAATCATGCCCGAGTCCAGCGTCGGAAGGATTTCTCGCAGGTGCGAAGTGGAAATCTTGGACACCAGCGAATCGCGGTTCGGCCAATCCGTGTAGAGACCCTCGACATTAGTCAAAATCACCAGACGGTTCGCGTTAATTGCCGATGCCAGTGCACCTGCTGCCGTATCGGCATTGATGTTGTAGACCTCGCTGCCATCAGCCGACGGCGCAATCGTGGAGACCACCGGAATTCGTCCGGCATCGATTAGGTCCAATAGCGTTTCCGAGTGCACCTCGGTGATGTTGCCAACCAGCCCGATATCTGTCTCCTTGCCGCCGACGTTTACCGTGCGTCGAGCACCGGTGAACAAACCGCCGTCCTCACCAGAGGTACCCACCGCATACGGCCCGTAGGCGTTGATGAGATTCACCAATTCGCGACCGACCTGTCCGAAGAGCACCATACGGACAATTTCCATGACCTCCGGGGTCGTGACGCGGAAACCGCCTCGGAACTCTCCCTCCAGCCCAAGGCGCTTGAGCATCAACGAAATCTGTGGACCGCCACCATGGACAACCACCGGCTTCACGCCCACGGTGCGCAGGAAAACCATGTCCTGCGCGAAGGCCTTCTTCAGCTTCAGGTCGGTCATCGCGTTACCGCCGTACTTGACCACCACAATCTTGTCGCGGTGGTGCTGCAGCCATGGCAGTGCTTCCGCCAGCACATGTGCCCGCTGTTCGAAGGACAGCCCTTCGGTCAACTGGTGAACCATGTCAGTGTCTCCTCAAAACCTTCTACGACGAATATGCCGAATTGATGTGAACGTAGTCGTGGGAAAGGTCTGTCGTACGAATCGTGGCCTCTTCCGGATTACCAGTGCCCAGATCAACCTCGACAGCGATGTCTTTGCCGGACAGATCCACTTCGCGAGCATCAGGCGTGCCACCGGTATCACGGCAGACCACGTGGCCGTTGAAGGAAACCGTGATGTGCTCCGGATCCATCTCCACCGGTGCGGTGCCGACAGCCGCCAACACACGGCCCCAGTTCGGGTCCGAACCGAACATCGCACACTTGAACAGGTTGTCGCGACCGATAATTCGAGCAGCTACCAGGGCGTCTTCAGCACCACCGGTGCCGCGCACGGTCACGGACACGCGCTTGGTCACGCCTTCGGCGTCCGACTGCATCTGGCGGGCGATGGAATCACACACGCTGAGCACCGCTTTATCGAACTCTTCCTGCGAAGGCTTCACACCAGAGGCACCATTGGCCAAAATAATGACGGTGTCATTGGTGGAGGTGGAGCCATCAATATCCAGACGGTTAAACGTAACCTCGCTGGCCTTGGCAATGGCCTCGTGCGCCATTTCCTCGCTTACCGACGCATCCGTCGTAATCACACCGAGCATCGTGGCCATCGACGGGCTAATCATGCCAACGCCTTTGCCCATGGCACCGACAGTGAAGCCGTCACCATGCGCAACGGCCTGTTTTGCCACTAAGTCAGTGGTCAAAATGGCCTCTGCTGCAGCCGTACCTGCGGCGGCATCGCTGCCCAGACTCTCTATAAGCTTCGGCACACCCGACAGCACGATGTCCATCGGCAACCGATCACCAATCAAACCGGTGGAACAGGTACCGATCTCGGTAACGTCGACGCCGAGCTCATCTGCGACCTTTTGGCAGACCTCGAGGGCGTCGGCAATACCCGGCTGACCGTTGCAGGCGTTGGCATTGCCCGAGTTCAGCACCACTGCCGACAGCTTTCCGTCAGCGATGTGTTCCTTGGACACCGTCACCGGCGCAGCCTGGACACGGTTGGTGGTGAAGACAGCCGCAGCCGTCTTCTCCGGGCCCTGGTTTACGATCAGCGCCATGTCCGGGTTACCACTGACCTTGATGCCCGCGGTGACACCACTGGCCGCAAACCCCTGAGGTGCACATACGCCACCTTCGTCACCAGCGACGTTGACGAGACCTTCTTTTTCTTCCTTCATCATGGGGCAACTCCTACCAGTGGAAGTCCTGCAGTTTCATTCTGTCCAGTAACCAAATTCATGCACTGAATTGCGGCACCACCGGTGCCCTTTGTCAGGTTGTCAATCGCCGAGGTCAGCACCAGGCGGTTGGCACGTTCATCCACCTCAACCTGAATCTGAACCAGGTTAGAACCAATCACCGACTGCGTCTGCGGCTGCAGCCCTGCGGCCAACACCTGCACGAATGGCTCATCCTTGTAGAAATCAAGGTAGGCCTCCCGAGCGGCTGCCTCCGTCACCCCGTCGACAAGCGGGGCGGTGATAGTGGTGAGAATGCCACGCGACGTCGGGGCGAGTACCGGCGTGAAGCTGACGGTGAGGTCCTCTGCGTACGGCTTTAGGTTCTGCAAGAACTCCGCGGTGTGGCGGTGCTTGCCTGCGGTGTTATAGGCGCGGAGGTTGCCCATAACCTCTGCCCCAAGCAGGGGCACAGCTGCCTTCTTGCCTGCGCCGGAGGTACCGGTGATGGAAACAACGGACAGATCCGACTTGACCAGCCCCTCTGCAACTGCCGGGAGCGCCGTAATAGTACCGCCAGTGGGGAAACACCCCGGTACAGCAATGCGCTTGGAAGCAGCCACCACTTCCCTGTTTCCTGGCAGCTCTGGAATGCCGTACGTCCAGGTACCGGCGTGCTCCGAGCCGTAGTAGTGCTCCCACTCAGCGGCATCCTGCAGGCGGAAATCCGCACCGCAGTCAATAATCACCGTGTCATCCCCCAACTGCTCTGCAATCGCAGCCGAATGACCGTGAGGCAGGCCGAGGAACACCACGTCATGCCCGGTAAGGGTGTCACCATTAGTCGGCTCAATACGACGGTCAGCCAAAGGTGCCACATGAGGCATAATGTCCCCCACACGGGCACCCGCATTGGATGCTCCGGTCAGTGCGCCGATGGTCAGTTCGCCGGAAAGATACGCCGGGTGCGACAACAGAAGGCGGAGGATTTCTCCTCCTGCGTAACCGGTCGCACCAGCAATGGCAACAGAAATACTCATGCCAAACATTCAACACTTTTATTCACTGTGTTGCAAGATATTCATAGAATTCGATGTCAAAGTGCTGGAATTCTACCGCTGTGACTCGAGTGAATTATGAATATAACGGCGCCGTCGGCGCAAACACCGCGCTCATCGAGCACGGCAGATTATTCAACGAACGCGGCGCTTGGCTCCTGCTCCATAACGCCATCTGCCCACTGCGCCACCGATGACGTCGTGGTGTAGAGATAGTAACCCGACTCCTCCGGTGCCGCGTTGTCATCAAAAGCCACCGCGCCTGAGAACACCGCCGCTAGCTGGCCATCGATGAAGAGCGGTCCACCCGAATCGCCCACCTGCAACGCCGCGGGACGCTCCATGCGCGCCAACACTGAGTCTTCTCGCACGCACTGTTGATACTTGACCGGACACATCGAAGCAGTCACGGTCGCCATCGGCAGCGTGCCATCCGCAACATCGCCAAGCGGTGAGCGCCCATAGACCGTGCCTGCAGTCTCCGGCTCCGAAAACGCTTGACGACGTTCCATCGCGGGATACTCCGGAAGGCCCGCATCGTCCGCAAGGTGAATAAGCGCTACGTCACCGGTGGGCGCAATCTCCCAGCTTTCGATAGGAACACGGCGGGAATCCTGACCGAAACCGACCTCTACTTCTCCGAACTGCAGCGGAATATCACGCACGCAGTGCGCCGCGGTCATTACCCACTGCGGAGCGACCGCAGTTCCCGTGCAAAAGTTTCCGGTATGGGGACTGGTCCGGACCATAATCGACACCACGGAGTCCGCCGCCACACTAGGCGCAGCAGCCTCCCCACCAACCAGCGCAGCCGCATTGGGCGTCCCCGCGAACAGCAGACCTGCCGTGACAGCAGCTGCAACCGCAGTTCCTGCAGGCTTCGCAGTGCTCACAGTGCGCGCTCGAACGCACTGTTCTCGCGCGTCTGCACTATTCAGCCTGTTGGAGCGACGCCACCGGTTACCAATCATGGTCTGCTCTCCTGAGGTCTCCCCTATTAGCCGCGCAGCTGAGCGCCGTGGCGGGTAGTGGCCAACTCAATGGCCGCCTCGCGAGCTGCGGAAGCTTCCTCTTCCTTCAGCGTACGGTCCGGTGCGCGGAAACGCAGGGAGTACGCCAGCGAGCGAACGTCCTCGCCCATCTGCTCGGAGCGGTAAACATCGAAGATACGGATCGACTCGAGGAGCTCACCGGCACCCTCAACCAGAGTCTTCTCGACCTCTGCGGCGGAGACCTCATCACTGACCACAAGTGCAACGTCCTGGTGGACAGCCGGGAACGGGCTGAGAACCGGTGCCGGCAGGTGCTCCGTCACTGGCAGTGCATCGAGATTAATCTCCATAGCGCAGGTGCGCTCCGGCAGACCAGCGTCCTTGCACACCTTCGGGTGCAGCTCACCGGCATGGCCGACGACTTCGCCGTCGACAAGCAGCTCGGCGCAGCGGCCCGGGTGCCACGGCAGCAGCTCGGCGTTGCGGATCTCCAGCTCAACGTTGGCGGCGCGGGCAACAATGCGAGCGGCATCGATAGCATCGGCGACGGTGTATGCAGCCTCGTCACCCCACGGGCTATCCAGGCGGATACGACCACAGGCGACAGTGGCGACATGCAGCGGCTGCTCCGGCAGCGACTCCAGCAGCTCGGCGCGCTCGGCCTCGCTCGGCAGACCAGCGGTCGACGGCATCGGCGAGACACCATTGCCACGCTCGATGGATACCTGCTCCACACCGTAGAGCGACAGGTCGACCTGGCCGCGGGCAACGTTTCGCTTCAGTGCGTCCAGCATGGACGGCAGCAGAGTCGTACCCAGCTGAGCATGATCGGACTCCAGCGGATTGATGACCTTGACCGTGTTGCGGCGCGGGTCATCGGCATCGAGGCCCCAGACGTCAAAGACATCGTTGGCAATGAATGGCGTCGGCAGAATCTCCAGGTAGCCGTTGTGAGCCAGCGCGTGACCAACGTAGCGGCGACGCAGTTGACGCTCAGTCAGACCGCGGCCGGCCGGGGCAATCGGAAGGATAACCGGAATGTCCTCCAGGCCTTCCAGGCGCAGGATTTCCTCAACCAGGTCAGCGGACATGGTCAGGTCCGAACGCCAGGTCGGCGGGGTAACGGCCAGGCGGTCACCATTGTCGACGACCTCGCAACCGACCTCACGTAGGCGACCGATGACGGTCTCACGCGGGTAATCCACGCCCGCAACTTCGCTGGCGCGATTGACAGCAAAGTCAATAGTCGGCATGGTGGCAACCTCACCGAGCAGGGTGCGACCAGTGTCGATAGTGCCGCCGGCGATGTCAGCGAGCAGCTGGCAGGCCAGATTCAGAGCCGGTTCGACAAGGGCGGTGTCCACGCCGCGCTCGAAACGTCGTGAAGCCTCGGAGGTCAGCTTGTGGCGGCGACCACTGCGGAACACGTGCAGTGGCGACCAGTTGGCGGCCTCGAAGACCACATCGGTGGTGTCTTCGGCGATTTCGGAGGTAAGTCCGCCCATGATGCCGGCGAGCGACTGAATACCGTTGTCGTCGCAGATGACAACGTCTGCCGGGTCGAGCTTGCGGTCCACGTGGTCGAGAGTGGTCAGAGTCTCGCCGGCCTTTGCATTGCGGATGTGCAGGCCACCGGCAATCTTGGAACCGTCGAAAGCGTGCATCGGCTGACCGAGCAGCAACATCACGTAGTTGGTGACGTCCGTGGCCACGTTGACCGGACGCTGACCGGACAGCAGCAGGCGGCGGCGCATCCACCACGGGGTCTCGGCGTTCGGGTCGATGCCGGTAACACGGCGCAGGCCGAAGCGGTGGGTGTCGGTGTCCTCGTCGATGGTGACGTTAAGGACCTCGCCCTCGACCGGTAGCTCCTTTACCTTGGCTGGATCGGCGAAGTCGAGGTTGAAAGCGGAGCAGATCTCGCGGCCGAGTCCGCGAGCCGACAGCGCGTAACCGCGGTCCGGAGTGATGTTGACCTCGAATTTTTCATCATCGAGCCCGATGAACTCCTTCGCGCACGAACCCAGCTCTGCCGGAGCCGACGGCAGCGTCAGAATACCCGCGGAGGAATCGGTCATGCCAAGCTCAGCTTCAGAGCAGAGCATGCCATTGGAGACCTTGCCGTAAGTCTTACGTGCGGAAATTGCGAAACCACCTGGCAGCACGCAGCCCGGCAGCGCGACGACGACAATGGAGCCCTCTTCGAAGTTGCGGGCACCACAGATAATCTCCTGCAGCTCACCGGTGCCATTGGCATCGCCGACGTTGACCTGGCAGAAGCGAATTGGCTTCTTGAAGCCCTCGAGCTCCTCAATGTGGTCGACGCGACCGAAAACCAGCGGCCCCTCGATCTTCTCCAGCGGCTCGTGTCCCTCAGTTTCAAAACCAACGCGCACAAAGCCCTCATCCAACTCGTCCGGGGTGACGGACCAGTCCGAGTTGATGGTGTTCTCTGGGCCGCGAACGATTTCAGTGACCCACGACTGTGGAATGAACATGTAAGTAAAACTCCTATCTGTAGGTCAGTGAATTAGCCGCGGATACCGAACGGCTGAGTGAAACGGACGTCGCCTTCAACCATGTCGCGCATGTCGGTCAGACCGTTGCGGAACTGCAGTGTGCGCTCCAGGCCCATGCCGAACGCGAAGCCCGAGTACACCTCCGGGTCGATGCCGGAAGCACGCAGCACGTTCGGGTTGACCATGCCGCAGCCGCCCCACTCGATCCAGCCGGCGCCGCCCTTCTTATTCGGGAACCAGACGTCAACCTCAGCCGACGGCTCGGTGAACGGGAAGTAGTTGGTGCGCATGCGGGTCTTGGTCTCCGGACCGAACAGCGCCTTGGCCATGTGGTCCAGCGTGCCACGCAGGTGCCCCATGGTCAGGCCCTTGTCCACAGCGAGCCCCTCAACCTGGTGGAAGACCGGGGTGTGGGTGGCGTCGAGCTCATCAGTACGGAAAGTACGACCCGGGCAGATAACGTAAATCGGCAGGTCACGTGACTGCAGCGTGCGAACCTGAACCGGCGAGGTATGCGTCCGCAGCACCTGCTTGGACCCTTCCGGCGCAATGTGGAAAGTATCCTGCAGAGTACGAGCAGGGTGGTCCGGCAGGAAGTTCAGCGCGTCAAAGTTGAAGTATTCGGCTTCTACCTCTGGGCCTTCAGCAACTTCCCAGCCCATGCCCACGAAGATATCGCCGATCTGCTCGGACAGGATGGTAATTGGGTGCATACCGCCGCGCTGGCTGCGTGTGGTGTCCACCGACACGTCGATACTCTCCGCGACCAGACGACGCGCGTTTTCCTCTTCCTCCAGCACCGCAAGACGCTCAGCATAGTGCTTCTCGACGGCTCCGCGAACAACATTTACGCGACGACCAGCATCCTTGCGCTCAGCCTTCGGAATGGAGCCCAGCGCGCGGCGAGCCTGCGGAATGTAACCTTCATCCCCCAAGTGCTCACGACGGGCGGCAGAAAGCTCATCCAGGTTGCGGGCAGCATCAAAGGCATCCGTGGCCTTCTGTGCAGCCGCCTGGAGGGCGTCCTCGGAAAGATCGATAGGATTTGGCGAATCGCTCACGTGTCAACCACTTCTATATAGGACTATCAGTTCTTGTGATGGAACAATCATAGTCGAGGATAACCGCACACGTGCACGCACCTCACCATAGAGGTTCGCTACCTACCTCGAACTGTCTCCCACAGGCACATGGCCGCTGCGGTGGCGAGGTTCAACGACTCCGCTTTGCCCTGAATCGGGATAGACACACTGGCCCCGGCCGAAGCCGTGACCTCTTCCGATAGGCCGTGTGCTTCATTTCCGAAAAGCCAGGCGACTGGACCGCCGGGAAGCGCATCGGCGCCGAGCGTGAGAGCACCGTCCATCGCCGTGGCGAGGGTGGTAAAGCCCGCTTCCCTGACTTTCTCCATAACCAGGTCGATATCGCGCTCGCGTGCGACAGGGGTATGGAAAACAGAACCCGCCGAGGAACGTACGGCCTTAGAATTCAACGGATCGACCGAGTCACCGGCGAGGATGACCGCACCAGCTCCGAGAGCATCGGTCATGCGCACAATCGTGCCGACATTGCCCGGGTCATTGCACTCTACCGGGATAACCAGACAACCGGCCTGCTTTCCGGCCTCAATCGCCTCATCCAGCGAGGTGGACACCGCACTGGTGACGCAGACGGCAAAGAGCCCGGTGGTGGTGACGGTTTCACTTAAAGAGCGGGCGGCGGAGTCGTCGATAAGCGAAACGGACTTGCGCTGCGCCCCCGATTCGAGATACCCCGTGAGCAGCTCGTGGAACTGCTCCGCGGCGGCTGCGGTGACGAAAACTTCTACGACCGCCTCTGCACGAATAGCTGCATCGACGGAGTTGAAGCCCTCAACGAGGAAGCGTCCGGCCTTCTTGCGTTTGGCCGCGCGGTGGAGCTGAATCGCCGCCGAGACCCGCGGAGTGCGGGGAGTAAACGGCTCGTCGTTGAAGTACAGCGCAGAGTTCATAGTGACTAATCCTAGTGGTGTGGATCGGGAATCATAACTGCCAGTGGGAATACGAAAAACCACCGCCGGGGTTGTTCACAAACCCAATCGACGGTGGTTTTCAAAGAAGTTGGCAAGACTGCGCTGCCAGTTACAGGCGCTTGCCGACGCTACGTACGAGTTACCTCGTAGCTGCTTTACTTAGCAGCAGGAGCGTTGACGTCCTCCGGCAGGGCGTCCTTAGCGACCTTGACCAGAGCAGCGAATGCCTGCGGGTCGTTGACAGCCATCTCAGCCAGGTTCTTACGGTCAACCTCAACGCCAGCCAGGTTCAGGCCCTGGATGAAGCGGTTGTAGGTGATGTCGTTAGCGCGGGCAGCAGCGTTGATGCGCTGAATCCACAGGCGACGGAACTGACCCTTACGGTGGCGGCGATCGCGGAACTCGTAAGTCTTGGAGTGGAGCATCTGCTCCTTGGCCTTGCGGTACAGGCGGGAGCGCTGACCACGGTAGCCCTTTGCGGAATCGAGAACTTCGCGACGCTTCTTCTTAGCGTTAACAGACCGCTTCACACGTGCCACGGTGATACTTCCTTTTCGTTGTCTTTAAGAACTAGTGAAATTAAGAGGGCGATTGCCCTGGGACGAGGCTTGAAAAATTAAGCCTTGCCCAGCAGACGCTTGACGCGCTTGACGTCCGACTTCGCAACGTCCGTGGTGCCCTTCAGGCGACGGGTACGAGTGGACGGCTTGCCCTCCAGGAGGTGGCGGCGGTTAGCCTGCTCGCGGCGCAGCTTGCCGGAACCGGTAACCTTGATGCGCTTTGCGGTGCCCTTGTGGGTCTTCTGCTTCATGTTAAAACTCTCCCCTACCGATCTTTGACGCTCGTGGCGCAAAAATCTCGTTTACAACCATTTCTGGTCAGGTCGGTTACTTCTTACCCTTATTCCGAACCGGCCCCAGGACCATAGTCATGTTGCGACCGTCCTGCTTCGGGCGAGACTCAACGATGCCGTACTCTTCGACATCGGCGGCCAGACGCTCCAACAGGCGGAATCCCAGTTCTGGACGAGACTGTTCGCGGCCACGGAACATGATCGTGACCTTGACCTTCGAACCCTTTTCCAAGAAACGAACAACGTTGTTCTTCTTGGTTTCGTAGTCGTGGTCATCAATCTTCGGACGGAACTTCTGCTCCTTGACCACAGTCTGCTGCTGGTTCTTTCGAGCCTCGCGTGCCTTCTGGGCTTGTTCGTACTTGAACTTGCCGTAGTCCATAATCTTGGCGACCGGTGGCTTAGCTCGCGGAGCAACCTCAACCAAGTCAAGGTCTGCTTCGTAAGCGAGCTTGAGTGCGTCACCGGTACGGACAACGCCCACCTGCTCACCATTCGGTCCTACAAGGCGGACTTCCGGTACTCGAATATCCTCGTTAATACGAGCTTCAGCGCTGATGTGGCCTCCTAGGTTGAACCTGAACAATCTTCGTTTCAAACCGCGATAGCAAGCGGGAAAGGAAGAAAAGCCACGCGTCTACAGCGGATTACTACACACTGTATAAGGACGCCTTCCAATCGTGCGATGTGACATCACCGATTAGGGTGGACCCCGGCACTACCGTAATTCTTTGGCGCACCAAGGGTGGGACTTAAATCCTCTTCGCTGCCGAATGCAGCTAATTGCTCCCCGAAGGCAGCAACCATCACATTCTGGCGGTCGTAGACGAGATGTTAACACAGCTGCGCTCGCATACCAAAACCCACCCCAGCGTGCCGACGTTTGCCGCAACTTAACTACTTAAGCAGCGGTTTCAGATACTCCCCGGTGTGGGAACCGGAACACTTCGCGACGTCCTCCGGCGTGCCTTCCACAACCACGGTGCCACCGCCGGAGCCGCCCTCCGGCCCCATGTCGATAATCCAGTCCGCAGACTTGATGACATCCAAATTGTGCTCAATGACAATGACGGTATTGCCCTTGTCCACCAGCCCCTGCAATACCAGCATGAGCTTGCGGATGTCCTCAAAATGCAGACCCGTGGTCGGCTCATCCAAGATGTAAACCGTGCGACCATTAGAGCGCTTCTGCAGCTCACTGGCCAGCTTCACGCGCTGAGCCTCACCACCCGAGAGCGTGGTTGCCGCCTGCCCGAGGCGGACATAGCCCAGGCCGACGTCGACAAGCGTATTAAGGTAACGCGCAATCGACTGAATCGGCTCGAAGAACTCCGCTGCCTCGGAGATGGGCATGTCCAGCACCTCGGCGATGGTCTTGCCCTTGTAGCGAACTTCCAGCGTTTCGCGGTTGTAGCGCGCGCCGTGGCAAACCTCGCAGGGCACGTAGACATCCGGCAGGAAGTTCATCTCAATTTTGATGGTGCCGTCACCCTTACACGCCTCACAACGACCGCCCTTGACGTTGAAGCTGAAGCGACCGGGCTTATAGCCGCGAACCTTGGCCTCTTGCGTCTCTGCGAAGAGGTTGCGGATCTTGTCGAACACGCCGGTGTACGTCGCTGGGTTGGAACGCGGGGTGCGACCAATCGGCGACTGGTCAACCTGCACCAGTTTGTCCAGCTGATCCAGCCCCTCCACGCGGCTGTGTCGACCCGGCACCTGCCGAGCACCGTTGAGCTCGTTGCTCATCACCTTGGCCAGAATTTCGTTGACCAAGGTGGATTTGCCCGAACCGGAAACACCCGTGACGCAGGTCAGTACACCGAGCGGGAACTTCACGTCGATCTTTTTCAGGTTGTTTTCGCGAGCGCCCTTGACCGTCACCATGCGCGACTTATCAATCGCACGACGGTTCTCCGGCACCGCCAACACCCGACGACCCGAGAGATACGCACCTGTCAGCGACTCTTCACAGTCAACAATGCCGGTCGGTTCACCCTGGTAAACAATCTGACCGCCGTATTCACCGGCCTTTGGTCCGATGTCGACCAGCCAATCGGCCTCGCGAATCGTGTCCTCATCATGCTCGACCACAATCAGGGTATTGCCCAGGTCGCGCAAGTTCTTCAAAGTCTTGATCAGGCGGTTGTTATCGCGCTGGTGAAGACCAATCGATGGCTCATCCAGAACATAGAGCACACCAGCAAGGCCCGAACCAATCTGGGTGGCCAGACGGATTCGCTGTGCCTCACCACCGGAGAGCGTGCCCGCCGAACGAGATAGGGACAGGTAGTCCAAGCCAACGTCCAGGAGGAACTTCAGACGAGCCTGTACCTCACGCAGGACACGACCGGCAATCATCTCCTCGCGCTTACCCAGGGTCAGCGAGTTGAGGAATGCCGAACCGTCGTGGACCGACAGCTCCGTGAGCTCGGCAATATTCTTCTGCCCAAACTCCGCCGAATCCAGCGTCACCGAAAGAATCTCCGGACGCAGACGAGTGCCGCTACATGCCGGGCAGGGCACCTCACGCATGTATCCCTGGAAGCGATCCTTCTGCGACTCGCTCTCCGCCTGTGACAGCTTGCGATGCAGGTACGGCATCACACCCTCAAACGGTGCCGTGTACTGGCGCGTGCGGCCGTACCGGTTTCGGTACCGCACCGTGACCTTATGGCTGGAACCGTGCAGCAGAGCCTTGCGCTGCGGTGCCGTGAGCTCATCAAAAGGCACGGTCGGATCAAAGCTCATCTCGGTGGCAAGACCCACGACCAACTTTTCAAAATACTTCTTGTTCAGCGTCTGCCGCCACGGCGCAATGGCCTCAATCGTCGGCAGTGACGGATCTGGAATAACCAGGTCCGTATCCACCTCCAGCTTGGTGCCAATGCCGTCACACTCCGGGCAGGCACCATATGGCGAGTTAAAGGAGAATGACCGTGGCTCCAGCTCATCGATAGCAATGCGGTGCCCATTCGGGCAGGCCATCTTCTCCGAGAACCGCTGAGTACGCCTCGGGTCGTCTGCCTCTAGCCCGACTGCGTCGATGACCACGACTCCGCCGGCAAGCAAAAGCGCCGTTTCGACGGAATCGGTGAGCCTGCGCTGCTGCGAATCCTTTACCTGGAGACGGTCGATGACGACATCGATGTCATGCTTGACCTGTTTCTTCAGCTTCGGCGGATCAGTCAGGCGATGCATTTCACCATCGACGATGACGCGTGCGTAGCCCTCGGATGCGAGGCGTTCAAACAGGTCGACGAACTCACCCTTGCGTGTGCGCACGACGGGTGCGAGAACCTGGAATTTGGCGCCCTCCGGCATTTCCATGACCTGATCGACAATCTGCTGCGGAGTCTGTGATGAGATCACTTCCCCGCAGGTCGGACAGTGCGGCGTACCGGTGCGAGCGTAGAGCAGACGCAGGTAGTCATACACTTCCGTAATCGTTCCGACAGTCGAGCGCGGGTTGCGGTTCGTCGACTTCTGGTCAATCGACACCGCTGGCGAGAGCCCCTCAATCATCTCCACATCGGGCTTTTCCATCTGCCCCAGGAACATGCGCGCATAGGAGCTCAGCGACTCCACATAGCGACGCTGGCCCTCGGCAAAAATTGTGTCAAATGCCAGTGACGATTTACCCGAACCCGACAGACCGGTGAAAACCACCATCTTGTCTCTGGGCAAATCGATGTCAACACCCTGCAGATTATGCTCACGGGCGCCTCTGACCACTAGACGTTCAGCCACAGTGGGAAACCTCAATTCGTCGACGATTTACTGCCGACCAGTCTACAGGTCATAGCCAATTTTTCGCACATGTGTTCAGGAACTCGACGTTGAGCGGCGTTCCTAGCGCGGCGACCGGCACCTCATTACCCTGGGGCGCATGAATGACGACATCACAATCAGCCCCTACTCCAACTCGCCGAGCACGCGCGGCGTTGAGCGCATTGACTACGGCAATATCACCATTTATAAGACCTCCGTCGGACCGATGGAAAATAACGTCTACCTTTTGGTCGACTCCCGCGAACCCGACAATTCTCTACTTATCGACGCCGCCACGGATGCCGACCACCTGATTCGTCTGGTTGAGCACGTCGGCGCGCAGGTGCGCACGATTGTCACCACGCACTCCCACGGCGATCATGTCCAGGCCCTCGGCGAGCTCCTGGAGGCCTTCCCCGCTCGCCACATCACCTCCGGCCTCGACGCCGAGGACATTCCCGAGCCAGCCGACCAGCAACTCGACGGCGGCGAAACCATTACTTTCGGCCAGGACATTACGCTGCCCACTTTCATCCTGCGCGGGCACACCAAGGGCGGCCTCTGCCTCAGCCTGTCCGCCAAGGAGGCCGACGCGCTTTCCGACGACGCCCCGTCACACCATCTCTTCGTCGGTGACAGCATTTTCCCAGGCGGTGTCGGCAAAACGTACTCGCCCGAGGATTTCACGCAGCTTATCGACGATGTCGAGAGCCGCGTCTTCAGCGTCTACCCCGCCGATTCGGTGATTCACCCCGGCCACGGTAAGGACACCACGGTCGGTGTCGAAAGCCCCGAGGTGGATAACTGGCGCGAGCGCGGTTGGTAGCGCTGTGCGTAGTGCACTGGGCGATGACTGTGCGTAGTCAGCCGTGCGTAGTCGACGGCGCCGGCCTATGCTCGCATGGGTTTTTGCAGCACACGGTGTGTCGAGCCTAAAAAACTCGCCATTCCCCCAACACAAATAGGCCGGGCTGCGTAGGATTAATAGTGGAATACAGCGACCAGATGGCCGGAAATACGGTTTCATCTGGACGACAAAGGAGATGGAATTTAGATGATTCGCAAGTTTGCCCGACCAATGCTGGCCTCGGTTTTTGTTGCCGACGGCGTCGACACGCTGATTCACCAGCAGGATCATGAAGAGGGCGCACGTGACCTGATTGCCCGCGTCCGCTCCGTAACCCCGAACCAGTACAACAAGTACGTGCCAGACAACGAGAAGCTCGTTGTCCAGACCATCGCCGGCACCAAGGTTGCCGCTGGTTCCCTCTACGCCCTGGGCAAGGCTCCACGCCTGTCCGCAACCGCCCTGGTCGCTGCACAGATTCCGACGATGTTGGCTCGCCACGCATTCTGGGAGACCCAGGATGAGAAGGAAAAGGCAGCTCGCCGTACTGGCTTCCTCACCAACATTGGCCTGCTGGGTGGCCTATTCCTGGCTACCGCCGACACCGACGGCAAGCCGGGCGTCGCTTGGCGCGCTGAGAAGGCTGGCAAGCAGCTGAACAAGAAGGTGCAGGCCGCACTACCGACCAAGTCTGAGGCCGAGCAGCGCTCCGAGGAAATCAGCGCCGCCTTCGCTTCTGCCGGCGACAACGTCCGCGAGAAGGCTGGCCAGCTCCGCGACCGCGCTTCTGAGGCCACCGATGAGGCTCGTGAATACGTCGAGGAGAACAAGGACGGCTGGCGCGCGCAGGTCACCGATGCTTTCGACACCGCTAAGAGCTACGTCGAAGACAACAAGGACGACTGGATCGCCAAGGCCACCGAACTCGCCGAGGACGCTCGCGACTACGCCGAGGACCTGGGCAAGGACTTCAAGAAGGACTCTCGCAAGCAGCGCAAGGAACTGCGCAAGCGCGCCGAGAAGGCTTCCAAGGAGGCCAAGAAGTCCGCTAAGAAGGCTCAGAAGCAGGCCAACAAGCGCGCTAAGAAGGCCGAGAAGACCATCAAGTCCGCTCGCTAAACCGGGTTGGCAGTAAGGCTCGCTAAACAGCAGGCCTAAAAACAAGACAGCCTACACTCGCCTGCAGTAAGTTTGCTGCAGCAGTTAAGGCGGTATACTTAAACGCTCCCCACGCCACTACGCGTGCGGGGGCGTTTTCATATTTTTATATTCATTCAGCACATCAATTAGCACCACTTTTACGAATCGTCGAGGAGACCAGGTTGGCGTCGCGCGCATCCAAGCCCGGACAGAACCAGGCAGGCCACACTGGCCAGGCAGGTCTGCCGGACCAGGCAAGTTCAGCACCACAGCGAGAAGAAGAAAGCATCCTCGCTGACGAACAGGCCTACGTCGACCGCGCGTTCAGCTTCCTCGACCGGGCACGCGAGCGCGACCAGGAGTACCTGCGCCAGGTCATGCTCATCGACGACCCGGACCCGCAAGCCCGTGTTGAACGCGAGGTGGAATACCACCGACTACAGGCTAACCTGGACCGCTACCGCTCAGCCGAGATTGGTCTGGTCTTTGGTCGAATCGATATCGATGACCCAGACCCCGACAATCCTTTGGCAGCGGAAGGGCCGGGGGCGAGCGTCGATAAGCGATACATCGGGCGAATCGGCCTGTCCGATGAAGACGACGACTACCGTACAGTCATTATGGACTGGCGTGCCGATGGTGCGCGTCCGTTCTACCTGGCCACGACCGCCCATCCCGAGGGCGTCAGCCTGCGTCGGCACCTGCGCACGCACGGCCGCAAAGTTCGCAGCATTGACGACGAATGGCTCTCCGGCGAGGAAGCCGACAGCGCACCCGAAACCGAAGTTGAGGCGGGTGTCGGTGGCGAATCGGTGCTGCGCGAAGTCATGAATCAAGCGCGCACCGGCCATATGCGCGGCATTGTGGAGACCATTCAGCGCGAACAGGACCTCATCATTCGCGACTCCACTCGCGGCACCTTGGTTGTCCAGGGCGGGCCCGGCACGGGCAAGACGGCGGTGGCGCTGCATCGCGTCGCATGGCTGCTCTACACCTACCGCGATCAGCTGGCGAAAACCGGCGTCCTCATCATCGGCCCGAACACGACATTCCTCGACTACATCTCGCGCGTGCTGCCGAGCCTCGGCGAAACCGGCGTGGTGCTGACCACCATCGCCGATCTCTACCCCGGCGTGCGCGCTTCCGACGCGCTTATCGACGGACACAACCCCGAACCCCTGGTTGCGCAGGAAGTTAAGGGCTCGATTGAGATGCTCACTATCCTGCGCGAAGCCGTACGGGGCTACCAGGAGCTCCCCGCGGAGCCGCTTGAAGTCCGGAACGACAACATCACCCTGACCATCACGCCGGCAATGGTGAAAGCCGCGCGGACGCGTGCGCGGAGGACTCGTAAACCCCACAATCTGGCCCGGCCGATTTTCCGAGATCACGTGGTGGAACTGCTGGCCGCACAGATGGCCGAGGTCATTGGCGCCGACCCGCTCGGCGGCGAGAACCTGCTGTCCGTGACAGACGTTGCCGACCTGCGCGACGAAATTGACGAATCCGGGGCAGTCGCTGACATCCTCGACGAGCTGTGGCCTGCGCTTACGCCCGAGCAGGTGCTGTCGGAACTGCTGAGTTCCCGCGAGGCCATCGCCTACGCTGCCAGCGATTACGACGAGCTGACGCGCGAGGCTCTCTACCGGCCGGAAGGCACCGACTGGATGCCTTCCGATGCCCCGCTTCTCGACGAGCTGGCGGAGCTCCTCGGCCCGGTTGGTGAAGCGGAGGCCGATGAAGAGGATTGGCAGGCCCGCATCGATGAAGCACAGGGCGCGTTGGATACTCTGTCCAGTTCTGCTTCCCAGGACCTTGACGACGGCTTCGAGGCCGAGATCTTGTCAGCGTATGACGTCATCGATGCCGAGGCACTGGCCGAACGCCACCGTGAGCGCGACCTGCGATCCACCGCCGAGCGAGCGGCGGCGGATCGCCTGTGGGCCTACGGCCATGTCATCGTCGATGAGGCGCAAGAACTCTCCGCGATGGCCTGGCGAATGCTGCGCCGCCGCAGCCCCAACGGCTGGATGACCCTCGTCGGCGACGTGGCTCAGACAGGTTCCCCCGCAGGTGCCGCGACCTGGGACGATGTGCTGGAACCAATCATCGGTTCGAGGTGGCATCTCCATGAGCTGACCGTCAACTACCGCACCCCAGCTGAGATTATGGAAGTTGCCGCTAGTGTCCTGGCCCAGATTGATCCGGAGCTGGAGGCGCCGCAGTCTATTCGCGCCACTGGCCGCAAGCCTGTTCAGGCCCCCACTGTGGCGGAGGCGCTGGCGCATGTGGAGCGGGTGGCGCAGCCTGATCGCCTGATCGCGGTCATCGCCCCGGCAGAGTTGCTCGAAGCCACGCGCGCGGAGGTGCGGGAGTTTCTTGGTGGCGGCGCTGGTGATGCTAGAGCTTCGGCTTATATCGCCGGTGCAGTCGGCGCGACTAGCACCGATGCCACACCTGCTACTCGCGCCAGCAAGCTCACCAACTGCGCGGTCTACGACATCACGACCTCAAAGGGCCTGGAATTCGACGAAGTCATCGTCGTTGCGCCCGACCAGATTGTGGCGCAATCCCCGCAGGGGCTACAGGACCTGTATGTTGCACTGACTCGGGCGACCCAGGGACTCGTGGTCGTCGATAAGCAGCGCCCTGACCATCTGCCCGGGCTGGATGGGCCTAGCCTCACGGCTCCTCACGGCCCCGAGAATCCACACTCGTCCCGGCCGACAATAAAAAACCGGCACCTCAACCCAGAGGTGCCGGTTTCAAGCGAAAGCTAAATTGTTAGCTCTCGGTTTTTGTTAGCTCACAGTGTGAACAATCATGACGTCACAGTCCGACTGGCGAGCAACATCCGCCGGCACGGAGCCCAGCAGACGACCAGTCAGCGAGTTAATACCACGGTTACCAACCACCAGCAGGTCAGCGCGACGGTCAGTGACCAGGGACATCAGGGCCTCAACTGGGGAGCCCGAGCGAACCTCAGTCTCAATCTTGGTAGCACCGACGGCCTCTGCGGCCTCCTTAGCCGCAGCCAAGTTCTTCTGAGCCGGATCATCACCGAGAACCTGAACCGAATCCTGGCGCAGGGTCTTAGACGCATCCTCTGTAGTCTCGTAGTAAGCGCAGCCGATAACCAAAGTGGCATCGAAAGCAGCAGCAATCGAGGCAGCGCGCTCTACTGCGAGCAGCGACGACTTAGAACCATCCGTGCCGACAACAATGGTCTTGTAATCACTCATGAAAACTATCCCTCACTGTGGAAGTTGCATTAAAACAGTTCATCGTGCGTAACGCCGTCGTTGCCCCGAACCCACTGGCCAGAGGCACTTTCGCGAATACACTGTTTTACTTCCCACAACAGTAGCAAAAAACTACTCGACACCGGCCTCAATCATGCCCTTAAGTTCCTTCTTGAGGTCGAAAATCTCATCGCGCAAGCGCCCCGCGAGCTCGAACTTCAACTCACGCGCAGCCGCGGCCATCTGCTCCGACAAATCTGCAATAAGAGCCTCGAGCTCAGCCCGCGGCATCTGCTTACCGCTGGCACCATCGGCTGCGCCCGAGCCGTCGGCACGCGAGAGCAGCGCATCAGCGGCCGCACCGGTCTTGCCTTCGTAATCGGTGTCGGCGTTGTCGTAAACCTGATCCAAGATGTCCGCAATCTTCTTGCGCAGTGGCTGCGGGTCGATGCCGTGCTCCGTGTTGTACGCAATCTGCTTTTCGCGGCGACGCTCCGTCTCGTCGATAGCGAACTGCATGGAATCGGTGATCTTGTCGGCGTACATGTGCACCTCGCCGGAGACGTTTCGCGCGGCACGACCAATCGTCTGAATCAACGAGCGCTCCGAACGCAGGAACCCCTCCTTATCGGCGTCGAGGATTGCCACCAGCGAAACCTCAGGCAAGTCGAGGCCCTCGCGCAGCAAGTTAATGCCGACCAGCACGTCGTACTCACCGAGACGCAACTGTCGCAGCAGCTCAACGCGCTTGAGCGTATCCACATCCGAGTGCATGTACCGCACCTGCACGCCATTTTCGAGCAGGTAGTCGGTCAGATCCTCCGCCATCTTCTTCGTCAGGGTGGTCACGAGGACGCGTTCGTCACGCTCGGTGCGCTTACGGATCTCACCGATCAAATCATCAATCTGTCCCTCCGTAGGCTTAACGACGATCTTGGGATCCACCAGCCCCGTCGGACGAATAACCTGCTCCACATACTCGCCACCGGTCTTCTCGAGCTCATAGTCACCCGGCGTTGCGGACATGAACACGACCTGGCCCACGCGGGCATCGAATTCGTCGAACGTCAGCGGGCGGTTATCCAGCGCCGATGGGAGGCGGAAACCAAAGTCGACAAGGTTGCGCTTACGGGAGGCATCGCCCTCGAACATGCCACCAATCTGCGGCACAGTGACGTGCGACTCATCGATGATGGTGAGGAAGTCCTCCGGGAAGTAATCAATGAGCGTAGCGGGGGCCGAGCCCGGCGCGCGGCCGTCGATGTGGCGCGAGTAGTTCTCAATGCCGGAGCAGAAGCCGACCTGCTCAATCATTTCGAGATCGTACTCCGTGCGCATGCGCAGGCGTTGCGCTTCCAGCAGCTTGCCGCGATTTTCCAGATCCGCCAGGCGTTCGGCGAGTTCGGCCTTGATGTCCGCGACGGCACGTTCCATGCGCTCCGGGCCTGCGACATAGTGCGTAGCTGGGAAGATGCGCAGCTCCGGGACTTGATCGATGACATCGCCCGTGACTGGATTGAGGTAGTACAGCGAATCGATCTCGTCGCCGAAGAACTCCACGCGCACGGCCTTTTCTTCGTAGGCCGGGATGATGTCGACCACGTCGCCTTTTACTCGGAAGGTGCCCCGGGTAAAGGCGATGTCATTGCGGGCGTACTGAATGTCCACCAAAAGGCGCAGGAACTGGTCGCGGTCGACTTCTTCGCCCTCCTTCAGCCACACCGAACGGTCGAGGTAGGACTGCGGGGTACCCAAGCCATAGATGCAAGAAACAGAGCTGACGACGACTACGTCGCGACGCGACAGCAGCGCTGAAGTAGCCGAGTGGCGTAGGCGCTCCACGTCTTCGTTGATGGAGGAGTCCTTTTCAATATAGGTATCGGTCTGCGCGATATAGGCCTCTGGTTGGTAGTAGTCGTAGTAGGAAACGAAGTACTCGACCGCGTTGTTTGGCAGCAGGCTGCGGAGCTCATTGGCCAGCTGAGCCGCCAGCGTCTTGTTCGGTGCCATGACCAGGGTTGGCCGCTGAACCTTTTCGATCAGCCACGCTGCGGTGGCTGATTTACCGGTACCCGTGGCACCCATCAGGACGACCTCGCGCTCGCCTCTGTCCAGGCGATCCGACAGTTCCGCGATTGCCTGCGGCTGGTCGCCCGAGGGCTCGAACTCGCTGATGACCTCGAAGGTTCCCTCAGCGCGCTCGACTTCACCGACGGGCCGGAACTCCGAGTGTGCGAGGACGGGTTGCTCTGCTGCAAATGCCATAGTTCCCAGCGTAGCGAAGGCTGCTTGAAGGGGCTGATTACGTTACTTCCCGGGGCTTCGGAGCCGTCCGGGGCTGGGGCTGGGGTCCAGAGCCTCGGAGCGGCTGTCGAGTTCCGGGGAAATATTAAGTCGGCACAAATTAGTACAAGGCTGGCGTAAGGTCGGGGTCGGGCCAGCAAAGGCGGGCGTGCACTTCACCAGCTGGCAGTTGCTGCGCAACGACTGGCCCCTGGTGAAGCGCAAGCCGTCTTATCGATGCTCTGCGGCTACAACTGCGGCTGCGCGGCTGCGCCTTCGGGCGGCCTGGACGTGGCAGAGGTTATCCACACCCTGAAAGTTGTCCACAGAACGGACGTAAGGGCGCCCATTCAGAGAAAAACCAGGACTGAACAAAGCTTAAAGTCCCGACCATGGGAAGCTTCACCACAGCAGAGTTACGAGCTCTCGGCATCGGCGAGAAAAAGACCAGAGCGCTCTTACAACAAGGCAGGCTATTCAAGTTAATACGTGGCCTCTACATTGACGACTGCTCTCCTACCTCAGTCGCCCGGGCAATCACGGGGCATTACAAAAACATTGCACTAAGTGGCAAAAGCGCAGCTCAATTGCATTTGAGTCTTCCCCTGGCTTTCCCGATCCAGGCAGAAGGCGCGGGATCAGTTCAGGCCAAGACCTTCTCCATTAAGCACAGTCGCCTGCCCGCCCGGACCGAAATCGATGGCATACCAGTTGTCGAAGCCCTGTGGGCGGCACGAGCTTCGAAGGAATATGCACGCAGAGTTCTGGAAAAACACTACTCCGGCAAAGACGGTGAAAAGCGACTCAACCACGACCTCAGCCGGATGCAAAAAGTCCCCCAATGGTTGCGTGAAACCATCAACACCACGCCAATCGGCGCGTGCAGCGAACTCGAGCGCAAGCTGGCCCGCCCATTGATTAAGCGTGGCTACCGCGTCCGAATGAACCAATACATCGGCCCGTACTGCTTCGACATCCTGCTTGACCAGTGGAAAATAGCCATCGAAGTCGACTCCGAAAAGTACCACGCCAACGAGGATTCGTTCATCTCGGATCGTTGGAAGGCCAACTCCGGCACGCTGCACGGCTGGATAGTCCTGAGATTCACGGACTCATGCATCAATTGGAATCTCGACAGCGTCCTCGACGAAATCGAGCAGGCAATCCGATGGGTGCAAAAACGCCGTCCCCGCGCGGACTATAAACCAGGATGGCCAGCTTGCCAGAAGGTCTGGGAGTGGAATCCAACTGTTGGCCACGCCAACAAGCAGCGATGATGGCCCACGTCCCCAGCCACGCCTACGCCCAGCCATGGCGCCTCACACCCAGATAATCATCACTCATTTTCATCAAATCGTTATCGCTTTTGTAATTAAAACTGCCTAAATAGTTACTAGCCTGGCGACCATGAACACCTCGCGCCACCCACAAGTCCACACGCCCGCTACAACTCGCCCAGGTTCCACCACTCGAAAAACCGACTCACACCGAGCCCTTATCGCCGGAATCCTCGCCACCACCGCATTGGCTTTCACCGCCTGTTCCGCACAGGGAAATAAAGCGGCGACTGACCCGGCTAGCGCTGAGAATGCTAATGCCGAGGGCACCGCTGCTGACGCAACCGCTGCAGAGACCACCACCATTACGCAGACTGAAGATGGCATGTCCGATGAAGACTCTGGCGACATGCCAAACCCAACCGGTTCGGCACCGGATCAGGATGGCAATACAACGACGACGGAGACTGGAGGCACGTCGACGTCGTCAAGCGAAGACAGCGAAAGCGGAGGAGGCAGCAGACTTCGTCAGGACATGACCGCTGAAATCTACAACAACCCCACGCCGGGATCCACCTTCACGGCGGATGGAGAACAGGCGACTACCTGCATCTATGGCGATGGATACGCCGTCAACCTCGTCGCGGCGGGTCCGAGTACCAGCTGCGACTTTGCCAAAGCGGTATTCAACGAGCAGACCAAGAGGCTAAACGCCACGGAGGACAACATTCGCGACCACCTGCAGTCAAATATCAAGGCCAAGAGCCCCGCGACCGGAAAGACCTACGACCTCCGCTGCGGCATGCAGGACGACGTTGTCGTGTGCACCGGCGGCAACAACGCAAAAATCTACATGCTCTAGCGCACCGTGTGGAGGTCGACAGTCGGAGCAACTGCTGGCCGCCGGCTGCAATCCGCCGAGGAGAATCGCAACAATCGAGCAATCTCCCGCCTAGAGTGAAACCATGACTGTTTCCCGCTTGCGCCCCTTCGGCGAGACCATCTTCGCCACCATGTCCCGCCTCGCTACCGAGCACGAGGCAATCAATCTCGGGCAGGGCTTCCCCGATTGGGATGGGCCGGCGGAGGTACTCGCTGAGGCGCAGCATCAGATAGCCAGCGGAAATAACCAGTACGGCCCCGGCCGCGGCATGAAGGTGCTCCGCGAGGCCATCGTCGCTGACCGCGCCCACCGCACGGGGCAGGTCTACGACGCCGACACCGAATGCCTGGTCACCGTCGGCGCCACGGAAGCGATTGCCGCCACCGCCTTGGGGCATCTCGAACCCGGCAGCCACATCATCATCATCGAGCCGTACTACGATTCCTACAAAGCCGCCATCGCGCTGGCGAACTGCACATATACCGCAGTGCCGCTCATGCCCACGGTCCCGGGCACGACGCGCTCCTGGTCGCTCGACCGCAGTGCGCTTGCCGGTGCCGTCACCACTGAAACGGCCATGATCATCATCAACTCGCCGCACAACCCCACCGGCACCGTCCTCACAAACGAGGACTTGCAGGCCATCGCCGATGTCGCCACCGCAAACAATCTGCTCGTGCTTGCCGACGAAGTCTACGAACGCCTGTACTTCAACGGATTGTCACACTCTTCCATCAGCGCCCTGCCCGGCATGCGTGAGCGCACCATTGTCGTGTCCAGCGCCGCAAAAACCTTCAACGTCACCGATTGGAAGATTGGCTGGGCGCTCGCCCCGGCCGAGTTACTCGATGGTGTGGTCAAGGCCAAGCAGTTCTTAAGTTATGTCGGAGCCACTCCCCTTCAGCCAGCCGTCGCCCGCGGCCTGCAGGAATGCGCACCGTGGGTGGATGAGCTGGCGGGCCAACTCGAGGGCAACATGCGCCTCCTCGCCGATGGCTTGGAGAGTCTTGGCGCCACCGTCTTCACACCGCAGGCAGGGTATTTCGTCGTCGCCGATGTCTCGAGTTGGGGGCTTGGCGACGCCCTGGAGACCTGCACCCGCTTGGTCAAGGAATGCCGCGTCGCGGCCATCCCCGTTACCGCTTTTGTGGATGACCCGGAGTCAGAAAAATACCGCTACCTGGTGCGATTCGCTTTCTGCAAGCGCGCCGAGGTAATTGAGGAGGCTATCGCTAGGCTGCGGGATTATCTTGCCGGTCGGTCTTCTTCCTAGATGCGCATCCGCTGGTCAGTCTGCTTGCAGAGCTGTTTACTGGTCGGCCTGCTCCTGACCGGGCTGCTTCTGACCAGCCTGCTCCTGACCAGCCTGCTTCTGACCAGCCTGCAGCTGGCGCATCTGGTTTAGCGGCTGAATGATCCGCTCCCAAATCCGGTCGACCTGGCGCACGAGATCTTCCTCGGTACCTGAGTTTTCCAGCACCACATCGGCGAACTGCAGACGCTTGTCATCACTGATTTGCTTAGCGATACGCTGCTTCGCATCCGCTCTATCCACCCCGCGGCTTGCCACCAGGCGGTCGAGGCGGACCTCCACCGGTGTGTGCACAACCACGACGAGGTCCTGAGCTTCCGACTGCCCCATTTCAATCAGCAGCGGCGAGTCAAACACGATGATGGCATCGCCTGCCGCGTTGAACTGCTCTTCTGTGCGCTGCTCAATACGCGGATGGGTAATGGAGTTCAGCAGCTCCGTCTTCTCCGCGGACACGAAGGCCCGTTTCGCAAGTTCGCCGCGGTTGAGGGAGCCGTCGTCAAGCAAAATGTCCTCGCCGAAGGCTTCGGCGAGTTCGGCTAGTGCCGGTTCGCCGGGTTCGACGACATCGCGGGCGATCTGATCAGCGTCGATGATGACGGCACCGAGCTCGGCAAACCTACGAGCGACCGTAGATTTTCCACTGCCCATGCCACCGGTTAGTCCTACTTTGAGCATGTCTTTAAGACTACGTGGACGCGCGTAACTCCGCGGCAGCACTTAGGCTGAGAGAGGTTTTATAGAACGCTCCGGAAAGCAACGGATATGGTGTATTACAGGAGTTTTAGGAAACACTTACGCTCTATAAGCACTGGTGGTCTGGTCGCGATGGCTGCTATCTCGCTGGGGTTGGGGTCGGCAAATGCTCAGCCGCTTACGCATCCAAGAGTTCCCACTGCCAACCTTGCGGGAACGGCAGAGAGTTTTGATTTCGCGCGAGACATGCCACTGACAGTGAAGATTCCCGGCACCCCGGGCCGCTCTATCACCATCCCGCCGGAGCTGCTGGAGCTTAGCGAGAACGGTTCATCGTATCTCAATGCTCTACAGCGGTGGCGAATTACAGCTGAAGATGCGGTCAGCGCTGCAGCAATCGCCGCGGACTATCTAGGAGATCAGCAGTCTGTCGAGGCGGCATTGACCACACTTTCACCAACGCGCGCCAACGAAGTGCGACATACCCTTGCCACAATTCACAACCCTGTAGCGACGCCTAACTTTGACGACCCATCCACCACAATCGTAGTGCTTGGCAATGGTTTGGATGAAAGCGGCCGCGTCCATCCTGAACTCGCCGCCAGGCTAAAAGGCGGTTTGGTACTTGCCAGACAACACCCATCCGTGAATATCATTGTAACTGGCGGAAACACCGGCTACGGCTACAACGAAGCCGAGGCGATGAGCAATTGGTTGGTCCGCCACGGCCTTAGCCCTCAGCGCATTATTAAAGAAGAGAATGCCTGGTCAACGATCAGTAACGCCTGGCTGAGCCAGCAGGTATTGGACAGTCACGGCATTTCCCCTTCTTCCCTTGTCGTCGTCACCTCGGAATACCACATTCACCGTGGTGTGGTCGATTACTGCCTAGCCTTCGGCCCTGATGTAAACATCTCGGGACTAGGCACACGAGCTGAAACTGACCTGTCGGATGCCGAACTGCGAAATAAAACCTATAGGGATGCCGTCGCTTGGTACATGCTCCCCGATGCTGTGAAGGCCGACGGCCTGCCACCCTTCTTCGGTCAGAATCCCGATTGGAAACCCGCGACGGAACCCGACCACTAGGCGCCTAGTGAATCCGGACCAGATCCTCGATTCGGTGACCTTCCTCAACAGGATCCGGATTGACTGGCCCCGGAGCGGTACCATTACCGAACGGGCTGCCACCAAGGGCTTCACGGCCGTGCGGCTGGAGCAGGTCGGAGAGATTCGGACCCTTCGGGACAATGCCAAGCGGATTGAGGTCGCGATGGACCTCGTAGTAATGGCGCTTGATGTCGACGAAGTCAGTGGTGTCACCGAAGCCCGGAGTCTGGAAGAGATCACGCAGGTAGTTGTATAGAACTGGCATCTCGGAGATCTTATTCTGGTTGCACTTGAAGTGGCCGTGGTAGACGGCATCGAAGCGGATGAGGGTTGTGTAAAGGCGAATGTCAGCCTCGGTGATGTGATCACCCATGAGGTAACGGCGGGTCTCTAAGCGCTCAGAAACCTTATCGAGGGCGCTGAACAGTCGGTCGTAAGCCTTGTCATAGGACTCCTGCGAACCCGCGAAGCCACAGCGATAGACGCCGTTATTGATTTCGGTATAGATGAACTGCATGAGCTCATCCATTTCCTCACGCATCTCCTCCGGGTAGAGATCCGGGGCGCCGTCGCGGTGAAACTCGGTCCACTCGGTCATGAAATCCAAGGTGATCCAAGGGAAGTCGTTGGTCACAACCTCGCCCGATTCAATTTCGACAATCGCCGGGACGGTAATGCCCCGCTGGTAATCAGGGTAACGCTTGAGAAATGCTTCTTGAAGACGATCATAGCCGAGCACTTCGTCGCGGCCATTTGGCCCCTTGTCGAAAGTCCAGGAACGAGCATCGTGAACCGGTCCTGGAATACCGACCGAAATTGCATCTTCCAGGCCGAGCAACCTGCGAACGATAAGCGTGCGGTGTGCCCACGGGCACGCACGAGCCGCAACAAGACGGTAGCGCCCGGCTTCAACGGGCCACGTCTTAATCCCCTCGCCTACCTCGCGACCGTTCTTGACAATGCGGTCATTGATATAGCGAGTGTCGCGGTTAAAATCCTTCCCTTCCTGGGAGTACACACCGCCGGTGGAATGGGAGGAATCCTCTACCTGATTAGCTTCATTCTTTGTTGTCATGTCACCAATCATATGGGTAGGCAGACAGGCTGTCAACGGCGGTCAGGACAGGCAGAGCCACCAAAATCGACAGGGACACCAGGGCCATTAGGACGGCTTGCGCTTCGCCAGCGGCCGGTTACTATGCAGCAAGCCACTTCTGGTGAAGCACAAGCCCGCCTTAGGCAACAGCGGTGCCACCTTCATCGCCCGAAGCCCCAACACCAGGACCAAAAATGCAACAAGCACCCAAGTCACCTCTAGAAAAACAGGGCCGAGCAGGTGCCCGTCGTAAAGCAAAGAAAGCACGAAAAAGCCCCAGCGAGGAAAACCTCGCCGGGGCGATTTCTCAAAGGGCCGTATAAGCCCTTAGCAATCTAGCTTAGTTGCCGGCCAGCTTCTCACGCAGAGCAGCGAGCTGCTCGTCGGAAGCCAGGGTGCCGCCAGCGTTGTCTGCAGCCGGTGCGGCCGGAGCAGCCGGAGCTGCCTCGCCGGACTCGGAAGAGTAGTTCGAAGCGGTCTCTGCAGCCTCGGCAGCTGCAGCGCGGTGACGCTCGATCTGGGCAGCGTGCAGCTGGTGGTGACGCTCTGCCTCTGCGTAGCGAGCCTCCCACTCTGCGCGCTGGGTCTCGAAGCCCTCCATCCACTCGTTGGTCTCCGGGTCGAAGCCCTCCGGGAAGATGTAGTTGCCCTGCTCGTCGTAGGAGTCGCCCATGCCGTACTTGGTCGGGTCAAACTCTTCGGTGAAGTCCTCGTCAGCCTGCTTGAGGGACAGGGAGATACGACGACGCTCGAGGTCGATGTCGATGACCTTGACCATGACCTGCTCGTCGACGGAGACAATCTGGTCCGGAACGTCGATGTGGCGGGAAGCCAGCTCGGAGATGTGAACCAGGCCCTCGATACCCTCTTCGACGCGGACGAACGCACCGAACGGAACCAGCTTGGTGACCTTGCCCGGAACAATCTGGCCGATTGCGTGAGTGCGGGCGAAGACGCGCCACGGGTCTTCCTGGGTAGCCTTCAGGGACAGGGAGACGCGCTCGCGGTTCAGGTCGACCTCGAGAACCTCGACGGTGACCTCGTCGCCAACCTGGACAACCTCGGACGGGTGGTCGATGTGCTTCCAGGACAGCTCGGAAACGTGAACCAGGCCGTCAACACCGCCGAGATCGACGAATGCGCCGAAGTTGACGATGGAGGAAACGACGCCCTTGCGGACCTGGCCCTTCTGCAGCTGGTGCAGGAACTCAGAGCGGACCTCAGACTGGGTCTGCTCGAGCCATGCACGGCGGGACAGAACGACGTTGTTGCGGTTCTTGTCGAGCTCGATGATCTTGGCCTCGATCTCCTGGCCGATGTACGGCTGGAGGTCACGGACACGACGCATCTCAACGAGGGAAGCCGGCAGGAAGCCACGCAGGCCGATGTCGAGAATCAGGCCGCCCTTGACGACCTCGATGACGGTACCGGTAACCGGCTCGTCGTTCTCCTTGAGCTGCTCGATGGTGCCCCAAGCACGCTCGTACTGAGCGCGCTTCTTGGACAGGATGAGGCGGCCTTCCTTGTCTTCCTTGGTCAGGACCAGCGCGTCGATCTCATCGCCAACTTCGACCACTTCGTCAGGGTCGACATCGTGCTTGATGGACAGTTCGCGGGAAGGAATGACACCTTCAGTCTTGTAGCCGATGTCGAGAAGAACCTCGTCGCGGTCAACCTTAACGACGGTGCCCTCAACGATGTCACCATCGTTGAAGTACTTCATCGTCGAGTCGACAGCGGCCAGGAAATCCTCAGCGGTGCCAATGTCGTTGATGGCAACCTGAGGGACGTTAGAAGTGGACATATAAGATGTGCTCCGAAGCGGATAGAAATCGAAAAACGGACAATTTCGGCCTTGCCCCTCAAAGAAACTCCTGGACAACCGGGCCAAATCCGCTTTCGGCGAATCTCGCCATTGGCAATTAGTTAACCCGGTGTCCTTGAAGCTCGAGGCTGCAAAGTCGGCACGCTAATGCATACCTAGCGAACAATACCGATTTGAGCTGCGACATTCAAGTTCGCAACTCATGCCCGGCAAGTCCGCAAAAGGTCTGCCGGCCGCGACCGCCGCCCCGCCTCCGCACCACTAATGCGCAGCAGCATCCCAGTTCACACCAGCACCGATGGAAACATCCAGCGGCACCAACAATTCAGCCGCCGAGTCCATCTCACGATGCAACAGCTCCTTGATGGCCGCCTCTTCCCCATCTGCAACCTCAACGACCAGTTCGTCATGAACCTGCAGGAGGACACGTGAGCGCAACCCGCCTCGTCGTAAAGCATCGTCGACCCGGAGCATCGCGATTTTAATAATGTCTGCCGCCGACCCCTGGATCGGCGAGTTCAAAGCCGCGCGTTCCGCGTTATCGCGAGCAATGCGGTTGTCGGCGTTGAGTTCCGGCAGGTAGCGGCGCCGATCGAACATCGTGGCCGTAAAGCCGTCCTTGCGCGCCTGCTCAACAACTTTGTGCAGGTAATCGCGCACGCCACCAAAGCGCTCGAAGTAGTCCTCCATGAGCTTCTTCGCCTCGCGCTGCGGGATATCGAGCTGCTGCGCCAGACCAAAAGCACTCAGACCGTAGGCAAGGCCGTAGCTCATCGCCTTGACACGACGACGCAGCTCAGGCGTGACCTCATCGATACCGACGCCGAAGACCTTCGAGCCGACGTAGTTATGCAAGTCCTCGCCCTGCCGGTAGGCCTCAATCAGCCCTGGATCCTGCGACAAGTGCGCCATTACACGCATCTCGATCTGCGAGTAGTCCGCGGTGATCAGCTGCGCATAGCCATCGCCCACCACAAACGCCTCACGAATCCGTCGCCCGAACTCCGTGCGCACCGGAATATTCTGCAGATTCGGCTCCGTCGACGACAGGCGCCCCGTCGCAGCGACCGTCTGATTAAAGGTCGTATGAATACGGCCATCATCAGCGACAGCCTTAATCAGCCCCTCGACGGTTGACTTCATCTTTTGCGACTCGCGGAACTTCAGCAGGTAGTCCAAGAACGGATGCGGGTTGACCTTCGCCAACCCCTCAATTTCCTTCGCCGCCGTGGAATAGCCCGTCTTCGTCTTCTTCGTCTTGGGCATCCCCAGCTGGTCAAACAGCACTTCTTGCAACTGCTTCGGCGATCCGAGATTCAGCTCAGGCTTATCGACGAGGTTGCGAGCCTCACTCTCCGCCTCATCGGTAGCCGCCTGCGCCTGCTTGCGAAGCTCCTCGAGCGCATCAACATCCACAGCGATGCCGGTACGTTCCATCCGGCCCAACACTGGAGCAAGCGGAACTTCCAAGTCGGCGTACACGCTGTAGAGCCCGGCCTCATCGAGTTCGACAGCCAACCGCTCCGCCAGGTCGATGACGGCGGCGACATGGGAAGCATCCTCGGCCGGACCGTCGAGCAGAGTCATCTGACCGTCGGCCTGCGAAAGAGTCTGCCCCAGGTGCCGCTGGACGACGTTGTCCAAGCTGTAACTGCGCTGGCTCGGGCGCAATAGATACGCAGCCAAGAAGGTGTCGTGGATAACCCCTGCCAGTTCGAAGTCGTAGTTCCAGAGTGCGTGCATGGCCGACTTACAGTCATGCACGAGCTTCGGGTGGTCGCCAGCGAACCACTCACGCAGTGTGTCGGCATCTTCGGCGGATAGCTCGCCGAGGTCGAGAGAAACGGCCTGACCAGAGGTCTTGCCCTTCTCATCGGCGGAGCCAATCATCAGGGTGTGCTCCCCGACCTGCAATGCGGTCGGCTCGTGCAAATTATCGAGCCAGGCAGCCAGGGCGCCGTCGTCAAGCGAGACAGCCTCGAGCTTTGTCGCGCTGTCACTGGTGGAGGCGGTGACGCCCGCACCTTCGATAGAAAGAGTGCGGAAGACGCGCTCGCGGAGGTTATCGCCGAATTCGAGGCGGTCGAAGAAGTCGATAATTCCCTGGGCATCAGCGGGACGGAGCTCGAGCTCGTTCGGACCGTATGGCAAGGGCAGGTCCTTGACCATTTCGGTGATGTCTCGGTTCAGCTGGACATTTGCGACGCGCTCGCGGAAGTTGTCGCCGACCTTGCCGCGGATTTCGTCGGCGTGATCGATGAGGTTTTCCAGTGTGCCGTACTGAACAATCCACTTGGTCGCGGTCTTCTCGCCGACCCCCGGAATGCCCGGGAGGTTATCGGAGGGGTCGCCGCGGAGTGCCGCGAAGTCCGGGTACTGCGTCGGTGTCAGACCGTACTTCTTCTCAATAGCCTCTGGCGTGAAGCGATGAAGCGTAGTGACGCCACGCATTGGATAGAGCACGGTGGTGGTGTCGTTGACCAACTGGAACGAGTCGCGATCGCCGGTGACAATGAGAGTTTCGAAGCCCTCGGGCTTGGCCTGGGTAGCCAACGTCGCGATGATGTCGTCGGCCTCGTAGTTGTCCTTTTCCAGCGTGACAATGCCCATCTCTTTCAGCACCTGCTGAATAAGTGGCACCTGACCACGGAATTCCTCAGGAGTCTTCTCACGCTGGGCCTTATACTCCGGGAAAATCTCGTTACGGAAGGTCTCGCGAGCGACGTCGAATGCGACCGCCACATGCGTGGGCTTTTCCTCGCTGAGGATATTGGACAGCATGGAGAGGAAGCCGTACACCGCGTTCGTTGTCTGCCCACCTGTGGTTGAGAAGTTATCCACCGGAAGGGCAAAAAACGCGCGGAAGGCCATGGAATGACCGTCGATAAGCATGAGGGTCTTCTTCATGACATCCCAGTGTAGGAAAATATTGAACAGCGTAGGAAAACTGAGATCCGCGCTGGTATACGCGAGCTACGGAGGATGAGTTGTTGGTCGGCCTGCTTCAGTGAACAATAATTACGGTAATCAAGCGGCATTTTGAAAAGCGCTCAAACGCCCCTTAGTCCACTTGAACAATGCTTCGCAAGGTTACGCCCCCTAAGCGTCGCTTGGCGCTTGGTTGCAGTTTCCGAAATGCTGTAACCCAAATTCAAGATTCGCTTTATTTTTCCTGGAGTTTTTCCATATTTTCCAACCTTTGTTCAACAACATGCATAGAACCTGCCCCAAATGAGGCGTCTAGAAATTACCCCCTCTTTGAGGTGGCCGCGAAAACATATCGCCACGTCCTGCGCGTGCACTTGAAAGCAATTGGCGAAGTTACGCTTTCATGGCTTTAGACTCGTCAGCATGAGTGAGTTCGATTCGACCAATTTCCAACGGAGTGCCCATTCCACCCGCGAGCGCATTATCGCGGCTGCAGCTCGGCACTTCGCGCGCAAGCCTTTGCGAAGCGTGCCACTGAAGGAGATTGCCAGCGATGCGGGTGTTAGCGCGCCGCTCATCATCAAGTACTTCGGCTCCAAAGAAGGTCTCATGGCCGAACTGATTGACTTCAGCCAGTTCGAAGGCGCGCTCCGCCGAGCCCCCTTCAATGAACTTGGTCAGCGGATGGCCAGCGCTATTTTGACTGGTCAAGGAATGGCCGGACAGTCCATGATTCCGCTGATTGTCGGATCCCTTGACTCCAAGGAAACTGCAAAAGTCATCGCCGAACGGTTCAATGAAGCTATCGCCGACGACTTGATTCACCGCATCGAAGAAGACGGCCCAGAGGACATCAGCCACGAAACTGCTGTGTACCGTAGCCAGATGGTTGTTTCCCTCTGCGTCGGATACCTAGTTCTTTCCGATACCGGTTTGATCGACGAGGCCAACGCGCCGAAGATCTCGGTGGAGGCCCTGGGGAGCTGCCTGCAGCAGATTATCGAGCACGGCTAAGGTCCGAGCACAGCTCAACAGCTCAGGAAGCAGCTCCACCGCCCATCACCCACCACCCACCGCATACCGCCTACCCCTGCGTAACTCACTAGATTGACAGCGCCGCCCCAGGCGCTGCTTTTTTATTTTGTGTCCTTAATCGCAGCCAGAAGCCGCTTATACACACGCGGAAATATGCCTCTTCTCAGGTGGAAGACATACAATGGCCTGCGATGTCTACTGAAAATACGAGCGCTCCTGGCGCAGAGTCGACCACGCTGCCGACCACGAGCCCCTACTCCGAAATCCCGAAGCCAACCCCGCTGGGCGTCCTCGCCAATGCGGTGCGTGGTGGCCTCATTGGTCTCGCCGAGACTATTCCAGGTGTCTCCGGCGGCACCCTTGCGCTAATCACGGGCATCTACGGACGCCTGATTGAATCGGCAAAGCGCATCACCGACCTGCCGCGGGCGATCTCCAAGGGCACCTTCAAAGAGGACCTACGCAGGGTTGACTGGTGGCTGCTCATCCCAGTGGCTATCGGCATGGTTGCCGTAGTCTTCTCCATGGCCGGTGTCATGGAGGACTTTGTCACCAACCAGCCAGTCGCTTCCCGAGCACTGTTCATGGGCATGATCGCCGCCTCAATCACCATGCCACTGAACGAGCTGCAGCCGGGTGCCCTGCGTCAGCCGGGTATGCGAGGCAAGGCCATCGCAGTCTTCCTGTTTTTCAGCGTCGCTCTGTTCGCGCTGACTTCCCTACCGCAGGCCGCACCGACACAGCCACCTCTGTGGCTCGTGCTCATCGCCGCTTCGATTGCCGTGTGTGCGCTGGTCCTGCCGGGCGTTTCCGGTTCCTTCTTCCTGTTGGTCATCGGTCTCTACGCACCGACCATGGGCGCAATTCATGACCGTGACGTCGCCTACATCGGCACTTTCTTCGTCGGCGCACTGATCGGCATCGTCCTGTTCATCCGCCTCCTCGAATGGCTGCTGAGTACACACCAGGCGCTCACGCTGGTCGCCATGTCCGGACTCATGCTCGGTTCGCTGCGCGCTCTCTGGCCGTGGCAGACCGAAAACAACGAGCTCCAGGGCATCGGCTCCGACTGGGGACTCGCCCTCGGACTGTTCATTCTCGGCGCCGCAATCGTCAGCGTCGTCGCTTATGCGCAGCGCCGTTTTTCTAATTCGGGGTCGATGGACTAAACTAGTCAAAGTCGCTTCGATAGAGCATTTTCGCTTATCGACGGCTTTGCGCCCCTGTAGCCCAATTGGCAGAGGCAACGGATTCAAAACCCGTCCAGTGTGAGTTCGAGTCTCACCGGGGGCACGATTTCAAAACCCGCTTTCACCTGGTGTTTAGCCTGGTGGGGGCGGGTTTTTGCTTGGGTTAGTATTCACTATCTTTCACTCTTTTTCACGCACTTTCACGGGTATTTTGAGCCAAAAATGCACCACGAACGCACCACACAATTGCGCCGTAAAGCAGTACGATTTCCGAACTCAAGAGTTCGGCTGTGAAATCGTACTTTTCGAAAACAGTATCGTTGCCTAGCCCCGCCTTGTAGGCATGAAAAAACGCCCCGCCAGCCAAGCCGTTCGAGAAAACCGAACAACTCAAACTAGCGGGGCAAAGATTCTTGACTCATTCCTCGCTCGGTGGATTCCGGGCCGTCGGTAGCGCCTGCGAATCCCCAACAATCCCGGTCAGTCTCGCCAAGTCCGGCTGCGGTGCGAAGCGTCCTGGGTTTAGTTCCGCTTCTTTTACTGCCCTGTACTAACCGGCTGGGTGAGATAGTACTCAGTTTCTATCTCTTGTGGGGCAGCGTAGTCCAATGCTTCGTGAAGGCGCTTGGTATTCCACCAATGCACCCATCGCAAGATGACCAGTTCGACTTCTCCGACCGACGTCCATCGGCCTTGGGCATGAATGAGTTCCACTTTGTAGAAACCGTTGACTGTTTCGGCCAGAGCATTGTCATAAGAAGCGCCGACTGTTCCCCCACTCGGGCGAATTCCAGGCTCAGATAAAGCCGTGGAATATTTCAATGACACGTACTGACTGCTCCGATCACTATGGTGAATCAACTGGTTGCCATTAATCCGCCCCAGCAGTCGTTAACGCATGCTCCAAGGCCTCCATCGGTACGCATCGTCGAGCGAGTAGCAACACCAACAATTTTCCGGCTGAAGACATCAACGACAAACGCGGTGTAGACGAATCCGGACAGGGCGCGAACGTAAGTAATATCGGCAACCCAAAGCCTGCCCGGTCCGTGTGCACGAAAGTTTCGCTGCACCAGGTCCGGGCGATGATCCGGTGCCTTCGGGCTGATCGTGGTGACCGGGGTTCGTCCACGTCTGCGGCCTTTTCCGCCTCCAATGCCGCCATGCGCGCAACCGCTAGGTCACGCGTTAAAACAGCCAAGACGGTTTCCGCTTCACCAGCAGCCGTTCAGTGTGCAGCAAATGCATTCTGGTGAAGCGGAAGCCGTCCTTTTGCAGCATGCATCCAAACGGGCTCTGGCCAATTGGCGTCATCAACAAACGAAACCCGCTGCTACAGGTTATCCACCGCGTACTGAGCTTCCTCCGCGGTAAACTGCTCGCCATATTCCGACGTCAGCTGCTCGTAAATCGCATCCGGGGACATTGCCATCGAATCCTGGTAAGAGCGCGCCTTTTCCAGTGCATTTTTATTCCAGTCCACTTCAAGGTTGTCCATTGCATACTGGGCAGCCTCCGGCGAGAACTTCTCGCCATATTCCGAGGTCAGCTGGTCATAGATGCCGGCCTTGGACATGTGCATCAGATCCGAGTAGCTCTTGGCCTTTCGGAGAGCATTCTTGTACTCGGTCGGAACCTTCTCATCCTGCTTATCCTGTTTTTCCTGCCCCTCCGCCTGGTCCTGCTGCCCCTCTACAGCAGCCCCAGGGTCCTCAGCGATATCGGCATTCTCAACAGAGCCAGAATCAGCCGCAACTGCAGTATCCGAACCAAAGAGAGACGCAGCTTCAGAATCGGAGCCCGAATCAGCATCGCCGCCACCGGTCAAGCTGGCCGCCACAGCGAGGACCACAACAGCACCCGCGGCGATACCGCCCCACTTGAAGCAGCCACCCTTCTTCTTTTCTTTCGGTTCCGGAGACACCTGCCCAGCCGCCGACGGCCCCTGCGGGTAGGACTGCTGGCCGAGCGGATCCTGCGGGTTGTGCTGGTAGGACTGCTGCCCCAGCGAAGCCTGCGGATTCTGGGAGCCATACGTCCCCTTGGAACCATATGACCCCTCGGGGCCATACGGGTTCTGTGGGCCCTGCGGGTTCTGAGGGAAAGTGGAATCGGACATCGTAAGAAGCCTCCTATGTAGAAGTTGCAATAAACGAACAGCTCTCTGTCGTCAGTTGGAACTATCTCAGCAACCCCGGATTCGATCCTCCGCACTACACAAATATTTTCGATTCACGAACCATAAGACGCCGCTGAAGGTAAGAAAAAACCAGGCCTTGCCCACAAAAACAGGGCATGGACCTGGCTAAACTCTCTAAAACCTAGCCTTCAACCTTGGCCAGCGCTTGCTCAATGTCGGCGATAATATCGTCAACATTTTCCAAACCAATGGACAGCCGAACAAGACCAGGGGTAATTCCCACCGCCGGAAGCTGCTCATCCGGAACCTGGCGGTGCGTAGTGGAAGCCGGGTGCAGCACACAGGAACGGGAGTCGGCCACGTGCACCTGACGGGTCACCAGCTGCAGCGCATCCATGAAGGTCGTACCAGCTTCACGGCCGCCCTTGAGGTCAACCGTGACCACGCCGGAAGCTCCGTCGAGGTACTTCTGAGCAAGCTCGTAGTATGGAGAAGATTTCAGGCCGGGGTAACGAACGTCGTTAAGCAAATCCGTGCGCGATTCGAGGTATTCGGCGACCTTCAGTGCGTTCTCGCAGTGACGACGCATGCGAACGTCGAGACTTTCGAGCGACTGATTCAGCATGAAGGCTGAGTGAGCAGCTGGGTACGCGCCAAAGTCGCGCTGTAGCTGCATGCGCGCCTTAATGACGAACGGCGCGACGGCGTAGTCCTTGGTGTACACGACGCCGTGGTAGGACTCGTCGGGCTCGGTAAAGTCGGGGAACTTGCCGTTGGTGAAGTCAAACTTGCCAGAGTCGACGATGACGCCGCCGACCTGGATTGCGTGGCCGTCCATGTACTTAGAAGTGGAGTGGACGACGATGTCTGCGCCGTGCTCGATGGGCTTACACAGGATCGGGGTGGCGAAGGTACTGTCGACGATCAGCGGTACCCCCTGGCCGTGGGCGATGCGGGCGAACTTCTCGACATCGAGCACACTCATCGCCGGGTTGGCGATAATTTCACCAAATAGCGCCTTGGTGTTCGGCTTGAATGCTGCGGCGATTTCCTCCTCGGAGGCATTCTGATCGACGAAGATCGCCTCGATACCGAAGCGCTTCAGAGTGGTAGCGAAGAGGTTTGAGGTACCGCCGTAAATCTCAGAAGAGGTGACAAACGAGTCGCCCGCGGAGCACAGGTTCATGATTGCGAGTGCAGTTGCCGCCTGGCCGGAAGTGGTAGCCATTGCTGCGGCGCCGCCCTCAAGGTCAGCGATTTTCTCTTCGACAGCCATAACCGTTGGATTGGCGAAGCGGGAGTAAATCAGTGCGTGAGTTGGCTCGTCGAAGACCGCAGCGATGTCGTCGGAAGAGTCGAACGTGTAGGTCGTCGACTGAATGATCGGCACCTGACGTGGGTCTTTATTGCCTGGAACGTAGCCGGAGTGGATGAGCTTGGTCTGATCTTGCATGGGACGAAATGGACCTTTCAATCGATTGAATTCTGATTATAGAGCGCGAAGTGGCGCAATCTGAGCTTCAGCAGAAAGGTTCCGCCCCCGCCCCCAACCGCCGGTTTTATTTTCCACCCCACCGTCCATATAATGAGATACCAATCCCGTATAGCAAGACAGGTTTAGTTTTTACGCACACCACTACGTATCAGCGGCCAGCCTTGCTCCCGGCTTTGCGCACTGCCCACCAGCAGCTCTCGCCGCGGTCGAGTTTTCTCAAAGTACAAAGTACTCAGTACTCAACACGTTTTGGACTGTCATCATGCCTGCTGCGAATTCTTCCTCTAGCTCATCCGACCACACTGCGAACGCGAACTCCGCTAAGACGCCGCTTCACGCCGTGCCGGAGGACACCGCCCCCACAGATCCGTCGTCCATCACAGATGCGGAAATCTTCGAGGCACACCGCGGCGGTAAGCTCCGCTCGCACTCGACCATGAAGCTCGAGACGATTCGCGACCTCTCCATCGGCTACACCCCAGGTGTCGCCCGTGTCTGTGAGGCCATCCACGAAGATCCGGCCCTGGCCCGCACCTACACCTGGACCGGCCAGAACGTCGCGGTGATCTCCGACGGCACCGCAGTCCTCGGCCTCGGCGACATCGGACCCAAGGCTGCACTGCCAGTTATGGAAGGAAAGGCCCAACTCTTCGAGCAGTTCGCCGGTATCTCCGCGGTGCCAATCGTCCTGGATACCCTCGACACGGAGGAAATCATCCAGACGGTCAAGGCGCTGGCACCGTCGTTTGGCGGGGTGAACCTCGAAGACATCTCCGCGCCTCGCTGCTTCGAGATTGAGCAGCGTCTCGACGAAGAGCTCGATATTCCCATTTTCCACGACGACCAGCACGGCACCGCCATTGTCATCGCCGCCGGCCTAATCAACGCCTGTAAACTGACGGGCCGCAGCTTCCAGGATCTCCGCGTGGTCATCTCCGGCGCTGGTGCCGCTGGTGTCGCTGCGACGAAGATGCTGCTGTCCGCTGGCGTGTCCGACATCGTTGTCGTCGATTCGCGCGGCATCATCCACCCGGACCGCGAGCCGCTGAGCGACATCAAGCAGTGGGTCGCCGCCATGACCAACCCACGTGGCATCACCGGCTCGATCAACGATGCGCTTGTCGACGCTAACGTGTTCATCGGCGTCTCTGCCGGCCGTATCGGCGAGGATGCGATTAGCCAGATGGCCGCCGACCCGATTCTGTTCTCGCTGGCCAACCCGAATCCTGAGATTCCAATGGAAATCGCTCGCAAGTACGGAGCCGTCGTGGCCACCGGCCGCTCGGATCATCCGAACCAGATTAATAATGTGCTGGCCTTCCCGGGTCTGTTCCGCGGCGCACTGGAGGCGGGCGCCAAGCGGATCACCGAGGCCATGAAGCTGGCTGCTACTCAGGCGATTGCAAATGTCGGTGTAGAAGACCTGAGTGCCGACCGCATTATCCCGTCGGCGCTGGACCCGCGCGTCATGCCGGCCGTGGCGAAGGCTGTCCGCGATGCTGCGCTGAGCGACCCGGCCTCCGGCGCGGTCGGCGCGCTCGATGTCACTGGCAATGGTTTTGCCGCAGCTGAAGCTAACTAGGAAACCGACACTGCCTATCCTCTGGGAAGCCTGAAAAGTGTGCGGTTTTCCTACACCAGCCTGAAGCGCAGCTGAATAGGGGTACCGAAATTTAAGGTATTAGTGAGCCTGGGTAACATATTCAGATATGAAAAGACCCATCGCATTGGCGGCTGCCACGCTGATTGCGACCTTGTTCTTAGGGCTTACAGGCTGCGTCACCAATGACGAAAGCGGTAACCCCGAGGGCTGGTCGGAGATTAAACCGGCAGCGGTCCCCGAACTGGCGAAACAGGTCCCGGCAGATCTTCGTAAGCGCGAAGTGTTACGCATCGGCACCAACCCCACCTTCGCCCCGGCAGAGTTTAAGGATTCCGCCGGTTCCATCATCGGCTTCGACATCGATCTCATCCGAGCCATGGCCAGTGTCTTGGACCTGAAGATTGAAATCCAAGAACAGGATTTCGCACTGATTCTGCCGGCCCTGTCGGCCGGCGCAGTCGATGTTGGCGCATCCGGCTTCACCTCAAACGAGGAGCGCCGCAAGACTTACGACTTCGTCGACTACCTGGATACCGGCCTGCAGTGGGCGCGCCGCCCGGGCAGTGACGCGAGCTCCGAAAACTACTGTGGCAAGACTGTCGCTGTTCAGCGCAATACCGTCGCAGATATGGACGATTTGCCGGTAAAGAACCAGGACTGTCTGGATCGTGGTTTGCCACCAATTAACAAGTTGGCCTACCAGGATGCTGGTACCGCCGCTACCACTGTGGTGCTGGGGCGTGCTGATGCATTGGCCGCTGACTCACCAGTCAGTGCCTACGCAGTCAACCGTTCTGAAGGCAAGCTCGAACTTGCCGGAGATATCTACGATGGTGCCCCGTTCGGCTTCGCTATTCCGAAGGATTCAGAACTCGGCCCAGTGCTGCAGCAGGCACTGCAGTACCTCATCGACAACGGCCAGTACAAGCAAATCCTGACCACATGGGGTTTGGAAGACGGTGCTTTGGAACGCGCCACTATTAACGGAGAGGAACTTTAAGTGAGCGACTCATCTGCGTCTGGCGCCCGCTACGAGGCCACACAGGCGGAACTCAACGAAGAAATTAAGGCCAAACCGCTGCCGCACCCGGGTCGCTGGATTACCGCAGCGATTCTGCTGCTGCTCTTCCTGTGGTTCATCATCGGTGCCGCCCGCAACGAGGCCTACCACTGGGATGTTTACTTCCAGTACCTGTTCGACACGCGAATCGCCGCTGCCGCTGGCTGGACCATTGCTCTTACTGTCCTGGCCATGCTTATCGGCATCATCGGCGGTGCCATCGTCGCAGTGCTCCGCATGTCGGAAAACCCCGTGCTGTCCACAGTTGCTTGGTTCTACCTGTGGGTTTTCCGAGGAACGCCGGTCTACGTGCAGCTGGTCTTTTGGGGTCTCCTCGGCACTATCTACTCGACGATTGACCTGGGCGTTACCGAGGTCGACCTCAGCACCATCCTCTCCAATACCTTCGTGCTGGCATTCGTCGGTCTCGGTCTGAACGAGTCCGCATACATGGCTGAAATTGTCCGTGCCGGCATCCAGGCTGTCCCAGAGGGCCAGACCGAGGCATCGAAGGCATTGGGTATGAGCTGGTGGCAGACCGTCCGCCGCACTATCCTGCCGCAGGCTATGCGCATCATCATCCCGCCAACCGGCAACGAGTTCATTTCCCTGCTGAAGACCACTTCCCTGGTCATCGCGGTGCCGTTTTCGCTGGAGCTCTACGGTCGCTCCACGGACATCGCCAACGCGTTGTTCCTGCCGGTGCCGATGCTGCTTGTCGCCGCCACCTGGTACTTGGTCATCACATCAATTCTGATGGTCGGCCAGTTCTACCTTGAGCGTTACTTCGCCCGCGGCGCCACACGTCAGCTCACCGCCCGCCAGCTGGCCGCGCTTGCCGATGCCGAAGGTGTGCCACTTGCTAATACTCGCGTTGTCGATAAGGACGAAGAGCACTTCTACCGAGAGGATCCGCAGTAAATGACTACCAAAGATTTGATGGTTGAGGCCCAAAAGGTTCGTAAGAACTTCGGCCGGCTCGAGGTCCTCAAGGGCATCGACCTGGAGGTTCCACGCGGTACGGTTACCTGCCTCATTGGCCCTTCGGGCTCCGGCAAGTCCACACTGCTGCGCTGTATCAACCACCTGGAGAAGGTCAATGCAGGCCGTCTCTACGTCGATGATTCCCTGATTGGCTACCGCGAAAAGAACGGCAGCCTCTACGAAATCTCTGCGGCCGAAGCTGCCCGTCAGCGTCGCGACATTGGCATGGTGTTCCAGAACTTCAACCTGTTCCCGCACCGCACGGTGCTGGGAAATATCACCGAGGCACCAGTGCTGGTAAAGGGTGTCTCCCAGGAGCAGGCTGAAAAGCGTGCCATGGAGCTGCTGGAGACTGTTGGTCTGGCTCACAAGGCCGATGCTTACCCTGTTCAGCTCTCGGGCGGTCAGCAGCAGCGTGTTGCCATTGCTCGAGCTCTGGCCATGGAGCCGAAGCTAATGCTCTTCGACGAGCCGACTTCCGCTCTGGACCCGGAGCTCGTTGGTGAGGTTCTCAATGTCATGCGTGGTTTGGCCGATAAGGGTATGACCATGGTCGTCGTGACGCACGAGATGGGCTTTGCCCGCGAAGTCGCCGACCAGGTTGTGTTCATGGCTGATGGCGTGGTTGTGGAAAAGGGCACTCCGGATGAGGTGCTGGGTAATCCGCAGCACGAACGCACCCGCAACTTCCTGTCTTCGCTGTTGAAGTAATAACCGTGGAAGTAACAGCAACGAGAGGCTGGAAGGCGGAACAGCAAGCCTAAGCACCAAAAGTTGCGGAGATACCGCGAATCAAGGTGACGGCCGCACCGGTAGTAGCCAGAATGACCGCAAGCTTTCGGGCTTGCATAATGGGCACTCGTCGAGAAACGCGAGTGCCCAAAAATATACCCACAACCATGGCAGCCAGACACAGTGGCCAGAGCATAACCGGGGTGGTGGCGAAGACGGAGACGTCGGCGCTGACTTCCTTGAACAGCAAGGACAATACGCCGGAGACAAAGAAAAGCGGCTGCAAGGTGGCCGCAAACGTCTGCGCTGGCCAACGAGAGGCCTGCGCGTAAACGGTAATGGCTGGACCCGCGATGCCGGCCAGCGTATTCATAAAGCCACCGGCCACGCCAGAGGCGACGGCGTACTGTGGGCCGTCAACACGCATGCGCTGAGGCATAAACGATGTCACCAGCAGCGCGAGCAGAACCAGACTACCTACCAGAACCTGGAGTGGCCCACTGGGAGTGTTGTGAACCACCCAGGCGCCTGGCAGCGCCCCTAAGGACATCACCGGACCAATCAGCCAGAACTTCTTCCAGTCGACGTTTTCCCGCACCGAGACGGTCTGCATGACCGCATTGACCGATGCGAGCACGTTGATAATCAAAATACCTGCTACTGGACCTGCAATCAGTGAGAGAACCGGGCCTCCCAGCAGGCCGAGTCCCATGCCGGCTACTCGCTGCATCAGTGCCCCGATGAAAATCGTTGCCACGATAAAGACAAAAGCCCACACTGATAACTCCATGGGAGGGAGTTTACAGCGTGGGCTTTTTGGCTACTCGACGGGCGGGGTCTCCGGGGATCCGTCGTAAAGCGGAGACGTTAGCGGAATCTTTAGCGGACTAGATGACGCCCTGAGCCAGCATTGCGTTAGCGACCTTCTTGAAACCTGCAATGTTGGCGCCGAGCACGTAGTTACCCTCGTGATCGTACTCAGCTGCGGTGGTCTCGCAATTTTTAAAGATGTTGGTCATGATGCGCTTCAGGCGCTCATCGGTGTAGGAGAAGGACCAAGAATCGCGGGTCGCGTTCTGCTGCATCTCCAGAGCGGAGGTAGCAACACCGCCAGCGTTGGCAGCCTTGCCCGGTGCGAAGTAGACACCGTTGGACTTAAAGACCTCGATAGCCTCCGGGGTGGACGGCATGTTTGCACCCTCGGCAACGAAGCGACAGCCGTTTTCGACCAGCAGCTTGGCGGACTCGCCACTCAGCTCATTCTGAGTTGCACACGGCAGTGCAACATCGGCCTTGAGCTCCCAGATGTTGCCACCCTCGTGGAACTCAGCGCCCTCAGCCTCGGCCACGTACTCGGAGACGCGAGCACGACGAACTTCCTTGATCTCCTTCAGCAGCTCGACGTCGACACCGTTCGGAGTGGAGACGTAACCGGAGGAGTCAGAGAAACCGACGACGGTAGCGCCGAGCTCCTGAGCCTTCTTGATGGCGTAGATGGCGACGTTACCGGAACCGGAAACGATGACCTTGGCACCGTTGATGTCAGCACCGTTGGCCTTCATCATCTCTTCAGTGAAGTAAACGCAGCCGTAACCGGTGGCCTCGGTACGAACCAGGGAACCGCCCCAAGTCAGACCCTTACCGGTGAGAACGCCGGACTCGTGCTGGTTGGCCATACGGCGGTACTGACCGAACAGGTAGCCGATCTCGCGGCCGCCGACGCCGATGTCACCGGCCGGGACGTCACGGTACTCACCGATGTGGCGGTGCAGCTCAGTCATGAAGGACTGGCAGAAGCGCATGATCTCCAGCTCGGACTTGCCCTTCGGGTCGAAGTCGGAGCCACCCTTGCCGCCACCGATTGGCAGGCCGGTCAGGGAGTTCTTGAAAATCTGCTCGAAGCCCAGGAACTTGATGATGCCAAGGTTCACGCTCGGGTGGAAGCGCAGACCGCCCTTGTACGGGCCCAGCACAGAGTTGAACTGAACGCGGAAGCCACGGTTGACCTGGACCTGGCCCTGGTCGTCGACCCACGGCACGCGGAAAATAATCTGGCGCTCCGGCTCACACAGACGCTGAACCAAGCCGAAGTCTCCGTAGTGTGGATCCTTTTCCAGGACGACCTTCAGGGACTCCAGAACTTCTGCCACTGCCTGGTGGAACTCCGGCTCACCGGCGTTTCGGGTAAGAATCTGGTCATAGAGTCCCGAAACCTTCTGCTCGATATTCAAAATAAACCTCTCTGCGAAACCATTATGGCGCCCACGAAGAACATACCGTCAGCGGTTGTATACCACTTCTCGGCTGCCGTAACTCGGTGGCACAGGTTGTGTGCACAAGGACTGGGCAACTGTAGATATTGAAGCGGACATAATTATACAACGGCATATTGCTGGAAAAACTCGCAGTGTTACGCGCTACACCCGCTGGCCAAGCCAATCACCAACTCTGTGGAGGCTTACACTTTTCACCGATTAGGTAGGAAATTACCTAAATACGGCAACATTCCAGGGATACGTCGCGACAGATTCGAGCAATTCGTCAAACTCACGCAGCACCGGGTCCGGGGGCAATTCTGCACGCGGAGTCAGTAGCTCAGAGAGGTCCATAGCGAGTTCATTAAGCGAACCGCCGCGCTGCTCGAAGCTCAAGAGATAGCGGAATACCTTCCTATCTCCTAGCGGTTCCTTCGGGTTCTCACGCTCCCACTGCTCCACCAACTGCGCGTCGGTGTCCGCCGCTGCCATGGAGACATCCACATCACTGACGCCCCCGGCGCGGTCAAACTCACTCAACTTAGTACGAAATGCCTCGGCCAGCGCCTCCGATTCGGTCGGCTTCACAAGGCAGTGAAAAACAATCTTCGACATAACTTCACAGGCTAAGCCACGCGAGACGGCCAGACAATAACTAACCGTCGTAAAGCACCTGTCCCCTGCGTTGGCGCGCGCCCACCGCTGACAACGACGTAGTGTTGAATTTATGCAGGCTTTCAGCAATCCTCTCATCACGCTTGCCGACGGCACGGTGAAGCAAGTCAATCCTTTTTCCGGTACCCAGGTGTGGACAGTCCCCGGTCGTGGTAATCGGCCGCTGGGAATTAAGCACCCGGATCCGCAGCCACTGAGCGAGGAGGATTTTGGTTCCCGCGATTCCTTCGGCTGGAACAATCTGCTGCAAACCCCACCAGAGAAGGCCCGCGTTGTCCTCGATGACTCAGTATTCGGCGGTTACACCACAGTGACCGGAGTACTGCCTGACCAGCTCTTCGACACCACCGCGGAATTCCGCCGCGTGCCCAACCTGTTCGAAATCGTCTCGTATGACTACTGGGCGGACAACTACGGATTCGAGCCCGACCGCGAGACTCAGCAGCGTATGGAGGCCTACCTCGACGACCCGCAAGGCCGCGAGCATGTGCTCAACATCATTCGCACGCGCTACCGCGCCGCTGGACGCAGCGAAGAGGAAATCAGCTCGCTTTCCGACGAGGAGTTGCTGCGCCGAGCCCCAAGCTATTTCGCCGGCGGCCACGATGTAATCGTTGCCCGTCGTCACTTTGTCGATGGTGCCACGCACGACAACCAGCTGGCTTCTTCTGGCACTCTCACCGTCGCTGAGCACCGCGCACTCATTGCGTTTACCGTCGAGTCAATTGCTGACCTGTACCGACGTAACCGCTACGTGCGTTATGTGGCCGCTTTCCAAAACTGGTTAAAGCCGGCAGGCGCAAGCTTCGATCACTTGCACAAGCAGCTTGTGGCCATCGATGAGCACGGCGAGCAGCTCAAGCGCGAAGTGCAGGCGGTGCGCAAGAACCCGAATATCTACAACGAGTTCGCAGTGGACTATGCTGCCCGCCGCAATCTGATCATCGCGGAAAATGAGCATGCAGTGGCCTTTGCCGGATTCGGACACCGCTACCCCACGCTGGAGATTTTCTCGAAGTCGGACATCTGCGAACCGTGGCTGCAAACCCGCGCTGAAATCGACGCCATGTCGGACCTGATTCACGCCTGTCATGCCGCTGCCGGCCCCACCATTCCATGCAATGAGGAATGGCATCACCGTCCTGTCGATTTGGATGCCCGCATGCCATGGCGGGTGATGATTAAGTGGCGCACCTCGAACTTGGCCGGCTTTGAAGGTGGCACCAAGATTTATCTGAACACCATCTCCCCATGGGATCTGCGCGACCGCGTCGTACCAGAGATGTACCGTCTACGGGAGACCGGGAAGATCTCGGACAGCATTCACATTGCGACCGAGTGCCAGTGCCTGCCGAATTCCCTGAAGTACAACCCGCTTGTCGAGGACGGAACGCGACTATAGGCCTCTGGGCAGAGTAGAGAAAGAAGTAAGGAGTCTTAATCCAGGTGAGCAATAATGAAGCACGACTGAGCCGCATTCGCGACCTCATCTCGACTCACCGGGTGCCGGTGGACAGGCAGTGGGAAATCTACCGCTACCTGCACCAGCACCCGGAGCTGTCGCAAGCGGAGGAGAAAACAGCCGCATACCTCGCCGGTGCTCTTCGCGACATGGGCACCTACACAGTGCATGAGGGAATCGGCGGCCACGGACTGGTTGGTGTCATGGAAAATGGCCCCGGCCCCACCGTGCTGTTCCGTGCTGATATCGATGCGCTTCCGGTTTCCGAGGAAACCGGTGTGGACTTCGCTTCCTCCGCCACTGGCACCGCCCGCGATGGTTCCGCCACCGCCGTCATGCACGCCTGCGGTCATGACATGCACATGACGGCCGGCCTTGGTCTGGCTAGTTTGATGGCGGCTGCCAAATCTGAGTGGTCGGGTACTTTCATTGCACTGTTCCAGCCCGCCGAGGAACTCGCCTGCGGTGCACAGGCCATGATTGACGACGGCCTGGCAGAACTCATCCCGACCCCAGATGTGTGCTTCGGCCAGCACATTGTTCCCGGCCCCGCCGGTCAGGTTATGACCATGCCCGGCCCGGCGCTAGCTGGCTGCGACACCATCAGCATCACGCTGACTGGCCGCTCCGCACATGGTTCCATGCCGCACAACGCCATTGACCCGACATACTTGGCCGCCGCAATCGTTCTGCGCCTGCAGGGAATTGTGGGGCGCGAAATTCCTCCCCACGAGTTTGGTGTTTTGTCCGTCGGCACGCTGCAGTCCGGCAATTCGAATAACACAATCCCCGGTCAGGCCAAGATTGTGCTGAACATTCGCTACTACTCCAACGAGGTGCGAGCCAAGCTCATTGCCGGCATTGAGCGCGTTGTTCGCGGCGAGTGCCTGGCTTCCGGCACTGAGGTTGAGCCAGTGATTGAGTACTCCGATCACGGCGAAGTCACTGACAATGATTCGGAGGCGTTTGCCACGATTCGCCCGGTCATGGACGCTGTGCTCGGCGAAGACTCCACCGATGCTGTCCCGTGGACCGCGTCGGAGGACTTCTCAGATCTTCCGCGTGGCCTGAACTCCCCATATGTCTACTGGACAGTTGGTGCCACGCCTCGAGGTACGTGGGAAGCCGCCGTTGCAGCAGACCGCGTGGTCGAAGACGTGCCGTCGAACCACATGCCGACATTCCTGCCGGACTTCGAGCCGACGGCTACCTCCGCAACTTTTGCCGCCGCTGCCGCCGTGCTGTCCTACCTGGCGAAGTAGAGGTCGTGTGCCGGCTGTTTGCCCAGCGCTAAGCTCCACCAAAACAGCCCAGGTTGAAAGCCCAAGCAAAAGCCGGTAGCCCAAAAGGGCTACCGGCTTTTCGAACATGTCAGAGCGCTAGCGTGCGTCCTCACCAATAACGTGGACGTGAATCATGTTGGTATTGCCCTCATTTCCTGGAGGGGTACCAGCAACAACGACCAGCGTGTCACCAGCGTTGTAGATTTCCATGGTCAAGAGCTGCTCATCGATGACCTGCATGATCTCGTCGGTGCTGCCGACCTCGCGCACCAAGAAGGTCTCCGCGCCCCACGTCAGCGCAAGCTGCGAACGAACCTGCTGATTCGGAGTAAATACCAGCAGCGGCAGGCGAGAGTGCAAGCGTGCCACACGGCGAGCGGTATCACCCGAGGTGGTGAAAGCAACCATAGCGCGTGCGTTCAAACGCTCACCGATATCGCGAGCGGCGTAGGAAATCACACCACGCTTAGTACGCGGCATGTGAGTCAGCGCAGGAACTTCGCCTTCGCGCTCAGCCGCGGTGACGATGCGAGCCATGGTCTTAACCGTGGCCTGCGGGTACTTACCAATCGAGGTCTCACCCGAGAGCATCACGGCATCTGCGCCATCGAGCACAGCGTTGGCCACGTCGGAGGCCTCCGCACGAGTCGGGCGCGAGTTCGAAATCATGGAGTCGAGCATCTGGGTGGCCACGATGACCGGCTTGGCGTTCTCACGAGCAATCTGAATAGCGCGCTTTTGAACCAGCGGAACATCTTCCAGCGGCACCTCAACACCGAGGTCACCGCGGGCAACCATCACGGCGTCGAAGGCCAAGATGATGGCCTCGAGAGACTCGACTGCCTCTGGCTTCTCCAGCTTGGCGATAATCGGAACACGACGGCCAACCTCATCCATGACCGCATGGACCAGTTCGACGTCGGAAGGCGAACGGACAAAGGACAGCGCAATGAAGTCCACCCCTAGCTTGAGGGCGAAGCGCAGGTCGGCGATATCCTTCTCCGACAGAGCCGGCACCGAGATGTTCATGCCCGGCAGGGAAACACCCTTGTTATTGGAGACTGGGCCGCCTTCAATGACGCGGCATACCACGTCATTGCCATCTACCTCGATGCACTCCAAGCCCACCTTACCGTCGTCGACAAGCAGGCGATCGCCCGGACGGGCATCATCAGCGAGGTTCTTGTACGTGGTGGAGACGCGGTCGTGCGTGCCTTCGACATCGTCGACGGTGATGCGCACAATCTCGCCGTCGTCCCAGTACGTGGAGTCGTCCTTAAAGCGACCAAGGCGAATCTTTGGTCCCTGCAGGTCGGCGAGAATACCGACTGCACGTCCCGTAGCATCGGATGCTTCACGCACCCAGCGGTAGTTCTGAGCGTGGTCCTCATGCTCACCGTGAGAGAAATTCAGACGGGCAACATCCATGCCGGCGTTGACCAGCCCGGTAATCCCCTCCAGCGAAGCAACTGCTGGACCGAGAGTACATACAATCTTCGTTCGTCTAAGCACGGACTCTAGCCTAGTCCCTTACGGGGCTATGCGTCAGTTGGAAACACTACGGGCTTCGGCAGCGTCATCCTGTCCCCTTACTTCATCTGCAGATTCGCGGCTCTTGCCCCGCAGAATCCACAGGGTAATCACGGCACTCAGGAAGACCACCAGCGAGGTGATGTTGTTAATACGCACACCGAATACCAACGTTGCGTCATCGACGCGCATGAGCTCAATGAAGAAACGCCCCAAAGTGTAGGCCGCCACATAGAGTGCAAAGACTCGCCCGCCGCCCATCTTGAACTTTCGATCTGCCCAGACAATGACCAGGCAAGCGAGGATGTTCCACACCATCTCGTAGAGGAACGTCGGGTGCACAACAGCCAGCACTTCGCCTGTCGACGTTCCGGTGACCGGGGCAACCCTGCCGAACTCATCTACTCGTTGGTAAATTTCCAGGCCCCATGGGAGCGATGTTGGGCCACCGTAGAGTTCCTGATTGAACCAGTTGCCCAGGCGCCCAATGGCCTGTCCAAGAATGATGGCGGGTGCAGCCGCGTCGAGCAAAGGCGCGAACGGAACCTTCCGCCACTTGGCGACCGCCCACGCCGCCAGCACCCCCAGCGCCACAGCTCCCCAGATACCGAGCCCACCGTTGGTGATTTTCAGCGCATCGGCGGGATTAGCGCCGGGGCCGAAGTATTTTTCCCAGTCGGTGGCGACGTGGTAGAGACGGCCACCGATAATGCCCGCAGGAATGACTGCAATGGCAATGTCGAGGACCAACTCCGGGTCTCCACCCCTGGCTGCGTAGCGGCGCTGCATCCAATAAATGCCAACGAGTACGCCAACCAGGATGGAAATCGCGTAACCGCGCAGTGGTAGCGGCCCTAACTGCCACACGCCCTGCGACGGGGAGGGAATGTTGGCCAAATACGTCGTTGCTGCCTCAGCGAGGACAAGGGTGGAACTCATAGGTGCGCTAGCTCTCTCCTCGTACGCCCGCAGCGAGTTCACGGGCGAGCGTTACCAGGTCATCGGTGCTCTTCATCGCAGCCTTAATCAGTGCCGAGCCGACGATAACACCATCTGCGAACTCGGCAATCTCGGCGGCCTGTGCCCCATTGGAGACGCCCAGACCAACGCACACCGGGGTGTCGGTGACCTCTCGCGTGCGTGCAACCAGCTTGCCAGCGGCCGAGTCGACACTGGCCTGGGCACCTGTGACACCCATGTGGCTGGTGGCATAGACGAAGCCGGTCGACGCGGTAGCGGTTAGCTGCAGACGCTCGTTGGTCGATGAGGGAGCCACCAACATGATGTTGGACAGGCCATTGGCCTCAGCTGCACGCTGCCACTGGCCGGCCTCCTCGGGGATGAGGTCTGGGATGATGGTGCCACGACCACCGGCAGCGGCCAGGTCCTCGGCGAAACGCTCCGGACCATACTGGAGAATCGGGTTCCAGTAGCTCATCACCACACAGGTTCCGCCGTGTTCGGTGACTTCGCGGACCACACGCATAATCTCGCGGGTGCGGAAGCCCGCATCCAGAGCTACGTTGGCGGCATCCTGAATAGTCGGGCCGTCCATCATCGGATCGGAGAAAGGCAGACCAACCTCGATGATGTCGGCGCCGGCGTCAACAATCGCCTTGATGTTCTCAATCGACTTATCGGTGGTCGGGAAACCTGCTGGGTAGTAGCCGATAAATGCTGCGCGGTTTTCCTCACGGACCTTGGCAAAGACGTCGCTCAGACTCATTTAGGACTCCTCCATCAGATCAAACCACTTAGCAGCGGTGTCGACATCCTTGTCACCGCGACCGGAAACATTGACAATAATCAGCGGCTTACGGCCCAGCTCTTCGCGCAGGTCATCACTGATGAGACGAGCCGCAGCTACCGCGTGTGCGGACTCGATAGCGGGCAGGATGCCCTCCATCCGAGTCAGATCCTGGAATGCCTGCATCGCCTGGGTATCGGTCACCGGCAGGTAGGAGGCGCGATCAATATCAGCCAGGTAGGAGTGCTCTGGGCCCACGCCAGGGTAATCCAGGCCGGCGGAAATCGAGTGCGACTCCGTAATCTGGCCATCCTCGTTCTGCATCAGGGCGGCAAAAGAGCCCTGGAACACACCCGGATTACCGGCAGCCGAAATCGGGGCTGCATGGCGACCGGTCTCAACACCGTCACCACCGGCTTCAGCTCCAATCAGGCGAACCGATTCATCATCGATGAAGTGGTGGAACGCGCCGATTGCATTAGAACCGCCGCCGACACAGGCCACGACGGCGTCGGGAAGCGAGCCGGTCTCGGCCAAAATCTGCTGGCGCGCCTCCGCACTGATGATGCGCTGGAAGTCGCGCACCATCGTTGGGAACGGATGCGGTCCGGCGGCCGTACCGAAGCAGTAGTAAGTGTCATCAGCATGCGAAACCCAGAAGCGCATGGCCTCATTAATCGCGTCCTTGAGGGTCTTCGAGCCAATCTCGACCTCGATGACCTCAGCGCCAAGCAGTCGCATGCGGGCAATGTTGAGCCGCTGGCGGATTGCGTCGACTTTACCCATGTAAATACGGCAGTTAAGGCCGAGCAGCGCACAAGCAGTCGCGGTTGCGACACCGTGCTGTCCGGCACCGGTCTCGGCAATGATGTTCTTCTTGCCCATACGCTTGGCAAGCAGGACTTGGCCCAAGACGTTATTAATCTTGTGGCTGCCAGTATGGTTCAGATCCTCGCGCTTGAGCCAGACGTCAGCGCCGATGTCAGCGGAGAACTTCTCCGCGTAGTACAGCGGCGAGGGACGGCCGACATAAGTACGCTGCAGCCGGTCGAGTTCATCCAGAAAATCCTGATCAACGCGGGCCTTCGCGTAGCCATCGGTGACCTCACCGATGACGGCCATCAGCGCCTCTGGCACAAACTGGCCGCCCCACTTACCCCAGTGCCCAATGGCATCTGACTCGTGGTTCGTTGTCTCCGCGATAACCTCACCCATCGTGGGCAGACGGTCACCGCGGGCATCATGATTCTTGAAATCTTGGTCACTCACAGTTATCTATTGTGGACTATCCCCACCTATTGCGGGGACATAAGGCCTAAGAAACTGTGGTGTGCCAGCACAACAGGTGTGACACGCAACCAAATGAGGCGGAATTCGCGGTGCGATGCAGCTGATCATCGCGACCGCGAACTGCCACTATTCGCTGCGCAATGTCGGGTGGACACCGGCGGCAACGAGACGTCGGCAAGCCTCACCCGGCTTGCCCGCGGTAACCAGCCCCTCGCCCACCAGCACCGCGTCGGCGCCATGAGAAGCGTAGTAGCGCAATTCCTCCGGCCCCTTAACGCCGGACTCTGCCACCTTCACAACGTGATCTGGCAACATCGGCGCAAGGCGTTCATACACGGCGAGGTCCACGTCGAGAGTCTTCAGATTGCGGGCATTGATACCGAGAATCTTAGCGCCAGCGGCCTCGGCACGCTCAACCTCTTCGGCGGTGTGCGCCTCAACGAGAGCGTTCATGCCGAGTGATTCCGTGCGATCCAGCAGGGACTCCAGCGTCGGTTGGTCCAGAGCCGAGCACATCAGCAGTACCAGGTCGGCACCGTGCGCACGGGCCTCGTGGACCTGGTACGGAGTAACGATGAAGTCCTTGCGCAGCACCGGAATATTCACCGCGCGGCGCACGGCATCGAGGTCAGCCAGCGAACCGCGGAAGCGGCGCTCCTCAGTCAGGCAGGAAATAACAGCGGCGCCACCCTGCTCGTACTCAGCGGCCAAGACCTCCGGCGAAGGAATGTCAGCCAACTCACCCTTCGACGGAGAAGCACGCTTGACCTCTGCAATCACCTGCACACCGGGCTTAGCCAGTGCCGCCACAGCATCAATCGGCGACGGTGCCTTCAGCGAGAGTTCCTTGATCTCACGGTAGGAAATCTTGGCTTCCCGAGCAGCGAGATCTTCCCGCACGCCCTCAATAATCTTGTCCAGAACGTTAGCCACGGTCTTTCTCCTTATCCAGATCCGTAGGATCTACACCGGCATCCAAAGCATCCCACAGAACGCGACCCGACTGCGGGTCTTCCTCCAGGTCCTCGGCAATACGCTGGCGGCGGACCTCCGGGGTCTCATACGCGCTGGACTTCTGCTTCTTCACGGCACCCGGACGACGCACCATCAATACCGCCCCGACCAGCGCCAATGCGCACCACAACAAGGCCAGGGCTGGCCCCATCGCATGCACTTCGATTGCTTCGACCTGCGCCCAGTCTGCCACAGTCACCGCATCACTGGCGCGTTGTGAGGCGCTTCCCGACGTCAACAAGTCCAGTGCCCGCTGGGAGTCCACACCGTCTTCTCCGCTGGCAAGCAGAGTCATCGGAGTCCACGACGCCGCAATTGCGAGCAGCGCCGCAAGCCCACCGACGATACGGCGGCCGAGTGCGCCCAAAATGGTGGTGGCAAAAAGCGCGGCCACCATTGCCAGCGCAATCGAGGTCAACTCTGGAGCCCATACTGCGCCCACCAAATCTGTGGTCGCAGGACCGGACTTGTCGTCGACAGTATCGACTGTCAGCCACGCACTTCGGCTGCACAACCACATTCCCGCTGCGGCCACACCAATGAGGCCACCGGAGAGCATCGTTGTCGACTTCATCGAAAACCTAGCTCCTTTCCGCTGGGACTAGTGTCTCAGCTGCTGCGACAGCTCGCAGCACAGCCGCGGCCTTGTTGCGGGTCTCTTCATCCTCAGCAGCTGGGTCAGAATCACTGACAATTCCGCCACCGGCCTGGACGTAGACGGTATCGTCCTTCTTCACGCCTGTGCGGATGGCAATTGCCTGATCGGTATTGCCCCGGAAGTCAAAATATCCAACAGTGCCGCCATAAACACCCCGGCGCGTGTCTTCGAACTTGTCGATAATGCTCAGCGCGGAAGGCTTCGGCGCACCTGAGAGCGTTCCCGCTGGGAAGGTTGCCGCGAATGCGTCGACGGCCGTGGCGTCGCTGGAAAGCTCGCCGGTGACCGTAGAAACCAGATGCATAACGTGACTGTAGCGCTCAATATGACGGAAGTCGTGCACAACAACACTGCCCGGGCGGCAGACACGTCCGAGGTCATTGCGACCAAGATCGACGAGCATCAGATGCTCACTATTTTCCTTCTCGTCTGCCAGCAAATCAGCTTCCAGCGCATTGTCCTGCTCCACCGTGGCACCGCGCGGACGTGTGCCCGCGATGGGATTGGTGATGACCTCACTGCCTTGGACTGCCACGAGCGACTCCGGGGAGGAACCGACAATTTGGAAAGCGGTATCGGAAAAGTCCTTGGTCGGGACATTGACTAGGAACATGTAGGGCGACGGATTGGAAACTCGCAGAATGCGGTAGATATCAAAGGCCGATGCCTGCGTGTCCATCTCGAACCGCTGTGAAAGCACGATCTGGAACGCATCGCCGGCGCGGATGTGGTCCTTGCAACGCTCAATGCGGTCCATGTGGTCCTCGGCAGTGCGCTGGCGACGAATCACCGGCTCTGGGAAGCTAACTTCCGCCGGACGCAGATCAGAGGGTTCCGACAGCCGCTCCACCATCGCATTGACACGATCACAGGCGGTGTCATACGCCTGATCAATCCGCTCATCCGAGCCGTCCCAGTTGACGGCATTGGAAATCAGCCACAGCACACCCTCGTGGTGGTCAAAAGCAGCCAGGTCCTCCACCAGCAGCTGCATGAGCTCCGGAATCTGCAAATCATTGTCAGTGGTATCCGGCAGCTGCGGTTCGATGTAGCGGACAATGTCATGCCCGAAGTAGCCAACGAGACCAGAAGTGAGCTTGGGTACCGAGGCATCGTCGGCAAGCGGAAGTTCCGTGTGCAGCAGCTCCAGTGTGCGACGCAGCGCATCCAGCGGATTTCCGCCCTCTGGCGCACCCGATGGCGCGTTGCCAATCCACGTGGCCTCCCCCGCATCATCCACCGTCAACGCGGCGCGACTGCCGCAACCGATAAACGACCAGCGCGACCACGACTGCCCCACATCGGAGGACTCCAGTAAGAAAGTGCCGGGACGATCGGCCGCGAGCTTGCGGTAAGCCGACAACGCCGTTTCGCCGTCCGCCAGAACCTTGCGAACCACGGGCACAACCCGATGGTGTGCTGCCAGTTCGCGGAAGCGCTCACGCGTGGTCATGGTGATACGAGTCATAGCCGCTATTGTGCCACGCACCCCGGATTGCACATCACTTAACCCCGTACTTCACCGGAGGCGGGCACGCTTGACGACGAAATCCCCACCCCGGCAACCCGGATTGACTGCTTAGCCCTCGAACACGGGATGCACGTCAAAGCAGCTGTGCGAGCCAGTGTGGCATGCCGCGCCGTCCTGCACCACCTGCATCAGTACGGTATCGCCATCGCAGTCCAACGCCAGCGATGTCACCGTCTGGAAATGGCCACTGGTCAGGCCCTTGATCCAGTACTCCGACCGGGAGCGCGACCAGTAGGTGCCGCGCTTGGTAGCGATGGTGTACGCCAGGGCGTGGGAATCCATCCAGGCCATCATGAGCACGCGACCAGTGGATTCTTCCTGCACAATGGCGGGAATCAACCCGTCAGCATTGAACTTGGCGATGTTCTCAATGTCCTCGGGGAGCGTGTACTCACGCGGATCATCTCCTGCACCGTGAGCTGCAGCGCCTGGGGCTAGACCCGTCACTGACGTACCTCGATTCCCTCGCGCGCCATCTCTTCCTTGACCTCGGCGATGCTGACCTCGCCGAAGTGGAAAATGGACGCGGCCAAAACCGCGTTAGCACCGGCACGCACGGCCAGCGGGAAGTGCTCCGCCTTGCCGGCACCGCCGGAAGCAATCACCGGGACATCGACAGCGGCGCGGACCTTTTCCAGCAGCTCCAGGTCGAAGCCATCCTTGGTGCCGTCGCCGTCCATGGAGTTCAGCAGAATTTCGCCGACGCCGAGTTCCTCGCCACGGCGTGCCCACTCGACGGCATCAATTCCGGCCGAGCGTGAACCGCCATGTGTGGTGACCTCGAAGCCTGACGGCTGCCGCGTGCCTCCCTCGGGAACACGACGGGCATCGACCGACAGGACGACACACTGCGCGCCAAAGCGGCGCGACAGCTCGCTGAGCAGTTCCGGGCGTGCAATCGCAGCGGTATTGACACTGACCTTGTCGGCACCGGCACGCAGCAGTTGATCGACATCTTCAACGCTGCGCACGCCGCCACCGACAGTCAGCGGAATGAAGACCTCACTTGCGGTACGGCGCACCACGTCGAGCATGGTGCCACGGCCATCCTTGGAAGCTGTGACGTCCAGGAAGGTCAGCTCATCAGCGCCCTCCTCGCCGTAGCGGCGGGCCAACTCCACCGGATCGCCGGCATCGCGGAGATTTTCAAAATTAACTCCCTTGACGACCCGCCCATTGTTGACATCCAGGCAGGGAATCACGCGTACTGCCAGAGACATAGTTTTTAAGTTCTCCTCGTGTTAGCTCAAAGTTGTGGCTCGACGGTTTGTGCAAATCGCCCATGCGGGGATTGCTCAAGATTTAGCTCCGGAAAGTTTCCGGATGACCTAGCTGATTAATAATCGACCGCAGTGTGGCATGGACATCCCGTGTGCCTGCCAGCACACCTACGGAATCATGTCGCCAAGGTTTGCCCGCCAGATCTGTGACCACGCCACCGGCTTCGGAAATCTGCAATACACCAGCTGCGTTATCCCACACATGCGGTGAGAAAGTCACGGTGCCGCCGAAGGCCCCCATCGCGGTGGATCCCAGGTCTACTCCGACAGAGCCGGTAATTCGAATCGTCGGATAGCGCTCGCCCACCTTTGACAGCAGCAATTGGCGCCACTTGCGGGGGAATGTGCCGTCGGTACGCGCTATGACAGACCCGAAAGCAATCGAAACCGGCCGGCCAGCCTCGGCGTCGATGTTGACGCGACGGCCGTTGACAAAGGTGCCACTGCCTTTAGCTGCGGTGATACGACGACGCAGCAGAGGCATGGAGGTGATGCCGACCACCGGCTCCCCCTCATGCATGAGTGTGAGCAGCATAGCGCACAGCGGAAAGCCGTTGGAATAGTTCGTGGTGCCGTCAATCGGATCGATGACCCAGGCTGTGTGTTCCTCGGGAACCTTGCCGCCGAATTCCTCGCCATAAACAGGCAAGCCGGAATATTGCGTGAGGAGCTGGCGCAGACGACGCTCAATTTCCAGGTCAGTCTCCGTCGCGAAATCCCCGCGCGGCTTCATGACGACCGGGTCCGCGCCCACCTGCTGCGTAAACAGGCCTTCGACCTCATCGAGCGCTGCTTCAGCGATAGCGAGCATCGCCCGCGGTTCCAGGGCATCCATAGTTTTCTAAGTCCTTCATCCGCCGTCTCGGCCAGGGCACCGTCTGCTCGTTGACGCTTCCGCTTTACGACGTCTCCCCAGCCCGGCCACGAAAGTGTTGTCTTTAGCCGCGGGCTACTGCCAGGGCTTCTTCCAGGGTGAAACGACCTGCGTAGAGTGCCTTGCCCACAATTGCGGAGTCGACGCCCTCATCGACCAGCTTGGCGATAGCTGCAATGTCGTCCAGGCTGCTGACACCGCCGGAAGCGACGATTGGAGCATCGGTGGCAGCGGCGACCTCGCGCAGCAGTTCCACATTCGGCCCCCGCAGGGTGCCGTCCTTGGAGACATCAGTCACCACAAAACGGGATGCACCCTGAGCATCCAGGCGCTCCAGCACCTCCCAGAGGTCACCACCGTCGGAGACCCAGCCGCGGCCGCGCAGGCGCCACTGTCCCTCTTCGTTGAGAACGTCCAGACCGATTGCCACACGGTCGCCGTAGTTGGCGATAACCTCGCGGCACCACTCCGGATTCTCCAGTGCGGCGGTGCCAATATTGACACGAGCACAGCCGGTGGCCAGCGCAGCCTCGAGCGAAGCGTTGTCACGAATACCGCCGGAGAGCTCCACCTTCACGTCGAGCTTGCCCACGACGTCGGCAAGCAGGTCGTAGTTCGAACCACGACCGAATGCGGCATCGAGGTCAACCAGGTGGATCCACTCGGCGCCTGCATTCTGCCAGTTCATGGCTGCTTCCAGTGGTGCACCGTAGGAAGTCTCGGTTCCAGCAGCACCCTGGACAAGGCGCACAGCCTGGCCGTCGGCTACGTCTACAGCGGGCAGCAGGGTCAAACTCATGGGGGCTCTACTCTCTTCGACTCTGAGCGAAGTGGCCATTCCCGCCACGACGCTTATTGCTAGTTATCTCAGTATAGGTGGTCTAGGTGGTGAAATTCCGTCACCTACCAGGTAGTGCGGTTAGGGCAGATACTACCGACTGCGTGATTACAGCGTATCTACCCAGTTCTGCAGCAGCTTCAGCCCTGCTTCACCGGATTTCTCCGGGTGGAACTGTGTAGCCCACAGCGGGCCATTTTCGATTGCCGCGATGAACCGATCGGATTCGTGGGTGGACCAGGTCACCAATGGCGGAGCGATGCGAGAATCCGTGTCGAGGTCCCACTTGCGCACACCGTAGGAATGGACGAAGTAAAAACGCTGGCCCTCCAGCCCCTTAAACATCTTCGAGCCTTCCGGCACATCGACCGTGTTCCAGCCCATGTGCGGCAGGATTGATGCTTCGAGACGCTCGACAGTACCCGGCCATTCACCGCAACCTGGGGTGCCGGTAACGGTCGCAGAAGCGTCGGTCTCCGCTGCGTGGATACCGTCGGCGTACTCGACACCGCGATCAAAGAGCACCTGCATACCAACGCAGATCCCCATCACCGGTCGCCCACCGGCGAGCCGAGAGCCAATCAAACGCGGCCCCTGAACTCGATGCAGACCCTCCATGCATGCGGCATAGGCACCGACGCCGGGAACGAGGAGACCATCGGCCTCCATCACGATCTTCGGGTCAGCGGTCACAATAACCTCGGCGCCCGTGGTGGCCACAGCGCGCTCAGCCGAACGCAAATTACCGGAGCCGTAATCGAGGATGGCAACGGTCGGGGTCTTCGTCGATGGTGAGACTTGTTCCATAGTTGGTCATTTTAAGGCGCTAAGGGGCGGCCTTTGCTATTTACCCCAAGAAAGCTGGACGGACAGGAAAAAGCGCTGGTATACAACCGAAAAATAACTTGGTAAACTCTAGGTTAACAACAGGTTAAGTAAGTTATTAATTTATTCCCACTAGCCCAAATTACTTTCACAGAGAGGCTCCGACGCTATGACTACCGCATCTGTCCTCAGTAAATCATTTGCCATTGTTCGTGAGGACCTTCACCGGCTCTATGGTGCGGCCTGCGACGCTACGACTATCGATTCCATTCTCGATGATGTGATTGCAGAGCTGTCCGACTCCGCCAAGGTGACCAACTTCCTTCCGGTCCTCGCTGAACGCGAAGCCATCGAACGCATTAAGGCCTCCAGTAGTTGCAAGGACTTCGCCCCTCGCCAGGAAATTCTCTTTGCCGACAGCCGCGGCTCCGGCCGCAGCCAGATTGCCACTGCCCTGGCTTACCATCTGGCCGGTGACGAAGTCTTTATCCGCACGATCGGCCTGAACCCAGAGGATGGCCTGAATCCGCGCGTCGTCGAAGCTCTTCATGACCGCGGGGTGGACACCTCGCGCCTCACTCAAAAAACGATTACTCCCCGTGTTTCCCACCGCGCCGATGTCGTAGTGCTCATGGGCATCGAGGAGACACCGGCAGTCCCAGGCGACCGCTACATCGAGTGGGATATCGTCGACCCAGACACACTCGCAGACGATGAGCTCCAGTCGCTTATCGACGACATCGAAACTCGCCTGCGGGCTCTCCTGGCCGAGATGGACGTTGCCGTCGCATAACGCTACTTCTTCTTGCGATCCCGCACTGTCAGGCGTGTCACGGCGTTCTTGGCCGGACGGGCGACGCGCACAGCTGCCTCAGGTGTATGACGCTTCACCGCGTCGCCCAGGCGACGCAACGTAGCGCGGGTGTTCTGGTACTCCGCAACGCGGTGCTTTCCGATGACTCGATCGAGCACCGCACCAATGAGGCCCACCGCCAGCAGTGCTGCGGCAAAGGCGAACACGGCAGGGTACGGACGGAGTGCAGCCGCGGCAACTGCGCCCAACACGAACGAACCAATACCTGTGCCCGAGTCGAACGACATGTTCCAGAAGGCGCTGGCCTCGGCCGTACGGTCACGCGGCAGGCGGGCGAACATCAGCAGTAGGGCCTCATTTTGCACGATGCCGAAGCCCGCGCCGTAGAAGATTGCCGCAATCAGCAGCAGCCAGGCCGACAAATCGAAAAAGACAACGCCGGACATCATCAGCAGGCCAATAAAACCACTAATCAATGCCGGAATCAGCAGAATTCCAGCCTCGGACTTACGATCCGCATAGATGCCTGCGAAGTAGCGGAACACCATTTGCGCGCCACCGAGAACCGATAGCGCCAGACCAGCGACAATTGCACCAGAAACAGCATCAACCTCTCGAGCTGCCGGTGCAAGGAAAGCGGAAATACCACCGAAGCCCATAGCAATCGTGGAGATTGCAAGCGCGGGAATGGCCACCAGTTTCCAAGTGGCAACATGCTCAACTGGGCTCGGCTGCGTTGCTGCAGAGCCAGGAACGGGGTCACCGACATCCTCGTTGCCGCCCTTGCCCTCCTTCGGCGCTGGCTTAATCTTCGGAATGAATAGGGCCATCACCGAGCCAACGAGCGAAATGACGGCACCCAGAATATAAACCGGAGTGTAGGAGCCAGTCTTATCTGCAATGATGAGACCAAGTGGCAGGAAAATGAGCTCGGACAAACCAACGGCCACACCAAGCGCACCGGAGGCCTTCCCCAGGAACTTCAGTGGCACAAGCTCTGCAATCAATGCGGACTCGGCGACAGTCAACGCACCGAAGCCCATACCGCGGAGAACCGCAATGATGAGCACCAAAGCAGCATCGGTGCCGAACATGTGCAGAATCGTCGGCAAGCCCAGAAACAGACCTGAAATCAGCATGGTCATGCCGTAGCCAAGACGGCGACACATACGTGGAGTCTGAGTTTGTGTCAGAACTGTGGCGGCCATGAAGACACCGGTGTAGGCACCGGCGAGCGAAGTTCCACCGCCATCGTCAAGAATTGCCTGCGGGATGACAGGCATGAGGAGTGACCAGCCACCGAAGGCGGCCATCACGGCGACTAGCGTAGGTACTAGTCCGGGCGCTTTCCACATGCTGTCCAGTTCGTCTAGCTGCCTGCGGTCCATCACCCGGGACGCCATTTACTCCATCACTCCTATCAACCACAAAATCGCGCCGGCGAGCGCAATCACAGATAAGAGCCCGAGGATAATTGTTCCAACCCTCGATCCGGACTTATAGAGTGACCATGTTCCGCCCACCAGCAGACCAGCGACAATGAACAAAAAATAAGTGCTTAGCGTCGATGCGGTAGACACCTGCGCTAGAAGCACGTCTACAGACGTTGTTACCATCGATTCCTCTAAAATACCAGCTAAGGCGGATTTTTACTATTGCCTACTGCGGCTGCCTACTACAGCTGCGCTCTACAGAGTGCCCTTAGTCGACGGCACACCGTGGACTCGGGGGTCATCCTCGACAGCGGCGCGCAGCGCGCGGGCCACGGCCTTGTACTCGGCTTCGGTGATGTGGTGCGGATCGCGGCCGTAGAGGCAGCGAACATGCAGCGCAATACGGGCATTTAGGGCGAAGGACTCGAAAAAATGCTCGTTGATAACAGTCGCGTAGTGCCCGCCGATGACGGCCGTCAACATCTGCTCCGGCTCGCCGGTGCCAACGAAGTACGGACGACCCGACACGTCAACCACTGCGTGTGCCAGGGTTTCATCCATCGGGATATAGCAGTCGCCAAAGCGGCGAATACCGGACTTATCCCCCAGCGCCTGAGCGAAGGCCTGCCCCATCACAATGCCGGTGTCCTCCACCGTGTGATGCGCATCGACCTCGGTGTCGCCATTAGCGTGCACCGTCAGATCGAAGCTGCCGTGGGAACCGAAAGCGGTCAACATGTGATCAAAAAACGGCAGACCTGTCGAAATATCGGTCTTGCCAGTGCCATCGAGGTTCACAGAGCAGACGATGCTCGATTCGCGGGTGGCGCGCTCCACACGGCCAACGCGCTCAGGGCGCTCCGCCTCCAGATGGTCCTTATCACTGGCGTGCATAAGTCAGATCTCTCCTTGTAGTGGGATGTACCAGCGTAGTGGGATGTACCAGCAGCATTTCCGCTCAAGCCAGCGCGGTCGCCGCCAATTTCTTGGCCGCTGCCAGCAACGCATCGTTTTCGCTGGGCAGACCAATAGTGGCACGCAGACGACCGGGTACGCCAACATCGCGAATGAGTACCCCCTCGTCCAGGAAGCTCTGCCATGCCGTCGGGGCATCGGTGAAACGACCGAAGAAGACAAAGTTCGAGTACGAGTCAATCACGTCGTAGCCATAGCTGTTCAGGGCGGCGACGACGCGGTCACGCTCGTCGGCAAGCTTTGCGACGGTCGACAGCGTCGCATCCGAGTGGCGAAGTGCAACCGTGGCAGCGGCCTGAGTCAGCGTTGACAGGTGGTATGGCAGACGCACAAGCATCACAGCATCGATAAAAGCCGGATTGGCAACGAAGTAACCGAGGCGGCCGCCTGCGAAGTCGAAAGCCTTACTCATCGTGCGGGAGACAACCAGCTTCGCCGGAAACTCAGCCAGCAGCGTCGTTGCCGACGGCTCGTCGGTGAACTCGGCGTAGGCCTCATCGACGATGACGATGCCCGGCGCGGCATCGATAATGCGGCGCAGGTCATCGAGCGCGGTCAGGTTGCCAGTCGGATTGTTCGGCGTGGTGATGAAGATGACATCCGGTCGGTGCTCAGCGATTGCCGCGAGTGCACTGTCCATGTCGATGTCGAAGGTCTCTGGGTTGCGGTCGATGCCGATGAACTCCGTCTGTGTGCCGGACGAGAGGATTGGGTGCATCGAGTAGCTGGGGACAAAGCCCATCGCGCTGCGCCCCGGACCACCGAACGCCTGCAGTAACTGCTGGAGAATTTCATTGGAGCCGTTGGCGGCCCACACCTGGTCGGCGGAGACATCCACGCCGGTCTGGCGGGTGACATAGTCGGCGAGTGCGGTGCGCAGTGCTACCGCGTCGCGGTCTGGGTAGCGGTTGAGGTCAGAGGCGACCTTCTCCACTTCCGCCACCAGATCGGCGATGAGGTCATCGGACGGCGGGTACGGATTTTCGTTGGTGTTCAGGCGAACATCGACATCGAGCTGCGGCGCGCCGTAGGCTTCCTCACCACGCAGCTCGTCGCGCAGTGGCAAATCCGCCAGTGCCAACTTGACTACCGACGGCTGTGACTGGTTCTCAGACTGGTTGCTCATTAGTTGTCGTTCCCCTTTTCTGCACCATTGTCCTCAGAGTCGAGGAGCGCCTCAAAGCGGGCGCGGATGGCCTCGCCGTGGGCGGGCAGTCGTTCTTCGTTGGCCAGGATTATCACGCTGTCAGCAACTTCCTTCAACGCGGTTTCGTCGTAGTCAACCATGTGGACCGACTTGAGGAAGGTGTGTGTTGACAGACCAGAGGCGTGGCGGGCAGTGCCTGAGGTCGGCAACACGTGGTTGGAACCAGCCGAGTAGTCACCGAGCGGCACCGGCGAGAAGCGGCCGATGAAGATTGCGCCAGCGTTGGTAATGCGCTCGGCATCAACCGCCGCATTCTCAGTGTGAATCTCCAGGTGCTCAGCGGCATAGGCATCTGCAACCTGGACACCGATATTCATGTCGTCGACAAGCACGATGCCAGACTGCGTGCCGGTGAGCGCCTCACGCACGCGGTCGGCGTTCATGGTGACCTCGTAGCGGCTCTCGACCTCGCGGTCGACAGCGGCGGCGAAATCGGCGTCATCGGTGATGAGCACACTGGCGGCCATGACATCGTGCTCTGCCTGGGAGATCAGGTCGTAGGCGACCGAGACTGGATCAGCGGTGTTATCGGCGAGAATGGCAATCTCGGTCGGGCCGGCTTCGGCGTCGATGCCGACGACCGAGCGGCATAGGCGCTTGGCGGCGGTAACGAAGATATTGCCCGGGCCGGTGACCATGTCGACCGGCTCAAGGTTCTCGTTTTCATCACCGTATGCGAGCAGTGCGACGGCCTGTGCACCGCCGACAGCCCATACCTCGGTCACGCCGAGCAACTTGCAGGCAGCCAGAATGGTCGGGTGCGGCCAGCCGTCGTTGTCGACCTGCGGCGGAGAGACGACGACGAGGGAATCCACACCAGCTTCTTGAGCTGGGATGACGTTCATCAACACCGACGACGGGTAGACGGCGTTGCCGCCGGGGACGTAGAGGCCGACGCGCGAAACCGGAATCCACTTCTCGCGGACAATGCCGCCGGGCAGGATCTCGACGGTCTTGTCATCCGGCTTCTGAGCAGCGTGAAACGCGCGTACACGCTGGATGGACTCCTGGAGGGCAGAGCGGACATCGTTTTCCAGCGCGGCTTCTGCGGCGTCGATAACCTCTGCTGGCACGCGCATGGATGCCGGACGAATCCGGTCGAACTTCTCGGAGTACTCCATCGCCGCTTCCACGCCGCGGGCTGCCACGTCATCGACAACGGGCTTGACCGTGGGAATCATCGAATCAACGTCTGCCGCACCACGGGGCAACACTCGACGAAGAGTGGCGGTGGTGGGGGTCTGACCGCGAAGATCAATAGTGGACAACATAATTAATTAGAAACCGCCTATTCGCACGCTGGATTCATACGTGAGCACTTCAGGGTGACGAAATAATGGCACCAGAGTATTGAACAATATGGGCTAAAGCCAGAGACTTTATCCACCAAGTTCGCTACTATTCGCCCTTAAAGGCACCCTTGAGTATGAACTAAGCATATCTTTCTCATGCCCGATTCATACCGATTGCCCCATTTAACCCCTCATACTGTGGCGCAAGTTAGCTCTGCCACAGTGACCCATTACAGTGTTAGGGAAAGTAGTAACCAGTCGTAGAAAGGCCAGCTGTTGAACCAGGACGGAAACAGCCCGGATTTGCGGAAGCTCGTCGCAGACTACGCAGAAGCGACCGCCGCCGACAATTCCCTGGCCACGCGCCAACTGGAGTCAGTTTTCGCGCATCATTTCTACAACCCACAGCTCTTTTCCGATCCGGAAGCCCACGGCGTTACCGAAAACGTCGGCGCGTTTTACCGCCTAGTCCGCGAGGTCACCGAATCTCTCGGCATGATGACGGCCGCGCACGATGCCGCCCTGAACTGGATGGTCTGGGCGTCCGATAACGACAATGTCCCGGAGTACTGGCGCGCCCGGGCTCGGCTGGCCGCCGACGAAGCTCGCCGCTTTACCACCTTCATCGCAGACGGCCCCAGCTCCGCCGCCGCAGAGACTGAAATTCCGCTCATCGCTCGCATGAGCAGGGAAATCACTTCGTACCGGGCACTCGTGCTTGCCGACGATCTCGATGCCCCAACTGGCAGTCACAGTACGGTGACCGTGGATGGGAATGGGCCGCGGTCGCAGGAAACGTCGACAAGCAATGAAGCGGATGAACCGTTTAGCCCCCGCCAGTGGAAGAAGCGGGCGGCATTGACTGATGCGCTGATTCGGATTGCTAGCGCCTTGCGGAAGGTCAACCGTGAGGACCTGGCACGAGAGCTGCACGAGATGATTCGCCAGCTGCCGAACGAAGATAAGTTTGAGTCGATTGCGCTGGCGAAGACACTGACGGAGGCATCGCTGCTGCATCGGGCCGGGAAAGTTGTCGATGCAGCGCGACTTTGCGCCTCACAGCTCAATGTAATCGGTAGCCGCTCCGTAATCGCAGGCCTTGAGCTGCGTCAGAATCTGGCGCGGTACTCGATAGAGACCGGCAATAGCGATACCGCGTTCCGAATGCTGTCGAACAATATCGCAGTCGCCGACCAGCACCGACTGGACACTGACCATATTCTCGCCGTTCGTGAGATGGCCGATATCAACTTCGAAGTGGCACACAACAAGCCCGATGCCGATGAAATGCTGAAGCTGACTCAGCGCGCACAAGAGGTGTCAGCGGACTACCCAGACTGTGAAGTCACCATGGAGATCGCGCTGCTGAAGGCAACGGCCCTGTACGAGCTTGGCGATTTCCGCAATGCCGGTCAGGAGGCGGAGTCGGTCGCAAAGTGGTCTGAGCCTACTCAGGATGCCGCACGCACTGATTTTTCCTGCGCCATTGCTGCGGAATCAGCAGTCCAAGAGGGAAATGTTGAGCATGCAGCAGTGCTCTTCGATGCCCTGGCCGATATTCGCGCCGGATATTCTTCACCGATTTCGCCTGCGGAAACTCTGATGGATGCCGCGCTATCCCTCAGTAACGTCGGCGCCGAGAGCGAATTGACTGACCACCTGATGGAGCGCTCACGCGGTTACGTCGTTGGATCCTGGGAAGCGGCCAAATGGCACGAGGCCCAGGCGCTGCTGTGCTGGTCGGTCTGGGACAACGACGGCGTGTACAAGTACGCCGATGAAGCTGCCGAGCTTTTCTTAGAAGCCCATGCCCCAGCCGACGCCGCCCGCACTCTGACTATCGCAGTGCGCGCTGCTGTTAGTGATAACAATGAAGATCGCGCCCGCCGGTTCGCGACGCGCATCGGCGACCTAGTTGGCCCGGGTCACCCGGTGCGCGATGAAGTTCGTGGACTAATGCAGAGCCTGACGAACGGCTCTTAGGAACCGTTTTCGGGAATATTCAGAACCGCGACCGTTGGCAGTTTTTGCATCTTTCCGATGCCACGGGTGAAGATAGTCCAATGGCGTGGTGGGAAGAAGATCACTCTGAGTCCGGAATTCAGGCTGGCGATGGGACTGTTAGCTCTGAAATTGTTGGCTCTGCGGATGCCAGCCCTGATGCTGCCGACATCGACGCTGACTACACGTCAGTAAATCCGGAAAATATGTCAGCGACTGAGGACGCGTCCGCGCCCCTGGTCTTCCCTCCCCTGCCGACCCCGCTGAAGGCATTGCCGGACTCTCTCCCGGAGCTGCTGGCTATCTCCCGCAAAGCCGGTGCCACACTCGACCATGTCACCAGTTGGCGCGCTGTCACCAAGTTCGCTCACACGCACTGGCTGGCCGATGCGCCTACCAACTCCCCCGATATCATTGGCGAGTTCCACGCACTCAGGCACGCAGTTGCCGATCAGCTGGAATTAGTAGAAGAAGCCGCCGCCGCACGCGCCGAGTGGCTGCGCTGGGCCACTGAGGCCAACATCCGCCCCGCAATCCTGCACGCTCGCTCTTACGGAGCATTCGCCGAGGCTGAGGCCTTCATTGACGCCAACCCCGGTGATGCCATCACCGGCCGTCGCCCCGAGGACTCTGAAATCCCCGAACTGATTAGCCTTACTAAGGAAATCGTCGCCACCACTCCCCAGCCCGGCGAGGCCTATTACTACCTGGTCAGCGCTGCTGTCGCCGGTGCCGCCGCATCACTGGCGCGCCGGGCGGAAATCGCCGGTCGGCTTTCTGAGTGGTCCGCACGCTGGGCACCAAAGCGAAGCAGTTTCGACGACCGCAAGCTGCTGGAGGCGCAGCTCGCGCACAGCCGGGGTGAACTGCGAAAGGCCGCCCGCATCGCCGCCAGTGTCGCGGCAGCCCCTCAGTCAGAGCCCGTCACCACCACGATCGAAGCGCGTCAATTCCTGGCTTTCCTCTCTCTGGAAGCCGACGAGGAGGCGGAGGCTATCCGCCAGCTGCGTCCAATCGTGCAGGCTGGCCTCGATGCGGAGCTCACGGTCGCCGTGCTTCGCAGCGTGCGTCTGCTCTGTGCGCTTCTCAACGCCCACGGCGATTTCGCGGAATCCGCCGAGATTGCCCGCCGCGCCCTCGCCAGCGCCGAGGGCATGCCGGTTAACCCCATCACCATGGACATCCAGCTCGTTTTAGCCCGTAGCCTCCTCGATGCAGACGAGATCGACGAGGCGCTGCGCTTCGCCGAACCGGTTGCACACTGGTCAGCATTTACCGCCGATGAAGAACGCACCGATGCGGCATTCTCCATTGCCGCCACAGCCGCGGGGCTCGGCAAGAATCCCCGCCTGGCGGCAAAGCTGCTCATCGAACACGGCGAGCACCTTGAACGCAACGGCGATGCCAAGGGCGCTGCCAAGGCCTACCGGCAGGCTGCGCGTTCCATCATTCATGTCATTGACCTGGTCATTTCTACCGAAGAATCCGATGACATCGATGAGACCGGAAACATCGAGGCCACTTTCACCGCTGAGATTGTCTCCGACGACGCTTCCGCCACTATCGACCACGCACTCAACGAGGCTGAGGACCTTCTGCTGCGCTCCCAGAAGCTCATCACCGACGACTGGTCACTCGCCGACTGGCACGACGATGCCGCCTACGTCTTCTACTCCGCTGGCCGCGACACGTTGGCCATCAACCACGTCGAAGCCGCCGCTGAAGGCTACCTACAGTCCGGCGATGGCGAGGAAGCCGCTCGCGCACTGTTGGCCGGCGTTCGCTACCGTCTCGACGCGGGTGATTCCGACGGCGCTGCCGCCTATGCCCGGCGCGTCGAAGAGCTTCTGCCCCGCGACGTGTGGGAGGGGCATCCTGTTCTCGATGCCCTTGACGTCATCATCATTCAGTCGCTTGACGACGGTTACTAGCGTCGCGCCCACTTCGGTGCTGTCGGTGGCACAAAGTAGAGTGTTAAGCCATGACTACTTCTGGTGATTCCGCAACTTCTAGCCCGCAGCAGCTTTTCGATGCCGCCACGGCATTGGCTGAGGAAAACAATCTCTGGGAAGCAGCCCTGACTCTGATGCAGGGGTTCGAGGAGCTCGGCGACAAGGCTGATGCCCCGCAGACTGACGGCTTGGGGCGCCCCATCCGTGGCTCTGCGCCAAAGCTGATGGACAAGGCCGCGGACTGGTTGGATCTGCTGGATAACCTGGAAAAAGACGGCTTCGAGCCGACTAACGGCACCCCGCCGCGCCACCTGCGCTGGGCAATGTGGCACACCCTGAACGGCCAGGCGGAGATTCGTCGAGGCCATCAGGGCCGCGCCATTGATCACCTGGAGCTAGCGGCGGGACTTTTCCAGTCCGACAAGCTCAATATCCAGGCCGTGCCGCTGCTTGCACAGATTGCGCAGTGCCACCTGCATTTGGGAGATATCGGTGCTGCAGAAAAGGCGCTTTACCGCGCGCAGGAAACCTGCGACGAGCCGTCACGGGAGCGCTGGGGGTCGGCACTAAGCGAGATTGGCGCGGAAATCGCCCGTCGCCTGTAAGTTCAACCATCACAACCGCAGCGATCCCCGCTCGGCACCGTTAAGCCCCGTCTCTCCCACCGAGCTCACTGCCGGATTCAGCTACTGCTCGTCGAAGTCGAGTCCGACATCGAAGACCTTGGCCGAGTGAGTCAGCGCGCCCACGGCCAGGTAGTCGACACCGCAGGATGCGTACTCACGCGCCACATCGATGGTCAACCCACCGGAGGACTCCAGCTGGGTTGCCGGCGAAATCTGCGAGCGGCGCTGCACTGCAATCTGAGTTTCCCAGACCTCGAAGTTGTCCAACATGACGATGTCCGGCTTCATCGGCAGAATCTCGTCGAGCTGCGCAAGCGTATCGACTTCCACCTCGCACGGTAGCTCCGGGTACTGAGCACGCACCCTCTTCAGCGCACCCGACACCGAACCAACGGCCACCACGTGGTTGTCCTTAATCAGGGCCTCATCACCCAATGCGTAGCGATGGTTAATACCACCACCGCAGGTCACCGCATACTTCTCTAAGTTGCGCAGACCCGGCAGCGTCTTCCGGGAATCTCGCACCCGCGCACCGGTGCCGACAATCGCATCAGCCCACTGGCGCGTCGCAGTAGCTACGCCACTGGCGTGTGTGAGGATATTCAGCATTGTGCGCTCAGCAGTCAGCAACCCCCGAGTCGGCGCAGAAATCGTTGCCAGCACTGTGCCAGGATGCACCAGGGTGCCATCTTCAACGTGCTTTTCGACGGCGAACTCACCCGAGATAACCTCTTGCAGCGTCCACTCCACCGCATCGATAGCCGCGATAACGCCCTCTTGCCGAGCCACGAGTCGAGCGCGTGCCTGCGCAGATGCCGAGACCGTCGATAGCGAGGTCACATCCGGTCCGAAGCTCATATCCTCTTGCAGCGCCGTCCGAATGAGGCCACGCGTGATGTTTTCATTCAACTCCCCGCGCAAAGTGTCCTTCTCAAGAGTCATGGTTAGCTAATCCTCGTCCTTTTCAAACCAAGTGTGGCACCCCAAAGTATATGGCCGTGCCAATGCTGCTTCGACAACTTTCCTTGCTGCCACAACCTGAACCGATTGCGGGAGCCGGTCGATAACCTCCAACGCCTGCCGCAAACTCTGCTCGTTGCGCGTCACACCAGCGCCTTCCTGCATCGCAGTCTGCAACCGGAAAAGCTGTCGCGGTTCCAGCTCCGGGCGCGGCTGCGGCAGGCTCGCAATCGCCGTTCCAAACTCCTCGTCCCCGACCGGCATAGCGCCTGTTTCAGCGACTTTTTCGGCCACACGCTTGCCGACGACCAGTCCCTCCAGCAACGAATTGGATGCCAACCTGTTGGCACCGTGGAGTCCCGTCGCAGAGCATTCGCCGGCCGCAAAGAGACCAGGCACCGTGGTGGCCCCAAATGGGTCGACGGCAATGCCACCACAGGTGTAGTGGACCGCCGGGGCCACGGGAATGAGCTCCTTAGTCGGATCAATCTCCGCTGCGGTCAAGCCCGCTGTAATCGTCGGAAAGCGGGTGGCGAAGTTGTCAATATGACGTGCATCGAGGAAGACGTGGTCTTCGCCGAGCTGGCGCATGCGGGTCGCGATGGCGCGCGAGACGATATCGCGCGGTGCCAGGTCACCGCGTGGGTCAACGCCGGCGGTCACACTGTTGCCCCGGGAATCGACGAGAATAGCTCCCTCACCGCGAACAGCTTCGCTGATGAGATGCCGGCGACCGGTGCCGTCTGCTGCTGAGCGCTCGTCATAGAGCACGGTCGGGTGGAACTGGATAAATTCCATATCCCGAATCTCCGCACCGGCATCGGCGGCCATGCCAATAGCTTCGCCGCGGGCGCCCGAGGGTGCCGTGGTTGCGCGGTAAATATGGCCCACGCCGCCAGTAGCCAGCAGGGTTGCGCCAGCGCGAATAGCGCCGCCACCACGGGGATCCGCTACCAGCGCCCCCAGTACGGAACCGTCTTTATCAACGATGAGCTGGCGTGCTGTTGCGTTTTGCAGCACTCGCACGCCGGTAACAGATGCCTCTAGGGCACGCTCAATTTCAGCACCAGTGGCGTCACCACCGGCGTGAATGATGCGCCGCGCGTGATGTCCGCCCTCTTTGGTACGGGAATAGACGGCCGGGTTATCCGGCGCCGGGTCGAATGTGGCACCCAGCCCAATCAGCCACTCGGTCGTAGCGGCACCGGCGCGGATGATGGAAGCCACGGCCTCTGCATCGCAGTGTCCGGCACCGGCATCAAGAGTATCCGCGATGTGGGAATCAGTGGTGTCATCGAACCCATTGGCCACATGGCCGCTGGGGTCGTCGTCAAGCCCGACCACCGCGAGCCCACCCTGGGCGAGATTCGTGGCGGCATCGGCGAAACGCAGCTGTTTGCGGGCCCCGGTGCGCCACTCGACGCTGTCGATGACCAGCACGTCGAGGCCGAGCTCAATGGCTCGGCGCGCAGCACTAAGACCCGCGACTCCCCCGCCGATGACGAGGAAGTCACACGTCAGTGTCCAACTGTCGAATGAAGGGCGCAGACCAAACGTGTTACTCGCCCCCGCCGGGGTTACCGATGGCGATCATGCGCTCTACCGAGGCGCGTGCCTTGTTGGCGACCTCGGGGTCGACGTCGACTTCATCGGCGCCTTCGACGAGGCAGCGCAGCAGAGCCGCCGGAGTGATGAGCTTCATGTACGAGCAGGAGGCGCGGTCGTTGACCGGCTCAAAGTTGACATCGGGCGCGGCCTTGCGCAGCTGGTGGAGCATGCCCACCTCAGTGGCCACGAGCACCTTGCTGTTCGGCTTATTCTCCTTCAGCTTCTGCGCCTCAGTCAGCATCTCGCCGGTGGAGAGCATCTGCACGCGCTCCGGCTCGATGGTGCCCTCACCTGCGAGGTAAATGGCAGAGTTCGCGCAACCACACTCCGGGTGAATGAACAGCTGCGAATCGGCATTCTCTTCCGCGCGGTGCGCGAGTTCCTCACCATTGATGTTGGCGTGGACGTGGCACTCACCAGCCCACACCTTGATGTTGTCGCGGCCGGTCTCACGACGAACGTGTGCGCCGAGGAACTGATCCGGGTTAAACAGGATCTCCTGGTCTTCCGGAATGGACTTGACCACGTCGACGGCGTTGGAGGAAGTGCAGCAGATGTCAGTCAGGGCCTTCACATCTGCGGTGGTGTTGACGTAGCTAACCACCAGCGCATCCGGGTTTTCAGCCTTCCACCCGGCCAGCTCGTCAGCGGTGATGGAGTCCGCCAGAGAGCAGCCAGCGCGCTCATCTGGGATCAGGACGGTCTTCTCAGGGCTCAAAATCTTGGCGGTTTCCGCCATGAAGTGGACGCCGCAGAAGACGATGACGTCAGCATCGGTTTCCGCAGCGATACGAGAGAGCCCGAGGGAATCACCGGTGTAATCGGCAATATCCTGGATCTCCGGTAGCTGGTAGTTGTGTGCGAGGATTACGGCATTGCGTTCGCGGGCGAGGCGTTTGATTTCCTGGCCCCAGTGTTCGTCTGCGACCACGCCACCGTAGCGGCCATCTTTATCGACTACAGATGCGTACAAATCCGATTCAAGGCGCGGCAGGCTGGAAGCATGAGCATTGGCCGCAGGGCTGGTATTCACGGAAAAACTACGTCCTTACTTCAATGGGCTGTGGCTACGACCGAAAACAACGTCGTCACCGTTACCGATGACAGTTCCCGGAGGCATTCGCAGCGGACTCAAACGGGCAAGTGCAAGAGGCCTAAGCTCGCCGCTCAATATCGAAAAAGCCCCTAAAACGGGGCGAATACCGACATCGAGGACGAACCTATTTTCCAAAATTGTAAGGCTTGTATAAGCCTATTTCCCAATAACTACCCCTGTTCAGTCGAAAACAGCGCTTTACGACGACCCCAGCGCCAGAGCCTCACCGCCTCACTTAGTGGCCGAATCTGCGTTCGTATCCGGTGTCACGTCGGTCGCCTCTGCGGCATCATCCGTGCCAACTTCTGAGCCCTTGGCGGCGACCTCAGACCTCTCGTTGTTTTCCGTGAAATCCGTTTGGAACAGCACCCGCGACCACAGTGCGAGCATGGCAACCAGAGGCGCGACCAGCAGTGCCACATACGTGGTGAAGTCCGGAATCACCGAGAACTTATCGCCCGGCTGCATTCCCGCCAGATCCGGCTGTAGCAATGCCGCAACCGACTGACCGACGACGTACGTCACTGCTGCGCTCATCAAAGCGGAGAAACCTGCCCACCCAATTGCTGTGAGCATCTGCACAGGAGTAGTGATGGCGCGATTTCGGAACGTAGTAATTCCCAGCACCAGGCCACTGATTGCAGTGACAGCAACAAACCAGAGCAGCCCGATGAAACCAGCGTCAACGGTTTCCTGAATAATCGCCAGCTGATTGTTGGGCAGCATTTGCACTTGCTGCTTTGGGCGCAAAAATGCCCAGGCCACTCCCGCTATCGTTCCCGTTACAACGGAAAAGAGAACAATACCCGAGGCCATCGCCACGCTTTGCTTCTCAACGTGTGGGACTCGGGTATTTTTCATAGTCATAGTTGACTAACTTACCTCACAGCACGTAACCAGCACTAGCGTGGCAGTGCACAACCAGCACTAGCGTGCCTGAGTGGTGCACTAGCACGACCGGCGCCTTTTAGCGCTGTTCCAACATAACGGAGTCAACCTCACCGTGCCGCGAGCACGACGCGGTCCAACCGTCCGGACGCACTTGCACCACCATGCGACGGCCACAGAGCTGACAGAACCGAGGTGCCTCCAGCCCCGCCTTTGCGCCGTAGGAGCGTTCGCGCACTTCACCAGCTTCGAGGTCTGCACCGGTGAAAGGATCAAACTTGGGCTCATCTCCGAGCACCATCGCCTGGAGGAGCTCTGTGGAGTCGATTTTCTTCGTTCGCATGGTTCGCGGGTTAGACGTCCGAGGCTTAGACAGTTGCATTGAGGGCCTTAATGGGAAGTCGTACCTTGCCAAGCATGTCCAGGTCCTGCTCCGCCGGACGGCCCAGCGTGGTCAGGTAATTGCCGACAATGACAGCGTTGATACCGCCGAGCAGACCCTGTTCTGCACCCAGGTCGCCCAGGGTGAGCTCACGACCACCAGCAAAACGCAGGATGGTCTTCGGCAGTGCCAGTCGGAAGGCACCGATGGCACGCAGTGCATCCTTGGCTGGCATCGGCTCGCGACCGGCGAACGGAGTGCCCGGGCGCGGGTCGAGGAAGTTCATCGGCACCTCGGTCGGGTTGAGCGCCGCCAGGTCTTGGGCGAATTCGGCACGCTGTTCAAGGGTCTCGCCCATACCCAGGATGCCGCCACAGCAGACCTCCATACCGGCTTCGCCGACCATGCGCAGGGTGTCATGGCGCTCCTCCCAAGTGTGGGTGGTAACGACCTGCGGGAAGTAGCTCTTGGCGGTCTCCAAGTTGTGGTTGTAACGGTGAATACCGGCCTTCGCCAGGCGGTCCACCTGCTCCTGGGTCAGGATTCCCATGGATGCAGCCACATTGATGTCGACCTCCGCCTGAATGGCGGCGACGGCTTGCTCCATCTGGCTCAGCAGTCGCTCATCTGGCCCCTTCACTGCGGCAACGATGCAGAACTCAGTAGCACCCGACTTTGCGGTCTGCTTGGCGGCGTCGACCAGCGCCGGAATATCCAGCCATGCCGAACGCACTGGGGACTCGAACAGACCCGACTGCGAACAAAAGTGGCAGTCCTCTGGGCAACCGCCCGTCTTCAGCGAGATAATGCCCTCGACCTCAACGTCTTCGCCGCACCACTTCAGGCGCACCTCGTGAGCCAGCGCCAGCAGCTGCTCGATGCTGTCGTCGTCGAGGTTGAGAACTGCCAAGGTCTCATCATAGTTCAGCCCCTCGCCGCGGCCGAGTACCTTTTCTCGGGCGAGTTCCAAAATGTCCTGCTGCTGTTGAGTCATGGGGGATGACGCTCCTTGAGGCTGGGGATAAAACTTGAACAGTGTTTTAAAAGTTGTTCAGTTCTCAAACTTAATACCGCATCCATCGAATGTCGAACAGGGTTCAATTGCCGTTGCATATCCCCTCGTGTCGCGGTTTTTACCCCGGCCTTCAGGCTTAAGAACTCTTCCGGATGTTTCGTCTTTCGTCTACGGTAGGCAGTGTGCAATTGACCAAGGACATCATTGTCGACGCAGCTCTTACCATTCTCAACGAGTACGGTCTCGGCGATCTCACAATCCGCCGCTTGACTCGCCACTTGGGTACCGCCGCTGGCGCAATGTACTGGCACTACCCTTCCAAACAGGCACTACTCGGCGCCGTCGCTGACCGCATTTTGGCTCCCTGCACAGAGTTTTCCGCCACGGGTGACTGGCGTGCCGACACCGAAGCCGTCGCCGAGCTGCTCTACTCCTGCCTCACCGCTCATCGGGATGGCGCAGAGGTCGTCTCGGCCGCACTCGCTACGGGCACCGCCACGATTCGCCCCGAGCAATTGCTTGCCGACGTCCTGGAGAATGCACCTGAAATTTCCACCGGCATCACCTCAGCATCTGATACCGCATCAGTCCTCGTGTACTTCATCCTCGGTGCGACAGTCGACCAGCAGACAGCGAGCGCGCTTAATCTGAACGGTGACAAAGGCGTTGCTGGCAAGGGTGACGCCGGTGGCGCGGACATCACCGCTGGTAAGGGCGCTGAGGCCGAGACAGCTTCTGAGAATACGGCTGCACAAGCAAAAGAGCTCGGCCACCAGCGCATTGCACTGGGAACCGAACTCTTTATCGCCGGAATTGCAGGGGTTGCGGGGATTACGGGAGCCGCAGGCCAGTAGGCCCCATTGGAGCAATTGCCCTCATGGACAAGCGCTGGAACTAGAGCACCAGTGCTGCCACCCAACCAGCTGCCAGAAGCGGCAGGTTGAAGTGCAGGAAGGTCGGAATAACCGAATCGCGAATGTGGTCGTGCTGCCCATCGGCATTGAGACCCATCGTCGGGCCGAGGGTCGAATCCGATGCCGGCGAACCGGCGTCACCCAGCGCACCTGCAGTACCAATGATGGCGACAGTGGCCATCGGAGAAAAGCCCAGCGACAGACACAGCGGCACGTAGATGATGGAGATAATCGGCAGCGTCGAGAAGGACGAACCAATACCCATCGTGACCACCAGACCAACGACCAGCATGGCGAATGCAGCGGCAGGCTTGTTGCCTGCAAATAGTTCTGCAGTGGCAGTTACCAGCGGCTCAACTTGACCAGACTCAGACATCACAGAGGCGAAGCCCTGTGCAGAAATCATGATGAAACCAATCAGGGCCATCATCTTCATACCAGCGGTAAATATGTCGTCCGCCTCACGCCAGCGCACAGCACCAGTGAGCATGAAGATTGCCAAACCAGTGAGGGCACCAATCAGCAGTGGATCGGCATCGGTGTCCATGGAGTTCATCACAATCTGGACGACGAAGGTCACCACAATGGCGACGAGAGCAACGATGACTCGGTACTTCGACACAGGTTCATCAGACTGCGATTCCATATGCGAGGACTCGGCGATCGGCAGGTCTTCGTAATGCCGTGGCTTGCGGTAGGAGAAGAACACCGCAATGGCCAGGCCGGTCAGCATACCGAGAGCCGGGATGCCCATCGTCATCATGATGTTGATATTGGAAACATCAAGGCCGGCGTTTTCGATGTTGCCCAGCAGAATGTCGTTCAAGAAGATAGAACCGAATCCGACCGGAACCCACATGTACGTGGTGATCAAACCGAAGGTCATCACGCTGGTTATCATTCGGCGGTCGATGTTGAGACGGTTAAATACCGGCAATAGCGGCGGAATGATCAGCGGGATAAACGCAATGTGAACCGGGATTAGGTTCTGCGACATAATCGCCATGGCCAAAATACCGGCCACCATACCCCACTTAGTCCATGCCTCCGCTTTAGATTTGGTGCCCTCATTCTCGGTGCCAATTTTGGCAATCAGCCAATCAGCGAGCAGTTTGGGCAGCCCAGAGGATGCTACAGCCATTGCGAAGGCACCTAGCATGGCGTAGCTCAGGGCGATTTTGGCACCACCAGAGAGACCTTCCTGGAAGGCCACCATGGTAGCATCGAGCCCCATCCCGGCGGAGAGACCACCGACCAAAGCACCGATAAACAGCGCAAGCACAACGTGCACCCGGCAGACCGCCAGGATTAGCATCACCAAAACGGCGAGAAGAACGGCATTCATAGGGAAAATATTAAGGCAACCTTAAGCATTTCCAGCAACCGGGGCTATAAAGATTTCACCCCAAAATCTCTACACCCCGGCTAATGCAGCTAATCAATCGAGACGAGTCCCTGACCACCCTGCACCGCGTCGCCGACTTCGACGTGAATAGCGCCGACGGTGCCTGCAGCCGGGGCCGTGATCTCGGTTTCCATCTTCATGGCCTCGAGAATGAGCAGCACCTCCCCTGCCTCGATCTGCTGGCCTTCCTCGACCAAGATCTTACTGACCGAACCTGCCAGCGGAGCCACCACCGAATTGGCGGAGACACCGGAGACACTAGCGGTGGCCGGCTCAACGGAGGCACTGGACGATCCACCCAACACGATGGGCGAAAGGCGCTTGGGCTCTTCGACTACTTCGACGTCGACATCGTAGGCAATGCCGCCGACAGTCACTTTCAATTTCATGGCTCAACAATCCTTCACGTAGCAAAAAGTCAATGGGACGGACTCAAATAAGTCGGTTGGCGAAAATTCCCAACTAGCGCAGGTTGCGCTGCTGCTGAACCTGGCGGCCCTGCGCAGCCCACGTCTTGTGGCGGTTGTATCGAATTGCCTTCACCTTGCCGCGATTGCCCAGGTACGCCGATACCGCTGCGGAAATGGCGATGACAGTGTCCTCGGGGATATCTGCATCCACGCGCTTGCGCAGTTCCGCCAGTTCGTTTTCCGCCTGGTTCAGCCGTGCGGTGGCCTTCTGCAAGCTTGTCGAGGTCGCGTCCAACCGGTCGGTCAGCTCAGCGACGAGTGCTCGCAGCTCCTTGATTTCACCGATGCTGTCGCCCATTACTGTGGCCCCAATCCGTGCTTCTTGGCCGGACGAACCTCGCGCTTGTTACGCAGAACCGATAGCGCGTCAGCCACACGCAGACGGGTTTCCGCCGGGTCAATCACATCGTCGACCAGTCCGCGCGAGGCGGCGACATATGGCGTCGAGAAGCGTGTCTTGTATTCGGCGATACGCTCGTCGCGCACACGGGCCTGCTCTTCTTCGTCGCCGGCGCCGGCGATTTCCTTGCGGAAGACCACGTTGACCGCGCCCTCTGCGCCCATCACCGCAATTTCTGCGGTCGGCCATGCGAACACGTAGTCCGCGCCGAGATCCTTCGAGCACATCGCCAGGTACGCACCGCCGTATGCCTTACGCATGACGACGGTCACCTTGGGCACAGACGCTGCGGAGTACGCGTAGAGCATCTTTGCGCCGTGACGGATGATGCCGCCGTGCTCCTGGGTGACGCCCGGCATGAAGCCAGGAACGTCAACCAGGGTGACCAGCGGGATATTAAAGGCGTTGCAGAAGCGGATGAACTTTGCGCCCTTGTCCGAGGAATTGATGTCCAGCACACCGGACATCACGTTCGGCTGGTTGGCGACAAAGCCCACGGTACGGCCCAGAACTCGACCAAAGCCGACAACCAGGTTGGTGGCAAAACCCGCCTGGCACTCGAGGAAGTCGCCATTGTCGGCGATACGGATGATGACCTCGCGGACGTCGTAGCCCTTCTTGCCGTCGACAGGGACGATGTCGCGGAGCTCTGGATCCGGCTCGGCATCGAATACCGGATCGACGATTGGCGGCTCTTCCGTGTTGTTCTGTGGCAGGAAGCTTAAGAGCTTCTGTGCAATCAGAATGGCTTGCTCGTCATCGTCAGCGACGAAGTCGATATTGCCCGCCTTGACCATGTGTGCATCCGCGCCACCGAGCTGCTCGGAGGTAACGTCTTCACCGGTGACCGACTTAATAACGCCCGGGCCGGTGATGAACATCTGCGCCTTGCGGGTCTGGATGATGAAGTCGGTCAGCGCGGGCGAGTAGGCCGCGCCACCTGCGCATGGACCTGCGATGATGGAAACCTGCGGCACCAGACCGGAGAGCCACACGTTGTTGTAGAAGACCTGGCCATAGCCCGATAGAGAGTCAATCCCCTCTTGAATTCGGGCACCGCCGGAGTCGTTGATGAAGACGAACGGAGTGCCGTTGTCGGCCGCGGCGCGCATTGTGGCCGCAACCTTGCGGGACTGCGTTTCACCAGCGGAGCCGCCCATGACGGTGAAGTCCTGAGAGGCGACGTGCACCGCGCGGCCGAGAACCGCGGCGGTGCCGGTGACCACGCCGTCGGCAGGCGCGTCGGCGGTATCCATGCCGAAGTCGGTGGTGCGGTGAGTCATGAACATGCCGGTTTCGCGGAAGGTGCCTTCGTCGACGAAGGTGTCGATACGCTCACGGGCAGTCATCTTGCCACGTTCGTGCTGCTTGGCATGGCGGGCTTCACCACCACCGGCTTCAACACGGCGACGCTGAGTATCCAAATACTCCAGGCGCTCCGCCATCGAGGCATCGACGCCCGGCGCGACGGCATCCGCCGAATTCGGCTGGTTTGCTGAACTTTGCGACATTGCTATCTCTTCTCCCGATGTTCCTAGGCGGGTTCCACCTGGACGGTCTGCGAGCGACCGCCGACAGTGACCTTGTAGCGGATTGGCTCACGAATGGCATTGGCGGCACCAGAGGCCTGCTCTGCCTCGCGCTTGAGCTGCTCGGCGGTCTTGCCGACGTTCTTCGGCCCCTCGCCACGAGTGGTGAAGAATCCCGGCGCGACCGATGGGAACAGCGCGTTGGTCAGGACATCCTCGGCGGTGCCGTTGTAACCGTCGAGTTCCTTGGCCTGATTAACCAGTTCGTCCCATTCTGGCTCGAGGAGATCAGCCGGACGAACCGTGATCTCTTCCTTCTTAGTCTGCTCCGCTGCCTGCTTGATCAGCTCTGGGTTACGCTCTCCCGGGCACTGGCCGTAGTAGCCGAGCATGAGGTCGGCGAACTCAGCGGTCATGACCTTGTAGCGTCCCATCAGCACATTGAACACAGCCTGCGTGCCGACGATTTGCGAGCTCGGGGTCACCAGCGGCGGGTAACCCGCGTCCTTGCGGACGATTGGCACCTCTCGCATGACCTCATCGACGCGGTCGCCTGCTCCCTGGGCCTTGAGCTGGTTTTCCATGTTCGACAGCATGCCGCCTGGAATCTGCGACATGAAGATGTCGGTGTTGACCAGGGTCTTGGACTCAAACTCTGCATACTTCGGACGCACCTTACGGAAGTGGTCACGAATGGTAATCAGATTGTCCATATTCAGGTCGGTGGTATAGCCGGTTCCCTCCAGCATCTCCACCAGCGACTCGGTCGGATTATGGCCCGGCCCCAGTGACATCGACGAGATAGCCGTGTCTACAACATCCGCACCTGCTTCGATGGCCTTCATCAGGGTCACCATCGTGACTCCGGTGGTCGAGTGGCAATGGACGTTAATCTGGGTGTCCTCGCCGTAAGTTTCCTTGATACCGCGGATGATGTCGTAAGCCGGCTGGGGTTTCAGCAGTGCTGCCATGTCCTTCAACGCAATGGAATCTGCCCCCATATCCAGTAGACGACCAGCGAGCTTAACGTACCCGTCGACGTCGTGAAGCGGAGACGTCGTATAGCAAATCGTGCCCTGCGCATGCTTGTCGACGTTCTTGACTGCGCGCATGGCGTGCTCGAGATTGCGCGGGTCGTTGAGAGCGTCGAAAACACGGAATACGTCCATACCGTTTTCCGCGGACTTTTCGACGAACTTGTCAACCACCATGTCCTCGTAGTGGCGGTAGCCGAGGAGATTCTGGCCACGCAGCAGCATCTGCAGGCGGCTGTTCGGCATCAGCTTGCGGAATGTCCGCAGGCGTTCCCAGGGATCTTCGTTGAGGAAGCGGATGCAAGCGTCGAAGGTTGCGCCACCCCAGCACTCCACACTCCAAAAACCGGCCTTGTCCATTTCTTCACAGACATCGACCATGTCTTCCATAGCCATTCGCGTTGCCATGAGGCTCTGATGAGCGTCTCGGAACGCTACTTCCGTTACACCGATGGTTCGTGGACTCATAATTCCAAAATTAAAGGTCTTTGGAGATCTTCGCGCGTTGGTGACCGCGAATATTGGGGATACGGTGCCGGCCAAGGTGCGTTTGGAGCGTCAAATTGCCCACTTGCAGGGTTAAATACTTATTTTCGCACGCAGTTTACGTACTTAACCGTTCGACTCGACATTTTGCCCGGGGGTCGTTTTTTCGAAGTACGCTCGGCGGATGCGACGATTTGCTCGCCCACGCAGGACCGAAAACAGCTCATGTTTTTTACAAAACGGTTAAGGTAGTCACATGAACCAAGCAAATACAGTCGGCGATTATCAAGTGTGGCCGGGTGAGCCTTACCCACTCGGCTCTACCTACGACGGCGCTGGCACCAACTTTGCACTCTTTTCCGATGTTGCGGAAAAAGTTGAGCTTTGTCTGATTAGCGCCGAGGGTGAAGAAACCCGCATCGAGCTGGAAGAAGTCGATGCACATATTTGGCACTGCTACATCCCGTCCATCATGCCGGGTCAGCGCTACGCCTACCGCGTGCACGGCCCGTTTGATCCAGCGAACGGTAAGCGATGTGACCCCAACAAGCTACTGGTTGACCCATACGCCAAGGCTTTCGATGGCGATTTCGACGGCCATCCTTCGCTGTTCAACTACGACATTCACGACCACTCGAAGCGCAACACCGAGGACAGCCTGGGACACACCATGACCTCGGTGGTCATCAACCCGTTTTTCGACTGGGGCGCTGACCGCGCACCGCGCACGCCGTACAACGAAACAGTGATTTACGAGGCCCACGTCAAGGGCATGACCATGACTCACCCGGAAATTCCGGAGGAGCTGCGTGGCACCTACGCGGGTCTCGCTCATCCCGCAATCATTGACTACCTCAAGGACCTTGGTGTCACAGCTATCGAACTGATGCCGGTCCACCAGTTCCTCCAGGACGACCATCTGCGTGAAAAGGGGCTGCGCAACTACTGGGGCTACAACACCTTTGGCTTCCTGGCACCCCACCAGGACTACGCAGCTTCCCAAAAACCAGGCGGCGCAGTCAGTGAGTTCAAGGGCATGGTGCGTGCGTTCCACGATGCGGGTATTGAGGTCATCCTCGACGTGGTTTACAACCACACCGCAGAGGGCAACCACATGGGCCCGACCATCTGTTTCCGAGGCATCGACAACGAGGCCTACTACCGCTTGGTCGAAGGCGATCGCCAGCACTACATGGACTACACCGGAACCGGTAACTCCCTGAATGTGCGCCACCCGCACTCCCTGCAGCTGATTATGGACTCGCTGCGCTACTGGGTTTCCGAGATGCATGTCGACGGCTTCCGCTTCGATTTGGCCTCCACGCTCGCCCGAGAATTCCACGATGTGGATCGCCTGTCCGCCTTCTTTGACTTGGTGCAGCAGGATCCGATTGTCAGCCAGGTCAAGCTCATCGCAGAGCCATGGGATGTCGGTGAAGGCGGTTACCAGGTCGGTAACTTCCCACCACAGTGGACTGAATGGAACGGTAAGTACCGCGACACTATCCGTGACTTCTGGCGCGGCGAGCCATCCACGCTCGGCGAGTTCGCGTCACGTATCACCGGTTCCTCGGACCTGTATGCAAACAATGACCGCCGCCCCACTGCGTCGATTAACTTCGTGACCGCGCACGACGGTTTCACTCTCAACGACTTGGTCAGCTACAACGAAAAGCACAATATGGCCAACGGCGAGGACAACCGCGATGGCGAGTCCCACAACCGTTCGTGGAACTGCGGTGTGGAAGGCCCGACCGACGACGAGCGCATTCTTTCTCTGCGCTCCCGTCAGCATCGTAACTTCCTGACCACTCTCCTACTGTCCCAGGGCACTCCGATGATTAGCCATGGTGACGAAATGGGACGTGGCCAGAAGGGCAACAACAACGTCTACTGTCAGGACAACCGTTTGTCATGGGTGGACTGGAATCAGACTCGCACCAACTCTGAGCTGGTCGAATACACCCAGTTCCTGGCTGAGCTGCGCGCTGAGCACCCGGTTTTCCGTCGCCGTCGCTTCCTGCGCGGTGGCCCGCTGGGTGCGGAAACCGACGATCGTGACATTGCCTGGTTGACTTACAAGGGCCGTGTCATGACCACCGATGACTGGAACTTCGACTTTGGTAAGTCTCTGATGGTCTGGCTCAACGGCGATGCCATCACTGAGCCTGATCGCCGAGGTCACAGGATTGAGGACGACTCCTTCCTGATGTGCTTCAACGCCCACCACGAGGACATCATGTTCCAAATTCCGGGCACTGAATACGCACACAGCTGGGAAATCATCATCGACACCACAGAGATCACCGGCCGTCCGACTCGCGAGCGCATCGTTGAGCCGGAGGGAGAACTCCGTGTCCCAGCCCGCTCGACCATCGTGCTGATTGAGCGGCACTAGCCGCGCCGGCGTTGGGTGTAGGTGCCTGGGCCTGGGGTTGGGCCCTACACAAAAATCCCCTGTCGGCGGAAGTTTTTCTTCCACCGACAGGGGATTTTCGGCTCTGAGTTCAACTCACAACAGGGTTACGTAACAAAAATTGAGGGCTGCAAATTTGAAACTGTGTGAGTTTATGACACTTTCAGACGGTAGGTTCAGGCGGTGAATGCATCACCACTTTCGACCAGGAGAAGTAG